>JBEISR010000020.1:0-86784 GCA_040375295.1 Planctomycetaceae bacterium
GACTCAGTGAAACGGTACTCGGACTCAGTGAAACGGTACTCGGACTCAGTGAAACGGTACTCGGACTCAGTGAAACGGTACTCGGACTCAGTGAAACGGGACTCGGACTCAGTGAAACGGGACTCGTACCGCTATTCGAGAGGATCGTGATGGCAGAACCAACTTTCGACCATGACCGACTCGACGCTGATCGACTGTCGATCGCCTACGTCCGATGGATTCAATGAACCAACGGGGTGTCCGAGGATGGAATCGGGTACGAGCCCACCGGGGAGCCCCGACGAGCAATCGGAAGCACCAAAGTCGACGAAAAGTGCGTTTTGCCAAGGGAGAGATAAACGCGCCGCCTTGGTGATCCCTAGGGTTCGATCGACGGCACGGGACAATAGTGCGCCTATTTGACACCCCTCTTGGCAGCTTGCTATCTTTGACTTTGTTTGCGATTTTTGTTGCCTGAGCTCGATTGGCACGCCGCAATAACCTTCCCTCATCGCAGCCGTCCCAATGGGTGCGATGGAGCTTCCCTCCTTGCCCTGGGTGAGTGATCGTGATGATGACCGTTTCGCATTGGATCGCATGCGCGCTGCTTCTCTTTCTTGATGGTCCTTGGCCTCAATTTCGTGGCCCCCAGTCGAATGGCCATGCAGGCAATCTGGAAATCCCATCGGAGTGGTCAGACACGCAGCAGGTGGTCTGGAAAGTCGAAGTGCCAGGCCTTGGGTGGTCTTCGCCCGTGCTCGCCGACGGACGTGTCTACCTGACCACCGCTGTTGCACAAGGAGAGGGACTTTCTTTGCACGTGCTGGCGATGGATCAGTCGACCGGTGCAATGGTTTGGGACCGCCAGGTGCGAGAAATCGCCAAGGCCCCGCCGATCCACGCCAAGAACAGCCACGCCAGTCCAACACCCATCCTGGCCGATGGAAAAATCTATGTCCACTTTGGACCGCTGGGGATGGCCAGACTGGACCGTCAGGATGGCGAGATCGACTGGATCTGCCAGGAACTAGACTACCCGCCGGTCCACGGAAGCGGCGGTTCGCCGATGCTAGTGGATGGCAAACTGGTGGTGGTCTGTGATGGGAGCTCCAGCCCGTTTGTCGCGGCCGTTGATGCCAACACCGGGAAGGTACTCTGGAAGACTCCACGGTCGGTGGAGGCACGCATCAGTCACTCCTTTGTGACTCCCAATGTGTTCCAGGTCGATGGTCGATGGCAGGTGATGGCTCCCGGGCCCAACCACTTCGCCGCCTATGATCTGGCCGATGGAAAGGAACTCTGGAGGATCCGCGCCGATGGATGGTCGGTGGTCCCGCAGCCTTTGATCTATCGAGATCTGGTCATCTACAACCACGACTACGACAACCCCGAGCTGATTGCCGCCCGGCTGGGAGGCTCTGGCGATGTCACGGACTCCCACGTCGTCTGGCGGTTGAAGCGAGGCGCCCCAAGCACACCCACGCCGCTGCTGATCGGCGACGAGCTGTATTTCGTTTCGGACACCGGGATTGCAAGCTGTGTCGATGCAGGAACGGGGGAAAAGCACTGGATGGAACGGATCGGCGGAAACTTTTCGTCCTCCCCCATCTTCGTCGATGGGAAAATCCTTCTCCTGGACGAGGATGGTGTAGCCACCTGGATTCGCCCCGGAAAAGCTTTTGAAACTTTAGGGAAAAACGAACTTCCAGGCCGTACACTGGCAACACCTGCCTTCCTGGCAGGCGCGATGTTCTTGCGCACCGATCAGCACCTCTACCGATTTGGAAAATAGCCCCGCGACGGCAGAGTGCAACCTTTCAGGGGGGCGTCTAGATGCATTCGATTCGAATTCGCTGACCGATTTTTTTATCGCACCTTTTCCCTCAGAAGAGAGCGCCTACGATTCCTTTAGACCGGCGGGTCAGCATTCGCCGTCTGTGTCGGCGACACCCGTTGGGAGTCGAATGAAAGGAAAGCGAGGCGCTCGATGAAGGTAGTCTTGCACGCACGCGGTCTGACGCTGGGGCCACGCTCCAGAGACTGGATCCTCTCCCGGCTGACAGAGGCTCTTGGCCGCTTTGCTCCCCAGATTGCGCAGATGAAGGTCCAGTTGGTCGATGCCAATGGCCCCAGTCGCGGCGGCGACGATAAGGAATGCCGCTTGGTGGTTCAGATGCAGCGGCATGGGACGCTGGTGATCCAGGATCGCGATGCCCGTATCGGCCCCTTGGTCAAGCGAGTGTCGGAGCGTCTGAGCCATTCGTTGTCGCAGCGCTACGGCAAACTGTGGTCCCATCGCGAAGGGCTTGCCCGACGCAACGGGAGGGTGCAGCCCGAATCGAATGCGGATTCGACTTGAGCAGTAGATCGCCGTGAATGCTGGGACCAATTTTCTTTGGACCGAGCTCTTCTCCGAGGAGAGCTCGGTTTTTTCGTCGAAGGCGGACCTGGAGCATACCTTTAGTCAGCCGCCATGGCTTCTTCGGTGATCTCCAGCCCCATGTCGCGAATCATCTGATAGTCTTCGTCGGCTGCCTGTCCCTTGGTGGTCAGGTAGTCCCCCACGAAGATGCTGTTGGCGACCAGGAGTCCAAAGGGCTGCAAGGCGCGAAGATGCCGTTCCCTCCCTCCTGCGATCCGAAGTTCGCTGGCAGGATTGACCATTCGGAACATCGATAAGGCCCGCAGGCAATCGCGAGGGGAGAGGTATTCTTTTTGCTCCAGAGGGGTTCCATCGATCGCATGAAGAAAATTCAGTGGGATTGACTCCACCTTCAGCGACCGCAGTTCCATCGCCATCGAGACCATGTCCTCGGGGCGTTCTCCCATCCCTAGGATGCCACCACTGCATAGCTGAAGTCCCGCCTGCCGGACATTGCGGAGTGTGTCCAATCGGTCCTGGTAGGTGTGGGTGGTGCAGATTTTTTCGTAATGCCCCTCGCCCGTATTGAGGTTGTGATTGACCTTGTCGACGCCGGCATTCTTGAGGCGCTGCGCCTGTTCGGTGGTAAGCAGTCCCAGGCAAGCGCAAATCTGAAGTCCAAACTTCTCTTTGATCTCCGGAACGATCGTCTCGACCGCCTTCAACTCCCGCTCGTTCGGGGCACGTCCACTGATGACGATGCAGTAGGTTTTCGATCGTCGCTGAGCGGCCAGTTCGGCACCCGCCAGCAGGTCTTCTCGTTTGAGCATCGTGTACTTGGGGATCGGTGCGGAAGAAATCTTCGACTGGCTGCAGTAGTGGCAGTCTTCCGGGCATAGGCCACTTTTCGCATTCATCAAAAAATAGAGCTGCACCGACTTGCCGAAGTGGTGCAGACGCACGCGATGGGCAGCCTGGACGATTCCCAGCCATTGATCATCCGGCGATCGAAGAATTTCCAACGCCTGCTCGGTCGACAGGTCCACGCCAGAAAGAACCTGGTCTGCCATCGCCTCCCAACGTGTCGCCGAAGAGGGGAGGGTTGGATTGCCACCATCGCGTTGGATCATGAATTCGCCTTCCTTCGTCGCGGATTAAATACAAAACTCTGGTCCTCGCGAGACGGCAAAAGCCATATTCCGAGAGGCACTGGGTAGCCCGAGGGAGCCGGGGGGAACCCGCTGGCTTCGTCAGTATCGCCAAAAAAGCCACCGATTGTCGAGCCGTATGCGGGCAGGCAACTCGACTGGGAGATTGCAATGAGTGCCGCCAAGAGTTACACTAAGGCCAAGCTAGGGGAGAATAATCTCCCTTGGACGAGCGAAAAATGGTCGCGTGAGAAATCAATCTTTCCGTACCGTTTTGTCGCTCGATAGACTTTCCTTCAAGCACTTCCGGGCCCACTTCGGTGGAACCAGTTCTTTATCTTCTCTCTTAACGCGGCAACCCCGTCGCGTGGAGTGGGTCCGGAGTGTTTTTGATCGTTTGAATCGGTAGTCGATAGCCGACGTTTCCCGACCCCCATCAAGGATAGAACTGAGATGTCCAAGAAGCGATTGGATGCCAGCGGCGCGGCCCCTTCCCGTCGAGCCTTTTTGAAAGATTCCTCCCTGTTGATGGCCGCAGGCGCCACGGTGGCCTCCCAGGCATTGCCGGTTCAGCGGGCTGCCTTCGCAGGTGGTTCCGATGAGATCAAGATCGGACTGATTGGTTGTGGTGGCCGAGGCACGGGCGCTGCCATTCAGGCGCTCGATACCGAGGGCCCGGTCAAACTGACGGCGATGACCGACGTCTTCCAGAACCGACTGCAGGCGAGCTATCGCGCGATCAAGGGAAAGCACAACGATCGAGTTGACGTTCCCGAAGAGCGGCGGTTTGTTGGGATCGAAGGGTACAAGCAGGTCATCGACTCGGGTGTCGACATGGTCCTTCTGTGCACCCCTCCCGGCTTCCGACCGATGCATTTTGAAGCCGCCGTCAATGCAGGCAAGCATGTATTCATGGAAAAGCCAGTTGCGACCGATGCCCCTGGGGTGCGTCGCGTGCTGGCAGCCAACAAAATCGCCAAGGAGAAGAACTTGGCGGTTGCCGTGGGTCTGCAGCGGCATCACGAATCCGGTTACAAGGAGACGATCAAGAAACTTCAGGAAGGTGCGATCGGCGACATCATTCTGGCTCGCGCTTATTGGAACGGCGGTGGCGTCTGGATTCGCAACCGCGATGAGAAGCAGTCGGAAACCGAGTATCAGATGAATAATTGGTACTACTTCAACTGGCTTTCGGGCGATCACATCGTCGAGCAGCACATCCACAACCTGGATGTGATCAACTGGCTGATGCAATCGTACCCCGCCGAAGCGCAGGGGCAGGGCGGTCGGCAGGTTCGAACGGGCCCAGATACCGGCGAAATCTTCGACCATCACTTCGTCGAATTCACCTACCCCAACGGCACGAAACTGCTATCGCAATGCCGACACATCGAAGGTTGCTGGAGCTCGGTGGAAGAGTTCGCTCACGGCTCCAACGGCTGGGCTGATATCTCCGGGGGCAAGATCTACGACAAGAGTGGCAAGCTAGCGTGGCAGGCTCCCAAGAATGAGGACGGCTGGGCCCAGGAACATCACGACCTGTTTGCGGCGATTCGCAGGGGCGAGCGGCCTAACGAAGGGGATTACGGCGCCTATAGCACTCTGACGTCCATCATGGGTCGTCTGGCGACTTATTCGGGTGCCAAGCTGACTTGGGACGAGTGCCTCAACAGCCAGGTCGCTCTTGCAGACTTCGATTCGATCAAGTCGTTTGATGCACCCGCTCCCATCCAGCCAGTATCTCCTGGCAAGTACCAGATTGCGGTGCCTGGGACCAACAAGAAGAATTTCGTCTGATCCGCCGTTTTCTAAGGCGATTCGACTAACGATAGGCGACCCGTTTGGCAACCTCTTCAGCGAACTGTCCGCAGTTCGGATTTTGCCAAGCGGGTCGCCTTGTTTTCTTGTGCGGCGAGGCTCAGTTCAGCAAGGCCATCCACTGGCATGCTGCCGGTGGCCATCCATCCATTCCGCGGAGCCTCTCCGATGAAGAAAGCTGACACAGCGTCGATTTGGCTTGCTTGGATTGTCCTGATGCTCTGCTGTGCATCGAGTTCCGCCAGTGACCCCAAAAAATCCTTGCTTGGCGTCTGGCAGGCGGTTGCGATGGAGCGGGGTGGCATGCCAGCCCCAAAGGAGGCGGTCGCGAAGATTCGGTTCACCTTCGAAGAGGGGAAGCTATTGGTACGAGGCAACTTCCAGGACGAACGGGAAGTCGCCTGCACCTACCAAATCGATCTCCAGCACGATCCGATGCGACTCGATTTCCAACCGCCCGAAGAAAAGAAGAAGGTCTTTGGAATCTTTCGATTCCGCGACGAACAGCTGGAAGTTTGCCTCCGCAATGCCAGTTCCGACCTGGGACGCCCCGACAGCTTTCAGGTGCAGGGGGATCCGTCGTTGGTCCTCATCCGATTTCGCAAGCAACCCTGACGGCTGCCGCAACTCATCGATCACCGTGCAGGGACTTGGCTTGCCGCAGCCGAAACCAAGCCGAAGGCTTATCGCTTCACGAAAAGATATTCGTGGTTGGTTCGCCCGATCCAGGCGATCTCAAAACCAACCTGCTTTAGCTGAGCGATCGTGTGGCGCGTTTTTTCTGGGGTCAGGCCAGGAAGAAAGTGGTGGAACTCAACAAGAAGTTGCCGGACGCCCTCCAGGGATCGATCGTTCACGGCCTGAAGAAGCACCTCATACTCCGTCCCTTCGACATCCATTTTGAGCACATCGACTCGATCGAGCCCCGCCAGTTCCAACGCCCCGCGCAGGTCGACGCACGGCACTTCGATCGTCCTGGGATCACCGGAGGTCCGGTAGGTGGCGACGGCAGATGCACTGGTCTGATCTGCTGCCTCGGAAGGGGGCAGAGCGAATTGGATCGTTCCGCAGTGGCTGGCCAATGCTACGGGATGATGCACAAACTGCGGGTGGCTCAGGTGATTTCGTACATACTGGATTGACTTGGGTGTTGGATCGAATCCTACGATCCGACACCCGAACGCATCCAGGATCGCTCGCTCGAAACTGACATCCTCACCCAACCCAAAGGATGCGATCCTGGTCTGGGAATTCAAAAGCGAAGTATCGATTCCCCAGCGACCGTACTTGGACCCGAACTCACGAACGCCCGCTTGCTCCTTCACCCAATAGAATGGTTCACGGCCGATGAGCGACTGAAGCCATGTAGCGCGCCGCAGGCCACGATAGACGTTCCCGGTCCATTGATTCATCACAATCCATTCCCTCACAATCGTACTGGCAACTGCCTGCGTGATTTTATGCCAGGAACCGCACGCAGTGTCGCCGGGCCCTGGGCTCGCCTCCAGGAAAGGCCAGGGATTGCTTGTGGCTGTGAAACGGGTTTCCCCGACAGCGGGCTTGCCACCGATCGAAAATGGCAGTCGGATGGCAAGGTTTCGGCATGGCGGCTACGCCACCGAAAGGTAGCTTTGGTATCGATCGTTCCACGAAACCGCCCCGTTTCCCTCCAGGACAAGCGGATTGGCGTAACCCCAAGAACGGAATGACAGTTGTTCATCGGATTGCATTGGATGTTGAGGCAGGAGCTTGCAGATCATGGCGGACTCTTCGGCGGAAATCCTCTGGACACCTTCCCCAGATTCCATCGCCAGGGCGCAGATCACTTCATTCGCGCTTCGCCCGAACATCCCCAGAGCCGCAAGCGATCCGATGAGTTCCCCTTTGGACCGGTACGCGGCGCTGCATCGCTGGAGTGTGGCCGAGCCGGGACGCTTTTGGCGCGAGATCTGGGACGATAGCCAGGTAGCGGGTGATCCAGGTGGGGTCGATTGCCGCCGATCCAATCTCTTTCGGAGGTGGCAGTTCTTCCCTGAGGCAAGCCTTAGTTTTACTGAGAACCTTTTGAAGGAATCTCTTCTGCAGGACCGGGAGTTTGCGGACCAAGTGGCGGTGAGAGCCTACGACGAGCGTGGGGAGTGCGGCACACGAACGCGTGGGGAACTGGCCGACCAGGTGCGGCGGGTTGCAGGCTTTCTTCTGGCCAGAGGCGTCCAGGCGGGAGACCGGGTGGTGGCGGTCCTTCCCAATCGGATCGAGGCGGTCGTCTGCATGCTAGCCGCATCAGCCATCGGCGCGGTCTGGTCCTGCTGCTCCCCAGACTTCGGAGACGGTGCGCTGGCAGATCGATTCTCACAGATCGACCCCGTGGTGCTGATCAGTGCTTCCGCGGTTCATTACAACGGCAAACGATTGGACCTGACGGAACGGATGGAGCGGTTGGTGGACAAGCTGCCGACGCTGCGCGACTGGGTGGTGGTGGGTCTGCCCGGCAATCATGCCGACAGCCAGCCAAGGCAAACCAGCTGGGATGAGGTCCTCAGTGGCGATCGCTTCCAAGAGCCGTTTCCCCGGAGGTCGTTTCAGCATCCCCTGGCGATCCTCTATTCGTCGGGGACTACCGGCGCCCCCAAGTGCATCGTCCATGGAGCCGGGGGAACGCTGCTTCAGCACCTGAAGGAACATCGACTGCATTGCGATCTTCGGCCAGGCGACTGCATGCTCTACTACACAACAACTGGCTGGATGATGTGGAACTGGTTGGTCTCCGCCCTGGCTGCTCGGGTGACCATCGTTCTCTACGATGGCTCACCTTTGGCACCCGATCCGGGAGTGCTGTGGCGGGTTGTCGAACAGGCGGGCGTGACCCACATGGGAGCCAGCGCTCGGTACTTCGCAGCATTGCAGCAGCAGGGGTACTTTCCGTGCGATCATCATGATCTCAAGTCGCTGCGATGCCTCCTCTCAACCGGCTCACCCCTTCTAGCCGATCAGTACCAATGGCTTTATCGCTGGGTCCACCCCAATATGCACCTCGCGTCGATCTCCGGGGGTACCGACATCGTTTCCTGTTTCGTGCTGGGGAATCCCACCCTGCCGGTCCGCGCCGGAGAGATCCAGTGTGCGGGCTTGGGGATGGATGTGCAGGTGTTCGACGAAGCAGGCCGCCGTGTGATCGGATCACCTGGCGAACTGGTCGCTGCGATGCCATTTCCTAGCATGCCTGTTGGATTCTGGAATGATCCGTCCGATACCAAGTACGATGCGGCGTACTATCAAAAGTTTGAAGGAGTCTGGAGCCATGGGGATTGGTGCCAGCAGCATGCTTCCGGAGGTTTTGAAATCTTCGGTCGCTCGGATGCTGTCCTAAATCCCGGAGGGGTGCGTATCGGCACCGCCGAAATCTATCAGCAGCTACAGGGGATCCCTGAAATTCTGGAGGGGTTGGCGACGGCGCTAAGGCGGGATGGAGATGAGCAGATTGTTCTATTTGTCCGCTTGGCCGATGGGAGTAGCCTCGATGAGGAGCTAGCCGAGCGCATTCGGAAGCGGATTCGCCAGCATTGTTCACCCCGCCACGTCCCCAAGCACTTGGTGGCGGCACCTGATCTCCCGAGGACTCTGAATGGCAAACTGTCGGAGATCGCTGCCAGAAATGCCTTGACGGGGCGGCCAACCGGCAACAGTGGAGCGCTGGCCAATCCCGAGTGCTTGGCATTCTTTCGCCACTGGGCCGAAGCGATACAATAAGCAAGGTTAATAGAATAAATTCATCGTGGAGGTTGCAAGATGGGGGCAGTCCAGGAAATCCCTTTGCGGAAGATCGATCATGTCCGTTTCTTTGTCGGTAACGCCCGCCAGTCGGCATACTTCTATCGAAACGCCTATGGCTTTGACGTCATCGCCTACGCTGGTTTGGAGACGCGGGTCAAGAATGAAGCAGGGTATGTGCTGAAGCAGGGAGGCATCACCTTTGTGTTCCAGAGCCCCTTGCGGGCGACGCACCCCGATGCGGGGCGACTGATCCAGCACGGGGACGGAGTGGCCGACATAGCGCTGGCGGTGGATGATGTTCGACTTTCGTACAACCTAGCGGTCGAGCGGGGGGCGGTTGGTGTGATCGGACCGCGAGCGATCGAGGATGCTCATGGTGTGTATGAATACGCCACCATCCGGGCGTATGGCGACACGACCCATACGTTTGTCAATCGAGACCGATACCGTGGTGTCTTCGCACCCGGCTACGATCCGATCGACCCAGGTCGGTATAGCCCATCGACCTATCACTCCGTAGGCCTGCTGGCGATCGATCATATCGTCGGCAACGTCGAAGAAGGAAAGATGAACGAGTGGGTCGATTTTTATCGGAGGGTACTTGGCTTCGAACAGCTAGTATCGTTCGATGACCGCGATATCTCAACCGAGTACTCGGCGCTGATGAGTAAAGTAGTTCAGGGGGGCAAGGGCAGAATCAAGTTTCCGATCAACGAACCGGCTCAGGGGCGTCGCCGCAGCCAGATCGAAGAGTACATCGACTTCTATGGGGGAGCCGGCGTGCAGCATATCGCCATGGCAACCAACGACATCATCAAGACGGTCCGGGCACTGCGCGACAACGACGTTTCTTTCCTTCGAGTGCCTCGCAGCTACTACGATTCGCTCGGCCAGCGCGTCGGTTCCATCAAGGAAGATATCGAGGAACTGGCGGAACTTGGCATCCTGGTCGATCGGGACGACGAAGGGTACATGCTGCAGATCTTCACCAAGCCGGTACAGGACCGGCCGACGCTTTTCTTCGAGATCATCCAGCGCGAGGGATCGAAAAGTTTCGGCAAGGGCAACTTCAAAGCGCTTTTTGAAGCGATTGAGCGAGAGCAGGCGACCAGGGGGACGCTGTGATGGCGATCCCCCTTCCCCCGGTACGTACGATTCGGGACTTCTATGCATTTGAGCAGCATGTGGTGACTTGTCGTCGTCAGAGGGGCCTGGCGATGATTCCGCAGTGGTATGAGATTCCAGCCTTCTATTTCTCCAATCCTCACACGGTGATCGGGGATGGCGACTTGGTGATCCCCCCCAAGGGCACGCAGGAACTTGATTTCGAGCTAGAGATTGCCGCAGTAGTTGGAAAAGAGGCGGCCAATCTCCCGGCGGACGATCGAGCGATGGACTGCCTGCTGGGGTTCACGATCTACAACGACTGGTCCGCTCGGGATCTCCAGAGGCAGGAGATGGCGATCGGGTTGGGGCCCGCCAAGGGGAAGGACTTCGCCAACGCGCTGGGGCCGTATGTGGTGCCCTTTTCCGACCTTCGAGATCGATACCGAGATGGCCGGCTGGAACTCGCCATGGAAGCTGCTGTGAATGGCAAGACGATTTCTCGCGGCAATGCGGCGACTATGTATTGGACATGGCCTCAAATTCTTGCCCACGCCAGTCGCGACAGTCGGTTGATGCCGGGAGATGTGATCGGTTCGGGGACGGTCGGGGGAGGATGCATCCTGGAACTGACTCCGGAAGCGGTCGGGGGATGGCTGAAGCCAGGGGATGTGGTGACACTGGAAATTGAGCGGCTGGGGCGACTGCGGAACCAAGTCGCCCAGGCGTCCACTTGAGATCGAGGAGCCGGTTCGATGCCACAGTATCTGCAACGAGGTCTTTTGCCTCCCAAGCGGCATATAGAACTGCCCGCCGACCCGGGCTTTTTGAAGGAATCGATCTACTACGAAGAAGTCATTTCGACGGAGGGATTTTCGCGAGCCTACAGCATCGCGTATCATCTGCGACCGCCAACGCGGGTTCGTTCGATCGAGTCGCTGGCACCTTCCAGTCCACTGCAAGCGGCGTCGCTGCCCCTGAGGCACGTTCACCTGAAGACGGCCGGCCTAGTGCGCCAGGGGGATGTGATTCATGGTCGTGTGCCGATGTTCTTCAATACCGATGCCACGATCTCCCGCTGCCGTCCCGCCCATCAGCAGCAGGAACTCTATCGAAATGCCCAGGAGGACGAGCTGTGGTTTGTGCATGCGGGTCAGGGCAGGCTAAAGACCATGCTGGGAACGATTCAGTTCCGTCCAATGGACTACCTTGTGGTGCCCAAGTGCACCACCTATCGAATCGATTTCGACGACGTCCAAGTCGCCGACCTGCTGCTTGTTGAAGCTCATGGCAGCATCCGCTTTCCCTCCCGCTACCTCAATCCTGACGGACAGTTTCGTCTGGGTGCACCGTTGAGCGAGCGGGATATCAGGGGACCAGAGCGGCTTCAGACAATCGATCAGGAAGGGGATGTGCCGGTTTTGATACGGGATGGAAGGAATTGGACCAGATACCATCTTGCGCATCATCCGTTTGACGTCGTCGGATGGGATGGGATGGTCTATCCCTTCGCATTCAATGCAGATGACTTTGAACCGATCACCGGCCGAATTCATCAGCCACCTCCGATCCATCAGACGTTTCAAGGAACCGGCTTTGTGGTCTGCACCTTTGCACCGCGGATGCTGGACACCGATCCGCTTGCCGTCAAAGTCCCCTATGCGCACAGCAACGTCGAATCGGACGAGGTGCTGTATTACGTGCGGGGACAGTTTGGGAGTCGTAAAGGAGTCGATATCGGATCCTTCACGCTGCATCCCCATGGCATTCCCCATGGCCCACACCCCGGGACGATTGCTGCCAGCCGCAAGGTAAAATGGACCGATGAGCTGGCCGTGATGGTCGACACGTTCCGACCACTTCTTGTAGCTCAGGGGGCCAGCAGCTTCGACCAGCCCCAGTATCCCTATTCCTGGATGGAGTGACGATGCAGATCGATGTAGCATCCGAATCGGTGGTGCGGGTCTATCAAATGCTGGTCGGTCTGGTGACCCCGCGGCCCATCGCCTGGGTGACGACGATCTCGCCCGTTGGAATCGTCAATCTGGCACCTTTCAGCTTTTACAACATCTTCGGCGCCAACCCGCCTGTGGCCGTCATCTCCCCCACCCTCACGCGGGACGGCCGAAAGAAAGACACACTGGTCAATGTGGAGTCGACCGGCGAACTGGTGATCAATGCGGCTACCTGGCGCGATGCCGAGCGGATCAATCAGAGCAGTGCGTCGCTACCACCGGAAGACAGCGAAGTGGAGCTATTGGGGTTGGCGACGCATCCCTCAACCCAGGTTGCACCACCTCGTCTGGCCGACACCGCCTTTGCGATGGAATGCAAAGTCAGGCAGGTGATTCCCGTTGGCAACGGCCCGATTTCGGCCAATCTAATCATCGCCGAAATCGTCTCCATCTACATCGACGACCGAATGCTCGATCCCGCAGGCATGCCAGACCCCCAAAAAATCGACTCGATCGCTCGACTTGGCGGCGACTGGTGGGCTCGAAGCACCGACCTGTTCACCCTGCAGCGTCCCCAGTAGACTTCCGATCTCCAGATCACGTCGAGCAGATTGTTACCAAACGGAATCATGTAGGAGTCACCGGTGAAACGGATCAAGCGGATTCTAGTGACGGGCGGCGCTGGCTTCCTTGGATCCCACCTCTGCGAACGACTGGTCGACCAGGGTCACGATGTCATCTGCGTCGACAACTTCTTTACAAGCCAAAAGGCCAATGTCGCTCACCTTCTAGAGCGGCCTAATTTTGAACTGATTCGGCACGACATCATCCATCCGATCTGGCTGGAGGTGGACGAAATCTACAACTTGGCCTGCCCCGCAGCACCGGGCCATTATCAGTACAACCCCATCAAGACGATGAAGACCAGCGTCATCGGATCGATCAATCTGCTGGGGATGGCCAAGCGATGCAACGCCAAGATCTTTCAGGCGTCCACCAGTGAAGTGTACGGTGATCCAGAAGTCCATCCGCAAAAAGAAAGCTACCGTGGCAGCGTCAATCCAGTAGGGGTGCGGGCCTGCTACGACGAAGGGAAACGCGCTGCAGAGACGCTCTTCACCGATTACCACCGAGTCAACAAGTTGCGCATTCGGATCTGTCGTATCTTCAACACCTATGGGCCTCGCGTCCACCCTTTCGATGGGCGCGTTGTCTCCAATTTCATCCGACAGGCGCTCAGCCACACCGACATCACCATCTACGGCGATGGATCGCAGACCCGGTCCTTCTGCTACCGCGATGATCTGATCGACGGATTCATCCGCCTGATGGATGCCTCGGATGACCTCGTCTTCCCGATCAACCTGGGGAATCCGGAAGAATACACGATCGATCAACTAGCAAGGATGATCGTCGAACTGACCGGTAGCCGATCCAAGATCGTCTACCGACCACTGCCAGCCGATGACCCCACCCGCCGACGCCCCGATATTTCGCTCGCCCAAAAACACCTGGGCTGGAATCCGAAGGTAGCAATTCGCGAGGGACTGGAGAAAACGATCGAGTGGTTTCGCACGATCGATCCCGAGCAATATCGCCCACCGACTCCCAACTACTGAAGCAATCGGGATTCGCCCCATCCCCTGTGGCGAATCGGCAGCACGTGAACGCAGCGGTGCACGGGACAGGTTTTCCCTGGTCAGCAGACTATCGGGAGTACTTTCTGCTTCGGAAAGGCGCCGTTGCTGGGTTCTCACCGCAGACGGCAAACCCACCGCATGAGGGGAATTCCATTCCCGATCCACTTCCGTTAGCCTGGTCTTTAGCCGGATGTTTGGAATTTATCGTGTGTCTTGTTGGGTTGGATTGGCGTGTTTCGGATCACTTATCGAAGGAACATTTTGATGCGAGCGTTTTTTCGTCAGCTATCCATATTTCTTTTAGCTGCCACTCACATGACGGCTGTAGCAGAAGTCGCATCTGCGGCGGTGCTCTATGGCACAACGGGCAAAGGAGGAACTGCAAGCAACCTGTACACCATCGATCCACTAACTGGTACGACGAACCTCATCGGTAATGTCGGTTACGCGGTTAACGGTCTGGAAGTTTACAAGGGGCGTATTTGGGCCACCACATCGTTTAACGACCCGAATTTTCATGGATTGATTGAGATTGACCCCATCACGGGTGCCGGTACCCCAGTGGGCGCAGGTTGGACGCAGTACATCGTTGAATTGGCTTTTGATTCTTCGGGAAATGCATATTCCTGGACTGAAACGTCTGATGACTTAGTGACCATTGATCTGACAACAGGGACGCACAGCGCGCCCATTGTCACGACTATCAGTAGTTATTCCCACGGCTTGGCGTTTGACCTGAACAATACGCTCTATATGTATAACGGCGAAGACGAGGTCTGGACTTTGGACACGACGACAGGCGTTGCAACCAAGCTGTATGATGTTGACATTTATGGACACCATGGCGATTTCAGTCCCATCAACGGCCTCTACTACGGGCTCAGCAGCCCCTCGAACACACCTACGCTACTTCAGGCTTTCGATTTGACGTCGGGCACTTTGATATCCAGCGTAGTTCTCGACCAACATATCCATACGCTTGCTTGGTCCGAGGTACCGGAACCATCGACGGCTGTTATCGCTACCGTAGGACTGCTTGGTATGAGGCTCGCCCGTCGGCGACGTAAGCTAGACTAATCGCTTGCTTGACATCCCGGCAACGTGAAGCTCAGCACACTTGGGGAAACTCAAGTGTGCGGCAGGGTCGAAAAGCGATTGCAACACCTCTTGGAATCGATTTGTCCATTGGCATGTCGACTTGGGCAAGGTCATCATCGACGGGAGGCTCGATGCCAAAGCACCAAAGCCTGTTGACGGAGGAGCGATGGGGATGACGGATCCCTTTTTCTGTAAACTCGCGTCCTCAATCATAAAAATGGCCGCCCGACACTTATGAGGGTCAACAGGGCGTGCCAAGAATTTCCGCACTACGGTGCGATGAAGCAATTGCAGTGCTGCTTTTGCGGAGCGGCGCGAGCCGTCGGGTTCGGTCTTGGTCCAGCGTCGCGCAGTGGAGGGATTGCGATCTTGCGCCGCGATGTGGGAGATTTCCTCCATGACGGCGCCAACTGTGCAGCCACCTTCCCTAAGCGATTCCACTCGGATGCCGCAAAGCGATCGCTATCCAGCACCATTTTCAACGGGACCAAGAAGAAGCCGACTGGCTACCCATGCAGGGATCGCAAATGGGAATGGGCTCACCATGGCTTTGCCCCTTCGCGAGAAAGCAAAAAAGGTACCGATTGGAACCCCGCAAAGGATCCCGGGCCAGCGCATCCAAAAGTCGTTCGGATGGACCGAACTTTCGGGAAGGGCCGAGTTGTCAGGGATTGGGGGCAGTCGATTCTCGAAGCTGCACGCCACTGGGGCTTGGGGCAAGTTCCAGAGGACGGGACGCGTCGACGGTGGGCCTTTTTGGATCCGCTGCACCGGACGCCGGCGACTCGGTTTTGGGGTCGGGAAGAGGAGCGGAACTCCGGTTCGACTCCCCAGCACTCGAGTTGCCAGAGCTAGCTGCCCCAGAAGCCGACTCCTTCCAACCCGAATCCGAAGGACGGGGTGAGATGCTTGCCGCAGGCTGAACCACGGAGGGCAGCGACGGGACGGACGAGCTGCTGATGGGGGTGAAAGGATCGTAGTAGTCGAGTGGGATTCGGGTGGCGACCTGACGCGGCACCATGCGGGTCTCTTTGACTTCGACGCGCCGAGCGACTTTCACCGGGACCTTGACCTTCTGCACCACTCGCTCCATCGTCGTCGTTCTCACAGGGATTTCCTCGACGACGGTCTCCATCTTGAACGACTCCCGCTGCGTGGTGACAGGCCGCACGTGCTGCTCCTGAATCCACTGGACCTGGGTAACGGGGACCTTGTTCTCCACCAAACGCGTCACCGGCTTTTGGACGACGTAAGGGACCATGCGTTTCTCTTCCACTGCCTGCAGCTTTTGCACCTGCACAGGAACCTGTTGCTGGATGACTTGGTTTTCCATCCTTGTGACCTGCACCGGTACCTGCTGCTGCACCACCTGCGACTCATAGCGCGTCACCTGCACCGGTACCTGCTGCTGCACCAGTTGGCTCTCGATCTTCTGCACCTGGACAGGAACCTGCTGCTGTACCGGTTGTGCCATGTAGGAGGTTTGAGGGATCGCTACAGGAGTCCAGTTGGGGCGGTACTGGACCTGCGTGGAGACCTGACCTTGCGCGGTGTAGGGGGTCCAGGTGAAACCAGGGCGGTTCCAAAAGGTCTGCCCAGTTGCTTGATCGGTTGCGTAGCCACCGTTTTGCCAACGGAGCCAGTATCGGGTGTCGCCAGGCTGGTAGTACTGCTGTGCGACGTAGCCACCCTGATCGACCATTGCCTGCTGCGTGGTGACGACCGGTTGGTAGGCAATCGCCGTCTGCGTCACATACTGCGTCTCGGTCACCGGACGCTGGACGGTGTAGGTCTGGGTTTGGTACTGGGTATCGACGACAGGCTTCTGGACGGTATAGCTTTGCGTCTGGTACTGTGTCTCGGTCACTGGTTTCTGGACGATGACGTTCTGAGTTTGGTATTGGGTTTCGACCACGGGCTTGTACGTCACCACGGTTTCCTCCCGCTGGGAGGTTTCGTTGACGTATTCCGTCTTGTAGTAGCTTTGGTCAACAACCTCCGTCTTGTAAACCGGTTTGAGCACGGTGTACGTTTCGTTGACTGTCGCTGTCTCAATCACCGGCTTGCGAACCGTCTGCTGACGCTTTTCGATTCGTTCCTGCACCACCGGTTTGTAGGTGACGATTTCTCGTTCCTCTTCGACATCCTCGTAGACGATCCGGTAGGTAGTCACTTCCACCGGTTCATAGATGGTCTGCATCTGAACCCGGTAGGCTGGCGGGCACTGAGCTTGGAGCGGAGCCACACTGGCGAGAGACATCGGCAGGGGGAGGCACGCAATCAACGCCAGCAGTCGATTCCGTCCGTTGGAATCGACCAGAAGACGACGATTAGCGAAAATTCGGGGAGATGTGCGCATCGATTGCCGTAGGGAAAACGCTGTCATGGTTCGCGATACCAGTTCAAAACACGACAAAACGGACGGACTACTGGCTTTGGCCAGACACCCTTCACTCTAGACCGGACCCACCCTGAAGGCTAGTCGCGGCCTGAAGGAGCAACAAGCGAACTTGAGGGGAACCGTGGGAGGATCGTTGGAAAACCTGGAATGGGTACCCTACAATCGATACATTCCCCCCCTCTTCAAACGGCCATCCCGCTGGGATTTCCTGCTTGTTTCTCTCACATCCGTTCTGGAAAGGTCTCGCATGATCCTCTCTGGTGAGCTGGTTGGTTTTTCTCGTTCGGAGTGCTTCCACCGACGATTGCTTCGCGGGACGGGTTTGGCAGCTTCCCTGCTGCTTGCCGTCGGTGCCTTGGCAGCAGATGTGAGGGGACAGGAGCCAGCGCCGGCGTCGGGAAAGTCAGCCGAACGACTACTGGGTTCCGTGGAGCAATTGAGTCGCGGGGAACAGCGGGAGCGGGGAGCGATTGTGTCGGCGATGTTGGAGCGGCAGGGTTGGGAAGTGGAGCCCCATTCTTTTCAGGCGGGGGAACTTGCTGGGACCAACCTCATGGTCAAGGTTCAGGACGATGCCGAGCAGGAGGAAAAGGATTCGAAGGATCGAAGGTGGCTGGTCCTGGGTGCCCACATGGATCGCGTCGCCAAGGGGCGGGGAGCGGTGGACAATGGAGGGGGCTGTGCGGCGCTGATGGAGCTTTGCCAGCGACTGAAAGCAGAGCCACTGGAGAACGTTCGAGTCTGGGCCGTCTACTTCGATCTGGAGGAAAATGGGCTCCTCGGTTCGGACGCCTTTGCCCGCCAACTGGAATCCAAGCCAACGCTTTACGTCAATCTGGATGTCTTTGCCTATGGCGACCAAGTCTGGCTGCATTCGAAGGATGAAGCCGATCCGATCGTGGAAGCCGCCAAGAAGGTCGATGTCGATCACCCATTCTCCTTCGACCATGGCGTCAGCTATCCGCCTAGCGACCATCTCTCTTTCCGCAAAGCGGGAATCGAAGCCGCCAGCTTCTCATTGCTAAGGCCGGTGGATGTCGAACAGCTGGAGGGGATGTTTGCGGGGAAGTCTAAGGAACGCCCCGAGGTGCTTCAACTGATCCATACCGAAGAAGATCAGCCCCAGAAGGTCGACGCCTCGAAGATGGCGATGGGCGTTGACTTCGTCGAAGCAACGCTCCGTCGATGGTCCGAACTGGTGCTCAATGCCCCTTGATTGCGAAGGGGGAATCGGATGGCTTCGACATAAGTAAAAGTAACTTTTCGAGAGTTGGTTCGAAAATGGGAAAACGCAAAGCAAAGGCGTTGGAATGTCGCAAAGAAGGGGTGGATGCAAGGATGCCCAGGAGGCGTTCCTGCGCGACGATGGAATCGTACTTCAGCGTTTGCGAATCGCATCCCGACTTCCGATTCCAGCAGGCGGCTCTGGAAAGTTACACACGAACCTGGCTTCAGACAGGTCCGGTCGTCAGTCGCATGGGGGTGATCCAAATCCCCGTGGTGGTTCACGTCGTCCATCGCACGGCGTCCGAGAATATCGGCGACGAGCAGATCGCAAGTCAAATCGAAGTACTCAGCCGGGATTTCTCTGCGACCAACAGCGACTTGGCATTAGTCCCCGAACCCTTTCGGCCGTTGATCGGTAATCCGCAGATCCAGTTTCGCTTAGCTGATATCGATCCTTCCGGGAAACCGACGACGGGAATCACCCGAACAAAAACCGATGTGGCAGCCTTCGCGACGCAATTCAATCCGGTCAAATCGACTGCCACCGGAGGGATCGATCCCTGGGATACGACTCGGTATCTCAATCTCTGGACCTGCAATCTGGCCGGTGGAGTCCTCGGATACGCACAGTTCCCAGGGGGGCCGCAGGAGACCGATGGAGTGGTGGTACGATTCGACGCGATGGGGACCACTGGATCGGCTTTGGAGCCTTTCAATGGTGGGCGAACCGCGACTCACGAAGTAGGGCACTACCTGAATCTGTCTCACATCTGGGGTGAAGAACGCATTCCTGGGTGCCGCGACACCGACCATGTCGACGACACCCCCAATCAGTTCGGCCCCAATTACAGCAAACCGCAGTTCCCATCGATTTCCTGCAGCAATGGTCCCTTGGGGGACTTGTTCATGAATTACATGGACTATGTCGACGACGCAGCGATGTTCATGTTCACGCAGGGTCAGGCAGCGCGGATGCGGGCCGCTCTGGAGGGGGCTCGCGCCAGGCTGGGTACGTGACAGCCCAACACAATCCGAACTTCCCAATCGTCCAGACCGCAGGCTGAAAGAGGCAGGCATCGTGATCGACCCAAGATGGAAAGGTTGGCTGCAAGGCTTATGGGAGCAGGATCCGCAGGGGGAGCCGCACGGAGCGATCGTTTTTCGAGCGGTGCCAGTGGAGGAGTCGCTATCGCCTCGACCAGACGGCGGAGCGGGGCGGCGGGAACGACCCCATGTGGCGATGGAACTCAAGGCGGGCGATCAACTGGTATGGCACAGTGTCAGCCGCGGCGACCAACCCTCCTGCAGCCATGGGACTTGGCGGTTGGTGGAGGGAACGCACACGACTCTCGAACTGAACCTCGAGGGGGCGCCGCCACGGAACCTGGAAATTCTCCAACTGGATGACCAGCGCCTGGTCCTTGGGCCCACCGATGCGTGAGACGTAGCAGTCCCCCCAGCACCTGATGCCGCGGGCTCAGCCGTTGAATCGCCCCAATGCCAGCGTGACGTTCTGGCCGCCGAAACCAAAGCTGTTGTTGAGAGCAACCTTCAGCTTTGAGGGACGAGCGACGTTGGGGACGTAATCGAGATCGCAGTCGGGATCCGCAACCTCTTGGTTGATCGTTGGCGGCAGAGTCTGGTCGCGAAGGGCCAGCAGACAGACGATCATTTCGGTGACACCGGCCGCAGCGATCAAGTGCCCCATCATGCTCTTGGTGCTGGAGACAGGGACTCGTCTGGCGAATTCCCCAAAGACCTCCTTGCAAGCCAATGTCTCCACTCGGTCGTTGACCGAGGTGCTGGTGCCATGCGCATTGACGTAACCGATATCGCCGGGATTCAATCGACCATCGACTAACGCCTGCCTCATGCAACCGATGGCGCCGCGGCCCTCCGGATGGATGTCGGTGATGCGATAGGCATCGGCGGTAGTTCCATAGCCTAGGACCTCTCCAACGATTGGTGCCCCTCGCCTACGGGCATGCTCCAGTTCCTCAAGCACCACCACGCCCGCACCTTCTCCCAAGACAAATCCATCGCGGAGTTTATCGAAAGGTCGTGAAGCTTTTTCCGGTGGGTCATTGCTGGTGGAGAGGGCCGTCAGAAGATTGAAGCCTGTCACTCCAAAGGGATGGATCATGCTGTGGGCACCACCTGCCAGCATCGCATCGGCTTGGCCTTGCCGTATCAGTTCGGTTGCTTCCCCGACAGCTTGACTACTGGCGGCGCAAGCGGTCAGGCTGTTGCAGTTGGGGCCTTGCAGATCAAACGTGGAGGCCACGTGAGCCGCAGGCATGTTGGGTTCCTGCTCCCCTTCGTATTTGCTATCGACCAGGTCGCGTCCCCGGCGCATGAAGGCATCCAGATGAAATTCCGGCGTCGAAGCGCCGGCGGCAAGCATCGCCATGAAGTTTGGGAAATCCTGGTTCCCTTCTCCCGCCCCCAAATAGACTCCCACTCGCTCGGGAGCCAGTCCGGCATCAAGGATGCCCGACATGCGAACTGCCTGGGTGGCAGCACCGATGGCAAACCTCGCGTGACGCCCTCGACGTAGCCAAGCATCCGGATCGGAGACGAAATCTTCGATGGGATAGTTGCGGACCTCGGCGGCGATCTTGGTGGGATAATGAGTGGCATCAAAGAGCGTGATGGGGCCGACTGCGGAACGGCTAGCTAGGAGCGCCTTCCACATCACCTCCACATCGCAGCCGAAGGGATTGACCACCCCATAACCTGTGACAACCACCCTGCGCCGCATCGACGGAACTCCCGATCCCTCAGGCAAACAATCATCAGTTCTGCAGGTTTCCTCTCGAAGACTGCAGTCTGGACACCTGTCCAAATTTCCCCATCTACTCTACCAGGATTTCTATTCCCCCGCGACGTGCAGAAAGTGAAGGGCCGGCATGGGCCGCCGAGAAAAAGGTCCTTTTTGGTAGACGGCTACTGGGACTTGGCGGCCGATTGCATAGCGAGCTTTTCCGCCTCCAGAAGCGAATCCGGAGGCGCTAGCCGTCGACCTTCGCCGTCGACAGCCACCTCGTAAATCCCAAGGATCCGCAGCCACTGCAACAAATACTCCGGGGAAAACATCGGGCCATCCCCAAATCGTTCGTCCAGCATCGCAAACCAGATATCCAGGTCGGCCTGCCGCTGGCCCCGGCAATCGATCGTTGCCTGAACGATGGCGCCATCCCCCTGCATCTTTTCCAGCTTGGTGGTGATCAGCAGTTGATCTCCTGGCAGGCTGAGGCGATGGAAGACAGCCTTGCTGATTTTGGCCAGGACCACCCGCTTCTCAAACTGAAGCATCTCCGAAACCAGCAAACCCCCTGTCTGCGCCGCCCCTTCAATCATCAAGGCGTGAGAGTAATGCGGGAAACCCGGGATGTAGTCGTCCAGGGCTGGTTCGGCCAGGGTCACATTCTTGATGGCGGTGGCATGGCTACCACGAACAAATACAGTGAAGCGATCGATCCAGAACCATCGCATCGGTGGGATCCCTTTGCAGAAGCCGACAACCGGTGCTTGGGTGCAAGCCCCCCCCAAACACAACAAAAAAGGACTCGTCCCATTCGCGAGTCCTTCAAAATCCACTGGAAGATCAGCAGACAGGTCAGCCGGCAACTTTCGAGCTGACGAAGTTGCAAAGATCTTTAACCGTTAAGAGGTTACCGAATTCCTGCACCTTGGGGTTGGCGATGAACTTGGTTAGGTCCGCCCAAGGAATCCGACGCTTCAGTTCCTCCAGCCCCTCAGCCGTCACCTTTCCGCCCTGGACGTATTTGTCATTCTGCAAAACGTCCTCGGGAAACAACTCTTCACGGGGGATCTTGATCCCGAAAGCCTTTTCGAGTCGAAAAACGATATCGAGGAAATCGATCGATTCAGCCCCCAGATCGCCAATGATCGTCGCTTCCGGAGTCGCTTCTCCTTCCGAGCATCCGAGAGCGTCCACCAGGACCGACTGAACCTTCGAATAGACTTCTTCCGACGTGGGTGCCATTCTCTGTAATCCCCAATGCAATTGACAGAAGTATCGGAGCGTCGTCGTCGGGTTGGGTCGTCCCCAACGGCTCTTCCCCAAGTCGTATCGCCACTTTCCGCGACAGCGACCACCATCGGGCGCCAATTCGCCCGTCTCATTCCAGCCGTCATTCTTAGCGTTTTCCGCAAGGGTTTACCAGACCACTTGCCCTTCAATCCCCCGCTGAATCGAACCATTTGCCGACATTTTTCTTCCGCTGGCGTCCGAATCCGAAGGAAACGGTTGGAGTTCCCATCGGCAGTCTTTAGGGGATGTCGACAGCCCCAAAAAGCTGCTGGTGCTGAGCCCGAGTCGCCAGCCTTACCAGTTGATCGGAAGCTTGGGACTCGATCGATTCTCCAATCTGTGGCTGCGAAAGCTCTGGGACTGTCATCAGCTCGAGCACCAGACGGGCCGATACGGCGGTTGTCTCCCCCTTCTTGCCGGTCCCCTTCAGCTGCACCGTCGTCTCCGTCCTTCCCACCACTTCCACTTCGATTTCCAGCGTATCACCGGGCCGCATGAAGTCGGCGAACTTGGAATTGCGGACCTCCTTGAGCACCACCAGTGGGGTAGCAAAGTCATTGCTCAGGCGAATTAAACAAGCCGAGGCCTGAAACAATGCCTCCAGCATCAGCACTCCCGGCATGACCGGAAAATTCGGGAAATGATCCTGCAGATATCGCTCTTGCCCGGAGAGGTGCTTGACCGCAGTCAAACGCTGCCAGGGAGTGTAGTGAACGATTTTGTCTAGCTGGTTCAGCTGCATGGCATGCACGATCGATGGAAAGAGCAAAGAACGAGTTCGAAAGGCAATTGCATTTGGCTTTAGCTTAACGGCTGGGGCACTTCAAGTCATCGGAGGTTCCTGCGATGCAGCTGGCAAGCGACCGCCAGCCGACGGGAAAACACTTGGAATGGGAAGATCCTGCCGATACCATGATGGTGAGGTCCGTGAATGGTTTTTTGCCAGTCAGTCCCATCAACGACCCGCCCCCCAAATCCCCCACCCCTCCCGGATTGAGAATCTTACGAGCCGGCGTCGCCAGAGGACGTCGGCATCAGGAAGAGGACGCCCCGATGGATGCTTCGCCGATGCGATTGCCAAGCATGGAGAGATCGGCGACTGTGCCGCGTCGCGAGCCGTTGTCCCTTTTGATCGCTGCTGTGGTGTCGTTGTATGCGTCACTTCCGATTGGACGGATTCACGCGGAAGAGACAAATGAAGAGGGGATCCGCATCTATCGGGACCGCTGCGCTTCCTGCCACGGGGAGGAGGGGCAAGGAGTCGATGGGGCGTATGCCAAACCGCTGATCGGCGATGATTCCCCTGCGCATCTGGCCAAATACATCGCCAAGACGATGCCGAAGGAAGATCCCGACAAGTGCACTGCGGACCAGGCAATCGCAGTGGCAAACTACATTCACGAGGCGTTTTACAGCGAGGCAGCGCAGTGGCGAAAGCGTCCCCCGCGACGCGAAGCTGCCCATCTCACCCAGCATCAACTCCGGCAATCGCTCAGCGACCTCTACGGGTCCTTCGTCAATTTCCCGGGGAAGACGGAAAAGCAAGGTGTGCGAGCGATCTACTTCAATGGGGATCGCTGGAAAAATGAAGAGAAGAAGCTGGAACGAATCGATCCACAGATCGATTTCGATTTCGATCGCAACAGCCCGGCAGAAGGAATCAAGCCAGAGGCTTTCTACATCTATTGGGAAGGTGCGATAGAGCCGCCTGTTACTGGCCGGTACGAACTGGTAGTGCGCAGCACTTGCTCGTTCGTCATGCATCTTGGGAAAATCGGCCGCACCCTGATCGACAACCATGTGCAGTCGGGGGATAAGACCGAGTTTCGTCAGACCGTCGAGCTGACAGCAGGGCGATCCTATCCGTTCAAAATCGACTTCATTCAGCGAGCCAGGAAGACCGAGTTGCCTCCGGCGAGGATCGCGCTGAGGTGGGTTCCGCCTGGGGGCGTAGAGGAAACGATTCCGGAACGAGCACTGCGAGCCGACTGGGCTCCTGCCACATTTTCTCTTCAGGCATCTCTTCCGCCTGATGATCGCAGCTACGGGTACGATCGCGGCCTAGCGGTCCACAGGCCTTGGGATGAAGCGACAACCGCAGCGGCGCTGGAGTGGGCTGAGATCGCCATTGAGGAACTTTGGCCGGAATATCGCAAGAAGCAGAAGGACAAACCGGACGAGAACCGAGAGATTCTTCGGAGTTTTCTGGTGGAGGTGCTGGAGCGGGCGCAGCGTGGACCATTGGATGCGGCCACCAAAAGTCGCATGGTCGACGCGCTGATCGATTCCACTCCCGACGACGCAGATGCCATTCGCCGCGTTCTCCTCCTGGGGCTCAAGAGCCCTCGATTTCTTTACCCGGATGCCGATCTAGATCGCACGGTTTCTCAGCGAGCGGCCAATCGACTTTGTCTGGTGCTGAGGGATTCCCTGCCGGCCGATCGATGGTTGCTGGAGGCGATCAGCAAGGAGCAGATCAAGGACGAATCCAGTATCCGTCAGACCGCGCAGCGGCTTCTGGAAGACCCTCGGTCGCACCTGAAGATGCGGCTGCTGGTGGAGAGCTGGATGAATCTGGAAAGCCCGGCGGAAATAGCCAAAAATCCCAACGTATACCCAGGGTTCGATCCCGCCCTAGTCGCCGATCTCCGAGAATCGCTTCGTCTCCAGATCGACGAAGTTCTGGGGAGCCCGGAATCGGATTTTCGGCGACTGTTGGTGGAGCCTACGGGATGGACCAGTGAACGGATCGCCGCCTTTTATGGAGAGGGCTGGCAACCGGCCGAACCGGGGCCCGGCTTCCGAAAGACGGTTGCCGATCCCGTCCGCCACATCGGGGTGCTCAATCACCCGTATGCGATGAGCCATCTGGCCTACTTCGACCATAGCTCCCCAATCCATCGCGGTGTTTTCTTGACGCGGTACGTTCTTGGACGCGTCCTCCAGCCCCCCCAGGAAGCGTTCTCCCCGATCCCTCCCGATCTGCATCCCGGTCTGACGACCCGGCAGCGGGTGGATCTCCAAACGCAACCGGAAAACTGCCAGGTTTGCCACACCAAGATCAATGGTTTAGGATTTGCACTGGAGCATTTCGACGCGGTTGGGCGATATCGATTGGAAGAAGGCAGCAAGCCGGTCGATACCACGGGCCATTATGTCGACCGCGAGGGAACCGCTCACGCATTCCACGATGCCCGCCAACTGGCGGAATTGTTTGTCACCACCCCCGACAGTGCTCGCGCGTTTGTCTCGCGAGCCTTCCTGTTCAGTGTCAAGCAACCGCCGGCCGCCTTCGGCGCCGATACACTCGATCGATTGACCCGCCACTTTCAGCAGTCAGGTTACTCCATTCGATCTCTGATGCTGGAGATCGCAGTGACAGTAGCCACCCACGACTGCCTCGCCAACAAGTCGCAAGGAGCCAACGGATGAGACGCTTTGGAAATCGACGCGATTTTCTCCAGCAGACAGGCCTCAGCGCTGCAGGCTTGGCGCTTCTTGGAAACCTCACCAGCCTAGGATGGGCTGCATCGACCGAAAAGAAAAAGCGACTGGTCTTTGTTTTCAGCCCTAACGGAGTGATCCCCGATCATTTCTGGCCGGATGCCACGGGCCCGCATGGTCAACTGAAACGGATCTTGGAACCGCTTGCCTGCCTTCAGGATCGCCTGATCAGCTTGAAGGGGGTCTGCAACCGAATTCAAGGCGACGGCGACGGGCACATGCGAGGCATCGGATGCCTGCTGACTGGGATCGAGCTATTTCCTGGAGATGTGCAAGGAGGTTCTGACACGCCCGCGGGGTGGTCGAAGGGAATCTCCGTCGACCAGTTTCTGAAAAACCAGCTGCAGGCACAGGAAGCCACACGCACCCGATTTGGATCGCTGGAATTTGGCGTGATGGTTCCCGAGCGAGCCGACACCTGGACTCGATTGGCCTACGCCGGCCCCAACCAGCCCGTCACTCCGATCGACAATCCCTACCAAATGTTCCAGAAACTGTACGGGGAACAAAAGAACAAAAAGATGCTGGCCAGCGTACTTGATGCCTTGCGGGAGGATGTGCAGAAGATCCACCAGGTCGTCAGCACAGACGACCGAAGAACTCTGGAATCGCACCTAGCACTGATCCGCGAGGTCGAGCGAGATTTGGCGTCCGAACTTCAGGCGGGGGTCGCGCAGTCGGTCGGTCATGCGGTACCCCAACTACCGCCCAACGTCGACGAGCACAACGATCGAATCCCGCAGATCACCAAGATGCAGATCGATCTGCTGGTCAACAGCTTTGTGGCCGACTTCGCGAGGATCGCGACGTTCCAGATCACCAACAGCGTCGGCCAGCCCAAGATGCGATGGCTTGGAATCGATGAAGGGCATCATGAACTGTCGCACGAACCGGACACCAACGAACCGGCCTACGAGAAGTTGATCCAGATCAACACTTGGTACTGCGAGCAGGTGGCGTATCTGGCGCACCGCTTGGCGGAGACACCCGAACCGGGAACCGATGGCAGCATGCTGGACCACACCACCATTGTCTGGACCAACGAACTGGGTAAAGGGAATTCGCATACGCGAGACAACATCCCGTTCGTTCTGGTTGGTGGAGGATTGGGCTGGAAGACTGGTGTGGCGCACGATTTCGGAAAGGTGCCTCATAACCGACTGTTGATGAGCTTCTGCGAGGCGATGGGCTTCCCGCAGACTTCGTTCGGAAATCCCGACTTCTGCGGTGACGGGGGGCTTACCGGCCTGGCCTGATACCCTTCCCTTGAAAAAGACGAAACAGCCGTTTTCCGCCCTACAGCATGCGGGAATCGACTGGTACAGCCTGCAGTTTCGCTACGGGGCGAACCTTTCCGGGTGACCAACCGGCCCTGGGGAAAGATCTTTTCGGGTTGGCTGATGCCGATTTTCTCGATTCTTTCGGCGGAAGAGGTCGATTTTCCTCCGAGTGGTTTTAGGATGACCAGAAGCAGGTGTCTTGGCCCGCCGCAGGACCAATCCCCTGCTGGGCTGCCTGCCAATGGCAGATTGAGGGATCGTTTCGGATCGGCGGCTGGGGAGGCGTGGTCGTGCAACCACAGAAGACCGTCCAGCGAAGCTACCATGCCGATCCTCCGTCGCTGTCGCCAGCCAGCCATGCGCAGCGTCCCGCGTTTCTACTCAGCTTCTGCCTCCATCTGCTGCTGATGATGGGGCTGGTGCTTTGGAACTTGCGCCTTCCTGCAGGTCCAGGTGACTCGATCCGCATGACGCTGTCGGGAGTCGATGGGCAATCCGACAGCGGCGAATTCCGGCTCGAGCAACCCATCGAGGCCCCTGAGGAGACGGAACAACCCGAGGCTGGGGGGAGCCTGCAGCTGGCTCCAAAGTTCAGCCAGAAGGAAAATGGGCTGGAGCGATCCTCGCTAAACGGCTCCCAGACGCTGGAGTTTGGTCCGGAGCAAGCGAGTTCCAGCGATGGGATTTCCAGCGCCATGCAGCAGGTCTCGGTGGCAGGCATGGCGATGGAAACACTCTTCGAATCCTTGGGAACGCAGGGCCGCCACCCTGCGGTTCGTTCCCAGGCGGCGGGCAAACGAGGTGGGAGCGTGGCCAGCGAGATGGCGGTTGAGGCGGCCGTGCTATGGATGGCCGAGCATCAGGAGAGGGATGGCACCTGGCGGCTAGATCTTCAGGGAGACGCATGCAATGGCCGATGCGCCGATGGAGCCCAGATCAGCAATTCGCAGTCGGTCGCGACGGGCCTGGCGCTGCTGACATTCCTAGGAGCCGGATATACCCATCAGGAAGGGCCCTACAAGGAAACGGTCAGCCGCGGCCTCTACGCACTGATCCAACGGATGAAGCAGACGCCACATGGGGGTCGATTCGCTCCCGACCTTTCCAATTTCGCCATGTACGAACAGGGCATCTGCGCGCTGGCGCTCTGCGAAGCGTACCAGATGACCCAAGACGATTCGTTGCAAGACGCCTGCAAAGAAGCGCTTCGATACATCCATTACGCGCAGCACAGCGATGGTAGCTGGAACTACGACCCCAAAGGGCCCGGAGACCTGTCGATCGGATGCTGGCAGATCATGGCGCTCAAAAGCGGACACATGGCCAAGTTGGCCGTTCCTGTCGACTCCATTCGCGTTTTCGACCGTTATCTCGATTCGGTCGCAAGCGAGGAGGGAGCCAAATATGGGTATCGCAACCGCCGGCCCAAGGTCAGTACCACTGCGATGGGATTGCTGATGCGCCTTTACCGCGGCTGGCCACGGACCGACCCCAGGATGCTGGCAGGGGCAAAGTATGTGGCCAATCAAGGGCCCAGCCAAGACGATGTCTACTCGAATTTTTACACCACCCAGTTGCTCTTTCAGCTCGAAGGGCCGCTCTGGGAAAACTGGAATCCCAGAATGCGCGATTACCTGGTTGCCACGCAGGAGAAGGAAGGGCATCAACGCGGCAGCTGGTACTTCGCTCAGGGGGACAACTTGGTGGGCGGCCGTTTGTACGTGACCGCTATGGCCGCCATGACCCTTCAGGTCTACTACCGCTACCTGCCGATCTACCAGGAGACAGAGATCGACGACTTTTCGTTCTGAAGGCTCGCAGAGCGCATTGTTTTCGGCGGAATCCAAGCTGACACCAGGCTGCCCCAGACTGCTGCGCCTGCGGCAGGAAATAAATCCCACCGGAACTAGGCGGTTCGAAAAGTCGTCAAATTCATCTTGCGGCGGTTGAGGCGGCGGGTAAACTCTTGGATTCTTGCGGTTGGAACCTGCTGAAATTCCCTGGTTTTACCTACGTTAAGGGACCGGGGCGTTCGAGTCAGGGGAGAGCTGTGGGAGAGTCGATGCGGCGGTCAGCCTGGAGGACGGAAGGCCATTTTTCGATGGTTTTTTCTTGGGTCTAGGTCGTCTACGGATCGATGAGCCAGACAGGCATCCGTGCCACCGTAGCTCGATTGCCAGCGTAGCTCAGTTGGTAGAGCGGCTGATTTGTAATCAGCTGGTCGGGGGTTCGAGTCCCTTCGCTGGCTCTGAGAATGACGAATCCGCCCCAGCAGCCCCAGGGTTGTTTTGTGGTTGGTGACGTGGTCGAAAGAAGCGGGCGGAATTCATTTCCGAGAGGAAATGGAGGAAGTCGGCAGAGGAAAAACGAGGGAAGTTGCCCGAGTGGTTAAAGGGGACGGACTGTAAATCCGTTGGCTTTGCCTACGTAGGTTCGAATCCTACACTTCCCATGGATAGAGCGGGATAGCCCCCATTGGCGAACCGAGGGACAACTGGCATACTAATCGGTTTGGGGGAATCGCCGACGATTCCTAAGATTGCGGGTGTAGCTCAATGGTAGAGCCACAGCCTTCCAAGCTGAAGACGAGGGTTCGATTCCCTTCACCCGCTCTCGGCAGGCTGCTGTAGCTCAGCTGGTAGAGCACTTCCTTGGTAAGGAAGAGGTCATGGGTTCAAGTCCCATCAGCAGCTCTTTAAGCCCCGTCGGACGGGGCTGCGGGAGCCGGAAAGCCTGAGCGGTGGCGGGGTGGCTGAGAGGCCGTCGCTGTCGTATCAGGCACAGACGATGCAATGTCGGATTTTTTGGGTGGATCGTGGGCGTTGGGTTCACGGCAACAAGTCAACTTCTAGCAGGTGTTTTCAGCGATGGCCAAAGAGGTATTTGAGCGGACCAAACCGCACTGCAACGTCGGGACGATTGGACACATCGACCACGGCAAGACCACCACGACTGGTGCTCTTCTTGCTGTCCAGGCAGCCAAGAACATGGCCAAGGCGAAGTCCTACGCGGACATCGCCAAGGGCGGTACCGTCCGCGACGAGACGAAGACGGTGACGATCGCCGTTTCGCACGTCGAGTACGAATCCGAAAAGCGACATTACGCGCACATCGATTGCCCCGGTCACGCTGACTTTATCAAGAACATGATCACCGGAGCCGCCCAGATGGACGGCGCGATCCTGGTGGTCAGTGCAGCCGACGGCCCGATGCCCCAGACCAAGGAACACGTTCTCCTGGCTCGCCAGGTGGGTGTGCCTGCTATCGTCGTCTTCCTCAACAAAGTCGACCTGGTGGACGACGAGGAACTTCTGGAACTGGTGGAACTGGAAATTCGTGAACTGCTCAGCAAGTACGACTTCCCCGGTGACGAGATTCCGATCATTCGAGGCAGCGCGGTGGGGGCGTACCAGAACCCTGCCGATCCGGTGAAGAGCAAGTGCATCAGCGACCTGCTCGACGCCATCGACGCCTACATCCCACAACCTGCTCGCGAACAGGACAAGCCATTCCTGATGGCGGTCGAAGACGTCTTCTCGATCGAAGGTCGAGGGACGGTGGCCACCGGTCGTATCGAGCGTGGCATGGTCAAAGTCGGTGAGGAAGTGGAGATCATCGGTCTCCAGGAAGAAAAGAAGAAGACGATCGTCACCGGCGTCGAAATGTTCCGCAAGGAAATGAAGGAAGGCCATGCTGGCGACAACGTCGGCTGCCTGCTTCGTGGCGTCAAGCGTGAAGACATCGAGCGCGGCCAGGTTCTTGCCAAGCCAGGATCGATCACCCCGCACAAGAAGTTCGAAGCGGAAGTCTATTGCTTGAGCAAAGATGAAGGTGGACGTCACACTCCGTTCTTCAGCGGATATCGTCCTCAGTTCTACTTCCGCACCACCGACGTTACCGGAACAGCCAATCTGGTTGATGCCGAAATGTGCATGCCTGGCGACAACGTCAAGCTGACCGTGGAACTGCAGAAGCCGATCGCCCTGGATGATGGCGTTCGATTTGCAATCCGCGAAGGTGGCAAGACGGTCGGATCGGGCGTCGTCACCAAGATCGTCGACTGATATCGGGCGGGGATCCGAGAGGATCGCCAAAGAAAAGAGATAGGGATTCGGGTGGTCGGATTCGGCTACCCGAATTCCATTTGCGGGGAACCTGGTGCAGGCCACCTGGAACCTCAACAGGGGTGTAGCTCAATTGGCAGAGCACCGGTTTCCAAAACCGGGGGTTGCGGGTTCGATTCCTGCCGCCCCTGCTTGAAGTCGAATCCCGGTTGGACGGGAAGTCGGCCTGGAGATGGCTCCTAGGGGAGGATCCCTGGGGCAAGTCCGAGGCCACGGAAGTTGGAGCACTGGGAGCATGGCGAACGAAGAAGCGGTAGGGGGACGTAGCCTTTGGAGCGAACTGTTCGCGACAGAAGTCTACAAAGCATCCCAGGGAAAGTTGGTCCGCCAAATCACCTGCTTGGCGATTTGGATGATAGCTCTCCTCGGTTCCTGGCGGCTTTATGAGGGATTCTTCAAGGAATTCCAGTTTCGGCAGTGGGGCTTGGCTGGTGCATCAGGGGATGTACTACGCTACGGCTTCCCCTTCCTGGCCCTGGTGGCAGGACTGTGGTTCGGCTACCGAATGGTCAATTGGCCCCGATTTGCAGATTTTCTGATTTCGGTGGAAGCAGAATTGAATAAAGTCACCTGGCCAAGCCGAAGTGAGCTTGTCAGAGCGAGCATGGTAGTTATATTCACTATCTTCTTCCTGGCACTGTTGTTGTTCTTTTATGACATGCTGTGGCAGGCGATTTTTTCATCTTTGGGGATTTCATAGGCGGTTTCGCGATCCGGTCAAGCGGCCGAACTGGCTTGGTACGAAAGTCCAAGTGCAAGGCGTATGAGGGTGGCGAAACAGCTTGCCGGGAGATCAGGTGGGCCGACTAGGTACCGCTGGGTCGCAGGACCGGCAAAGGGTGGATGAAGTGGCGAAAAAAGCAAAACCGCAGGAATCGGCCGAAGAGGCACCTTCACTGCGGTGGTATATCCTCAAAGTCGCTTTCAATCGAGAAGACTCGATTCGTGAAGCCCTTCAGAAGCGCATTGCGCTTTCTCCGATCAAATCGCATTTTGGCGAAATCCTGATCCCGACCGAAGATGTGGTGGAATTCACTCGCTCGGGGAAACGGAAAGTAGTGAAGCGGAAACTGTATCCTGGATACTTGATGGCCCAGGTCGCCCTCTCTGACGACTCCTGGTTTCTTGTCCGAGAAACTCCGGGAGTTGGTGACTTCACCGGTTCGGCGGGCAAGCCGACTCCGATGGAAGATGCCGATGTCGAACGCATTTTGAAGCTGGTTCGGCCCAGTGAGGACGATGAGCCTGTTCTTAAGACGGCTATTCCCTTCAAGCACGGAGACCGTGTTCGGGTGAAGGAAGGTTACTTCCAGAACCTAGAGGGGGAGGTCGACAAGGTCGACGAAGCGAACGGTCAGGTGACCGTGATCATCAGTATTTTTGGCCGAAGCACACCAGTGGAACTCAATCACTGGCAGGTGGAGGCGGTGTGACGCGATCGATGCTGGCAGGTCGGTCGTCTGAATAAAAAGAGTGTTGGAGCAACGCAGTTAGACAAGTCGCCTTCAGAGCGACCAGGATGGGAAGATGGCCAAGCAAGTAGTTGGGCAAGCGAAATTCCAGGTGCCGGGGGGTTCGGCGACGCCGGCACCTCCCGTCGGAACGTCGCTTGGAAAGTTCGGGGTGAACCTCGGGCAGTTTGTTTCTCAGTTCAACGACCGGACCAAGGAGTTCAAAGGAACACCCATCCCGGTTGTGGTGACGGTTTACTCCGACCGCACGTTTGAGTTCATCACCAAGAGCCCTCCAGCGGCATCCATGCTCAAGATGGCAGCAGGAATCGCCAAGGGATCGGGTGTTCCCAACAAGACGAAGGTTGGGAAAGTGACGCGTGCCCAGATCGATGAAATCTGCAACAAGAAGATGGCCGACCTGAACGCCCGGGACCTGGAACATGCTCGAAGCATGATCGAAGGAACGGCTCGCAGCATGGGCATTGAGGTGGAGGGTTAGTCAATGGTGAAAGCGACCAAGGCAATGCAGGCGATGGTAACCAAGGCGCCGGGCAAGACGCCACTCCCGCTGCCACAGGCGGTGGAAGTCCTCAAAGGCTTCAAACCCCGCAAGTTTGACCAAGCGGTAGAGATCCATATGAATTTGGGGATCGACCCAGCCCAGGCCGACCAGTTGGTGCGCGGCAGTGTCGTGTTGCCACACGGCATCGGTAAGGTCCAGCGCGTGGTCGTCTTTGCCAAGGGCGACTTGGCCAAGGCAGCGGAAGCAGCAGGAGCCGATGCGGTGGGAGCCGAGGACTTGGCCAAGCGGATTCGCGAAGGCTGGACCGACTTCGATGTCTGCATTGCAACCCCGGACATGATGGGCATGGTAGGACCGCTCGGTAAGGTGCTTGGTCCTCGCGGATTGATGCCTTCGCCGCGTGCCGGGACCGTGACCTCGGATGTCGATCGAGTCGTTCGGGAATACAAAGCCGGGAAGGTGGAGTTCCGGAACGATAAGGGGGGCAACCTTCACGCAGTCGTCGGAAAACTCAGTTTTGAGGCCGACAAACTAGTCGACAACATCAACACATTCGTGCAGTTCGTGCAGTCGCTCAAGCCGCAGGCAGTGCGTGGCACGTACGTCAAGTCGATCGCTATTTGCGCCACGATGACTCCAAGCGTGCGAGTCGTTGGGTAAGGCGAAATGGCAGAGGCAGGACGAAGCGTCGGAAGTAGCGACTGGAGACAGAGAGAATCATGAGCAAGTTTGTTAAGAACCTGGTGACCAGGGATATTCAGAAGCGATTGGCCGGTGTTCAGGATGCAGTCGTCGCCAACGTAGTCGGCATGGACTCGCTGTCGACGTTCAACATCCGCAAGGCGATGAGGGAGAAGGGATTGCAGATGATGGTGGTCAAGCAAAGCTTGGCCGCTCGGGCGACCCGCGACTCCAACATCAACAAAGCGTTCGGCTCTACCCCCGGTAGCGTGGCGGTTGTCTGGGGTGGCGAGGACTTCGTCTCTCTGTGCAAGACAATTGTTCAATTCGATGGGAAGCCAGATTATCCCAAGTTCGAGTTGAAGGGTGGGGTGATGGATGGAGAACCGCTGAACGCGGTTCAGGTGAAAGAAGTCAGCAAGTGGCCAAGTCGCCAGGAACAGATCTCGCTGCTTGTCGGCCAGATCCTTGGACCGGGCTCTACTTTGTCGGGTCAATTGGTTGGTCCTGCCAGGAAGATCGCGGGACAGGTCAAGAAGATGGTGGAGGACCAGGAAGCTGGTTCTTGAGGAAATAACGGCGAGGCGAAGTTGCGGCCCCTGGCTTTTGGGTTGGGTGGGCGTCGATGAGCCTTGGTGGGTTGTCAGGGTTGGCCGGTTCGTTACTCGCCGGCGGTAAGTCAGTATCCTTTTTTGTCGGAGAGGTGAGGGGATTATGTCCGAAGCAGCGACCGCCTTCGCGGAAGATATCAAGAATTTGGGAGAGAAGATCGTTGGCTTGACGCTCAAGCAGGCCAAGGAACTGAGCGACTACCTGAAGGAAGTCCATGGCATCGAAGCTGCCTCCGGTGGCGGTGTCATGATGATGGCTCCCTCGGGCGACGGCGGCGGTGCTGCCGCAGCGGCTCCCGAGCAGACCGAATTCAAGGTCGTTTTGACCTCGTTTGGCGACAAGAAGATGGAAGTCATCAAGGTTGTCAAGAACTTGACCGGCGCCCAGCTGATGGAAGCCAAGAAGTTGGTCGAATCGGCTCCTGCGACGATCAAGGAAGGGGTTTCAAAGGAAGACGCCGAAAAGATGAAGAAGGAAATCACCGAGGCGGGCGGTACTGTCGAGCTCAAGTAATTGGCTCGCCCGAAGTACTTTCGTCCCGTTTTGAGCAAGATCCATCCGATCGCATGCTCTTGATTCCTGGGGATAACGCACCCTGGGGAGTCTCGCTATCGAAGACTTCCCCAGGGTGACGGGTTCTATCTAGGGTCTGGGGATGTGTTGGTGGAATTTTTGGTGATTTGGATGGTCGGATGGGTTGGCCAGTTTGTTCCGTCTGGTTAAACTACGGTACCGATACTGGTCCATCCGGTTCGATTCTACCCTTCTACCTGTGTAGTGCGCGCCGCATGAATCGTCCCTCTCGAGTTTGCGCGCTTCGCCCCAAGAACTGGGGTGTTTTTCTATTTGGATACTCTGCGGCAGAGGTGTCCATGTCGGTTTGTCGGAGCGTCCGGCAATCGTTTTCCACGTCGCGGTAAGGAGCAACCCTCGCCCATGGCTACCCCTACTAAGCGTCGCCTGCAACCCACCACCGTTCGTCGTTTTGGTAAGGCTCAGGAACCGTTTCCAATTCCTAACCTGACCACTCTGCAAACCGCTTCCTACGCGGCCTTCCTGCAAGAAGATCTGGCATCCGATAAACGGAAGGATCAGGGACTGGAGTCTGTTTTCCGGGAAATTTTCCCGATCGAGAGCTATGACAAAAGTGTGACGCTGGAATATCTGAAGTACGAACTGGGCAAGCCACGCTACACGCCGGAAGAGTGCCGCCAACTGCGACTCACCTACGGCAAGCCGCTCAAGGTGACGCTGCGCCTCAATCGCGAGCAGCCGCTGGAGGAAGAGGTCTATTTGGGCGACATTCCGGTGATGATGGGGGGAGGCGAGTTCATCATCAACGGGGCTGAACGCGTGGTGGTCAGTCAGTTGCACCGTTCGCCTGGGGTCGATTTCGTTCAGGAGAGTGAAGGGCCATCGGAGCGAAGTGTGCCTAGCTGCCGAGTGATTCCCGAACGAGGCAGCTGGGTGGAAGTCAATGTCACAAAGAAAGACAGCCTCTCGGTCCGAATCGACCAGAGCGGCAAGTTTTCCGTGGTGACGCTGCTGCGGGCAATGAGCTCCGAGCTAAGCACCAACACCCAGATCTTGAAAGCCTTCTACAGCACCAAGGTGGAGAAGATCTCGGACGGTCGCAGCCTCCCGAAGATCGATGGCCGAATTGCTGCAGACGATGTGGTTTACCCATCGGGAACCGAGCGAGCTGGTGAGATCATCGTCGAGTCGGGGCAGAAGATCACCAAAGAAATTGGCGAAGTCATTTGCTCTTCAGGGGTCAAGAGTGTCCTGGTGATGGACGCTCCGCGCGTTCAGTTCATCCTCAATTCGCTGGCCGAAGACAACACCAGCAGCCACGAAGAAGCCCTCCTGAGAATCTATCAGCGATTGCGCCCTGGCAACCCTCCTCAGCTGGAAAAAGCTAGGACGCTGTTCCACGAAAAATTCTTCGACGCCAATCGTTATCGCCTTGGTCGCGTTGGCCGTTTCCGGATCAATCGCAAACTGGGCCTAGAAGTGCCCGACAATGAAATGGCGCTTCGCGCCGAAGACCTCATTGCAGCGATCAAGTACTTGATTGCACTCAATGAAGGGGACGATTCGGCGCAGTACGACGACATCGACCATCTGGGCAATCGCCGTTTGCGGACGATCGACGAGCTGGCTTGCGAGGAGCTGCGTAAGGGGTTCCTGAAGCTGCGTCGAACGGTGCAGGAGCGAATGAGCCTGAAGGAAGTCGACCAGATGACGCCACGGTCGCTGGTCAATCCAAAGAGCGTCAGTGCGGCGATCGAGTATTTCTTTGGTCGAGGCGAACTGTCGCAAGTGGTCGACCAGACCAATCCCCTCTCGCAGCTGACGCACGAACGCCGTTTGTCGGCTCTGGGGCCAGGGGGGCTCAATCGGAAGCGAGCTGGATTCGAGGTGCGAGACGTTCATATTTCTCACTACGGAAGAATCTGCCCGATTGAAACTCCGGAAGGGACCAACATCGGTCTCATCAGTTCCTTGGCGATTTACGCAGGCGTCGACGAATACGGTTTCCTGGTGACTCCTTACCGTGTCGTGCAGGATGGCGTGGTGACCGATGAAGTGAAGTGGTTGCGCGCCGACGAAGAGGCCAACGCCTTTATCGCTCCGGCTGACGTCAAAACGGACAACGGCGCTCTGGTGGCTGGTCCCGACCTGATCGCTCGCTACCGCAGCGACTTCCAAATCGTCCCGCCAGCCCAGGTCCAGTACATGGACATCGCGCCCAGCCAGATGATCGGTGTGTCGGCTGGTCTGATTCCATTCTTGGAGCATGACGACGCGAACCGTGCGTTGATGGGTAGCAACATGCAGCGGCAGGCGGTGCCGCTGTTGGTGGCCGAACCTCCGATCGTCGGAACCGGAATGGAACGGGAGGTGGCTGTCAACAGCGCCATGGTCGTTCGGGCGCGGCGGGCAGGCAAGGTGACGTTTGTCGATTCGACACGCATCGAAATCGGTCCCGACATCTATCATTTGAAGAAGTATCAGGGACTGAATGAACGAACCTGCCTGAACCAGAAGCCGATCATTGGACTGGGTGATAAGGTCGAGAAGGGGCAGGTGATCGCCGACGGTGCTGCTACGCATCTGGGCGAACTGGCTCTTGGACGCAACGTGCTGGTCGGCTTCATGTCGTTCGATGGGTACAACTTCGAAGATGCGATCATCATCTCCGAAGAACTGGTGCGCAACGATGTCTACACGTCGATCCACATCGAGGAATTCGACGTCGAGATCCGCGAAACCAAGCTGGGCCGCGAGGAGTTCACTCGGGATATCCCCAACGTCAGTGACAAGCAACTGCGGAACCTCGATGAAAACGGAATCGTCCAGGTCGGCACCTATGTCCGCCCCGGCGACATTCTGGTCGGGAAGGTATCTCCGAAAAGCAAGACGGAACTGACACCCGAAGAGAAACTGCTTCACGCCATCTTCGGACGTGCTGGAGAAGATGTGAAAAACGACTCCCTCGAGGTCAGCTCCGGTGTCGAAGGAATTGTCATCGACACTCAGCGATTCTCGCGAAGGATGAGCCTTTCGGAAGAAGAGCGAAAGGCCTTCGAGAAGGAACTGAAGCGAGTCGAGACGGAGGGGAACAAGGAAGTGGCGGCTGCCTTCGCGGCAATGGTGGAGGAGATGGAGCGGGTGTCGGCCAGCAAGGTCTTCGACGAAGAAGGAGCACCGATTCTGGCTGGCCAGGACGCTAAGTACCTCGCCGAAAAAGCGCAGGCATTCAATCTCTCCCGGCAACTCAATCGACTCGACACCGGATATCACGCCGAGGTCAAGAAAGCCTACAAGCAGTTTTGGCCACCCGTGGAAGAAGCTCTCGACCGACGCGACCGTCAGCTCAACAGCATGAAGCGCGGTGACGAACTTCGGACCGGTGTGCTTCAGATGGTCAAGGTCTACATCGCCACCAAGCGAGTCATCAGTGTCGGTGACAAGATGGCAGGTCGCCACGGCAACAAGGGGGTGATCTCCAAGGTGTTGCCGGTGGAGGATATGCCATTTCTTCCCGACGGCACGCCTCTTCAGATCCTTCTGAATCCTCTAGGGGTGCCCAGCCGTATGAATGTCGGACAGATTCTGGAGACCCACCTGGGATGGGCGGGAGCCCATCTTGGATTTCAGGCGATCACGCCGGTCTTCGAAGGTGCAACCGAAGAAGACATCAACGCCTGCTTGGCCGAAGCCGGTCTTCCAGCTCACGGTAAGATCCGGCTGAATGACGGGCGGACCGGCGAACCGATGGAGCAGGAGACGACGGTTGGCTACATCTACATGCTCAAGCTTCATCACCTGGTCGACGACAAGGTCCATGCGAGAAGCACTGGCCCTTACAGCTTGATTACCCAGCAACCTCTGGGAGGAAAGGCTCGCTTCGGTGGACAGCGTTTCGGGGAAATGGAAGTCTGGGCGCTGGAAGCGTACGGTGCGGCCTACATTCTCCAGGAATTGCTGACCGTCAAGAGCGACGACGTCGAAGGTCGGACCAAGATTTACGAGTCGATGGTCAAGGGGGAGAACACCTTGGAAGCAGGAACGCCTGCCAGCTTCGATGTGCTCACCAACGAAATTCGTGGGTTGGCCCTCAACATGCGATTGGAGAAACGACGGCTGTAAAGATCGCCATCCATCGCAGGGCATCACTGCCTCCGATGGAGTTCCAGCCAATGGGTGCGGGTGCCAAAAGGCATCATGCGGTATCCGCACCCCAAACCGCTTCCGTCCTTCGTTGGCAGGAAGCCCCACTGACAAACGCAACCAAAACAGATCCAACCCGAGTCCAGACCAAAGGACCTTACCGCCCAAGGGAGGAAACGATCCATGGCCAACGGTGAAACCACCTACGATCGCGTCAACGACTACACCTCGGTCAAAATCAGCCTTGCCCGTCCGCAGGACATCCGCAGCTGGTCCTTCGGTGAAGTGAAGAAACCGGAAACCATCAACTACCGAACCTACCGGCCCGAAAAGGATGGTCTGTTCTGCGAGAGGATTTTTGGCCCAGAGAAAGACTGGGAGTGCGCCTGCGGCAAGTACCGTGGCATGAAATACAAGGGGATGATCTGCGATCGTTGCGGCGTCAAGGTCACCCACAGCCGCGTGCGGCGCAAACGGATGGGGCATATCGAACTGGCTGCGCCGGTAGTCCACATCTGGTTCTTCAAGGCGATGCCTAGCCGTCTGGGAAATCTCCTGGAGATGAAGACCTCCAGCCTGGAGAAGGTGATTTACTTCCAGGACTACGTCGTCATCGACAAAGGGGACACCGACCTCGAGGTACAGCAGCTGCTGACTGAGGAAGAATACCGAGAAAAGCGAACCCTCTACGGCGATCGCTTCCAGGCGGAAATGGGGGCCGAAGCGATCCGCAAGCTACTGATGAACCTGAACCTGGTGCAGCTTTCCGAAGACCTGCGCAAGGAGATGGATACCTGCACCAGCAAGCAGCGGAAGAAGGATTTGATCAATCGCTTGAAGCTGGTTGAGTCGATTCGGGACAGCGACAACCGCCCCGAGTGGATGGTGCTGGACGTGATTCCTGTGATTCCTCCCGACCTGCGGCCCCTGGTGCTCCTCGACTCAGGCAACTTTGCCACCAGCGACCTCAATGACCTCTACCGCCGGATCATCAACCGCAACAACCGACTCCGCAAGCTGGTTGATTTGAACGCTCCTGAAGTGATCATCCGCAACGAAAAGCGAATGCTGCAGCAGTCGGTCGATGCCCTGTTCGACAACAACCGTTGCAAACGGCCCGTACTCGGTAGCAGCAACCGTCCCCTCAAGTCGTTGACCGACATGATCAAGGGGAAGCAGGGGCGTTTCCGCGAAAACCTCCTGGGCAAGCGTGTCGATTACTCCGCCCGTAGCGTGATCGTCGTTGGCCCCCGATTGCGTTTGCACCAGTGCGGACTTCCCAAGAAGATCGCTCTGGAACTCTATCAGCCTTTCATCATTCGACGCTTGAAGGAACTCAAGCATGCCGACACCATCAAGTCGGCCAAGAAGATGCTGGAGCGGAAGGATGAAGAGGTCTGGGATATCCTCGAGCAGGTGATCAAGAACCACCCAGTGTTGCTCAATCGAGCGCCCACCCTCCACCGAATGGGGATTCAGGCATTCGAACCGATTCTGGTCGAAGGCAACGCCATCCACCTCCATCCGCTGGTGTGCCGTGGCTTCAACGCCGACTTCGACGGCGACCAGATGGCCGTTCACTTGCCGCTCTCGATCGAAGCACAGGTTGAGGCTCACACGCTGATGATGAGCACTCACAATATCTTTGCACCGTCCAACGGCAAACCGATCATGAGCCCGTCGCAAGATACGGTGATGGGTTGCAATTACATCACACTGGAAAAGCCTGATCGGAAGGGTCAGGGGATGGTCTTCTCCAGCACCGATGAAGCCGATTTCGCATTCGCCCAGAAGGTGATCGATCTGCACGCTCGCATCAAGGTGCGTCTGCCCGCCAACCGCAAGCTGCGCACCGATGATGGCAAGGCCCAGCCTGGTGCGATCGTCGAAACCACCTACGGTCGAATCCTTTTCAATTCGATCCTGCCGCAGGGTATGGACTTTTACAATCTGTCGCTCAAGGGAAGCGATCTGGCCCGCGTGATTAGCGACTGCTACCAGAAGCTGGGTCGACGTGCGACGATCAAACTGCTGGACGACATGAATCAGCTTGGCTTCAGGGAATCGACCCGCAGCGGACTGTCCTTCGGGACCGACGACCTGGTCACGCCCGATTCCAAGCTCAAGATTTTGGCCGACGCAGAAAAGAAGGTGATGAACTTCCAGAAGAACTACAACAAGGGTCTCATCACCCCCGAAGAACGCTACAACCAGGTGCTTGATACCTGGACCCACGCACGCGAACTGATCACCAAGGATATGCTCCAGGCGATGGAGCATGACGAACACCGGGGTACATGGTACGTCAACCCAGTGTTTCTCATGGCTTCCTCCGGTGCTCGAGGCGGTATCGAACAGATTCGACAGCTGGCCGGGATGCGTGGTCTGATGGCCAAGCCAACGGGGGAAATCATCGAATCCCCGATCAAAGCCAACTTCCGTGAAGGTCTCTCGGTGCTCGAGTACTTCAGCTCGACCCACGGGGCCCGAAAAGGTTTGGCCGATACGGCTCTCAAGACCGCCGACTCTGGCTACTTGACTCGCAAGCTGGCCGACGTCGCTCAAAACGTCGTCGTCACCATGCACGACTGCAAGACCAACCGAGGGATCACCAAGGGGGTCATCTATCGTGGCGAGAAGGTGGAAGTGCGCCTGGCCGATGCGATCACTGGACGCGTCAGCCGCCAGAACATCGTCAATCTGGTGACCGAGGAAGTGATCGTTAAAGAGAACGAGATGATCACTCCTACCTCCGCTCGAAAGATCGAAGAACTGGGACTCGAAAAAATCCAAGTCCGATCCCCCATGACCTGCGATGCCCCGCTGGGTGTATGCCGGCTTTGCTATGGGATGGACATGAGCACCGGAGCCCTGGTGGAAGAAGGGATGGCGGTCGGAATCATCGCTGCTCAGAGCATCGGGGAACCCGGTACCCAGTTGACGATGCGTACGTTCCACATCGGTGGAACGGCCGGTACCAGCGTCGAAGAAAGCGATATCAAGTCGAAGAAAGGCGGTCTGGTCCGCTTCACCCGTCTTCGGGTGGTGCGGTCGGAAGAAGGAGTCGACATCGTTCTGACGCGAAACGGCGAGATCTCCATCGTCGATGCCCGAGGTCGTGAAATCGAGAAATTCGAAGTGCCCACTGGTGCTCGACTTCTGGTCCAGGAAAACCAGGAAGTCACTCCCGGTCAGGTGCTCTGCGAATGGAACCCTCACAAGATTCCGATCCTGGCGGAAGTCAGCGGTAAAGTGCGCTACGAAGATGTGATCGAAGGGGAAACGATGCGTTTGGAGAAGGATCCAAGCGGCAACGTACGCGGAAAGATCATGGATCACCGCGGCGACAAGCACCCTCAGATCGTCATCGAAGACAAAGAAGGCAAACCGCTCGACGTCTATTATCTCCCAGAGCGAGCGGTGATCACCATCTCCGAAGGGAAGAAGGTGACGGCTGGTGCCGAACTCGCGGAAATGCCGCGTGAAGCAACCGGCGTCAGCGACATCACCGGGGGTCTGCCACGCATCACCGAAATCTTTGAGGCCCGCAAGCCGAAAGACCCGGCGATCATTGCCGAAATCGATGGCGTTGTGGAAATCGTCAAGGAACGCCGTCGCGGCAAGCGAGCCATTGAAGTGCGAAGCGAGAGCGGAGAAGTGCGGGAGCACCTGATTCCGCTCGGCAAGCGATTCATGGTCCACTCAGGCGATACCGTCAAGGCCGGTCAGGCACTCGTCTTCGGTCCGCTGGTGCCCCACGACATTCTCCGCGTCAGTGGAGAAGAAGCCGTTCAGCAATATCTACTTCACGAAGTCCAGCAGGTCTATCGCTCCCAGCGCGTCGATATCAACGACAAGCATGTGGAAGTGATCATCGCCCGCATGCTTCGTAAGGTGAAGATCGAGAAGTCTGGGGACACCAATCTTTTGGAAGGCCTCGTGATGGATCGATTCGAATTCCAGCGGCACAACGACGAATTGGCCAAGTGCCTCAAGATCTCCGATCCAGGAGACAGCCAGTTCCCTGTTGCTAGCGTCCAGCCAAAGGAAGCGGTCGAGCAGGCCAATGGTGCGATCGAAGGACTGGGCGGCAAACCGGCCAAGGGGAAGAAACCCAAGTCGGCTTCGGCCAGCCCTCAACTGCTGGGGATCACCAAGGCTTCGGTACAGAGCAACAGTTTCATCTCCGCTGCCTCCTTCCAGGAGACCACCAAGGTGCTCACCGAAGCCGCTCTGGCGGGTAAGGTCGACCGACTGGTGGGGCTCAAGGAGAACGTGATTCTCGGTCACCTGATCCCCGCTGGAACCGGTTTCCGTTCGTTCCAAGATTCGGAAGTCACCTACCGCAAGGAAGCTTTGGAAGACCTCCTGACACGAGGTGCCGAAGCGATGGAAACCAACTATCCATTGCTGAACACCGCTCCTCCAGGCGCAACGGCCCCAACCGACGACGAAGGCCAGTCGTACCAACCGCCTTCCGAAGACTGATCGCGGAGCCTTTCCGTTCCGGCGGAAAAAACCCCAGAAGGGACAGCCCACTCAGGCTGTCCCTTTTTTGTTTCATCCGACAATCCTGCCGGTCCCTTGGTCTGCAAATGACCACTGCCATCGCAGGCTGCCACAAGACATGTGCATCCTGATTCCAGCGTCACAAAAGGTGCCATCCGGTGACCTGCAAGAGGCAACTCGATCAGAATGCCTTGAATTCATCGCCATGCAAAAAAGTCCAGATAGACGAAGTTTTTCCCCTCATGACTTCTTGCGACGTCATGCAACCCCTTCCTGGCTCACACGAAGCCGCGAAGGCACGAAGCCATTGAGAGCCTAATCCCATTTGCGAATCCCGCTTGGGTATCCAGTCGACTTTTTCTGTGGGCTCTAAGCGTTGATTCGCCAAGCGAATCGACGCGTCGAATGGCGCCTGGAACAGAGCGTCGTGTGCTGACTAGCGATCTGCCTCTTGCCCCCCTTCGCGTTTTGGCGTCTTCGCGTGAGACCAACGGACTCCCATACCCGATCGAAAGGGCCATCAGGAAGAAACTTCCCCGCCTAGCCGCCAGTGACAAGTCTTCCCTTGGCATGAGGCAGTCCATAGAGGCCTACGGATTGGCTCCCTTGGATCACCGCCCACAGACACCTCAGATGGCGCCTTTTTTTGTCCCAGAACACCATTCCCCCGCCTTGGCCACTAGGCACAGCCGCCAACTGGATCACCCTCGTCATCGCGTCACACAGCATCGTCACACAGCATCGTCACACAGCATCGTCACACAGCATCGTCACACAGCATCGTCACACCGCATCGTCACACCGAGTCGACTGCCACTGGCAGCTCCACCCGTCGCTCTTCCGTGAACTCTCAGCCACGCAGTCCCAATCGGGCGCGAAACCCATCGCTGCCAGATCATCACAAATCATTCTAACGACCATTAGAATGTCAGTGGGATCCAGAAAGGGATTCCCAGCTGGGTGATCTTGAACGCCGGTCTCGCTGAATCGACTCGCTCCAGCTTGCCGGTGAAAACACGTGCCATCTACTTCAGTGACACCAGGTAGGCGACCAAGTCTGCGACCTCTTGCCCGGTCATCTGAAGGGTCAATCCGGAAGGCATCAGGGAATGGGGCAACTCCCTGATTTCCGACAGATCACTGGCATCCCACGTCTCCAGCGTCCCCTTGGCCGTCGCCAACGTGATCCGTTGGCCATCGCGGGTTCGAATCAGCCCCTGTAGGATCGATCCGTCGGTATGAAGGAGAGCGTGAGTCTGATAGGACGGCGTGATCTGCCGATTCGGATCATGCAACGCTTCGAAAATCTGGCTTGCCGTAAGCCTTGATCCGACGCCGTCGAGCCTCGGTCCCAGTTCGAATCCTTCCTGGCCCAATTGGTGGCACTGAAGGCACTGCAACCGACTCCGGTCGACGAACAGCAACCGCCCTCTTTCCGGGGCAGCCGCTAGGCTGGATAGATCGCCCCAGACCGTTTCCTGACTGACCCTCGGAATACGCATTGGTGGCGGCAAGAAGCCTTCGAACAGGGTCGCTACCAGCGGATCAGGATCCTCTGCAAGGCGTCGAATCGCTGGATCGCTGCAGGCTCCAGAGTCATCGGATACGACTTGCCGCTGTTGCGAATCCAGCGATCCCCACAGTTCAACCGCCAGCCGAAGGGCGGATGAACGGCGAGCGGATGGGTCTTGCGGAATCTCCCGTGCCAATGCATTGGCACGGACCATCAAGGATGCAAGCTCTTGCGACTGCAATTGGTTGGTGGGAGCTTGCCCGAGACTCTCTATCCACTGCGCAACAAGTGCCACCGCTTGGCCATCGATTTCCCGCGAACCGAGATGAGGCATGCGACCGATGGAACTGGAGGCAAGCCGATAGACCAGCGCGCTTTGCTCGGGACGGCCTCGCGAGAAGATTTTAGCATCTGCAATCCCGAATCCACCTTTCTCGGGCATCACATCGAGCCCCTTGAGCGATTCCATTGGATCGACGATCCGCAGCGAAAGGGCCAGTCCAGAGCCTCCTCCGAACTGATGGCAATGCGCGCAATTGACGTGCAGGTAGGATCGGGCGCGATGATCCAACGGGGCATCTTTCGAATGCGAAAGCGGCGACTCCGCACTGTCCGCAGGCGGAAGATCCTTTCCCTGGGTATCGACACACCGAATCGCCCCCGCAGCACTCAATCGCTCCCATTCCGACGCCCCCTGATCGACTATCCGATGCAGTTGCCGTGACTGAAATGCCAAAGTCGTCTCGGACCAGGGATTGTGACACTGGAGGCATTCGCTGCGACTGGCGACGCGCCATGCGCCCCTGGAAGTGGCGACCGACAGCCCCTCGGCGGGTGCCAGAATGGCTTCATCCTGTCGGTCGTTCCAAACGTAGCTGTAACCTCGCCAGCCGCCCTCATCGAAGTGAAGCAACTGCGTCTCCAGTCGCCTACCATCCCGCTCGATCGTCTTGGCCAAAACGCTCCCCAATGGAAAGTGAAGTCGACTGCCGAACATGTTCAGATGCTTCAATGGGACCGCTTGGCTGTAGGCCGACACCACCGTTCCTTCCGGTAGCGCCAGGTGGTAGATCGACTGGGCATGATCCTGCCACATCGGATGGTTGATCTCGAAGGGGACCACCCACGATTCTGGTTTCAGCGTCGTCAAATCTTCAAAGAGCCCGGTCTGGCTTAGCCTCTGCGGAAAGCCCTTGGAAATAGCCAACTTGGCTTCGTACTGTTCGTTCTCCACAAGCCGAAATAAGGGAGTCGAGATGCCGTGATGGACCACCAGCACATCGCCATCATGCCCAGGTACGATGGCGACGACCTTGATGGGTGCCTGAGCGATCTCCTGGTGCTTCCCTCCAGGCTCTATCGGCAAACTCCAAAGACGCCCCGTCACCCAGTCTCCGAAAACATATTGGCCATTGAGCCTTGGAATCGAATCGCCACGGTAGACAAATCCCCCAGTGACCGATGCTGCATCGCTATGGGGAAGCGCCACTCGGGGAGGAAGGATCGGCGTGGGACCAACGGGCAACTGCGGCCTTAGGAGTTCCTCCCCCTCCCGAACGCTCCAGCCATAGTTCCCACCCGCCACCACCTCCTGCACCATCTCCCACTTCTCCCAGCCGACGTCCCCCAACCAGAGGCGGCCAGTCGAAGGATCGATCGCCATGCGCCAAGGATTTCGAAACCCATAAGCCCAGACTTCACCCCGCGCACCCGGATGACCGACGAAAGGATTGTCTTCCGGAACACGATAGGGCTGATCTTTCGTCGCAGCCCGAACATCCAATCTCAGAATGCTTCCGAGGAGATCCGAGATATCTTGACCGGTGGCCAGACCGTCGGGGGGACTTGGATCGGTCGCATCCCCCGTACTGACCAGCAGGCAGCCTCTGGAATCGAAAACCAGATCACAGCCGTTGTGCCCGCCCGACTGCCACTGAAGGATTGGCAGTTCTGTTCCTGGATCGACTGAGGGAATGGAATCGGTCTGGACGACGAAGCGGGAGATGCGGCTACCCGCAGGAAATGGCTTCCCATCCTTGGCAGCCAAAATCATGCAAACATAGAGATACCGATTGCTTCTGAAATCAGGATCGAATGCAAGAGAGTAAACCTCCTTGACTCCTTGGACCAGCGACGCATCGAATGACCTAATCCCTTCCTTCAGATCTACGACCAGGTCCTTCACCGGAGGACTGGCAGACGGATCGAAACTCCAGATTTTCCCCCCCAGCTCACAAACAAAGTATCGCTGCAACTCAGGTTGCCAGCGCACCTGCATCGGATCATCAAAGGTCAACTCCGGTAGCCAAGCCTCCATCCGAAATGGATGCGGCGGATCTGGGGACCCAACCAACCGCGAGCCACCGGGGCCAGACTGAGCCATAAGGGGATGATCGAGCAAACCAGCCAACCACAAGCCCACAAGAAACAGCAGGCTACGTCGCGACAAGAGCTGGCGGACCATTGACATCCAGAAATCCATCGCAGGGGCTCCCGGGAAGAGAAGGTGAACCCTTTTATCGTAACCGATCCAACCAATGGATCCTGATCTTAGTGGTTCGTTTCCGGCAACTCCTGACGCCGATCCCCTGCGATCCTGGGCACTTGTCGACCCAGTCGGCACCCCATCCTATTTCTTGGTCCTTTAGGGATTTGTGTCGGTAGCGATCGCTCACTGCCGCGACTCAAGAAATGCCGGTGGCCACTGCACCCAGTCATTCTCCCTCAGGGAGGGTGAGATCCGTCGCATGCCTTGTATCCGTAACCCTTGCCCCTATGACTCCATCCCGCCTACTGCGGTCGGCCGGACGGATACGAACTAGGGAATTGTCGGATGGACCTATTTCTTTTCATCTTTGGGTGGGCTCCCGTCTCCGATAGCCCTGGGGACCTTGGGATAACGCACTACCTTCTGGTCGTTCTTTTGTGGAGCCCCCGGGGTGCTGCGGCCCTTTCGAATGATCGTCTCAAAGGCCGCCTGCAGTTCCTTCAGTCGGCTTGTGTGCATCTGGGCGAGGTTGTTTTTTTCGCTCAGGTCCTCCTCCAGGTGATAGAGCTCGGGAGGGGATTTGGCGATGTACTTCCAAGGGCCCAAACGAAAGCTAGGCAGGCCGTCACAGGCGGTGCTAACCGCATGTTCTCGAATCGGCTCCTGGCTCCCCTTGAGCAATGGCAGGAAACTGAAGCTGTCTTCACCAGCACCCTCCGGCAACTGCTGACCCAGGATGTCGGCCAGCGTCGCCATCAGGTCGGCATGGTGAACCAACCGATGGCAGACCGTCCCGGCTTCCACCACAGAAGGCCACCTGACGACAAAGGGGACACGATGGCCCCCCTCGTAGACCTGCGATTTGTAGCCACGAAGCGGACCACTGGGAAAATGTCCCTGCGACTCCAAGCCCTGAACTCCGATGTACGATGCGCACCCATTATCCGAGGTCAAAAGCACCAGAGTGTTTTGATCGACCGACGCCTCCCTCAAGGCATCCAGCACCGCACCGATAGCAGCATCTGTCTCCATGACGAGGTCGGCATAGTCGCTTCCCAAGCCACTCTTTCCCCGCCACGGCTCGTTGACCGCCAGCGGAGTATGTGGGGAAGTAAGCGGTAGATAGAGGAGAAAGGGTTTTCCGGCGGCGGCTTGTTGGTGAATGAACTGCTTAGCGCGGGCCACCAATGCTGGCAGCACCTCGTCCAATTGCCACTGGGGAAGAGCCGGCCCCTGGAGACTAGCTTGGTTTTTCACCAGCATCGACTCGGGCAATAGAGCACTCGGAACACCTACAGCGCGGTCATTTTCCAGGAAGCAGTAGGGAGGCCAATTCGGAACGTCGGTACCGAAGTAATGGTCGAATCCGCAGGCTGTCGGTCCCCCTGGAATCGGCTGGGAGAAAACCTCCCTCCACACCTCGCGGTGCTCTTCGGTCACTTCGACCGAAACCTTCCCCCCGCCACCGGGCTTCCCGCCGAATCCCTGAAAGAACTTCTTCTGCGCCTCTTGGATCGGCCAATCGTGCCCCAGATGCCATTTTCCGATCGCCGCCGTAGCGTACCCATGCTGTCGCACCAGCGATGCAATCGTCCAACGATCTGCTGGAATCAGGGGTCGCTCCCAAACCCCGACGATGCCCGATTGCAGACGAGTTCGCCAGTGGTAGCGTCCGGTCAGCAGGGTGTATCGGGATGGTGAGCAGCAGGCGCTGCTGGAGTGACCGTCGGTAAATCGCATCCCTTCGGTTGCCAGTCGATTCATCTGGGGTGTAGGAATCTTGCTGCGATCGGGCTGATTGGCCTGCATGTCTCCATAGCCCAGATCATCCGCGAGCAGGATTACCACATTGGGCTTCTCGGCGTTGACTTGCCTGCTGCACCAGCAGACCAAAAAGCAAAGAGAAAATCGTAGCACCCAGGAATCGATCACCAAGCTCATCGGACATTCTCCTGCAACTCGACAGCAGCGGAGTTGGATTGCGCTGTTCGGCTGAGAGAAGGAAGCGTAGCGGCTGCATCCAGAGTAACGCCGCACTTTCGATCCTCAAGCACTAGAATCTGATCGATCATCGCAGTCCCTGCTGTCCCACCGAGGTCATTCCTTCAGCCTGCGGTCGAGAACCGCCCCATGTCTCCGGCGACACCGCCGAGTCAGTTTACGTGCATTTTCCTGTGAAGAGGCCCTAGAAATAGACCATTGATAAGAAAGATCGCCCCAAAAAAAAATCCACAGCACCCCCAATTTTTGGAAACTGCGGCGGTTCGATGGAAGCAGGCAGCGGAGAAATCAGTGAACGTTACGGCCCCAGTTTGCCCTTTGAAAACCGGCTCACCAAGGTCCCTTGCAGACCAGCCGGCTTCGGGACACCATTACAAAACAGTCGTCGGTCGTAACGGATTACGAATCCATGCCCATGCCCCCACCAGGAATCGATCCAGGTGCCCCAAAACAAAAACATTCGGACTGAACCATCTCCTTCTCGCCGCCAGTGGCGTACGATCGGAGCGATCGCTGCCACGCTGGGGCTTTGTACGTTGGCTGCCTGGGGCTGGTGGTCGAATGGAGGTGGTATCGATCGCAGCAAATTGGCGGAAGCCCCTCGTTACGTTGGTCGGCAATCTTGCGCTAACTGCCACCAGGAGCAGATGAAAGGATTTGAAGGGTCACACCATGACCGAGCGATGGACTTGGCGACCAAAGAAACGGTGCTAGCCGATTTCAACGACATCCGATTGGAGCATCAAGGGGTAGCCGCAAGGATGTTTCGAGATGGTGATCGCTTCCTCGTTGAGACGGAGGGACCGGACGGCAAGGCTGAAGTCTTCGAGGTGCGTTACGTTTTCGGTGTCGAACCGCTTCAGCAGTACATGGTAGAGACGTTGCCGGCGGCCACTTCGTCGACCGACGACCCGCGGCCAGGTGCCGGTCAGGTACAGGTGCTTCGGTGGAGCTGGGATACGCATCGGGCCAAGTGGTTCCACCTGGATCCTCCCGATGTCCACGACCGGATCGATCCAGAGGACCCCCTTCATTGGACCGGTGTCGCTCAGCGATGGAACGTCATGTGCGCCGAATGCCACAGCACGAATCTCACCAAAGGTTTCGATGTGGCGACGGCAAGCTATTTGACGCAGTATTCAGAAATCGATGTCAGCTGTGAATCGTGCCACGGTCCGGCAAGCCGCCACTTGCAGTTGGTCGACCATTGGTTGCCAAGGAAAGATCGCCAGTTCGGCTGGGGCCTGGCACCGCTCAAACAATCATCGATCGACCAGATCCAGGCTTGTGCACCCTGCCATGCCCGACGCGAAATGATCGCCGAAGGTTTCAAGGCGGGAGATCTCTACGACGACTATTTCCTGGAAGCATTCCTGACCGAAGGAACCTACTTTGCCGATGGGCAAGTTCAGGATGAGGTCTATATCCATGGGTCGTTCCTTCAGAGCAAGATGTTTCACAAAGGGATTCGGTGCACCGATTGCCATGATCCGCATACCGCCCGACTGAAGCACTCGGGCAATGAGGTCTGCACCTCCTGCCATCAGCATCCGGCCGCCAAATACGACTCCGTCGCGCATCATTTCCACCCTGTTGGCAGTTCGGGCGCCAGTTGCGTCGAGTGCCACATGCCACCGACCACCTACATGGATGTCGATCCCCGGCACGATCATTCCTTCCGCATCCCGCGCCCCGATCTCAGCCTGAAGCTTGGTACTCCCAATGCATGCAGCAGTTGCCACTTCGATGACAAGCGCTGGACTCGACCCGACCGACCCCATCTTCGCCAATACGGAGACTGGGTCGCCGAAGCGGCACGAGGCGACAAGGAAGCGAAAGAACTGCTCCGTCAGATGGATCAGTGGAGCGAAGACGCGGTGGCTAAGTGGTATGGTGCCTCGCGAAAGACACCTGAGCATTTCGGTGAGGCGCTACATGCAGCACGCACCGGTTCCGAGGAGGCGCTGCAACTGGTTCCCAAGTGGATGCAAAAGCAGGGTCCGGAATCCCCAGCCATCGTCCGAGCCACCATCCTCCAGGAATTCGCTCGCTTCTACCCCAGGCAAGCTGCGTTGCTCGGTCGGGAAGCTGCGAAGGATCCCTCGCCACTGGTGCGCCGCGCTGCGACTGCCGCTCTGGGTACGATCCCCGATCCCGGGACGCGCACCGTAGCTGAAAAGCCTCTTTTGGCCGATCCCGTCCGATCTGTTCGGGTCGAAGCAGCAGCGCAAATCGCTACCGCTGGCCCCGATCAGGTCCGCTCCGTGCGTTCCCCCGAATGGGACCGCGCCTGGCAGGAGCTGCTGGGTCGCCACCATGCCAACCGAGATCGCTCGGGCGCCCACCTGGGACTGGGGCTGCTTGCCGAACAGATGGGCAAGCCGCAGCAGGCGATTGAGCACTATCGCGACGCATTGCGTTTGGAACCCCAGGCGACTGGCCCCAGGTCGAACCTGGCGGTCCTCTACGACGTGATGGCTGATTCGATGTCGGGAGAGCGCCTGACGCCGGAGGATGAGAAGCTGAAGGAATCTTGGAAACAGCAGGCCACAAAGATGCGAGAAGAGGAACTACCTCTTTTGCTGCGTGATGCCGATCTGCTTCCAAAGGAACCCTCGCTGCAATACCGCAGCGGTCTGGCTCTCTACATGGCCGATCGCAAAGAGGATGCCTTACAGAGAATCCAACGCGCCGTCGACCTAGCACCCGAAGAGGCTCAGTACCGAACCACTCTGGTCCTGCTCTTGCAAAAGATGGAAAACTTTACCGAAGCCATCGAAGCGCTTCGCCCCCTCCTCGATCGCCAACCCGACGACCCCGGACTCTCCCAACTGCTTCGACAGTTGCAGCAGCAGTCGCAAGCACCTGCTGCCACGACTTCGGGTACTCCCTGACCCATAGACTGGGCCACCCCCGGACCGATGATCACCGTGGTTCATGCAGTCGATTCCATCGGGCTGCTTGGGTTACAATGAAGGTGACTGCGCCGCTACCCGCCTGCCCCCTGTTGTACCTTTCGAGCCATGCCATGAAGTCGTTCGGCCACTTGGTGGGGTGCCTTTGGTTCTGCGTTACCTCCATGCCGGCGGTCGCCACCGATAACGTGGGAGGCACGCGCGATGAGCAAGCGATACGGATCCTGCTGTCTCGCTGTGCGGGATGCCACGGAGAAGACGAACAACAGGGAAACCTGCGACTGGACAGTCGCGGTTCCCTAGAGTCGGGTGGGGATTCCGGCCCGTTGCTTCCACTGGGAGATCCTTCCGAGCATCCATTGATTCAACGAATCACCGCGGTTGCCCCAGACGTACGCATGCCGCCGGAAGGAGAGCCACTGTCGACTGATGAAGTCAACCTTTTGCGTCAGTGGCTGATCGATGCCGCCCCATGGAATTCTTCGCTCGATCGAAAGTGGATGCAAAGGGAGTTCCTGCCTGGGAAAGAACACTGGGCTTGGAAACCTCTGAATCCCCCTGGGATACCGCCGCCGGACCCTTGGGGCTGGTCGGATCATCCGATCGATCGCTTTGTCGCTCATTCGATGCAGATCGAACGCCTACAACCGATGCCGCAAGCATCCCTGCGGGTACTAGCCCGCCGCATGTCGGCAGATGTCCTTGGGCTCCCCCTAGACTTCGAACAGTTGCCGATGCAGGATCTCAATCGCCATGAGGAAGAACTGTGGCTGGATCGGCAGGTCGATGCGATGCTTGCCTCGCCACGAGCCGCCGAGAGGTGGGCACGCCACTGGCTGGATGTGGTTCGATTTGCGGAGAGCGATGGATTTGAAACCAATCAGCCAAGACCCAATGCCTACCGCTACCGCGACTATGTCCTTGAGGCGCTGCGTCATGATCTGCCCTACGATCAATTCGTGCGGGATCAGATTGCAGGAGATCAGTATGGCAAGGATGCAGCGACTGGATTCCTGGTGGGTGGCCCATGGGATCGCGTCAAGAGCCCCGATCCGGTGCTGACAGCCAACCAGCGCGCGGATGAACTACACGACATGGTCAGCACGACTGGCAGTGTCTTTCTGGGGATCACCGTTGGCTGCGCACGCTGCCACGATCACAAATTCGACCCCATCTCCCAGCTCGATTACTACGCCATCAAGGCTTGTCTCTCCGGGGTCCAGCATGGCGAGAGGCAGCTTCCCCAAGAGAACGCCGCAGGTTTTCCGCTCCCTTCCGAATCGTCGGAACCTCCCGAGAAGATCGCCCGGAGTCTGGAGCAGACCATCGCCAACCGGACACCCACCAGTCCAAAATCTTCCCTCAGACTACTGGACGATACTGCATCCGAAATGAACTCGTTGCTGCCTGCCAGTGCCGTCGCCGCTCATGCCGAAGGGGCAAACTGGGGGCAAAAACAGCAGGATCCGGTTCGGTATGGCATCGTGAATCTCGGCCAGTCCTACACCTGGTGGAACGCTCCGGCAACCACCGATGTCGCCAGTTGGCGGCTAGTAGATCAGAATGCGATCGATGGTGATGGAGAGTCTTCGAATGCCAAAACGATTCGGCTGCGGGTCTGGGTCTCCTGGGGCGCCGGTTGGCCGACGCACGCGCCAGACGCAAGTTACTGGATCGATGCCGACGGGAACCTCGTAACCCAGGAAGATCAAATACAGCTTGCGAAGATCGATCAGCGCTACCCAGCTGCGGGTTCCGAGGGGATCGATCTTCCCTCCGAGAGTCGCTGGAGCGGGTTGAAGGATTTGGGGATTCACTCGGTCACAGAGCGGTCGGTCCTCCTCCTGCGATCTGGAAACCAACCATCTCCTGTTACTGCAGACATGGTGATAATCGAAAGAGAACCCGACGGGCGAGCAGTGTCGGCAATGCCGCCTTTGAGCAGTCCGGTTGATCCAGAATGCAATATCGAACGGATCGATGCATCGGGAGTTACCTCGCTGAGAATGACGATCGATGCAACCAATGGCGCCGAACCTTGCATCGACGAAGTGGAGTGCTATTCACCCGATGGGTTGAATATCGCGTCAGCCGCAAAACTCTCCAGTTCGGGCGACTTCCCGGGCAATGCATTTCACAAACTGGAGCATCTGACCGATGGGATTCGAGGGAATGCCAAGTCATGGATCTCCAACCAGGCAGGAAAGGGTTGGGTGCAACTCGATTTCCCTCGTCCCGTAGAGATCGCTTGGATTCGATGGAGCCGCGATGGGGAAGATCGTCCGGTCTACCGCGATCGGCTGGCCACGGCGTATCGCTGGGAGGCCAAATTCGATTCCGAGAAATGGCGATTGGTCAGTAGCCACCAGAGCCGCATGCCGCTACCACTGGCGGCAAACGATCAAATCACGCGCGACTGGGTTCCTCCCCAACTCGCGGAAAACCTCCGCGGCCAGTGGCTGACCGACTGGCGGACTTGGCAGGCGGCTCGCGCGGCCTCCCGGGGCGCTCCGACCGGCCCAATGGCCTACGCGGGGCGATTGGGGACACCCGAACCGGTGTCGCGACTGCACCGAGGAGACCCCATGCAGCCCCGCGAGCCGGTTTCCCCCGCTGGAATCTCTGCGATCGGGACGACCTGGTCTTTGCCTTTCGAGAGCGGTGATACGCAGCGACGAAAACAGCTGGCCCAATGGATCGCCAGTCCCGATAACCCGCTGACGGCGCGCGTCGTCGTCAACCGACTATGGCTTCACCACTTCGGTCGCGGTCTGATAGGCTCCCCCAGTGACTTCGGTACCCAGGCAGGCGTGCCGTCCCACCCAGAACTACTCGATTGGCTGGCGTGCGAGCTGATCGAGAGAGACTGGTCGCTGCAGGCGATCCATCGCTTGATCCTGACGTCCGCCACCTACCGCCAGCAGGCGAGACATGAAGCCGACGCGAGAATGGAACGGCTTTATGTGGGGTTCACCCCGCGACGATTGGAGGCAGAACCGCTGCGGGATGCGATTCTCTGGTCGGCTGGGAACCTCGACCTCCGCTGGGGTGGCCCGGGGTTCGATCTCTTTCAGCCCAACACCAACTACGTCAAGGTATATGAAAGCCTTGACGATCCGGGGCCTGAAACTTGGCGGCGCATGATCTACCAGTCCAAGCCGCGGATGCAGTTGGAGTCGACGTTTGGTCCTTTCGATTGCCCGGATGCCGGACAGGTCGCTCCCAAACGCAATAGCTCCATCACGCCGCTTCAGTCGCTTAGCCTGCTCCACAGCCCTTTTCTCTTGCGGCAGGCCAAGTCGCTGGTCGATCGATCTATCAAGGAATCGGATGGCTCATCGGAGAAAGCCATCGCAAGAATGTTTCAGTTGACCCTGGGCCGCATGCCAGAAGACATGGAACGGAAAGGCGCCCATGAACTGTCCGACCAGCACGGACTTGTCGCTGTTGCTCGCGCGTTGCTCAACAGCAACGAATTCCTCTATCTGGATTGATTCGATCGATCTGCATCGCGGTGACTGAAAATCTCTGAAAACAAAAGCAGGCCAGGGAGAGTCCCCCTGGCCTGCTTGGATTTCAGTACCCACCAGATGGCTGGCTGAATCAACCAGCTTTGACCAAGTTGATCGCCTGGAGAGCATCGTAGTAATCGCGAGTCACCTGGAGCACTTCGTCGTTGTAGTATCCAGAGACAAAAGGCTTCTCGGCAGGGGTCTGCGCATCGAGGATCTGCTTCTCCTCTTCCTCTTCCGAGTTCAACTCCGCACGTCGCTTCAGGAAATCCTCTTCCTTGAGACTGACGTACTTCTCATCTTTCTGCTTCTTATAGAACTCAATTCGCTTCAGCAGCTTGTCGAAATCCTCCGACTGCTCGACGCGTGCGATCGACTTTTGCTGGAGTTGCGCTCGAATCGCATCGTTGACCATTTGATAGTGCTGATGCTCCTGTGCCTCCACCTCGTCGGGCGGCAGCGCGTAGTCGAGATCCGATTCGCCGATATCCATGTACGCGGTGATCGACGGCAGGACGACGTCGGCAGCGACTCCTTCCCTCTGGGTGCTTTGCCCATTGGGAAGATAGAACTGCTGAATGGTCAGCTTGAGCGCTCCATAGGGCTTGCCGGCAGGGGCTCGGAAAAGCATCTCTCCGATATCCAGAAGAGTTTGCACCGTACCTTTTCCGTGAGTCTGCGGATCTCCGACCACCAAGCCACGCTGGTAGTCCTTGATCGCACCGGCGAAGATTTCACTGGCGCTGGCGCTCATCTTGGAGGTCACCACTACCAGGGGACCGTCCCAGGCAACCCCCCGTTCTTCATCCTCGTAGGGCTGGACCGCTCCGCTGGGATCCTTCACCTGAACCACCGGGCCGCGGTCGATGAAGAGCCCGGTGCAGTTGATGGCTTCGGTGAGCGAACCACCACCGTTCTTGGAGAGGTCGAGCACCACGGAGTCGACTCCCTTCTCCTTGAAGTCCTTCAAAATATTCCGCACATCGCGCGTCGTGCTGCGATAGTTCGGCTTGTTTTCCCTAGCTCCATCCATATCCAGATAGAAGCTGGGAAGGTTTAGGTAGCCGATCTTGTAGGGGCTGCCATCCGCCTTCTGGAATCGCTCCAGCACCTCGCCCCGCGCCGCTTCGTCTTCCAACTGGATTTTCGCCCGCACGATCTCAAAGACCTGTCGGCCCCCACCCAACTTCGGCTCGACAGTCAAACGGACTTTGGTCCCGGCGGGGCCTCGGATCAGATCGACTACGTCGTCCGTTTTCTTTTCGACGACATCGACATCCTCGGGGCTGCCTTCCTGTCCGACTGCGACGATGCGGTCTCCCTTTTTCAATCGACCATCTTTCTCCGCTGCGCCGCCCGGGACAATCGACATCACCGTGACGTAGCCATCTTCCGAGCGGAGCGACGCGCCGATGCCATCCAGAGACAGCTTCAATTGAATGTCAAAATTGCTTTGGGCCCGAGGTGCCATGTAGGTGGTATGAGGATCCAACGACGTGGTGAACGCCGATAGATAGAACTCCAGAAGTTCGTACACGTCCATCTGCGATCCGTTGCGTTCCTGCACTCGGAAACGGCTGTGGAGTTGCTTCCGGATTTCGTCGATCTGCTTGCCGTCGGATTTCAGATCCAGAAGATTCAGTTTGATCGTCTTTCTCCAGCGATCCTTCTGCTCTTCTTCACTCTTGGGATAACTGACCACCTCACGATCGATCGCCACCGTTTCGTCTATCGTAAAATCGTGATCGGCGTCGATCCAAGCGTGGATCATCGGCATGGCAGCGGTCAGTCGCTGGTTGTATCGCCGAAAAACTTCATAGGCGAAGCTGACATCGCCCCCCAGCATCATGTCGTCCAGTTGCTCTCGCTTCTGCGCGAACTCATCGATATCCGACTGCAGGAAATACATTTTCATCGGATCGAGAAGTCTCAGAAACTGATCGAAAGCCCGACGCGAAATCTCGTCGTCGATCTTCGCTTTGGACAGATGTCCATTCTGCAGAAGCCTACTGACGGTGCGGGTGATCAGGCGATCCTGGGACGATGGCTTGGGAGTCTCGAGGACTCGCGGGAACTCTTCCGCATGGCTTTGGCCGACACAAGTCGCCAGAGAGCTAAGCCCCAGGGCCACGCCCAGTAGCGAATTCTTTTGCGCTCGTGCGCATCGAAAAGCAGCCATTAGCTTGCGAGGTTTCATCTTGAAGGATGCTTTCTTTGGTTTTTTGGGCTCGATTCACCCTAGCTTGAGTGCCGGGGTAAGATCCGCATAACGCCATTTCAAAAGGAGATCCGAACGGAACCATCCCAGGCCAATCCTAGGGAATCGCCCAAGCAGGTGCAACATGACTCGCCTCGGCCCAGGGACGCTCCACCGTCTCGCCCGCCTCCCCAAGTCCGTCGTGGCACGCTGCGCCTACCAACGCCATGGCTTCCAGGGATTCAGCTGTCTGCGGAGCGTCCTGGCCGCCAGTCCACAGAAGGTCTCCGCAAGGCTGGTAACCGAAAGCCCCTGCAGGCCGTTCACCAAGTCACCTGATTGTGTTTCCGGGTTGTTGTTTTCCAGTTGGACCCCTAAAGGTTCGGCCAAGTAGTATCGCTGCTTGGGGCAATTCCCCTGAAGTTCCTGACGTTTTTCTCGCAATTGCTCCATCAATTCCCCAGGGAAAAGCAGATGGGGCTGCAGAAAAAGACGCTGGTACTTGGATGCAGGCAGGCTACCCAACAGTTCCGTCACCGACGGTTTGGCGGCGGCAAAGAAACCGACTTTCAGATGGGGGACCCCGCAACGTCGCTGTCGTAGCGCCGCCAAACGACGCATCGCCCCGACGGCTTTCCGGTCGCTTGCCCCACGCCCAAGCATCACTAGGCAACTGGTTGGTCCCGACAGGAAACTTGCCAGTTTCTCGCCGTCGCACCTTCCCTCCTCCCGCTCGATCGACTCGATCAGCCTTTGGTGCGAAAGGGCGAGCACCTCGGCCGAGCAACCTAGGGGGGGTGACTGAGCTTCCGAAAAGACCCCCGCCTCCCGAGCCGCTTGCGCCACTGCCTGGGGGATGTCCGCCTTGGCGTGCCCCGCCTCAAAAAGCAGGATCGGAACCGTAACCAGTCGCCTCACTCCGCGGCTTGCCAGACGCTGGACCCCTTCTTCGATAGTCGGTGTAGCCAACTCCAGAAAGCACCCTTCGACTGGGCACGGCGTGGCGATCTCGGCGATTTGCTGGGAGAGAGTCCGTAGCTGCTGGACCCCCTGGGAATTTCGAGTTCCGTGGCCAACTACCAGGAGACCGCCGCCGCTGGCGGTCCACGCCTCCCAGGGGCTTGCACCTCGTCGTTTGCCTCCAGTCACTGCCCACCTCCGGTCGCTTGAGAACCTTCAAAAACGGAACGGGAGGAAGGGTCGAAAACCCAAGCAGAATTGACGATTTTTCCCCTGACCGATAAACTCGTCGCCACCGGTAATTGTTTCCTTGTCAGCCAGTTTAACGGAAGGATCTCGAACTCAAATGGCCTCCAAAATGATCTATTACTTCGGCAAGTCGCGAACTGATGGCGCGGGGGACATGAAGTCCTTGCTTGGGGGCAAAGGGGCCAACCTGGCCGCGATGACCAAAATCGGTCTTCCAGTCCCCTCGGGTTTCACAATCACTACCGAAGTCTGTGTTCATTATTACAAGAACGGCAAAAAGTTTCCCGAGGGCTTGCTGACCGACTTGAACCGTGCAATCACCTGGATGGAAAAAGAAACCGGCAAGAAGTTTGGCGACGTCAGCAACCCATTGCTGGTGTCGGTTCGGTCCGGCGCACGCGATTCCATGCCCGGCATGATGGATACCATCCTCAACCTGGGACTCAACGACAACACCACCGAGGGCCTGGCGGAAGCAACCAAAAATCCACGCTTCGCCTGGGACTCCTACCGCCGATTCATCCAGATGTATGGCGACGTGGTGATGGGGGTGCAGAAGCGGCACGAAAATGAACATGAACCGTTTGAAGAGGTGATGCACCACCTCAAGCAGGAAGTGAAAGTCAAGGAAGACACCGAGCTGACCGAAGCGCACCTGAAGGAACTGGTCAAGCGCTACAAGGCACTGATCCGCGAACGGACTGGCAAGTCGTTCCCGACCGATCCAGTCAAGCAGCTCGAAGGAGCCATCTCTGCGGTCTTCGGCAGCTGGATGAATGAGCGTGCGATTCTCTACCGACAGAAGTATCGCATTCCAGACGAGTGGGGGACGGCGGTCAATGTTCAGAGCATGGTCTTCGGCAATATGGGCGACGACTGCGCCACCGGCGTGGCATTCACTCGCGACCCAGCGACTGGCGAGAATGTCTTCTACGGCGAGTATCTAGTCAACGCGCAGGGTGAAGACGTGGTGGCTGGTGTACGCACACCGCTGAAGATCGCCGACATGGCTCACGACAAGATCATCGGCCCGGCCTACAAGGAACTGGTCGAAGTCCGCAAGATTCTGGAAAAGAACTTCGGTGATGTCCAGGACTTCGAATTCACGATTGAGAAGAAGAAGCTGTACATGCTTCAGACTCGCAACGGCAAGCGAACCGCTTTGGCCTATGTGAAGATCGCTCACGACATGGTCAAAGAAAAGCTGATGACCCCAGAGCACGCCGTGCGATCGGGCGACCCAGAAGCCCTCAACCAACTCCTGCAGCCGATCTTCGATACCGACGCCTATGCCAAGGCGAAGAAAGAGGGACGGCTGATGGCTGTTGGACTACCTGCCGGGCCCGGTGCCGCTTCGGGAGCTGTCGTCTTCACTGCCGCCAAAGCTGAACAATTGGCCGCCAAGGGTCAGCCTGTCGTGCTCGCCCGTATCGAAACCAGCCCTGAGGACCTGCGCGGCATGATCGCCGCCGATGGAATTCTCACCGCTCGTGGTGGTGTCTCCAGCCACGCCGCGCTGGTGGCTCGCCAGATGGGTAAGGTCTGCGTTGCTGGTGCCGGGGATGTCGAGATCGACTACCACAAGGGTACGCTCAAGTGCAAGGGTGTCACGCTGCGAGAAGGAGACCCGATCAGCATCAATGGGTCGACCGGTGAAGTCTTCCATGGCAAGATTGCCACCGCCGACAGCGAACTGAAGCAGGTCTTGGTCTCCAAGAAGATGAAGCCTGCCGATAGCAAGGTCTTCCAGTACTACAACTTCATCATGAAGCTTGCGGACGGATACCGCAAACTGGGGCTTCGCACCAATGCAGACCAACCCGACCAGGTGGCCAACGCCATCGCCTTCGGGGCGGAAGGGATTGGACTTTGCCGCACCGAGCACATGTTCTTCGAGGGAGACCGGATCATCGCCGTCCGGCAGATGATCCTGGCTCAAGAGGAATCCGATCGCAAGAAGGCCTTGGCCAAACTGCTACCCTACCAGCAAAAGGATTTTGAAGGGATCTTCCGAGCCCTCGATGGGCGGCCTGCCTGCATCCGGTTGCTGGACCCACCGCTCCACGAATTCCTGCCCCAGTCGGACAACAAGAAGGGCCAGGAAGAAGTCGCCAAGCAGCTTCGCATCTCGGTCGAAGAAGTCACCAAGCTGGTGCACGAACTCCATGAGTTCAATCCAATGCTTGGCTTCCGAGGCTGCCGACTGGGAATCGTCCGGCCCGAGATTTCCGAAATGCAGGCCCGTGCCATTTTCCAGGCGGCCGCGGCTGTCCTGAAGGATGGAATCAAGGTCAAGCCGGAAATCATGGTGCCGCTTGTCGGCTTCAAGAAGGAACTCGACCTGCAAGTCGAGATCATTCACCGTGTGGCCGGCGAAGTCATGAAGGAAACTGGGAAGAAGTTCCCTTACTCCGTCGGTACGATGATCGAAGTCCCTCGTGGAGCCCTGACGGCCGACGAAATCGCCGAAACGGCCGAGTTCTTCTCCTTCGGTACCAACGACCTGACACAGACATGCCTTGGAATGAGCCGCGACGACAGCAACTCGTTCCTGCCTGCCTACCAGGGGCTGGAAATCGTTAAGGCAAATCCTTTCGCATCGATCGATACGACTGGGGTTGGCCAATTGATGAAGATCGGTGTCGAAAAAGGACGCTCGAAGCGACCTGAACTGAAAATCGGTATCTGCGGTGAGCATGGTGGCGATCCATCGTCGGTCATGTTCTGCCACACCGCAGGGCTCGACTATGTCAGCTGCTCTCCCTTCCGCGTTCCGATCGCCCGCTTGGCTGCCGCTCAGGCTGCCCTTCGCGAGCAGGCGGCAGCTTCGAAGGCAACCGTCAAAAAGGTTGCTGCCAAGAAGAAGCCGGCAGCGAAGGTCGCCAAGACCAAGTCGCCTGCAACCCGGTCGCGACGTGGCTAAACATCAGTGATTTGGCGTTCAGCAAAAAAGCACGAAAGACCTGCCCACTGCGGCAGGTCTTTTTTTGGTCCATCCGGCAATTCCGTGGATGTATCCGTCCGGCCGACCGGAGTAGGTGGGATGGAGTCGTAGGGGCAAGGGCTACGGATACAAGGCGTGCAATAGATCTCACCCTCCCCTTGGGAAGGTGACTGGGTGCTGTGGCCACCGGCATTTCTTGAGTCGCGGCAGGGAAGCGATCGTAACGCACACAAATTCCGAATGGATCTTTTTTTTAGCCTCGCAAGGATCCGTCCGAGCGATCATCTATCTCGTCTCCATCCGATTGTGCCTGACGGCATTCGAAGGAAGGGATCAATGCCTCCATCGCCGCCAGACCAATCCGCCGACAATCAGCAGCGACGCAACCGCTAGGACGGCAGGAAGAACGGTCCGAGATGACAACTTTGTTGGTATTTCGTCCCTTTTAGGTGAGCGGTTCTTGGACGATGGCCTGACCCCCGCCTCTTTCGGTAACTGCTTTACCCACTGGTCGATTATTAGACCCAACTCGGAAGTCACAGCAACCTGCGATGCTGCCAAATCGCTCGATTCCTCCGGATCAACCGACAGATCATAGAGTTCTTCGATTCCTTCATTGCGGAGGTGCATTTTCCACTTGCCACGGCGGATCGCGACTCGAGGATTCGGTCCCACCCAGAACAGATCCCGCACCCGTTGCCGCCCGGATGCAAGCCAAATATCGGAAACATCTTCGCCATCAATCGCGGGATCATCCACTTCCACGCCTGCGATCTTGCAGAGCGTTGGAAGCAGATCGACACCGGCCACCACCGATGATTCATCGACTTTGCCCGCGGCAACTCGATTCGGCCACTTCACGATCCAAGGGATGCGAACCCCTCCCTCGTAGATCAAATGCTTGTTACCGCGCAACACGCCAGCCGATCCCAAAAGGTTCGGCTTAATCACCTGATCTGTTCCAGTATCTGAGTTCTTATTCGCATGTTGCCGCGAAAGTGCTGGACCGTTATCACTACAAAACAGGACGATCGTATTCTGCTCAATCCCCGCCTCCCGAATCGCTGCCAGCACTCTTCCGACTTGGTCATCAAGTTGCGAAAGTTCTCCGAGATATTGCTTCATGCCACCGACAGCATCCCCCAGATCTGCCTCGTAATCATCCCATCGCTGAAGAAAATGGGGATTGGAAAAATCCTCGCGACGAACTTGCAGGTCGCGAAAACGATCAACAAAGCGAGGGTGAGGACGCACTGGTGAATGAACCGAATGGAACCATACGTTCATATAGAACGGTTTTCCCTGGCTTCGACGGATAAAGTCGATCGCCGCTGCAGTCGTCTCGTGATCCTTCCCCCGGTCATCACCATGACTGCTTTGAATCACCTGAATCTCATCGATCCCGTAAGTCCCCGCTCTACGGCCTTCCCGATGTCCCATTTCCCAAAGTGAGCGGTCCGATAGCCTTTCTGCTTCAGCGTTTCGGTCACCGTGACGGCGCTGCCAAAGCCAGCGGTAGCGGTGTCAACAGGAAACGTCTGAGGAAACCTGCCGGTCATAAATCCACAACGACTGGGGGCGCAAAACGGACCAGCGGCATAGGCAGACCGGAACAAAGTCCCTTCCCGGGCCAATTGGTCGATCGACGGCGTCTTTGCGTAGGGATGACCATAACAACCAAGATCGCCGTAGCCGAGATCATCGGCTAAAAGGAAAACGATATTCGGCCGCTCATCCCCTCGCGCATGGCACCAAAGGCAGGTCATCAGCAAATAGGTTGGAATCCAAATCCAGCGATTCATCGACAGTCTTTCTCTAATAGGAGCAAGGGACTGGGATAGGAATGGATCCGGTCCCCAACCCCATGTCGATTGTAATTCAAACTACATGGGCACATTCCAGATGCTCGCTTGACGCATCCACCATTCCATCGATTAAAAAAGAGGTGCGTGACCTGTCTTTCGTCAACTTGGTTATCAAGCGGTTCCGCTGATCACACGGGCTAGCCACTGACTTGCCCACTGCTCGAACCCCATTTGGGAGCTCCATCTCCATGCCTCGATTGTTTCTATCCCAAAAGGGTGTATTCCTGGCGATCGCACTCCTGGCCATCCTACTTCCGCAACGGAACGGCGATGCCGCGGAGCCGTTACGGGTCGGAACCGCTAAACGTTCCATCACACCTGATCCTCTGCTGCCCGTTTCTGGCGGTTTGGGAACTCCCAATCCAACGACAAGAAAACTTGGAGACATCTCCATTCGGGTCCTGGTCCTGAAGCAGGGTGACGAGAAGCTGGTGCTGGGAAGTGTCGATGCGCTGGGCTTTCCTGGTGTCCTGATCGATCGAGCTGCCAGACAGTATCCTGCCATCGCAAAGGATCGCTGGGTGATCGGCGCTACCCACACCCATAGCGCTCCGGATCTCTATGCCTTCCCCGACGGGAAAGGTGGTCACACCGGAGACCTCAAGCATATCGACTGGGTTTGCAACCAACTGGCAGATGCCGTCCGGGAAGCCGATGCTTCCGCCACCGAGTCGGAGATCCTCGTCAGCTCGGGCGAAGTCCAAGGAAAAATTGCCTACAACTACTACGCCCCCGATCTCTACGACCGCCGCGCCGGTGTCATCGTCTTTCGCAGCAAGGAACATGGCAAGACTATCGCCACCCTAGTCAACTATGCAATTCACCCCGAGGTGCTCGGAAGCGAACAAGGAATCTGCAGTCCCGATCTGATCGGACCGATGTGCGATCGCATCGAGGAGAAAGAAGGAGGCATGGCGATTTTCTTCAATGGGGCTCAAGGGGGAATGATCACCGCAGACAACCGATCGCTCGATCAACTCTCCGATCCGATCCGCGGAAAGTGGAAGGATGAGCGGACATGGGAGGAGTGCCTGCGGATCGGGCAGGCATTGGGGGATGAAGCGATACGGATCGGCAAAGAAGGGATCGCCGACCCGATGCCTATCCTTCGCTCCGAGAGCAAACAGGTCCTGTTCCCCTGCGATTCCGATCTCCTTTGGGCCGTGGTTCAGCACTCGCCACTCAACTATCCCAAAACCGATAACCGGATGCTTCCCACCCGGCTGAATCGCATCCAACTGGGGCCGGCTCTCTTGGTGACGATTCCAGGTGAAGCTCTCCCAAATATCGGCTTTTACCTGAAACGGAAGCTGGCGGCCGAACATCCCTTTCTCCTGGGACTGACCAACGATGCCTTCGGCTACATTCTGACGGAGGTCGACTTCGCCAGCTTCCCCACCTATCGCTACGTTTCCGAGGTTTCCATGGGGGAGAAAACCGGCACGATCCTGATCGATTCGATCCTGAACTGGTGACCCAACGGCCCAGCATCACAGGGCTTGCAATGGATGCCACTTCCCTCAATGCGGATCACGATACGAATCGATTCCCTTGCCTCTTCTTATTCCGGGCTTTCGGGGTGCATCGTTCCATGAAGCTCGCCGATGGCCATCTGACCATCGGCCATCGGAATCTCATATCGCACCTCCAACCCCCAAGTAGGACGCAGGTCCGGAACCTCGAATCGAATCGCTCCTCGATCAGGCAATACCTCCACTCGCTGAATCTCCAATTCCCGTTCGTTCTGATGATCCGACCCGTAGCGTTCCGATCGCTTCAGATCCCAAACGCGAACAGAGAACTTTCCCTTGGATCCTGCCTGGCCATCGATCGGCTCGGTGAATTGCATCGTGATAGCCCCAGATCGCATCTGAAGCCCAACTGGCAGTCGCCATGGTTTCCCCGTCGGTCGAAACCGATACAGTCCACCAGGAGCGGTTGCATTGCCCGCCCACGCAAACATGCCGCACCCATACAAATGCCCGTCGCGAGGATGGAACCTCGCCCTCATCAGACCACTGGCCAGCGGTGCGATCGGCAACTCCACCACGCCTCCCTGCATCCGGCTACCAATCTGCTCGTGAGGCACGAGAAACACCTTACCGTAGCCATAAGAAAGACTCAGTAGCTTTCCATCCAGCGGTCCCCATTGGGGGCTGTCCACCCAAAGCAACTCGGCCGGCGAACGATCCTTGGCATTGGTGATCCAGCATAAAGGTGGCTCCATGAGATCGTCAGAAGGATCCGTGACATCGGTGTAGCCCCACAGGTTCCCATAGAAAAGCGGGGCCGATGGATCGGGCCGTCGCAACCAGTTGATGCGGTTCTTCGGATTCCAGAATCCCTCCTGATCGGTGACGAAAAACGTGCCATCGGGATTCAGGCAGACCCCATTGGCGGCGCGAAACCCCGTGGCCAGAATCTCGCTCTTCTGACCATCCGCAGAGACTCGGACAAGTGTTCCATGATGCGGCACGACTGCCTTTAGCGCATGCCTCCCGGATTTGGCATAGCAAAAATTCCCCTCGGCATCCACCTGTAGCCCCATCGCGAACTCGTGAAAATGCTCGGTCACTTGATGGTCGTGGTTCACCGTGGCATAGTGATCGATGGCACCATCTCCATTGCGGTCCTCCAAGCGAACCAGTTGATCTCGGCACAAGACATAAATGCGATCTTCAAGGATCCGGATCCCCAGCGGCTGAAAAAGTCCACTGGCAATTCGCCGCCATGTCGCGGTGCTGGATTCATTGGAAAGGGTGACTCTCCAGAGATCTCCATCCCAAGTGGAGACAGCAAGCGATCCATCGGTGAAAAAATCAATGCCGGTCGGCCGGACCAACGCCAACCAAGGATTGGACTCCGGCAACTGGATCGTATCGACTGCCAAAGGACCGTTGGCTTTTTCCTCCACCTGGACTGCGGTCTTGATCGTGTCAGGAAAAAGAGCGGCTCCACCATCTAGCCACCGATCCCAAGGCAATGGGTCGCGCAGTCCGGCCACGTCCATTTGCTCGAGAATGCTCCCACTTCCATCTGGCAACTCCCCAGTTCGACTCGCGGGAGCCAGGGCAACAGCGATTTCCGTCCTCTCTTCTGCGGGCTCGATCACCAGAACCAGTGCGCCATCCTGCTTCTGCCACCCCAGTCCTTGGCCCTGGGAAACGAACATTGCATCGATGGGAGGTGACGGCTGGACTTGAGGAGTTGCTACATCGTTCCACTGCCAACCATCGCCTTCGGGAAACCTCGCGATCACCTTCCCTTCGCTGTCGGTGGCCCCATTCGAATGATCCTCCACCCGATCGAACCCCTCTCGCAATTGCAGCGATGCGACACGGCCGATGAGCAACGACTTCGGCTGTGGGAAATTGAGCGAGGTATACCCAATACGAAAGACGGAGCGATCCAAGGGCTGGGGATTTCGTAAAACTCCCTCCGCCGACAGGCTTCCATCGATCGCCATCCTCACCGTGCCATTGGAAGCATCGTATGCGAGCGCAACTCGATGGGGCTTCCCATCGTTCACTTTGATTTCGGATGCGACAGCACCGACCCAACCGACATCAAAAACCAGTCGGCCGTCACGAATGAACAGCGTCATTCCACCAGGAGCCCATTGCGGGCCCACCGGGGCAAATGCGGCAATCGTTCCATCGGATTCGGTCTGCACCTGAGCGACAAGGGTCCATCGCTGCGGCGTCCGCCTCCCAAGCCAGTCTCCTTCCGAGATCTCCCAATAGCCGCTGCCATCGAGTAGGGAGTCCGCCTGCCGAGGCTTGATGGACTGTTCATCGGCGATCACGCCCCAACGCACCGAGGCGCCGTGGGGATCGATCGACCGGAGGGGTTGATCCGACTGGTCGGTGGCAGGCAGTACCTTCCAGTGCAACGGTTCCTTGTGAGCTCCGATTCGCAATCGCCGCACGAAAACGGGCTGCTGGTCGATCCATTCGACCTGGGGCAATTCATCAATTACTGCATCGCCGATCCGATAGTGAAGAATCGTTTTTCCTTCGTGGGTGGAATGTCCCAGCCATTGGCCCCAGGTTTTGGGAAGGGGGCCATATCGACGCCCATCTCGCCCCTCCACCCTCGCCTGATCATTCCATCGATCCTGGATGTCCGATGCCATAGGATTGCCCCACCCGGGTCCATTGGGAAGACTCCAGTGCACCTGACCGCTGATCGAAGGATGAATCTGGTGCTCGCCATTGAATTGAATCGATCGCCAGTTCGTCATCCGCTCTACCCCCTCGCGATGGCTCCATCCAGCAGCCATCCGCAAGGTATCGGTACAAAAGAGCATCCAGTGGTTGCCTCGTGCAGCGCCCCCTGGTCCGGGATCCAGGCGCATGGCCATTCCCTTGTACGCAATGTTCAGTCCATCCCCAGGAACTTCGAAGGTGTGGGCAATCAGATTCCCATAATCCATGGCGTTCCATGGTTCGATCGTGGAGGGGGCAGGGCCGCGCGTCGTCCCGCTTGGCAACTGCGCCAGATACTCTTCATCGATTCTCAAGTACTGAGCAGGCCGGTGGTCTTTGAGGAATGTTTCGCGGATGTAGTGAATCACATCGTACTTCTGCTGCGGAACCATCCACGACTGCGCGGCCATTTGCCCAAAGCCCCGGGTCAGCGTCTGGTACATGGCGTAGGGCGAGTTTCCGTTCTTGAAGTCACCCTGTCCAAACCGTAGAGACGTAGGGAGCGATCCCATTTGCTGGAGATCGCCGTGGCATTGAAAACAAACTCGCCGATAGATCGCTTCGCCTCGTTCGAAGGCCGTTTGATCGAGGTCTCGCAATATCCCTGCATGGTCGACCTGTGATTCGTACGCGGCGATCTGAGACGACTTGGGGCTATCAGCCGCAAGCCGCAGCGCCACCGACTCCCCACCCGCCCGCAGTTCGATCAACAGACGCAGCAGATCCAGCCATCGCTGCTGGTTGCCAAGTTTCTGCACCAACCCCCCCGGCATCAAGGAATCCGAACGTCGCTCGATTCGCTCAATCTGCTCCAATTCGAAAAGCCTCGGAGGAACATCTCCCGCCCCTTCGAGAAATTCCAAATGCGTCTCGGTCTGCCGCAGAATCCGGCCCGCAATTACGTTGCCCGCATCGGTCAAAATCACCGACTGCTCGAACCCCTCCAGAATCTCCTTCGATGGCTCCAGCAGCGCATCGACCAGGCGTTGATCGGTGTGCTTGGGTAGCACTTGGCTGAGGATCGGGCCGGTGCGGGCAGGCTGACTGGGATGGAGTGCATGGCACTGCGCACAGGCCAACTGAAGGTCATGAAAGAGCGTCAAGCCGCGCTGCAGATCGCCCTCTCGTCCGGCAAGTTCGATCCACTGGCCAGCTGTCATCTCGCTCAGTCGCTTAGCAAAAGCTGCCTCTGATCCCTCTGCTGGATCCTTGGCACAAGCGCCTCGACCGAACGGATCGCCCAAGACAGCCGAAAAGAACGCCAGACAGAAGATGAAAACGGTTCTGCCGTAGCGAGGGAAACAATCCCTTGCTGGATTCGCGCGATGCATTCGTATTCTTTCAAATAGACAGGACTTCAGGGAGCCGCCGTTGGGGTTGGTGTGGCCTGGATGGGCAGGCCTTCCTGCAGATAACGCCAATTCTTGATATAGCCCAGCAGGTCCCACATCTCCTCCGGACTAACCTGCTGCTCGATGCCAGAGGGCATCAACGAGATACCCGTAGACTGAAACGACTCGATCTCCTCCCGCATCAACCGGTGGATGGTGCCATTTTGCGACTTGATGGTTACCACTTCCTTGGTTGCTTCCTGCAGCAATCCCTCCAGCACCTCACCGGAATCCAGAACGACAACGTAGCGGTAGTAGGCTCCATCGATGGTGCGGTTGGGATCCAGAATGGAGATCAGCAGTTTGTCGAAAGACTGCTCGCGGGAATCTGAAATATCTGGGCCAACCGCAGTCCCGATCTGATCGATCCGATGGCAGGCCGCACATTGCTGTCGGAAGACTCGCTGACCACGCGCGACATCCCATGCCCCCTCAAACGCTTGGCGATAGCGATCGATGATCGCCTGTCGATCTGGGTCGCCCTGAGGTCCCAGGACATGGACCCAACGATCTTTCTCCGCAAGATCCGATTTCCCGAGGAGAAACTCCCGCTGACTGGCGTCCAGTAGCTTGGTGCTTACCTCCCCTGACTCCAACTTTTCCAGCAGCAGCGTCAGCCGCTCGGGACTGGACCGAATCACCTGGAAGTAATCCGACCTCAGCTCAGGCGTCGCCTTGGCAAATGCCCCAATCAAACGCTGCTGGGTTTCTTTGGCGGGATCAGCGGTCACCGCGCTGAGGACCGCTTTGAGCAGCGGGCCGTTTGGCTCTTCTAGCATATCCAGTGCGACGCTCTTTGCTTCCCCAGGATCAAGCGCCCGGAGCAGCATCAGCGATCCGGCTCGCAGATCAGCGTTGACAGATTGGCTAGCGGTCGTCTTTGCAAGGAAGGACTTCAGGTCCACCAGCGACGCCACATCCCGATCCTTTACGGCATCTCGCCAACCAGACCAGAGCGCCAGATGCAATCGCCGGGTGTCCTCCGTCATACGAGCCCAAGATTCCGCAGGGATCCACCTATCGATCGCACGCTGCATCACATCGGGGCTGCGCTGGGCAGCGGCTCTCATCCAGTGACGAACCGATTCCTGGAGCATGGGTGGTATCGGCGTCGAAGCAGAACCTGCTTCTGGATGTTGCCACCACTGATCTCCCCAGTTCTGCATCCATTCGACTGGGAGATTTCTGACGGCAGCCGCAACGGCCACCTGAAGATGACCATCCGTGGAGCATGCGAGGGAATGGCGGGCCAGCGTTGGAAGCATCGTCTCCAACTGGAATTGCCGCATCGCATCGCTTTGATCTGGGCTTCTGGCGATCGCCCAGCAGACCGATCGCAGAAGGTCGCGATCGGTGGTTTCCAGCATCGAACCGATTTCGTTGAGATACTCGTCGATGGCCCGTGGCTGGATGCCATTGGCCAGCAGATGCAGCGCGTGCCGCTGGAGGCCCACATCATGGCTTTGCAGAGCACGCCGCCAGATCCTATCGTCCCAATTCCCACGGGAAGCAAGCCAAGTGAGCGCTGCCATGTGCAGCGACGACTCATTTCGATATTCTAAAATCCGTTGGAATGTCGCAAGCGTCTCCGCCTGCTGGTTATCCGGCTTTTCGATCAGCAACCGCAGGGCGGTAGCGCGCGCCCATGCCTCGGGCCTAGCCAGCGTCTCCACCAGTTCTTCCGTTGTCCACTGCCGCATCGGGCGCTTCCTGATCGCCGACCAGATCGTGCTGGCGGGTCGATCGCTGCCAGCAACTCGGTAGACTCGGCCCAGTCCTTCTCCGAATCGTTCATCGGGCCGCTGCTTCTGTTCCACTGGAACCCAATCGGGATGCTCGATCACCGCGCGGTACATATCGACCACAAAGATCTCACCTCCTGGGCCTTCGGTCAGATTGACCGGGCGAAACCATGGATCGCGACTGGCGAGAAACTCGCGCTGGGGAGCTTCGTCGGCTACCACACTTCGGCCATCGGTTCTCTTCAGGCTGCGACGCTGCACTAAGCTTCCCGTGGGTTCACAGGTCAACACATGCCCCCAGGCGGGTGCCAGATGGTCGCTGTGGCTTACCAAAACGCCGCAGGCTGCGGTGAACTGACCAGCATGCAGGTTCGATGTCGTCCAGGCACGAACCAAGGGCCGCACCGAGGAACTGGCTTCCGAGGGGCTGGCATCCAAAACGGAAGGGACCAGTCCCGCCAATGGGCTCAGTGCCAACTGATGTGGCTCGATCATCGCTTCCCGGCATGGCTGCCGATTGGCGCAGTGATACCGATTTCCCAAGCGGTCCCAGGTAAGCCCGAACTGGGCCGGACCTGTCACCATCTGAATTTTCTGGGAACTCGGATCGAGTCGCAGGTCATACTGCTGCAGTTCCACTGGTTCGCTGGCCGCACTAGGCTGCTGCAGCCTTCCACCTCGAAGCCCATTGGCGATGTAGATCCAGCCATCCGGCCCCAGCGTTGGATCATTGGCCCGCAGCTGTGGGTTCTCTTGCTTGAAGCCATCGATCCAGGTTTCCTTCTGGTCGCATCGGCCATCACCATCTGTATCGCGCAGCCAGACCAGTGAACCGGCCATCGTCACCAGGGCTCCGTCCCTCCACAGTTGAAGGCCGGTGGCGAAGAGCAATCGATCGGCAAAAACATGCGACGACTCAAATCGACCATCGCCGTCGCGATCCTCCAGAACCACAAGCCGCCCTTTCGGCGATTCAGCCTCCTTGGGGCCATTCGGATAGTCCCCCATCTCGATCGCCCACATGCGTCCTGCGTCGTCGAACTGGATAGCAACAGGATCGGCGATTTGAGGTTCGTGCGCCACCAGATCCACCCGCTGGCCCGATTCCCATTCCATCTGACCGATGGAATCTTCAGGAGCGATTGGAGAACTCATCGGCGCTGACTTTGCCGTTGCTACCGAGTCTTGATGCAGGCGGTTGGCTAATCCAGTCAAGAGCGCCACCATCTTTGGTTCCGCCTGCTCCTCAAGGCAGCTGCTCCTGGCTCGCCATGTGGTGTAGCCACCGAGCAGAAAGTGTTCTGGCGGGGGAATGTAACCGGCATGTCCGTTCGCCAAACCGATATTCATCGTCACGGCAAACGGACTCGCGCGGCGCAGCTTCAACCCCGTCTCGCCATACGACTCGCATGGATTCGCCAAAATCACTCCCGAACCGATTTGAATCGCCTGACAGCGGAGGGGACGACTATCAGGCAGTTCGGAAAGGAGGATCGTCTCGCGAGCGTAATTCTCGACGAGAGTTTTGGGGAGCCGGTCGGGGAAATGTGTCGTCTGGTAGCGTTTCGCTTCTTCCACCTCCCCGGGTCTTGGCATCCGCACTCCGACCGCTTCGGTTTCCAGCAACGCATCGATGCGTCCTCTATCCGAATGCTCGATCTTCGGCAACGCCTCAAGGATCCGCTCCGCGACATAATCCCCTACCTCGACGTGGGTGAAGGGGGCAGCAGGTTTACTGAAATCGATGCAGTTGGCATCCCCACTGGTGCCATTGGCCATGATCCCCAGGAATTGATCCACCGCCTCGGGCCTCAGCGACTGAGCCAACCGCCTTGCAACCACACCAAAGTAGTCTGCGGAAAGCGCCGGACTGCCTGCGTAATGGGTACTGAAGCTAGCGAGAACCGCTAGCGGTTTCCCATCGGACGTCTGAACCGAGAGGATCGGAATGGTGCGATCGATCGGGCCTACCGGTGCGATCTTGTCGGGATTGTCATGCCCAGGGTTCATCACCACTTCGTCCCCATCCCGCCCTGTGAAAGGAGTCGGTTCCAGGGAACCCGGACGCATCAACCAGCGGCGGCAGTGAATGTACTTTTCCGCAATCGTGCTCCCCCATCCGATCTTCGCATCGACCTTCCGCCTTTTGGCTTCTGCGATCCCGTCGGCGATCCACTGTGGCAGCTTGGCCGCATAATCCTCCTGCACTGGGGTGCCGTGTACGCCGGCGACTGCCACAGCCGAATGGGTGTGCGTGGCGCTGATGAGGATATGCGAGGGAGCTATCCCCGTCAGTTGGCTCGCCAGTCTTCTCGCTTCATCCACCAGTTCCACAGGCAGGATGCAGTTATCGACCACGCAGATGGCAATCTCCCTAGTCCCGTCGGCAAGAACCAAGCATCTTGCATGAAGCGGATCGGTCGCCTTGTCGGCCTGCACCGCAGCGATACCACCGTTGACCCAGACCGGAAACACCGTTGGAGTGATGTTTTTCAACGCGATGCCAGCTTGTAGCCGCCCCTCCTCGGCTCGACAATCAACCCAACTGGCAACTAGCAGGAACCATCCCGCGACGAAGCGCAAAATGGATGTGGCATTGCATCGGACGCGAGCTGGCCGGTGGCTCATGAGCGAGACTCCTCGTTCGTTCCTGGGACAGGCGGGACATGGACCGGGCAGGCGGCGGGGGCGTCCTCGGACGCAAGCTTTGATTGTATCGTCCCCTGTCCGGTCGCAACGCATTTTCCCGCAGACGTTTTTTCGCACTCGGCCCAACGCTCTTCACCAGGAACCGCACCGATGGTCTACCAGGCAACCGTAGGGGGAGAATCGTTTCGCTTCCCATCGCTGGCCGACTTGATGGCGAAGGCAAACGAGGAAAAAGCTGGGGATCAGTTAGCGGGAGTCGCGGCCATCAGCCATCGCCAGCGGATCGCCGCCAAGCGAGCGTTGGCCGACTGCTCGCTCCAGGATTTTTTGAGCAATCCACTGATCGACCCAGAGCTGGATGAGGTCAGCCGCCGCCTTCTGGAAGACTACGACCCAATCATCTTTGAGGAGTTTCAGTCGTGGACCGTTGGGGAACTGCGAGATCAATTGCTGGCCGCTTCGCCCGATGACCTCAGCCGCTGGGGATGGGGGCTTCTTCCTGAAATGGCGGCGGCGGTGGCCAAGCTGCTGACCAATCAGCAACTGATCGTCCTTGCCAGCCGCATCCACCGTATCTCCCGCATGCGGAACACACAGGGCCTTCCAGGCACTCTCGGAATTCGTATCCAGCCGAATCATCCCAGCGATGACCTGCGGGGAATCCTGGCATCGACGATCGAAGGACTTCTCTACGGTTGTGGCGACGCTGTGATCGGCGTCAACCCGGCAACCGATTCTGTCGCGCAGGTGTCTGCCATCCTGCGCATGCTGGACCAGTTGATCCAGCGTGCTGAAATCCCAACCCAACATTGTTGCCTCGCCCACATCACCACCCAGCTGCAGGCCCTGGAGACTGGCTGTCCGATCGATCTGCTATTCCAGTCGATCGCCGGCAGCCAGAAGGCCAACGACAGTTTCGGAGTCACCCTACAACTGCTCCACGAAGGCAGGCAGCAGGTGATTGAATCCCATCGATCGCGAGACCGTCGTTTAGAGGGAGCGCAGGTGATGTACTTCGAAACAGGGCAGGGGAGTGCTCTTTCGGCCAACGCCCACCACGGCATCGATCAACTGACCATGGAAGCCCGGGCCTACGGAGTTGCCAGGCTGTTTGATCCGTTTTTGGTCAATTCGGTCGTTGGCTTCATCGGTCCGGAATACCTTTTCGATGAACGACAGATTGTTCGAGCCGGTTTAGAGGACCATTTTCTTGGCAAGCTGCTTGGACTGCCGATGGGGGTCGACGTCTGCTATACCAATCACTGCGATGCCGACCAGAACAGCGCCGACAATTTGATGGTGCTGCTGGCAGCCGCTGGTTGCAATTACTTTATGGGAGTCCCTGGCACCGACGACATCATGCTCAATTACCAGTCGACCAGCTACCACGACGCAGTTGCCGTAAGAAAACTCTTCCAACGCCAACCTGCCCCGGAGTTCCAGAAGTGGTTGGAAGAGCGTCAAATCGATGCCTCGGGAGGCTGGGAAACCATCGAAAAACTTCGCCAGATCGAAAGACTGATCGCATGCTGCCCGATGATCCACAGCAACACCTAATTCGGTCGATTCGCCAGGCTACCCATGCAAGACTGGCGTTGGGTTCGGTCGGAGGCGCAGTGCCGACAGCGCCCTACCTTCAGCTTCGTGAAGACCACGCTCTGGCCGTCGATGCGGTGCATCGCGACAGCGATCTGATCGCCGATTGGGGAAGCGATTTTCTGGAGCGGTTTCCGGTGATGCAACTGGCCAGCCGCGCCAGCAGCAAGGGGGAGTATCTCAAGCGCCCCGACTTGGGTCGGAAACTTTCCGAGGAATCGCTGACACATGTTCGCGCCACCGGCCTTGCCGACCTCGATCTTCAGATACTGATCGGGGATGGCCTCTCCTCACTGGCCGTCGCCAGACAGATCCCGGAACTGTTGCCCCGACTGATGGAGGCGGCTGGAAAGACCGGGTGGAAGATCGGTCCACTCTTTTTCGTCCGCTACTGCCGCGTAGGAATACTCAACGATTTTGGCTCGACGATCGACGCAAAGGTCTTTGTGCTATTGATTGGCGAACGACCTGGCCTGGGGTCGGCAGAGAGCCTCTCGGCCTACATGGCCTACCGACCGGCCGAGGGACATACCGACGCAGATCGCAACCTGATCTCGAACATCCATCCGCTAGGGGTCTGTGCCTCCCAGGCAGCCTACCGCATCATCGCCATGGCAAGTCAGATGATGCAGCAAAAAACCAGTGGCTATCGGATCAAGGAAGCTTGGTCCGCCGCACTGCAGGATCCAAAATCGAACCCGCGATTGACTTGATCCGGGTGCACAGCCAAGCCACCTCCAAACAAGGAACCCGTAGATGGACGAAGGAGAAGACCAGAGACTTCTGGAATCGATGGGCTATCGCCAGGAACTGTCCAGGCGAATGAATGGCTTTTCGAACTTTGCCATCTCGTTTTCGATCATCTGCATCCTGGCCGGGGGCATCACCTCCTTCCATGTGGGCTTCTGCACAGTAGGTGGGGCCGCGATCGGAATCGGCTGGCCACTGGTCGCCCTTTTTTCGTGCGCGGTGGCCGCAACGATGGCGCAGGTGGCTTCGGCCTATCCCACGGCGGGTGGACTTTATCATTGGGCCAGCGTTCTAGGAGGAAAGGGCTGGGGATGGGCCACCGCTTGGTTTAATCTGCTGGGGCTGGTCGCGGTACTGGCCGCGATCAATGTGGGACTTTTTCAGTTCCTTGTCGGCATGGTCGGATGGTATGTAGGCGAGCCGCTGCAGCCACCCTTATGGATACAGATCGTGGCGATGATTGCGATCACCGGCCTGCAGGCTGTCGCCAACGCGCATGGGATCCGCTGGACCACGCGCTGCACCGACTTCAGCGGCTACTGGATCTTCCTGGTAGCCACACTACTGACCGCCGCGATGCTGTGGTGGGGCTGGCCATGGAGAGTCTGGCAGCTTTGGGAATTCGCCAACTACAGCGGCCCTGCCGGCGGCGATATCTGGCCGCCGCAGTCGAACGTTTGGCTCTTGTTCGCGATGGGATTCCTTCTGCCCGCCTATACCATCACCGGCTTTGATGCATCGGCTCATGTCTCCGAGGAAACCAAGCAGGCAGCCATCGAAACCCCTCGCGGCATCATCCGCTCGGTCATCCTCTCCGCCATCGCTGGCTGGCTGATGCTTGCCTCCTTCGTCATCGCGTGTCCCGACACTGCCGAGGCCGCCCGACAGGGCCCCAATGCACTCTTTTGGATCCTGCAGCAGGTGCTGCCCAGTTGGCTGCTTGGAGTGTTCCTGATCAGTATCGCCCTGGCGCAGTTTTTCTGTGGGCTGGCGACGGTCACCAGCGCTTCACGAATGGTATTTGCATTCGCGCGCGATGGGGGACTGCCTGCTTCGAATTGGCTGCAGCAAGTCGGTCGCTGGCAGACTCCCGATCGCGCGGTCTGGGTGGTCGCCATCCTGGCGATACTCTTTTCCGTCTGGACCCCGGTCTACAGCACCATCACCATGGTCTCGGTGATCTTTCTCTACATCTCCTACGTCATCCCTACCTTCCTGGGCGGGATCGCTTACGGCAGGCGATGGACGCAGATGGGGCCGTGGCAGTTGGGACCGGCCTACCGACCTCTGGCGGCTCTTTCTGTGATCGGCTGCATCGGCCTGATCGCCCTGGGGATGCTACCCCCCAATGACCGTGCTCTCTGGGTCCTAGCCGCCACGATAGTCGCCCTACTTCTCACCTGGTGGGGAGGCCAGCGACAGCGATTTCCTGGCCCGAAAGAGCTGCTGGAGCGGTATCGATCGCAGATCGCCCCATGAAGCCCATCCAATACGGCCACAGCCGAAGACAATCGGGGCAGCATGGAAGGTTCCTTCGGCCCCGGAGCTCTACGGGCTTTCTGGATTTGCCATCTGGATGGACAACATTGCGGAAGCCATCATGTGGGGATCGCCTCGCGATGCCAATGACTCCGCTAAGGCTCGCACCGTGCGGTCGACCTTTCCTTCAAAAAGCGTCTGCCCCTGCGAGACAACTTCGATGGGTCGATCCAGATCGATCCAGTCATCGGAGAGATACAGGACGACTTTCTCGACCCCAGTAGCACTCCATTCAATCTTCTGTCCCGATCGCTGGGCCCTCACCTCCGCTCGATCTCCAATCGCATCGGGATCGACCCCCAGCCAGTAAAACCGATCCCGCCGCACATCATCCTGCTTCCAGACGATTTTCTCAGGATAGGGCGACCGCGTGTGCTTGGCCATCCAGGGAAGCGCCTCAGCGTCCTGTCGATCCATCCAGTGACCTTTCCCCGGATGGATTTTCACCCAGTGGACATATCCCTGGGGATCGTCCTTCTGAAGTGCTTCCAGTTGCTTCCCAAACTCGGCTGCCACTGCATTGCGGTTGTATGCGCTATCGCGCTCTCCCATGTGCAGAGTGAAGGGTAGATTGCGCAGCCCCAAGGGACTGGTTTCATTGGGGTGCCCTGCCATCATGGCGGCGGCTGCCCATCGGTCGGCCATGCGTGGTGCCAACTGATAGACTCCATCGCCTCCAGCCGAATATCCCAGCAGGTAGACGCGGTTGGGATTCACCTCTTCAAAAACGATGAGGCTTTCGATCAGCCGGTCAAAGAAGGGATCGATCGCTCCGGTATGCCAGAGATCCCAGGTATTGGTCGGAGCTCGCGGTGCAACGTAGACACCTTCTTCGATTTGATAGAGTCGCTTCTGGTTCTCCCATTGCTGGTCGTTGACCGCCACCGGCGCCCCTCCTCCTCCATGCATGGAGAGGTAAAGACTGCGGCCTCCGGCTGGTTTCTCGCCGTGTACCGAATAGAAAAACGGCATCGACTGCCCGTCCATTTCCAGACGCCGCGACTCCATCTCGGTATTGCGATTCCGGCGTATCGCCTGCAAATGGTCCTGCCAGAAGGCATCGGCGCACTTCTTCGCCTGGTCTCGCGAAAGCGGCGTATTGGCCCACGGCTGATTCTCTAGAGCAGGGCGCGCCGTTGGATCGATTGCCAGCCACTTGGTCCAGGGATCTTCCGTTGCGGCCACTACTTCTTCAGGAGATTCTGCGGCCTGCATCCCAAGAGCCTCCGCAGCCCGGACAAAAATCCACGGCGATCTCTCAGGAATTGCATCCACGGTCACTCGTTCTGGAACCTGGCCGTCAAGGAACTCGACTTCATACCGGTCGCCGCGGCGCATGGGAACGCTGAAATGATCATTGGTATCAAATGATTCATCGCGAGTTCTTCCCTGCTGGACTTCCTTTCCCTCTGGATCCAGGACTCGCACGGAGACCGCGACGCGTCGACCGGATGGATCGCGCACGGAAAGCCGGCCGATGAAAAAGCCTTCGGGAATTGGCTGTCCCAATCTCTGGTAGCGCGAGGTGACATTGACGGCGGAGATCTGCTGGTCCTCGGCCGCCCAGACCATCGGGAACGTCAGCGGAGTCTTGCGATAGCTGACTGCATAGATCGCATGCCGAGGATCTTCCGCGATGGCGGTCGAAGCACGATCGACAAACCATGCCTGATTCAACTGGCTTCCCGTCGGCTCCGCCGCCCCCGTGAATTTCCAGTCGCCATCCCAGACTTCGACCCAGGAGTGATTGCCGCTTCCGTCGGTCCATAGCGGTGTCCCCACAAACCTAGCCGGTATCGCCAGGGCGCGACAGGCATCGATCAGCATCACGGATAGTCCCGTGCAAGAAGCCAAGCCCGATTCCATCGACTCCAGAGGACTCTGATCCGCTCGCCGGCGCTGAGTCGAGTAGCGCACCTTGAATTCCGGAAAGACCTTCTGGTTGAGCAGAGCCGCGGCTTCCGAAAGGCTCTTTGCTTCGGCGATCATCGGTTTTACCTTGGATCGCAACTGTTCCCGCCAATCATCCCGCCGCTCGTTGATGTTCGCATACGGGAGGATCGCGTTCAAAAAAACCTCCTTTGGGATCTGATCCTGCCAAGGGCTCTGCTGCCACGCTTCGTGCGCCAACTGAGTGTTCCTGCGGAGATACTCCGAAGGCAGCTTCTGTAGATCGCCAAGCGGCATGTGCTCGAGCAGAAACTCCATCGAGGGCCGCTGTTCGACCGGCGAGCTGGCAATCGCTTCCCGCCACTCCTCGATTCTTTGAGGCACTCGCTGAAGCGATTCCATCAGAGCTTCAGTTGCCTTGGCGTTCCACAATCGCGAGTCGCTTCGGACGGTCCAGCGTGGGGAATCAAGACGATACTCCTGAGGCTCGATGGTCGCCTCCCAACCTTCCGGCCACGTCGAGATGGTCAAAGCCATGCTTTCGGGAAGTGGCGTTGCCGGCATCCCAAGCTGTTCCAGCGATTTGCCAGGGGGCTTGCCATCCGACAATCGGGCTCGCTGTCGGTGGTAGATCTCCATCAACAAGTCCCGCACAACAGCTTGCTCAGGCTCCACATAAGTAGACTTCCCAGGTCCCTGTTCAGAAAAGACCAGATACCCCCATCGCTCGGGGCGATGCATGTCGATGATCCCCTGTGGAGACCAGACCCAGTTGTCTTCTGGGCGATTTGGCACCTTTTGATACATGCCGTCGACGATCTCGTGCAGCCACTGCACTCGGGAAAAGTTAATCCGCCAAAACTGACCATCTCGCGGTGTCTCCGGTGGCACTCCATCCATGGTGATCGAAGCGATCGGGATGGCGATCTCCACCTGCCAAGCGGTATCGGTATCCGAGGAGTTGTTGATCGTCCCCAGAACCTGGACAGCACTTTGCAGTCCCGCAAACTCGAACCTGTTCTCGGCGTTGCCTCCGTCTTTGTAGGGTTTATCGAGCGACAGATCCCACGTGGTACCCAGCGCATTGAGTTCCAGTTCTAGATACCGGTGATGATCGCTGTCTGGATCCAGAAAAACTTCAAAATCATTGTCGTGAAAAATGACGGCGTCATGCTGACGGATCGTTGCCCAAACATGGGGCTCTTCCAAACGCGCCCCGATGTACAGCATCTTCTGATCCCAGACCATTTTCACGCGGGTAGCATGCCGTGGCTTAGGCAGATCGGGGCCCTGGATGTCTTCGAAGGAGTCGGTCCAGGGCGCATCCTGCCACGCGGCGTCCGACAGATCCCCATCGATCACAGGTGGCCGATCGACCTTGCCGCAGACGTATCCTTTGGGTCGGCGAGCCCTCATTTTTTCCCATTCGCCGGCGTCTTCGGCCAACACCCCACCGGCTTGGCACAAGGTCGACAAAGCCATCCAAAACAGCAGGCGAGACCAGTTGCGATTCATGAAAGAGGCTGACTCCTGAAAAAGCATCACGTCAACCTGGAAACCCCAGGCTGAACCGTTGTCCTGACATCGGGATGAAATGGGTGGGGTGAGGCTGCTTCGGTCGAACTACTCGGATGGTGGCAGCACCAATCGGCCGGGTACGTCCAAATCGAGTCGGAAGACGGCCCCTGGCTTTCCACTGAATTCGATCGCGCCGGTGACGAATAGTTGGTCTCGCTTGGGACCGCCGAAGGCGACGTTGCTTGTCAACTGATTGCCTGCGGCATAGCGTCGAATCACTTTGCCAGAGGGATCAATAACTTGGACCTCCTTCATCCCATAGTGAGCCACATAGAGGTTGCCCGCTTGGTCTAGGCACATCCCGTCCGGCTGATTGTCTTCCCATTTCCCACTGGAGCTCTTCGGAAGATCGACCAGTACCTTCATCGGTCCGACTTTGCCTGGTGAAAGCACTGGATACTCCAGGACGCGGTTCTTCTGGCTCTCGGCGACCCATAGTTTTTTTCCATCAGCCGTCAGCACGATGCCATTGGGAAAGGCCAGCACCGAGGCAACCAGATGGGTTTTGCCTGCAGTGTCGACATAGTGGACCGTGCCGATCGGTTTCTCCAGTGAAGATTCACCTGGATCGGTGAAGTAGAAGCCCCCAGCAGGATCGAGCGTCAAGTCGTTGGGCCCGCGCAGCGGCTTGCCGTCACATTCTTTTGAAGCATGCTCCAGAGGCTTTCCGTCGGCAGCGAGGTGAAGCACTGCATGCTGACTGGCGTCGCACACCAAGTGCGTCCCATCGGCGAGGATCTTATGGCCGTTGGGAGCTCCCGTCTTGGCAAAAACCTCATGCTTGCCTGTCAGGTCGAATCGCGAGATGGTGTCAGCCCAGGAGATGTAGCCTTCTCCTTGATGACCGAATACCACCCCTTCGCTGTACGAGTCGACTTGTAGGAGTTCGATCGGTTTGGTCGACTCGGCAGAAGGCAGCTCCTGGCCGCACAGGGGATGATACACGGAGCTGCAAGCGCAAAGAAGAAATCCCAATGTCGATTGAACACCCCATCGCATAATGCAACTCCTGTCGGCAAGCGGGTGATATCCAAAAAAGGATCAGAAGGATGTCTAGAACAGGACATCCGATCAGTAACGCCTTGAGTATAACACGGCACGCTTTCCCTCATCGGTCTGCAACCGGTTGATTCCGAGTGAGATTGCTGCTGCCTGGCGGCGATCAGACGATTGCCAAGCCAGGCTTAGAAGGATGCTCAGAACCATTCGCCAGCGGTGGGCTGAAGGTCCCATGCAAGTCCAGCGGGGTTATGATGAGACAAGTCGAATAGGCAGCATCGACGTCGATTGAAGGGATGAGGAGATCAGAAAAGATGCTCGGACGAAACCGAAATGGAATGATTTGGATCCTGGGCCTTGGAATCGTTTCCTGCATGGCCTCCCTGATGGCTCATACTGCTATCGCTCAGTTGCCCTCGGGGATCAGTGGAGACGACTGGCCCTGGTGGCGTGGACCAGGGGGTATGGGAGCTGCCAGCACCTCCTTTGACTATCCCGATCAGTGGTCGGAAACGGAGCGAGTGAAGTGGCGAGCTGATTTGCCGGGACGAGGCCATGGATCGCCTATCGTGGTGGGCGATGGGATCTATCTTGCCTACTGCGAAGAAGATTCCGGGGCTCAGGGTATCGTCGCTCTGCATCGCCGCGATGGTAGGGAACTCTGGCGGAAAGTGATCCATGCCAGCGGCAGCATGAGCAAGAATGCGAAATCCTCGGGAGCATCGGGATCGGTGGCATGCGACGGCCAGCGACTGTTCGTCAATTTCGCGAATGAGGGGCGAGTCGTTTTGAGCGCGCTGGATCTGAACGGAGAGATCCTCTGGCAGCAGGATGTGGCTCCCTATCAAGTACACCAGGGATTCGGTGCCTCCCCGGCCATCCATGATCGGCTGGTTTACTCCGTCGCAGACACCAAGGGTGGCGGAGCGATTCTGGCGGTCGATCGCGAAAACGGCCGCATCGCATGGCGGCGCGATCGCCCATCGAATCCAAACTACCCCTCTCCGATCGTGCTGCTGGCAGCCGGCCGCCAGCAACTGATCCTGACAGGGCTGGACCAAGTGGAGAGCCTCCATCCTTCCACGGGTGAAACGCTTTGGAAGATCGAAGGCTCCACCACAGAATGCGTTACCACGACGGTCACCGACGGAAAGAGGGTCTACTCATCGGGAGGTTACCCAAGGAATCATCTGGCGGCCATCGAAGCGGATGGCTCGGGCAAAATCGCTTGGGAAACCAACGACCGGGTCTACGTCCCTTCCTTGCTGATCCGCGATGGCTACCTCTATGGGACCCTGGATGCGGGGATCGCTGCCTGCTGGGACGCGGCAACCGGGAAGGAGATGTGGAAGGGACGTCTTGGAGGCGATATCAGCAGTTCACCCGTCCTAGCCGGAGATCGCATCTACGCCACCAACGAATCGGGGGAGACCTTTGTCTATCGGGCGATTCCCGAACGCTTTGAGTTGCTGGGGAAGAATAGCCTGGGAGAAGAGCAGTTCGCGACCCCCACTCTCTGCCGAGGTCAGATTCTGATGCGAGTGGCCTATCGGGACGGTCAGGAGAGGCGAGAGCAATTGGTGTGCATCGGAGATTGATGCTACCGCCAGCGATCTTCAGACGACGAAGAATCGCGACTTGCTTTGTCCAGCTTCGCCAGGGACTCTGCAGGATCCTAACGAGTTGCTTTGGCGGTGTTCTGAAGATCGCCGATGTAGGTCATCGTGCCCCGCATCAGATAGAACTTGACCTTCGGGGCTTGCTTGAATTCAGGAGACTGGAGAACGTACTGGAGATGATCGATCGTTGGTGTCTGCCAGTTCATCATCCCTACCAGAATGTCGCCAACCTGGATCTGACGCTGTGCCGCTGGTGAGTTGCCTCGTACCGCCACCACCTTGAGCCCACCCTTATAGCTGCCACTAGTGGTTCGAATTTCCTCTGCTCGCAATTCGGTGACGCGAATGCCGAGTCGTTCCCAGGCGAGTTCGTCGAGGTTCACTTTGCTGCTGGCAGTAGCCAGTGGCGATCCCATCAGCGACAGCGTCCTCGCCAGCTTCTGGCCACCTCGTTCAATTTCCAGATTCAGGGCTTCGCCTTGTTGCCGATTCAGCAGACGCAGTTCCAGGTCCAGTCGCGACCGGATCAGCTGGCTGTCGACAGCAAGCAGTCGGTCGCCTGAGGCGATATCGGCGGAAGGCTGTTGGCCATGTAGCGACGCGCTGGCTACTTCCAGGTAGGAACCTTCCGAATCGCGGACACCCCGAAATGCCATCCCCAGCGACACCTGCTGACGCTGGCTGCTGGCAACAAGATCCGCGATGACTTCCAAAGCCGCATCGATTGGAATGGCAAAACCGATTCCCTGCGCACCGACTCGGACAGCAACATTGATCCCTATCATCTCGCCATCGATATTGATAAGCGGACCACCCGAATTCCCTGGGTTGATGTCTGCATTGGTCTGAATCAGATCGTAGTATTCCTGAGTTCCATTGACGGGAACATTGCGGTGCAACGCACTGACGATGCCGACGGTGACGGTGTGCTGATAACCGAAAGGATTGCCTATCGCGATGACCGTCTCGCCCCGCATCAGGTCATGGCTGCTGCCAATGTCGATCACGGGAAGGGGATCCTTCGCATCGATTTTGATCAGGGCCAGATCGGTCGAAGGATCGAAATTCAGCAACTTGGCGGTCGTCTCGGTACCATCGGCCAGCGTCACCTCGATCTTGGCGACGTCTTGAACCACATGCAGGTTGGTCACCGCATAGCCGCGAGGGTCGATGATCACCCCGGTTCCCATGCCGTTGACCAGTTGTGGCCGGCCGCCGTCGGCGGCTTCCCCTTTAACCGACTTGCTGCCCTGGATGTTGACTACCGAAGCTTCGGCATTTTGAATCGCCTTGACGATCGGAGTTTCGCGAAGCGATCCCTCCGACCCGGCCGACCGATCGGCCATCCCCAGTGCGAATCCACCGACGATCGAAGCCATCAGGGATAAGCGAACCGGGAGTGAATGTAGCAGGTCGGTCATGCGAAGAGCACTTTGCGCTGGGGCCAACAACCGTTCCGCCGGGCGAACGCCTTTCCCGACCGAGTCCTCCCTAGAATCGGTTCGGCGAGGCCGGCGGCATGACAAGGCATGCCCTTCCCAGCAAGAACATCCCAGATTAACAGCCTGGAAGTCTGGGTAATAAATTCACCTTGCGGAAATTATTCGGCCACGCCGTATCCGTTTCATGATCGTCCGGTATCCCAACCCCCTCACACCAACCAGTACGGAACCATCAAGATCAGGTGCGTTGCGATGCCCTACAAGGCCATCACCATGTCGGATCTTTCCTAGCAGCGTTTCCTTTTGTCAACTCCAACCTTTTTAGGCCCATCTCGGTTTTTTGTGGGTTGTGTTGCTACACTGTCGCGACTTAAGAATTCCCGGTGCCCCAGCAGCCATTCAACCTCCCCCCGGGCGGGCAAGATCTGCTCGCGACTCTGCTTCAGGGAGGGGCAGATCTATTTTTTATCCTCCCTCAGGGAGGGTCGCTGAGGAGGAACGACGAAGCGAGGAGGGCTGGTTTATCGGTCCGTTGGGTCTGCATATTCCGCGATGGATTGGGCGGAAAGATAAGGCCACTACCTGCCCGTTTCTCGCGACGCTCCCACGTGTGGTCGCAAGCTTTGCATTCCAAGGGGATGGTGAGCCCCATCACAATCACCACAAACACCCTAAACCCTACAGACATCCCAATCGCCCCAGGTAAAGCAACTTCTTTTCTGTAAAAGTTGGATTGGTTTCACGGGGTGATGGTCAAGTATTTCCGGCCGGTCTCCCAGTCGTCAGAGTATTCGGTCAGCACGGCTGTGA
>JBEISR010000073.1:0-4502 GCA_040375295.1 Planctomycetaceae bacterium
GGAAACCGTCATCAACGCCGAACGCGATGGACAAATCGCACAACTCCTGGTCGACTCCGGAAGCCAAGTCGAAGCCGGCGATCTGCTGCTGGTTCTAAAATAAATCCAACCGCAGTCCTCAAGGAGTTTATCTCCTCCGCAAACCTGCCACTTGCCTTCGGTGCACCACATGGTTCGGGCTTCTTCATGTACTCAGCATCGCGATAGAAACGCGGCTCCCCCTCGCTGGCGGGAGCAGGGGGTTGGGGGGTGAGGGTGGTGACCGCGCGTAAGGCTGTTTAGAAGAAATAAACGCAAAGACGCAAAGGTGCAAAGACGCAAAGGAAGATCCCGTCTGTTTCGGTAGTGGATCTCCCGTAGAGATCCTGGCTGTTTCGGTAGTGGATCTCAGTGGCTGCTTCATCCAAGGCACCCTCGTCACAGTATCGCGTCTTCCAGGCCAATCAACCTCAACGGATTCTCTCTGTTCGAATCCAAGCTGGCTCGACGAGCCATCCCAGGAGACACCATCACCGGGACGACCATCCACCCTGTGTGGTCCGTCGATCGCCAAGAATGGGTGCCACTAGCTGAGCTAGGCCAAGGCGAGAGGCTTAGCTGCGGTACTGAGTCTTTCGGATTGGGTTTTCTCTCTGGCACTGCACCGGGTGCCTGGCACCGCTTTGGGCACCCTTTTCTGAATACCTGGTATCAATCACTAGCCTCCATTTCCCCTCCTGGTTGTTTCCCTTTGCGTCCTTTGCGCCTTTGCGAGAGACTCAAGAACCCCGGCAGCAACCAGGACCGCCAAAAGAGAGTTTCGCGCCAAGGCGCCAAGCTCGCAAAAGATCGTCCCAAACGAGGAAGGGTTTGTGGTATTGCAGGATTTCCAAAACGACAAACTGTCGATCCTGGACATTCGAGCCGTCGACCAGCAATGGATCCTGAACGACGCTCGCCGTGAAGGTCTTGAGGAAGGCGAGATCAAAGGCGAGATCAAAGGCCGCGAGGAAGGCGAACTTTTCGGCAAGATACGCATGTTGCAAAATTTACTGAGTCTACCTCAGTCGACCGACCAGGAGCTGCAACCCAAATCCAGGACCGAACTCGATAAGCTAGCAACCGAACTCCAAGCCCAGCTACGCAAGCGGATGACGTAGTTTCCATAGGAATCCAGTCCGCATGGCGACCTTCTGCAGCATGGCGTACACTTGGGACGCGAACAATAACAAGACCTCCGAATCGATCACGGGGGTCATGAGCGGCTACGGGTTCCCCGCCGCCGGGACGACGGCCGGCAACGAAGATCTATGCTTCTGCTCCGGCCTCCCACCTCCAGCCTCAAGCCTGCTCATCGACATCGATGCCAACGGGACAGAGGACGTGATTTTCCAGTACGACGCGCTTGGACGCCGAGTCGCGCGAACCGGGACGGGTGGCTCGGTGGTCTATGTGCAGATGGACCAGCACCGTACATTTTTATGACCGTAACCATCAATACTCGGTTACCGCCCCGCCAATTTTCGACGGCGGTTATCTCGGTTAGGAATGAGATCTTTCGGCCTACCTCTGAAACCGTCCCGGTAGCTCGCGGCACCCCCGATCTCGACTGTTAACTCCGCCCGGTGCCATCCCAGAGAATTACTCAGTTCGTGGCAGAGAAATCGGTCGGCACTCAAGGCGGCTGCCAGATTTGTAACAGGTGACCCAAATACGAACTGAGTCATGTCTAGTTCGTATTTTCGCGTTGAGCTGGGCGCTTGTACGTCGCTCGTCGACCTTCAATGGATGCTGTAAAATAGTATCGATCAGAAAGTCCCCGGTCGGACTTTCTGGCTTGCGGTGTTAGATACCCGGTACCTACAGAATTGAGGGAAAAATGAATACTATTCAACGGAACCAGGTCTCGCCGGTAGTTCTTTCCATCGCACTACTTATTTGTACGGCAGTGTGGTTTGCTGGAGCGTGGTTCGCTTCATTATCAATTGGCGAGTTGGGAAAAGCTCCCATTTCATCGTTGTTGATCGTACTAGTGATGCCGGCGATCTGCTTTGCTCTTGGTGTTGTTCTCCTTGACACCAACAGTTATTCGCGATTCTCCTGGGTCACTAAATTTGCGATGGGAATCGCAGTATTGCCCGTCATACTTGGAACTTTTTTATCAGTTTTTACCGTTTGGGAACTGTTTGGAGTAAGTTTCCAGAACGCATCGATTGGATTGAGATGCTTTGCAGCATTGGCCGTCTTTACCCTTGTTGCGATAGCAGGGAAACTCACCAGACAGTGCATAGTGAATTGCATGTCGTTTCAGGAAGGAAAAAGCCCGAACTCTTAGAGGCCAAAGTTCGATAGCCCAGGACTGGCGGACACCGGCGGCGAACCCTAAACTCAAGCCGGAGGAAGTCCAATGTCAACTGCGCCCCAGGCCGTTTATGTTCCTTATAAGACTCTTCGGCAGGAACGCTGCTTCATCACAGCGACCGAGGTTGCCAATACACCAGTGAGTCGTTCCAAGACCTACTGAGAACATTGCAGATCACCTGCTCGATGACGCCAAAATATCGGTGTTCACCTAAAGACGAACCCTCCGTCAGTCAACGACAGTTCGCCAGAGCGGTGAAGACAGGCGGGAGGCTTGAGGCGTGAGACTGGAGGAAGAGGAACTCCTCGGAACAGCCAGGGAGTGCGACAGGCGTCAGAGGGACGCGATGCGTTGGGCGTTAGAATCGAAGTGCACGCGATTTTTCTCTTTCGCGATTTCCCCAATGTTTTCTCTTAGATGATTTTGCTCTGCTCACGATCCTAAAGACCGCTTTGAACATCGCGATGCACCGAAGTCGTAACGTTTTTGAGCGATGGAAGCGAGCGATATTCTGCTTCGCAAGGGATTTTTACGCCTTGTGCGCGGACCTTCATCGTGAGCGGACTGGAAGTCCGCTATACGTGGAGATCGAGAGGTGATGTTCGAGGACTTCTTGGCGATCGTCAACTATCCGGGAGCGGAAGCGAAGCGGTGCGAATGGTGGATTGAGAACATGCAGCGGCCAGCTTGGCATCGTCACCGAGCATGACGCCAATTTGGAACCCGCAGTGCGATTGCTCGAATCGATGTCGTAGCGCTCCATGCAAAGAACTCGATGAGAACACTCGAATCCAAACAGCTTTTGAAGAAGGCGAGCTTTTCGGCAAAATACGCATGTTGCAAAATTTCTTGACTCTCCCTCAGTCGACCGACGATGCGCTGCGCCCCAGATCGAGGGCCGAACGTGAGACATTAGTAACCGAACTGCAAGCACAATTGCGAAAGCCGATGACATAGTTTCCAAGGGAATCCAGTCCACATGGCGACCGTCTGCGACATGGCTAACACCTGGGACGCGAACAAGAAAGCGTGGTGATTGCAAAGCTCCGGCGCTGCAAGACCTTTCAGAAATCCGTCATTTCGAACCCGCACCGGGTATTCCTTCAGATAGACGCGGATGTTGTGGCTGCCACCATCTGTCGCCAAGCCACCGATTGAAGCGGCCAAGTCCGTGGAGGTGCGAGTTGCTCTCGACGGTTCCCCCGGGCGTAGCCACCTGTCGCCAGACGGTAGAGGCTTACTCGCGCCGCTTTCCACCGCTTGGCAGCGGATGGCTACGGCTTGGAAGCGGATGGCTACGGCTTGGCTCCAAAGGTGCCCGGGCACCGGTCGGATCGGTGCGGGCGAATTTCGGGACTTTGGCGGCCATCGGTCGATGGCTTCGTTGTATCATGTGTCGAGCGGTTATTTGACGCTCCCGAGTGGTACTGGAGGCTCCATCGTGCTACGAAATTGGTTGTTCGCTCTTCTGTCCGTTGCGCAAAGAGTCCTTTCGGTCGGTATCCTGGTGGCCTTTGGTGCTTCCATGGGCCTTGCGCAGTCGACGGGTACCTCCATGCCTGCTTCGCAAGGTGCACCATTGCTCAGTGTTTCGGCTCAGGAGTCGATCACTCTGCAACCGGTGGCCATTCAATTGCGAGCGGCGTTTCGAGTCGAGGACCGGGAGGCTCAGCAGGCCGTAGTCGCGTTGCGAGAGCACCGCGCGACCGTAGAGAAATCGCTCGCAGAATTAGGCCGCAGCGATGGAGCTTACCGGTGGACCGTCCCGGTCTTGAACCATACGGTCCCGTTTGTCGAGAACCCGGAATCGGCCCGGATGTGGATGCGTCGTCAAGCGGCACAAATGCAAGTTAACAATCCGCAAATGAAGGGCCGACTGCGCGAAATGCTTTTGCAGGAAGAAGAGGAACTCGACGGGGAATCCGAGCCCCTTCCGATGATCCATTCGGCGAGCAATCGCTTGATTGCCGAGTGGCCTATTACCGATTCGAATCTCGACAGCAGTGCAGAGTTCGGTGCGAAACTTCGGCGGCTTGCACAAGCTAAAGAGTTCCGAGGGACGAAGCTTCGGGTTCAATTGACCGAAGAAGAACTCGAGCAGATCATGCCTCTGATGGGCGCGAGTGCTTATGCATCCTCGACGAACCCTGCGGCGGCCAAC
>JBEISR010000060.1:0-12033 GCA_040375295.1 Planctomycetaceae bacterium
CAATCCTTGAAAAGGAAGCCAAAAGCTTAGCTATCGACTGGAGAGCCGGATGCGGGAGATCCGCCAGTCCGGTTCGGAGGGAGGGGAGCCGCAACCCAATGCGGCTTCCCTACCCCTATCGAAGCGTGGTGGACGATTTTTTCTGGAATCCTCTGCCGCTTTGAAGCTGCATCTTTGTAGCCACCGCGGCCACGCGGTGGAGAGCTTCGTAGGTACGTCACTTCCGTACGTCCACCATCTGGCGATGGTGGCTACGAAGCGTGGTGGACGATTTTTTCTGGAATTCTCCGCCGCTTTGAAGCTGCATCTTGGTAGCCACCGCGGCCACGCGGTGGAGAGCTTCGTAGGTGCGTCACTTCCGTACGTCCACCATCTGGCGATGGTGGCTAGTGCAAGAGGTGGGATAGGTCGTCGACGCAAGCCGACATCCGCATACCGATGGGCCGTCTAGCCGCGGATCAGCTCGGGGATCGGACGTCCATGGTCGACGACGGGGGTGGGGCGACCGTTGAAATCGGTGATTAGGGTGTTGGCCGCATCGATCCCAAGGTGATGGTAGATCGTCGCCAGGAAATCTCCTGCCGAACACACCCGCTCGATCGCGTCCTCTCCCAGCTTGTCGGTCGCTCCGATCACCTGCCCGGTGCGGATACCACCACCCGCCCAAATATTGGAGAAGCCTCGAGGCCAGTGATCACGTCCTGGCTGAATCGTCCCTGCGGGGGCGCTGGCATTGCCTTCCCCGGTACTGGGCGAATACTCGATCTTGGGAGTTCTTCCAAACTCGCCAGTGACGACAACCAGGACGCGTTGGTCGAGTCCACGCTGGTAGATGTCCTCGATCAGTGCGGTGACGGCTTGGTCGTAAGCGGCAGCGCGGAAACGGAGGGCGTCGAACACATGATGGTTGACCGCATGGTCATCCCAGTTACCGACCCGCCCGCAGAGCGGTCCACTGAGTTGGGTGGTCATCACCTCGACACCCGCTTCCACTAGGCGACGAGCCATCAGAAGCTGTTGGCCCCAGGCATTTCGTCCATAGCGATCGCGTGTGGCGTCGTCTTCTTTGGACAGGTCGAAGGCTTCTCGCGTCTCGGGGCTGGTCAGTAGCGACATCGCCTGCTGTTCGAACTGATCGAGCGCATCGAGTTCCCCGTATCGGTCGAAGGAACGCTGGAGGGTATCAAGATTGCGGCGAAGCTGTGCTCGTCGATCGAGTCGTCGGACTTCCCCCGCATCGCTCAAGCCGATGTTGGGAACCGAAAAATTGGGAGCGTTCGGATCGCCGCTGACGGTGAAGGGAGAGTAGGCGTCGCCGACATAGGCTGGGCCGTTGTATTCCAGAGGAGGATTGACCCCTACGTATCTCGGCAGGGGATGCTGCCGCGGGCCCTCTTTCGACCGCAGGTAATTGGTGACCGTCATCCAGTCTGGATACTTCGGCTTGGGCTTGTCCCTCGTATCAGGATCGCCGGAAAGCATCTGCATCGAGCCTGCGGGGTGACCAGCGGCGGTTTGGCGCATCGATCGAAGCACAGCGATCTTGTCGGCGATGGCCGCCTGTCTGGGGAGCAGGTCGGTGAAACGGACGCCGGGGATCTTTGTGGCAATCGTCGAGAAGGGGCCGCGATAGTCGCTGGAGATGTCTGGTTTGGGATCGTAGGTATCTAGGTGTGAGCAGCCACCGGGAAGCCAGACCATGATGACAGCCGTCGGCGCTTTGGTGGGACTAGCGGCTTGTGCGGATCGGAGGCGGAGCAGTCCGGGAAGGCTGAGGCTGCCAAAGCCGGCCAGGCCCATCTGCAGAAAGCCTCTTCGGCTTGGGTATGGGCTGCCCCGATTGGTGCTGGCGTCCGGTCCCATTCCGGTGGGGCCAGGGCAGTGACATTGCGGCATGGGATGTGACTTGTTCATGGCTGCTCCGCCGGCTTGACGCGAATACGTATCGGTTGGGATACAACGATCTCCGCTGTATCTCTGGGATTGGCTTTTTCCTTAGCAGCCTGATGTCTGGCGGTCATTTTTTGGACCCGCTGCTGCGCGACTTCTTTCTTCTTCTGCGACTCCTGCAGTTGTTTCATCGCCGCTTCCTTCGCCTCGGCAGTGCCCTGGCTGGCCTGGGTATTGAGTTTTTCAACTTCCTGACCTACGGCGTTGGCCACCTCCTGCGCCTCCTTCAGCACCCGTTCGCTTCCCTCCACGTCGGTTGGATTGTAGCGATACTTGGCCACCGCAGCGCCATAAAATGCCAGCGCGTGGTCGCCAGGGGGAATCTTCAGTGCTGCTGTATCGATCACTGCTTCGACTTGGTCGCTTTGGATCGGAAGATCCCAGCGTGGCATCTGTTCGAACCCTTCTCCCATCGTCCGCAACTGCAGCGTCGATCCAGAGAATTCAGCTCGTCTTGTCACCTTCATGGGAATCGCGACTTTCTGTCCGGCAACGACCTCGTAGACTTTGGATTCCTGCGGTTCCAGTGTCAGCGGGAAGGGTTCGGAGGGGGAAACCGATACCGGGAGATCCGCCACTAAACGTGGCACCGGAATCTCGCTCCATGCATCCGCCACGGGCCAGATCATCTGAGCCATGCGGAGGGGGCGACGGACTTCCACGCCATCGATAACCGCCTTCCCGTAGCACTGGGCATCGGCGATCCCACGCGGAGCTTCTCCCGAGGCGGTGACCAGCAGGACGCCGCGGGTTTTCCCTGCGGCGATCTTGAGCCCCTGAGCGGTAACTCCTGGGGGCAATCCCTCCATCACCAGTTCGATTTCACCTGCAAATCCATCACGCCGAAACACGGCAACCTCCACTGGCTGGGTGACTCCGGGGCGCAGCGCCAACGGTTTCGAAAAGGCAGCTCGATCCCCATTTCTCAGTTCCATGTGCATTCCCCAGCCAACCAGAGCGAAGTCGGGCTGCGCCTTGCGGATGACTAGGCGATAGCGGTTCCTTCGGTCCTCACGGGTGCCCCCAAAAAGGTCTCGGACCTGAAGCCGGTACCTGCCGTCTTCCGGCAACTCCACTTTCCCAAGGGCGTCAGCCGATCCGGTTTCGTAGGGAGGGCCATCGTAAGCGTAGCCATTGGAGGAAGGTTTGATTGGACTTGGGATATCGGACAATTCCGATAGATCGGTCCATTCCCCTTGTCCTTCTGCAGCGGACACCCATCGTTGCACAAGCACCGCTGCGTCGGTTGGTCTTCCTAGCCGTTCAGAAGCCACTTCGATCCACCACGATTCTCCCTTCTTGCCGTCGAACTCGTAAAGATCGACATCGGCGGCTGGGTAGAACGAGCCTGCTAGGTCGCAGGGGAGTGAAATCGTCTGCGAGGGGCCTGCTGCCTCTTCTGGAGATTGCTCCTGGAGAGGCGCCTCTTGGGGAAGTCCTTCGGGCGGCCAGCTGTAACTGGTGACCGATTGGACCGATGGGGTCAAAGGGATGGTGGTCTCCGCTTCCATGGGCTGGATCGAGAGGCGATAGAAGTACCCGGGTCCCCCTTTGAATGTCAGGTCGTGGACCTTGATCAGCATGGGGCCATCGGTGGTTGCTGTCAGATCGATGCGGTCACCCGAGCGGCTGGCGACCAGGTCGCGGCCTTCGGAGTCGGCCACGATCAAGACGGGATCTAGCTTGGAATCGACCGCCCGAGCATCACACTGAATCCAGTAGTGGGTTCCTGCGACAGCCTCAAAACGAAAGTGATCTACGGCTCGTGCGGTGCAGGTAGCGTTTACGATCGTATTGATCTGGACCTGAGAAGCTGATGCGACCGAATGGTTGGCACCGGGCGCGATGGTTTCAGGGAGCGTTCCCACGGAGAAGATCCGTGCCGCCGAGATTCCAAGTCGACAAAGAACACGGGCCTCGTACAGTCCTGGTGGGACGTCGGGTGCGATGCGGACGCGGAATCGATCCTCCAGTTGTTCTCCAGTGGCTGGATCTTGGATCGCAGTCGCGACAATTCCAGGATGATGGAATCGCAGCTGTTCGATCTGCTCCGCATGCTCGCTCTGAATCGTCACTTCGATTTCACTTCCGACCTTGCCTCCCATCGGAGTGATCGAAAGCAAGCGTGGCAGAGGAAGGCAGACCGATTGAGCGACTGCTTGGGACGACAGCAGGCAGGGGAGCAGGGTTGCCAGGGTGGTCCATCGAAGGAGCCTTGGGGATAGCTTGCTTTTCGATCGAAAATGCCGCTCTGCCATCGGACTGAATCCTCAGTGATTGAACAGGAATTCCTTGGTGTTGATCAGCGACCAGACGAGATCCTGGTAGTTTTCGCGTTTGGCGCGTGCAGGATCGATCGGATTGCCGGCAGCATCGTTGGGAACGGTTTGCAGATACTCGATCGCCGTCCGCAGTTCCCCTTCGTTGGGATCGCGTGCGAAGGCCGAGCGATAGAGCAGGCGGACCGCCTGATCGTCGGGGATCTGATCCTTCAAAAGCTGCTCGATCCGCCCCAGTGGGTTCTGGAGTTTCGCTTTGACATCGCCGGCATTGATCAGATGAAGGCTTTGAGCGAGGCTGGAAGTCTGGATCCGTTCGCATTCGCAGACACTTTCGTTTTCCGGCCTGCCGAAGACTCGAAGGAATGGCGATGCGTTGTTGTAGCTGTTGTCCGGAAGTGCAATCGCTCGGGTCCCTGCGGGCAAATTGGCGAAATCAGTCCGAGAGCCAGTGAGGTCATCGACGGAGTCCAAAAGGACCTCCGCCTGCAAGCGTCTGGGATAGTACCTCGAATAATTTTGCTGATCTACGAGATTGCCACCGGTGGGCTGGGAGCTCAACTGGTAGGCATGGGACCGAACGATCGTACGCACCAGATCTTTCAGGTCGAATCCCGAGTCGCGGAAATGGGATTCCAGTGCAAGAAGGAGTTCCGGGTTGCTTGGGGGATTGCTGTCGCGAATATCATCTTCTGGCTCGATCAGGCCTCGGCGGAAGAAGTGTTTCCAGTAGCGATTGACCAGGGACTTGGCGAAGAATGGATTGGCGGGATCCCGCATCCAGTCGGCCAATTTCAATCGAGGGTCCTCATCGGGTGGCAGTTGCAGTGGGGGGCTTCCAAGCGGAGCCGGCGTCAATTTGGCTCCCGTTTTCACGTGAACCGCTGTGGCGATCCCTCGCTTATGGAAGATGCTGTCCTCGCCTCGAGTCGAGGTCGGTTTGCGGCCCACCTGGGTGAAGAAGGCCGACATGCGGTAATAGTCTTCCTGGCTCCATCTTTCAAATGGATGGTGGTGGCACTGAGCGCACTGCATGCGGACTCCCAGGAACAGTTGGGCCACATCTTCAACCTGCTGCTTGGGATCCTTGACCCGTTTGTACCAGGCGACTGGTGGATTGGAGAGAACGGTGCCGGTTGCGGCGAGGAGTTCTCGCACCATCGTGTCGTAGGGTTTGTTAGCCAGCAGGCTGTCGCGCACCCAGCTGTAAAAGGCGAAGTTTGAAGTGATATCGCTGGCGTCATCGCGACGATTTTTCAGCATCGCCGTCCACTTGTTGGCGAAGAAATCGGCATACTCGCCACTGGCTATCAGCCGCTCGATCCACCAATCGCGGCGCTGGTCCTGTGGAGTCGCCCAGTACGCATCTAGTTCGGCTGGGCTAGGCAATCGGCCGGCCAGGTCGAGTGCCACGCGTCGCGCGAACGTGGCATCGTCACAGACCGGCGAAGGGGGGATCCCCAGTTCCTGCAGATTGCGGAACAAGTGCTGATCGATAAAGTTTCGAATTGGCGGAACCGTCACCACCGGTTCACCCAATGGTACGGCAGCATGGTGCACCGCGACCTGACCTTCAAAGCGAACCATGATCGCCACCTTGCCAGGGATTTGCCCGATGGTCACCGATCCGTCGGGAGTCGCTTCGGCCATCGCAGGATCGTTCGATTCAAAGAGCGCCAGTCGGGTCACGTCACGCCGGGAGCCATCGGAAAATAGGCCCCACACCTGAAGTCGCACGGAACTGCCTCGTGCGGCGACGCCTCGATCGGGCTGCACCTCAAGCGACTGAAGTTTGGGTGCTGAGGCGCCATCGTAAGGGGCTCCCTGTCGAATCCAGTGGAGCAGTTGGTTGTACCCTTCGGAGTCGACGGGCAGACGCACGCCGCCTCGGTGCGGGACCACGCCCGATGCTTTCTGCAGCAGCAGACTTTGTTCTGGAGCAGCCAGCGATAGCCTCCGGCCACGGCTCTCTTTAACCAGATGGTCGTAATCCTCCTGCGGCTCGAAGCCCAACAAGGACAGCTGGAAACCATTCTGTCCGTTGCCAGCTTTCGCATGGCAGATTCCCGCATTGCATCCTGCCTTGGTCAGCACAGGGACAACGTCGTGAATGAAGCTGACGGATGCAACAGTGGCAGAGGGATCGGCCGCTTGGCAGTGGCTGAAGATCAGGACAACGGCTAGGTAGCGAAGCTTCCGGACGGTCCAATTCCAAACGGCAAGGAGCGATGGCGGGTGATGCATAAAGGCGATCCTTGCAGGGACTTCGAAGGGCCAAGGTCACCCAGGGGTCACTGACGGAGAATCAGGCGGGACAGATACAATCTGCAACGATTCAGTCTAATAGGTTCAAACGATCGCCGTCCATTGCAAAGCCCGGAGGACCGACCAAAAAAGGGAGGTTTTGGGTGCTGGCGGTGCTGGAAAACACCAAGAACGCTTACGACGCTCCGAAGTGCACCATCCGGGGATGAACCTGATCGGCCGACATCGCGTCGATGGCTCGGTTAGAATAACAGGGCAGAGCACAGGAAGTCCGGCGATCTAGCCGACCAGTCTGATGGTGGGCGTCTGGTGAGTGGATGGGGAGGTAGCGTTGTCGCAAGCGGACCAGGTGATGGAGTTCCAGAAGGTTGCAAAGACCTTCGGGAAGGTGCGAGCTCTACAGGACATAACCGCCACCATCCCGGCTGGGGTCACTGGTCTGCTGGGGCCCAATGGGGCTGGGAAGAGCACGTTGATCAAGATCGTGCTTGGGTTGCTTCGCGCCAGCAGCGGACGGGTGAATGTCCTGGGAGTCGATGCGTCGGTCCAAGGGAAGTTGGTTCGCCAGCAGGTCGGCTTCATGCCGGAGGACGATTGCTATGTCCCAAGTCTGACGGGTGTCGAGTCGGTACAGTTTGCCGCTCGGCTTAATTCGCTGCCTCGCCTGGAAGGGCTGCGGCGAGCTCATGAGATTCTCGATTTCTGCGGCGCGGGGCAGGAACGGTATCGCACTGTGGAAACCTATTCGACCGGGATGCGACAGAAGCTGAAATTCGCGCAAGCTCTGGTGCACGATCCGCCGCTATTGATCCTCGATGAGCCGACGGCTGGGCTGGATCCCGACGAGCGGGACGCGATGCTCAGTCGCATCCGAATTCTAGCTCGCGACCATGGCAAGAGCGTCCTTTTGTGCACGCATATTCTTCCCGATGTTCAAAGCGTCAGCAGCCATGTGGTGATCCTGGCGGCCGGACGGGTGGTGCTGTCGCAGTCGCTGGAGGAGTTGTCGCGGCCGGTTTCCCCAGCGATGACGGTGCGCATTGCCGGGCCGGTGGCTGCGTGGACCGAATCGCTGGAGAGGCAGGGGCTGACTTTTCGTCCTTTGCAGCCGGAAGGATGGGAAATCGCCGGGGATACGCACGCAATGCAGCGGCGGATCTGGGCGGCGGCTCGCGAGTCGCAGTGCGTGATTCGATCGATGACGCCCGCTAGGAATTCCATGGAGATGATTTTTCTGGAAGCGGTGCAGGCAGCAACCGGGGGAGCGCAGCATGCCGATTCATAGTACCGGCTACCGACCGTGGAATGAGACCCGCGTGGCTCCCTCGCGACGATGGCTGGCGATCACCACCACCGGTGTGCAGCGAGCCTGGAAATCGCTTTGGCTGAAACGCCTCTTGCTGGCGGCGCTCTTTCCTCTGGTTTTCTTTTCCATACCGATTTTCTTTTTTGAGCAGTCCGGGAGGGATCCACAGAGCTGGACGATGTTTGAACGAGCCATGCGGGGGATGACGCGAGGAACGCCGATGGCTTCGATTTTGGACGGAGTACCGTCCGATCCGACCCCCGAGCAGTTTCAGACGGTACGGCATAGCGTCTGGTCGTTCCTGCTGCTGACCATGTTGCGCAACACGCAGGCGTTCCTGATGGTGATCCTGGTTGGCATTGTGGCCCCGCCGCTGATCTCTCAGGACTTGCGCACGCGAGCCTACTTGATCTACTTTTCCCGACCGATCGACCGATGGGAATACATTCTCGGGAAGTTTGGAGTCGTCGCCTTTTTTCTGCTTCTGATCTCCACGGGCCCCGCCCTGTTGCTGTACTTGGTGGGGCTGCTGCTGTCCCCTTCTCTTTCGGTTTTCTGGATGACTTGGGATCTGCCGTTGCGGATCCTGGTGGCATCCGCCTGTTTGATCATTCCGACGACGCTGGGCGCACTGGCCATTTCATCGATGACTCTGGAATCCCGCTATGCCGCATTCTCCTGGTTCGCCATCTGGCTGATGGGGCATGTCGCCTACTCGTCCTTGACGGCCATACCAACCTTTCAGGCGCAGTCGCGGAGGGAGGTATACCAGCCAGGCTGGGAATTGCTGACCAGTCCCTATCAGATTCTGGGAGCGGTCCAGTCGTATGTCTTCGGATTCCAGCAATCGAATCAGTGGGTTTGGCCTGCGATCCTGCTGCTGCTGGCCATCACCGTGGGTTCCTTGATTCTGTTGTTTCGGCGCGTCGCTGCGCCGATGCGAGCTTAAGGAACGGAGGCCAAATATGCTGTTGTCACTGGAACAGGTCACGCGACTTTATGGCATCGTCATCGGGGTCAACGATGTGACCTTGACTTTGCCCGAGGGGGCTCACGGAATTCTTGGACCCAACGGCGCCGGCAAGTCGACGCTGCTGAATCTGATCACGGGCCAATTGCGTCCGTCGAAAGGAAAGCTGACGGTGCTAGGGCATTCGCCGCGCGACCCCGCGTTGCTGAGGCGACTAGGTTATCTCCCTGGCAGTGAAGGAATGTACGCGGATGTGTCGGCGATTGAGTGGGTCACTTATCTGACTCAGCTTCAGGGCTTTCGCGCCTCCGACGCTCGTCAGAGGGCCTGTCGAGCCATGGAGCGAGTGCAACTAGCCGATGTTCAGGATCGAAAAATTTCGACCTTTTCTCGAGGCATGCGACAGCGAACCCGGCTGGCGCAGGCGATCGCGCACGAGCCCGAGCTGCTGATTCTCGATGAAGCCTTCTCCGGTCTCGATCCGATTGCACGCCACACCATGACCACCCTGCTGCAGCAATGGATCGCTGAAGGTAGAAGTCTGCTGATCGCAAGCCATGTGCTGCACGAGATCGAGTCGTTGACGCGGTCGTTTCTGCTGATTTCTGGTGGGCGTCTTTTGGCCAGTGGTTCCACGGAGGAAATCAGCCGGTTGCTGACCAGCGTTCCGGCTACCGTGGAGCTTACGCTCAACGAGCCTCGAAAGCTGGCCGCTCAGCTGGTTGCCAGTGGCCTGATCGATTCCGTTCGCGTCGAAGCCGATCGACTGCACGCCACGACAGGGTCCGGGCGGGAATTGGCGCAATTCCTCGCGGAGCAGTCGGTCAACGGTGCCTTGGAAATCTTTGAAGTCCGTTCCTCCGACGATTCGTTGCAGGATGTCTTTCACTCCTTGATGAAACTGCATCGAGGCATCGCATGAACGCTACCCTGATCGAACGCATTGTCGCGGTGTTTCAATTTGAGTGGCGCCGTGCGTTGACCTGGCCAAGAATGACCTGGATGGCGACGCTGGCGCTTTTCCCACCGGCTCTCTTGTTGCTGATGCGATGGACCGCTGGAAGTTTTGAGATCCCCTGGCAGGGGGCTGCCATCGCTATTTTTGCGCTTGCACCCTCCATCGCCTGCATCATGGCGGTCTTCCTTTGGGCCACTCCGTCCATCTCGTCGGAACTGGAAGGGCGAAGTTGGGTCTATCTGGCGGTGCGTCCAGACGGTCCCGTCGCCGTGCTGCTCGGAAAATACCTTGCGGCCGTCACTTGGGCGCTCCCTGTTGGGTTGATCGCGTCAACGCTCAGCACCTTGGTGCTGGTCCGGGAGCAGGTGCTGAGAATGCTGGTGGTTCAAAACAGCCTCGCCATCCTCTCCTGCATCGCTTATGCGGCCGTCTTTTTGTTGATTGGTGTGATTGTTCCCAAACGGGCAATGGTGGTGGGGATCATCTATGGCATCCTCTTCGAAGCCGCCGCATCGACGATTCCTGCCGCGATCAATTTGATTACCATCCAGCATCGGCTCCGCTGCCTTCTGGTTCGGGGGCTGGGGTTCGATGAATCGATGGCGGAGGATAATGTCGTTTTTCAGGCATACTTCGGGCAGGGTAGTCTGCTATGGCACACCGGCATCCTGCTGGCGATGACCCTGGCTTTCTTGGTCATCGCTGTGGCGATCCTGCGTTGGCGGGAATTCACGACGGCATCCGAAACCGATACCTGAATCCCCTTCCGAAGGCTACCTGTTCCATGGAGCCACGCGACCGGACCGTCGGCGTGCATCTCATTTCCTTCCCCTTCCCTGAATGCGATTGGCCATGAGTCACTCTTCCTTGTTTGGCATCCTGAATCCCATGATCCTTTTGATGTGGCTACTCTTTCCTCTAGCTGCGGCCGCGCAGCAGGCTAATCCGCACGACGATCCCGAGGTTCAGGAGTTGTTGCTTCCTTTTCGGGAGGATGCCAAGAAATGGGATGAAGATGTCGCTCGACTGGCAAGCGGCAATCTGTCGGAAGGCGCGCCTAATGCCGTTGTGCTTCTGGGCAGCTCCAGTTTTCGCCTTTGGGAAGATGCCGGCCAGAATCTTGCTCCTTTCAAGATCGTGCGGCGAGGTTATGGGAGCGCCAGGTATCGCGATTTGGCCATCCACGCCCCTGCGTTGCTGGCGGGGCTGGAATTTCAGGCAGTCTTCCTCTTCATCGCTAACGACATCACGGGCAAGGAACTAGATGTCACACCGGAAACCGCAGGGCGCCTGGCCGAAGTTGTGGTGCGTTCCGCTCGGCACGCCCAGCCCAAAGCGTCCATATTCATCGTGGCCGTGACTCCCACACCGTCGCGATTCGAATATTGGCCTCAAATTCAGCAGGTCAATCGGCAGTTCGAAAAGTTGGCCAAAAAGTACCCCAATACACATTATCTCGCTACCGCGTCTCTTTTTCTGGAGGGTCGAGGCCAGCCGCGCGAGGAGCTATTCGTAGAGGACAAACTCCACCTCAATCAAGAGGGGTATGCCATCTGGTCCAATCTGTTTCTGGATGCACTCAGGGAGCATTCCTTGAAGCCGTAATTGGGACAACTTCCGCGGATTTGGTTCCTTGCATCCAACGCCACAGATTGGCCAGCGGAGCAAGTTCTGATCGAGCGGGGAGCCCTTTGCCGAACAGCACTCGGTTGTACTGGGTCGCCAGAGCATCGGCAGTTCCAACCGGCATCTGAAAACGTCTCGCCAGTCGCTCGGCGTACGACTCGGCCGTCTCATCCACCTGACGCGCTGCATCATGCTCGCGCCCCCACGCCTCGAACGCTTCAAACGAATGAGTCACCACCTTCTTCTCGTTCCATCCCTGTAGATTCGACGCAAAGGGATCGACGTACGATGCAAAAGATCGTGTCGGGGGGGCCGCTTCCGTCTTCTCCTGTCCGTTCCCATCCTCGACCTGGCTTAAGGATCCCCACCACGCGAAAAAACGTCGCAGGTTCATCGCGGCAAAGATCAGCAAGAAGATGGAAAGCGCTGCGATCAGCAGGGGACGCATCCAGGATACGACATTGGGTAGTTCCGGTATCCGCCAGCCCGATCCTGTATTGGAAGGTGGATTCGAGGGGGACTGCGATTGATTCGTTTGTCCCTGCTGACCTTGTCCCTGTTGACCTTGCCCCTGCTGACCTTGCCCCTGCTGACCTTGCCCCTGCTGACCTTGCCCCTGCTGACCTTGCCCCTGCTGACCTTGCCCCTGCTGACCTTGCCCCTGCTGACCTTGCCCCTG
>JBEISR010000035.1:0-49760 GCA_040375295.1 Planctomycetaceae bacterium
CCCATCTTCCAACTGACCCATCTTCCAACTGACCCATCTTCCAACTGACCCATCTTCCAACTGACCCATCTTCCAACTGACCCATCTTCCAACTGACCCATCTTCCAACTGACCCATCTTCCAACTGACCTAGCTTCCAACTGACCTAGCTTCCAACTGACCTAGCTTCCAACTGACCTAGCTTCCAACTGGCCCATCTTCCAACTGGCCCATCTGCCAACTGACTTGGCTCCCTCACCGCGACGAGCCGCCTGCAAATGACTACACTGAGACGAGGGTGTCGCTTCGCCTGACGACTCAGTCCCCGCGGGAGGTCATACTCCCGAAAACTCTCCAGCCCCGTTCGCCCCAGGAGCCGCCGGTCGATGACCCAGCATGGGAAATCCTCCCCCGCCACACAACCGGCCCCGGTGACCATCATTCTGATGACGCTCAATGAGGCTCATCAGCTGCCCGATTTGTTCCAGAACATCAATGGCTTTGCGTCCAAGGTCTATGTCGTCGATAGCTACAGCGCTGACGAGACTGTCTCGATCGCTCTGGAACATGGTGCCACGGTCGTTCAGCGACGCTTTCGCAATTTCAGCGACCAGTGGAACTTCGCGCTCCAGAAACTGCCGATCGATACCCCATGGACCATGAAGCTGGATCCGGACGAACGGCTGACCGAACCGCTGAAGGAGTCGCTGCGGCAGTGGATGCAACGGCCGGAGTCGGAGGTCAACGCCATTCGACTCAGAATACGGCTGTGGTTCATGAAGCAACCACTGCCTGCCTTCCTCGATATCATCCGGATTTGGCGCACAGGCCGCTGCCGATTCAATCCGGTTCTCGTCAACGAACATGCCTCCGTCGATGAACCGATCGTCCAGCCCCAAGGGGAGATCGAACACCACGACAGCCCCAACTTGGAACACTGGTGGAACAAACAGAACAAGTACTCGACCGCCGAGGCAATCACTGCCTTCCAGCAATCGGCACTCACGGAAGAACCCAGATTGTTCGGATCACCGATGCAACGACGGATGTGGCTGAAGCGCAATTTCTTTCGCATCCCGTTTCGCTACCCCCTTCTTTTTCTTCACTGCCTTCTGCTTCGCGGGGCATGGCGAGCCGGTCGAGTGGGCTGGATCTGGGCGCATCTGCGCTGCGATGTCATGCGCATGCAGGAGTTCAAACTGTTTGAAATGAAGCGAATGGGAAAAGTCCCCCAGCGGCTAGTCCATGGTCATGGAGCACCCGATCCAAGAGTGACTCACTGCGACGACCCGCTCGATTGAGCCACCCTACGGGGCGACGCACTGCCTACTCTGACTTCTGCTCCTCCTCCAACGGCTGGCTGCTAGGTCGCAGTCTGTCCGCTTCATCCTGCAGCATCCGCCAAGCAGGAGTATCCAAGTCGTCAAACTGCCCTTGCCTTGCCGCCAGCCAGAAGGCCACCACAGCACCGCCAGCAAACAATAGCGCGATCGGAACCGCCAGGAACAGGACGCTCATTCTCCCCCTCCCCAGCCACCTTCCGGCCTGCCGTGGGAAGTCGCAATCGCTCCAGGCCATTGCTGCCACGGCCTGGAAGGCCAATGCCCCAGGAGTGTCACCAGGATGACAGTGATGCTGCTGAGCGGCATTAGGAGGGCGGCGGTCAGAGGATGCAGCCATCCCAGCGATGCCAGGGAAATGGAGAAGAGATTGTAGGAGAGCGAGGCGATGGCATTGCGCCGGATGGAAGTCATGGTGCGCCCTGCTAGATCGCGAGCCTGGTCGATGCCGTCCAGGGAGCCGCTGGCTAGGTAGACCCCAGCAGCCTGCAGGCTGATTTCGGCCCCACCTCGCATTGCGATTCCCACATCCGCCGCCGCCAGCGCGGCTCCATCATTCACTCCGTCTCCCACCATCCACACCCGCTGGCCAGCACTCCGCCGCTCCTGGATCACCCGCAACTTCTCCTCCGGCGTGGCACCTCCCCAGGTCGACTCAGGATCGATCCCTGCCAGCTTAGCCGTCTGTCGAACGATTTCCGGGTGATCCCCGCTCAGCAGGCCAACCCGCAGTCCTTGAGCTTTCCAGCGCGCCACGGCTTGGCAAGCTTCAGGGCGGAGGGCATCTGCGACTCCTCCCATGGCAACTACGGCTCCGCCTGACACCACCCACACCGGGCTCAGCCCTTCGGCCAGCCAGCGACTTTCCAGCTCCTTCCATGGCACCAGGGACAACCGATCTGCCACCATGGGATCCACCCATCGCCAGGATCCCACCCTCAACTTTCTCCCTTCGATCACCCCCTCGACACCCTGTCCAGGATGGCTTCGACACTCTGTCGCCAACGGCACCGTTTCACCGCCGCTCCGCTCCTTCCACCCCTGAACGATGCTCATCGCCACAGGATGGAGGCTGGTTCCTTCCAGCGCGGCAGCAGCAGCCAGCCAGGTGGGACTCCCCTGCCAGCGTTGCAGACGCATCTGCCCCTCGGTCAACGTCCCCGTCTTATCGAGGAACAACCAACGGGGCTCGGTGAGCAACTGGAAGGTATTGGAACCCCGAATCCAGATGCCGCGACGCGCGGCGCTTCCCATTCCGACCGCCACGGCCAACGGGGTCGCCAAACCAAGAGCGCATGGGCAGGCGACAATCAGAACCGTCACCACCCTTTCCACCCAGACCGATCGGTCGACCTGCCACCAGATGGCTCCGACAACAATCGCCCAGGCCAGCACGATCTGCACAAACCATCCACTGGCGGCATCCGCCCACTGCAGGATGGGAGCTCGATGCCGCATCGCCTGCTCGATCGATCGCACCAGCTGGCCCATCCGAGTCTGCTCGCCGACCGACAAGGCTTCGATCCGCACCGTGGTATGCAGGTTCAGGCTGCCTGCCGTCACCCCGTCTCCAGGCACAACCGGCTTGGGGGTCGACTCCCCAGTCAGCACCGCTGTGTCGATGGCGCTGGAACCCTGGACCACGCGGCCATCAACCGGAATCGTCCGTCCGGGGTCGACTTCGATGGTATCTCCCGGCTGCAGCGATTCCACGGCCACCGCTTCCACCAGACCATCCCGGATTCGCTTGGTGGATCTAGGCATCACCTGATGCAGCAGATCGACTGCCCGCACCGCAGCTCGCTGCTGACGGCCCTGGATCATCCGCCCCACCAACAGCAGCAGCACCAGCATCGACAGGGAATCGTAGTAAAGCTCGCCCTCGCCTCGCAGCGTATTCCAAAGCCCGCTGATCGCACCTGCACCCAGGCCCAGAGCTACCGGTAGGTCCATGTGCGGAGTGCGGTGAACGATCGCCTGCCAGGCCCCGCGGAAAAACACCGCGCCGGGAACCAGCAGTGCCACCAACCCGACAACGCAACTGGCCCACCGCATCAGTTGCAGATGCTCGGACGCCATTCCATACCAGCTGCCGGCGTAGAGCGCTGCGGCCAGCATCATGGCGTTGCCGCTACAGGCAAACGCAATCCCGATCCGCATCCACTCCTGACGCTGCTCCTGACGCTGCAGTCGCTCTTCCTGCGCACTGCCCAGTGGCGAAACGCGATAACCGGCTTTGGCGATCTGTCGGCCAACTTGAGAAAGACTGGTCGCCTGGGGATCGAATACCAGCTGAATCGTCCGACGGCTCATCTGAACCCGCGACGCTATCACCCCAGGCACCCACTGCGGCAACCGCTCCAGCAGCCAGACGCAAGCAGCACAGTGCAGGCCATGCAGACGCAACGTCACCTCCATCCAGCCACCCTGCACCCCTTCGACATGCTCCTTCCAAAACCCCGGCGCATCCAGCTCGGCGTAACTCTCTTCCGCCAGCGATCCATCGACCGGTTCCCAACGGCCTTCATCCCAGCGATCTCGAAGCCGGTAGTAGTCTTCCATCCCTTGTGAGGTGATCCAGCGATGCGCGGCCTTGCAGCCACCGCAGCAATAGCCATCCCATCCCTCTTCCGACAGTGGGGTTCGGCAATGCAGGCACAGCGCTCTGGCTCCAGCGGCCCCTTCCAATCGAAGGGGATCGGAGATCTTCCGATCGGCGGAGCCTGCTGGTTCACCCTGCCCTGTCGCCATCGATCGACTCGCTTTCCCCAAGTTCCAAGCCACCACCAGACCGACATGCGGTCCTAAGACAGTCGACGGCTTCTATCGATCGACTTGATTTGCCGCGCCGTCTGGTTGGCAGCAAGGGAGATTCTCCGAATCGATCTTCTCGATAGCGCGGATCAATTCCCGGCCTTCCAGCGGTGCCGCCACGGCGTTGGTTGAATGCAGGGAGCCTAAGTCGGCGATCGCCCTTCGCCCCAGCGTATCCAGCCCGATGAAGGTCACCAAAAGGGCCGACACCCAGGGAATGGCCCGTCGCCATCGTCCGGTGATCCACTGCGCCCCCAGCACCGTCGCCGAAAGTGCTGGGACTGCCCCCAATCCGAAGAGCATCATCACCCAGGCTCCCTGCCAAGCACTGGAGGTGCTGGCGGCCGCCAGGAGGAAAGCATAAAGCCAACCGCAGGGGAGCAGGCCAGTCAGGGCGCCGACCGCGGCGGCGCGACGCTTTCTGGGAAGTGCCTTGGTGGCAGCATGAGCCTTGGCCAGCCAACTTTGCAAGAACGATGGAAGCAGCACCTGATGGCTTTGCCCACCCGCCAATCGGGCCAGCGACGCAAGCCCGATCAGCAGCATGGTCGCTCCGGCCAATTGAGCCCCCAGGCGCTGCAGGCCAAACCACTGCCCCGACCATTGCAGGCTGGCCCCCAGCAAACCGACCACCGCCCCCAACAGTCCATAGACCGCGATACGGGCTCCATGGTAGACAGCGATCGCGTCCCATCCTCGCCGCGTTCTCATTGGATCTGCTGCAAGCACCGCCAGAGGTCCGCACATGCCGACGCAGTGCATCGACCCAATCAGGCTAGCGCTGAACACGCCGCACCACCAGAACCAGTCGCTGCCGCTCATTGTTCGCTGGCCCTCACGATCTGCGACCAGACGAATCGCTGATCTCCCCGCTGTATCTTCAGGTCCCATTGCCACAATCCCGATGCATCCATCGTCACGGGGACGCGATACACACCGGGAGACTGTTCGAAAAGGTCGACCTGCTCCACCCTCTTGACCCGTGCATGAGGATAGTACCGAAGCGTCCCAGAAGCGCCAGACACTGGCAAACCCGCTGTGTCCAGCAACGTCACAAACGCCATCGAGATCGGCCGGCCAGGCGGCTTGGCTAGGACGCCGGAAAACACCTCCTGACTCCCTACTGGTTCCAAACCTAAACGCACCTCCCAACCCAGCCGATCGCTCGCTGCCCGCTCCTGCTGCACTTCGTCCCACCGCAACGCCTGCTGGTGATAATCGGGCAGCACCGACATCGACGGATCATTGATCGCCACCACCGCTGTTCCGATCCAGACTGACATACTCCCCAACAGCAAGACCAGGATCATCCCGACCCAAAATCGCCTGGCTCGACGTTCCCGGCGCTCCCATTCCACTTTTTCCAGTTCGGGTTGCCCCAATTCGGAAGCCACCAACTTGTCCCCCTGCACTGAAGTGCTCATGGTGCATGGTCCCCCAGTACCCTCTCTCCCACTGCCGTATCTCCCACCGGCGTATCCCCCAGTGGCGTATCCCCCAGTGGCGTATCCCCCAGTGGCTTCGGCTTCTGAAAGGGCCCCAGCAGCGGTTGAGGCAGCGTCCGTGCCTGGCCGTGATCATCTTCAATCGTCAGCATCGCCTGACAGTTCCCCTCGGAAAAAGCTTCGAAGGGAGCCGAAACCAGGATCGGTACCCAGCGGATCTCGCCTCCGGCCAGCACCACCTCCCCCGACTCAATCAACTGCACCCGCCCCTCTGCCGGCTGTTGGATCGTCAACCGATAGCTTCGCGTCTGGTCCGTCCGATTGGTCAGGCTCAAGCGCAGCGAGTTATCGATCCAGCCGTCCGAACTGACGGAGAAGGAATTCCCGAGATTCCGGTAGATCCTGGCGTCGAAATCTTTCTGGTGGGTTAACAGATAACCAAACCCCGCTAGCGCTGCTGCCAGCACCAGCGGGTAGAGGATCACGCGAGGCCTCAGCCATCCGGCCGGTTTGCGATCGATCTCGTCCTGATTGCCATAGCGAATCAGCCCCTTCGGCATGTGAAGTCGGCTCATGACGCTGTTGCAGGCATCGATGCACTGGGTGCAGTGGATGCATTCCATCTGCAGCCCGTTGCGGATATCGATCCCGGTGGGGCAAACCTGCACGCACATGCCACAGTCGACACAGTCCCCATGGGATCTGGTCGATCGTTCTCCCACCCGTTTGCCATGCCCCCGCGGTTCCCCCCGAACGCGATCGTAGGAGACGATCAGGCTGCGACGATCCAGCAACACCGACTGGAAGCGGCCGTAAGGACAGGCGATCAAACAAAGCTGCTCGCGGAAAAATAGAAAATCGAAAAGCATCAGCCCGGTCGTCAGGGCCATCACCAGAAAGGGCTTAGGATGCTCTAGAGGCGACTGCCGCACCCACTGCGCCAGCCGATCGGTCCCGACGAAGTAGGCCAGGAAGGTGTGCGCAAGGAACATGCAGAGGGCGACATAGACAGCCAGTCGAGCCCACCAGCGCCAGCCTGCCAACCGCTGCGATGGCTTCCCCCCTTTGCCGGCTGTCCCCTGAAAAAACCGATCGATCGGTCGAAAGAAAAACTCCATGTAGACAGTCTGAGGACATCCCCATCCGCACCACAACCGACCAAACAGCGCGGTGATCAGGAAGATCGCGAGAAAAAGACTGACCATCAGCAGCGCAAGCAGCACCGTATCGGTCGGCAGGAACGTGGCCCCCAAGAGATGGAATTTGCGAGCCGGTAGATCGATCAGGACCAGCGGTTTTCCATCCCATCGCAGATGCGGCAGGATCGTGAAGAAAGCGACCAGCAGATAGGCCACCAGCCGACGCCACTTCCAGTACGACCCGGTCGCCAGTCGCGGATGAAGCCAACGACGCGATCCATCGGACTCCAGCGTCGGTAGCACATGCTCTTCTGCCGGGATCAGACTGATCCCTGGATGCCTCTGGTCGCTAGTCGCCTCAGGCGGCGGCGCGACTTCGCGCGTTCCCATGATTTGAAGTCCCTCAGACCGATCCGACCCAGGTACCGATGTCCTGATTGGCCACCAGTCCACCAACCACTCGTTCGATCGATCGAATGTCTCTGGCTACTTGCCAGCCGCTGCGGCTGGATCGGCCGCCCCAGGTGGCAGCGACTTGAGATCTTCCTCCCAACTGGATATCGTCACCGCGCCTTCCGGCGGGCGAGGACTGGAGGGTTTGGCACCCAGTCGACTGGCGACATAGGCCGCCACCATGATCACCTCTCGGGGATCACCCAGCTTTTGCTTCCATGCCGGCATCGCGTTGCCGCCCGCGCCGTTGTTGATGATCGTGATGATATCTTCCAGGTGCTTCACGTTCTTCCAGCGATCATCGCAAAGGTTTGGCCCCACCAGTCCCCCGGCATCAGCTCCGTGACACGACTGGCAATGCGTTTTGAAGGTCGATTCACCGTACTTGACCCACTTCTCATCCTTCATGAATCGCGCTAGTGTGGCTCGATCCTGCTGCAGTTCCCCCAACTGACCGAATTGCTTCTTGGCCAGCGCCACACCGGAGGCATCGTACTGCTCGATCATGCTCCGGCCTGGAGCCCCGGTGTGGAAAAAAAGGAGGTAGACAACGCTGAAGAGGATGGTCAGCAAGAAGAGATTGGTCCACCAGCCTGGTAGCGGGTTGTCGTACTCCTGGATTCCGTCGTAGTCATGGCTTAGCAGCAGACTTTCGTCCTGGGGTTGATTCATCGCTTCTTCTCCTGATCCGAATCTTCCAGCGGGATCGCGGCACACTGATCCATCCAGGTCGCCTGCGACCGCATCGTATTCCAACAGATGGCCAGGAATACACCCGCAAACAGCACCAAGGAGATCTCCGCGCAGAGCGAATAATCGAGAGACGAGACAACATCACGAATCATGTTACTGAGCCCCCCCTTCGTTCTCTCCAACCACGGCCACTTCAGGAGCCGACGGGTCGGTCGGGCTGGCTGCTGGTGGAGGTGCATCAGGTAGTGAGATGTCGGTCCCAAGCCGCTGCAGATAGGCGATCAGCGCGATGATCTGGGTGTCCTGCACATTGGCCGGTCCCCCCTGCTCCACCAGCACCCCCGCCACCTGCTCGGCCTGCCGCTTGGCCACCTCCGCCGATTCGGAAATCGGGAAGTCGTAGGGTGCTCCCAGCATCGCAGCCGCCTCGACCCGAGGTGCGATCCCGCCGAAATTCAACTTGGTCTTGGCCAGATGCTTGTACGCCGGCATCGTCGATCCCTGACTGGTGGTCTGCGGATCGATCAGATGCTGGTAATGCCAGAAGTTCGATTGCTTGCCCCCTTCGCGCGCCAGGTCAGGACCGACCCGCCTGGACCCCCACTGAAATGGTCGGTCGTAGATGAACTCCCCCGGCTTGGAGTACTCGCCGTAACGCTTCGTTTCCGCCAGGATCGGACGGATCATCTGCGAATGGCATCCATAGCACCCCTCCGCCACATAGAGATCCCGTCCCGCCAGTTCCAGCGGCGTGAATGGCTTGACTTTGGCAATCGTCGGCACGTTGGCGCGGATCAGGAAGGTCGGAATGATCTCAAAGAGCGACGCCACCACCACGGCGATCGTCGTCCAGACGGTGAACCGAACCGGAAGACGCTCCCACCGGCGATGCCACTTGAGACTCTTCCAGGTATCGATCTTCCTGGCCATATCCAGCACCGCCACCAGCTTGCTGGGCTCTTCCTGGGGTTCCACATAATGAGCCGAAAGACGAGGTGCCGAATAGAGCGGCACATCGTACTTGGCCGGCCGCGTCATCCAGGTCCTCAGGAAGTTGTATGCAAGCAGGAATGCCCCCAACAGGTAAAGGCAGCCACCCACCACACGCAGCCAGTACATCGGCCGGATCGCCTGAACCGTCTGCAGGAAGATCGGGTACTTGAGCGCCCCATTCTCATCCAGAGCCCGAAGCATCAACCCCTCGGTCAGCCCCGCCACATAGATCGGAACGACGTACAGAAGAATGCCGATCGTCCCCAACCAGAAATGCCACTCGGCCAGCTTCTGGCTGTACAGTTTGGTCTGAAACAATCTGGGGAGTAGCCAGTAGATCATGCCAAAGGTCAGAAAACCGTTCCAACCAAGCGCGCCGGCATGCACGTGCGCGATCGTCCAGTTGGTGTAGTGCGAGAGCGCATTGACGCTCTTGATGCTCAACATCGGCCCCTCAAAGGTGCTCATCCCGTAAAAGGTGATCCCCACCACAAAAAACTTCAGCACCGGATCGGCCGAAACCTTGTGCCAGACCCCCCGCAACGTCAGCAGTCCATTGATCATCCCCCCCCAGGAAGGCATCCAAAGCATCACCGAAAAGAGCATCCCCAACGTCGAAGCCCATTCGGGCAGCGCGGTGTAGTGCAGATGGTGAGGCCCAGCCCAGATGTAAAGGAAGACCAGCGACCAGAAGTGGATGATGCTCAGCTTGTAGGAATAAACCGGCCGATCGGCGGCTTTGGGAAGGAAATAGTACATCAGACCCAGGAAGGGAGTCGTCAGAAAAAACGCCACGGCGTTGTGACCATACCACCATTGCATCAGGGCATCCTGAACCCCGGCATAAAGCGAATAGCTTTTGATCGTTTCACTACTGCCGGCATGCAGACTGGCTCCAAAGACAGGAACCACCAGATTGTTGAAGACATGCAAAATCGTCACCGTGACGATCGTCGCGATGTAGAACCAGAGCGCCACGTAGAGGTGCCGTTCGCGGCGGTGAATCAGCGTCATCAGAAAGTTGCCGCCGAAGAAGATCACCCACACCACCGCGATCAGCAGATCGATCGGCCACTCCAGCTCGGCATACTCCTTGCTTTGGGTGATTCCCAGCGGCAAAGTAATCGCTGCCAGCACGATCACCAACTGCCATCCCCAAAAGTGCAGCCACCCCAGCAGATCGCTCCACATCCGCGCCTTGCAGAGCCGCTGCGTCGAATAGTAGACCGCTGCGAAGATCGCATTGCCACCGAAAGCAAAAATCACCGCATTGGTATGCAAAGGCCTCAGGCGCCCAAGCGTCAAATAGGGAATCCCAAAACTCCACTCCGGTCGCACCAGCAATAGCGCCACGTACAAACCAACCAGAAATCCCACCAGCCCCCATACTAAGGTTGCTAGCAGGAAGGCGCGCACAATGCCGTCGTTGTAGCTGAACGATTCCAAGGAAACCGACTTGCCACCTGCATACCCTTCTTGGTGTGCAGCGCTGCTTGATCCCGCTTGTGAACTCATGACTGCCGTTTCTGACCCTTCGATCCTTGCGACAAACTTCAGAATGGACTGGTCCGCTACGAATCTCTCCGGAAAGCGAACCAAGCCTGGATATCGATTGCGATGGTAATGGAACGTGCTTAGTTTTTGTTGTGTTGCTCTTGTTGCGACGGGCTCCGACCGGACAGACCGCAAGCTTCGCAATCGGTGCTAGGTAACCGGTCGATCTTGCAACCGACGCCTCCTCCTTCGATCGGAAGGCGAGGGCCGATTTCACCAATCGATTTTCGGCAAAGCAGCACGATGCCGATTCCACCGTCACTTCCTGGATGAGGCTTGACGAGGTCTTCACCAGTGCCTTCTATCTTCCATCCGGAAGAGGAAGACTGTCCAGAGCTAAAACGTCGCACCCATCCCTTGCGAAGACCCTTTTCGCACTGAAGATTGCGACAATTCCGCTTCCTGGCAACAAACGACCGCAGCGACCGGTCGGTTGGAGGCCCTTACCACGGGGCCCCGACTTGCTCGATACCCCAGGACGTACAATGAAGGGGTGGCTGGATCGTATGCGGAAGGGATCCGCTTGTCGCATAGGGGCAATCAAACGGATGCAATGGCTGCGCACGCTGCGACTTGGGAAATTCCTCGGAGTCGATCTCTACCTGCACTGGTCCTTCTGGATCCTGCTTGCCTGGATTGCAGTCAACCAGCTGCTCGACGGCGGCCCCTGGGCTGCCCTTCAGTCGCTCACCTTCTTCGCCCTCATCTTTCTCTGCGTCTATTTGCATGAACTGGGGCACGCTCAGGCCGCCAGTTGGTTCGGTATCCGGACGCTAGACATCACCCTCTTGCCCTTTGGAGGCATGGCGCGTTTGGAATCGATGCCTCGGGAACCCCGTGCCGAAGCGGTGATCGCTTTGGCCGGCCCAGCCGTCAATCTGGCGATCGCCGCCATCGTGGCATCGCTGCTTTGGGTTACTGGGGTTCTCCAGCCGCTATTCGATCAATCCCCGCTGCGTACTGGCTGGCTGCATCAACTGGCTGCCGTCAACGGCATGCTGGCCCTCTTCAATCTGATCCCCGCCTTCCCGCTGGATGGCGGTCGCGCTGTGCGTGCCTACTGGACGCCTCGATGGGGGCACCTGGAGGCGACTTCCCGAGCCGTGGGGATTGGTAAGTGGATCGCCTACGGGATGATCGCCATCGGCATTTTGCGCGGCGCGTGGTCTCTGGTGCTGCTGGCTGTGTTGGTCCTGCTAGCTGGGTTCGCCGAATTGTTTCAGGCCAGACGTCGCGCGATCCTGGAGGCCGAAGGGAACTGGCCACCACCCAATTGGGATCTCGAAGGACATTTCCAACACCCCGGATCCCCCGCGTCCGGGACCGGTCCGACGATCGACGCCGACGACGTGCGGCGGCTCGACTGAATCGCTTCCTTCCTCGACAACCCCGATCTTTTGCGACCTATCTGGAATGCGTGTGGGCGGTGATCCTGGAGAGCAAAAGGAGCTGCCTTCGATGGTCTGCCAACTGCCTGGGGATTTTTTGACCCTGGATTTCCATACGAATGATTTTGGAGATCTGTTGGCCTCGCGCGAAGACGCCAAGCGGCGAAGAAAAACGCCGCGAAGAAAAACTAAGGCGCAGACATCCCATAAGAATTGGGCGACCGGTTCCATGCGCAAGTCGACCTGTCGATTCGTATCGCAACGAGGGTACGGCCCCTACGTGAAGTCGTTCGGATCCCCCAAGCAGCGATCACAAAAGTTCCTTGGCTCTGGATTGCTTGGTGGCTTCGCCTGAGCCGAGAAGCGACACGCAAGAGCGCGCATGAAAGTCGTGGGGGCCGAAGAATCTGGTTCTGCTGCCCCTTAGAATGATCGGATGGACCTCTTTTGCCGGTCGATCCCCTTTCCCGCAGCGCGTCAGAGGCGCATACTTGTGACAGGGTCGATCCGACTTCGCCATGTTGCGATCCACCACCGACTGCCTGTGATGATTCGCACGATCTGGCTCATCCCAACCTAAGTCCGTCGATCCCAGTCGACGCAGTAGCCAAGATCGCCCCCCAGTCCCCCGCAGGAGACCTCGACGGCAGAAGCCCTCGAGGTTTTTTGTTGGTTTGAGAAAGCATTGATTTCGAAGGAGCAGATCCTTGATCGTCGTCATGGAAAACACCGCCACCCAGGATCAGATCCAGGGGGTCGCCAACCGCATCCAAGAACTGGGGCTCAAGGCGCACGTCATCCGAGGCACCGAACGGACGGTGATTGCTGCCATCGGTGATGATCGCAAAATCAAGATCGAGTCGTTTGAATCGCGGCCCGGCGTTTCCGAGGTCCTTCCGATTCTGGCGCCCTACAAAGTTGCCAGCCGCGAGGTGAAGACCGAACCGACCCAAATCCAGGTGCTCGATTTTCGAGCCGGCGCGGGGGTAGTTGGCGTCGTGGCAGGTCCTTGCTCGGTGGAAAGCGAAGAGCAGATTGTCGAGACGGCCAGGATGGTGCGGGCTTCCGGGGGGACGGGCCTTCGCGGCGGCGCCTTCAAACCGCGTACCAGCCCCTACAGCTTCCAGGGAATGAAGGAAGATGGGCTAAAACTGCTGGCGCTAGCCAGACAGGAAACGGGTCTTGCAGTCTTCACGGAGGTGATGAGCCCCGAAGAGGTCGACCTAGTGGCGCGCTACGCCGATGTGCTGCAGGTGGGAGCCCGCAACATGCAGAACTACCGGCTTCTGGAAGCAGTAGGCGGCAGCGGCAAGCCAGTGCTGCTAAAACGAGGCCCCAGCGCCACGATCGATGAGTGGCTTCTGGCCGCCGAGTACATCCTCAACGAAGGGAACCCGAATGTGATGCTTTGCGAACGAGGCATCCGAACCTTTGAAACCCACACTCGCTTCACCCTTCCGCTAGCGACCGTTCCCTACCTGCAGAAGAAAACCCACCTGCCGGTCATCGTCGACCCCAGCCATGGAACGGGCCATACCTACCTAGTCCCCGCCATGGCTGCCGCCAGCGTCGCCGCCGGATGTGACGGACTGATCGTCGAGGTCCATCCCAGCCCCGAAACCGCATCCAGCGACGGCTACCAGTCGCTGAACTTCGCACAGTTCCAGCAGATGATGACCGACTGCCGCAAGATCGCTGAGGCAATCGGACGCAGCCTAGGCTGAACCGTTTTTGGCTGCCCTCCCAAGTTTCCTTTCCACCGCCCAGCAACGGTCCACCTATGACACGCCAGTTCGTCTCTCAGCTTCAACCCCAGCAGTCGGTCGACGAGGTCTATCGCGTTGTCGACAAGCAGATGCGATCCAACCGCCAGGGAAACCCCTATCTGTTGATCCAACTGGGAGACCGAACCGGAGTTGTCTCAGGGATGAAATGGAACGCCAACCAAGCCACCTATGATGCGTTTCAGAAATCCGACTTCGTCCGCGTCCAAGGCGCCGCACAGATCCATCAGGGCCTAATGCAACTGATCGTCCATCGGATCGATCCGGTCGACCCTACGCAGGTCGATCCAGCCGACTTCGAGTCGCTCGATCGCAACCACGCTCTGCAGCAATGGAATCATCTGGGCAAGTTCCTGGAATCGATCGAACAGCCTCAGGTCCGCGCCTTGGTGATGGCCTTCTGGAACGATCCCCAACTGCAGGAAAAATACCAGCGGGCACCCGCTGGGATCAAAGCACATCATTCCCACGCCGGCGGACTGCTGGATCATGTCCTCCAGTTGATGCGATTGGCAGATGCCGCCAGCAAGCTTTATCCGAGGATCGATCGCAGCCTTCTTTTGGCTGGGGTCTTCCTGCACGATATCGGCAAACTGGAAGAACTGGCATTCGAAGGGGAGCTGACCTACTCCGACCCAGGACAGCTTCTGGGCCACCTCGTGCAGGGCGTTCAGATGGTCGATCGCCGCATCGCCGACCTGGAGACTAGCTCCGGGGAGGTTTTTCCCGACGCGCTGCGTTGGCGCCTTCAGCACATGGTGGTCAGCCACCATGGACAACTGGAGCATGGCAGTCCTAAGGTTCCAATGACGATGGAAGCGATCCTGCTGCATCACCTCGATGATCTCGATGCCAAACTGCAGGCAGCGATGGAAGCGATCGCCGCCGACCGAAACGCCGACAGCCTCTGGACCAACTTTCATCCGCTGCTGGGCCGCAAACTCTACAAGGGCTCCCTCGGCGAAGACCGCAAGTGAACGACTCGCATCAGCGGGCCCACGCCAGACAGGTTGATTTCAAAACGGACCTGATCGCCGGCTCCGTTGCATGCATTTGTTCGTCACGATTCTGCGCTGCGGTGGGTCTCGTACTGGTACTCAGCATCGCGGTACTGGTCATCGTACCCGTACGCGATGGAACCCTCGGATACGGACTCGGATCGCTGGATCAGCCGAGTGAACATCGACACGATCCGTTTCAAGTTCGGTTTTCTGCGACGGTTCGATTCGTCGTCAAAGGTATTGCAAGCAGACAATTCGTCGTAGATGAAGGCGATTGCAATGCCGATCCGCGAGCTATTTCGAAGAATCAATTCTTGTCTTTGAGGCTTTGCTTCCCGTTCCCTTCAGCGATGTTCAAGGGAATGGGTTGAGCAGCGAGCATCCATTGGCCGCGAGCCGGTCGATGGGCACCGGACCGAGCTTGTGCGATACGGTAAACGAATGCGACGTATTCGATCGACGTTCGATCAACGTCGAGTCGTTCATGGTCGCAAGTCAGTTGTGCCATCACCCTTCTTTCGAGTACTAGTACCGTTGCTCTGAGTACGAGTACGTCTGTCCTGACGAACCAGCAGATAGGCGATCGCACCGGCAGCAAAAGTCGCAACGCAGGCTTGGAACTCCGTCGGTTTGCTCTGCATCCCCGCCAGTAGGATCAGAGCACTGAAGACCAGATAGACGATCGCTGCAAGCGACTCCCACCAGGTGAGCCGAGGTGATTGCGGATAACGTCGACCGATCCAGAACAGCGACGCGATCGCCAGCGCCCCACAGGTCGACAGCGTCAGCCCCAAGTAGCCGATCATCGTCCTCAAGGAACTCGCCCAGACCACCGCAATGCTCAGGGCCGCCTGAATCCAGATCGCCTCCCTGGGCACTCCGCCTCGGCCCTCCAGCAGACGAGGCAGCACCCCATCCCTCGCCATCTGCTGGTAGACGCGTGGTCCAGCCATCAGCATCGCCAGCACGCTGGTGATGGAGGATAGCACGATCGTCCATCGCACGATCTCCGCCAGCCAGCTTCCTCCGATCGCAGCGGCTGCATCGGCCACACACGACTCGTTCCCCGCCACCTGCGTCGCGGGAATTGCGTAGAGGAAGACGGCGTTGAGCAACAGATAGAGCGTGGCGACCACCAGCGCGGCGATCCACATCGAACGGGTCACCCGTTTATCCCCAGGTGCCAATTCCCCCGCCAGATAAATCGATGCATTGAACCCGGTGTAGGAAAGCGAGATCCAGACCAGCGACCCCAGCATCGCCCAGCCCAGCTCCATCCCCGAAGCATCCGCTAGTGGATCGACCGCCATCCTCCCATCGCGCCAGCCGTCCGCCGGACCACGGACCACCGCCACGACGAGGAACGCAACCAAGCCGATCAGTTTGGCGATCACCACTCCATTCTGCACCCAAGCGCCCGCCTGGAGATGGATGCCGTGCAACAGCGCCGACAGGAAGATCAGACCACTGGCGATCCAGGCGCTGGCGACTCCTGGTGAGTTCGCGCCCAAAAAAGAAACACCCCAGCCGGCGGCTGCAAGGTAAGTGCCCACCACCAACGCCGCAGCAGCGATCGGAACGGTGAAACCTGCGACCAGGGAAATCCAGCCTGCCAGGAATCCAATCGACGGATGGATCAGACGCGACAGATAGAGATACTCCCCGCCCGAATCAGGCAGTCGCCTGGCCAGGGCTCCATACGCCACCGCTCCACACAGCGCCATCACACCGCCCAGTCCCCATACCCATAAAACCCGCGTCGCCGTGCCAAGCGACGGCAGTGCGTAGCAACTGGAGGTGTACAGCCCCGAGCCGATCATGTTGGCGATCACCAAAGCCACCAGCGATCCCAAGCCCAGCGAGAGCCCCCCCTTCTGCGAATCGTTCGGTGCCACCAGAATGCTCCTTGAAGTTTTTCAGCGGCCAAGTCTCTCGATCTTCCACTGTTTCGGCTGATTTTCCATCTTCCCACCACTCCGATTGGCTTGGCCCGCGGAAACCAACAAGATCGCTGGTTTACGGAAATCAAGGCAAGGCGGTCAGGATATAGCTCTTCGATCGTTTTAACTTAGTTCCCAATCCCCTGTCGCTCCTCCCCCATGGCCGACAGACACCGCCATCGGCCCCCGCGTCCGATCGATCCGTCGCCACGCCTTCCGGAAGCAAACCACTAGACGATCACCCTGGGTAGGATGTTCCGGAACAGAAAAATCGTCTTCCCGGTGAAAAGCCAATTCAGCATGTCCGATCCAGCGCCCCCCATCCCTCGACAATCTCCTTCCCGACGCCACGACCTGGATGCACTGCGCGCTGCGGCCATGCTGCTGGGCCTGGTGCTGCATGGCGCATTGTCCTTCGGAGTATTTCCTTGGATTGTCGAAGACACCCAGCGATCCATTGGATGGACGGTGCTCTACTCCGCCATTCATGGTTTTCGAATGCCGCTCTTCTTCTGGATCAGTGGCTACTTCACGATGATGCTCTGGGTCAGTCGCGGACTGCCCGCTTTGATCAAGCAACGCGCCTTGCGAGTCCTTCTCCCATGCCTTCTGGGACTCGTCACCTTGGCTCCGGCGATGGGCTGGATATCGCAGCGAGTCAACCGACCGGCGACTCCACCTCCCCAGGCCCCCGGCAGTGGAACCGCGCAGTCTGGGGCAGCGACCGGTTCAACCGATCTGATCCAGGCGGTCCTCAAGAAGGATAGGGATCGCCTGAACAAACTGCTGGAGCGGGGCGCCAGCCCGGATGAAAAAGATGCGCAAGCGAAAATCTCCCCGATCCACTGGGCGGCGATGGCTGGATCGGACGACGCGGTGGCTCGTTTGATCCAAGCCGGTGCAAAGATCGATGCCGTCGACCAAAGCGGTTACCAGGCGATTCATGGGGCGGTCTTTCTGGGGCGATCTGGGATTCTTCAGCAATTGATCGAAGCCGGTGCCGACCCGCGCGCAAGAGCCAACAATGGCGACTGGCCTTGGAACAGTGGGTTAGCCGATGAGCCAGGGACGCGTTTCATCGTCGGGATACTTGGACTGCCTCAGGAGCCATGGGAGACGATCGAACAAGGCCGCGATCAATGCCGCAAGATCCTCCAGAATCTGGAGGCCGTTCCGGCTCCAAAAAAGGTGGAAGCATCGAACTGGCTAGCACAAGCTCGCAGTCGCTACCAGCAGTGGCTGACCAACCCACGCTGGAATCGCGGGCAGTCCCACCTACTGCTCTCCCCTACCTTCACCTACCTCTGGTTCCTCTGGTTTCTCTGCTGGCTAGTTCCCCTCTTCGCATTGGCTACCCCTTGGCTTCCCAAAGAGTCGCTTTCCCCGCTGGCCAGCCGCTGGATCACCACCCCTCGCTGCTGGCTATGGCTTCTTCCTCTGACTTGGGTACCCCAATGTTTCATGGGGGTCTTCTCGCCGACCTTCGGACCCGACACGTCGATGGGCTGGATCCCCCAACCACATGTGCTGGCGTATTACGCGATCTTTTTCTTCGCAGGCGCTTGGTACTACCAGGCAGAAGCCCACGCGCGACCATTCGGTCAACCTTGGTGGCTTTACGCCCTGCTCTCCCTGGGACTGCTCTTCCCACTGGGGCTGGCGACCGTCCAGCGGCCTTGGATTGGTGGGATCGTGCAGGTGACCTACGCATGGTGGATGTCGGCCGCCTGCGTCGGCGCCGCGCGGCAGTTCATTCGGGGAGAGAGCCAATGGATTCGGTATCTTTCCGACTCCGCCTACTGGCTGTATCTAGCACACCTTCCCCTGATGATCGCTCTGCAGGCTTGGGTGCGTCCCTGGAGTATCGCATCGCAATGGAAGTTTCTGATCGTCTTCCTTGCGACCAGCGCCCTCTGCCTGCTCAGCTATCAGTTTCTGGTGCGCTACACACCTATCGGCTGGGTCCTCCATGGCCCCAGACGACGGCTAACTCAAGCCAAGCCCGGAAGAACCAATCCCTCATCTTCCTGACTCCCAATCTCACCCACTTTCTCGCGAGACTCAGTCCCCAAGACTTCTTTGGGACTGAGCAAACCATGCCACCTTCGTTCTCTGGCAACGAATGCGAAAGGAAGATTCATCAAGCGACCGATCGAAAAGAGTCTATCGGCTGTGCTACGGAAGAGAATAAATCCGGTCCGACTTTCTAGGAAGACTCCCAACCGCTCCAAAGATAGAGATCCTTCAAGTGGCAGTTATAATTTGGGTTGAGGGAGGTGGAGGTAGATGAAGACAGGCAAGATCTTTGGAATCGGAATGCCAAGAACCGGCACTCGTAGTCTTTCGATGGCGTTGGAAATATTGGGATACCGGACGGGGCACTGGCTGAAGACGATGACCTGGTTGCAGGGTGACTTTGAGACCGACTATCTTGCCGAACTCGATGCGGCGACCGATACACCAATTCCCGTCTACTATCCGGAATTCGACAAGCGCTATCCGGGCTCCAAATTCATCTGCACCCACCGTGATACTGAATCTTGGCTGCGCAGTATCAAGAAGCATCAAGAAGGTCTCTTAGGTGATTCTCATCGCGATGAACGGCGTCGGAGATATCGATTGCTCACCTATGGCATGTACCAGTTCAGCCTGGAACGATACCGCTATGTCGTGGAAACACATCAGCGCAATGTGCTCTGGTATTTCCAAGACCGTCCGTCTGACTTGCTGATGTTCGATCTTTGTGGAGGAGACGGCTGGGAAAAGCTTTGCTCCTTCCTGGGTAAGCCAATCCCCGACCAGCCCTTCCCGAGGGTTTCCTGAAGTCGCCGACCTTGAATGCGACAATTGGGAGACTTAGTCAAGTCGACATCGACTGGTGGGCAAGATCCCCCTCCAAGAATTCCAGAAAATGGGTCATCTAGGATGCTTCTGGGCGGTAATCCTGGAAGGCGAAAGGAGCGGCGTTCTATGGTCTGCCAGCAGCCCAAGGAAGCCTTTGGTTCCAGATGGCCCATTCGGCTGGGTTGGGAGGATCTGTTGGCGTCACGCGAAGACGCCAAGGTGCGAAGAGAAACAGGATGTCGAAATTTTCTCCGAATAGGACGCCCCCGGTCCAACGCGCGTGCATCGACCTATCGATTCGAATACCAACCAGTCTGTGCCTCACACACAAAGTCGACGGGTTACTCGATCATGAATCAAAAGTTTACTAGCTTGCAAATCGCTGAGTTGCTTCGCGTGAACTGAGAATCGAGATTCAGCACGACGCATCGGATTCATGAGGGCGATGGAATTGGACTATCAGCTACGTCTCCGCGTGGCAATTGAATTGGTGGTATCTCGATAAGATCGCTCTTTGAAGGTCACCGGATGGAATGCTCTGTGCCGCCAGGATCAGGCCACCGTGATCTTATGGCAACTCTCGCACGCAGGAGGCGGTCTTCGACCTACTGACCCAGGGTATGGCCGTATAGACCGAAACATGGGTGGCAGTGCTCGAATGCTCACGACGGAATCGGTAAGCCGATCAAGTCATATCGGGAGCCATCTTCAGGAGAGCATGGGTGCGATCCATCGAAATCCAAGCCATTGAAAACTAGACCGGGGATGGCCATCGCTGGACGCGATGATTGAGCGAATCGAGGATGTGCCAGCGTCCTTTCTTGTCGACCACCATCGACCAGGGCTGATTGAGCTGCCCCAATTGATCTCCAGGGCCGCCGAAGAATCCCAGGCTTCGCCCCTCCAGATCGATCGCCTGAACGCGGTGGTTTCCATACTCCACCACCAGCATCCGATCCCCGTCGGCGCAAAGCCCATACGGATAACGAAACCGACCCGCCTCATCACCGACCGATCCATGCATCGCCAACAACTGAGGTCGATCGCCACGGAAATCGATCACCTGCAGTCGATGGTTGCACGCGTCGCTGACCCAAAGCCTTCCTTGCCGATCGATCGCCATCGATTGGGGTCGACTGAACTCCAGCGGTCCCTCGCCGTGCAGTCCGAATTCCCCTAGCCACTTCCCGTTGCGATCGAATTTCTGGACGCGGTCGGTGTCCCCATAATTGCTGACCAGCAGGTGCCCCTCAGAATCCTCCAAAACATCAGTCACAAAACCAAACTGTCCTGGCCCCTTGCCCAGGGTTCCGCCGATCGTTCTCGATTCTTCCAGCTTTCCCTCCGGGGAGTAAAAGAGGATCCGAAAGTAATGCGTGTCGGCCACCATCACCATGCCATCGGACCCGACCGAAATACCAGTTGGCTTACCCTGCTCAATGCTGGGGGTATTCCACGTCCGTTGGTGCTCTCCCTCGGCGGAAAAGACCTGGATTCGGCCCGTCATGTCGACGATGTAGATGCGATCCTCGGCATCGATCGCAATCCCTCTTGGCTTCAGAAAGCGACCATCGCTGATGCCTCGCCGGCCGTACGTCACGGCTCCCTGGACCTGCTTCTTGGGATCGGCCGCAGGCGGTGCGCAGCCCAGGCCCTGCCCTAGCGCCGCAAGTCCCAGGCAGCCAACAAAGACGCGGCGATCCCAAGGCTGACTTCGGCCAGCCTCCGAAACCTCCCTGGAAAAGCCCTCCTGTCCGACCCTCATGCTCCGCTTTCCCAATGCCCCCAACCCGGTCCGCCGCCAAAAGAAAAGCTCCCCCAAACCACCGGTCAGCTTATCTTACTTGAGATCCTTCCGCGAAAAGGAATCGCCATCGCCACCGCTTTCGATAAAATAAACGCTGCAAAACTCCCTTGTCGCCCCTCCCTTTCATCCCGATTTCCATGGTGCACTCTTTCGACTGGGAAACCGCCGAGGATCAGAGGGATCTGGTCCATTTGGCCGTGCAGGCGCTAGTGGAAGGACGGTGGGTGCGGCTCCCCTCGCGCGATGGCTATCTTCTGGCTGCCAGCGGCCTGAGAGGGGATGCTGTCACCAAAATGGCGGCCAACTATAGTTCGCTTGTCATCCTCCCTCGATCGGTTCAGGAAGCCTCCGATTATCTTCCTAAAGCACCTCTTTGGCTGGCTCCCCTGTTGCATCGCGCCTGGCCGGGACACTGGCTTTTTGCTGCCCAGCCTGACCATCAGGATTCGCTGGTTTACCAGCTTCCACAGACCACCCACCAAGCTCTGCTCCAAACCGATCGCCGACTGATCCTGGGCTACCCATCCCACCCCTCGATCGAGCGGATTTTGTCGTTGCTCAGCGGGCCTTTGATCGGCGCGGTGGTTCGCGATGACGCCAAGGCGGGTTGGGACAACCAACGGATGGGCACCCCAGATCGGCCCGCATCGGATACGATTGGAATTGTTGACTCGAACGTCCCGCCGGTCGCCCGTTTTTCGACGGTGTTCCTGGAGGGAAATGGGATTCGACTGGAAGCGGATTGTCGACAGCGGGAACAATTTCGGGAGTTGCTGGGGATGCGGGTGCTGCTCGTCTGTACCGGGAATACCTGCCGATCTCCGATGGCCTCCTGCCTGCTTCGCAAAGGCTGGGATGAACATCGAGCGGCCCACGGGTGGGGTCCATTGGAAATCGCTTCCGCCGGACTTGCTGCCGCACCTGGCGAGCAAGCGTCGGCTCAGGCAATCCACGCGATGGCCGAATTGGGGTTGGACCTACAAAGCCATCGCAGCCAGCCTATCAGTGCATCGCTGGTCGAGTCATCGGATCTGATCCTGGTGATGACCGAAGGCCACCGCAACGCACTGCTCAACCGATGGCCCCATCTGGCCGACAAGATCGATCTTCTGTCCCACGGACAAGGGGAAGTGTCCGATCCGTTCGGTGGCTCTCTGGCCACCTATCAGCAGTGTGCGCGGCAGATGCAACACTATTTGACTTACTGGATCGAACAACTCGGTCGACTCTGCCCCCCTTCGCTCGATCCCCCGAATGACGCTGGAAAACACAACCAGTGATCCGACATTTTCAACCAGGATCCATATCCCATGCGCATCGCAATTGGTAGCGACCACCGCGGTATCCAAATCAAACACAAACTGGTGCAACACCTCACCGCCGACGGCCACGAGGTGGAGGATTGTGGAACGCACGGCGATCAGGCGGTCGACTACCCTGACTTTGCCGCTGAAGTCGCCCAACTCGTGTCGGAGGGGAAGGTTGAACGAGGGATATTGATCTGTGGCACCGGCATTGGCATGGCAATCGCCGCCAACAAATTCCCTCATGTGCGCGCCGCCACCTGCTCCGATGAAATCATGGCGGAAACATGCCGGCGTCATAACGATGTCAATGTGCTCTGCCTTCCAGGAGACCTCATCGGCGACCGCCCGGTGGGCGACCTGATCCGCGTCTGGCTAGCGACGGAATTCGACGGGGGAAGGCACGCTCGGCGCATCGAAAAAATCGCTGACCTGGAACGCAAAAACGCCAGCGGCTGCAAGTGAACTGTGGAGCCGCCTGGGGGACTTGCCAACTGGTTTTCGATCACGGACCAAAACCCATCGCGAGCAAACGATCGCAGTAACTCGGCCGGTCGAGGGCTCGGTTTGCCCTCGAAACACCCATCTCTGGTCTCCCTTTGCGGTCTCCTGATTCAATCGGGAAGCGAAGGAGTCGATCCGCTGGTGCATCCCTTGACGAATGTTCCATTTGGAGGGACTACCACCTCTTCTTTTCGCGGAAAAACGGAGTCGACCGAACCAAAACGCTGGCAATCGAATAGGTCGAAATAGACTGAGACCCCAACGGTTCGCATTCCTTTTTCACCAACCTGTCAGGCATCCCCCCCTTCCCCATGACGCCCCCACCGTCCCCCGACCATTCAGACGACGCTGTCGAACTATTGCTTTTGAACGCCCATCTATGGGAACAGGCCGATCCCTACCTGGATGAATCAATCTGGGTGGTGCCGATGGACCGCTGGACTGTTTCGACCGAAAACGAATACCTCCAGTCGATGTTGGCATGGGAACGAGCCCCAGCGCTCCCCATATCCCAGTGGTTTGAACCTCCTTTGAACCCCCCCAGCCCCCAGTGGCTGGAGGATCCGGAGATTTGCCAATTGCTCGATCGATTGATCTCGATCCTGGCAAGCGAGGGGATTGAGTTGGAATGGGCAGACCATCTGAACGATCGGCAACTTTACACACTGATTGTTCGCGACATCCTTCCATCGGTCGAAAAGAAATGCGATCTCCCCGATCGCTCGCTTCGGTGGCGCTGCATCGAGGCCGACGACGAGGAAACTTGGCTTACCTACTATGCAACCGACGAGGAGAGGCTTCAGTGGAGTCGGGAACTGGGTTACCCTCTACCCCCAAAACGAGAACCGCAATTCCGGCGGCCAATCCGGTAGCCAGCCCGATAGCTTCCCACCGACTGCGGTGTTCCTTTAGAATCATTTCATTGCAGGCCCTGGGGGAAAAGAGTTCCAAGACCCTGCATAGCCCATGAGGTTGCATCGACGCCACCGGCCCACGCACTTCTTCCACGTCAACGAGACCGACCATGAAGCCCCGATCGATCCCCAGCCAACCCAGCCGCGCCCCCTCCACCCCATCTCCAGCGGGCGATCCATCAACCTTCTCCTTAAATCGCCGGGCGGTGCTGGCTGCCGGTATCGCAGCATGCACCCTGATCGCCGATCGATCATCGGCCATTCAACCGTTCCATCCCAACCTCCTCCAAGACGCCAGCGCATCCATGAACATCACCAAAGCTCCCTTCGGTACTCTCCCTGATGGCACCGCCGTTTCTCTCTGGACGCTGAGCAACAGCCGAGGAGATCTCCTCAAGATGACCGACTATGGTGCTTTGATTGTCAGCATCGAAGTACCAGACCGGCAGGGCAACCGCACCAATGTGACGCTAGGATTCCCCAAACTGGATGGCTACCTGGAACGTCACCCTTATTTCGGTGCCACCGTGGGCCGCTTCTGCAATCGAATCGCCAAGGGCAAGTTCTCGCTCGATGGCACCACCTACTCGCTCGCTCAAAACAACGGGCCCAATCATCTGCACGGTGGCGAAGTCGGCTTTGACAAGCTGGTCTGGAAAACCGAAGAACTGCGTGGAGACAATTACGTTGGAATCCGCTTTTCGCTTCTCAGCCCCGACGGGCAGGAAGGGTACCCTGGCAATCTGTCGGTGCAGGCAGAATATCTTTGGGATAACGAAGCCAAATTGACCATTCGCTTCACCGCTACCACTGACAAGGCGACCCCCATCAATCTGACCAACCACGCCTATTTCAATCTGGGTGGCTGGCAAGGTGGCGTAATCCACAACCACCAACTTCAACTCCAATGCGCTAAATATCTGGCAATCGATGAAACGATGATCCCCACCGGAGCCCTAGCCGATGTTGCCGGTACGCCGCTGGACTTCCGCACCGCAACCCCCATCGGCCAGCGAATCGCACAACTGACCGCCACCAACGGATACGACCACTGCTTTGTCGTCGATGGCCAACCAGGAACTCTCCGAGCATGTGGCATGGTGGTCGATCCGAAGTCGGGTCGCGGGATGGAGATCCAGACCACCCAACCTAGCGTCCAGCTATACACCGGGAACTTCCTTAACGGCAGCGACAGCAATGGTGGCTTCAAACTTCATGAAGCCTTCTGCCTGGAGACGCAGAATTTCCCTGACGCGCCCAACCAGCCCACCTTCCCCAACAGCATTCTGAAACCGGGGGAAAAGTTCGAGCAAACCACCAGCTATCGCTTCCTGGTGGTTGCCGACAAGTAGCGATCCAACCGATCGAATCCGCCAGAAGCAGAGCCGATCGCTGTCGCTCTTCTCGTTGCAGGACGGACTTCTAGTCCGTCCTCAAATCCCCCATCCACAGGTCATCCATGCCCAGGACCGACGGACAAGACGTCCGTCGTGAGGTAGCAGTTCCATGGGTCAGACCGAATTGGCTGATCCAGCCATCTTGGTCCGCGATTCGCGAAGACCGCGACTGAGGATGTCCCGCAGCAACGGGGAGTAATCTTCGTAGCGGGAGCGATCGGGGGATCCGTCCGCGTACTGGAAAATCGCATCCCTTGGCTTGGCGCCCAAAGCCAGCAGCGTGCTGCTGACGGTTCCATAATCCGGGGCTCGCAGCACCATCCCAGGACGCCCAGGAAGCGATGGAGTCCTGGCGAAAACTTTGCTGGAGACCGCCAGAAACTTCACTGGGGAGTCGAGGGTCTGAAGCGTCAGCAGCCGCTTGGCCATCTGCACTCGTTCGTCCTGCGGATCATTTACATTGCGGCTCCCCACAATGCTCAGCCCAGGCTCCAGCGCCATCACTTCCTGACGCTGCTCATGGTGCACCACATACCCACACTCGCGATCGGCGAGCACCAGATTGACCGCCTCGTAGTCGTTTCTTTCCAACTCTTCGAGTGCCTTTTCCAATCCCTTGCGGGCATTGGGCGCCTTGAGAACTTCGCGGCAAAGCACTCCGCGGGATCTCGCGGCAAGGGTTGGCTGAGCCACTCGGCGGTGGCAGATTCCGACAAAGAGCCCATGCTGGTTGACACCAAGCCAGGTACCCCCAGCTCGCTGGTCCAAAGGGCAAAGCACCCTGGGTTTCCCCGATTGGATCGCCGGCGAACTGCTCGGTCGATCGAAAAACTCCTCTCGATTCGCTGCGACAAGAATCGGACTTTCCGCCACCAATTGATACTGAATGGCCAGTAAGCACATAGTGGTATACGGGCTTTCTATTGGTTCGAAGTACGGCGAACATGCGTGCCGAGCAACTGCCCCAATCACTCCTCGGAGCGACCGGCACAAGTTTCGAAACAATGTATCGAACCGCGCCGCAAAACTGCACCCCCTAATGGGTGTCCATCCCTTTTTTGGCTTCGGCGTAGGGTGGTTTCCATCCCCTTCCAGCCAGAAAAACGTGGCGTTTTTTACATTTTTTCCACCGTCTGTTTTTTCATCGGAAAATGGTATTCGCTATTCCCCCCGCCGTTCTGCCGCTACGATAAAGAACTCGTCGTTTCGTTGCGTTGGGTCTGCTGAACCCTTTTTTCGCAAGCGTTGCGATCGGGCGATTCCGCCCCCTTGGGATGCGAAGAATTGTTCGAAGATGTCAGGATTCCGCTGTTAGGGGATGCAATGGCCAACGGCCTGTGCCGACTTGGGAAATCGGGTCGAAGTCAGATGGGGTCACTTGCCGGCTTTTCGATCGCCGCCACGGGGATCGGTCTTCCCGAGCAGCAGGTGACCAACGAGGACTTGGCCGCACTGGGTTGCGATAGTGAGTGGATCGTCCAGCGGACAGGTATCCACCAGCGGCGAAAAGCGGCCGACCATCAGTCGACTGGCGATTTGGCCTACGAGGCGGCTGTCGACTGTCTGAAGCGGGCTGGCGTAACGCCAGGACAGGTCGATCTGGTGGTTGTCGCCACCCTGACTCCCGACCATGCCACCCCTTCAACTGCCTGCCTGCTTCAAGCCCGCCTGGGCTGCATCGCCCCAGCCTTCGACTTGAACGCGGCCTGCTCAGGATTCCTCTACGCTCTGGTGGTCGCCGGGCACATGGTTTCGAGCGGTTTCAGCCGCTGCGCTTTGGTGGTTGGAAGCGAGGTGATGAGCCGCACGGTCAGTCCAACCGACCCCAAGACCTACCCACTCTTCGGCGACGGTGCCGGCGCCGTCCTCCTGGTTCCCTCCCAATCCCCAGACGGAAAGCCACTCCCGCAAAGCGGCCTGATCGCCTACACGCTGGGCTCGGAAGGCGAAGGCGCCCGGCAACTTTGCATCCCGGCCGGTGGCAGCCGCGAGCCGCTGACCCCGGAGAGCCTTGCCCAGGGCCGCCAGTACATGACGATGGATGGCCGATCGGTCTTCAAGTGGGCGGTGCGTGTGGTGGCCGATGCCATTCGCGACACCTTGGCCGAGGCGCAAATGCCCCTGGAGGAGGTCGCCATGTTTGTGCTCCATCAAGCCAATATTCGAATTCTGGATGCTGCAGCCCAAGAGCTGGGGATTCCATCCGAAAAAATGTTTATCAACCTCGATCGCTACGGAAACACCTCCGCCGCTAGCGTCCCGCTGGCGCTGCATGAGGCGGCGGCTGAGGGCCGTTTTCAGCGAGGAGATCCAATTCTCCTCTGCGGCTTCGGTGCCGGACTCACCTGGGGATCGGCGCTGATCCGCTGGTAAACCCAACCTCCAAATCGGGAACGACTCCTCCCATGAGACTCTGGATCTGGTTGATTGTGCTGTTGGCGTTGCTCGGTGGCGGTGGCTACCTGGGGTACCGTCCTGCCCTCCAATACTGGGAAGCTCGCAATCAACCCAAGTGGCGATTTCTGCCGGTGGAGAAGGGAGACCTCAAACACTTGGTCAACGCCACCGGAAAGGTGGAACCGGTGCAAAGGGTATCGATTGGTGCGGTGGTCAGCGGACCCGTCGAAGAATTGCTGGTCGACTTCAATTCCCCCGTCACCAAAGGCCAACTCCTAGCGCGCATCGACCCCAGCCTCTATCAATCCGCCGAACAGCGCGACCAAGCGATGCTCAAGACGCGTCAAGCCGAAGTCCTTCGGGCTCAGGCGCTGCTAGGTCAGGCGGAGAATGAGGAGAAACGCGCCCAGGAACTGTTTTCCGCCAATCAGAATTTCATCTCGGAGACCGAGCTAGACCAGCTGCGATTCAATCGACAGGCCAGACAAGCCGAATGCACGGTCGCCGAAACCGCAGTGGCTCAGGCACTGGCACTGCTGCAGAACTCCACCACCAATCTTTCCTACACCGAGATCCGATCTCCGGTCGATGGCATCATCGTGGAACGCAAGGTCGACAAGGGACAGACCCTCGCTGCCCAGTTTCAGACCCCCGAAATGTTCGTGGTCGCCCCCGAGATGCAGCACCGGATGCATATCTACGCATCGGTCGACGAAGCCGACATCGGCTACATCCGCAGCGCCCAGGCTTCGGGCCAACCCGTCCGCTTCACCGTCGATGCCTACCCCGAACGGATTTTCGACAGCGGGAAGATCGTTCAGGTGCGGCTGAGCAGCAAGGAGGAGCAAAGCGTCATCACGTATCCGGTCATCGTGGAGACGCCCAACGAAGACCTCAGCCTCCTTCCAGGGATGACGGCCAACCTTTCCTTTCAGATCGAATCTCGGGAAAAAGTTCTGAAACTTCCTAATGCAGCCCTTCGATTTTACCCCGATCGCAAATGGGTCCATCCCGACGACCGACAAGTGCTCGATGGCGTCGATCAACAGAAGAACATGGGGGAATCAAACGAAAGTCGGTTGCAGTCGGCGGAGGAAACGTACGATGCCAACCGCAGGCGGATGCGCCGTCATGTCTGGGTGGTCGACGGAAAACTGTTGCGGGCTCGCGAAGTCACCCTCGGCATCTCCGACAGCCGCTTCACCGAAATGCTGGAAGGCAACCTGAGCGAAGGGGAGGTGCTTGTCATCGGGGAGCAACCCAAGACATGATCGCAGCGAAAGAATTTCGAATCGCTGCTGCACCAGTCGTTGCCTCTACAAGGAACTCGATGCGATGAAGCTGGCTGCAATCCTTCGAATCGCTCTTCGCGCGATCGCCAAGAACAAGATGCGCGCCAGCCTTACCGTGCTGGGTGTGGTCATCGGCATCGCCGCGGTCACGGCAATGGTCTCGATCGGCCTATCGGCCAGCCAACTGGTGCAGGGGGAATTTCAGAACCTGGGAACCAATGTCATCGTCGTCCTCCCCGGCAACCAACAGACTCAAGGTGCCCGCCGCGCGCTGATTCCCTCGCTGACCCCCGGCGATGTCTCCGCCATCCAGAAGGAATGCAACGCCGTTCTGGCTGCCTCCCCTATGGTCTTCAGCACCGGCAACGCTATCTTCGGCAATTCCAACTGGACCCCCAAGGAAATGGTCGGCGTCGGCAGCGATTATCTGACGGTGCGCAACTGGCAGATTCGACTCGGTGATTTCTTCACCGATCGCGATATCTCCAATGCCAACAAGGTCTGCGTCATCGGCCAGACCGTCGTCAAAAAACTGTTTCAAACCTCCAATCCAATCGGCGAATCGATCCGCATCAACAAGATCCCTTTTGAGGTCGTCGGGGTACTGCAGGCCAAAGGGGCCAACATGGTGGGAGACGATCAGGACAACATCATCCTGCTACCCTACACTACCGTCCGAAAACGACTGCAGCGCAGCAACTTCAACAATGTTGATATCATCCTCGCCTCGGCCCGTTCAGTCGACCAGATGAAACTGGCGCAGACCGAAATGGAAGGACTCCTTTCCGATCGCCATCGCATCGGACCAGGACAACCATCCGACTTCGAGGTGCAGAATACGACCGAGATCGCTGGAGTCTTCAGCATCATCACAGGGACGCTCACCGCCATGCTAGCCGCCATCGCAGGGATCTCGCTGCTGGTAGGTGGTGTGGGCATCATGAATATCATGCTGGTATCGGTCACCGAGCGAACGCGAGAAATCGGCATCCGGATGGCGGTTGGCGCGCGGCCCGGCGATATCCTACGGCAGTTTCTGGTCGAGTCGATGCTACTGTCGCTGCTGGGTGGCATCGTCGGTGTGCTGCTGGGCATCTCCGCCTCCATCGGATTGATCTGGCTGATCAACGCCGTCTCTGCCGGACGCCCTTGGCCGATCGTCGTCAGCTGGCCCGCCGCTGTGGCCAGCCTTCTCTTCTCCGCCGCCGTCGGCATCGGATTCGGCTATTACCCCGCATGGCGCGCCAGCCGCCTGGACCCGATCGACGCCCTCCGCTACGAATAGATCGACTGGGCGGTCGATCGACTGGCCGCCAGCCTGCTTCACCCTTCCCACCCCCTGAGACCGTTCGATCATGTACCTCCCCGCGTCGCGCCACGCCAGCCATTTGCCACTTTGCTTGCTGCTGGTTTCCCTCCTACCGCACTGGCTGTCGGCTCAGGAACCCGCCACTCCACCTCAGCCGATCCAGATCCGGGAAGCTTTCGTCACCGCTCCGCCTCGCAGTGGCGGCCGCGCCCGTGTCTCCATTGCCAAAGACCTTCTGGAAGCAGCATCGCTCGATGGAAAACTCCTTTGGCCAGATGCGGCGAAAGACACTTCGCCAAGCAGCGAGGGAATCGATCCGTGGCGCAAACTGACATCTGACCCCCAAGGCGGTTTCTCGGATCGCGCTATGGCGGGGGGCTGGATGGTCGCCTATGTCGACCTTCCCCAAGAAGGGATCTGGATGCTGGAAGCCCAAGGCCATGGCTCGGTCCGCATCAACGATGCCCCGCGCGTCGGCGATGTCTACAGCAACGGCACGGCCGCCATCCCAGTCCTTCTTTCAGCAGGGCAAAATCGACTGGTCTTCACCGGAGGCCGCGGCCGCATCTCCGCACGCCTCACAGCCCCCACCAAGCCACTGTCGCTCTCCCTGCGCGACACCACCCTGCCCCACCTGATCCGCCAGGAGACCGATCCCCTCTGGGGCAGCCTGATGCTGGTGATCGCCAGTTCCTCCCTGCCCGACCATCTGGCCGTCCGCACCTCGGGCAACTCCCTCCTCCCAACAACCACCGACGTGCCGCCCACTCTTCCCATGACGATCCGTAAAATCCCCTTTACTATCGCCGTCGATCCAACCACTTGGAAAGACCTTCCGGAATCGACCGCATCGATCCAGGTGAAGATCGAACTGGTCGAGGGAAAAGCATCTGGTGATGGAACAGTGCTCGACACTGTCGAGGTCGAACTCCCCATCCGCTCGGCAGACGCTTTCCATCGTCGCACCTTCGTCAGCCAGATCGATGGCAGCGTGCAGTACTACGCGGTCCATCCTCCTGCGATCGGCGACGCCACCGATCGCTCCAAACGCCCCGCCATGGTGCTCACTCTGCATGGCGCTGGTGTCGAAGGCGAAGGCCAAGCTGCCTCCTATGCCCCCAAGCCCGATATGGTCATCGTCGGTGCAACCAACCGAAGACCCTTCGGGTTCGACTGGGAAGACTGGGGGCGGCTGGATGCGCTAGAGGTCTTGGAGCAGGCGAGCAACCGCTTTCAGACCGATCCGGCTCGCTGTTACCTGACAGGCCATTCGATGGGTGGCCATGGCACCTGGCATATCGGGTCGCTTTATCCTGATCGCTTCGCCGCCATCGCCCCCAGCGCAGGCTGGATCAGCTTCTCCACCTACGCCGGTGGTCCGCCTCCAGATGCTCCTAGCAACCCACAGACAGAAATCCTCCGCCGCAGCACCTCAGGCAGCGATACCCTGGCGCGAAAGAGCAATCTGGCCAGCCAGGGAGTCTACATCCTGCATGGCGATCAGGATGACAATGTCCCGGTCGACCAGGCAAGGACGATGCGCGAGGAACTGTCAAAATTCCATCCTGATTTCGTCTACAAAGAACAGCCGGGTGCTGGCCATTGGTGGGGCAACGCCTGCGTCGACTGGCCCCCCATCTTCCGCTTCTTTGCCGACCACCAGATCCCTGCGTCCCAATCGGTGCGCTCGATCGACTTCACCACCCCTGCACCACATCTGTCCCCCAGCTGCCACTGGGCAACCATCGAACAACAGATCCGACCCGGAGATATCTCGCATGTGAAACTCTCGATCGATCCCCAAGCTGGCAAGCTTGCGGGCACCACCACCAATGTCCAGCTACTTCGCCTAGCAGCGGAAGCCTGGCAAGCCAATCCAGCGGCCGATTCAGCGAAGCCAGCGACGCTGGCGATCCAACTGGACGATCAATCGATTGAACTTCCATGGCCCTTAGAGATTCCCGAACTTGTGCTTCAGCGCATCGATAACATCTGGTCGATCGTCGAATCGCCCCAGTCGTTGGCCGACGAAAAAAATCCGCAGCGAAGCGGCTTTTTCAAGGAAGCTTTCCGACGACGTTTTGTCCTGGTCTACGGCACCCACGGGACCGAAGAGGAAAACCAAGCGATGCTCAATCGCGTCCGCTTCGATGCCGAAACGTTCTGGTACCGAGGCAACGGGTCGGTCGATTGCATCTCCGATACCCAGTGGCAGGAGATGGCCAACGAGGATCGCAATGTGATCGTCTACGGGAATGCTTCGATCAACCTGGCATGGCGTCAGCTTCTGGGCAATAGCCCGATCGTGGTCGAGCGAGATCGATGGACGATCGAGGGGAAGGAAGCGGAGCAGACAGAGGCAGCGGTGCTGATGGTCCGCCCACGTGCAGACAGCCCGCATGCCCTGGTCGGCGCCATCGGCGGCACCTCGGTTCGCGCCCTGCGAGCCACCTTGCGCCTGCCGATTTTTTCATCAGGCACCGGTTATCCCGACTACCTGCTGCTGAGCCCTGATTTTCTTTCCAAGGGAAATGACACCATCCTCGCCACCGGCTTCTTCAACGCCAACTGGAGCCTCGACGCATCGGAGTGAGCGGCAGAGGCGTGGTCTCGTGCTGACTTTCTGCTCGTGCTTGACGTCGGATTCAGGTGTGCTGGTGGCTTACTTTGTAGGGTGTGTGAGGCCGTCGGTAGCCTGGGTGACTCTCCAGGTGTGGAATCGACGGGGAGAGATGGTGCTCCTTACTTTTGTTCCAACGGCGGAACACACCATCATGGTCGATCGACGCTTGGTTCTGGTGTGTTCGCGGTCCGATCGATTTCGTCAGAAAGGTCTACCAGCGATCGTGCATGACTAACGTCACGCTATCCCTCGCCCCACGACCGACTCACACACCCTACAGATCTCGTACTCGTGCTCGTGCTCGTGCTCGAATTTGACGCTTGGTTCTGGTGTGTTCGCGGTCCGATCGATGTCGTCAGAAAGGTCTACCAGCGATCGTGCATGACTAACGTCACGCTATCCCTCGCCCCATGACCGACTCACACCCCCTACAGATCTCGTGCTCGTGCTCGTACTCGTACTCGAATTTGACGCTTGGTTCTGGTGTGTTCGCGGTCCGATCGATCTGGTCAGAAAGGTCTACCAGCGATCGTGCATGACTAATGTCACGCTATCCCTCACCCCACGACCGACTCACACACCCTACAGATCTCGTGCTCGTGCTCGAATTTGACGCTTGGTTCTGGTGTGTTCGCGGTCGGATCGATCTGGTCAAAAAGGTTCGCCGGCGATCTTGCACGGTGACCGCCATGTTCCCCTCGCCCCACGACCGACTCACACACCCTACAGATCTCGTACTCGTGCTCGTACTCGTGCTCGAATTTGACGCTAGGTCCTGGTGTGTTCGCGGTCGGATCGATTTCGTCAGAAAGGTCTACCAGCGATCGTGCATGACTAATGTCACGCTATCCCTCACCCCACGACCGACTCACACACCCTACAAGGCTAAAACCCTACAGCCGCTTGCTTCCCGCTAGTGCTCGAAAAGGGGCGCTGACGATCGATCTTGCAATCACCGCATTCGATCAGAAGCACCATGCCTTTTTAAGAAACTCTCTGGCCTTTGACTGAAGCGATTCTTGAGCAACTGAACGATCGCAATCGAACCCATCGCGCTTATTGGCCAACGCGCTGCAATTGTCGAGAAGGGACGCACCCCTCATTCCAGCGATCTCCCGGTGGACGATTCGAGTCACCAACAAAATAAAACATGGATATGGAAGAAATAAAGTTTATTCACTTGACATCTTGGAAACCTAAACCAATGTCTGCAAGTGAGCGTTTATTCCAATTGTCAGCTTTTTTTTGATCTAGGTGACTTTTCATGCGCATCACTGCAATTTTCCTTGCTTTACCGGTCCTTTTGGCATTTTCTGACCCGGCACAGGCCGCCACGATTCAATTGGCCAATGGCGGCAATTGGGATGTCAATGACGTAGAACACACCACATTTACCCCCAAGGATACTGGATCGATCGTGGATGGTTATAACGATGCCTATGACCGATGGGGACATTTGCACCTTCGAGTCATGGACACAAGCAACAACATCATTGGTACCAGCGGGATACTGAAAGGTTTCGCTCTGACGCATGATGGCAACCGATCTTGGAACACGCTGACTCCGGTCGTTTCCAATGAAATCTCGGTCAACCGAACGCTCTTTGCGCCCTCTGGCACAAACTACATGCGTTACCTCGATAGCTTCACCAACACTGCCTCGACCGCTTTGCGCGTCATCGTTGCTTGGGGAGGCGACCTCGGATCAGATTCAAGAACCACTGTCGCCACGACTTCCTCTGGAGATCTGAACTTCACTGCGGCTGACAATTGGGGAGTCACATTCGAAGACGATGGTCTCATCCTCTATGGCCCGCCCGGCAATCCAACCCCTGGGGTGCCGGGAGTTCCTCGGGATCCGCCCGTCGGCTTTGTCAGGGGCACCAGCAACCTGATCGGTCTGGGATCTCAGGATGCCGGCGATGATGAAAATCCTTTCGATAGACCCTGGCCTGGTACTCGCCCCCTGGTTATCCCAGGAGAAGATGACCTTAACTTCCTCTATCAGTTCGATCTAAATCCCGGCGAAACAGGAAGATTAGTTAATTTTTTGTCTCAGGGATTGAGCGAAGTATCAAATCAGCAAGATGGCTCGCCACCGCCAGCACAGGGGACACAAATCGCGTCGGTCACCGCCACCGTGGCCGCATTATTTGCAGCTCCGGACTTCAGCGGCATTTCGGCGGGCGATATGGCGACGGTGAAGAACTGGGCGCCGGCCGCCGTACCTGAACCTTCCACGCTGGTTCTTTGGTCGGTCGGAGCGGCCGCCGTCGGCATTCGGCGCCGAGCCCGCCGACGAGGCGATGCCACAGCCGGCTAGTGGATCAAAGCCCGATGCGATCGATCGCCGGCCGGCCTCTTGATGCAATCACGAAGACCGGCTGACATGTCGTTGTAATCCGCTTCCGTTCCGTTTGAACAACCCATCTCACCTATGGGAACGGAACGGAAGTGGCTCGTCTGGTGTCCGCTGGACGGTTTGTCCCGGATACCAAGCCTTGAGGATCCAATGGATGCGGCGAGTGCATTCCAGGATGCTTCCCTCAGGCATCGTTCGAAACAGTTGCTTGTCTGCTTCATCGATTCCTGATCGGCCGATCACCCAACCCGCACCAGGGTGCTGCCGACAATGGCGATGGCAGGACCAGAAAGAACGCTATGGCGCTGCCCGCCTGTGAATTCCCCGAGCGCCGGCAAGATCATTCCATGGGGGCTGAACTGGAAACAGGGCCACGATCCGGTGATCCCAAATACTTTCGGCAATGCGACCTTCGGATGGAGGTGACCGGCTATAAAGGGCACTTCGATCTCGGAGAAATCTCCCGCCCTTGTCGGAACCTCGTCTTCCCCCTTCCGATCGCTAGTCCCGGTCGACTCCGGCGGATGATGATGCAGCGCGATCCCATCGACCTCCCACGGCTCGGGCTGCCACCCGATCGCCAATCGATCACATAGCGCACGAGTCCCTCGATCGTGATTGCCTGCCACCAGCTCGATCGTGATCGCTTCCTGTCGCTGTCGCCAGGCGACCAGCCATTGCTCTAACTGCTCCGAGAGACCGGAACGTGCATGAAACAGATCCCCCAGGATCCATAAGTTTCTGGCGCTAGTAGCCTCCAGCAACCGATCCAATCGCTCCAGCGTCTCCTGCGTGGCTCCTTCCGGGATCGCCAGCCCCGATTTGCGGAAGACCAGCTCCTTCCCCAGATGGAGATCGGCGACCAGAAGGGCATGGTGGCGAGGCCAGTAGAGCCCTCGTCCGGCCAGCAGTTCCCAAGGCTGCTGACACCAAGTGTACGGCATCCGTTCCACGATCAACCTTTTCTCTTGCGTCCTGCGGTCGCCCTAGCCACCTCTTCCACCACCGACTGATCCTTCACTCCCAAACTGCTCTCCGCATCCGGCGGCTCATCCCTCGCTAAGCGTTCCAGTTGCTGCTGCATCCGGCGGATGCGCCCCTCCAGCGACTCACTGCTGACGCGATCTCGCAGACGATCGACCACCAGCGGAAAGGCCAGAGGGGTGAAGCTGCGCGTCGCCTTGACGATCAGTTCCTGTCCCCGCCAAGAATCGACCACCTTCCGCAGGCGTGTCGCATCCAGCTGCAGATGCAGCGCCTCCTGGCGCGCCTGTTCCATCAGCAGATTGGTCGGATCGTAGCGATGGTAGACATCGTAGATCAGCTGGCTGCTGGCCTGTTGCTGTCGCATCGATTTGGGGCGGCCGGGAGCTCCCGGATGAACCAAACCGCTGGTCCTGGCGATCTCGCGGAAGTGGCGCCTGGCCAGCTCACTAACCTGCAGCGATCCGAGGATATCTTCCTCCAGCCGATTCGGCTCCAGCCACCCTCGCGCGATCGCCTGATGGAGATCCCAAACCTGATCGCTGTGCAGCAGCAGTCCATACTCATTGCAGGCCATCGAGAGGCTGATCGGTTGCAGGCGGCTGAGCCGATAGCCGAGGAGGGCAGCCAGTCCTTCGTGCGCCAATCGACCGGCGAAGGGATAGAGAAAGCAGTAGAAGCCATCTTTAGCGGTGGTCGATTCGATCAGCCATTGATCGCGCCGCGGAAGATGGCTCCACTGGCGCTGCAGCCACAGCATCGGTCGCAGCGCCTGCATCTCTGGACCGCGGAAGACGCCGCTGGCCGCTTCCTCCAGTCGCTGCCTCAGCCGTCCGCTCAGTTCAGCCGACAGCGGCAATCGCCCCCCCATCCACCTGGGGATCGCATCGGGCTGTCCCTTGCTGCGCTTCACGTAAGCGCGATTCTCGCGCACCATCACCAGTTCCAAAACCTTGCCGGCAAATGCGAATTTGTCCCCCGGCTTCAGTCGTGCGATGAACGACTCCTCGACAGTCCCCAAAGCGCCTCCCTTCATCCACTGCACCTGGATGGCCGCATCCGAAACGATCGTACCGATCGCCATGCGATGCTGAGCGATGATCCGTCGGTCTCGGACGACGTATCGATCCTCTTCCTGCACAACGCGACGAAACTCGGGATAGGCATGCAATGCTCCGCCGGTGGTGATGTGATCCAGCACCCAGTGCCACTGTGAGTCGGTGATTTCCTGATAGGCGGCAGTGGTGCGTATTTCCTCCAGCATCGCCTCGCGCGTGAAACCACCTCCGATCGCGATGGTAACCAGGTGCTGCGCCAGGAGATCCAAAGGCATCGCCGGTGGGATGCGCGATTCGACTTCCTGCGCATCGACTGCATCTCGCGCGGCGGCCAGTTCCGCCAGTTCCATCGCATGCGTCGGCACGAAGACCATGCGACTTTTCCCGTCCGGCTGATGACCGCTGCGGCCAGCTCGCTGCAGCAGTCTTCCGATCCCCTTGGGGCTTCCTACCTGCACTACCAGATCGACCGCCGAGAAATCGACTCCCAGATCGAGGCTGCTGGTACATACCACGGCCCGCAGACGCCCCAGCCGCAGATGCTCTTCGACCCACTGGCGCACTTGGCGATCGAGCGAACCGTGGTGGATGGCGATTAGACCAGCCCAATCGGGTCTTGCCTGAAGCAAGGTGCGGTACCAGATCTCCGCCTGGGCACGGGTGTTGGTGAAGACCAAGGTCGAAGATGCCCCTTCGATCGCCTCGACCACTCCCTGCGTCAGCCGTGTTCCCAAGTGACCGGCCCACGGGAAGCGTTCGATCTGTGTGGGGATGATCGAATCCAGATGCAGTTTCTTGCGCTGTCCACCTTGGATCTTTACCATCGGAAGCAGAGGCGCGGAGCCGATCAGACGGCGAGCCGCTTCTTCGGGATTGCCCAGCGTCGCAGAGATCCCCCAGGCGCGCAGGTTGGGGTTCAGTTGCCGAAGTCGCGCCAGCACCAGTTCGGTCTGCACTCCCCGCTTCGACCCCATCAGCTCATGCCACTCGTCGACTACCACACAGCGCGTGGCCGCCAACTGGCAAAGCACATCGGCGTGGGTCAGCAGCAGCGAGAGGCTTTCTGGGGTGGTGATCAGCGCTTCGGGAAGCTGCCGCAGCTGTTTGTTCTTCAGGTGCTGGGGGCTGTCGGAGGTCCGGCGTTCCAGACGCCAGCCAACTCCCAGCCCCTCCATCGCCTCGCGCAGGTTCGCTTCCGTATCGGTCGCCAGCGCCCGCATCGGAGTGATCCACAGCAGACGGCAGCCCGCTGCGGCGGGCTGGGGATCGGCCATCCCTTCCACCAGAGGTCCGATCCACGCTGCCAGCGTTTTTCCCGTCCCGGTGGCCGCATCAATCATTCCATGGCAGCCGTTTAGGTACGCCTTCCACGCGTCCTTCTGGAATCGAAAGGGAGACCATCCACGCGAATGCATCCACTGATCGACTCGCTCCAGCAGCTCACCAAACGGGTCACGGCGACTCATGATTCCCCCACCGCGCAAGGTGGATCGCTGAGTCGTGCAAAGCGCGCCAGATCGCTCAGCGAATCGGCCTGTTGTGGAGTTTTGTCGCGCCGCCATCGGAGGATGCGAGGGAACCGCACGGCCCATCCGCTTTTGTGCCGCCCGCTTTCCTGCAGCCCCTCAAACGCGATCTCCATCACCATCGTTGGCTCGACGCTTCGCACCGGCCCAAATGCCTCCCGAGTCGAACTGCGCACCAGCCGATCGACCTCGCGAATCTCGGCGTCGCTGAGCCCGCTATAGGCTTTGGCAAATGGAACCAGTTGGCCATCGTCCCAAAGTGCAAACGTGTAGTCGGTGTAGAGGTTGGCGCGACGACCATGCCCGCGCTGCGCGTAGATCAGGACGGCATCGATCGACAGCGGATCGATCTTCCACTTCCACCAGACATCGCGAGCCCTTCCCATGGAGTAGGGCTGATCCAGTCGTTTTAGCATCAGGCCCTCTGCCTGTCGCTGTCGGCTGCTGCTGCGCAGATCTTCCAGCGATTCCCAGCTGTTTGCCTCTAGCCACTCCGCCAGCCGGATCGTCCCCTTGGACTGAGCGGGCAGCTGATCCAGAAGCGACTGGAGCTCTTTTCGGCGCTGGTCCAGTGGCAGCGCACGGCAATCCGTGCCGCACCGTTCGAGAAGATCGAAGGCGATGAAGATAGCCGGGTAATCGATCAGCCATTTCTTCGGTAGGTTCTTTCGCTGGATACGCTTCTGGAGGTCGCGAAAAGGGAGCAGCGTCTCTTCCTTCATCAAAACGATCTCCCCATCCAACACCGCATCCTCCTGCAGCATCATCGCCGCCTGTTCGATCTCTGGCCAGCGTCCTTCCATCAGTTCCTCCCCGCGCGACCAGAGGTAGACTTTCCCCTGACGTCGAATGACCTGAGCCCGAATCCCATCCCATTTCCATTCGGCCGCGAAACCGGATCGATCGCCCAGGCTTCGGCAGTCGCCCTCCAGAGGATGCGCTAAGCAGAAGGGATAAGGTTGACTGGGGTTAGCCGATGCGCTGCCGGGGGCCACCATCGATTCAAACCACGCTGCGGTCGGTTCCATGCCTCCTAAAAAGCGATGCTGCAGCTGGTCGCGGGGGACAGAGTGCGATCGTTCCAGGGAGCGAGCGACCATCGATCGCTGGATGCCGACTCGCAGGCCACCCGTCAGGCATTTCAAATAGACCAGTCGCTCCATCCCTCCCCACTGGCGGCAGGCGGCCAGAAAGATCTGTTCTTTCTCTTCGATCGATGCGTGACGCAGCGGCACGACGAAGCGTTCGATCGCATCGGCCAAAGATATACTGACTGCCCGATCTGGTTCGGGCAGCACGCGATGAATCGTTTCGGCAAGATCCCCCACCACCGCATACGATTCCTCGAACAGCCACAAGGGGATCTTTGCCAGCGAGCAGCACCACAGGCGCATGTCCCGTGTGGAGACTCGTCCTCCCAGTTTCTGCCCTGTAAGCAACGCGATGGCCCAGGCGGCATCCGTCGGATCGGCGCTGGTCCAATAGTCTGCCAACAACTCGACACGCCGCGTCGGTTTGTTGGTGCCATCGAGCCCTTCGATCAGTTCCGCAAAACGCCTCATCGAATCAGCTCCACATCCTCCTGCCCATCCTCCGGCTCCTCCCGCTCCAGCAACTCCTCGGCATCCACGGCGGTATTCGGTCCAGGATCCAGCGGCTTTGCATCGATGCCGCGTTCTTGCAGGTATCTGGCAGCAGCGTGCTGGTAGCCATGAGCCACCCAGACTCGCTGGGGACCGACAGCCTCGAACGCCTTCAGCCAGTCGGGCCAGTCGACATGATCGGAGACCACAAAGCCACGGTCGACACCGCGCTGGCGACGCATGCCGCGCAGCAACATCCATCCGCTGGCCAGAGCGGTGGTGGGGTTGGTAAAGCGGCGCATCCAGGGGGAACCCAGCGCGGCGGGAACGGCCAGGATCAGCGCCCCTTGAGTCCGGTAGTCGGCAGGCATGGTAGAGACGGTCTGGGTGGACGGAAGAACGACACCTGCCTTGCGATAGGCTTGGTTGCCATGTTCGACCGCCCCGTGGGTGTAAATCGGACCCAGCGGCGCGAGACTGGCTAGCAGCCGCTGGCTTTTCCCTAGCGCGTAGGCAGCCAGTACCGGGGTCCTACCTGACTCCTTGCACTCCTTCCACCAGCGTTCGATCTGCGCGATGACCTGCGAGGTATCGGGCCAACGGAAGACCGGCAAGGCAAAAGTCGACTCGGGGATCCAATGGTGGCAACGAACCGGTTCCCAGGGTCGACAGGTGGGATCGGCCTGCAGTTTGAAATCTCCCGTGACCACTGCCACCTGCCCTTGATGCTCGATTCGCACCTGGGAGGCACCCAGCACATGGCCTGAAGGGTGCAGCGACAAACGCACCGATCCCAGCTGCAGCGATTCGCCGTAGCGGATGGTATCGATGGGGGCAGATAAACCCAATCGCCAGTGCAGCAGTTCGACCCCTTCGCTGGCGGCTAGATAGCGACCGCATCCAGCGCGGGCATGATCGGCGTGAGCGTGGGTGAGCACGGCTCGAGGGACCCCTCGAACGGGATCGATGTAGAAATCTCCAAGGGGGCAGTAGAGCCCCCGATCGGTGCGCACCAAAAGCGACTCACTCACCCTGACGAACTCCTCAGCGACCGTTGGCTTGGCATTCCCGCAACCCGGCACGCACCGCGTCGCATCCGTCCGCCGCAACGCGCGTCGAAACGGTTCCTTTGGAGTCTCTAGGAAAGCCCCTGTTAGTATCTCAGGAAGCCAAGGTGCAATTCCGCATGCCTCAGATTCAGTCGCACCCGGTCTTCAAACGACATCGGTCCAAAGGCAGGGCTGTCGTGCGGACATGGCTCCTTCGCCTCCAGCCGTCCAATCGCTCGATGCAATCGCTCGGCCGCCTTGGACACCTCCATCCGGTCGATACCGTAGGTTCCTCCAGGAACACCCGGGATTCGGACACCCGCCGCCATTCCGTGCTGGAGGTAGCTGGGTAGCTTCCAACGGAGGAACCAACGTAGCAGCAGCGATGGCTTCCGCATCGGGTAGCCCTCGTAGCCATACTCGATCCAGGCGGCAAGATGCGCTAAGATCTGGCCGGCGGTCCACTGGCCGGTGGTCTCCAGCCGTCCCTCCTGATCGGCCTGCTCAATCCTTTTCAACTCCGATCGAAGATCGGCAAGACCTTCCAGACGCAGGTGACGACACTTGGGATCCCTAGTCATCGGAAGCACTCCCCCAGTACGACTTGAATGAATAAGGGCTCCAGTTGCAACTCGTTGGATCATGCATTCCTTAGAAGTCGAATTCGACCTCGGGATGCAGTTGCAACCAGCGTTCTAGACAAAGCAAATTCCAGAGCGCATAACCGGCGACGACCACTTGGCTACCCGAAACATGCTGCTGGACCATGCTCCGGACTTGGTCGACCTGTAGGAATCTGCCCAGTTTCATTTCAGGGTTGAGCAGATTTCGTTCGAGCACGCTGCGCCAGGGGCCTCGGAACCAATCGGCCACGGGAATGCCAAAGCCCATTTTGGGTCGATTCCATATCGACGGTGGAATCAGGTCATAAAACGCTTCTCGAAGCAGAAGCTTCCCTTTGCCCCAGCGAAACTTCAAATCGATCGGCAGCTTGGCCGACCACTCCACTAGGCGATAGTCGAGGAGTGGCTGACGCACCTCCAAAGAATGAGCCATGGAAGCGATATCGACCTTGGTCATCAGATCGCATGGCACATAGGAGTGCAGATCACCGATGGAGGCCTGAGTCACCAGATCGCGTTGGCTGGAGATGGACCACGACTGATCGAGAAACCATCCCGGATCGTGCTGCCCCAGCCGATCGACGAAGTTCTCGCGATAGAGACCTGCGCGGTGGGTGGGGCGCATGATTTCAATCCAGTTCATGTACCGCATCGCAGGTGGCAGTCCGCTGGCCATCCCATAGCGCTTCAGTCGTCGCAGAAACGATCGGGGATGATTCGAATGAGGCAGACGCTGGATCCATGGACTTCGCAGAAGTCTTCCCAAAGGCAGCCAGCGCCGCGTCAGATCGCTCATCCAAAGCCCCTGATACCGCAGGTAGCCAGCGAATACCTCATCCCCTCCGTCGCCGCTGAGCGCGACGGTTACATGGGAAGCGGTATGCTGCGAGAGAAACCAGGTTGGGATCGCCGAGGAATCGCTGAACGGTTCGTCGTATTGCTGCACCAGACGATCCAGAATCTCAATCGATTCGGGCGGCACCTCTTCGCGCGTATGATCGGTTCCAACATACTCCGCAACCTTCTGGGCATGATGCGTTTCATCGAATCCCGCCTGAGGGAAACCGATCGAGAATGTTTTGATCGGCGAACCGCGTTCCTGCTGCGCAATGGCGGCGATCAGTGAACTGTCGACGCCTCCGGAGAGAAACGACCCCAACGGAACATCACTGCGCATCCGAAGCCGAACACTGTCGCGCAGCAGATGCCGTACCTCTTCGATGGCCTGAGCCCTGCTGATTCGCTCCTCGCGATTCCAGTCCACCTGCCAGAAGAGCTTTTCCTCCAACTGACCTTCCCGATAGACGGCGTAGTGACCCGGCCTTAGCTTGCGAATGTCGCGATAGATCGTTAGCGGATGGGGAATGTACCCGTAGGTCATGTACAGATCGATCGCCGCAGGCTCGATCCTCCGCGGGAGATCATCCACTTCCTCCAGGCTCTTCATCTCGCTCGCAAATAGCAGTCGATCGTTCTGAAGAGCGTAGTGGAGCGGCTTTTTGCCGAAGCGATCCCTGGCCAGAACCAGTTGCCTGCGGTTGCCGTCCCACAACGCAATCGCAAACATGCCGTTGAACTTCGAGAAGCATTCGAGCCCCAGATCCTCATAGAGATGAACGATCGTCTCGGTATCGCTTTCGCTCCGGAAACGGTGCCCCTTCCTCTTGAGGTCCTCCTTCAATTCGCGGTAGTTGTAGATTTCCCCATTGAAGATCAACTGGATCGAACCATCTTCGTTGGTGATCGGCTGGTGTCCCCCCGCCAAGTCGATGATCGATAGGCGACGAAACCCGAACGCCACTCCTGGATTCGCTCGATGGGACTGCCCAGCGCCAGGTTGGTTCCCACCCAAGGACTGAATCCAGACTCCCTGGTCATCGGGGCCGCGGTGGACGACGCGGCGCATCATCGACTCCAGCTTGCGTTTGCTGAGAGCCCGATCTGGATCATGCCATACCCCACCAACGATTCCACACATCCGGCTTTTTGATCCTTTGCTATGCGAACTTGTGGCAAGGTGGAAATCGGGGTGGTGCGACGCCCTTGATGGATTGCAAGTTGGCATCCAACAGAAAAAACGCACCACCCGAAGAGTATAGTTGGTTCAGGGAAAACGTGCCGAGTCCAATTCTGGAAGCGAAAAGGAGGAAACCACTCGCGAACAGGGCCGCCAAGTCCTCAACCGGGTCGGCGAGGCGTCACCGCGGCACTGGCAACTCCTCCTTCCAGCCATCATACTTGGTTCCTCTCGTCGATGCTCCTTCCCCCGTCCATCGCTCCCATCGCCTAAAGAAGAACCGGCCGCAATTCGCTGCTGAAGAGAGTTCTCACTGTCTAGATAGGAAAAAAGGTCTCGGACCATGAAACATGCTCTTTCGTCCCGGCGCCAGTTCACCCAAGTCATGGCGGTCGCCACGGCGGCGGGTTGCCTATCGAGTTCACTGAAGGCCACCTTATCCCCCCTGACGACAGAGAGAAGCTGGTTCGTAATCGGTGGCTTTGGGGATCAGATCCTCCTCAGCTCGCTCGATTCGGAAGGCCGAATGTCGCAGCCGGTTCCGATGGTCGACTTGAAGATGCCAGCCTTCATGGCTGTCCACCCCCGGCTACCGATTCTCTATGCGGTCAGCGAAACCAGTCGCTCCCAGAAAGATCATCCACCTCAAATCGTAGCCTTCCGATGGGACGCGCAGAACCGAAAACTGCAGCAGATCGGATCGCAGGCGATCGATGGCGACTCTCCCTGTTACGTGGAAGTAGACCAGGAAGGCCGATTCGCCATGGTGGCCAATTATTCCAGTGGCAGTGCAGCGCTCTATCCACTGACGGAAGAGGGATCGGTTCAGTCAGCCAGCGATCTGGTGGTGCATCGAGGAGGAAGCCGCGCGGTGCCCAGCCGCCAGGAGGCACCCCATGCCCACTGCATCCGAAACGATCCGTCGGGACGCTGGGTCTGTGTCGCCGACCTGGGGCTCGATCAGGTCCTGGTCTACCGGTTGGATCGCCAAGCGGGCAAGTTGGTCGCCGCCCCCACACCGGCATTCCCGCTTCCCCCAGGAAGCGGACCACGCCACTTGGCTTTCCATCCCAACGGGCGTTTCGCTTACATCCTCAACGAAATCAACTCCACTCTGACCGCTGCACGATGGGATTCCGATGAGGGCCGATTGGATGCGATCGGCACCGCATCAACGCGCCCCGATGATTTTCCTGCCGATAAGAATTCCACCGCAGAGGTACTGGTTCATCCCAACGGTCGCTTCGTCTACGGTAGCAATCGCGGCCATGACTCGATCGCGATCTTCCAGGTCGATCCCCAGACCGGAGCTGTCACCCCCGCTGGCCATACCCTGACCGGCGGAAAGACACCACGCAACTTTCGGATCGACCCCTCGGGCCAATTCCTGCTGGCTCAAAACCAGAGCAGCCATGACGTCCATTCCTTTCGAATCGATCCCAACTCGGGCGCACTGAGCCCCTCTGGTTCGGTCATCGCCGCAAAGTCCCCGGCATGCATCAAGTTTTTGCCCTGAGTCGGGACGGTTGTCTTTTTTGTCTGAAGCAGGATCAGGATTCATCGTGGTGAAAAACATGAGCAACGGGGCGCAAATCGACCGAAGGCATTGGGGGAAGCTGACCGCAGCAGGCATGATGGCGGGAATCGCGGCGACGCGGGAACAGGTCGCGAAAGCAGGACTCCAGGATACGACCGAAAGCCTAGTGGCAGAGGGTGCAATTCTGGAGTGCCTGACATCGGACTGCAAGTTCACCGAAGGACCAGCGGTGGCTGCAAATGGGGAGGTCTTCTTCACCGACCAGCCCAACAATCGAATCCTGAAAGTGGATCTGGAAGGGAAGGTTTCGGAGTTCCTCAAGCCAGCAGGTCGCAGCAATGGACTCTTCTTTGCACCCGATGGCAAATTGATCGCCTGCGCGGACGAAAAAAATGAACTCTGGGAAATCGATGTCGATGGCTCCCATCGCGTCCTCAGCGGGACCTTCCAGAATAAACCTTGGAACGGTCCGAACGATCTCTGGATTCATCCCAAAGGATTCCTGTTCTTTACCGATCCGTACTACCAGAGGCCATGGTGGAATCACACCAGTCCACCGCAACCCGCTCAGCACGTCTATCGGTGCCAGCGCGACGGGTCGCAGGGGGTGCTGGCGGCCGATCAATTCAAGCAGCCCAACGGAATTGTGGGAAACCCGGAAACGGGGGAGCTATTCGTGGCCGATATCGGAGACAAAAAGACCTACCGCTTCCAGATCGCCGAAGATGGCACACTGACCGACCGCCTACTGTTCTGCGAAGAAGGTTCGGACGGCATGACCCTCGATCGCCTCGGAAATCTCTATCTGACCGGCAGCAAAGGGGTATCGATCTTCGATCCCAGAGGCCGATTGCTGGAGCGGATCACCGTACCGCAGCCGTGGACTGCCAACGTCTGCTTTGGCGGGCCACAGCGAGACCTTCTTTACATCACCGCCAGCACCAGTCTCTATCGTATTCCGATGAAGGTGAAGGGATGGTGAATCGAATGCTGCCATCCACTTCCCACCTGCAGATTGGCACCGCCATCTATTGGACGCTCGCCACATGCTTGGTGATGATCGCGACCGCCGGGTGTCAAAAAAGCCAGGAATCTTCCGGGGCAGATCCGGTACTTCGCGAAAGTACCGGGCCGGTCGCTTTTGAGTCACCGCTTCCTTCACTGGCCCGCGGTCAGCGACCGACTGTCAGTGCCGCGACCATTCTTTCCGATCCACCGGAGAATCGTGCTCCCCGGACCGATCCGTTGCTGCAAGGTGCCGTCAATTACTGGGTCGACGCCACCGCTCAGCAGATGAGCGATCCTCGTAAAAGCGATATCCTCTTCATCGAGGCCGGTCATCGCGTGCGCGAGGTAGTAGACGATGCACGATGGGACTCCAGTCGTAGCGATGCATGGCTGGCCGCCGAAGTCCTCTTCCAGCAGGCGATCGTTTTCGCGCGCACCAAACATCCTTTGGATGCGATCGACGCGCTCAGCCAATCGGCTCACTTGGGATTCAGCGATCCCGATCGCTTCCGCGAGCTTGCGGCGTATCTGGAAGCGGACCCTAGAATCTCCGAACAGCTGGCCGAACTGGCAGGGCTGGTGCAGGCCCATTGCGACACCCTGGCTCAACGCGGTCGATGGCGCATCACCCGCCGAAAACAGTCGCAAACTGTCGGGATCGAGCTCGATGGGAAGCGGCTTCCGCCACCCGATAAGTACCGCCTGATCGTCCAACTGAACAACTGGTCCCCCGAGTCATCCAAGCAATTCCAGTCGATCTACGCAGCTTCCGATCGACTGAAGGAACTGGGAATCGAGCCAATTGGGATGGTCACCCGCGCAACCCATATCGCAAAAGACCATACCAACCCCATCGAGCTGCAGTGGATCCAATCACCCAAGTTCGTTCTGACGAACCTCGCACCCGATTCCAATGCATCCCTGGTGGCTCAACTCTGGTATCCAACCTGCCTGCTTGTCGATCAGAAAGAGCGTCTGCAGGCGATCTTCCACGAGATCATCTCGATCGACACGCTCATAGCCACCATCCAGCTCCTGCAACCAAATCAGGTGCCGCCCGAGCTGCAGTCGCGTGCTGCCGGCCAATCGGATCCAGAAAGCTCCCAGAAGCCTGCTCCAGAAGCAACCCACCCTTCAACGGTGCTGCAGTCATCGACGCGACCTTGAACCGGTATGCGGGCGATTGCGACGCAACAGCAGGTCCCAAAGCATCCACTCCAGAACCAGAAGAAACATCGGTACCAAGTAGATAAGAAACTGCCAGAGCTGCGTCACATTCCACTCGGGAGGTATCCACCCACCCAATCCACTGTAGAGGCTGTAGACCACGGCCGCATTGACCATCAGCATCAGCCCACTGGCCAGCGCCACACCTCCCAGGTACAGCACCGTAGCCATCCACGAACCGGCTCGGCCAGATGAATGATCCGAGCCGCTGGCTCCTTTTTGATCTCGTCTCACGGACAACCTCCAGGAGCCACACCCGGGCACTGAGTCGGAATTTTCCTACGATAGCAGATTCCTTTCCGATTGCGATTTCCCGCCACACCAGAAACCGGAGCCTGAACCGAAGATGTCTTGGAATTCCTTCGCCAGAACCATCATCTGGTCACTCCTGATGTCGGCCCCCTGGGGCACGACCAGCACCCCGCCAACCCTGGGTGCCCAGCCACCCGGAATCGTCGTCGCCCGTCAGCGCTCGGCGCATCGCCAGTACATCGGTTCCCCTTCGATCGCGCGCGTCGGCCCCAACTCCCTGGTAGCCAGCCACGATTTCTTCGGACCTGGAAGCAGCTTCAGCGTCTCCACCATCCATCGCTCGGACGACAATGGCCAGTCTTGGAGCCAGATTGCTAAGATCGAGGATGCATTCTGGAGCAAGCTTTTTGTGCACCGCGGCGCACTCTATTTCCTGGGGACAACTCGCGAGTATGGCCACGCTGTCATCCGGCGAAGCGACGATGGTGGCCACCACTGGACTCATCCGGTCGACCACAAGCAGGGTCTGCTGCTTGGCGAGGGAGAGTACCACTGCGCTCCCATGCCGGTGATCGAACATCGGGGGCGCCTGTGGCGCGCCATGGAAGATCGCAATCCGCCCAAGGATTGGGGGAAGAATTTCCGTGCCTTCGTCATGAGCGTTCCTGTCGATGCGGATCTCCTAGATGCCGATCAATGGACCATCAGCAATCGCGTCGCGTACAACCCCGAGTGGGGCGGAACGGCATGGCTGGAAGGGAATATCGTTCGCGATCCCCAGGGCAAACTGTGGAACCTGCTGCGCAATCACCGAACGGCCCCCGAAAAAGGATGCCGCCTCGCCATCTCCGAAGATGGCCATTCGATCGATTTCCAACCAGAAAGCGGTTTTGTCGATCTGCCTGGAGGATCGAAAAAGTTCTCCATCCTTTGGGACGAAGTCAGCCAGATGTACCTGGCCCTGGCCAATCCCTGTGCTCCGCAATTCGCCGCACGCAGGCCCGACCAGACCCGAAATGCCCTAGCCCTAATGAGCTCCCCGGATCTGGTCCACTGGGAACTTCGCACCATCCTGCTCTACCATCCCGATGTGGCGGTCGCCGGATTTCAGTACCCCGATTGGCTTATCGAAGGGGACCAACTGCTGGTTCTTTCCAGAACCGCCTTCCCAGACCCCTTCGGTGGACCACCCAATCCCCACGATGCCAACTACCTGACCTTCCATCGGGTAGAGAACTTTCGCCAACGGACTCTGGCAGATCCTCCCCTGGGAGGCTATCCGACGCACCCCTGGATGCCCGACTTGGAGCAACAGCAGCCACGCGTTCGCAAGTAATAGAAGCGACCGGTCAAGTCTCGATTGGAACCAGTCGTCATGGTCTTACATAATCCCTGCGTCTTATTTTTCTTCGCGCCTTTGCGTCTTCGCGCGAGATAAAACGATTCCTATAGCTGTTCGCATCGGCCATCAAGGACCGCAGTTCTGCTGCCTAGTAGCAGATCATCGAAGGCGACTCTTATTGCTTTCTTCGATGAACGCCCAAGTGGACCAATTCTCGACCTCATGATTTTCATGCGCTATCTTGAAATTCGCTTGTCGGCTCACGCGAAGGCGCGAAG
>JBEISR010000062.1:0-11531 GCA_040375295.1 Planctomycetaceae bacterium
CAACGCCGCCCCGTAGCCAACGCCGCCCCGTAGCCAACGCCGCCCCGTAGCCAACGCCGCCCCGTAGCCAACGCCGCCCCGTAGCCAACGCCGCCAGGCGGTGGAGAGCTACGCAAGTCGTCCTATCCTCCCATCCACCATCTGGCGATGGTGGCTACCAGAAGGTGAGTCACCTGCGGAAGCCCCGTAGCCAACGCCGCCCCGTAGCCAACGCCGCCCCGTACCCAACGCCGCCCCGTAGCAAACGCCGTCAAGGCGGTGGAGAACTACTCAGTTTCTTGCGATGCTCAAATTTTGAATCGCGCCACCAGATCGCGTAGGCTTTGCGCCTGAGCCCCAAGTTCTTCGGCACTGGCTGCCATCTCCTCCGATGCCGCCGCGTTCGACTCGGTGGTATGGGAAACGCTGCGAATCGCCGCCTTAACTTCTTGGGCGCTGGCAGCTTGTGCTTCCGTCGAAGCGGCGATCTGGCCAATTCCTTCGGCTGTATCGTCCACCGATGCGACGATCTTCTTCAGCGACGAACCAACCTTCTGCGAAAGACTCGCTCCCTCTTCCACCCGCTTAGTCGACTCCTTGATCAACTTGGTGATCTCCTTAGCCGCTTCGCTGGATCGTTCGGCCAGTTTGCGAACTTCATCGGCCACCACGGCAAATCCCAGCCCATGCTCCCCGGCTCGCGCCGCCTCGATTGCTGCGTTGAGCGCCAGCAGGTTGGTCTGGCTTGCGATCTCACTGATCACCTGAATGATCTCGTTGATCTGCTCGCTCGACTTCTGAATCAGCTTCATGGCATTGATCGCTTCATCGACCGTCGTCCCGCCTCCCTTGGCCAGATCCGATGTCTCGATCGCTTTATTCTTCGCCAGATTTGCGTTTTTGGAGATCACCTCCATGGCGTCGATCATCTGGGCGACACTGGCGGTCATTTCTTCGACGGAGGCGGCCTGAGTCTGCGCGCCTTCACTTAGGTTCGCACTGCTTTCGGCGATCGTCCGAGCTCCCTCGTTCTGCTGCTGAGCGGCTGCCATGACCTCGCCGATGATCGACCGAAGATCTCCAATCATCCTCCCAAGACTTGCCCCCAATCGGCCCATGTCGTCGCTGCCTGTCACGCTCACCGATTGAGTCAGGTCTCCCTTCGCCGCCGACTCGACCGTCATCGAAAGCTCATTGACCTTCTGCTCCAGTACCCGCTTCGCCTCAATCTGCTGTGCATGCGCTGCAGCTTCTCGTTCCTCCGTCTGGATCTCGCGGAGCGTATCGGCGGTGACGTCGGCCGCCATCTTGACCACTTTGACTACCGAACCACGTTCGTCGAGCACGGGACTGTAGGCGGCCTGGATATAGATGACCTTTCCCCCTTTCCCGAATCGCTTGAAGCGTGCGACTTTGAAGATCCCCTGTCCCAAGTCATGCCAGAAGTCGCGGTACTCCGCAGAGCTGCGATACTCTGGGTCCACGAAGAGGCTGTGATGCCTTCCCTGGATTTCTTCCAGGCTGTAACCGATGGCCTGGAGAAAATTTTCGTTGGCCCAAAGGATCGTTCCATCGGTCGTAAACTCGATGAAGGCCATCGAGCGGCTGAGCGCATCAAACATCAGGCTTTTGGCGGCGAGGGCATCCGCCCCGGTGGATTGCTGCAACGATTGAATGCCAGTCGAAGCGGTACGGCGGCCTGTTCGACGCGAAGTGCTGGTTGGGTCGGCCATGGATCGACTATCTCCGTGAGTTGTTTTCTTTTACTTGTTCTAGGTTACCCGCACGATGTCATTCGGGCTGCTGTTGGATCGGGACACAATCGATGGCTCTTCCTTCCGTCCGATCCTGTTCGAACAGGATGCGCTTCGGAAATTTCCTGTCGGCTTAGGTCTCTGTCCCAAGGTCAAAGAACTCGACCTCTAACCAGCCTCACCGCTGACAGTCCATCCAATCGGCGACCGAAAGCCGGACCACCATGCCATGCAGCCGAGCCCCAACCACCCCTCGCCTGGGGGCCGATAAGAAGTCAGAATAGTTGACCTCAACTACCGGTCAAGCAGCGAAGTCGGCAAGCTACTGGGCAAACTGGAGATAGATTTCCGGTTCTAGCGATCGCACCATGTAAAGCGACCTGCGCGGCTGGTGTGCCAAAGCCACCGTCTTAGTGCCCAAACATCATCGCCCCCTCACTACTGCCGTGCAGCAACGAGTTGGTGAGAGCTGCAACTTCCCAAACTTGGGTCCCATGCGGATGCAACAAATGCTTCGTGGGCTCGATGGGATCCCAGCCAGCATGGGACAAAAGGGTCCAACCGGCAATTCCGCGGGGCAGTGCGTCACGATAGCCCTATCGCGCCTACTTGCCTCGCTACGGAGACAGGGTGGCTAAGGAGGGTGAATGGATCGATGGACTTCTCATGCATCTCCACGACTCCGTGATTCCGTGAGATCCACTCCGTGAGGTGAATGGTCGGGGTGCGAGCCTGATGCTGCCCCATTCCTATGGTCCATCCGTCCATTCTGCATTTCGGTGGGTCCACAGCGCCACCCACTACTGCAACATAGCCGGACAAGACGGTGCCAACTGAAATGCAGCCCAATCGTCGCACGACATCCAGCGCCATCCCCGGCGACCTTTTAGGGGGGATTTCCAAAGGATGCAGCGGGGCGATCCCGAACCAAACGAATCCAGATGTCCCTGAAAAAAGCGATCATTTCTGGTTGTAAAAATTGACAGAGCGTCAATAATTGACGTCATGGTCGAATTAACGCGAAAACAGCGGGAAATAGAGCAGCGCACCCGGGAAATCCTTCGGGTGGCAAAGCCGATTTTGTTGCGAGAGGGGCTGCACGCCCTGACGATGGATCGCGTAGCGGCGCAAATGCAGTACGCCAAAGGGACGATTTACAACCACTTCCCACATAAGGAAGAGATCGTACTGGCTTTGGCTTTCGATGCGATGCGACTGAGGCGTGCTCTGTTCCAAGCTGCAGCAGTCGAAGATATCTCTAGCCGTGAACGAATGATGTGCATCGGGCTGGCCTGCGAATACTACACCCAGCACTGTCGAGAAGAGTTCCAAGTGGAACAGTGGATACGGCACGCGAACATCTGGGACAAATCGTCCGCAGCTAGGCAGGAATGCATCCGCGAATGCGAGGCGGGCTGCATGGAATTGGTTGCCGGACTGGTACGGGACGGCATCCAATCCGGAGATCTTCCAAGCCTCGATGGGGACTCGCCCGGCCATGCGCTGAGCCCCGAGGAGATGGTCTTCGGATTGTGGTCCATCACCTTCGGTTCGCAGATCCTTTCGTCCAGCAGCCCCTCGCTGCCAGCACTTGGGGTAATGGATCCCATTCGCTCTACACGTGTCCATTGCTGCACATTGCTCAACGGATTCGGATGGCGTCCCATCTATCCGGTCGACGCGTATCTTCTGCGGGTAGAACAATTCGCGGAAACGGTACTGCCAAAATTCCAAGCCATACAGCGAGATCACGCATGAATGCAACGGCGCCGGCGAAGCCGAAGATCGCCCCTTGGGTGGTGCGATGGATTCTCGGTGGTGCGATGTTGATGGCTTTGGGCTGGGTTGTTTTCTTTTCGCATGAAGCCAAAGGGCATCGCAAGAGCCCTGCGCCGTTACCCCACAACGTTCGCCAGCAGCTTGGCGGCGATGCTGTGGCAGTTGCATCGGATTCGCTTCTGGCAAATGCCAAGGACACGGGCACACAGAAAAATTACAAGCCCCCGGCCAATGGTACCCAACTGCTGGTGCGAGCCTATACGATCCCCAAGGGTGGCGCAGGTGTGGTCAGTCAGCGGACTTTCTCGGGGACGCTGCAAGCAAGATACCAAAGCCTTTTGGGCTTTCGAGTTGCTGGCAAGATCATCGAGCGGCATGTGGAGGTTGGTGATCGGGTAGCAAAAGGTCAGGTACTGTTTCGCCTCGATCCCACCGACTTTGATCTGCAAATCCAGGTAGCCGAATCGGATTTGGAAGCAGCAAAGTCGCAGTTGATTCAAAATGAGGCGGAAGAGCGACGGTTGGAAGAGCTGCGCCAAACGCGTTCCACCAGTCAGTCGGATTACGAACTTGCCCTTGCAGCACGCGATACCGCTCGCGCACGTCTGAGAGCCGCAGAGAATCGCTGGATGATGGCGAGAAACCAGAGAGACTACGCGGTATTGATCGCAGACCAGGACGGATTGGTCACCAAAATCATGGCGGAAGTTGGCCAGGTCGTCTCTCCGGGGCAACCCCTGGTCCACTGGGTGCAGGGAAGCGATCTGGAAGCGGTGGTGAGCATTCCAGAGTCGCTTCAAAGGATGCTCGATCAACGTCACGCTACCATCCGTTTCTGGTCTCGCCCCGACTTGTCCGTTCGCGGTGTGCTGCGAGAAATATCCCCGGTAGCTGACCCTTTGTCGCGGACCTACGACGCCCGATTCACTTTGATGGATCCCCCCAACGACTTGGCTTTGGGCCTCACAGCCACCGTCGTGATCGATCAGGCGGATACCGACGGCATTTTGGTGCCGATGGGGGCGATCGCTCAATCGGATACGGCACCCATCGTCTGGCGCATCGGGAAGGATGGTTCCGTGGAGGCCATCGCTGTCGAAATCTTGAAGTATGGCTCTCAGCGCGCTCTGATCAAAGGACCGCTTGCCCCTGGGGATCAAATTGTTAGCGCCGGGGTTCAGCGGATCGATACGCAGTGCCGCGTGCGTGTTTGGCAAGACACCCTCTGATGTCGATTCGGGCGATTTTCGAACTCGAAATCCACCTCATTTAACCGCTCCCGCTGCAAACTGGTGCCGCCCCATGCCTGGAATCGATCCCCATGAAAAGGATCGGCTTTGGTTGAGCCAAAGCGATCATCGGTGGAACCTGTCGCGATGGGCGGTAACGCATCAGGCATTTGTCTGGTTCTTGATGCTGGCTTGCAGCTTGGCCGGCTTCTCTGCCTACATGCAGATGGGAAGAGCCGAGGATCCCACCTTTGCGATCAAAACCTGTGTGGTGGGCGCCACTTGGCCCGGGGCGACTCCTGATGAAATGCAACGCTATGTCGCTCAGCGCATCGAAGACAAACTGCGAGAAACTCCAAAGCTCGACTTCTTGCTCACCTACTGCATCAGCGATCGCATGATGACGCTGGTGCAACTGAAGGATTCCGTGCGAGGGCGCGACGTCGCAGACACTTGGTACCAAGTTCGCAAAAAACTGGACGACATCCGTGGCGACCTTCCCACCGGATTGCTCGGTCCCAGTGTAGATGATGAATATGGCGACGTTTACAGCGCGATTTACTCTTTCACTGGTGAAGACTATTCACTGGCCGAATTGAAACGGATGTGCGAGCAGGCCCGAAAGCGCCTGCTGAAGGTAAAAGATGTCGAAAAAGTCGACATCATCGGCGATCAGCAGGAACAGATTGTCGTCGAGTTCTCGCATAGGAAGTTGGCAACCCTAGGGATAACACCCCAGCAGATCTTTGACAGTGTGGCCCGGCAGAGTGGCATGAGACGCTCAGGGAGCATAGACACTGCCGAAGATCGAATCCACGTTCGAGTCAGCCGTGACTTTGGTGGAATCGAAGAGATTGAAGCGGTGCCGGTCGAGGCGTCTGGTCGAGTGTTTCGACTCGGCGATGTCGCCAAGGTTTCGCGAAGCTACGAAACACCACCGAACTTCCTGATGCAATACAACGGCAAACCCGCTGTATCGATTGGCCTGGTGATGAGCAAAGGGGGGAATGTCCTGGAGCTGGGTAAGTCGCTCGAGCAAGAAATGGAACTCCTGAAGTCGGAGATCCCATCGGGAGTCGAGATCGGCACCGTCTCCTTTCAGCCCAAAGTGGTAGAAGCATCCGTCGGCGAATTCCTTAAGTCCTTTCTCGAAGCTCTCGCCATCGTGCTCATCGTCTCCTTCATCAGCCTGGGCTTGCGGACTGGAATCGTTGTGGCATTGAGCGTACCACTGGTGCTGGCTATCTCCCTGGTCATCATGCACGCGATGGGAATGAACCTAGATCGAATCTCGCTGGGCGCCCTGATCCTCGCGCTCGGGCTACTGGTCGATGATGCCATTATTGCAGTGGAGATGATGGCCGTAAAAATGGAACAGGGTTGGACCCGCCTGGAAGCAGCCACTTTCGCATGGACATCGACCGCCTTTCCCATGTTCTCTGGAACCCTGATCACGGTAGCTGGTTTTCTGCCAGTGGGATTCGCCCCTTCGACTTCCGGAGAGTATGCAGGCGGAATCTTCTGGGTGGTTGGGATCTCCCTGATCACATCCTGGATTGTTGCAGTGCTTTTCACTCCCCTACTAGGGCTTCATCTGCTCCCGGATCCTTCAAACCATAAGTCTTCGGGCCAGATCGATCCCCACCATGCATTCGATACTCGGTTCCATCGAGTGCTTCGGAGCTTGGTCCGAGCCGCCGTGTCGCGACCATGGATGGTGGTTACTACGACACTCGCTCTCTTCCTCGCCTCCGCCTTCGGAATGACCAAACTGCAGCAACAGTTCTTCCCACAGTCATCCCGCCCAGAACTGATGGTCGATATCCGAATGAACGAAGGGGCTTCGATCGGTGCCACGCAGGAGATGTGTCGACGCGTGGAGGCGGCAGTGCTTCCATGGATCGAGGCAGCAAACGGAACCGATAAGGATCCCTCTCCGACCGGTCGCAGCGATCCAGAGCTCCCCATGCTCGAACCGGGAGATATCCTCCAAGTGGCCACGTACATCGGTGCGGGTTCCGCCCGCTTTTTTCTAGCGCTCAATCCCGATTTACCCAATCCCAGCTTCGGGAAATTGGTGATCCTGACTTCGGGAGTCGAGGCGCGAGAAAGGCTGCGCAACCACCTGAAACGACTCTTCGAAACCGACCCGCAGTTCTCCGCCGCCTCCATGCGAGTCCTGAGACTCGACTTTGGTCCACCCGTGGGCTACCCAGTCCAGTTTCGCGTTGTGGGACCCGATCAAGCTGTGGTGCGAAACTTCGCAAATCGCGTACGCGAAGTCATGCGCAAAGATCCCGCGGCGGTCGATGTGAATCTGGAATGGGAAGAACCGGCAAAGACGATTCATGTACGGATTGACCAGGATCGAGCCAGATTGCTAGGACTCTCACCGCAAGAAATCGAACTCGGATTGCAGACCCTACTCAGTGGTTCAACCATCTCGTTCTATCGAGAGGGAACTGAAACCATCCCGGTTGTGGCCCGCGCGATCGATGAAGAGCGTTTGGATCTGAATCAATTCGAGGACATCACCCTCTTCACACTCAGTGGCAAAAGCGTCCCGCTGCAACAAGTCGGGCACTTGGAATATGCACAGGAAGACCCCATCGTTTGGCGTCGCAACCAGGAACAGATTCTCTCCGTGCGCTGTGATATCGCAGATGGCAATCAAGCTCCCGATGTCAGCCTTCGGATCGATCGCGCGCTCAGGCAGTTGCGAGACGAACTCCCTCCTGGCTATCGCATCGATCTTGGAGGCAGCATCGAAGAAAGCAATAAAGCCAATGCGGCGCTCTTTGGTATGTTTCCCATCATGGTCCTGGCCATGCTGACGTTGCTGATGGCACAGGTTCAGAGCTTTCGAAAAATGCTGCTGATTTTCGGTATCGCACCGCTCGGGTTGATCGGCGCGGTCGCTTCCCTGCACCTGTTCAACGCCCCCTTCGGTTTCGTCGCTCTGCTGGGCGTCATCGCCCTTGCAGGTATGGATATGAGGAACTCCGTGATTCTGGTCGATCAGATTGAGCAAGACATAAGACAGGGCCTGAGCCCCTGGCAAGCAGTGATCGAATCATCGGTTCGCCGAGCCCGCCCGGTGATCTTAACGGCGGCGACCGCCATTCTCGCGATGATTCCGCTGACGCGAAGCGTCTTCTGGGGCCCCATGGCGATGGCCATCATGGGAGGACTCTCGATCGCCACATTCCTGACACTGATCAATCTCCCAGCCATCTACGTGATCCTGTTCCGAATCCATCCAGAAACAATTACTGCTGCGATGGACGCCTCCCAAAAATCGAAAGCCATCTTCGACCAAAGCGACCAGCAGGAACTGCCAGACCTCGTGTCTTGATGATCGCCAAACCGCAAACTGGAACGATGGAATCTATCTCTTCAGGCCAGTTCGCAATCGAGCGCAAGATGAGAACGGCCAAAGAGACCCTAAGCGACATCGTACGGCAGGGAAAAGGACGCGAACTTGGCCCCGTGGCGGTTTGGGAACAGGTCGTGGCCGACGTCAGAGGGTTCATGCACCATGCGGTCTGGTGACAGGTCGTCCAGGCGAGCCTATTTCTCAAGGTAATGAAACGAAATGCTCGGTGAAGCTGAACGAGTTTGCCGCCTGCGAACTGACGACATGCTGATGAAGAAGGCCAAACCAGGCCGGTAAGCAATCTCAGGCCCCAGCACTTGTAGTGGGCTCAGACGCCTTCGTAATCCATGGCGTTGCGTTAGAAAGACGTTCATTGGAAAATGAACCGACGGAGCCTCCACGAGTCGAGGATCGAGCATGATGAAGGTCGTGGCGTTCGCAGGTGTCCGATCTTCCCCGAGATGCGACCGATCTTGGACGAAGCGTTCGATATCTTTGTTGACAAGAGCGAATACGTGGTCACTGCTCCCCAGTATCGAGCGGTAGCCAATACGTCCATGGGCTGGAAGAACTCGAACCTACGCATCGAAATGACGCGACTCTTGCGACGCGCGGGAGTCTCAAGCTGGCCACGATTGTTCCATTCGATGCGGGCCAGCCGGCAGACGGAAGTGCAACGTGAGTTCCCGATGCACCCTGGTTTGTTCGTCGCTTTTCAACTCACCTCAGTCCTTCCCGCTGAGATCCTTGCGGGGTACCAAGGGTGTCCTCTTCAATGCGATTGGCGTTGCGGACGTTACACTGACATGGAGACTGACCGGAGGTGTGGCAATGAAAATCGGTAAAGGGATTTTTCCGGTGACTCCCGTCTTTGTATCATTCAGGTTGCCCAGAGGATGCGGAGCGATAGCTTGCCTCCGCCTCCATATACTCCTCAATACCAATACCGATAGCCGGGACAGCGCTGCACCAAAGCCGCAGGCGACCGTCCATGCGCAAATAGTTATAGCCTTCGTTTACCGTCTTCCATTCCTGCCTTTCGCCATACTTGTGCCACACGGTTTTGAGATCTAGGTCAGGCTCGCCTCTCGCCGAATGGTAAACGACAGCGCTAACCTGCGATCTCCAGATCCACACGTCGATTATGTGAAACGGAGACGGTTCAAATGAGTACCCGGCCGCCTCTGGGAATCCCTCGTTTGGAATTTTCTTGGTGTAAGGACCATAAAGACCAATGGCATCTTCAATCGAAGAGCCTAGGTTCAGCAGTGGTATATCTTGTAATAAGGTTGGGCCGACCAATCGGAGTCGAATACCGTCGACGATCCATTCCAAAAAGCGGTTGATCATGCGATTTCATTGCTAGAACAGGTTTTGCTTCGATCCAGACCACAAGTCGTTTTCGCCGAATTCGAGAGCCTGATAAAAACCGTCACAAGCTAATCATCCCTGAAAGCGACGACCTAACCTGGATCGCGGGTACTCTTGCTATGACATCCCGTGTTTGCCACGATAGCTCTACTCGATGAGGGCTGACTGGCGGTTAGAATCGTAACTTAAGTTCCCTCTGCATTTGGAGCGCCCCTGCTTTGGCAACACACCACGGATCGAACGACAATGCTAACTGCTTGCCACCAAGTACGATATTGCCAAGGAGTTTGGCGCGGTCAATGTGAGGACGGAGCGCTGACACCGGTGGGTAACGGCCTTGTGCCCCAAAGCAGAGTATCAAACCGGCAGTTCTGAACTATCTGGCCAGTCGCTGGCCCGTTTTTGCGAAGTGGCGCCAGTGCCGTTCCATGGTCTCCCGATCCCATCCCAACTCACCTTGCAAATCCAGGGAAACACGTTGGTCCCGAGCGACCTTCTGCTTTTGCAAAACCAAGATAAATGCTTCGAACCCTTGGTGTCCATGGACCGAAAGCAGGTACTCCACGACACTGCTGACATGGAAAGTATAAAAATCTTTTTGCCCCGAAGAAAAGTCAAACATCCTGACTTTGTCCTGCATGCGTTCGCGAATCAGAGAGCGATAGGTTTGCGTCAATTCGGGATCATCCTTGGCTACCAGGGAAGCGTACAGCCCAAATCCATCGCGAAGCCACACCGGAACCGCGGAGGGCGCGTCGTATGCAGGGAATCTCTTCAACAGTACGACTGTCCCAACAAAACGAGAGGTCCAGTCCCTCCAGCTATTGCTGAAGACCGGATTCCGCACTGCAAAGGCTGGCAGATTCGAAACCAACAGGCAGGGACTTTCCCCGTCTGTCCTCCAAAGGACGGAGCCACTAGCTGTGAATGATGTCCGGAAGAGCACTTTTTGCAATGCATCATAAAACCTATCTTTCTCCAGCACTAGAACGGCAAGCTTAGTTGAAAACAGAGATTTGGTATCACCAATCTTCAAGAAGCGACAGGAGCTGATAAACGACTTTTCAGCCAACTCGGCAATCGAAGTAGACTCCGCCGGCGCAAGATCGGTAAACACCAGCAGATGCTCCGTCTCCACCAGCTGCATCTTGATCTTCAGCCCATCCAGGGCTGACTGAATCTCATTCCTCACGGCTTCGACGCGAGCCGGATCGAAATCCGCTGTCTCGCGAATTCCGGCCTTGTCTCGCTGCCTTGTTGCTTTCCCGATGTCGGCCTGGACAGGTGGAACCACTCCCGATTTCTGCTGCGCAAAGCTGTGGATGGGCGCGATCCCGGAGAAGAAATTCAAAACGAACCACACAATTGAAAGGCACTTCAAGTGAGAACGTCGTAAGCCCATCCGTCGCGTCCACTTAACCTCCCGCCTTGCCTGAACCATAAGCCCACCTGCTGAACCGCAACTTATATTGATCGGGATAAAACTGCCGTCCCATTTTGACAGACAGACGCAAAAAAACTAAGGGGCGATCTCGGATCGGTTTAGTGAACCGGGGTTCATCATGCAGTGAGTCAGAATGGCAATGGCAAGCTCTCGGAACTATCCCCATCGACCTCGCGCCCTGAAGTGTTCCCCAAGCGCTCAGGGAACGTCGAGACGACGACTTCAGCCTAGTTTGGTGTCGGGCACATGCCGAGCTCAAGGAAAACTTGCAACAGAGTAACTACTTTTTGGAAGACGGCCTGCGGTTGGGTATTCCATGCTAGGCAGGAAAGATCCAACCACTGATTATCGGTTTGTTGGTTGCTTTCTCAAGCATAGCCCGCAACAGCAACCAAGCAGCAAATACGTACCATGCCTAGTGCTTGCTGCCACCAAGTCCCGAAATTCGTCCCAGTCTGACTTAGAGCCTATCCGATAACTCAGAATCCAAATGAGCTTGCCGCACCGGTGAGTCCTGTTGTAGTCGAGAGTTGGTAACAAAAACAACTCAAATACAAAGGACTCACCATGGATGGTGCGAGCAGCTTTGATGACTACCG
>JBEISR010000068.1:0-6302 GCA_040375295.1 Planctomycetaceae bacterium
AGTAGGAGTACCGCTGCGCTGAGTAGGAGTACCGCTGCGCTGAGTAGGAGTACCGCTGCGCTGAGTAGGAGTACCGCTGCGCTGAGTAGGAGTACCGCTGCGCTGAGTAGGAGTACCGCTGCGCTGAGGGGTTGATTCCGCCAGGGACCACAAACGCGATCTTCCATCACTTCGCGCTGTTGGGCCAGCCGTTTGACGATCGGCTCACACAGCCTACGGCACTTGTGCTGACGGGATCAACGTCGGGTGATTCCCCCTATGCCTTACTGAAGCCCAACCCCATCTGGCGCATGCTGCGACTGCCGTGGCGTCCTAGAACGATGTGATCCAGTACATCGATGCCAATTAGCTTCCCGCTGTCAACCAGCCGTTCGGTCACGCGCACATCGCATTCGCCTGGGGTTGCATCACCCGATGGATGGTTGTGGACCAGCAACAGGCTTTTGGCCGATTCCCGAATCGCGATACGAAACACCTCGCGAGGATGAACCGGGCTGGCATCCAGAATACCGACGCTGACACGATGCGTCCGCATCGGCTGGTTTTTCGTATTGAGCAAGACGATGTGAAACTCCTCGTGGGTCATCGTGCGCATCAGATCGACAAACTCCGACTCGCAAAAGTCCACAGCCTGTTCGGGCGTTGTGATGCGAACTGGATCGGTCGACCTGCGACTGGATCGCTCCACCCTCCTCCCAAGTTCCATCGCCGCCATCAGCTGGCAGTAGATCGCTGGCCCGACGACCTTGCTAACCGCGCGCAGTTCTCCCATCCCTGCCTGTGCGAACTGATCCAGCCGATCGGCGTAGTGCCTGGCTAGGTTCTCTCCCGCCTGGACAGCCGATTCCCCAGGTTGCCCCACGCGAATCAGGATGGCCAGCAGTTCTGCCAACTTCAGCGAACCGGCTCCCCGAGCCAGAAGCCGCTCCCTGGGCCGTTCCTCCTGCGGCGAATGAAGCACCTGCTGCCCATGGACCTTCTTGCCGATCCAAGTCCCAAGACTCTCGCTGTCCGATCCAGCGCGCCATCGATACCGCTGGTCATGACCTGCACCGTCGGTGTCGACCCAACCTTCTCTCTGCAACTGCCCAACCAAGCGAATCAGAAATGGTTTCTTCTCCCAAGGGACCAGTTGCGGCAACTCCTCTCGCAAGAACTCCGGGTATCCCACCAATGCTTCCAGCACCCGTTGGTAGCGCCCCAGTCGATCCGCTTTCTCCAGAACTGGCCTCATCGCAAACACTCTCCTAAGTTCTCGGGCCCATCAGGACCCCAGCAAAATACCTGTTCATTTGTTCCATTCTTTCGCGATCGGGGATTTCCGGAGAAGAGGTTGCGTCGACATACGATATTTCACCTCGAAATCAGGCTTATTTTCATGGCATCTTTCGCTTGGCTTCGCGTTTCAGGGGAACGCTGCGTCCGATAGACACTTTGCTTTCCACTCTTTTGTTCAGTCATTTTGGACCCTCAGTCGGGCTCTGCCGTCGGTTAGCAACCGACCAGAAGGCAGCATGACCGGCTCCTGAGGAGCGCGGCGGGACCATTGCATCCGGGGTTGGCTTTCGGTGGCCGACCCCAGAGTGGTGCATCGGCAGGGGATGGAAAGCGCTATGGTTCACCGGCCGAGGCTTCGGGAGGGCAGAAGGAGCTGGCGATGGAACGGTTGTGATTTCAACCTGGGGGAGAAACGCCGAATCGTCGTCTTCGTTGCTCCAGCGATTGTCGATGGGCATGAGCGACGGCGGCGCGGGCGAGCCATCCGGCGGCCATGGCAGACTCCTCCATCCCCTTGAGAATGGTATTCATGCGTTGCAGATCGTGACAGCCGACGTCCCAGCCGGCACGATACCAGGAGGCATAGCGACCTTCCGGCGACGCTTCCCCGGTCCCCGCTTGCGCCATCCAGTAGTCAACGACGCGCACGCCTCGAGTGTCCTCTGGATCGGTCAACGCATCCCAGTAGGCGGGGGGGACTTGGTTGCTGGAAGGGGGCGAGGCGATCTGCATCAGCCGATTGGCGGCGAACTTCCTTCCCCCCAGGTTGGCGCCATGCTTTCGAAGCCGAACCGACTGGTCGGTAAAGACGCTGGTGAGAAGAGCCTTCACCCAGCAGTCGGATGCCTGCTGCAGTTTCTCTTGGCGCCAGGCGCCCCAACCAGCGACATCCCACGCCCACGACTGGTCGGATCGTCGAGCCAGAAGATGTTGTGATTCGTCCAAGGCTTCGTCCCATCGCTGAACCAGCCAACGCTGAGGGTCTTGAGGCAGCAGGAGGTTCTGGAACTGTTCCAGTCGTTCGGAGGGAAACTGAATCGAATCGAATAGCCACCAGCAGAGTTCTCGGTCCCAGTCTACCTGCAGCCATCGCGCATGCTTGGGAGTTGCCAATCGCTGTGCTTCCGACTGAAGTGCGGCATCCACGCGATCCAGCGCGATGGCATCGAGCGTCCAACCAAGGTCCCGAAACAATCGCCACCCTTCCGGGCCTTCCAGATGCTCCAGTCGAACCCTATCGACTTGTTGCCCACCTTGGGCGGCCGACTGAAAAATCCAGCGGTCCAACGACTGAGATCGGCTTGGTTCGCCAAATGCATGCCACGACTCCCCGCACCACGCCACGCGGCAGTGGTCGTACAGCAACGCTTCGCTCCATCGGTTCCCCAGTGGCAGCTGGTCTCCGCCTCCATGGTTCCAGTAAAGGATCTCCCCGAAATCCCCTTCTGTACCGATGCGCACACAAAGCCAGTCCCCATAGCCGTTGCTGATCCACGGAATGCAGTCGGCAGGCATACCCAGTGGCCAGCGCGTGGGCTGAAGCAATTCGTCGATACTCATCGGCTGGTGGAAGGCACCGCGGGTGGACAGTGGGCGATCGGCATGTTGCCACCAGTCAAGCCATGGTTCGGTCCAGCGAAGATGGTAGCGGTCGGCCAGCCGCATGGCGAACGCATCAGACATCAGAGAATAACCACGCGCATCGAGAAGGATGGCCGCCTGCGAAAACCTGAGCCGGGGAGGCTGGCTCCGTCGCCTCATCCTGCCTGAGTTTTCTGCCGGCTGCGAAGCAACAGGAAGACAAGACCGATCAGGGTAGCAGAAAAGGATTGCCGCCTGAAATGCTCCTGGACCATTTCCGCTAAAATTCTGATGGTCGTAGTGGGATCGCTGGGTGGCTACCAAGGCAGACTGGCGAAGAGACCTGATGGGGCTTCAGGAGTTGCGTTGCATCATGGATCGGGAGCCGCCAGGAGAAGAAACAGCCGTTGACGACGCGGCGGATCGAAGGCTGCTGCTGGCAGCCAGTCGAGCTCATCTGGAGTCGATCCAGCTGCCGAAGCTGCAGCGACTGTTGGATCTGGCCCGCCAGGAAAGTCCCTTCTATCGGGAGCGGCTTCAGGATGCGCCAGTCCGCCTGCGGTCGGTCTCTGATTGGAAGGACCTCCCGACCACGGAGAAAGAGGACCTAGTCGACCCGGATCACCCCATGGGGCTGGCCAGGCATCATCGGCTGCCACTGGAATCCTACGTGCGCTACCATCGGACTAGTGGCACCATGGGCAAACCAATGGTGATGCTGGACACGCAGGAGGACTGGCGATGGTGGCGAGGCACCTGGCAATGGGTGCTCGATGCCGCCGCGGTGACCAGGCACGACCGGGTGCTGATGGCTTTTTCTTTCGGACCGTTCATCGGGTTCTGGTCGGCCCATGATGCCTGTTTGGACCGCGGGGCGATGGTGATCCCCGCCGGTGGGCTTTCCACCCCCTCCCGGCTTGATCTGCTCCTTGCCTCCCAGGCAACCGTCTTGGCGTCGACCCCTTCCTATGCACTCCATCTGACCGAATTGGCCCTGGAGCGAAAACTTCCGATTGCATCCAGCCAAGTGCGAACCATTCTGGTGGCAGGAGAACCAGGTGGAAGCCAACAAGTGGTTCGCAAGATGCTGGAATCGGCGTGGAATGCCAAGGTCATCGATCATGCCGGTGCCACCGAACTGGGCCCCTGGGGATTTGGCGACCCGCAGGGATCGGGATTGCAAGTGATCGAGACGGAGTTCTTCGCGGAGTTTCTTCCGTGGGCGCCGGTGGTTTCCAAGGTGTCTGCCGATGATGGTGGGATCGAGCGGTCAGATGGAGACCTCGCCGGGAATCCTTTCGCAACGTCAGATGCCTTGCACCCTCCATCACCTACCCATGAACTGGTCCTCACTCCCCTAGGCCGCTTCGGATCGCCGTTGATTCGGTATCGCACCGGGGATCTGGTCCGTCCGGTGTTCGAAGCTCCAGGCTTTGTGCGCCTCGAAGGGGGAATCCTCGGGCGACGGGACGCGATGTGGGTGATTCGCGGCGTCAATATCTATCCAGGTAGTGTGGAGACGATTTTGAGGAGCGAGTGTGGGGTGAGCGAGTTTCAGGTGCGCGCGGTGCGTCGCGGAGCTCTCGACCAACTGGAAATCGATGTGGAACCTGGATCGATTCCCCCTCCACAGATCGCTCAAATCCTTCATGCCCGATTGGCGCTTCGAGTCGAAGTTCGGGAAGTGCCCGAGGGCTCGTTGCCGCGGTCGGAAGGTAAGGCAAAAAGATTTCACGACCAGCGTCCCTCCTCCCCCCGCCACCTCCATCAAGAAGACCGTTGATCATGACCTGGAACTCGGCAAGGCTTCAAGCAATACGCCAACAATTCCCTTCCCTCCAACGGCTTCATGAGCAACAGGAAGCTGTCTACCTGGATGGCCCTGCTGGCTCTCAAGTGCCACGGCGGGTTGCAGAGCGAATCGCCGAAGTGATGATCGACCATCAGGCGAATCGGCACGGAAGATTTGAAACCAGCCGACAGGTGGACGCCGTCATCGACGCCGCGCATCAGGCCGCCGCGGACTTCCTGGGCTCTAATGATCCTGGGGAGATCGTGTTTGGAGCGAACATGACGACGCTCACGTTTGCCTTCTCTCGCGCCTTGGCACGGACATGGAAACGAGGCGACCGAATCGCTGTAACCCGACTGGACCACGATGCCAATGTGACTCCCTGGAGAATCGCTGCGAAGGAATGCGGCGCGGAGGTGGTGTGGATCGATATCGATCCCGTCGACTGCACGTTGAATCTAGAGCAGCTGGAAGCGGCATGCAGGAGCCCTCTGCGGCTGCTGGCTATCACGGCGGCATCCAACAGCGTCGGCACTCAGCCGCCCTTGGATCGCTGCATTTCGCTTGCCCATCAAGCGGGAGCTTTGGTCTTTGTCGACGCAGTCCACCTCGCCCCCCACCAGCGCGTGGATGTCGCGCGACTGAATGCCGACTTTCTCATCTGCTCCGCCTACAAGTTCTTTGGTCCCCATATCGGAATCCTTTGGGGAAGAAGGTCGCTGCTAGAGTCGCTGCGACCCTACAAGGTGGAGCCGGCTCCGGAGACCGTTCCTGAAAAGTGGATGACCGGCACGCAAAACCCGGCGACTCTGGCTGGAGTCACCGAAGCGATCGATTACCTCGCCTCTCTGGCAGATCCTTCGTCCCCCTCGCCGACGCAATCCGCGCCCAGTCGCTCCAGGCGGCAACGACTCGATGAAGCCTTTTGTCAAATCCAGCTTCACGAAATGGGGTTGATCGAGCGATTGATTGGGGGTCTGCAAACGATCCGGGGTGTGACCATCCATGGGATCACCGATCCGAAGCGATTTTGTGAGCGAGTGCCGACCTTGGCGCTTTCGGCCGAAGGTTGGTCCAGCATCGATCTGGCGCAGGCGCTTGGCGATCGCGGCATCTATGCTTGGCACGGAAACTACTACGCACTCCAGTTGGCTCGGCGCCTCGGGAAGGAAAAGGAGGGGATGCTGCGGTTGGGTTGCATGCACTACAACACCGCTGAAGAAGTTGATCGCGTCGTCGCGACGCTGGCACAGATCCTGGATCGTCGATAGGCGACTGGGGCGTCTTGCGGCTGATTGGATTTTCCCTATCGCGCGTCCACACCGCCCCGTGGCATGGCGTCTCGGCCATGCACATCGCCCAGTCTTTGGGGCCATCGCGGTTCAAAGCGTTACAAACCGCATCACGAACCCCAGTGGGATCGCAGCCTTTGGGATGCGAATGCCAGCAAAAGACGCAAAAGGTGGGTGGCACCAATTGGCAGTCGATAGCCGACTGGGGCGTCTTGCGGCTAATTGCTTTGTTTCTTTCTAAGAGCCTATCCGATAACTCAGAATCCAAATGAGCTTGCCGCACCGGTGAGTCCTGTTGTAGTCGAGAGTTGGTAACAAAACAACTCAAATACAAAGGACTCACCATGGATGGTGCGAGC
>JBEISR010000044.1:0-29242 GCA_040375295.1 Planctomycetaceae bacterium
GTTCGCGATCGCGACGATGGATTGAACGCGATGGTCAGTGAACTGAGCTTGAGTGAAGTCACTATGTCCTAATTGCTATGCGATCGGCTCACACACCCTACGGGACTCTTGTAGGGTGTGTGTAGCGGTCGGTGCAGTCAAATCATGATGGGTGGCTGACCGGTTATCAAGATGAAGCGTGTTTACCTTGGAGATCTGACCGCAAACACACCAGAACCAGCCCTCGATTCCAATCGAATCTCCAGGCCCGAAGGGCCGACACAGCACTTGCCGGTGGCGACAGCCACCGGATGGGCTTCGCCAACTACCCTCCTTTGCCTAGCAAGAGGGTGCTTCATGATCTTGATGACCAGTTCGGTCAGGCTTGCGGGTCCTCTTGCGAGCCCAATCGAGCTGCCACGCTGATGCTGATGCACCAATAAAAAAAGCCTTGCCGGTTGCCAGGCAAGGCTTTTGTTGTGAGCGATTCGTTGGGTTCCAGCGGCTAAAGCGACAGCAAGCCATCCGGTGCGGCCACATGGCTCGCCCGCACCCGGAGTCATCCAGGGTCCGCTTGGAACACCTGGAATCTCAAACCAACTCTTTCTTGACACCGATGAGCGTTCGGAGTCTTTCGGCCAGCAAGCGGGCGTCGAAAGGCTTCTTAAACGTTTCATTGATGCTGGACCGATCGAAGCTCATCGTGTTGCCGTCATCGGGCAGCAGGGCGATGAGAATGATCTCGGTGAAGTCGGCGCTCTTCCGCAGATTCTGGCAGATTTGCAACGCTTCCAGTTTGCCGATCGAGAAGTCGACGATCATGCTATCTGGATGGAAGCTTTCCGCCTGAATGCCCGCTTCGAAGCCGCTCGCCGCCACCGAAACCTTGAAGCTTTTCTCGAGCGGTAGCTCGCGCTTCAGGTTTTCGATCAGAACCTGGTCTTGTGCGACGATCAGTACTTTGGCCATGGCCTCGTCTTCAAGATCCCCCAAGGGCATTCCATGCTCTTTGAGAAACTTGATCAGGTACTCTCGCGGAATCCGCCGGTCTTGTGAACCGGGGATGCGATAGCCCTTGAGTCGGCCGGAGTCGAACCATTTGCTAACGGTTCGCGGGGCCACCTTACAGATCTTCGCGACCTGTCCTGTGGTGAACACCTTCATATTGAGAATCTCCGTTACCTTCGGTTGCTTGGAATTTCAGCCCTTACCGCTCCGCAGCAGGTACCGAAACTTGTCTCCCTGAACGCAACACCACTCGCTTCCATCGTCCTTTCGCTTCCGATGCTGGACGACTAAGTCTCTTGGCGACGGATCGCTGTGAGATTGGAAATGTGTGATAGGTTTCAAGGCCTGTTTGGATTTGGGATTCCACTCTGCTGGCAACGCCGGGCAGCGATTACCAACAACCAGCTCCTTCCCACCCATTCGCCTACTTCGCTCAAGCATCTCCGACGGCACCGCACCCCTACGGCCGTCGTCAAAGCTCCCGTCGATCGCAATCGTGTCAGACGCACCGGGAGTTTCTACGCAAGTCAACCGCGCACCGATCGCTCGGCGTCAGTCGCTTTGTGGAAGAATCGACGTCTGGTTTGGAGACCAGCGCGATCGATTCTTTATTGGAAATGCCCCCCGGCATGTCCAACCCGGCTTTCTCCGTGCGAGCGTCATTTGCGGCATGGATAGACCAAGCTGTCCGACGTTTATTTTCGATTCGATAGGGTTGATTACTTTAGAGAGAATCGTCCCTTCGTCTCGTAAAGGCGTCTTTTCAGGCAGTTACGGAACAATGATTGCCACCGGTTAAGGTCGGTAGCCGTTTGGAGGAATTCTCGTTTTTCGGCTGGTTAGGGGCCTAAACCAAGCTTTCTGAGCGTCATTTGCAGGTTGAGGGCCATGCCAACTTACTCGATGGGCATGGTGGCCAGAATGAGCGGCCGGGGTGTGCAGTCGTGCCAATACCGTTGCCCGATCCATTCGAAAGCGGCAGCATCCTGGGAGCCGGGGAGCGTGGCACCCGAGCTGCACAGGTCCGTGGTCGGGAGCTGACGCGAAGGCTACGATCGCTAGCCTTCATGGGGGCTTGAGCAGCGGAGTGCCGGAGAGCGATGCGCTGTGCTTCGGAGCCGCATTTAGGCTGGTTTGGAAACTCGGAGTGGTGCCGGTAGGATCGGTTAGGCGGGCGGTGAGGGATCGGAGGCAGGCGAGCGGCCAGATTTCATCGCCGGCTGGCCTGCAGTCGGGTCTTTGCTCGAGCGAAATTCCGTGGTAGTTTATATGCGTCGGGCGATTAGCTCAGTTGGTTAGAGCGCTGCTTTCACACGGCAGAGGTCACTGGTTCGAGTCCAGTATCGCCCATTGCGCGCCCTCTTCTTCCCCTTCGAACCCCGGTTTTTCCAGGGTTTTGGAAGTCTCGCAGTTTTCCGGTGCGACCTCTTGCTGCATTTTGCAGCACTTTTCTGCTTCGGGTTTTTCTTCGCCTCCCCCCACTGGTTCGGTTTTCACTTCGGGTGATGCTTCGCCTTTCCCCGCACCGGAAAAGACCAAACCAGCCCCCTTCAAATCGGAAGTCGAAACCATCCAGTAGTGCTCCTGAGCGATCTGCTGCGTATGCCCGCAGATGGCAGCCGCAATATGAGGACGTAGGTTTTTTGCGAAGTCTGAGGCGCAGGAGGCACGAAGGGACTGGACCACCTTCGGCCAGGGTTGTACTCCAGCCTTCTTGATCAACGACAGGAACCCCGATCGAAGATTCGTTGTGGTCACCACCTCGGGGAAGATTTTTCCTTCCTTCACTCCATTCTCCTCACGAAGCGCCGCCAGCTCGGTCACCAGCTGCGGTGACATCGGCACTAGGCGCTTCGCACGGTTGGCATGATGAGCCGTCTTCGGCGAATCTGCCACCGTCAGAAAGCCGTTCTCCCAGTCGATATGCTCCCACTTCAGATTCGCCAGCTCGCTAGGCATGCGGAGCCCCGCATGCCTAGCCAGAAGCAGCAGCACCCGCCAGCGGGTGCTGCCTGCCACTGCCAGCAGCTTATCGACCACTTCCATCGGAACATAATGCTGCCGCTCCTTGTTCGACCGAACCGACGCCGGCAGACCCGCAAACGGATTCCTGGCGATCAACCCATCCTCCATCGCCTGCCGAAAGATCTGCCGGCAGAAACCGGTCCGCCGACGGATCGTATTGATCGCCAGCGGCTTGGGAGGCGAGCCATCCTTTGGCTTGTCCCGCTTGTTGGATGTCTCCATCCAAGTGCGAAACGACCTAGCATCGGCCGCCGTGATCGACGACAGCAACCGATTCTCTCCAAAGAACTCGATCAGCCGATTCCAGGTGTGTTGGTAGAAGATCCAAGTCCCCTCCTTCACCTCGGGCCGACGAGGGTCCAAATAGGATTTCAGATACCCACCCAGCCTCTCCACCGGCTTGGTATAGCCGCCAGGCAGTAGCCCAAGCCGGCGATACCTATCCTTCAAAGTGTCGGAAAGACCCCCGATGAACTTTGCCAACTCCTGCTCCATCGCCAACCCAGCAGCCTGATTGGCGAGGATCTTCTCCACCGCCCTCTGATGCTGCTCGGCCACCCGTTTGGTGCAGATGCCAAGCCGCAGCGTCTTTCGCGAGGAATCGTTCGCCACAAACTGAATCCAGAAATTCGAATTGGGACGCTTTACCAGCCCTGCCACGACAAATCCTCCTTCTACAAAGAAATCTGTTGGTCAGAACCACCCAGCGGTTCGTGGATCCGCTTATTTCGATCAACAAACTCCATCAGATCGCTGAGCGTGTACCGTTTGCACGCCCCGATCTTGACGAATGGGATCTCCCCATTCTTGGTCAGCGTCCAGAGACTTCGTTCGCTGATCGAAAGGACCTTGGCTGCCTCTCTGGACGAAAGCAGCAGCTTGCTTGGATCAGGGAAGCGGTCGTTTTTTGAGATCATGGCAGATTCTTCCTTTCATCCGAGGGGAGCTTAGGGCTGGAGGGTGAGGGATCGGAGGTCGAGCCTGAAGGATCGGTAGCGATCCAAGCGTGGACAACTGCCGCACGCCATCGGCAGCTCCCGGAAACCTTTTTCGGCTTCGGGAATTGGTTTTTTTTGACCATGCGCTGCACCGTCCGAGTGGACACTTGGAGCATGTGTGCCACCTCGTTGATGGTCAGCATGGGAGGCTCCGGAGTCCGGAGGCTCTCGACAGGATGAGCCAGCCGCGGCGGGCCCATCCGGTTCGGGGGAATGGGATCAAGGGTCATCGAACATTCCTCTCAAAAGATCGGGAGATGGGGGAGGGACAGCAGCAATTTCAGGCGGGGTTTTGCGGCGCGAGGATGCAAGCGGAACGCCGAACCGCGCGCACTGCTCGGCATTCCAAGGGAGAAGGATTTGGGTATCGGCAGCCCGTGGGATTTCGCCGGGAACCGACCCATTCAAAGGCAGGAGGTCGCGATGGAAGAGTTCATGACCGTGGATATGGGAATGATAGACACCAGCCGTCCTCGAGATACCGATTCCGTGCAGACCATTGGCAACGGAACAGATCGGCAGGTCCATCAGTTCACTGGGCAGGACCGTCCGCCGAATCTGCTTGGAGTAGCTGGTGCTCGACGAGTCCTCTTTGGCCGACGTGTAGCTTTTGCTCACCTCCCAGCGTTCCTGGTCCCCGATCAGCTGACTGAAGTACTCAGCCGTCGCCACGCACTCCAGCCGACCTACGAAGCGGTTCCCGATTTGCCCCAGCAATTCATCGGTGCCATGGGTTCCATAGAGCCGATCACAGCGAAGCCCCGAGATGGTCTGGAAGGCCAGTAGCAGACTGGCCCCCTTCGAACGCCCCTTTTTGGCAAGCGGAATCAGTCCATCCAGCCTTCCGGCATCGGTCAATTCATCCAGAACAAACCAGATCCGCCGGTCCGGACTGTCCGGCAGATGCAGCGTCAGCCCGGTGATTCGCTTGAAAATGCAACGATTGATCGCGTCGATCGAATGCCGACTGATCTCCGAATTGCCCAGAATCAAAATCCGCTGATCATCCAGCCAGTGCTTCAGCGAAATCCTCTGCTCGGCATGCTCCCAGCAGGCAGCAATCGGTTCAAAGGGCTGGATTTTGGTAGCGATCGACGAAAGCACGTTGAGCGCCAGCCGCTTCTCCCGCAGATAGAGGTCCACTAGCGACTCGGTCGCTGGTTCCTGCCGCAACAGGTGCTTCAGCTGCCGGATCGACTTCAAGGGTCGAAAAACATCTCCCAGAGTGTAGGAAAGCTTTCGGATGAAGTAATTCAGCATCACCCCATACATCAGATGCCTTGCAGCATCGGTGAAGTAGCGATTGGCATCGCTGGACTCCGGGATGATCGTCGAGACGAATTCATGAATCACCCTCGGTTCATCGAGGTCCACAGCCAGATCCCAGGCCGCTCCTCGGACATCGAAGGGATTGAGCGTTGTAATAAACTTCGGATCGACAATCCCGGCCAAGATCGGAAACATATCCTCCTTCGCATCGAAGACCACCGCCCGGCAGGCTCGCTCCTCAAAGTCCTCAAACAGACTCTGCAGCATCAGACGCACCACCGTCGTCTTCCCCGACCCGGTCGTCCCGACAACCAAGAAATGGTTTTGCGCCTCCGACGGGGGGAGCAGAAGATTGCCCCACCGAATCGGACGCTGGTTGCGGTCCTCGCCGGGAGTCACAAACCCATGGGTGAGTTTTCTAAAGAATTCTCGCATCGTCATCGTCTCCTTCGGATCATCGAGGCAGGCCGATCGTTCTTCGCAGACTCCTTGACCGCATCCTTCTCGCTGCGAATCTTCCGTCCTCGCACGAACGAAAACCCAGGGCCAAACAGTTCCACCAACACCAGGACTAGCGCTACCGCCGCCGCAAACAGCAGGAACCAGAATTCCCCGGTACTCGCCTCCTGCAGCATCCCCAGGAAGTAGAACGGGACGTAGATCATCAGCAGCACCCCCACATACATCAGCGGCAGCAAGATGATCATGCAGAAGGTTAGGGCCCAAAAACGGATCCACGCCTGTCCCAGGCGACCAATCCACTTGAGGATCTCCATCATGCGTTCCATGGTCGATTGCTCCCCTAGGAAGTTGCTTACTGGTTCTGCTGACGAAGGTCATGAGCCAACCTCTTGGCTCGTTCCCGACTGGTCGACCGCACCAGGTCTTCCAGGTTGTCACCGGCCGCTGGTTCACTGACGAAGATCCGAGTCTTCTCTCGGGCACGAGTCAGCTGCGTGTAGGCCATATTGCGATCGACCGCCGTACCACCCATCAGCACGTACGCATACTCTGTGGTCGCTCCCTGAAACTTGTGAGTCGTTGCGGCGTATCCCAGCGACGTTTCCGCCGCCTCGAACATCCGGTAAGGAATGTGGACCACCGGAGAAGTCCCCGGCTTGGGTTGATCTAGCCTGACGGTGATGGACCTCTTGAGCGGGCAAATCCGAACGATTTCCCCTTGGTGGCCATTCTCGATATGGAGCATCGGCAACCGCTTGTGGAACATGATCCGATCGCGTTCATAGAAGCAGGTCTCATGGAGCACTACCGATCTGGCTGCATTCAGCTCCCCTGCCCTCTTCCTCTCCTCCTGAGCGGAAAGATTCAGGATGCGAGCCTCCTTCCTGGTTTGAGCCAGGATCGCATGGTCCTTGGGGATCTCGACTCCACCCGCTTCCACCCACGCGGCAATCAACGCTTTGGCCGAAGCCAAATGATCGGCCTTCAGCGTCAGCAAGTTTCGGCTGCGATAACTCTCGATCGCCTTGCGGCTTTCCCCCTCGCGCAGTCGCTCCACCGCTTCCCGATCTTCCATTGACTGCTGCCGCCGGTTGGTTTTTAGCGACGCATGGGTGTATTTAGCCAACAGATACGGAAAGACTCCCCCCGGACCGATCGGCTGCAACTGCTTGGAATCACCGACCAGGATCAAAGTTGCCCCCGCCTTCCTTACCAGACGAACTAACGCCCCAAAACTGCGGGTGTCATTCATCCCAGCCTCATCCAGAATCAGCACCGTCTTCCTGGTCAGCTTCAAGGGCTGGTGCTGGGTCGTCGGCAGATCCCGTGCCGCACGAACCAATTGCTTCAAATCATGGATCAGCCGGTCACAGATCTTCCGTCCTACCGACCTGTCCATGTGGTAGAGGTAACTGGCGATCGTTCGCGACTCGATCCCCGCCTGCTCCGCCAAGTTCTGCTTAGCGATTCCCGAAATGGCACCGCCCAGAACCCGGAAGCCCGATCGCTCGAACGCATCACGCACCGCATCCAGAGTCCGGCTCTTCCCTGCCCCGGCCACTCCCTGCAGCAGTCGCAACGCCCCTTTCTGCTGAGTCAGGTGCTTGAGCGCCTCAACCTGCTCACCACTCAAGTGGGAGTGATCCGCCAGAATACGATCGAGCTTCGAGGTCCGCGCTCTGGCACCAGCCCGCTGGCGCAGAACGTCGCAGTCAGCCAGCAGCTTCTCTTCCATCTGCCACATCTTCCGAGTGGTCAGAATCCGGTTGAATCCTTCCCCCTGCAGATGGACCAAGTCTCGCTGCTGCGAAAGCGCCTGATCGATTCGTTCCACCACCATCCGCGGGTGGAACCCCGTGTGTTCCATTCTCTCGAAGACCTTTTGCAGGATCAGTCGCACCGGGAAGTGCGCCTGGTCCTCATGAGCACCCCGGATGGCATCCCGAAGCGCTCTGCGGAATAGCTTTTCGAAGCGACGGCGATGGAGAACCGGTCGAGCGGTCGGGAGCTGCCGAATGTCGAACCCCAACTGGTCAGCCACACGCAACCATTTCTCCTGCAGCTGCTGGAGGCCAGGCAGTCGATCCTTCGACTGCCTAGTTTTCTGGTTCGCCCAGGATCGAGTTTTTGCAGTCGCCTGCATTCCAGCTTTCTGCTGTTCGGATACGAGGTCCTCGATCTCGCGTCGGCGACTCGACCAGATCCGGCAGAGTTTGTCGGGAACTCCACGGATCGTCAAACCATTAGTCGAACTCCCACCGGCAGGAGCATCCAGCTGCAGATGCATTTGTGTCTTCAAAAGGTGAGCCAGATGCATCCGGAACATAGGACCCAAGGTTCTGGTCCATGAGTAAAGCTCGATCGTGTTGAGATGGCGGAACTTCGATCGCCCATCCCAGGAGAGATTCGGAATCACCGCATGGACATGCAGCTGTGGGTCACCCTGATTGCGGCTGGTGTAATGGACAAAAAGGCCGGCCGTCAGTTCCCCCTTCTGACGCACCGCTCCACCGGCGCCCGTGCGCACCAGGGGAAGGAATTGCTCGATGAACCGAAGGCAGAATTGGACCGATTCCAGGTTGAATCCCTTGATGCGATCCTGGTCGGGTTCGGGGCTGCAGGCCCACACCACGGAGAGCGGTTTCCACCCTGCGAACTGAATGTCCACGGCCGGAACCCGCTTGGCATACCGGCGACCCAGCAACGGTTTTCCGGTCCTAGGATGACAGCCATCCAGCAGCCGCCCAAAGGATTTCGAATCGATGGCACCGGTCAGCTTCAGTCGCGCTGCACCCCGTCCCACCCATAGGCCGGCATCCTCACCCGGCTTGAGGTAGTAGTTGTTTCCCAGGGTGTAGTACTCGCCGCGATTTCCAGGCCGCAACTTGCAGATCGTCCCAGTCATGACGGCTCCTGATTGGGGATCTTTGCGAAGGTGGATCGAACCACTTCGGCTGCCGTCGCCGCATCCTGGCGACCGATTTCCGTGAGGATCGCATAGAGAAGATAGGGCAAGCTGCGCCGCTGCGACTGGAGCATCACCTTCTGACGGGCAAGCTGCTGAAGGCACTCTTCCACCAGCATCGTCGTTGCCACCGGGTCGCCACCGGCCAGGGAGTTGATAACCAGCGATCGGCAGGCCGCTCCCCGGCTGAGCCCCGATCGCTTGCAGTAGTCATCCAGGACTGCCGTGGTCGACTCATCGAGTCGAAAGCTGATGGAGGTGGATCGGTTACTCATCGGGGGGCTGCCTGCAGGTTGTAGACGCCGAAAACAGTTGTTTTTCAGCGTCGAAAGGGGCTGTCTGGCTGTCCAACGCATTCGCGAGAATGCAACGGTGTGAGAGTTTTTCGTAGACAGTTAGGCTCTAGGTACTGGGAGGGGATTTCAGACAGATCAGAAGCGACATGCATGTCGCTTCGATCGGAGTTTCAGCGGACCGAAGTCGTATCGCTAATGGCAGCCTTCAGATTGCCGACTTGAAGCTGGAGCTGAGTCGATTTCTGAAAGTTCAATGCAGTCAGTCGATAGGAGCTTTCGGTGAAAGTGGCCAGGATCTGATCCAGCTGCGAGGCGATCGCCTGAGGCTGCGCCGCGAGAGTCCAGATCCCCCCGGTCTGTTCCGCCAGCGTCTTGAGATTGGTTTGATCGAGACCTGGGTCGTCGATCGCCAGAACATGGATTTTGGTCCTCGACCCGGTCGCTCTTCCGATCAACGACGGCAGGGCGGCAGCGAGCTTGTCATCCTCTCCATCGCTGCAAACGACAACCGCTTTGACCGGGAGCCTGGACGTCTCCAGGCTCCTGAGCGAAACCTCCAAGCCTTGGGCCAGTTCGGTTCCTCCATTGGTGCTGCGACTGGGGAGCGCTCCAACGAAGAGGTTCCTATCGGTCGTCAGCGGAGTCAGCGCACGGACAGTCGACTCGAAGGCGATCAATTGCAGCTGAGTCTGAGGACCAGCCTGGCGGCTGAACGACTCGAGCGCCGCTCTGGTTTGATCGAACCGAAGTCCGTTCATCGAACCGGAGCAATCCAGGAGAACCACGATCGCAGCGCTTCCGATATTGGTCTGCGTGCGTTCGACCGCAAAGTGGGGAATCGGACCGTTTGGGCCCTCCAGCACGATGTCGACTGCCGAGATGGGAGGAATCGACTGCCCGGCTGGCGGCTTGACCTGGAAATCGATCAGCGTCCCAGCGCCGATATCCGACCGCAGAATGGAAAGCGTCGAACCTTTGGGAAGGCTGGCCGCCGAGGGGATGCTTTCCAGCAGCGCGCTAGGGATCGACGGCGGCTTTCCAAGAAGCCCAGCCGTGTTGATTGCCTCCTCAAGCGGTTCACGCGCCATGGAAGGGTTATGGAAGATATGGAACGAATGCTTCATCGATCGATCGTAGAATCGCTCGAGCTGTTGCTTGGTGACATCCAACCAATCTTGACGATCTCGGTTGGCGGCGTTGATGGCTGCGATCAGCTTCGGGATGCCGGTGGGGTAGAGCGCCCACTGGAACATCGGATGGAGCCTCGCGGTCCGGTGCGGTACCTCCAAGGCGGAGTTGGCCTCTTGGATGGCGAGCGTCATCAGCACCAGATAGCCCCAGAGCGGTGGCAGACAGAAATACATCCAGAAGCCTCCTGGCGCATGGAAGGATCCCGTTTCAGGGGCTTCCGGTTCAGTTCGCAGCGCATTGCGGTTGCGAATCAACGATGAGTACCTGGTCATGGCATCAGTTTCCTTTTGGGAGATGGGTTCCAATCGATCTGGATGGGTTGAGCGAAACGCGGAGCACTAGAGGATGGCGACGGAGACTTGAACAAACCTGAACTGACGAATCGGTGGGCTTGGTAATCGACCCCATGAAGGGCCGCCCAGCGGAGTCGGCCCAGCGGAGTCGGCCCAGCGGAGTCGGCCCAGCGGTTGGGGTACCTAGACCGTTTTGGGTTCAACTCCTTTCTGGGCCTTCGCTGGATTGGTCGAAGCGACCGGATCGTGCTGGTCGGTCGGAGCAACGACAGCCGCTTGATCGTTGGTGCGGGTAGGTGGCAGACGGTCGATGGAAGCGACGGCAGCGGTCTGGTCTTCCGCCCGCTGGGGACTTGCAGTCTGCGGTGAGGGTGCGGCGCCTTCGCCAGCAGGAGTTGCTGCGGTGAGATTCCCCATGGCGGCAGCCCGACGAGCGATCGCCTCGGGGGAATGGAACAGCACATTTCGGGGGCTCTCGTGGCTCTCTTCAAGGCCTGCTCGAAGCACTCCAGGGAAAGCGTTCTCGATGGTCAGCGGCCGGTACTCGAGGATCTTCGTCACCTCCAGCCCCATCCGCACCTTGTCGTTGAAGAGGATCGTTGAACCGGGTAACCGGACCTCGAATTGCTTCAGCAGGGAGGACTTCAGGCGAGCATCGAGCTGCGGGAAAACCCAAGAGGCGGTGGCGCCAACAGCCCGAACGCCGCCCACACCTGGACCTGGGAAAGGCGCGGCGCTGGCAAAGAGATCGACGATGTCTTCAATGTTGTTGCTCTTGGCCCCGCTGAGGCATCGCAGCCCTTCCAGCGTCACTTCCTTGACGAACGACCCAAGAACCAGCTCCTGGTTGTGGTCTTCGAACTCGAGAATCGCCAAAACTTCAGGAAAGACCACCTCGAGGTCCTTAACCAGGAAACGTGGGGTCGGATCTTCAGCCTCGCTTTTAGCGCGGTAGCGGTCCAGGCACTCCAGCAGCATCTGCAGGCGACTGCTGAGTACTCGGATTTCGGAATCGCACAGCCGAATATGACGGGGAATGTAGTCCAGCAAAGCCTTGAGGGAATGGAGCTTGTCGCTGTTATTGCGGTGGTCTTCGAGGAGTTTCTCCGTCGTCGAGACCAACGGATTTCCGGCCAGAAGGAACTCGCCGTGGTTTCGCAACCAAGCCAGCCGCCGTTCGACAGCGCGGCGGGACCGCTTGAGCTTCTTCCCGATACGCTCGATGCGCCACTTCGTCGTTCGCAACTCCTTGCTCAGCGCCGATTTGATCGACATGGCAATCAGGATGCGGTTGATCGCGACCTTGTGGGAGGTTGGCACCTCGGAGAAAACCTCCTGAAGGCGCTCGAGGTCGACCTCTTCGCCTTCCAGCGTCCGTGCATGCAAGCCGGGACGATAGACTGCTGCCGGAGCTTCGAGTTCATGCAGGATTTCTTGATCCGTATAGAACTCGAAGACTTGCAGCAAATCATCAGTGGATGGGCGCGGTAATGGGATGTTTTTCCAACTGATTTCCAACGAGCGAACGCGGACAGCCGGCACTCCCAACCTCTTCATCGAGGTATACAAATCTTGGTAGTAAAGAGCCGAAGTTACTTCGACCACTTCCTTCCGAGTGATTGGGTACCACTGGTCGACCGTGATGTAGTTGAGATTGCCCAGCGGACCCAAGAGAACCTCGTTGGCATTGCTTCGTCGATATCGGTCCTGGTAGTCCGGGCATGCCAGGGCTTCGAAGGACGTTTGAACCAATCGATCGTGGGCTTGATCTTTGTCCAAGGTGGCCCGAAGCGCGACCATGTTGATATCAATGACCACCTTCTCGGGTGGATACTCGTTACGAATTTGCCGCAAAATGTGGATGCCTTCCTCGAGGAAGGCACTTGCATTCCGGTGGATGTTCTCACCCAGGCCGATGTAGGCTTGAGAGTCAACGCAGTTAAACAAAACGTGGACCGTTGAGCTGGTGGCGAGGCATCGCTCAATCTGATCCAGCGCCAGGACGAGTGCCCCAGAGCTACTGGTTCCTCCAGCGGCCCCCATGTAAAAAGTTTCATGCGAGATAGGGGCTACACCATTGGATGCGATAAGTTTGCGGAATTCGTGTCGTTTGCATACGTCTTTGTAATGCTGCGTACCAACCAATCGCTTGGTAGCGATGTGACCGCATTGACGCGCCTGGGCCAGACCATCTTCACCAGCGGCAATCCCAATCTGCTGGTAAATGGGATGGTTGGGTCCCAGATTCGATGCTAGTAGCGTGAGGCTGGTGTCCGAGTTGCCGACGGTGAGGGTCTCAGCGTTGGGAATCCTTGAGAATAGCTCCGAGGTTCTCTGATTCTCCCGACTGACATCCATGCGAGTTATCGTTGTCCGCTCACTGGAGTGCATCGCGAACAACGGAACCATCGACTGCCCAACACCTCCGCATCCATAATCGTTTCTCTGGATGGAGGGGGGCTTTTTGGGTGAAGCTGGCATGGCAGGAATCTCCTAGGACTGGAAGGGAAGGTACACATGGTGGGAAGTGGAAAACGATTGGGCGAAGTGACGGAAGCGGTCCGAAGAACTGACGAAGAGCAGCATGTGAGGTGCCGACATCGCCTTCACCTTGCCGGTGGCTAGGTTCATCAGTTGGACCGGACTGGGGTTGAAGGCGCGCGGGTACTGAGCCACGCAACGACTCCCGGCAGCCGACAAGATGGGAACCAACAGAAGGAACTCGCGATCTGTCGACTGCCTGTGGGTTGATGCCGCAAGCTGGCAGATTCGATCGACGCGCCCCTTGTCAGTACCGGGCATCGACCAATGGACCCCTGGCGAAAACTCCATCGTCGAATCGATCGCATCGATATCGATTGTCCGGAGGGCCTCCAGGGGGTTGGCGTCGGGAGCGGTGGTCAAATCGCTCTGGAATCGGCCGCAGAACTGCCGGATCACCGACGCATACTCGGGAGTGATCATCCACTGGTCCGCCGCCGATGGTCGCCCGGCGGCCGGTGGAGCTAAGGTCAAACCCAGGTGCGTCTTCGATCCCGTCCGCAGCTTCTGAATCAAATCAAGCGCCTGATTGATCGACAGTACGGAGAGAATTTCTTGGTCGGATCGCTGATCCCATTCCTCATTCTCTTCTCGCAGCTGCCGACAAATCACCTCCGATTGCCTCGCGATCGCCATATAGCGCTGGGCCGTCTTCAGGCTGACGCCGTTGGGTGTGCAGAAGCCTTCGGTGATCAGGGCCGTCGACTGCCCCGTGGGGGCAATGGCCTGGAGGTCGAGTAGTGCCCTTCCGCATTCCGCCGCAGCGACTACCGTCGCGCCCATCGAGGCCACGATCTTCCTCTGGGCACGGCCCGCCGCGTTCAAATGACGCGAGACCTCGCCCTCGATCTTGCGATGGATCTCCCGAATCGTCGTCGGATCGGAACGGTTGGCGGTTGAAGGTATCTCTTGATCGCGCATGTCTCGTCTCCCGGAAAGGAGATAAGCGCGATCCGACCCAGCAGCATCGTTTTTTTGATGGTTTTGGAATTAAAAAAACAGATTTTCGAAAGGAAAAGCGACATGATGCGACAGGTTGCGACACGAGTCGTCGTCATCTCGTTGCAGCGAAGATCGAAGTAAGGATCAACCGGCGAATGACCGCTTTTTGGAATCCAGTGTTAGCGATGCCACTGTGCAAGGTAGCTAGCCCTCGTTGGCGACGGCGATGACTTCGTTGGGTGATGTCTTCGTTCACGTGGGGACTAGCGAAATCCTTGACGGAATGCATCATCGAACTGTTGCGGGTTGATGGGGTGTTTCGCTTGGAGAGGTCTCCAATCGATTCAATCGAGTTCGATCGTCGTCCATTTTTGTACCATCCCAGCGTGCCTCTTCAAGAAAAGTTCGCGAAGAACTTTTGGAGACCCCTGGTCATGCGGGTTAGAATCTGGGGGTCGCTACGTCCATCAGTCATCTCTTGCTTAAGTCTTCCAGCAGGATGCACTGGCCAGAGGACGTTCAGTGGCATTCACGCCCAGGTTGTTTGGATCGGACTCGTTGCCTTCTTTCAATTCAGGGAGTAAGCGATGATGTTTTTTCAATCTTTTGGGGACGATCGACAGCCTGCGGATTTTTGGGAAGGATTGCCTCCCCACCTGGGTAGTTTCTACCGGATGTGTCAGGAAGTTTCTCCCTGGTTTTTGGATCGATTGGTCGAAGGAACTCGCTACCGCGTCATGAAGCTGGAAGGCTCGCATCGAAAACCCGGCGAATCGTGGGAAGACTTGATTCAAGCCCGCGTGGTAGCAGCTTACCGGCTTTACCTGGAGGCAGGAGGGAATCGCTTTGTTTGCGCGGGATCCCCTTGGATCGATGCAGTTGGTCCTGGGTACCCTATGGCGTCGATCGCCGGAGATCGCATCCGTATGTTTGTGTCGCAGGCATTGAGGGGATACTACGGGAATTTGGTTCCGGATTTGGAACGCTTGGTCGACGAAGCCGTCACTGATACGTTGCTCCAGAATCGGTTACGAATCGGAAGTGTTTCCGAGTATTTCGCAAGGCTCCGCGAGTCTGAGGGCAGCAATCGAAAATTCACCGTTCTGGATTTTGAAGGTCTTATGATTCACGGCTCCCGGCAGCGGGCCTCCTGCTTGGTCAAGAAGCGTTTCAAAGAAATCCTGCAGTTGAAGGAATACGGTGGGTCACAGTACGGTCAACTGGAAGGTGAGTTGGTCAAAATTCCTAGCGGCATTACGTGCGATCTTGTAGGAACTGAGACCTACAACTTAGCTATCGATGCACTTCGCAAGGAGGTCATTTTCCAATCACCTGCGAATCGGTTTATTTTCGAGAAGCTCTTGGAGTTTTGGACGCTCGAGGATTTGCTTGCCAGCGAGGAACTCACGAGGATGGTTCGCAACGAGTCGAAGTACAAGAAAAATGATTTCGCCATCAAGAGGAGTATCGTAGTGCGAAGGACCAAAGTGATCGCTCAAATCAATCGAAAGGCACGCGAACTGAGGCTCTTTGAGTTGCTCGAAGGTACCCAATGGGATTCCTGATCACGGAGTCCTTTTGGGCCCTCTCATTGGATCACCAAGGCCCGGAGGGATCCATGGAATCAGTTGACAAAGTGCAAATCAACTTGGCTCTCGCTCTCCCGTAGGACGTGCTTGTCTACTCTTCAGCATGGCTTGGATTTCTTCGACGAGTTCAATTTCCTCGTCGTCCATCGGTCGAATTTTCACCTCGGCCAAATTGAAGACATAAAGTAGCCAGGTCTTCACCACCTGCACGCTTGCTTCCATCGTTTCAAGAGTGTCCAGCCCTTTCAATCGCGGTATGGCGTGACGATACTCCAGGTCACCAAGCAGTGTGTCGGAAATCTTCCATACCCTCTCCCAGTCACCATGTTGGTAGGCCAACTCGAGTTCCGTCGCTTTACTGGTGCAATCAGGGTCGAATCGATACGGAGCCATGCTGATTGAGGCTTCAAGTCCGGCGATTAACTTCTGATATTGTTCGATGGCGCTTTCATTTTTATTCTGCCGCTCGATACGAAATCCGGAACTGAGTAACTTTCGGAACTGCTCTCTGAGAATGCAAATCAGTCTTGCGTTTGGAAGATTCACGATTCTGTATGTGGGGATGAGAATCTCACCGAGGTTGTCAAAACCGCTTGGTGCCATGGAATTGCTCCTGTCTATGCCCCAATCAACCATCCGGGCAACTAAACCCTGATGGCATCGCCAGGATGAAATCCCTGGCAACCACCGACGCGAATCATGCAGCTGGCTCCAGTCGACCGCTCCACATGATCACTCGTCATCGAGAAATCCTTCCCGCTCCAGCCACTCCATCACCGCTAACTCGACAATCTCCTGAACCGTCGACGGAGATGCTCCGCGAAGCCGATTCACTAGGCCAGCACGCCGTAAAGAATCGGCCGCCTCCAGATTCAGTCGTGTGGTCAGCGGGACCAGATACTTGCGCCTACCTCCCTGGTCCGAACGAGGCCCCCTTTCCTCATTCGTAATTGGCCTGAAACTCCCTTTCAACGCCGTCGGCTTCTCGCCGGGTGCGTTTTTATACCGGGCGCCGGTACGATTGTCAAAAGTCGTAGGTTTTGAAGCGTTTTCACCGTCACGTGCGGGGTTTACCCCACGGACCAGCCGCTCTGCAACTGGACCGGTCTCCCGCCCATTCGAACCGGTAATGAATTGGCGGTGCTTTACCGGTAGATCCATGATTTCATCGATTGTTCGACGTAGTTTGCTCATCTTTTAACCCTTCATCTTGGGAGGTTTGCACAATTGTCGTGCGACAAGCCACCTTCGCGGCACCCAGCAGCTCGTCAAACAGTCGATCCAGCTCGCGCGCCACCCCCTGGTGCTTGGAGGCACTTCGGCTTACCACCGTTCCCTGCTGCGCTACATCGCGAAAGACTTGAAGGTCGCGTATCACCTGATCACAGCTTGGGATTTCAAAACGGCGCAAGGCAGATTGCAGTTCCGAACTGATCGTCTCTCGAATTCGAAACCGATTCAGCACGATCCTCGCATCGGGCCGTCCCCGATTGATCGCGCGTGCATAGTGAAGAAGGGCTGTCGCTTCCCGAGCACTCCGAACATCGAGTATCGAAGGTGTCACAGGAATCACCGCCAGATCGGCGAGCAACAACAGCGTCCGGCTGATGTCATTCAGTCCCCCCGGTCCATCTGCAACCACGATGTCGTGAGTGGTGGTCAATTGCCGTGCCTCTGCTAGACAGCTCTCCGGAGTGGAAGCCAATGCAACTGTCACCTCCGAATCCGCCTCCATCATCCACCGACTGGAGGAACACTGAATATCGGCATCCAAGAGTGCCGTTCGGTATCCACGATCGCGCAGCCAGATGGCCAAGTGGACGGCAATGGTCGACTTACCCACTCCTCCCTTCTGATTGGTGCATGCGATCAACATGCTCGATCGTTAGCATGCTTCAAGCCAATCCAGCAAGCTGGAAAGTTAGCCATGCAGCTTTATTGCTGGGCATCCTGCCTGCTTATCAGCTGGGCGGCCTGATTTCCTGCTGGCATGCCAAGCAGCAGGCCTGCCAGCAGGATGCGTCGCCAGCAAGCTTGCTTGCCGGCTTGCTGCCAAGTGAAACACCTCGAGCCGCTCCTCTCGCCGGATACGGTTCCGCGATTTCTTCCAGAGGGAGGCGATGTTCGCTTTGCCTGGAGCAATCTTTGGCGGTTGCTTCCACTGGCACGGGGAATAGGGAAGCTTTCTGGAATTGGTTTTCCCTCGATACGGGGTTCAAGGAAGCTTTTGACGGGGCCACGGGAAGAACGCCTCGGGGTCTCAGGAAGGAATCGGCGGGAAGCCAGGAAGGATTCATCCCACAAAGATCAAGCGATTTCATGGCTTGCGCACCAGCAAAGCATAGAACAATCTGTTTCATAAGAAGACAAACCCGGTGGTCTTCTTTTTTCAGACAGGGGGAACCGGCCAGCCAGCGGAGGAAACGTGACCAGACGGAAGGAAAAATCAGAAACCTACAGCAGCTCGATCGCGTCTCAAGAAGCGATGATCGGCCCCGACCTCCTCAACATGTGCGAATTCCCTACCTGCCTCCTTGGCCGTCAGCGCGAGGATGGTCTGCGCAACACCATCTTCTTTCGCGACCGGATCTTCGACGAAGGCGCCGGTCGTCCGGTCGAGCGGGAATTGATCATCACCGGCAGTGACTTCTTCGGTCTTCCAACCTCGGCCGACAGCGATGTTCTGCTGGTCCTGATGTACCTGACGCAGCGCGACGGGATGCAGAACCGCGATCTCTATTTCAGCCGCCGCGAGATGCTGGGGCTGCTGCAATGGGATGCCGGGGGAAAGTCCTACACTCGACTCCTCGACTCCCTGCATCGATGGGTTAGTACAAGTTTGCATTTTCAGCGAAGCTGGTGGGACCAGCAGGATCTCGCTTGGCAAAGCCGTGCATTCAACGTGCTGGAGTCGATCGAAGTGCAGGGAAAGAAAACGTGCAGCAACTCCCAGGAAACCTCCAGGGTTACTTGGAATAGCGTGATTCATGCTTCCCTGGGATCCAGCAACGTCAAAAGACTCAACCTCAAAACCTATTTCGCCCTCCGCAGTCCAGCCGCTAGGCAGGCCTACCGATTCCTAGACAAGAGGTTCTATCGAGCCAAACATCTGGAATTCGATCTTCGTACCTTCGCTTGCGAGCATATCGGCTTCAGTCGCTCTTACGACAATGGCGTCCTGAAGTCGAAGCTTAAGCGAGCGATTGACGAACTGGAGGAACATGGCTTCCTCCAGCCAATTCCCTACCACCAGCGATTCCAAAAACTCCGCTGCGGCCAGTGGCGGGTTCGTCTAACCCGGGCCTTGTCTACCCATCATGAGACCTCCCCGGATACCGATCCAAAACAGACCAGCGAGGTAGTCGTCCTTGGAAAGCTCCAGAAGCAAGGGGTATCTGGAATTGTCGCGCGGCGACTGGTCGATCAATACCCAATCTCCACTATCGATCAAAAGATTCGTGATGTCGATCAGATGGCGTCCAGCGGCCGCACCCCGCCGCGGGATCGAGCGGCCTTCTTGGTGGCAGCGATCCGAGGCGGCTATGAACTGGGAGGAACGATGCGAAGGAGAGCAAGAAGAGCGACATCCGAGCCTAAGAAGATGGCAAACCCAGAAACCGCCCGGAAGGTGCTGGTGGAAGCCGACCAGCTTCACTCCAGCGATCGCGTCAGCGTTTGGTGGCAGGAATTCTGTCGCCTGCCGAAGGAGGAGGCGGAAAGGATCGAGCAGGAGGCACTTGAATCGGCCAGCCCGCTTCTGGTCGAGACCTATCACAGGCTGAAGCAGAGCCGTCGGAATCTCTTCGAAAGTGTTCGGATGAGTCTCATTGCGTCCTATATGGAAAAAGCGGAAAAGCAGCCACCTAGCCCGTCCGATCCAACCGATTGATGTATGAGCTGACCGTAGGGCGGGTGGAAATCAACTCCCGTTTGAATTCGGAAACCATTCGCGCTAATCTTCCGGTAGCAGGAGTCGGATCTCCTGCGGCTGTCAATGATCGTAAAACGCTTTGACATGTTCTTTCGCACTCTGGATGCACCCGGTCATCCGATCACCAATCGGCTAAGGGGACTGCCTTATCAGCAGTCGCGCATCTTGCAGTAGAGCTGGATGCTACGAGAGTAGCTTGTCCATGCTCGACGGTAAGCTTGCTGAAGTAAAACAGATGGCTTTTCAGCCTGATGACGAATCTCAGCATTCGATCCGATGGACGTCCACGAACGTGGGCGACAAGGACATGCCCTGCGATGGTTGCTTTGGCACCTCGCAGGGTCGCCGTACGTGAAGTTGGTGAGCGGGTGAAGCAAACTCCTGCAAATCCACCCAAGGGGTTCGGTCCCGCGCGGATCGTCCAACTTGCGCCGAACTCGGGAGCCGGCATGCTGGTGACAGCAGTCGTCGACGGTCGACGCCGTCGGGTACTGCGGGCAAATCCCGCAGACGTGAAAAGCTCAACGAGACAAAGGCCCGACCACAAGGGCTTATCGGTAAATAGCAAAAGAGTCGATGCCGAGAAGGTCGGATGGGGCCCAATAGGGACCCGCCAGACGGCAAAAAACCCATGGTCGATGGGTAACGGAGGGCTTCTGCATTCGCCTCCGAGAAAAACATGGCAGCTATGCCGTGGGGAACTGCGGCGCCTTGACCGGCGCACGTACGACCATGGGCCTGGAGAGTCACATCTCCTCAGCCACGAGACTTTTGCTGTGACGCGTACGGATAACTTGGCAAGCTTTCAGGGGAGCCGGAGTGATAGCCGGTGCGCAGGGTGTCGCCTGCGTGATTCAAACGCCTGAAAGTGGGAGTGGGTTCTGAGTAGAAGCGGGTCTACCAGTGGGAGCGGAAGCTTCCCTAGTCGACCCGGCAGAGGCTGGGCAAGGCAGTCCAGGCCTGTTGGCTCGCTGCAGGTGGTGCTGGGCGAGAGGCCACGACGAAAGGAGCGACTGCACCGATAGGTGCGAAAGACATCCAGAGAGGAGCGGACCTCAGGGAGGGGGTCCGCGCTCTTTGGTTCCTTGGTTGGAATCAGCAGCGGGCATTCGAAACGGATCCGGGAGGATTCGCTCCCAATGTCAGCGAATGGACGGTGGGCAGGGGAGGTGTATTCAGCATCCGACCTGAAGACCGAAGGTTTTGCGAAACGGGACATCCATGGATTGGGGGCCGCGTACTTGGAATGTGGTAAGCGGCCCCAGACAGTGTGGGAAGGTACGGACGGTCCGCATCTTCTGAAATGAAACGAATCGTTCGAGTTGGCAGGTCGAACCCTTGGAAAATCGATCCCCGGTCGCCAGGAAATGGGCGAAGCGGGACCAGGGGGAAAGATACTGCAGAGGGTTTTTCTATCGAGGAATGAGCGATCGCTCATTCCTCCTTCACAGACCGCTGGTGCGTCCAGCGGTCTGTTCGAGGAGGCAACGATGTACCGATGCAACGTAACAAGTCTGGAAGGCCTAGTGCAGCAGCTCGCCTGCAGCGTCCTGCCACACGGGTACTGGTTCTATGTCCGCGGCGTCGTCCCTGATCATAAGCGACCCGAAGAGGTCGATCGAAAGCTGATCACCAAATACGGCATCGACATCTCCAGGCAGCAGCGCAGCCGTCGCAAGCAGCTGGGACAGGCTAACCTCCACTACCTGCGGCTTGGTCGCGTCTGGTTCATCCTGGCGACTCATGGCCGCCATTCCTTCTTCGAAGAGGAGGCAGCTTCCGTCCGGGACGTGCGGCATGCGCCGATCCAGATTGGTGGCTATTCCCTGACGGTTCGTCGAGGGGGCTATCTCAAGAAGCTGTTCGGCGACCTACCGGCCAAGGCGGATGGGAAGATGCGGGTCCGGGTGCAGATCGCTCGAGAGAGATACCGGCAGCTGGAGGCATATTTTCTAGAGCGATCCTGTCAACGGTCGGCTGAGAAGCTTGGCTGGGAACTCTGGAATCTCCCTTTTGAGCCTTATGCCCCGGTCCGGAGGCAACTGCTGAATCTCCTCAGGCATATCAATCAGAAAAGAGGGATGGCGGGGATGGAGAAGGTGCCAGGTGGCATGCTCAGGATGAAGCGGAAGATTGTTCTGCCGTATGCCCAGCGGGAGACGAATGACTCGGAACGGGAGGCGGCATAGAAGCGGCATGGGAGAATGTGCGGCGGGCAGGTGGAGTCGCGTGCGATCGTCTGGGGGAGTGCCCCATCGCATGGGCGAGGCAGCTTGCTGGGACCTGAGAAGTTTACAAGGACCAGCAGATGACTCATGGACTTTGCCACGCGATGGGGGAAGAGGGGATTACGAGCTTGGATAACCGGCTGGAATCCCGAGCTGCCTCTTGCGTTCGGCGACCCAGGACGAGGCATTCTGGATCACTTCATGAAGTTCCCCTTCGTTCGTCTCGAAGAAGTTCTTCGAGTAGCCGGTACGTTCGCTGGAAAGGGACTTCCAGGAACGGCTCAGCGAGAAATCGAAGTAGGCGTATCCGCTGGGGCTTTGGCGTTGCCAGATACTGGCCGCGACAGCGCCTTTGCGGACGACATGAACCGGATCTGTCGGCTCTGCTTCGGTTCCTTTGCGTACTGGTTTTGTGGTTTCTTGATCGGTCATAACTCCTCCCGATAAAAGTTGATTAGACCCACCCATAGTGCCACCAACCTGATCGCTACTCAAATCTTTTTCAGGAGGCACTGGGATCGCTCTTCGAGAGACGATTTCTCGTCTCATGGGTCGCAGGCAGAATGCGGATATCGTTGAGATTTTCCCTCGCCAAGGAATAAAATGGCCAGTGACAAGTCCATGAATGGCAGGGCCATGGGAGGAAGCATGGCCACCGATTGAGCCGCGATGCGGGGTTAAGCGAAACAGGTCAGAACAGGTGAGGAGCAGGAAGTATCGGAGATGGAAGAGCGGTTGATTCGGCAGGCAGAGCAACAGCGTCATGCCACGGCGATTCACGAGGCGGGGCATGCAGCGATTTCGTTCTTCTTTCAGATGGACATAGAGTACGGAATCCAGATCAGAAGCCGGGAAGAGTTTATCGAGCTGGAGCGGCGCGAAGATACCGTACCGAATTTCGAGTACGGTTTGTTTCTGCAGTTCCCAGGGTACATAGCCCACTTCCCGCCTTTTGTAAGCGGGGTTAGCAGGCACACCAAGATGGAGCTCTTGACCTATCTGATGATGGAGCAAATGGCCGGTGAGTGTTCCGAGGCCAAGCATGTTGGCGAAGGTGGATCCCTCGATCAAGATCTGTGGTTCGAAGATGCTGTAGACGACTATCAGCGGTTGCGGGAGGACTACCCAGACATTCGCTTGAGATGCGACTTTGCTGACGTCGATAGATCGGCTCAACATGCCTACAAGCAGCCTGCACGTCAATGGAATCTGCAGCAGAAGGTCGCGGAGTGGACAGAGGAAGCGATCAGCCATCCGGGGGTGGCCCTAGCCATCCAAGCGCTTGCCGACCTACTTCTTGCTTCGGATCAGGGGGTGATCGGTAGCCGGGATTCGGTCCCCGTGATGCGAGACGCATTCCAGGGGCACCGGTACGCATTCGAAGACCCCACCTGGGTCGCGCGCTTTCCCACCCTCAGTAAGCGCCAGATCACTTCATTTTGATCGTACCCAGCGACCCGATGAAGATTTTTTTGATGGAAGTTGGAGGCATCTGGGCTGCCCTGTCGCCTTGGTGGAGTCGAAGGCTTCTAAGCCAGTTGGAATGGGGGACCACCTCGCGGTTTGCATAAAAAAAAGGGGGCAGCTTTCGCTGCCCCCTTCGGCTGTTTCAATCGATCGGATCAACGTCCACTGGTCAGTAGGCGTAGAGGTAGATCGGATCGGAGTCGATCACCGCGCTTCCTCTCCGCAGCCTTGCCCATCCCTGATTCCAATACCAGGGGGTGCATGGCACGGAAAGAATCACGCGCGTCTGTCCGTCGCGAAGCTTCGTCGACGAACCTCGCACCAGAGGCCACAGGGCCCAGTCGGGGAGAGTACTGAGCTCGCCGATGCTGCAATTGACTTCAGTTCCACCCCAGCAGTTGGTGATGACCAATCGGTCATTCCAGGCGCCAGTGACGCTCATGGCAGTGTTGCCTCCGGAAAGCCCGGAGATCCACGTCTGCCCGCCACCAGTCGAGCTTCCCCCCTGCACCGCCAATTCGCTGGCTTTCGCATCCGACATCACAACGGTCAAGAGAACAGCCAACAACGCCAAAAATTTATTCATCTGCCGCAGCCCTTTCCGGCTACTCCAGCATCGCATCCACCAATCGTTCCACGAGCGCTCGTGGATCACGTTGGTGTGTTGCTTGTCTGGACAACCCTACTCCGTTTTCAAGGTCCGATTTTCGGGAAGAAAAACGAAGACTGGGAAATTTTTTTTGCGTTTCAATTTGGAGTGTGGCTTCGATGAGGTCTCCGAGGTCGGTATGCGACTCATTCAGATGAATTTGTGTTGAGTGAAGGCGTCGAGAAGTGAGATGGGCGCTGAGGTATTGAGTGACGGAAACGCTGATGAGAGTTGGAGGTGGATAGCCACCTCACGACTACAGCCAGCCGAGAGCCGTCATTTGAAAGCGGAAAAAAATTTGAAAAGAGCCCTGGATTTTGGCGTCCAGAAACGGAGAGGGGATGAGCGACAGGCGTGCTGCATTGGGTTGCACTCCATCAGTCGCTCGTACCTTTTTCTCTCCTCGGGGGGCCATCGAGATGGTTGACGTTGTTCACAAGACGACTGAGCTTCGAGATCTCTTGGAATCGCGAAATTTCGGTCGTGGCATGCGGGTGCTCTTGCTCTCCGTTAAGGATGATGCCTTAGCCGGGGAATTGCTTCAGTGGGACGAGCATGAGCAGTTCCTCAATCCCGATTCTCCTCTTTGCAGACTCATGGAGGAATGCTTCGAACATCTGGAGCGGTGCGGTCTTCTGACCGTCACTAATGATTCCCTGATCGTCGACTTTGCTCTTGTTTGCAAGACCCGTTTCGCGGTCGAAAGGGTGCACGCCACCGCGAAGCGGATCGAAATGGGGCAGCAGGTGACTTACGATATGACCGACTTGGCGCTAGCGACTCTTCAGCTATTTCTCCGGCTCTGATCTTGGCGGAGGTAAACCAAGGGAGGAACCTTTGAACGCGTCGACGTCAACTCGACGCGTTCTTTCGATTGGACTCCGCTACGTCGATTTCTAGCCTTCGGAAGTCCATCTATTTCCGGCTTGCCTGCCTCCCCTGATTCCAATGGTAAGGGTTCCGTTGGGCGGTGGCTTTCCTACTTGAGGATCGCCTCTTGACTGTTGCGTTCTTTTGCCCCGGAGATCCTCGCAACGCGGGAAAATACACCACAAGGAGAGGTGGAGGTGGTGGGGGTGACACCATCTTTCATGATTTTTGAGGCGTGTCGCGTGGATCGCACGGGGTCAAATTCGTGATCCTTCCGCCAACTCCCTGAATCGGCACAGGCCATTGGCCAACTGCACGCCCGGAGCATCCTGCACGGTCGCGGACACCAGAGATTCTGTCCCTACCACTATCGCCAGGCACTTCGCGCGGCTGGTGGCAACATTCATTCGACTGCGACTCAGAAGAAACGAAATACCACGGGGAGCATCTTCCACCGAAGAACTGGTCAGGGAATAGATGACGATCGGTGCCTCTTGACCTTGGAATTTGTCGACCGTACCAACCCTCGCTCCCTCCGGTAGCGCCTGCCGTATGGCATCGACCTGAAGATTGAAGGGGGCAACGACCAGAATGTCGTTGATCGATAATGGCTGCTCTTGTTCGTTCCGTTGGACCCAGGAGTAATCTCCTCCCAGAAATTCCTCAACCAGCTTTCGCACGATCTCCACTTCTTCTAGCGACCGATCTTCATTGCCTGTATGCGCACTGACAACAAATTCCAGCCCATACCTCTTGTTGCCAACCGAATCGCAGATGACTTGTTTTTCGAGGCCGGGAAGGCTTTGCAGTCGGCCGTCGTAGTACTGCTCGGAGGTAAAACGACAGATCTCCGGATGCAGGCGACGAGTCTGCTCTAGGAATAATCCGCGGTCGGGTGGGATTGTCGATTGGCCTTGGAGAATGTGAGCCAGCGCCGCGACTCCAGATCCTCCTGGATGACTACCCTGCTGCGGTTGCTCCAGCTGTTGCGGGTCCCCCAGCAATATGATGTTTCGAGCAGATCGTCCGGCCGCCAGTGCCATCGCCAAGGACATCTGTCCCGCTTCATCGATGAAGAGAAAATCGAGCTGTTGTTCGAGCTCCGGGTCGCTCCAAAGCCATGCGGTACCACCGAGTACGACTCCCCTTCGCAGGAGGTTGGTTGCAGTGGGCTTATCCTTGGCCCTTTGTACACCGTCAGGCATCACGAGGGATTTATCAGAGAAGTAGTGAGCGACCGGGGTTGCACCGTCACTCCGTTTGAGCACCTCTTCCAGTAGATGCAAAATCACCTGATGACCCACAGCACAGATGCCGATGCGATAGCCTTCGCTTGCCAAAGCGATGATCATTTGACTGCCGACAGTGGTCTTTCCAGATCCCGGTGGCCCCTGAATGGCTAGGCAGCTTTCGTCCAGATCTCTTGCAATCTTCACCGCATTGGCTGTTACTTCCCCCTTCATCGGCAGGGTGAGCGTCTTGAGACGAGGTGCGCGACTCGCCAGCAAATCAAAGCACGCCGTTCGAGGAGTTGTTCGCTCGGGCATCGCAGCAAGAAGTTGCTCAGCCATGTCCAGCAGCGACTTGGGCATGGGCTCCGGTCGAATGATCTTGAAGGCAAAAAGTTCCGTTGGCCGTTCATCGATCGTTTTCATCGTCTTTTTGATATCGATCGTCCGGTTGACGGTGTCGATGGCTTCGCACGATCCGATCTGGCTCCCTTTGGTGTCCCAAAGCTTGTCGCCACTGCGGATCGATACCTCCTGTTCCGGGTAGGTGTAGCGATGAGTCGGTATCACGGATTTTCCAGCCATCGGCAACTGTTCGATGTGAATTAATGAGGCGATCGCCGATTTCTCCGAGAACAGATCATCAGGCTGCATGTCTCGCAGTCGAAAAAAATCCCACCACTTCACCTTGGTTTCGCGTCGGAAGTAATCGAGCAGGTGGGCCATCAGGTACCGTGACTGGTCGAAAGAATCTGCTGGCCAATCCTCCAGGCCGTGCATCAGCTGCTGAAACACTTCGGCGTTCTCGGGCTGGCTATCAGGGGCTTCCCCTTCTCTCTGCTTCAATTCGCGTCTGCAGGTCTGCTGCCCGTCGGAGTAACGAAGAGTACGGAGCGATTCCAGCCAATCGCGAAGCTCCAGGGTCGAACGGCAGTCGTCTTCGTTGTACCGCTCCACCTCATCCCGAAGCACAGACGGCATGTCGTGCCCCAGATCCAACTCAATCAGCCTTTCAATAGCTGCCAGGGCAGATCTTGCTTTGGCGAGTGGGATTTTCCGCTGAAAGCGATAGAACTTTTCAAGATCTTTCAGAGAGTAGCTTTCGACCGATGCGCGGACCGCTTGTTTGACTACAGCATGAAGATCTACGAAGCGTTCGCTGCGAAGAATAGCATCCAACTCTTCTTCGTAGATGCCATACTCCAGCGCCAGCCGCTTCAAAGCCGTCGGCTCGTAGCTGGCATAGTGGTAGATGAACATCTTCGGAAATCTTTGAATACGCTCAATTAGATACTCCATGAACCTACCGAAATTAGCTCGTTCCTCCTGCCGGTTTGCTGACCAGATACCTCGATATACCGGGCTACCTCCCTGCAGCTCGACCACCCCAAGCAGGTATTCCAGTCCCTGAAAGCTGGCTCGCGGATTTCCTTCGATATCGAAAAAGATATCGCCAGGGTTTGGTTCCGGTAGAAGTTCGAATCCCCGGCCTGCCTCCAGCGGCTTCCACTCCCATTCGGGCTGAAGGGACTGTCGGGATCGCAACTGAATCTTGGACTGCCTGTGAACTACCTCCATCGCTTCAAGAGATCCTCGGCGTGGGCGGCCGGGATGCGCTTGGTTGGCAAGAGCGAACTGCTCGAGCGTCGTTATCTGATTCTGCTGCAATTCGACAATTTGAGACTTTCTGATTCCGGCAACAAAACCGAGGAAGTCGTCGCTTCTTAGGCGGCGATCGCAATGGCTCCACCACCTGCAGACGTCGCAATGAGCGCAGGGGGCCGGGTATTTGGAGGAGAAGAACTGGTTTTCTGCTTCGCGAAGGAATCGCGCTTTGGCATTTCGGCAATACGCATCGTGGTTTCGAACCAATAGCGACTCGATTCGAAACGGAGTCCCCGGACTGACGATGTGGAATTGGATGGGTTGGGTTCCCTGCAATTCCGCGACCATCTCGGTGTACATCGCCAACTGTAGGATGGAGCCGGCTTTAGTGTGGTGAGTTAGCTTGGTATCCGCTACTTCGTAGCACCAGTCTCCCCACTGACTTGTCCCTTCTGTCTTAATCAGAAAGTCAGCAACTCCGCGAAAGGGAGCGGCCTCCAGAGGAGCCTGGTAGATCACATCCGCTCCTTCTTTCATCGCCTGCCTAGTCAACTGCGGACTGCGTTCACCAGCTAGATGCACCACCTTTTTGCCTGATTCCTGCAGGTGTCGCAGATAGCGTGCTTCGTGCTCCTTCCCGAGTTCAGTCAGGAGCTCGAGGACTGGATTGTCGCGGAAGATTGGTTGAGATCCTGACTCCAAGGCCTGATGATCCAGTCGCGACACGTAGCCGCAGGCCATAAACCCCGCTACATCGGTTGGCGAATACCAGAGTCTGCCATCTTCGCTTTTCATTCGGGTGACGTCTCGACTTCTTGTTTTGAGGGCAGGTAGCCCAAAATGCTAATCGATGAATGCACAATAGCAAACATGATGATATCCGAGCTTCCGGGCACTTGGGGTAACTTGTTCGAGCCAATGGGTCGGCATTTTGTGCGTCTTGCGCCGTCAGTGATTACCAAAAATCACTAACTGGATCAGGTCCATTAGCTGGTTCTCGATGCCAGATACGAAATGGTCCGAGTAGACGGCACCCGCAGAGGCTGTGCCGAGTTGGTTGTCATCGGGATTTGTCCAGATGGACATTGAACTGTACTGGGAGTCAGTTGCTCTTTGATCGAAGCGGAAATCTACTGGCGGTCATTCTGGGAAAAAGCTGCTGCCCGACCGCTGGCCCGATGATCACCCGAGGCGCCGCTGGTCGATTGGTTCCCTGCGTTAGCAAGAGCGGGTCACTTGAGCACCTTGGTTTTGCTGTGAAGAATCTATCGCCCGATTCCTACGCCATCGGAATCCATGCCGCCAAGGTGTAGTTGAGCGAACGCATGGCCACCTCGCGGTTTGCATAAAAAAAGGGGGCAGCTTTCGCTGCCCCCTTCGGCTGTTTCAATCGATCGGATCAACCTTCACTCGTCAGTAGGCGTAGAGGTAGATCGGGTCGGAGTCGATCACCGCGCTTCCTCTCCGCAGCCTTGCCGATCCCTGATTCCAATACCAGGGGGTGCATGGCACGGAAAGAATCACGCGCGTCTGTCCGTCGCGAAGCTTCGTCGACGAGCCTCGCACCAGAGGCCACAGGGCCCAGTCGGGGAGAGTACTGAGCTCGCCGATGCTGCAATTGAGTTCAGTTCCACCCCAGCAGTTGGTGATGACAAATCGGTCATTCCAGGCGCCAGTGACGCTCATGGCAGTGTTGCCTCCGGAA
>JBEISR010000008.1:0-182201 GCA_040375295.1 Planctomycetaceae bacterium
CCAATCCTTGAAAAGGAAGCCAAAAGCTTAGCTATCGACTGGAGAGCCGGATGCGGGAGATCCGCCAGTCCGGTTCGGAGGGAGGGGAGCCGCAACCCAATGCGGCTTCCCTACCCCTATCAAGACGTTGTTGCAAATCGTAAGAAGCATTTTCCCGTAGCCACCATCGCCAGATGGTGGATGATTTGGCAGGGGCGTCCATCGCAGATCTCCACCACAATCCCGTAGCCACCATCGCCAGATGGTGGATGATTTGGCAGCGACGTCGATCGAAGACATCCACCGCGTGGCCGCGGTGGCTACCAGACGTAGGTGCAAATCGTAAGAAACATTTTCCCGTAGCCACCATCGCCAGATGGTGGATGATATCGCGTCCCTGGGCTGTCAGTTCCATTGAGGTCGATTATGATCAGCCAAAGCGGTCCTGGGGTAATGTGGCGACGGGGAACAGAGGCGTTCGGCGGATTTCCTGGAGTTGGGTTCGATGGATCGATCGAGTGGTGGGATGGGAAGGTTGCCAAGTGCCCGTTGGTCCTGGATGTGGCTATGGCTGGGGATCGGTTGCATGGGAATCGGTTGCGTCCCGCAGCCGGAGAAGGAGGTAGTGCTTTACACTTCGGTCGATCGCCAGTATGCGGCTCCCCTTTTGGATGCATTCGAGCGACGCCGGCCTGAGATCACGATCACTCGGCGATTTGATGTCGAAGCTTCCAAGACGCTGGGACTGGTGACTCGGCTGATGGAAGAACAGAAAAATCCCCGCTGCGATCTCTTCTGGAATAGCGAGATTCTGCACACGATTCGCATGCAGCGAGCCGGGATGTTGCAGGCGCGTCGTTGGAAGATTCCCGCCGGTTGGAAGCCTGGTTATCTTGCCAGCGACGGCAGTTGGATCGGTTTCGCGCCGAGGGCCAGGGTGTTGCTGGTCCATACCAAGTCGATTCCTGAGGCCAAGGAGCGACCAAGCCGCGTGGCGGACCTGGCCGATCCCAAGTGGAAAGGGAAATGTGCCGTTGCGTTTCCATTGTTCGGCACCACGGCAACCCACTTTGCCGTACTGGCCAGCCGCATGGGAGATCAGGCCGATTCCTTTCTTCAGAAGGTCGCAGACAATGCCCTGGTGCTGTCAGGCAATAAGCAGGTCGCCGATGCGGTCGCTTCCGGCCAAGTCGCTTTCGGTCTGACCGATACCGATGACGCTCAAGTCGCTAAGGAGCAAGGGGCCCCGGTCGAGATCATCTTCCCCGACCAACCGACCGACCCAGATGATCAGGAGGCGATTGGCACGCTGTTTATTCCTGGGACGGTCGCCATCCTGAAAAATGCTCCGCACCCGATCGCTGCGCAGTGGTTGTCCGACGCATTGATCGATCAGGAAACCGAAAAAAGATTGACGATGGCGCTCGGTTCCCAGTTCCCCATCTGGCCCTCCGGAGAGAAGCCATCTTCCTCCTCACCGATCGCTTCCCTGCGATGGATGGAGGTGGATTTCGAGCGGGCTGCCGATGAATGGGAACCGCTGGCAGCAAAATTGCGCACGTGGTTTGCGACTGGAGCCGACAGGAAGGAGACAGGTTCAGCGCCGGATTCCTCCCCCCGTTCTTCAAGGGATTCCCAGCCGTGAAAAGTTCGGACGCGAGATTCTGGGCTGGCTTGGTACTGATCGTACTGCTGGTCCGAAGCGCTGTCCTTTTCTTTGGCGCCCAGGGGCTGAAAGACGACCCAGATGCCTATCGAGCCTATGCGGTCTCGTGGGCTCGCTGGGGAACCTTTGGACTGCCCGATGCCACCGGTGCCATCCAGCCCAGTGCCTACCGGCCCCCTCTTTATCCCTGGCTGCTGCACCTGCTGGGCGGATCACTAGAAGACGATTCAAGGGCTCAACTGGTGATTGGATCGCTGCATCTACTTTTCGGGCTAGCGACCTGCCTGCTCATGGTGATCGTGGCAGGGCGACTGGCTGACAAATGTCTGCTCAAGTCCAGCGAGGCATACCGAAGATTTTTTGTTGGACTTGCCACATTGCTGGTGGCATGCGATCCGATCCTTTTGAATCAGTCGCGACTGGTGATGACCGAAACGCTGGCGACATTCCTTGGATTGCTGGGATGGTGGAGTTGGCTGATGATGCTTGAGCCATCGCCAATAGCCGATGGAAATCAGCAGGTGCAACCGGTCCGCGGTGGCATCGCGTGGGCTTTTGTCTCGGGCCTGATCGCCGGACTGGCGGTTCTGTGTCGACCCACTGCGTGGCCGACGGTACTGGGCATGCTAGCTGTCCTGTTGGCCATGGGGGTTGGAGCGAAACTTCCGGCCGGTCGCGCGCGCTATCGATTGCAGCTGGTCGCCATGACATCAGGTCTCATGATGCTGGTGGCCCCCTGGGCGATCCGCAATCAACAGCAGCTTGGCAGTCCAGTTGTCATGACCACACATGGTGGATTCACCCTTTACTTGGCCAACAACTCATCGCTTTACGACCATTTCCGCGCAGGAAGCTACTCGCGCCGATGGGATCCCGAGCCATTTCATCAGTTATGGCAAGAGCAGCGAGAAGCATTTCAGAGGGCGGCGAGGGTGACCGAGCCGCAGTTGGATCGCTATGCCAACCAATTGGCCACGCAGACCATCGTGGCGCAGCCTGGAGTATTCGCCAAGAGTTGCCTTGCGCGACTGGGATGGCTCTGGGCATGGTGGCCGCAAGTGGATACTGCCGGCATCGAGTCCCGAATCCTCATCGGATGCACCTATGCCACCCAGACGCTGCTGGGTCTAGTGGGGCTGGCATCGCTGATCGGGACAAGAAACTGGATCTCACCACGACAACATTGGGTGTCTCATTGGCTGGCCTGGTGGCCAGCACTGGCTACCATCCTGGCTCTTTCGGCCGTTCACGCCGTCTACTGGAGCAATATGCGTATGCGAGCCCCCGCCATCCCTGCCGTTGCTCTGCTGGCATCGTTGGGCACGCTGCAGATGGTGGAACGGATTGGCCGCAGGCGATCCAAACAACGCACAGTCGCCAAGTAAAGCACCACCGTCCAAGAGCAGCGAACGGCGATACCCCGACTATCGGTCTGCAAAAGTCAATCAGTCGCCAGCGGCTCCCTTTTCTTCCGGTGTTTCCGCCGCTTCCTCCTCTTGCTCGCCGAATCCATCCTCCCACGTCCCCCAGACATCAGGTCCCTCCTCCATCTCCTGAGGAGTAAGCAGGCAATGGTCCAGTAGCGATCGAATCACCGATTCATCCATATCGATCCCGATGAAGACCAGTTCCTGGCGGCGATCGCCGTACGTTCCTTGGTACATCGACCGAATCCTCTCGCAGATGGCTTGATCTTCCGGCCAGTACTCCTGGGGCGCCGAAGCCCACCACAGGCCGGCCGGAAGCAGTCGCAAAGAAATGCCTGCCTGCCCCCACTCGAAGGCTTCGTCATGTCGAGATGCAATCCAGCAGAAGCCTTTGCTGCGCAGAACGCCATCAAAGAGCGATTCCTCTTCGTCCAGCGCTTTGGTCAGTCGATCTGGATGAAAAGGTCGCTGCGCGCGATACACGAAAGACCGGACGCCGTACTCATCCGCCTCGGAGGCACTGGAGTGGCGAGGCGCTTCCAACCAGCCCGGGTGCGCTGAAGCCGATTCTTCGCGATAAAGCCCCGTGCCAAGCACCTCGGAGTAGTCGATCTTGCCAAAGCTGGCTTCGAGGATGCGGGCGTTGGGATTCAGGGAATGAAGGATTGCACGGAGCGTTTTTCTTTCTTCCGTTGATACTTGGTCGATCTTGTTGAGCAGCAGGACGTTGGCGAACTCGATTTGCTCGGTCATCAAATCGACAATCGTACGCTCATCCTCGTCGTTCACCGCTGCCTGGCGATCGACCACGGTATCTTCGGATCCAAAGTCGCGCAGGAAGTTTTTCGCATCGACCACCGTTACTAGAGTATCCAGGAATGCGATCTGACCGAGGGTCTGCCCCGACTCGTCCTCAAACGTGAAGGTCTCTGCCACTGGCATCGGTTCGGATATCCCGGTCGATTCGATCACCAGGTAGTCGAATCGTCCCGATTTGGCCAGTTTGGCTACTTCCAGGAGAAGATCCTCCCGAAGTGTGCAGCAGATGCAACCATTGCTCATCTCCACCAGCGTCTCCGTCGTGCGATGGACCGAAGGCAAATCGCTGCGGATCAGCGCTGCGTCGATATTCAGCTCACTCATGTCGTTGACAATAATCGCGATCCGCAGTCCATGGGACTGGGTGAGCAGTTGCTGCAATAGAGTCGTCTTACCGGCTCCCAGGAATCCCGAAAGCAGAGTGACCGGAAGGCGATTGGTGGAATCGAAGTGGATCATCGTAGAGGTCTCGGTATTGGTCGATACGCATCCGAAAGTTGCGTCAGGTTCCAGGGGCTGCCGGAAGATGCGGCCCTGGTCGTCGAGATCCAGGGCCGCTGGAGATCAATCCGCTCGCAAGCGAAGGCAAAGGCAATCACCCCATGCGGGCTCGGCGCCGACGCCATCCCAAAGTGGCCATCAACGATCCGACCGCAACCAGCGTCCCCGGCTCGGGTACCGATGCGATGCTGGAGTCGCCGACCGCGAAGAGGAACGTCTCTTCTTCGGTATACGTGCCGGCGGAGATGGAACCGCTACCGTTGTTGGTCAGCGTCGCTCGAAGAACCACCTCATAGAGTCCTTCACGATTGAATCCGACGTTGTAGTGAACGTGCGTCCCAATCGAACCGGCCCAGGTGTCGGCAGCGGGATCCAGCGTCGAAGCGCGGAGGATGGGGCTGCCAAAGGCATCCGAGCTCCAGATCGATACGTGGGATGCTCCTCCCAGGGAGTTGGTCGCTGCCACCAGCTCCCACTGCATGCTGGTCCAGCCATCCAGTGGATCGAGTTCCTCTGTAGCAAACCCAAGGAATGGCTTGGCTGGATCGCTGTTTTCCGGCAGGTAGTAGATTGGATCTCCTGCACTAGCGCTCAGGAAGCCCCACTGAGCCCCGGGAGGACGCGGAAAAAATGGGCCGGGCACGCCGATGTAGAACGCATCGGAATCGAATTCCCCTGGCACGATCGTTCCGCCTCCATAGGTATCTAGCGGGTCTTCTGCATGCATATGCAAATGCAGCCCCCCGGGTTCATACGCCACCCCGATGTCCAGATGGCCTCCAATGGCGACCACCGTCGCCGCTCGCGATGGGGAGAATGCCAATAGGCATATCCCCAATGCCAAGATCGAACGAATCCCAATCCGCATCACGGATCCTCCTGTAATCGACCCTCGAAAAGCCGGTCTGCCGTCCGCTCATGCATAACGTATGCATAAACATCGGGTATGGTAAGGCATCGCTCGCGCAGAAGGCAAGGCCTTTTTTCGGCCAATTTCACTGGAAGGGCTGCAGCCGGTCCTGCAAACATGGAAAAATCCGAAACGATCACTTCCACGCCCTTTGGTGGCAGGTCGAGTCATCGGTTCCGATCACAGGCACGGGGCGTCTGGACGAGCAAGTCAGAGAGACTTCGGAGGAGGTTAGCGCGTTGAAGCATGCCGTCTTGCGGTACCCAAGGCTTGTCGCGCAAGGTGTTCAAGAGCGACCGGCTGCAGTGCTGTCAATGAATAAAACAGGAAGCCGATTCAATGCATCTGCGGAGACGATAGCTTGCGACCTAATTTCGCTCATCCACCATGCGTTGAAAGAAGTTCGGCGTATTGCAGCGCCCAGCTGTCGATCGCTTTCCGGAAAGGATCCAGAGAAGCTTCCGTGATCGGCTGAAAGAGGGTTCGGACCAAAACTCCGCGATTGGCGATCGTTCCTTTGGCATGCAGATCCAGCACCGCCAGTTCGTGGAACGGTCGGACGGCGATCTCTAGGCGGCTATACTCGGATCGTCGAACGCCGGCCTGCATCCGAAGGTTGTCGCGGAAGCACGCTGCTCCCCAGCCTCCTTCTCCGAAGACTGTTTCGTATCGAAACCCAGGAACATAATCGGCCAGGGAGCGGACAACCTTTTCGATCTGCTCGGACAACTCCAGGCGGTACTGCGTATGGAGTCGCCGCAGGCGCTCCAGTTCCTCGCGGCGAAGTGCTTCATCGCGCCCCGCCTCTTTTCCTTTCTGATTCCCTCGCTCGATCGCTTGCCTGAGCCGTTCCTCGAAATCAGACATCCGACCCCTCAGCCGATTCAGCCCGGTTGGGAGGTACAGACGGTGAAGATTCCTGGCTCGGTGGAGGTTCCGAAGTCGGTGGCTCTTCGCGTTTGACCTGATAAAACTGCATCAGATCGGAGAAGGACCTCAGAGGTTCCTTGCCCTTTTGCATCGCATCGCTGATCGGAGCCGAGGGCTTGGGGCGTTCCACTTTCGGGCTGGGCTTGGTGGCCGGTGCCGAGTTGGCCGGTTCGTTGTTTTCCGCTCGCTGCGGTTTGCGTCCCTGCTGAAAACGGCCGTTGCCACCGCGACCGCCACCGCCACCGGCACCGGCACCGGCACGATCGGGGCCGGACGACGAGCGACCTCCGGGGCCACCGCGATCCGATCGCCCACGAGCTGGGGCGTTCCCCTGCGAACGAGGGCCGCTTGGTCTTGCGTTGCGGTCTCTCCCATCTCGGTTGTCTCGTCCGTCACGTCGAGGCTGCATCCGTTCGGCTGCCATTGCCGCTGCCTGCCTTTCCTTCGCCTCCAGGGCTTGGGGCGAGATCGCCGAAAGCACTACGCGGCGTCGCTTGGAATCGACATTCAGCACCCAGACCTGGATCAGATCCCCAACCTGGACCACTTGGTTGGGGTCCTTCAGAAAATCGGACGACAGGCGGCTGATGTGAATCAGGCCGCTGCAGTCGGGGCCAAGATCGACGAAGGCTCCGAAATCGGCCACGCCAATCACGACGGCCCAGGCCGACATGCCAGGCTGGAGATTTTCCAGTGTCGGAACTCCATCGAGCAAAGGTGTTCCAGGCTGGTTGTCACGAAGATCCCGATGAGGTTGTTGCAGCGCTCGAGCGACGTAGCGCAATCGCCCGCGCCCCACCTGCCAGCTACGAGCCAGCTTTTCTACATCGATGGCCAGCGTTGAATCGGCGATCGGCGCATCGACATGGCAGCGGATCATTCGGACCTGCGGCATCGGCGTCGATGGCGGCTGCTGCGAGGCAGGTTGCGTTGGATCGGCGACCGGTTCGCCTGCGGCGACGGTTGCCTCCCCAGTTCCTGAATCATCTGAAGAATCGATTTCCGCCAATGCAGCCGCTGCTTCCGCCATCTCCTCGGCAGTCACCGAAGGTTCCTCGGATTCCGTCTCTCCCGGCAGATCCGCAGGGCTATCCGATAGAGGTTCGGCGATGGCTGCCTCCGACGGGATGTCGGTGGAGTCGTCCGAGCTGATTTCCCCGAACCCTTCCGAAGGATCTAGGTTTTCTGTGACGGCGTCTGCTTCCAGGGAGGCATCGGACGCGTCACCGACGGCCACCGATGCAGCGGCTAGGTTTGGTTTGGTCCATCCTTCCGGGGCAGACGAAGGAGCTGGGGAGAGGTTCTGAGCGATCAGGCGCTGAGCCAGTCGGTAATCTTCGGGATGGACGGAGGTGCCATCGAGCGCTTCACTGCTTCCGAAGACGCGGAGGAATCCGAGCGATTGGCGGAAGGTGGTGTCGCCGAATTTCTCACGCAACCGATCGGCGATCTGCTGCCGCGTCGCTTCGGGCTGCTCCTGTCGGAAGGCGACCAGAGCTTCGGCGATCTCTGGAGTAATACCGGGCAAGGTCTGCAGCAGTTCTCTGGAGGCCGACCAGAAGTCAACGCCTCGCTTGGCGATGGTGTCGCGGACCGATTCCTCCAACTCCTGTTCCAGGAGGGTGTCGGGAACTTCTCGCTGAAAACTACCCAGGCGAAGGCGAGCTGCATCGACCTTGAGCAACTGTGCGAGTGGGTCCTGGAGTTTCCTCGCCAGCCATACGGCCGCGCGATGGCGGCGAGAGTGAGTCGGTAGTTCCGCCAAGCACTCCCGCGTCGCACAGTAAGCATCGGCACCGGCGCGGTCCACCATGGTCCAGGTCACATTCCCATCCGACTGCTCCAGCAACTGCTTGATCGTGTGAATCAGGAAGCGCCGAGCCGGCCCGTTTGAGAGAGCAACCAGAGAGACTTTGAAACGGTGGATGATTTCGCCCAGCAGCACGACATTCGTCGCGACCAGATCCTTGCGACTGCTGCTGGCTGGTAGTTCGTCGGTGTGTAGTACATTGCCTTGGGGATCGACCACAGCGATCGGCGCTGACTTGGGGCCAACCGAATCGATCGCCAGAATGGTGCGGCCCACAACCGGTCGCTGCTGCAGCGAGCTTTGCAGCGACTCCACTGCCCGCTCGACCAAGGCATGTTGCGCTTTCTCTTCGAATTCGGCAAACAGATCCTGTTCCAGCTTCGGAAGGATCTGTTTGTTCATCGCTTCGACCACCACTTCATCCAACCAGGGACCCGCGGGATGCTTGGCCGGAGCCAGAAGTTCTCGCGCAGCCTGAATCAAGGAAGGATTGTCGTATTGCCAGACCAGTCGAGTCAGTTGGGATCGAGTGCCGCGTCCCAGCATGACAATCTGGTAGGGGGTCAGGCGGTCGAGCGGACTTCGGAGCTTGGAGTAGCTGTCGAGAATTCCGCGAAGCCAGCGACGTCGCTTCTGGCGTGGCGACAGTTTGGCGGCGCTGCGTGGAGGAGGTGCTTTACCCTTGGACTGCGATTTTTTACCGCCGCGCAGCGGGCCGGACTTCGCAGCACCGAAACGCACGTTCTCATCGATTGCCTCCGATCCTCCCGAGGTCGCATTCGCTGCATCGACCGACTCGGTGGAACCCGATAGGTCGACGTTGGCTGTCGCCTCTGGCGCCTCTGGAGTGCCGGCGTCGGAGCTGTTGGGTTCGGCCGAAGGCTCGGTGGGAAGCGAAGAGTCCACCGACGCAACCAACTGCGTTGGCGAGGTCGATGCTGTTCCATCGAAGCCAGGCAGATTCTCGGCATCCTGCGGTCCTGGCTGGTCTTGGATCAATCGTCCAAAGCCGCATCCGGTCACTTCGGGGATCGCTTGGTTGATGGCGGCATCCGGGGAGTTGCTAGCCGTGTCTTCCGCGACGCCTTCGGTCGCCTGTTCGTGGTTGTCTGGGAGAATTTCGACCGCTACCTGAGACCGTCGACGCAGCGCCGATGCAATCCGGTCCATCAGCACAGGGTCTTCGTGGAGGAGCAATTGGATCCATCGCCGAACCTGCGCCGTCAGCGCCCTGGCTTCCTCTTGACCAACTCCCGCCTGCTCTCCCACCCACTGTTCGACGTCGAGGGGACCTGCTCCTTGAAGAGCCAGCAGGGCTTGTCCGATCTTGGAGACCTCTGGCTGCTTTTCGGCCAGGGCACGCGCCCCTTTACGGGAGCGGATCCCTCGGGTCAGCAAATCGATTTCGGCAACCGATCGCGACTGAGACAGCAGCGGTCCGAAGGCATCGTTCCAAAGCTGGTCGCGTCGCAGTTGCTCTTCCACCATCTCCCGATGCGACTCCAATCGCTCCTGGTAGCGCAGGGCGCTCCGTAGGCGGCGCAGCGTCTGGTAGTCGAGTTGCCCAATTTCGTCGGACCGGTAGGTTGCGAGGAACGCGGGAGAGTACCCTTGTCGTAACAACTCTAGTGGCCGCCGCAGGGATTCTTCCGACGCGCGAAGCGACCGCGCAATCGCTTTCAGATCGATCATAAATAGACGAAACCCATGAGCCCCGTAAGCCGAGCCAACCATCCATGGGGCGCGCAGAGGAGCGAGGCGAAAGATAGATAGAAAAACCTGCAGGATTCCGGAATCTAGGGCAACCTAACTCCGTTGTCAAGCAGATCGCAAGCCGCTTCTCCTCAAGCTTCCCATTCTTCCCATCTTATGGAATCGGAAAAGTTTGGTGGAATCCCTGATGCCTGGGTTGCATCCTGGTCGATGCTGAGGCTGCCTAAGTGTGATTCGGAGGGTTGGATTCGGGACGTGTTGGTTGCTGGTGGAGTCGCGATCGGGGTCGATTGCAGGATTCCCGCCTTGGTCCCTTGCAGCTTCAAGCCCCTCACCTCTCAACCTGCAAACAATGGAGCCATCCGGCTATGGAATATGGATTGCAACCTGGATCGAAGATGCCTGGTTCTTTTTCGGCTGGACGGCAACCGAAGGTGGGAGTCGCCTTGCCGGATCGTGTCCCGATCACGTTTCAAGACTTTCAGCGTCTGGTGCAAAGTGCGAGCGAACCGCAGCGGGCGTTTCTTGGCGATTTCGCGGATGACCTCCTTCAGGTGCCACGCGATCTGATCGACGTTTTAGTGGCGGCTTCCGTGACTCGCTGAGCGACGGGGGAGCTAACACCGTGGGGGGACGGCCGTTTGCTAGAGCGGCTGGGAAATGGGAGCGGCCTGATGAACGGATCGTCGGAACCACCCTCTGAGCCATTTCTTCCTGAGGCGTTGGGCGAAGACGAGAAGCAACGACCACAGCCGGCCGACGAATCCTCTTCCGACGATGCATCGCGCGACTGGATAGCCGCGATGCGGAAGCTGGCAGATCAGTTGGAGCGGGAGTCGATCGATCGGGGTGACTTGAAGATTCTCCATCGGTCCACCTCGGAACTGCACGATGCATTCCGCATTTTTGGTCCCTATCGCCGCCGCCGCAAAGTGACGCTTTTTGGTTCGGCGAGGACTCCCTCAACGCACCCAGCGTATCATCAGGCTGAAACGTTTGCGTCGATGATGGCTGGGCACGACTGGATGGTCGTCACCGGCTCAGGCGGCGGGATCATGGAGGCTGGCAATCGGGGAGCTGGCCGCGCCATGTCGATGGGGCTGAACATTCAACTTCCATTTGAAGCGCGCCCCAATCGCTACATCGATGGCGATCCAAAGCTGATTGAATTCAAGTACTTCTTCACTCGCAAATTGATGCTCGTTAAAGAATGCAGCGCAGCGGTCGCCTGCCCCGGTGGCTTTGGCACCCTCGATGAAATGCTCGAGGTGCTGACTCTGCTGCAGACGGGCAAGCAGACGATGATACCGCTGGTGCTTCTGGATGCTCCTGGCGGAAGGTTCTGGCGCCATTTTGAGGAGTTCTATCGAGAGCAGTTGGAAGCGACCGGGTGGGTGGGGCAGGAGGATCGGAATCTGTTCCGTATCTTGGATCAAGCCCAAGAGGCGGTGGTTGAAATCCTCCGCTTCTACAGGAACTACCACAGCATGCGGTACGTTGGATCGCGGCTGGTTCTTCGGATTCAAAAGCCGATCTCTTCCAACCAGCTCGATCGACTCAACCGACAATTTGCTCATTTGCTTCTGGAGGGGCAGATCGAACAGCGATCCGCATTGCGGCAGGAAGCCAATGAACCGGAACTGGCGGAACTGCCTCGTTTGGCGATGCGGCTGGATCGGCGTCAAGCAGGCGGGCTCCGCAGTCTGATCGATGCCATCAACGGTGCTGGCGATTAGCGATCGATCGACTTCGGGAAAAGCCGCGCTGTCGCTTCACTGCCCAGCAGTGGCAATGTGGTCCCAAGCTGGGACGATTGGTAGGCTGTGTCGACCATTCTTTGGCCGCTCCAAGAGATTTCTTCACTGAGCGGACCGGTCACCGGCACGTTTCGCTCAATGCAGTCGAGAAGGTAAGCAATGGGATTGGAGTCGATCTCTGTCAGCGTATCGACTCCCAGTCGGACGCCTTCTGGATGGACTGCATCCTGGAGCACCAGATGCATCGCGTAGTCATCGCTGCGGAGCGTCCCTTCGGATCCCACCAGAAGGAATCCGCAGGGTGGCTGAGTCGGTTGGTTCCAGGGATCAGTGAAAGTGCCCCAGCGGGTTTCCATGCGCGACAGACCGAAGGGATACCGACAGATCGTGATGGAATGCTCGTCGACCTCCAGGCCCGAGGGGCGGTCGGTCACGCTGGTTAGATCGATGGGGAGCCGTCCTTCCAGAAACCAAGTCCCCAGCGTGGTGCCGTAGCCCAAGTAGTCCAGCAGCGATCCCCCTCCGCTGGAACGTTTGTAAAACCAGCTACTTGGTTTTTCCTGTTCGACCTGCTGCTGCGTCCGCTCGGCTTTCCCGTAGGTGTGCCAAAGAGGTCCGCGATTGCCGCCGAAATAATGGACCGATTGAAGCTCTCCGATCCGCCGCTCGCGAACGGCGATTCGGAAGGCGGTGCGGTGAGCGGCATCCCAGACCAGCGGCCAGTTGACTACGAGGTGCGCCCCTGCCCGCCGCGCCGCCACCACCATCCGCTCCGCATCTTCCAGCGACGCGGCCATCGGTTTCTCGACCAGGATCCATACGCCAGGCCGTGCGATTCTCTCCACCCACTTAGCATGATCGGCGACCGCTCCGCAGCAGACGACCACATGGGGTTGGCATCGATCTAGCAGATCCTCCAGCGATGGTTCGTAAAGTGGTTCGGGAATCCCAAGATCCGCCATGACCTTGGAGGCTCGCACGCGATCCGGGTCATGAATACCCTCCAACGAAGCCCTGGGATGGGACTGCACCATCTGCATCAGGTCACCGGCATGGAAGTGGGAGCAATCGACGAAAACCACCCGCCAACGCATGGCATGATCCTCGAGCAAAGAAAACGGGACGAGCGGTGCGGTGTGGTTCTGCGCGATAGGCCGCATGTTTACCGCGGCGCCGGCGAAAACATCTTTTTATCGGTGTCCGAACCGGAAGAGGAAGGATAATTTGCGTCGAGCGACAGAAATCCGAAATTCCGTCCGACTGGGGGTCGCTGTCCGAAAGAGGCGAAGGAACTCGGTTTCCTCCTAAATTCTCTGCTTTGGCGTCGGTGGATTAGCGAAAAACAGTCGCCGACTGGCCGCTCTGGTAAGGATCTCGCGTTGGGGGAGTTGCCAGGGAAGTTGGCTGCGGCGGTATGGGGTAGGTGCTGGGACGCATGGCGATGCCAATCCGGCTGTCTGTGCCAGAGTAGGAACTTGCAGATGGTGGGGGTTGTCCGTAGGCCAGAACTCCCGTCGATGTGGGGACCAACCCGGCGGGGAGCTGGTAGGGTGGTAGGACGGGGGAAGCCGTTGGCGGAATGATGGGTACGACCGCCATCGTGCTGTAGGGATCTCCAGCGACAGGGCTTAGCCCCCAGGTCGGTGCGACGGCCGCGTTAGTAGTCGATGCATTCGCCAGGCGCGATGGTTGAGCTGGAATGCTGCTAGGCCCGTAGGCAGTTGCCGCAGCGTAAGGCGACTGGCTGGTCGTCGCGGCATACGGATAGGGGGCGAAATGGGTGGTGGTTGGACGGGTGCGCTGAGCCGAAAGCCACTGGGCATAGGCCTGCGACCAAGCCTCCCTGCCATCGGGAAGTGGCTGGCCATTTAGCGCGACATCCGACTTGGCCCTGGGGCGAACCACCACCTGCTGCACCAACACCTTCTCGAACGTCTCACCTGTGGCAGGATCGCGACCCGTCTGAAGTACCGTTTCTCCCAGCACCGTCCCGGCCTGAGTACTTCGTAAAGCTCCGATCGGCACCGTCCCGGCGGGATTGGGAGGTTGCTGAGCCATCGCCCATGGTGTGGCCAGAAGCAGCGCAAGGAGTCGCGCTATGCCGCGCGGCAGAATCCCAATCCCCTTCGCCAATCGATCGATCGCCATGCATCATTCTCGCTATTCGACCCAATCGGAAAATCTTCTCATGGGAGTGCCATCGGCATGGGGATACGGCTTCTTGAGCCAAAATTGGGGAGAATGACCAATGGTTCCCCAGAGTGGAAAGTTAGACGGAGACAGCTACCACCTAAAGATCTCCACCGCTTGCGGTAGCCACCATCGCCAGATGGTGGATTAGCTATGTTTACGTCAATCCTTGCCCTCCACCGCCTGGCGACGTTGGCTACGAAGAGTCGCTTGCTAGGTAGTTACGATTTCCACCGCTAGCGGTAGCCACCATCGCCAGATGTTGGATTAGCTATGTTTACGTCAATCCTTGCCCTCCACCGCCTGGCGGCGTTGGCTACGAAGAGCCGCTTGCTAGGTAGTTACGATTTCCACCGCTAGCGGTAGCCACCATCGCCAGATGGTGGATTAGTCGAATTCAGTGCTTCGAGCAAACAGGCTGGTAGTTGGCAACAGGTATTCCACCGGTTTTTCCCCAGGTTCATTCGGGGCCAAACCAGGGAATCTCTCGCCGGAAAGTCGAAAGGAGTTGAGAGATTTATCAATTCCATGGCTGCTTGCTACATTGATATTTGGTGTGCTGTGGTTGGTCGACGAAGGAATCGAGAGCAATCGGCCATGTCGGGCGATGGATCTAGTGCGATGCAAACAGCGGCTCTGCTACAGGGGATGCGCGTCGCCTTTGTGGGGCGTTTGGGGGGGCTGACCCGCAAGGAAGCGCATCAACTGGTGCGGCTTCATGGCGGACAGCCGGTGGATCGACCAACCGTCGAGATCGATCTTTTGATTGTCGGCGCCGATGAGTTGCCAGGGACTTTTCCGGACTCCGATCCCGCTACGCCGTGGGGTATGGCGATGGCGTCGGGGCAGGTGGAGTGCATCGAGGAGACAGAGCTCTGGAGGCGTCTAGGCTGTATGGAGGTCGCTCCCGATTGCCGGCGTTTGTTCACTCCAGCGATGCTGGCTGATCTTCTGAAGGTCCCGGTGCGCAATATCCGACGTTGGCAGCGTATGGGCTTGATCCAGCCGATCCAGGTAGTGCATCGGCTTCCTTACTTCGACTTTCAGCAGGTTCAGTCGGCGCGCCAGGTGGCCCATTGGATTGCCACTGGCACCAAGCCCTCGGATCTCCGCAAGCAGTTGGATCAATTCGCCCGCCACTTCCCCAATCTTTCTCGCTCCCTATCCCAACTGGAGATTCTGGTCGAGGGACGTCAGGTCCTGTTGAGGAAAGAAGAAGGTCTGCTGGAGCCGGCTGGCCAGATGCGCATCGATTTTGATGCGATCGACCAAGCGGCGAATGACTCGGACGCGTCGCCCCACCTGATCGTCGCCACTCCAGGAGTGGGGCGGAACCATTTGAACGATCGCCAGGAAGCTCCGTGGACCAGTGAGCAGATCATCGAGCAGGCGCAGCAGCAAGAAGATCAGGGGGACTTCGAAGGGGCGATCGAATGGTATCGCGTGCACCTTTCCAGTCATGGACCGAGCGCCGAAATCCATTTTCAGCTTGCTGAATTGCTTTACCGCACCGGCGACGTGACGGCAGCGCGGGAGCGGTATTACGCCGCGATCGAATGCGACGAGGACTTCGTCGAGGCGAGGGCCAATCTAGGCTGCGTGCTGCTGGAAACCGGTCATGTGGATCTGGCGATTGCAGCGTTCCATGGTGCTCTTGCGCATCATGAGTCCTATGCCGACGTGCACTACCATTTGGCTCGCACACTCCACGACAACGGCCAGGAGGAGGAGGCAATCCCTCACTGGCACCGCTTCATTGAATTGGCTCCCGAAAGCCCGTGGGCAGAGGAAGCCCGATCGCATCTGGCGCAGCGGATGGATCCGGAGGTGGCAGGGGAATTCCAAAGACCTGTCACGTGACTCGGTAGCCCATCCCTTCCAGCTTTTCTCGAAGCCCTGCCTGCGCCAGCGGTTCGCCATGCACCAGGCGAATCTCCTTCGGCTTTTCCGGAATTCCCTGCACGAACTTCAGCAGGTCCGACTGATCGGCATGAGCCGAGTAGCCGGTCAGCGTGTGGACTTTTGCCCGGATCGGGTAGTAGCGTCCATCGAGCCGGACGGTCGATCGACCGCTCTGGATGACCCGTCCTGGCGTCCCTTCGGCTTGGTAGCCGATGAAAACCACATCGGTCGACTCCCGTCCCAGAAACTGCTTCAGATAGTTGACCACCCGGCCGCCAACGCACATGCCGCTCCCGGCGATCACGATCGCCGGCTGATTGCGACTTTGCAACTGTTGGATCATTTTTTGATGTTCGCGATGCCCATCCAGCTCGATCAGGTTCTTGAAAACCAGTGGCTGGTCATCGATCGACATCAGTTCCTTCGCCTCGGCATCCCAGAACTCGGTCATGTCGGTATAGATCTCGGTCAGTCGCTTGGCCAGCGGGGAATCGACCAGAATTTGAATCTGTCCAAGCATCGAGCATTGATTTTTGTAGCCGATGTTCTCAAGGATCCGGTTCATTTCATAGAGTAGTTCTTGTGTTCGTCCCAGACTGAACGCCGGGATGATGGTCACCCCTTTATTTCGCATGGTATGGCAAAGGATCTTTTCCAAAGCCTGCAGACGCACCTCCCGGCCTTCATGATTGCGATTCCCGTAGGTGCTCTCCAGGACCAGCGCATCGGCTCGCTCAGGGCTCTTCGGATCATCCAGAATCGGCGTCAGTCGGGAGCCCAGGTCCCCACTGAAGACGACTCGCTGCGAATCATGTTCGATTTCGACATAGGACGATCCCAGCACATGCCCGGCGGGTTGGTAGCGGACCGTCAAATCGTTTCCGATTTTTTCCCACGTTCCGTAGGGGAGTGGCTTGAGGAGCTTTTTGATATCTCCCAGAACGTCTCGTATGACGGCTCGATTGCGCGTGATCCCAAGTCGTATCGAATCCTCAAGCATCACTGGAAGCAGTCGAGCGGTGGGCTGTGAGCAATAGATAGGGCGATCGAAACCAGCCGCCAGCAGATAAGGAATCCTCCCGATGTGGTCGATGTGCACATGGGTGACCAGAAGTGCTTCAATTCCTTGGAGCGAAAAGTCGATGCGTGGATCTTCGTGACCGATCGCATCCCGCCCTTGAAACGTTCCGCAATCGATCAGCACCGAACGATCACCGGTCAATCGAAGCTGATGGCAAGACCCAGTGACTCCATTACGCCCGCCGTGGTGCGTGATCTCCATGCGATCGCTCCGTTGCTAGGTTGTTCTCTATTGGACTTGCCATCGAATCGATCAATACCCGGTTGCCGCTCTGCTTGATCGATCGAGCCATTTTGCATTTTGTTCCACCGTCCGTTCGATGGAAAGCTCCATTAGAGTGATCGGGACTCTCCATTCACAAGGACCCATCGCAGCAGCTACCGATTCCGGCTCCCGTCATCGCCTTTCCGTTGCTGGAAAATCATCGGTCGAAAGCAGTAGGTGACCTCTCTCCCGGTATGAATGTCCCTGGCACCGATCATCCAGCACTGATCCTCTAGCGCCGATCACCGGCCAGTTCGTTCCAGCAGGGTAGCGACCAGGGAGGTCCATCCAGTCTGGTGGCTGGCTCCCAGTCCCTTGCCTGTATCGCCATGAAAGTACTCATGAAACAGGACAAGATCCTGCCACTCTGGATCCTTGGCGAAGCGCTGGTAGGGACCATGGCAGGGGCGAGCGCCGTTGGCGTTGGGAAGGAAAAGGGAAATCAACCGACGTTCGATTTCCTGCGCCACTTCCAGGAGATTCATCAAGCGTCCGGAGCCGGTGGGGCATTCGATCTGGAACGAATCGCCATAGAAGGCGTGATAGTCGCGCAGCGATTCTACGATCAGGAAATTGACTGGGAACCAGACAGGTCCTCGCCAATTGCTGTTCCCACCGAACATCTGCGAATCGCTTTCACCCGGCAGATAGGCCACCTTTTCAACCCGCCCCTCAAAGTTGAATTCGAAGGGAGCCTTTTGATGGACAGCCGACAGCGAACGGATGCCGTAAGGGGAGAGAAACTCGTTCTCATCAAGCAGATACTCGAGCATCTTTCGAAAGCGTTTTTCGGAGGGAATAGCCAGAAGGCGATTGGTGAGCACCTTGCCATTGGCTTCCCGGCGCGATTGCAAAAAAGTCATCTTCTCGGTGACCTTTTTGTTGTGATTGAGGAACCATTGCATCCGTTTCTTGAAGCCACCTATGGAATCGATGGTTTCGTCATGGAGCAGCACGCTGGTGCATAGGGGAATCAGGCCGACCATCGATCGAATGCGCATAGGGTAGGGTGTACCATCCAGGTAGAGATGGTCGTAGTAGAACCCATCCTTGCTGTCCCAGAGTCCTGTGCCGTGCAGGCTGTTGACCGCATCAGAAATGTTGACATAGTGCTCGAAGAATTTGCTCGCCATGTCCCCATAGGCGTTGTCTCCCTCGGCCAGTTCCAGCGCCATCTGCAGCATGCAACCGCAGTAGAAGGCCATCCATCCGGTCGCATCGGCCTGTTCCAGATGCCCGCCCCCAGGGAACGGTTTGTTGCGGTCGAAGACGCCGATGTTGTCCAGTCCCAGAAATCCACCCGAGAACAGATGCTTGCCACGTACGTCCTTGCGGTTGACCCACCAAGTGAAATTCAAAAGCAGTTTCTGAAAGGTACGCGCGAGGAATTCACGATCGCGCTGCCCCGGCGGGCCGCTCATCTGATACACCCTCCAGCATGCCCACGCATGGACTGGAGGGTTGACGTCTCCAAAGGCCCATTCGTACGCAGGGATCTGGCCGTTGGGATGCATGTACCACTCGCGAAGGAACAGGATCAACTGTTCCTTCGCAAACTCCAGATCGATCCTCGCCATGGGGATCATGTGAAAAGCCAGATCCCAGGCTGCGTACCAGGGATACTCCCACTTGTCGGGCATCGAGATGACGTCGCGGTTGAACAGGTGCTGCCAATCGGCATTGCGTCCTTGGAGTCGTGATCCGGGAAGCACTGGGAACCCCGCATCGCCATGCAGCCAGCCCTGCACAAAATAGTGATAGAACTGTTTGGACCAAGTCAAACCGGCATACGCCTGCCGTGAAACGTTTTGCACCTCCCCTACCAAATGTTCGGGAATCACCTCCCGATAGAACTGGTCGGCTTCCTGCCGCCGCTGTTCCATGATCTGATCGAACGAATCGCCGAACCACGGGTCGATCGAAGGCAATTCCTTGGATCTCAGGCGACAACGAAATACATGGCTCTCACCTGGCTCCAGTTCAATCTGATGCCATGCCGCCACCTTTGTGCCGATGCGGCGAGGATCCACCGCCGCTTCTTCGCGGTCGATGATCCGGCGATGGAAGGCGTCTTTGAAGTATTTGCCCTCAGACGGATAAGCCGGATGCAGTCGGGGATTGGTTTCGTTGTCGGTGCAGAGCCATTCGATGGGCTGCGTCCCGATCGGCTCGACCCGAAACTCGTATTCCCCCAGTGTTTCGTGTTGAGCCATAACGCGGTTGGGATTGGTGGCATCGATGCGTGGCTTCATCGAACAGCCCTCGTGGTCGCATCCCCAACTCCAGGTGTTGCGAAACCACAGCTGCGGCAGCACGGTCAATACAGCGCGGCTGGTTCCGCGATGAGTCATCGTTAGGCGCATCAGCAGGTCGTCGGGCCCCTCCTTGGCATACTCGATCTGACATGCAACGTGGCCTTCTTTTGCCAAGCTGCCGCTGTCCAGCAACTCCCACTCTGGCTCTGTGCGCGACTTGCCGCGATTGACCGCTACTAGCTCGGCATAGGGATACTCCGCGAGGGGATACAGGTAGAGTCCCTTCAGGTAGGACGCGGTGGGAACGGCATCCTGGTAGAAGTAGCACTCCTTGACGTCTTCCCCATGGTTCCCTTCGGGTCCGGTCAGCCCAAAGAGCCGTTCCTTGAGGATCGGGTCGCGTCCATTCCAGAAGGCAAAGGAAAAACAGAGACGACACTGGCGATCGCAAATCCCCATCAGGCCATCTTCGCCCCAGCGATAGGCGCGCGATCTGGCATGCTCGTGGGTAAAAAACGACCAAGCATCCTGGAAGTGGGAGTAATCCTCACGGACCGTACCCCACTGTCTCTCCGACAAATAGGGGCCCCAGCGCTGCCAGTTGGCGATGCGTTCTCGAGCTTCCCACAGTCGATGCTGCTCGGCACCTTCGCTGCGTCCATTCCCGGCGCTTTGCGTCGCTTTGGGCACCCTAGAAACCTCCCTGAATCGGCCATCCTATGCCTGGTGACGGTCCTGAAGAACAAAGCCCCAGTGGATCCTCCTCCGGTGCTTTCTTCAGGCGTTGCTGCGGTGAGCTGCCCGCCAATGCAACGCCTGCCAACCGCCTGATGCAAGCGACCCATTGTAGCAATCGCTCAGGAAGTGCAAGCCGAAGGCCGATCCTCGAACGGCTCAGCTGGTCAGGGTGCCCATCGCCCTTTGATCAACCCCAGAAGTCCCAGCAACAGACCGAAGGCGAAAAGGAAACCAACAAACAGATAGATCAGCCAGTCCCCAAGAAAAAAGAGTCGCTCGGACGCCCAGTCGAGGTAAAGCGGTCGGAAGGCGACAATGGTCAGCAGCGAACCGAGCGCTAGATAGGGCCCAAGCGGTGTTGCCGGGTCGCGGGTCCAAAGGTAGACCAGGATCACCAGCGGAATGGCTGCCATCGGGCCGAGGAAGAAGGCCAGCCAAGCAGGTTGCCAGCCGAGCACCGCTCCCACCATCGCCATCAGAGTCACGTCGCCAAACCCGATCGCCTCCATCCCCATCGCTAGTCGGGCTACCAACCTCAATGACCACACCAAAGCGCCTGCCATCGCCATCCCAAAGACACTGCTGACCACCGCCGACCACGACTGAGGTGTGCCGCGTGCGTAGATCCAACCTAGCCCCAGCAACCCGGCCAACCAGATCCCCAGCAGCAGTTTCCAGGAAGGATGACGCACCAACCCTGCAAGAAAATAACGCCACGCCTTCTTCCAGCCGCGTCGCAGGATCCAGCGACGATCGGCCAAGGCAAAACACCAGAGGCTGTAAAGCAGCAGAATGGTTTGAAATCCCGAAGCGCTGTGCCACCACGGATTCCAGGGATCAGGACTGGCCGGATGCAATCGAGTCACTACCCAGCTGCCTTCGGCACTCAGCCCAGTCACCCAGAATCTCCAGTCGGGAAAAACCGCGGCGCCAAAAACCGCCAGCAGTGTCAGGGGTGTTGTCACCGTGTCGGGAATCATCCGTTCGTCCAGATCGATGCAGGTGGCGATCACCAGCATGCTGATCAGTGCGGCGTGAACCCAGAACTGCCAAGCAACCCCAAGCTCCCCGGGAAGCTCTGCATCGGTCGCGAGATTCCCTGGAAGAAGCTGGCCCTGCAGTTCCCAGCGATAAAGCCAGAGCAGAAAAAGTGGCAGCAGAAGCTCCACTGCCATCGGCCGAAGCCAGAAGCCGCGTCCATGATGCCCCGACTCGCGGCGCAACCTGAGCCAGCCTAGGATGGGCAACCAGTCCCATCCCCCCCGCTTCGGACAGCTCTCGGGGGCTGGCCCCGTTCGGCCGATGCCGCGAGGCCAGTAGGCCCATCGATCAATCGCCTCGTTGATCCCCATCGCGGCTAGGCATCCAACCAACCATAACATCCACGAACCAGTCACTTACATCTCCTCTTGCCCGACAGGGCGAATGGGAGACGAATCGGTGATTTCTCGCGCCATTCCCAATTTGCTTCGTTGACGCTGACGCCACCACCTGGCGATCGTATCGGCGATCTCCTCGGATCGTCGATCATCCACCAGCACCGTCAGATCGGCCGCCTCCCGGTACAGGGGTGTTCGTTGTTCCAAAAGGGCGATGATCTCTTCGTCCTGCGACAGATTGGTTAACCTTGGACGATTGGCGTTGCTTCGCGAATCGCGCGACAGGCGCATCCGAATCGTCTGGGCGGAAGCCTGAAGCCAGACGGACAGCCCGGTCTGGGCGATCCATCGTCGATTGGCCGGACGCAGGATCGCGCCTCCGCCCAGGGAGACAATCGGAATGCTTCCCTGTGCCAGCGTGGCAACCGCTTGCTCTTCCAAATCGCGAAAACCCTGCTCACCAAGCCGCTGGAAAATCTCTCGGATCGTTTCTCCTGCCGACCTTTCAATCCATTGATCGGCATCGACCCAATCGCATTCCAGCCGTCTGGCCAAGCAACTGGCGACGGTGGTCTTTCCCGCACCACGAAATCCGATCAGATAGAGCTTGCTGGCTCTGCTTGGCTGCATCCGGCTGACTCCATCACTGGGACATTGCGGGCGATTGGCCCTCTGATCTGCTACAAACCAAGGAAGTCCCTGACTCAGGATCCCCAACTGGCTGGCTCTGGACATTACGCCATCGGGCGTTACGATATCGCTCTGACGAGAGATTCGGCTCGGGGCGGTAGCTCAGTTGGGAGAGCGCAGCGTTCGCAATGCTGAGGTCGAGGGTTCGACTCCCTTCCGCTCCATTCTATTCTTGATCGGCTGGATTCCCTTTCGGCCACTGGCTGTCGGGACCGCTGCCGACTGTTCTTGGGCCATCGGTGGTGTGGGCCGGCAAGCGATCAACCCCGGACCGGCTGCACTTCGTTGCAGCTCTGGCAGTGTCCCTTCAGCAAGATTTCCGTCACGCGACCGACCACCTCCGACTGACGCCTGCTGCTGGGTGTCAGTTCCAGATCTCCCAGGCAGGTGACTGATCCGCAGTCGACGCAGAGGAAATGGGGATGGGCTCCCAGCGGCTGAGCGGGATCGGCGGATTCGTAGCGCCACAGTCGGTCACCCAGTTCGGTACGCCGCGCCAGGCCAGCAGCGACCAGATCGACCAAGTTGCGAAGAACCGTCGCTTTGTCGACCCCCAATTCCTGGATCTTATCTGCCACTTCGGCATGCGTCAGTGGCGAATCGGACTGCTCCAGCGCCAGCAGCGTGGCAACGCGAGCCGGGGTACTGCGCAGGCCTGCAACCCGAATTTTGTCGCGCGCGGCTGCCCGCAGTTGCTCGGAACTATTCCCCTTCCCGCGGTCCTTTCCCATCCCCAGCCTGCCCCCAAAAACAGCATCCACTCGGTTCCGCCAGCGGCACGCCCACTTCCCTTCCGAAGCTCTTCACCAAAACTCAATATACTCCACTGACTCCAACTGGGCACGCATTTTTCGAGGGAACCCAAAGGGGCGATTCCTCTTCGTCAATCAAAACAGCCCCAGTTTCCACCCGCGATAGAGCTCGTAGAGCCCCGGGATCAGTGGGGCCAGGGTGATCGCAGGAAGCAACCAAAGGAGCGTGGCCGACTGCCAGTCGCGGTGCTTTCCAGTCCACCAGTCGATTCCTGCCATCGCCATCCAGTAAAGGCAGACGATTAGACTCATCGCGGCTCCCAGAGTCACCTGGAGAACGATCGGATCCCATGCGGTCAATCCTCGCACTCCACGAGAAAACAGGACAGAAAAGCCAAGCAGAAAGAAGCGAACGCACTGATCGATCACCAAGAGGGCTAGGCCGATCTTCCATCCCAGCGAGATCTTGCTTCGGGTCAGGGCGTAGAGCGACCAGACGGCGGCGGTGCAGTGCGCCCCCATCGCACACGCCTCGCTTGGCGGAATCCCTTCGGTGTAAACGCGCCATTCATCTGCCAAGCACTGCTGACAAAGGTCCAGCAGCACCATCGCGACACTCAAGCCCCACAGAATCCGCGCCGGATGCTCCCAGAATCGCACCGCGCCATGAGGAACCAGAATCGCTGGCACTCCAATTCCAACGACGGTTCCATAGGCCAGCGCCAAGATCGTCTGCTCAGCACTCGTTCCTCCAGCAGACCCGATTCCGGGAAGGAACCGCAGTACCTGATGCATTAGAGCGACCGACAAGGTCCAAAACAGAAGGTGAGCGATCGACCAGCGAGGGCCAAAGAAACTGCCTTGCCACTTCCGATCGACGTCGTCCATCTTGACCGCTACCCCACAGATAAGGCACACCTTGAGATCGGATGCCACGCTCATTCTACCCGGCTCAATGTTCGACAAGATAGCTCAACGCAGCATTCCTTCGAAACCCGCTGCGGACAGTACCTTGGCGCTGGAACCCGAAGTCACTGTTTTCTACAATCAAGGTTGGTTCCTCCATTCGGGATCGCTTGGGATCAGGCCAATCGCCAACCCACCCGCCTCCTGCCCAGGGATCCCCTCCGCTTGCCACTCCTTCCCCACCCGGGAGTTTTCTCATGCGATCGCTTCGATTCGTTGGCTCGATTGGCCTGATGGCCGCCTCGCTGGCAACCGGCGCGACCACGCTCTGTTTCGGTCAGGAGGAAGCCATCCAGTTCAATCGCGACATTCGGCCGATCCTCTCCGATCATTGCTTCGCATGCCATGGTCCGGATGCAAACCGACGCGAAGCCGATCTGCGTCTGGATACCGAAACGGGGCTGCTGGGCAGTGACGGGCAGCCTGGTCCGGTGGTCCGAGGAAAACTTTCCGAGAGTCTACTCTGGGAACGGATCACCACCGAAGACGCCCAACTTCGGATGCCCCCCGATTCGACCGGAAAACCACTCAGTGAAGCCCAGCGAACGTTGCTCCGGCGATGGATTGAGCAAGGGGCGGCCTATGAAGGTCACTGGGCCTTCCAGCCGATCGACCGGCCTTCCGTCCCGAAGGTGGAACCACCCGATCGAAACAATGCCATCGATCATTTCTTGGCCGAACCGATCGCCAAACTTTCTCTGGAGCTTTCGCCTCCAGCAGACCGTCGCACCCTCATCCGAAGGCTCAGCCTGGATCTGCTGGGACTCCCTCCCAGCCCGCAGCGAGTCGAGCAGTTCGCCAGCGACACATCGTCCGATGCTTACCCGCGTCTGGTGGAGGAGTTGCTCAACTCGGAACACTATGGCGAACGGATGGCGATGCTCTGGATGGATCTAGTCCGTTACGCCGACAGCGTCGGCTACCACGGCGATCAGGAGATGAGCGTCTCGCCCTACCGAGACTATGTGATCGATGCATTCAATCGCAACGTGCCATTCGATCAATTCACCATCGAACAACTCGCTGGTGATCTCCTGCCGCAAACCCCCGGCACCAGTGAATCGAGACGTCTGCAGATTGCCTCCGGATACAACCGGTTGGGGATGATGAGCGCTGAGGGAGGGGTCCAGGACAAGGAATACCTCGCTAAGTACATCGCCGAACGGGTCCGAAATCTGGGCGGTACCTGGATGGGACTGACGCTGGGATGCTGCGAGTGCCACGACCACAAATACGACCCTTTCTCCATCCGCAACTTCTATCAGCTGGAAGCATTCTTCGCCGACATCGAGGAGAAAGGACTCTACGCCGGTGCCAACGATACCGGGATCTGGGGCCCCAGCATTCCGGTGCCGACCCCCGCGCAGGAAGCTAAGCAGCAACAGCTCAAGCAGCAGTTGGAAGAGGCGGAGGCGGAGTATCGATCGGCCGGTGCCCAGTCACTTCCCGGTTTGGACCAGTGGCTTGCGGAGCTACCCAGTTGGACCATCGTCCCACCCGATCAATCCTCTTCCGCTCAAGGGGCCACCCTAACACTGCAGCCCGACCACTCCCTTCTGGCATCTGGCAACTCCCCAGCCACCGACCAGACGACTCTCCAGTGGAACCGATTTCCGAATGAGATCCAGACGTTGCGCATCGAAACACTCCCCGATGACTCGTTGCCTCGCAAAGGTCCCGGACGCGCGGGCAATGGGAATTTTGTCCTCAGTGAATTGATCGTCCATTGGGTACCAGAGGGTGATGGGGAACCCAAGAAGATTCCAATCGTCCAAGGCTTGGCCAGTTATGAACAGACGGGAGCCGCTGGAGGCAATCCCTACGGGAAATGGGCGGTCGCCGGTGCCTTCGATGACGATGCCAAAGGCCCCACCTGGGGCTGGGCGGTGATGGAACGCGCCGGGCAGCGGAACGATGCCTGGTTTGCACTGGACCGAACGGCGATTCCCGATCAGCCAGGAAGCCTTCGAGTCACGCTGCTACAGAATCTTGACAACCCACAGCATACGCTCGGACGATTCCGCGTCTCCTGGTCGGCCCAGCCGATCCCGAAGTTCTATCTCGATCAGGCACCCCAGGAGACACTCGCCGCAGCCGATGCCGCTGCTCAATCGCGGACCGAGGATGCGGCTGGCAAACTGACTGCGTGGTGGAAAGAAAAGTCGCCTACCCTGCAGCCGATGCGAGACCTCATCGCGGCGAGGAAAAAGGAGCTGGAGGCGCACGAGAAATCGATCCCCGTCACGCTAGTCACTCGCACCGTCAGCCCCCGCATGGTGCGCGTGCTGGCTCGCGGCAATTGGATGGATGATTCGGGAGAAGCGGTGGAACCCTCCGTGCCCGAAGTTCTCTCGGTGCGTCTTGAGAAATCGACCCCCTCCCGCGCCAACCGACTCGACCTGGCCCGCTGGCTGGTGGCCCCTGAGCATCCTCTGACCTCACGCGTACTGGTCAATCGCCTTTGGAAACATTTTTTCGGCGCCGGCATCGCACGACGAGTCGATGACTTTGGATCGCAAGGCGATCCTCCCAGCCACCCAGAACTGCTCGATTACCTAGCCGCACGCATGATCGACTCGGGCTGGAACATCAAGGATATGATCCGTCTGATCGTCCTGTCGTCGGCCTATCAGCGAAGCGCTTCCGCGACAGACGGGCAGATGGCGGCTGATCCAACCAACCGCTGGCTGACTCATCAGAATCGCTATCGCATGGACGCCGAACTGGTGCGCGATAACGCTCTGGCCGTCAGCGATCTGCTGGTCCGTTTGGTCGGTGGCCGAAGCGTTCGCCCCTACCAACCACCCGGCTACTGGGCCTACCTCAACTTCCCGACGCGCGAATGGCAGAACAGCCAGGGAGAATCGCTTTACCGGCGAGGGCTCTACACCCACTGGCAACGGCAATACCTCCACCCTTCCCTGCTCGCCTTCGATGCCCCAAGCCGCGAGGAGTGCACCGCCGACCGGCCTCGCTCCAATACGCCACTGCAGTCCTTGGTCCTGCTCAACGACCCCTCTTACGTCGAAGCCGCGCGACATCTGGCCGAACAACTGCTAGCAGATCGCCAGCCCATCGATGATCAGCGTCGACTGGAAATCGGCTTCCATCGCGTCGTTGGACGTTGGCCTGCTGAAGCAGAGACCAAGGTGCTGATGGAACTGCTGGTCAAGCACCGCAGCCAATGGAAAGGAGATCCGGAAGGAGCCGCCAAGTTGGTTGCCGTGGGAGCCAGTCGCACACCCCTGCCGCAGGATCAGTTTCCCGAACTGGCCGCATGGACCAGCGTCTGCCGCGTCCTGCTGAACCTCCACGAAACAATCACCCGCCCCTAAGCTCGATTTCTTCACGGCAGCGGCAAAAGCGTTCCGCATGTCCTCTACTTTGCTCTCTTGGCACGGGCACGATCGCCTGTGCTTTCCCTGGCATGGCCGAGACGGCCATGCAACGGAGTGAGATCTTTCGCAGATTTGTGGCACAGGCGCGGGCGCACACCATGTGCTGGAGTTTCTTATCCGCGATAGCCTCGCTCCTTCGCAGACGCCAAGGCTGCTATCGCTGCATCAATAAATAACGCTTTGCGAATCCCGGAGGAATCGCAAAGCGTCGGCTATTGTCTCGGGCCAGCGAGCCATCGAATGCTTACTTGGGTGCGGATGTGGAGCAATCGCTCTTGAGGTCAAAGTCGAACTTCTTCGTCGTCTTAGATACCTCCACCGAGATCTTCGGATCGCTGTTGTAGCAGGCAGGAACCTTACCCGATCCCGCCCCATCCTTGGCGATCTCGATCACCTCCCCTTCGGCTGTTTCCCGGGCTTCCCCGTCGTCTCCCTCCTGGGGGATCGCCGCGGCTGCATCCGATACACCGCCTCCTCCGCCACCCGACTTGGGCACGAACCGAACCTTCTTGCTGCCAGGGGTGACGCCCGACTTTCGGTTGTTGAGCATCATCTTGTAGGTGCCAGACGAGTCGGTGACGCCGAAAGAGTACTGAAAGGGGTTGTCCTCAAAACGGACTTCGACCCCTTCGACTGGCACTCCATCAACCATCACAGTCCCGGTGATATCGACTAGGTTCAGCTTGGCGTAATCAGCATCGCCAGGGCCTGAGCAACCGACGAGCATCACACCCAGGCCAACAATCGATGCGAACCGCACCCCTTCGAACAGAACTCGAAAACTCATCTGGTCATCACCCTTTTCCAATTCAGACGCCTTCGTTCCAGTCACGAAGAAAGAATCTTTGCCCTTCCCGTGAAGGTCATTCGTCCAGAATCGCTACCTCGGCGCCATCGCGTGAACCCAAGGGTCGGTAGACATTCATGTCGATGCCGTCGGCGATGAACCGAACGGAACCATCTCCTAGAGCAAACATCGCACCGCCCCGGTGGTAGCTGCCAAACGACATCTCCATCAACTGGCCGCTGAGAGCCGGGTCGCGAAGCTGCGCGTTGATTCGGGCGATGGTGCTACCCGAGGCTTCTGTGAATTCGGTGCCACCCGTCCCGCCAGCGCAGTTGCAGGGGTCGATCTGGGGGCTACCAATCACCCAAAAGTCCATCCCCTGATCGTCTTTGACAAATTCCGGATCTGTCAATGATTCCCCGATCATGATCGTGTTGGAGAGCCCATCGGGGATCTCGCCAAACTGAACGCTTTTGCAACCAAAGAACAAACCGTCCAGGTCGACCATTTCGAACGACATGGTGTTTGCTAAAGGACGGGTCGAGGTATCGTCGGAGCTGATATTGCTGCCACCATTACCGCGGTAACTGGCAGGCACGCGACGGGTGATGCCGTTGTAATTGTAGGTATCCTTCAGCGCCATGCTGGGGCACTTGAAGACACCCAGATTCGTTTCGCAAGCGGCTCGGTTAGGACCAGTGGCCGAATCCCAATTCCCCTGACCGCTTTCCTGGAACAGCAGGGTATTGTGCAAATTCGTCTGCTCGACGTACGGCAGGATCAACGCACTCCAGAGCGTCCCGTGGGTGTTCCAACCGAAGGGCAGCCCTTTGAAGGACGACTCATAGTTCATCATCGCCAAGCCGATCTGCTTGACATTATTACTGCAGCTCATGCGGCGAGCCGCTTCGCGAGCTGCCTGGACGGCGGGTAGCAGCAAACCGACCAGAATCCCAATGATGGCAATCACCACCAGCAATTCGACCAGGGTAAATGCCGGTCGCATACGAGAGGGAACAGAACGATTCACGCGACTTTCTCCTGAGAAACGATGAATAAGGACAAGTAATCCCAGCAATGGCGGGATTTTAACGATTCCCCGCCTCGTGATGTTGAGGATTCGATGAAGAAAGCGGGCGAGAAGTTCTTCCGCTCGCGATTTGGCTTCCCCAACGGCGCAGTTCTCCGGGTTGCTTCAGTTTGACGTTGCCGGTTGCATGGGGTAAGGTGGAAAGGATTCCCTTGCACCGGTTTCAAGGGGATTTCCCGCCTCAAGGCTTGCGGTCGCTCAGAATCTGGGGCTCGCTGTCTGGGTTCCCAGAAAAGCGGTTCCGGTCTTGCTGCGACCATTCGCCCCATGGGTCCTGCCCATCGGAATTGCATCCATCGGTTCTCACTCCCGAGAGCGTCGCCATGATTGGTCGTTTCGCATTCCCGTTCCTGCTGTTCCAGACTGCGGATTCCCAGGGTTCGCTTCCATCCAGGATGCGTACCAGCGTCAGGAAGGCGTCGCTGGTGGCCTTGCAATTCCTGTTCCTCGGCAGCTCGTCGTTTGCAGAAGAGACTCCGGCGACGGTCGAAACGGTCAGTTACCAAAAGGATGTGCTGCCGATCTTCCGTACCCACTGTGTCGGTTGTCACCAGCCGGCCAAAGCGCAGGGTGGCTTTGTGATGACCGACTTTGCCAAGCTGTTGGCGGGTGGGGAATCGGGCGAGGCGGCGATCGTTGCAGGGAATGTTGAGGGGAGCCATTTGCTTGCGGAAATCGTGCCGGTCGATGGCAAGGCGGAGATGCCAAAGAATGCACCCCCGCTGACCGATGCTCAAATCGATCTGATCCGCCGCTGGATCGCTCAAGGTGCAGCCAATGACCTCGTGGAGCGTCCGGCGCCGTTTGATGCGGAGCGTCCGCCGGTCTATCGGCAAGCTCCTGCGATCCCCTCGATCGATTTTTCGCCCGACGGCCAGTGGATGGCGGTGGCTGGATATTACGAAGCCCTACTATTCCAAGTCTCGGACGGTTCGCTCAAGACACGCTTGGTGGGTGTATCCCCTCGTGTGGAGTCGGTTCGTTTTTCTCCCGATGGGACTCGCTTGGCGGTTGCCGCCGGTTCTCCTGGCCTATCGGGCGAAATCCAGGTTTGGGATTGGCAAGCCGGCCAACTGACGCTCAGCCAGTCCGCAGGTTTCGATACCCCCTTTGGCCTGAGTTGGTCTGGCGATGGGAAACTGCTCGCCTACGGTTCCACCGACAATGTCGTTCGCGCGATCGATTCGACGACGGGCCAGCGTGTGCTCTACCAGGGCGCCCACGAAGACTGGCCCCGTGCAACGGTCTTCACAGCCTCTGGCGAGCATCTGATTTCTGCTGGCAGAGACATGACGGTCAAATTGACCGAAGTGGCAACCGAACGCTTCATCGACAACGTGACGTCGATCACGCCGGGTGCCTTGCGAGGCGGAATCAGCGCATTGGCTCGGCACCCTCTTCGGGATGAAGTGCTGGTGGGAGGATCGGATGGATCCCCTAAGCTCTATCGCGTCTTCCGACAGACTGCCCGCCAGATCGGTGACGATGCGAACCTGTTGAGGAAGCTACCGGAAATGCCGGGCCGGATTTTCTCGGTGGCGATCAGCCCCGACGCCAAATATCTGGCTGCTGCCAGCACGCTGGATGGACGCAGTCAGGTGCGTGTCTGGAGCTATGACATCGAGGGGCAGTTGCCGGAAGAGATCAAGGCGATTCAGGCCAAGCGAGTCATGGCGAGATCTGCTGCCGAGAAGACGAAACTGGATCAGTATGTGACGACCGAACCGCAGCCCATCGGAACATGGGAAGTGCCTGCGGCTGTCTATGCGATCGCCATCGACAGCCAGGGACGTTTGGCGGCGGGAGCCACCGATGGCCATGTGCGTCTTTGGGAGATCGCCTCCCAGAAGCCACTGGCTGACTTTTCCGTCGTACCGGCTCAATCGGGAGCCCAGGCGGCCACTGAAGATCACTTTGCCGCCGACTACCGAAAGCATCTCGATGCGCTTCCTGCCGAGCCATCGGCTCCTTTGGCGACTCCACCCCGTGCGATCGATCCGGCGACACTGACCAAAATTTCCGTTCTCCCTGAGAAAATCGACCTCTTGGCCTGGCATCACTCTGCCCAATTGGTCGTGCTGGGAGAGACCACGTCGGGCGAGTCGATCGATGTGACGCACCTAGCGACCTATCCCGCCGAAAACCAGCTGGTTCGCGTCTCCCCGCTGGGAGTTGTCCGACCGATCGGCGATGGCGATGGGGCACTGGAGCTGAAGGTGGGTAGTCTGGCAGCCAGCGTGCCGTTGCATGTGGAAGCCTCGGCGATTAGTCCCGTCGATTTCGTACGGGATGTCAATCCGGTCCTGTCACGACTGGGATGCAACCAGGGAACCTGCCACGGAGCTCAAGCCGGCAAGAACGGCTTCAAGCTTTCTCTGCGAGGTTACGATCCGCTTTACGATGTCCGCGCACTGACCGATGACCTGGCCGCTCGCCGGGTCAATCTCTCGTCGCCCCATGAGTCGTTGATGCTCTCCAAGCCATTGGGGACGGTGCCTCATGCGGGCGGTACGCTGATGAAGCAAGGAGATCCGGCCGCGTCGGTGATCGAGCAGTGGATCCGCCAAGGCGCACCGCTGAAGCTGGATACGCCGCGCGTAGTCAAGCTGGAGGTTCAGCCTGCCAACCCGATCGCGCAATTGGAGGGAGATCTACGCCAGATGCGCGTGATCGCTACCTACGCCGACGGCAAGCAGCGCGATGTGACTCAGGAGGCCTTCCTCGAGAGTGGCAATTCGGAGGTGGCGATTCTGGCAGGTCGCGGTCGCGTCCAGGCAGTCCGACGCGGCGAAGCACCTCTGCTTGCTCGCTTCGAAGGAGCTTACGCTGCCACCACGCTAACGGTGATGGGCAATCGTGATGGTTTCGTCTGGCAGGATCCTCCCGTGTGGAACGCGATCGACCAGCATGTGGCCGCCAAGTGGCAGCGGATCAAGACGCTGCCGTCGAATGTCTGCAACGATGCCGAATTCATCCGGCGCGTCTACCTGGATCTGGTCGGTCTGCCACCGACAGCCGAGCAGGTCCGCGCGTTCCTCTACGACCCACGAAGCACTCAGGAAAAGAGGCGGGTGCTGATCGATCAGCTGCTGGCCAGCGACGAATACGTCGACCACTGGACCAACAAGTGGTCCGACCTCCTGCAGGTCAACAGCAAGTTCCTCGCGAAGGAAGGGGCTCAAGGATTCAAGGACTGGATCCGCGGACAAGTTGCCTCCAACACGCCGTATGACCAGTTCGTCAAATCGATCATCACCGCATCAGGCTCCAACCGCCAGAACCCTCCTGCTTCCTACTACAAGATCCTTCGTACTCCGGAGGAGATTCTGGAAAACACATCGCATCTCTTCCTGGCGGTGCGATTCAACTGCAACAAGTGCCATGACCATCCCTTTGAAAAATGGACGCAGGATCAGTACTACCAAACCGCCGCCTACTTCGCCCAAGTCGGTCTGAAGAAGGATCCCGAAAGCGGCGACAAGGCGATTGGGGGGACTGCGGTCGAAGGGGCCAAGCCGCTTTGGGAAGAGGTCTTTGACAAGCCAGACGGGGAGATGACTCACCAGCGCACCAGCGCCGTCGCGCCTCCTCAGTTCCCCTATCCGGTTCCGGTGGAGGCGACTGAGCCGACTCCGCGGAGAACACAGTTTGCCACATGGCTCACTAGCCCATCAAACCCCTACTTCGCTCGCAGCTACGTCAACCGACTCTGGGGTTACCTGCTGGGAACCGGACTGATCGAGCCGCTGGACGATATTCGCGCCGGAAATCCGCCAAGCAACCCAGAACTGCTGGCGTATCTGGAGAAGGAATTCATCGACCACAAGTTCGATGTCAAGCATGTGCTGCGCTTGATCTGCAACAGCCGAACCTATCAGTTGTCGCTGGAGTCGAATGACTGGAACAAGGACGATGCGCTCAATTACTCGAAGGCCAAAGCGCGGCGACTGCCGGCCGAAGTGCTCTACGATGCGGTCCATCGCGTTACCGGGACCCGGTCGGAGATCCCAGGTCTGGCTGCTGGTGCCCGCGCTGCGTCGCTAGCCGATGCCGATGCCCAGTTGCCCGATGGCTTCCTCAACAACTTGGGCCGTCCCGTCCGAGAGAGTGCCTGCGAATGCGAACGCTCCAACGACCTCCAACTGGGTGGCGTGATGGCTCTAGTCAGCGGCCCGACCATCGGATCGGCAATCGGTGCACCCCAGAATGATCTCCATCAACTGGCTCAGTCGACCGAAGATCCCAAGGCGATGATCGCCGAGCTGTTCTTGCGGGTGCTGAACCGACCGGCGACCGACGCCGAGATCGCCATCGCGGAGAAGACGATCGAGCGGGTGCAGAGCGACCATCAGCAACTGGTCCAGGCGCTCACCGAGAAAGAAGCTTGGTGGGTGGAAGAGAAGGCAAAACGCGAGCAAGAGCGGCTGAAGAATCTGGAAGCCGCTCAGCAGGAGGCTGCTGCCCGCACCGAAGAGATCAAGCCGGAGAGGGAGCGATTGGAGAAGGAACGAGTCGACCGGATCGCTGCGGCGGAGGCAGTCAAGAAGCAATACCTCGATCAGCTACCAGAAACCTTCCATCAGTATCTGGCCACCAAGGTGGCTCCCACTTCCTGGATTCCGCTCGCGGCCACCCAGCTTTCGACCACCCAGGGTGGCAAGCTGATTCCGCAGGCCGATCGATCGATCCGCGCGGAGGGATCGCAGGAGAAGGGGATCTACCAGATCACCGCTCAGCCAGGCGTTTCGCGCATCACGGGAGTGCGATTGGAAGCCCTGCCGGTTCCGGAGATTCCCGGGGGCGGTCCCGGGCTGCCACCCAACGGCAATTTCGTCGTGACCGAACTGGAAGTGCTGGCGGGACCGATTTCTGATCCCAAGCAGCGAACGCCGCTGAAGTTTGCCAAGGGACTGACCGATTTCGATCAACCAGGCTTCTCCGCCGGGGCGCTGATCGACGGGAAGAACAACGATCAAGGTGGCTGGGCGGTGGCGGAAACCGGATCGGTGGAGCACTGGGCGGTGCTGCAACTGGACAAACCGCTTGACTTGCCTGCCGACTGGGTGCTCGAATTCAAACTGCATCAGGTGCATGAAGCAAAAGATCATCGCCTAGCAAGGTTCCGGTTGAGCGTCACGGCGGCCGAAGGAGATCTGCCGCTGGGACTCCCCGAGACGCTCTCGGCGCTGGCTCGATTGTCGAAGGAAGACAGGGCTGGAGCGGCGTTGGAAGGGGGACTGGCCTACTTCCGGAAGGTCGATCCGGGCATCCGGGAGAAAGATGCTGCCATCGGTGCCGCTTCCGTAGCCGTCCCTCCGGATGAACCCTTGGTGGCCATCAACAAGCGAATCGAACGACTACAGCAGCCGATCGGCGACGACTCGGCCCTGCTCCGTCTGCGAAGTGATGTCGAACAGAGTGGGATCCAGGTCAAGCAGGCGCGGGTGACCGTTGCGGAAGATTTGACCTGGGCATTGATCAATAGTCCGGCTTTCCTCTTTAATCACTAGGAGTCTTCACATGTGGTGCTTGCAAGGATCGGCTGGACGGGATCTGTGCGATCGTCATCTGCAACCGACACGGCGCGATGTTCTTCGAGTCGGCGGGGCAGGAATGCTGGGGTTGTCTCTTGGATCGCTCCTTCGGCTCCAAGCCGCCTCGGCCGTGGAAGCCAATCGCGGTGGTCCGGGGTGGGGCCGCGCCAAACGGATGATTTTGGTCTACCTCCAGGGTGGCCCCAGCCATCTAGATCTCTGGGATCCCAAGGAAAATGTTCCGGATAATGTGAAGAGCGTTTTCCAGAACATCTCGACGAAGATCCCCGGCATTCAGTACACCGAGAATCTTCCCAAGCTAGCGCAGATCAACGACAAGTTCACGATGATTCGGTCGATGAGCTACACGCCCAATGGGCTGTTCAATCATACGGCTGCGATCTATCAGATGATGACCGGGTACACCACCGACAAGGTCAGCCCATCGGGTCAGCTGGAACCGCCGTCCCCCAAGGACTTCCCGAATTTCGCCTCCAATATCATTCGGCTCCGTCCAGCCGATGAACCGATGCTTCCGTTCGTGATGCTGCCACGTCCCCTTCAGGAATCGAATGTGGTTGGCAAGGGCGGTACGGCAGGTTTCCTCGGCAAAGCCTTCGATCCTTACACGCTGTTTCCGTCGGGCGACGACATGGATATGTCGAAGATGGAGCGGATCAATGTCAGCGACCTGCAGCTGCGGCCTGAAGTCTTTTCGGTCCGATTGCAGCGACGAGCCGAGTTGCGGGATCTGATCAACCAGCAGATGCCCAAGATCAACGAAGCGGTCGAAAACTACCAGCTCGATCAGTACTTCGATCAGGCTCTCTCGCTGATCGTCTCCGGCAAAGCGCGAGACGCTTTCAGCCTCAGCGAGGAATCGGATACGCTACGCGATGCCTACGGAAGGAATACCTTTGGGCAAAGCTGCTTGCTGGCGCGCCGTCTTGTGGAAGCTGGCACGCGCGTCGTGGAAGTCATCTGGCCGAAGGTTGCCAACAGCGACAACCATTCGTGGGATCACCACGTCGATCTCAGCAAGCGGATGAAAAATCAGTCGGGGCCGATGCTGGATGCGGGGCTCTCGACCTTGATCGCCGATCTGGATGATCGTGGCCTATTGGAAGATACCCTGGTGGTCGCGGTCGGCGAGTTCGGACGATCGCCGCAGCGCGGGGTCAGCACCAGCGGCAACGGGAACAGCGATGACGGTCGCGATCACTGGCCATACTGCTACACCAGCGTTATCGCCGGCGCCGGGATTCGACGTGGCTATGTGCATGGGGAGAGCGACAAGACGGCCAGCGCGCCGATCTCCGATCCGGTCCATCCCGGCCAGCTTCTGGCGACGATCTATCATGCCTTCGGGATCGATCCGGAGACGATCGTCTACAACCACCTGAACCAGCCCCGCGAATTGGTCAAGGCCCAGGCCGTCACCTCGCTCTTCGCGTGACGAACTAGGCACGCCAATCAGGGTGTTGGCGCCTCGGCGAAAATGAACGAAACCAGAAAGGCACGGAGTCGCTTTCCGTGCCTTTCTTCGTTTGGTATTCCACAAAAATAAGTCGTCAATGCATCCGCCCTAGCAAAGCTTCTTCTCGTTCGCTTTTTCATGGATCTCACGGAGGCACTGAGCCACGGAGAAAGACCTTCGACTCAATACCCGACAAAAGATACCTAGCTTCCCAACTGGATGGCCAAATCTTTGCATCCCTCGCCATCTGCATTCCACGACGTCTCGAGACCCATTGGTTCTCGACCAAGCTGCCTCAGGTTTTTCCCCCTTCTCCGTACCTTCGTGACTCTGTGAGATCATCCGTCCGGAAGCGAATGCCGGCGGTCAACGAGTTGCTGCACAAAAACGATGATTTCAAAAATCGCACGGTCGGTCACTTCGCTGCACCGACTTGCTAGGCGTCAACTCGTAGGCAATGGAAATGGATTCATTCAATCCAATCGACCAGGTCGCAAATTCGTGTCCACCAGCAAGCGTCTGGCTATTCACCGGAACATTGGCGGAACGAAGCCAGTTTTGGAGGCGTTTCATATAGCTACGCATTGCCTTTGGTTCTCTTGATCCAGAACGGAAGTAAAAATTTACCTCCGATAAATCTGCCTCCGGTTGAACGTCAAAATGGGTGATTGGCCTACCCGCAATCGAGAAGGAAAAGATTTTTCCATAAATATCGGGATGACGTCTTCCAATCGAAGCGGCAAACGCCCCACCGCATGAGTATCCGAAAACAGCTGATTGACGGCGCGAATGTTGAATGGCGATCGCTTTGGTTGCCCACTCCGCAACCGTGTTTACGAAAAAAGCCTCATGCATCTCAAAACGGGGACCGTCTGTACCGATCACGTATTCCGCATTGCGGTAGTCGGGCGAGTGATCCACTCCAACGAACCAAAAACGGTCAGCTCCAAATGCGTTAAAGAATTGCTGAGCGAATGCATCGACACTTTGGCCGTCTGAGCAATAGATGACAATATCATCTGACTCTCCACGCTCCTTGAGCGAGTACAGGCTCACTCGGCGCGTCGAGCGATCGATAGGTAGGTGCTCATGTCGGCTAAGCATTCTGATCAAGGCCTCCACCGTGACGCATAACGATGAAGTTCACTGGTCGGCTGTACTGGGGGACCGCCTTGTTCGCTATTCCTCGGATCTCACGGAGGCAATGAGCCACGGAGAAAGACCTTCGACTCACTACCCGATAAAAGATACGTGGCTTCCGAGCCGATCGGTCAAATCTTAGCATACCTCGCTAACTGCATTCCACGACGACTCGAGACCCAATGGGTTTCGACCAAGCTGCCTCAGGTTTTTCCCCCTTCTCCGTGCCTTCGTGACTCTGTGAGATCATCCGTCCGGAAGGGATCGGTGACTATCAGCGGTGCGGACCGCCTTGCAGAGGTTTGCTAGCAAAAAAGCTTTCTGACCGCTGCTTGGGATCTGTATTTACCCCGTTTGGCTGTATCGCTTACATTGCTTGTTCGAATGCAGTCAAGGACGGTTCTGCAAACTCCTCGTGGCGGGGTTTTTTCCGATGTTCACTCTCCTGGGTTGGTTCTTCCTGGCTCTGGCAGGCCAAGTGTCTCAAACAAGCCAAGTGGAAACCGGCGGGTGGCGTCAGGCCAATACCGACGGCCAGTTGGAATATGTCATTCACCTGACCCCTGAAGAGGTTCAGGCGATGCTGAATTCTCCAGGGGGCTTTGAGGCGACGGCACTAGTGCCGCAGGCGATTCAGGGCCGGTTCAAGCGAGTCGTGGTCCGGATCAGCAAGGAGATCCCCGAACGGACTCCCTCGGAATCGCAGGTGCGACAGCAGTTTCCCGCCTACCCCCCTGACCCCGCCGCCGTCTCTGCGATGCGCAATCGAGTCGAAGGGGGGAATCTGGCGAACATCGATTACAGTGCGCCAGGGGATCTGGAATCTTCCCGGCCAAGCCCTCGATTGACCGATCTGGCACAGGCCACGCCGATGGCTGCGCCTCCGTCGCTCGATCCCTACGGTTCGGCGACCCTGCGAGATCGTGACGTCCCGACTGGCAATTCCCTCACCAATCCGACTGCTGGCCTATCCAGCTCCATCGCAACGCCACCTCCTTCCAGCATTCCCGCCACGGGAGTTCCATCGTCCTCGACCGGTTCCCGATGGACCGAGACGACGGGCCCCGCCTACTCTCAGCCAGGTTTTTCTGATCGCGACCGAGACCGTGATTCGGCCACCAACATGGCATCGCTTCCCCCGGGCCAGATCCCTTCCAGCTCCCTAGCGGCGCCTCCTACCAACCCTGGCTACAGCAATGCCAACCCAGCTCGCGATCGCGACACCAACATCAGCAGTCTTGGCCAAGGGGCTGGCTGGAGTAGTTCACTGCCAGCGGCTCCCGCTGCTGGGGCCCACTCGAACTCCCGGCCTGGACTGCATGATCGTTTTTCATCCAATACGATTCCCGCATCGGCTACCGGCAATGCCAACGGCAATGCTGCCGGTGTTGCTCCAGGGTCTTTACTGGGCCAGGGTGGGCGTCCTCCTCAGTCCTCCATCGACTCCAATTCCGTTGCGCGGGATGAGGAAGTCTATCTCCTGCGCCGTCAGCTGAACGACGTTCAGATGCAGCTGCAGCAGATGCAGCGCCACAGCAGCTCGACCTCCCACACCTCGCTCACCTCCACCCAGCGCCCCAACCTTCAGACTCCCGCAGACCGTTTCGATCGGGAGGGGAATGAATCGACGATGGGGATGAGGCGAGCGTCGGGCAACAGTTCTTTGCTGCCGATCTTTTTCCTGCTTTCCTTCGTCATCAATCTGTATGCGGCGGTCTACCTCTACCAGCTGCGCGACCGATACCGAGCGCTCCTTTCGAGCGTCCGATCCAGCGAAGCGCTGGCAGCCTAGAACCAGTGGCCAGGACTTTCGTGGCTATCGCGCTGAGACAGGTTCGATTGTCTCTGGCCGAAGGTGCTTGAGAAAGAACTCCCAAGTTCTTCGTCTTCCGTAGGCACTGCCTCCGGCTCCATGCCCTCGACCCGTCATCCATAGCAGATCAAAGTTCTTGTCGGCGGCAATCAGAGCATCGGCCACCTGAAGCGTTGAGGCTGGGTCGACGTTATCGTCCAGCTCCCCGACGATCAGCATCAGTTCTCCCTGCAGGCGATGAGCGTTGTCGACGTTGCTCTGCTGAGCGTAATGCTCGCCGATCGGCCATCCCATCCAGAGTTCATTCCACCAGATTTTGTCCATCCGGTTATCGTGACAACCACAGTCGGCGACGGCGGCATCGTAGAAGTCACCATGAAATAGGAGAGCACCGAGCGCATTTTGTCCCCCGGCGGAACCCCCCGTGATCCCGACGCGCGTTAAATCAATTTGCGGATACTTCCTGGCGGCTGCTTCCATCCACAATCGTCGGTCGGGGAATCCAGCGTCCCCCAAGTTCTTCCAGCAGACATCATGGAATGCCTTGCTGCGATGGCTGGTCCCCATCCCATCGATCTGCACCACGATGAAGCCCAATTCCGCCATCTGCTGTGCTGCCAGATGCAGGCCAAATCCCTTCGGCACATGCGCTCCTTGAGGGCCCGCATAGATCATCTCAACGACAGGGTATTTTCGATCGTCGCGAAAATGGCTGGGCCGATGCAGAATCCCGAAGATATCGGTCTGCCCGTCGCGTCCCTTGGCCACCCATCGTTCGGGCGACTTCCAACCGGCTTCCAGCAACTCCGACCAGTCCGCGCGTTCTAGCTCCAGCACCACCTTCCCACTCTCGGCGTCGATCAATTGATGGACTGGCGGCAGATCGACGCGACTGTAGCGATCCAAAATCCAACGCCCGTCGTCGGAAAAGCTCCACTCATGATCGCCATCCCCCTGAGTGATCGGCACAGGGTCAGAACCATCCAACCCCACCCGCAACAGATGCCGGTGATAGGGGTCCTCTCCAGGATGAAATCCGCCCGCGGTGATCCAGATTTGGCGATTCGACTCATCGATCCGTTCGATCCCACGCACCACCCATGGCCCGGAGGTGATTGGATGCTTCCGGGCTCCCGTCATCGCATCATGCAGATCCAGATGGCACCATCCACTCCGCTCGCTCATCCATACCAGTTCCCCGCTAGATTCCAATCGTCTCCGCTGCATCTTGTGCGCGTAGTCGATGAACGTTGCGCTGGTTTCCTCCAGCAGCACGGTGACCTCACCAGTCACCGCATCAACCGCTAGCCAGCGGACGCACTGATGACCTCGCTCGATGTACCAGAAGGTGAGTCGTTTTCCATCGCTGGACCATTCCAGATCGTCCAAGCTCCATGGATTGGCAAACAGTTTCGTATCGATCGGGATCGAGCGTACTTGCCCATCTTCCTGAAGCTCAAACAGCCTCGGCCACGCGATCTCGATTTTGTCCCCCGGTTTGTCGTAGGGAACCTCTCGGCTCTTTGGTTGCAGCTGATCGTCGGGGCGCGAATCGATCAGAGTGATCTTTCGCTGATCGCCCGGTTCTCTGGCCAGCCCCGCCCATCGCTTGCTGTCGGGCGACCAGCGGAAGGGACCGGCCAGCGCAAGTTGCCCTGGATCTTGCCCGGGAATCTCTTTTGGCTCTCGCACCGAATCCGACTGGCCACCCACCGGAACCAGCCACGCTTTTTCCTCCCGAAGCTCGATCTGCCAACGGCCATCAGGAGACTGGCTGCTGGGTTGTGGAGCCTGGCGCCGCGCGCGCCCTGCCGATGGTTTGGGAATGGGCTGGTTGCCATCGATCACCGCCCGGCCGCCGCCGGCTTGGGCTACATAGCAGGCGACCGGATCCCCTCCTGCTCCGACCAAAAGCCAAGCGTGACCTTCGAAGGTATGCTGCTGCCTTGTCTGTCCAGGGTCCAGCCGCCCATAAGGAACCCGCTGCCCGTCGGCGGGCAGCCAGAATAGCTCCAGCGGGACCTGTAGCTGGTTGGTGAATTGAAGGTGAGTTTCCTCCCCTTGGCCGCGCGAGCGAACGATTCGTTCTTGAGCCGGCAGGGAGTCCAGGTTGCCTGCGCCTAAGGATTCCGCCAGTTGATCGGCCGCCGGTCGATAGCTCCACCGCTTTCCCGCCGCGCGAAACCGGACGATCGCCGAGTCCCAGTTCCCCTCGGTTGCCTCGACGGAAACCCCTTCTAGGTTCAGCGTCTTCGGATCCTCGGCGACTCCAGTGATCTTTTCGATTTGGAGAGCCAGCTGGCCGCGATCGAGCAGTCTCCGTTTCTCTCCGCGCTGGCAGTCGACCCAGAAAAACTCTGGTTGCCCATTCTCCATGGCGACGCGGTACCACGCCGATGCGGGAGGGAGCCAGTTCCAGTCGAGCCGTTCGGCGGCTACAAGACCGCGGTAGGCTTCCGGAAGCGCCAGTGCTCGTCGTATCGGTTCCGGCAAGGCTCCTCCCTGGTTGTGCGAAGAAGGAAGTGTGTCATCGGCGCTGGCAACCGAAACAATCCCTATGCTGGCCACCAGGCCAGCCAGCCAAATGATGGCCCAGGTGGCTGCCATTCCCTTGCTTGGATATTTTCCTTGGCAGAAGCCGGGCATGCCAAACCTTCGGTCCCTTCGCCATCCCAAGGATTCCCTCCGCATCGTCGACTCCATCGTTTGATTTTCCTTCCGACCCGATCCCTAACGCTCACGATTCTATCGACTGATCGATTCCCTGACGGGGAGTAGTTTAGAGCCACCGGATTTTGGCCATCGGTTTATCACGTGGGCAATTAGAGCGGTGGTGACAGAAGGGACAGAAGCGTGGCAGTCTGGCGCTAGCCATTCTCTGTTCCAGCCAAACAACTCTGTGGATCCCTCCATCCTTCCTCAGGCAGAGTCGCAAACAGATCTCACCCTCTTGGGAGGGTCGCGAGGAACGAGCGGGGAGGGTCTGATCCTTCAGCTCAATCCATCGTGGACCATTCCGCACCAAATGACCGATTTTGTACCCCTTCCCCACCGCGCCGTGCCTCTTCAGCGACCATTTCTTAGGGTGGGTGACACAGTGCAGGGGAAAGTAGAACAGTGCTTGGAATCGTACCTGCGAGTGGCTGGCGACCAGTCTACTGATAGATCGCATAGAGCAGCATGTTGATGCCGATGCGGGAGGCATCTTTCCAGGCGTAGCCTTTGCATGCGTTGGCGCGGCGACTCTCCAGGGCGCAGCTGAGATCGATTGGCGAGAAGATGGCCACTACCCGATCTTCCCATACCAGCATCTCCAGCATCGGTGGTCCCACGCGCCGCTGACCAACAGACCCTTCCTCGTCCATTGCGGTCGCTGGTTCGACGATGGTGACCTCTCCCAGATCGTATCCCTGGAACTGGCTGGTTAGCATCGGATGATCGGCTGGCACTTTTTGCAAACGAGCCTCCGGTAGGATCAAGCTAAATTCCTTTCGGATCGATTCGGTGAATGGTTGGCTGGAACAGACCGAATCTCCAAGCAGTACCCCACCGCGCTTTAGCCACATTCGCAGCGCTTCTCGCTCGGTCTCCGACCACTCAAACGCAGTCCTGCCATGGACGTAGACGACCGCATGCTGCTGCAACTGCTCCAGCACCGCTGGGATGAGGATAGGGGAGCTGGAGACTTCGGTTGGTACTTCATTGCGAAAGATCTCCAGCAGATTCGGTACAGCGCGTGGCACATCATCAGCGCCACCGCCATGTTCCAGCTTCGGGAGGGCGAGTGTATTTCTGAGGGATGCGGTCAAGTCAGCCGTTGGCTGCACGATCTGCACGGCGTCCAGTTTGTCCTTCAGCTCCCGTCCCGTCGCGTAGGAGATGACATTGATCCCGATCTTTGTGGCATTCTCGACATCCCCGCGGATGCCTCCTGGAAGGTTGATTGGGACTCCGTAGGGTCGATGGACTTCCCAGCGGCAGGATAGGCTACGGGGCGCGAACACGACGCTGGTGCGACAGCACTGTTCCAGTCCATATAGCCAGAAGCCTTCGGGAAGCGACGCGGGATCGATCCTCGCCTCGGTGAACCAGATGGGATGATTAGGGGGCAACTTGCGGAGTGGTTGCTGGAAAAGCTCTTGCATCAGCTGCCGGAAACTCGCTTCAAACTCATCGCCCTGACAGCCATCGCCCTCACATGCCTCGGCAAAGAGGAAACCTCCTTGCTCGATGTACTGCTTGAGCGCCGATTTCATTTGTGGGGACCATTGCAGCGCCTCCCGGCCGCTCAGAAAAAGCACCGGTGCTTCCAGCAGATCAGCCACCGACGCCTCAGCCAGCCGCACCGACTGCCATGAGAGGTCGCGCTTCCATACCTTTTCGACATGTCCCATCAGGTGCTGCACGGCACGCCGATGCGACAGGGCAGGCTCCGGCATCTCCGGAAGCTGGCGGTGTTCCAGCCGTCCGATGACCACCTGCCGCTTCCCTTTGGAAAGAAAGAGCAGTGCAAGCGCCGTGTTCGTGTGGACGTCGTCCTCTGTCCCCTCGGGCTTGAATAGCCCATCGCCGATCGGTTGCTGCCGTTTGAGAAGCTCCTCGGCTCCTTCGCGATACCAGTCGTGATTTCCGATGAATCGCTGGCCCGACAATCGCCCCACCCGTTCTAGCGCGTAGAGATAGTAGTACCAATAACCTGCGGGATTATTCACTGGCGGATTGACTGCAGCGCTGAAGTTCCCAGCCAGCCATTGCATCCCTTGATCGACCGGAGTCACATCGATCTGACCCTGGCAGCACGTCAAGCGTTCGCCCTGCACTTTGGCATCAGCAAACTGCAGTGCATCTTCTGCGATTAGCAGCGATGCGATTCCTGCGCTGGTCATGCTGCCGGTGGGCTGAATGGCAATCGGTGCCATCGTCGGCGGCAGATAGCTCCAACCCCCAGAGCGCTGCTGCAGGCGTAGCCAGTAAGCGAGCGACATTTTCAACGAATCAGGGGGCAGTTGGATGCCGACGCGCTGGGCTTCCCAAAGAGCCAGCAGGGCAAATTGGCTGTTGGAAGGGTCGGGCGAAGTGAATCCCTGCTGGTATCCCCAGCCCCCTGTCGCAGCACCCTGCGTTTGCTGCGCCTCGAGAAGCCACTGAATATTGCGCTGGATCAGTGCCAGATCGCGCTGCGGTTCGGCAGCACAGAAAACCATCGTCTGCAACGCCGTCTCATACGTCCGCTCGGGCTTCTTGCTCCGCAAGTACTCTAGCGCCAAACTGACCGAGGGTGCATCGGGCGATCGCCCCGAGCTCAACAGCGCCAATGTCACCAGCGCCGTCTGGCCACAGCCATAATTGGGATAGCCGTCCCAATGTCCATCCCGCTGTTGCGTCTTCTCCAAAAACTGCACCCCCCGCTCGATCGACTGCTGGACCGCACGAGCCGAAAGGGGCGGGTTCTGGGCTGACAGGAAGTTTGCGAGGAACATCACTGCCAGCGAAACAGCACAGGCGATCCGCTGGAGTCGCTGGGGGACCAACCGTTGCATGAAAAACCTGCTGCGCAAGGCGAAGGGACTTCAGATCATGTCGCGCGACATCGCTCTGTCAGTGTAGCCTTTTTCCCGCCGATCCGACAATTCAGTAGGCCGTGGGACGAAAGCCCCCCACTGCTTTGAAGCGGTAGCGCGCAACGATTGCGGTCGAATACTGGCAGTCTAGCGCAAAACGACCGGTTCTTCGTCGTACACCGCCCATCAACGGGCGTGCGCCTTTCCGCTAGCAAATCGCACTCGTACTCGGAAAATCGGTTGTTAGGGATTGGTGTCTGCGGGCCCCAAACCACTCCGCCGGAAATCAACAGATTGCATCAGCGATCAAAGAGGCTAGACCGCACTTCCGCTTCCAGCGTCGCCCGTTCATTCATCGCCTTCTGAAAATCTTGCTTGCTCAGGCAATACAGAGTCGTCGTCTGTTCGGCCACCACCGTGGCGTTGCGCGGCTGACCGGTCAGAAGGGCGCGGTCCCCAAAAAAGTCCCCTGGCCCCAAAATAGCGACCATCATCGGAGGATTCCCCTGCAGCACTCGCACCGCTCCATCGCGAATCAGGTAGAAGCGGTCTCCTGTTGCTCCCTCTTCAATGATCTTCTCCCCTTCGGCGACCGTCTGGACCTGCACCTGATCGGCAACATTGGCTAGCGTCCTTGGGGTTACCCCTTCAAAGACCGAACACTGCGCCAGCAACCGAGCTATCCGCGTCGATTCCTGCACCAGCACATCGCTGCGAATCCTGCCATCGACCAAGTTGATCATCCGGTCGGCGACATCGAGAATCCGATTGTCGTGAGTGACCATCAGAATGGTGGCCCCCGACTCCTTCGCCTGCCGCCGCAGAAGCTCCACAATCAATCGACCGCTCTTTTCATCGAGCGCTGCCGTCGGTTCATCGGCCAGCACCAGCGGTGGGCGATGCACCAGCCCCCTGGCGATGGCGACGCGCTGCTTCTGTCCCCCAGACAATTGACGCGGTAGATGATTCGCCCGATCCGCAAGCCCCACCGCCTGCAGCATCTCTTTGGCTCGGGCACTCCTCGCACTGCCTGTCATCTGTGGCTCCACCAGCTCCAGAGCCATCCTCACATTCTGCAGCGCCGTCAGCGACTCAAAGAGATTGTGCGACTGAAAGATGAATCCGATCTTCTGTCGCAATGCGACACGCTGCGGATCACTGAACTGATGCAACCCCGACCCCATCACCCATAACTGACCTTCCTGCACCTGGCGCAGCGCCCCGATCAACGTCAGTAAGGTCGTCTTCCCCGACCCACTAGGGCCGGTCATGATCAGAATCTCCCCGCCGAAGATCTCCAGGTCAATGTCGAAGAGAACCTGCTTCCGCAGCTCGGCCTCCCCAAAAAAATGCTGCAACTGGCGAATCGTCACCGTCGACGATTCCCCCAGCTCCGCTCGAGGCTTGGTCGCGCGATGGGCACCAGGACCCGTTGGAATATCTCCCATCACCATGCCGACGTTTCTTTCTCGCGACTTCTTTGCCCTGGGGTGATTGCGTAGCCTGAGCCAAATATAGAAGATACAGGGATTCTATCGGCTTTGGAAAGTTCGTCGATTGTTTCTGGTTGGCAAAAGGCAGAATCAGGTCGTTCCTGGAAAGAGGCACGGGAGCCGAGATAGGACGGGGATTCGCGGCAGTAGGTCCAGCGGAGGTTGCTCCCTGCCGCTGTCGGGTAGAAGCTGCGGGGAGAAGTTGCGCTAAGGAGGGTCGCATTGGAACATTCTATCGATTCCGCGAGCGCCCAGTCCATCGCCGTCCGGATGGGATGGCTATGGCTGGTTGCGTTCGTCATTCCGCTTGCCGGATGCACCTTTTTTGAAGGGCAGAGCGATCGGTCCGCATCCGAAGAAGCCGCCGCTTTGGCGATCGCCAATCGCGTCTTCTCCCAAGGGCGACTGATGCCTGCTTCGGGAGTCGTCCGCATCGGCGCAGCGCCTGGAGACCGCGTCGAAGCGATTCTGGTGAAAGCTGGAACTCAGGTCTTCCGCGGACAGGAACTGGTTCAGCTGGCCAGCTTCACCGGAAAGCAAGCGGAACTGGAGATTGCTCGAAGACGTTTGCAGGAGGCGATGGAGCAGCGGGTTGCCAAGGGAACCGAACTGGAAATGGTCCTCGCCACGGCTCAGGCCGATCAGGAGGCGGCCACCGCCAAGGTGCAGTTCGCCAAGGACCAGCGATCTTTGGTCGACCAAGGTTCGCAGACGATTGAATCGCTGCGACAGCAGGTCGATCGACTGCGGCAACTGACGGAAGATCCGCTGACCAAGCCGCTGGTTGGGACACTTCAGTTGGAGCAACAGAAAGCGCAGTTGCTTCAAGAGGAGTTGCGGTGGAACAGTTCGGTGGCCGAAGCGGATCAGGCGATCGCGGCAGCCGAACTGGCGGTCAAGCTGGCGACGCAGCGCACGGCCAACGCCCAGAAGAACCTGCAGCTAGCCGACTCCCTGGTTCCGGTCCGTTCTCTGGAAGCGCAGGTCAAGTCGCTGGAGGAGCAGTTGGAGCGATTGCGGGTGACGGCGCCCAGCAGCGGGGAGGTGCTCTGGGTGGGAAGCGAGCCGGGGGAGCTGGTAGGGCAGATGCCGCTGATGGAGATCGCCGATCTGTCGCAGATGGTTTGCGTGGCCGAGGTGCATGAATCGGACCGTGCTCGCCTGCGAATCGGCCAGGCCGCTGCCATCCGTTCCGCCGCTCTCTCCAAACCGCTCGTAGGAAAAATCGAACGGATCGATCGATTGGTCGGTTCTCCCATGATGCGCGATCCCAATCCACTGGCGCGAACCGACTATCGCGCCGTTCCCGTCCGCATTCGACTCGAACCGGCCGATGCTGCTGCAGCGGCCGAGTTGGTGCAACTGCAGGTGGATGTGGAAATCACTACCACCCCGTGATATGTGTCTTGCGTCAACGATGGAGCAGGGAGACATCGGTGGATTGGTTGGGTGGAAACCTGCATCGAAACGCAATCGAGTCATCTCATGCTGAGCATACACGGTCTACTGTTTCCTTCGATGTCGTGGTTCGACGAGCCCGTTTTGCGCGCGCATCGAACGACTGTTAGCGCCAACCATAGGTCCCCTCATCCCTACCCCTCTCCCCGCAGGCGGGGCGAGAGGACTTTGTCGCACGACATTCTTGCCTTCGATGCGAGGCGACGATGAAGCACTGGGTGCCAATCCTCTACTGGCTGGCGCATCCGACACGAGCCCTCGTGTCGCTGCTGGGAGTCGCCTTTGCACTGCTGTTGGTCTTCGTACAACTGGGATTTCGCGGCGCGGTCGAACGTACGGCTAGCATCGTCTACGGGCGACTGGACTGCGATCTGGTGATCCAGGCTCGCGAGTATCTCCATCTGTACGAACCTCGTTCCTTCCCCCGCTCGGTGCTGGATCTCTCAGCTGCCAGTGAGGCAATCGAACGTGTGGAGCCATTTTGGATCATGCTTCAGCGATGGCAGAGTCCTTCGGATGGAAGGTATCGAGCGATCGGGGCGATGGCGATGCCGCCGGGGCGCAATCTGTTTGACGTCCCGGAACTGGATCGGCTGTTGCCCGCCCTGTCGACTCCCAATCGGATCCTGATCGACCGTGCCACGCGAGCCGACTACGGGCCCCGAAACGGAAAGCGTTTTGGAGACGACGATCTGGAGTTGACCGCCGAGCTGAATGGGCGAGAAGTCCAGATCGTCGGTCATTTCCTGATCGGCACGGGGCTTGCCACCAATGGCGCGGTGCTGATCAACGAAGTGGGATTCGGGATGCGGGCTCCCTACGACACCCGTCAGCGATGCAGCCTGGGATTAGTGCGATTGAAACCAGGTACCAACCGCGATCAGGCGGCACGCAGTCTCACTCAGCTGCTGCAGCAGCGAGCCCCGGACTTGGCTGAATCGGTGGTGGTGCGAACGCTGCCCGAGGCGATTCGGCTGGAGCATCGGCACTGGCTGACGGGGACTCCGATCGGTTCGATTTTCCAGATGGGAGTGGCGCTCGCCTTCTGCGTCGGTGCCGCCCTGGTCTACCTGGTGCTGGCTCAGGATGTCGCCAATCGCATCAAGGAGTTCGCCACGATGAAGGCGATGGGCTACCGGCAACAAGACGTCGCCTGGATGGTGATGCAGCAGGCATGGTACTTGGCTCTGCTAGGATTTGTCCCTGCGGCGGTGCTGGCCGAGCTGCTGTATCGCCTGACGGTGGCACTGACCGGGATTCCGATCGAGATGAATGGATGGCGGTTGGCCGGGGTGCTGCTGTTGTCGGTGGCGATGTGCACGCTGAGCGGTCTGGGGGCGATTCGCAAACTGGCGAAGGCGGAACCTGCCGAGCTGTTTTAGTTACCTGAATCGGTCGACACTTAGGGGACGGGATCAGGTAGAGCAGGATGGAGTGGAAGGCAGATAGAGACATTTCAGAGAGATAACCTGAGACGCATTCGAGAGGTGGATTGCATTGCTGTTGCGATGGGAAGGGCGGACACCGCTGGCATGGCGGAACCTGGTAGGTCGGAGAGGCAAGCTGCTGCTGGCCAGCGCGGGCATTGGCTTTGCCGTCTTCTTGATGTTCATGCAGATCGGCTTTCGCAATGCCCTTTTCGACAACACCGTGCAGCTGGCAAGGCTACTAAAGGCCGATTTCTTTCTGGTCAGCCCCGCTCGCTACAACCTGCCCAGCGAGCAGCGGTTTGACCGGCTGTGGCTGGACCGCGCCCGAGCGGTTGAGGGAGTGCAGCGGATTGTGCCGGTGTACATCGAAAGGAGTATCACGCAGCTGCGCGTGGTGGGGAATAAATCGCGATCGATCCGCGCGGTCGGGATCCCGCTAGAGTCTGGGGTGGTGGAGCCACCGCAGTGGCAGCCCTTGCTGGCGATGCTATCGGACGGCAGGACAGCGCTACTGGATCGGCGGACCAAGCCCAGCTACGGCTTTGCGCGAAGTGATGTGAAAACGCTGCGACTGCAGGAGGTGGAACTGTCCGGCAAGCAGTTGCGGATCATCGACGAAGTATCGATCGGTACCGACTTTGTCCACGACGGGACGTTGCTGTTTTCCGATCGCGCGATGGCGCATTACTTTCCGGCGCGCAATCCTGGTGGGGATCCGCTGCAACTAGTCGATCTGGGGTTGGTGCAGTTGGCGGAGGGAGCGGACGTCGGAAAGATTCGGCGGACGCTGCAGTCATTGACCGGAAATCGGTTGGATGTGTTATCGCGTCATCAGATCATCGCGCGGGAGATTCATTTCTGGGCGACTGCGACACCGATCGGGATCATCTTCACGATAGGAACGCTGATGGGGTTGGTGGTGGGGGTGATTATCTGTTATCAGATTCTGTTCACTGAGATCAACGACCACATGGCCGAGTTTGCGACACTGAAGGCGATGGGTTATCGCGATCAGTATTTCTTCGGGTTGATTTTGAAGCAGGCGCTTTATCTGACGCTCTTTGGTTTTCTTCCTGGGTTGCTGGCGACGCTGGGTGCGTTTGCGATTCTTGGGGAGTCTACTGGTCTGGTGATGCGGATGACGGCTGGTCGGATGGCATTGGTGTTTGGACTGACGCTGTTGATGTGTTTGATTAGCGGTTTGATCGCCCTCCGCAAGCTGCTCCAAACCGACCCCGCCAGTTTGTTTTAGCAGGTGAGAGTCGGACGGACTTCGAGTTCGTCGTAAGAAACCGGGCAGAGTTCGCGAGTCGACGCCATCCAATCACCTTGGCAGCCAGACGCTAACCGCCGGTGCTTTTCACCGTATTTTCTAGTACCCGCCATTCAAAGAAAAGAGCGTCCTGTCACCTATTCTGTCTTCAGCAGGAATTCACCACACCGGCATCGAAATGATGGTGCAGAGGGTTGGTAGGCGAATTGGGATACGCGTCGTCGACGTTTGGTTGAGATAGTCTTGCAGGGGATAAAAAGAGTAAGCTAACTTTAGCTGCCGAGATGTCAGCTGAAGAAATGGCTGGTATCTGTGAATCGATCGCCGGCGAGAAAGGGGGATGCAAAAAGCAGCGAAGGTTGGCTAGCACAGGCGATGCTCAGTTCAACTTGTGGCGAAAAAACAGACATCCGCTTGGAATGGTCTTTTGCGCTTCTACGGAATGGTTCTTTTCAACAGTCAAAATCTTAGGGACGAGAAAATGCGCAGACTGTGGCTGACTTTATTTTGCTTCATGTCCATTTGTGCTTTTGAGGGTTTGACCGCCAAAGCGGCTGTCATCCTCTTCGGAAGCGGAGTGAATCAGTTCGCGATCGACTTTGTTCCGATTGGATCACCTGGAAACGCTGGCGATCCAGTACCCAACGGGCCGATCGGGACCGGAATGATAAAGCCATTCGGAAGCGTTGCTTATGAATACCAAATTGCAAAGTATGAGATCAGTCGTGAAATCATCGAAAAGTACAACGCGGATTTCGGCGCGACGAATTCGATGCAGATTCCGATGGCAGATATGCGGTTTTTGGGTGGCAATCAATTAGGAAAGCCGGCAACTGGTGTCACTTGGAACGAGGCGGCTCGCTTCGTTAATTGGCTCAACACGAGCCAGAATTTTTCTCCAGCCTACTACTTTCCCACCGGTGGTGTCATGGATGATGTAGCTGACTGGAGTCCACTACTGCATCCCCTCGATTACGACTCTACCAATCCGGTGCGTAGCAGGCGGGCAAAGTATGTTTTGCCAACCTTTGATGAACGGTACAAGGCGACCTTTTATGACCCAACAAAAGATGGGACCGGAGGCTATTGGACCTATGCGTCTTCGTCCGATTCGGTACCGATCGCGGTAGCTAGCGGCACCAGTCCCAACACGCTTGTTTACGCGCAAACCTTCGAGCAGGGCCCAGCACTGGTTGACCAAGCGGGGGGATTGAACGCATTTGGAATCATGGGCATGGGGGGCAATGTTTACGAATGGGAAGAGTCGATAGGAACATTTACTAGTAATGGTATCCCTTTCCGTGGTTTGTACAGTGGCCGCTGGGATGGAGAAGAATTTCAACAGTCGAGGGATTTTCGTGGTATGTCGTTTGCGCATGGATGGTTCGGCAATGTCGGGTTTCGCGTAGTTAGCTTGAGCGGTGGCGGGGGTGGCGGGGGTGGCGGCAGCAAGGGTGTCGTTCCGGAACCTGGAACAATTTGGATTGTCGCTGCCATGGGGTTGCCAGCCTATGCACGATGGCGGAAAACCCGCCGACTGGGGAGCGGAGAAGAGATGCCGCTCGCCTAATCTGCATGCCTAACGCTTGGCTGGAAGTTGCCGGCAACCGCTTAGCATTTGTCGGTTTTGCTGCGATGGTGGTGGCACGTGCAATGCACCGCGCTCTTGCCTCTCCTAGCCGAACACCATCGTGGGGAGGCGCCAGCCGCTAGCGAGGTTCGGCTAGAACGCCGCGTGCCAAAGCAGAACAACAAGAATAGCGCTTTGGCAGCTTTTCAGATGCCAGGGGGCGTGAGTCGGTAAAAACCTAGACAGCAACTTGGCGAGCCATAGATCGGAGCAGGCGAGTTGGCACTGGATGAAGCAGTGTCCAGGTGATACTCATCGGTCGGCTACCAGAATGACCGACGTAGTTGCAAGGACCTAGGAAGTGGTAAGGAGCTGTCAGCCCAGATGGGAGGTTTTTGGTCTCACGCACAAATAGCAAAGGCGTGTAGCCTAATTCTCTATGACGGATGTATCGCTGGCCCGTTGCCGATTGCTCGGACGTACTGCTCTGGGATTGCCAATGGAACAAATCATTGGAGATAAGATAGTCTTCGTACATCGTCGTAGGGGAGTACTCATCTTCGGACTTCTGAAGCGTCACGAAGAAGACATCGAATTTGCGGTCTATTAGATGCAGGACCCCTTCGCGTTGGCTGGGCCTATGGTTGAAGCTCCAGTGGCCGAGGGCGACTAGAATTTCGTCGCGCGTGTAGGCAGCATGGATCGTGAGCGGATCATGGATAGTAGAAACAGGCGATACCATCCGAGGCGAGTACTCCAGACGATAGTCCAGTACCGCGTCTAGGTCATTTATGACCGACGGATTCCTACGCAAACGCTGCTCTGCGGTTTCCAGGGTCAACTCTGAATGAAAGGCTCCCCAAAGGCTCGTGTGTAGCATTTCGACGAGTGCACGAGATCCACTGTATGTCATGGCTTTTGGCTTAGCGAGATAGTCCTTTAGAAGGTGGATCTGCTGTGGGCAATTGATGTGACTCAGTCGACGAAGACCTTTCGAGAGCTGTTGTTCGTCGGGAGCCATCACTGTTTCTTCGATACCCGCGTCTGCGAGCATTCGGGACCATAACCCGCGTTTCAGCAATTCATCCAGGCTTGTGTCGAAATAATTGATGGCGTCGTCGATAGTCGGAGTTCGGCCTAGGTACTGTTTTAGGTCCCGCAACGATGCAAGCATCCGGGGGCGAACCAAGCGAATGGATTCACGTACGTTCTCCAGCACTCGTTGTTGAGCTACTCGCTCTAACTGAATGACACAGCCACTTGGCAAGTGGGGAAACCCCGCTTCGATCTCTTGATCTAGCTTTGTAGATGGCTTGCCGCTTAGTGCTCGGAATCGACTAGCGAAGCGAAACTCTTTTCGCTGCGCCCCGATAAAATCGAGCACAGTCAGGCATTCTTTATCGGGATGCAAACGGAGGCCGCGCCCTAGTTGCTGAAGGAACACGGTAAGGCTTTCAGTCGGCCTGAGAAACAATACGGTGTCGACCTCGGGAATATCGACTCCTTCGTTGTATAGGTCGACTACGAAAAGGAAATTCACGGCCCGTTCCCGAAGTTTCTTCTGAGCGGTTCCTCGTTCTTCATCTGAAGATTGGGAGGAAAGCGCTATAGAAGGCACGCCGTTCTCAGTGAAGAATCGCGCCATGAATTCGGCGTGAGCTACACTGACACAAAATGCCAGACCTCGGACTTGGCTCAGGTTCAAAACGGTGTCGGTCAGTTTGTCCAGGATCAGTCTGGCGCGGATATCATTGCCGGTATAAAGCCGATTCAGATCATCGACTCGATAGCCACCCCGCTGCCACGCCAAGCCGTCTAGGTCTACTGAATCAGTGACGCCAAAGTATTGAAACGGGCAAAGCAAACGTCGATTGATTGCATCGGGCAACCGAATCTCAGCGCTGGCCCGCCCGCCGAACCACTTCAACACGTCAAGTTGATCGGTACGCTCAGGGGTGGCAGTCAGACCCAGCAAGATCGTAGGCTGTGCATGGTTTAGCAACGCTTGATAGCTTGGTGCAGCCGCATGATGGAATTCGTCGATCACGATGTACTCAAATCGAGCCGCAGTTTCGTCGATCAGATTCCGTGAGTTGTAGCTTTGAATCGAGCAGAACAAATGATCGCGCTGGTTTGGATCGCTCCCTTCAAGCAACAAATCCCCGAAGTTCTGATCCCTAAGGACACAGCGGAAAGAAGTCATCGCTTGGTGAAGGATTTCTTTGCGGTGAGCCACGAATAGGAGTCGAGGTTTTCGCCCGAGCCTTCTTGCAATCCGGGCATAGTCGAAAGCAGCAATCATCGTCTTTCCGGTGCCAGTTGCAGCAACGACAAGATGGCGATGCTTGTTTTGTACCTCTCGCTCAGCGGCGATGATGTCGAGGATTTCTTCTTGGAACGGGAAGGGCCTCAGATCGAAGTTGAGCATTTCCGGCGAGTCGAGAGAAACGTGGCGTTCTCGTTGAATCGCTTCGCGAAGTCGGGGAAGGGAATGCTCGTCGAGTGTCTGAAATTCGTCATCCTGCCAATACGTTTCGAAGGTGCCGGTTACTTTATCCCAGAGGTAGGGTAGTTCGTACTGGCTGATTTTGGTGGTCCACTCTAGCCCCTCTGATAATGCAGCGTTCGAAAGGTTGGCTGATCCGACGTAGGCGCTGCCGAATCCTGTGTTCCGATGAAAAAGATAGGCCTTGGCATGCAACCGCGTTCGTTTCGTATCGTAGCTGACGCGCACTTCAGTCTTTGGCAACTGTCGAAGCATTTCCACTGCTTTTGGATCGGTCGCACCCATGTAGCTTGTTGTGATCACACGAATCACCGGGCCATCGCCATCGGCTCTTTCCGCTAAGTCTCGCAGGTTATCCAAGAGGATTCGCATCCCGCTCCACTTGATGAAGGAGCATAGGATGTCAACGCGATCGCAGGTGGCAATTTCCTTACGGAGTTGACTTCCAAGACTGGCGTCTAGGCGCGTTCCGGTAAATAGTGAGGAACGAGACAGGGGACTGTCCGGGCGATCATCCGTCTTTACACCACGGATACTTCGGTGAATGGCCAACAGTCGCTTTAACGGTGTCGCGATACTGTAGCTCTCGGCATCCTGATCACTCAGAACTCTCGCCAGCATCCCCACGATTTGCTCGACCAAATTCCGCTGCGCCTCCGCCGCATCGGGTCCGCGGTGCAGCGCCAAGCTTGAAGCGATCAATCGCTCTAAAAACTGTGCCAGGACAGAATGAGACTCTTCACTATCCACCGGCGCAATCGTCGCCAGACGCGGATCACCCAATTGAGCAATCTTGGCTTCCAGAGCTTTTGTCAGTAAATGATCGTAGAGCCCCGGCTCCATAAGTCACTTCTCTGTGGATTTTCATGGGTTGAATTCTCCCAACCATTCTACTGAGTCTATCCAGTTCGTCCGCAGTGACGACGGACTGGAAGTCGGTCGTGCAGCATGATGGATCCGGGTGAGGTGGCGCCTTCTCAGTGGCTCTCTTGGGGGTTGGTGATGATGGCCATGCGTCGGCGATAGTCGGATAGAGTGATTCGGCCAGCCAAAAACTGATAGGAAAGGATGTAGCGCTCGATACGCCGTAAATCGGTCGCTCGGTCCGCCCCTTCCCGAAGAATGACTCGATCCAGCCGATAATTGTCGTTGAGGTCGGCCATCTTGATCTGCCGTGCTATAGGATCCTCGGCAATCCGCACGACGTACTCCCAGTAACTGTCCCCCTTGCCACGCGTCAGCCGCTGCACCACCGAAACTGCCTGCGGATCGATCCCAGCTCGCAACAGCTCGTCCGCCGTCGCGTCGGTGTCCTCCAGCACATCATGCAGCACGGCCGCTTGCTTGGCGATATCTCCCTCCACCTGGTGCATTACCCGCAGCAGGTGAAGCAAATAGGGTTGGCCTGCCTTATCCGCCTGACCTGCGTGACGCCTGGTCGCAAGCTCCACCGCGCGTTCCAATGCGGACATCCCCTTCTCGTCTTTCGATTCGCTCATGTTCGCTTCTCCTTTTTCCATTGGTGGAACATTGCCCAGCTGCTGAAAGCAAAACAAATCCACGCCGGCCAATCGCCAATCTGGCGCCACAGTCCCCATCGCCGGTCGGCCAGCGGTTCGGCCAGGATCTGCCCCGATTGCATCCGTCCAATCACCTGCCGCCTGCGGCCGCTGCTGTCGATCCAGGCGCTCAGTCCGCTGTTGGCAGCCACCACCAGATCCTTCCGATTCTCCACCGCGGCTAGCGTGGCGCTGGCCAGATGATGGTCCAGCATCGTCGATCCACGAAACCAACCGTCGTTGGTCACATTGACCAGCAGATCCGGTTCGATCGCTTGCTGCCGCCGGACCTCGGCCAACTGCCTTCGGATCCGATGCGGCACCATCGTCTCAAAGCAGATGCTGGGGACCAGCGACGCCTTGCCGATCTGCCATGCCCGGTCGACCGACCCAGCCTTCAGTGGCGCCAGTCCTAATGCGCGATGCAGGTCGGGAAACCAGTGAAGCAGTGGTATGTACTCGCCGAACATCACCAAATGATGCTTGTGGTAGATCGCTTCGGGAAGGGTGCGATCGGCCCGGCCATCGATCGGCGCTGCAAACGCCCCGTTCGCACGCTCCATTCCCTCTGGAGTAAACGTCAGGTGATCGGTGCCGGCAATCAGCCACGTAGGAATCGCCGGATCGAAAGACTCACCGCGCGTGGCAAACGCCGACCGCTGGGCATTGGCTAGCCGCAGCATCTTCTCCTGATAGGCCAGCCCCATCGCTTGCCCAAAGGCGACCATCGTCCGTTCGTCCCAGTTCTGCGCCTTCAGTTCCTCGGGCAGCCTCGCCCCCTCCTGCCGTTCTACCAACGGCTCATTGGCCGTAAACACCGACTCGGGCCACACCACCAGGTCGACCTTCCCAAACCGCTCAAACGCCTCGACTGTCCCCTTCCAATAGCTTTCCCAAGCATCGATGTTTCGCTGCCGATTCGTTTCAAACATCGTCGGCGCATTCTCCTGCACCACCGCAATGCGCAGCACCGGATCGGCCTCCGATTCGCTTGGAGCGTCCACCATCGCCATTTGGCCATGGCCCCAGACCAGTGCCAGAGTGCCTAGTGCAACACCCAGCGGCATCAAGGCCCGAAACCATCGCTGGGATGGAGTTGCGTTGGAAGGGGTCGCCGACCGATCGCTAAGGAACGTCCACAGAGAGCCGCTGAGGCCGCTGGAGACCATCGCCATCCAGAAGCTGACTCCATAGGCCCCGACGTGGCTGGCCGCCTGCAGCCACTTGGGGTGATCGGCAAGCGTGTGGGCCAGCATGCATCCGGTGAAACCGGTCAGCAAATAGCCACGCAGTAGCTCCATGCCAGCCCACGCCGTCGGCACCGCTAGCCACACGGGCCAGCGCCACTGGTGATGGAGCGCCCTTGCGGCGGCCAGTGTCATGGGCAAGTAGATCGCTAGGTAGGCGGCCAAAGCGATCCAGCCGAAGTAGAGCGGCCAGAAGGCGAGTCGGATTCCTTGAAGCAGCCAAAGCCAGAGGAGCGTCGCCGCCAGCCAGCTATGCCACCACTGGCGTCGCGAGAGTGGCTTTTTCTCAGCCACCCAGCAGGTGAGCAGCCCGACAGCAAGCCACGCCATGGGCCAGAGGCCAAAAGGGGGGAAGGCGAGCGCCAGCAGCAGGGCCATTCCATAAGGAAGCCAGATAGCCGATCGCCATGAAGCGGATGTGGCGATGCCCGAATCGGTAGTTGGGCGATCGCCAGGGGAGGCTACCGACGAAGGAGCCTCCAGCATTTCGGATGGCTGCTTTCGGTTTCGCGTTTCCTTGCGTCCCATGCGACCCCTCCTTGGTCTTGGATCGCTTCGATCAGGTCCAGTCGAGCGGTTCCCACCAGGCTTGCCGAAGCTGCTGGCAGGTGAGAGCGATCAGAGGGGCACCGCGATGAGCGATCTTCACCATGGGATCTTCGGTGACGAAACCCAGCGCGACATGCGGGATCTCTTTCATCTGCCTTTCAAACGCCTCGGCGTGTGCGACGGGGACTTCGCACAGAAGCCGGCTGTTCGATTCGCTGAAGAGAGCTGCCAGTGGATGGACGAACTGCTGTTGGCACAAGCCATCGATCTCCAGTTCGACTCCCAATCCCCCCGAGAACGCCATCTCGGAAGCGGCCACCGCCAAGCCACCTTCGCTGAGGTCATGGCAGCTGCGAAGTAGTCCACTCGTGATGGACTGATGCAGCTGCTGGTAGAGTCGCAGAGCCATCGACGCATCGACGCGAGGCACCTTGCCACCTTGTCTCTGGTGGACCAGAGCGTAGTGGGAACCGCCGAATTCTTCGCGCGTAACGCCCACTAGGTAGATCCGATTCCCGGCTCGCTTCAAGTCCATCGTCACGCAGCGATCGACCGAATCGATCTGTCCGATGGCGCTGATCAGCAGCGTGCTTGGGATCGCGATCGTCTGCCGCTTGCCGTGGCTATCGGCCCAGGTGAATTCGTTGTAGAGCGAATCCTTGCCGCTGATGAACGGGGTGTTCCATTCGACCGCTAGGTCGTGGCATCCGAGCGCCGCGCGCACCAAAGTCCCGAGCGTCTCGGGGCGGTCGGTATTGCCCCAGCAGAAGTTGTCGAGAATCGCGATCCGCTTCGGATCGGCTCCCACGGCGACGGCATTGCGCATCGCTTCGTCGATGGCGCTGGCGGCCATGTGGTAAGGATCGTAATCGCCCAGACGTGGATTCATGCCACAGCTGATCACCAAGCCTCGCCGGCTTTCCAGTCGCGGGCGGATGACCGCCGCATCGCTTGGGCCATCCCCATGGATTCCCACCAGAGGTTTGACAACGCTGCCTCCCTGCACCTCGTGGTCGTACTGGCGAATGATCCAGTGCTTACTGGCGACGTTGGGAGATCCCAGGATTTGGGCCAAGGTCGATTCGCAGTGGAGTTGGCTCGGTTGGGGCAGGTCCAGCGGCTGTTCCTTGGGGGGCTGATAGATCGCTTTGCGGACCACTGGGGGGCGACCGCCATGCAGAAATTCCATCGTCAGACATCCGACTTCGTTGCCGTCGTACATCAGACGCAGTCGACCAGTGGGGGTGAAGGTCCCGATGATGGTTGCTTCGACTCCTTCACTGGCGGCCAGTTGCTGGAAGCGGTCCCAATTTTTGGGTGGGACTGCCAGCACCATTCTCTCCTGCGCTTCGCTGATCCAGATTTCGGTGTAGCTGAGCCCTTCGTATTTCAGCGGAGCGCGATCCAGCCAGACTTCCGCGCCGATCGTTTCCCCCATCTCACCTACGGCGCTGGAAAAGCCACCGGCGCCGCAGTCGGTGACGGCATGGAACAGCTTTTCATCGCGGGCGCGAAGCAGCACATCGAGCACCATTTTTTCGGTGATCGCGTTGCCGATCTGCACGGCCCCACCGGAGATCGATTCGCTGGCCTCGGTCAGCTCGACGCTGGAGAAAGTCGCGCCGTGAATTCCATCGCGACCAGTCCTTCCCCCGAGGGCAACGATCCAGTCGCCAGGCTGCGGAGCTTTTTCCGCGCAGTCGACCGGCAGGAGACCGACGTTGCCGCAGAAGACCAGAGGATTTCCGAGGTAACGCTGGTCGAAGAAGACCGCGCCGTTGACGGTGGGGATCCCCATGCGGTTGCCGTAGTCACGCACCCCGGAGACCACGCCCTTCATCACGCGCCGCGGGTGGAGCACTCCGGGAGGTAGATCGGCGGCGCTGGTGTCGGGAAGTCCAAAGCAGAAGACATCGGTGTTGCAAACCGGTTTGGCCCCCAAACCGGTTCCCAGCGGATCGCGGATCACGCCACCTAGCCCTGTGTTGGCGCCACCGTAGGGTTCGATCGCCGACGGGTGATTGTGCGTCTCCACCTTGAAGACGACATGGTACTGATCGTCAAAGCGGACGATACCTGCGTTGTCTTGAAATACCTTCACGCACCAGTCGTCCCCAGCCAGCTTTTCTCGGATCTGCACCGTGGCGGCGAAGATCGTCTCTTTGAGCATGTTGCGGAATTGTCGCGATCCACGTTCGTCCTGATAGTCGATGCGGCCAGCCAGCGTCTTGTGACTGCAATGCTCGCTCCAGGTCTGCGCGATGGTTTCCAGTTCAATATCGGTAGGATCCCGTCCCAGATCGCGGAAGTGATTCTGGATCGTCTGCATTTCGATCAGCGAAAGCGACAGCTGGCCTTCGCGGCTGAGTCGCACCAGAGCTTCATCTCCCAAAGTTCTTAGGGGAATGGTGTGGAGCTGCAGTTGATAGGGGCTGCCGACCCCCAGCTGGTCCATCTTCAGCGGACCGCAGAGCGCCTGTTCGACCGAATCATTGGCGAGGACTTTAGAGCAGAGTCGATCGAGTCGTCCCGAATCGGCGCCAGCGATCCAGTACTTGCGAAAGGTCCGTACGGCTTCGACATCCAGTCCCGCATCGCGCAGTGCGGCCAGAGTGCTGTCGGCCACCGGATCCATCACCCCGGGTTTGGGCAGGACGGTGACGACATCAACGTGGGTACCGGTCGAAGCGAACCCCGGGGGCGCAGCGTTCAGGGAAGGAGTTCCGACAGGTGCGATCACCGAGCGTTCGGTGATCGCATCGACCAGCAGCCGCCGTGCGCTACCTTCGATTTTTTCGGGCGATTCGTTCGACTGGATCAGAAACCCGTGAGCGGCTCGCAGGACCAGCCCTTCGGCCAAGCCAAGATCGGCGATATCCTCAAGCATGGAGTGGCTGAGATGATCCGGCTGCCGGTCAGCTGGATGGATGTCGATTTCCCAAAGCGTCACGTGACTGTTTTCCCGCTTCCAAAAGCTGCTCGATCTTCTCCCCGTCGCCCGATTCGAGGGCGTCGACCCATGCCTGAAGAATTGTCGCAAACTTTCGGGTTGCCTGTAAGACAGGGGTCCGGTTTTCCATCAGGATCTGAGTCCACAAGGCCGGATCGCCCGCCGCAACGCGCGTTGTGCTGCTCCATCCACTGGCCGCCATCGGAATCCAGTGTGGATCGGTGGAGGTGGCCAGGGCCGAGGCGATCAGGTGAGGCAGGTGGCTGACCTGAGCGACGCACAGGTCGTGCTGGTCCGGATCGATGGCGATCGATTGGGCACCGACCGACTCCCAAAATTTTCTGACTTCTACCGTCCAGGTCTTGGGAGTCGCTGTGGAAGGAGTGACGAAGACCAGTCGTCGATCGAACAGCAACGCCGATCCATGCTGGCAGCCGCTTTTTTCACTTCCGGCCATTGGATGACTTCCCACAAACCGCAGATGGGGGAAGTTGGCCAGTTGCCGGACCAGAGATTCTTTGGTGCTGCCAACGTCAGTGATCATCGCCTGGGGGGCTGCCTTGGCAGACGCCAGAACGTGAGCGGCGATTTGCTGGATCGGCGTGCAGACAACCACCCACTGGCAACCGGCGACGCCCGCGGCGAGGTCGGTGGAGGCGACGTCGATTGCTCCCTGCCCGATCGCCTCTTCCAGCCGCTGCATGCTACGCCCAATACCGACTACCTGACGGCAAAGTCCGCGGGCCTTGAGCGCCAAACCCAGCGAGCCGCCCAGGAGGCCGACGCCGATGATAGCGACGCGGTCCCAGGGGGGCACTGGAAAGTCGGAAGGCGTATCGGCCGAAGGGTCCATGCGGTTTGCATCCTGCAAGCGTCCGGGGGAACGACCCCAGAAGCTGGGTGGTCGATCGGTCGAGCTTTCCCGGACTGGCGAAGTCGATTTTCAGCATGATCCAGGCATCCGTTTTCCGCAATCGGTCCCGGGCCTAGCAGGTTGGAGAGGACCATAGGATTGCCGGGATCTCAAAGGTCCAAACCATTCCGCCCTCCAGGTGGCTCGGTGTATACTCACCCGAAACAATTCCGCACCGCGGCTCATCCCGCACTGCGGCTTCAGGTGCGGCCGATTCCTCCCCTCTTGTGAGCAGAAAGAGTTGATCGATGAAGTACGGAATGAATCTCCTGCTGTGGTCTGGCGAAATGCACGAAAGCCTTCTGCCTGTGCTGGAGCAGCTGAAGGGGATGGGATTCGATGGGGTCGAAATTCCGATTTTCAATCTCGATCTCGATTATGCCTGGTGGGGCAAGAAGCTGGATGAACTGGGACTTCAGAGGACCGCCGTCACCGTGCGGAACCTGGACGATAACCCGATCAGCAGCGATCCGGCGGTTCGGGCGCGCGGCGTTGCCCTGAACGCCAAGACTTTGGACTGCTGTGCGGCCGCCGGGGTCGAAGCGCTGATCGGTCCCTACCACTCGGCACTCGGTCACTTCAGCGGAGCTGGGCCGACGGCCGATGAGTGGCGTTGGGGAGTCGACAGCATGCGGAAGACGGCCGAGCATGCCGGCAAGGTGGGTGTCCGGCTGGGGGTCGAACCGCTCAATCGCTTCGAATGCTATCTGCTCAACGCACAGGAAGATGCGGCTAGATTCGTCCGGGAAGTGAGTCATCCTGCCTGCGGCATGATGTACGACACGTTCCATGCGAACATCGAAGAGAAGAGTTCCCCGGTGGCACTGCGAGCGATCCGCGACGTGCTGTACCACATTCACATCAGCGAGAACGACCGCAGCACGCCGGGAACAGGTGACATCAAGTGGGGTGAAGTATTCGATGCCATCGTCGAGATCGGCTATGACGGCTGGCTGACGATTGAGGCGTTTGGTTTGGCGCTGCCCGAATTGGCGGCAGCGACCAAGATTTGGCGGCGGATGTTCGATGACGAGCTGAAGCTGGCGCGCGAGGGTCTGTCGTTCGTCAAGAGCCAGATCGCCGCTAGGCGCCATGCCTGATCGCGTGCTGGGACTCGTGCCCGAAAAAACCAAACGCTCGTCGGCGTTTGGTTGTGGTGTTTTCGCCGTCGGGTGGATCCTGCCACTGTCCGATTTGTCGCTGCGACGATTCCGATCGCCATGAGGTCCTTCGGCCGACGACCGGCTCACACACCCTATTGGTCTTTCTCACCTCTTCGTAGGGTGTGTGACGCGGCTTGAATAGGACCAGCGCCGAGCGCAAGTCACCCGCCGCGAAACACACCAGAACCCAGGCCCCATGCCGGTACCAATCCACGCCACCAGCCCTACGGGTTGATTTCTAACGGTGGCGGAATGGCGTCAGCCGTCCGGCTCTTTCACTCCAGGCGAACTGCTTTAGAGGTCGCCTGGGAGGTCTGGTGCATCGGAGCTATTGGCTGGAGTGTCGAGCGGACCACCGCGTGATTCTGCGGGGCGCAGTCCTGAGGCGATGTGGTAGCGACGGCTGGCGAAGACTTCGACATCATCCAGCCAGAGAGGCAAATTCTCTTCGTACCAGCGGGGCTGTTTGGTGACCAGCACCAATCGTCCTTCGGGTCGTAGCGACCGCAGCGCGGCGTGGATGAAGCGTTCGGCGATCCGGAAGTCGCCGTAATAGGGTGGGTTGGCCAGCGCCATATCGAATCGCGATGGCTCGCCATACTCACCCGTCCCGCTGAGCTCCACGGTGACGTTTTCCAGCTGGTTCATTTTGGCCCCTTGCTGCGTGCACCAGACAGCCCGGGCGTTGCTGTCGACGGCATGGACGGTGGCGCTGGCGTCGCGCATGGCGCAGCCAAGTGCTACCGATCCACTGCCGCAACCGATATCGAGCAATCGGGCTTCGGGGTAGACATCGATGGCATCCAGCAGTTGCCTGGCTCCGTTATCCAGTTCGCGATGGGAGAAAACTCCGGGGCGGGTCACCAGGCGGATCAGCTGATCGCAATCGCGAAAGGCTAGTTCGCATTGGAAGTCGCGAGTCCGTTTGAGCGGTTGGGATTTCTGAACCAGGTAGACCATCGCATCGTCGAAGGGACGGACCTTGACCCGTTTGTCGTAGACTCGCAGCTGCTCTAGCACCCAGCGGTCGTCGGGATTGTCGACCGACACCACCAGCCATCCTCCCTCGATCAGTCGTTGGTAGGCGCTCTGGATCAGATCGCGGCTGAGCTCCGATTCGCCTCGTTGGGAGAGTGGTAGGATCGCCAGATCTGCATCGACCTGGGGCCAGTCGTCGAGGCATTCGATTTTCAGTTGGGGCGTTGCTTGGCAGTGGGATTGGGCCAGCTGCGCGACGAAGGCATCCAGGTACCAGAGCACCACCGACGCCTCGGGCCGCTCTTGTGCCAGCACCTCGGCCGCCTGCCCCCTCCCCTGGCTCATCGCCAGCACCTTCTTTCCTGGTAGATCGCGAGCGATCTCCAGCAATCGCAGTTCGGCGACGCGCGCTGGAAGCCGACCGCCCCCTTCCATACCGTTCATTCGATCGCCTCAGCCTTCTGATCCAATCTTCGTACACCACCGATAGTTCCCAGCGACAGCTTAGCGGTCGGTGGTCCAATCGCCTACCACCATGCGGGAGGTTCTGTCGTTTCGGGATCGACTCTTTCCCCGCCGCCCAACTATCCTGAAGTGGGAAGTGACCTTTCGGTTTAATCGGGAATCGTAGGCTAGCGGTTGGAAAACGTCTTCGACAGTTCGGATCCTTGCAGTTTGTCCCATCGGCTCCCCATCTTGCGAATTGGATTTTTCCCGTGACGCCATCGCCGAAGGATTCAAGTCGTTTTCAGCTGGACCGGTATCCCAAGCTGTTGCTGGGGCAAGTGGAACTGTTGACGCTTCGCACGCGGTTCAATGAGTCGATGATGGAGGTGGTGCGACAGCAGATCGAACAGGAGGTCGATCCCCTGCGCAAGCAGCAGCTTGCCGACGCCTTTGAGGGATATCGTCTTGCAAGAACGGCGACCATTCGTAGCGCCGGGTTGCTTCAGGAGAAGTCCGAACGTTATGCGGTCGCGCTTTCGCGTTTGGACCATCTGCTGCTAGGGCGGATCGATGCCCCCGGGGCAGTCGACCAAAGCTGGAAAGGTTTCTGGTTTCTAATATCCCGGGCTCAGCCTCCGACGCTGCATCAACTGGCGCAGATACCCTGTGCGGCGCTGGATCGCAAAGCAAAGGAATTCCACTTCGCTCGCGGGAACGCAAGCGACGCGCCGGCATCGATCGGCACGACGTTGATGCTATTGGACTGGGCGCGCAAGCGATCCGCCGTCCCGCTGCCGGGATCGCGTCCACAGAAAAAAATGCAGAAGGTGCTAGAGTGCCTTGCCAGGGAAGCGGCTGACGCGTTGCGATCGGTGCGACAGGAGGTGGCGAAAAGCCAGAAGGAGCTGGATCGCATCGCGGAGCGGAACTGGAGCTTGGTGGTGGTGGAGCAGCATCCACCGAAGGACCCTTTGCCGGCGTGAACCGGTCAGTCGTTGCTTTCGATAGCATCCATGGTGCCATCGCGCACGTCGCTGATTGCCTGATAGACCTGCTTGCCAATGGTTTGCGAGAGGCTGCGCACCGAGCCATCCCAGAAGAGGGCCATCAGGACGCCGGGATGATTGCTGTTGGGGGGAACGGCTGCATAGAGCTGCCGCCAGAGAGGGGATCCTTCCTGATCACTGGTCCAGCAGATCGGAGGGAGGTGGATGGTGGCATTGCAAAGCAGTGGCAGGGCGCCCAGATGCCCGGTAGTGCCCGATTGGGAGACGCGTCCGTCGAACCAGCGGCGATGAGAGTCTTGCGGCTGCAACTTCCCAAGCCAGGCGCAAAGATCATCGAGTGCCTTAGGGGGCGCTGGGTTGGGAAAGTTGCCATGCATCATCCAGGCAAGCCCCGGCTGCACTTCCGCAAACGCCAGCGACTCCCCTTTGCCGTCGGTGATCTGATCGATCGTGGTGCCACGCGGGCCAGCGAGGAAAGCGCCCGAACTGCGGGTGGGGTGTTCGCGGTCCTGGATCAGCGCCAGTCCAGCGCTGTAGGCGTAATGAGTTGTCGCCTGACTCGGTGGCCCCAAGGAAGCGCTGGGGCAGCGAAACACTTGGAGGCGAATCGTCGACAGTTTGGTCGGGTGGTCCAGGAGATCACGAGGCTCCTCCATCGGCCGGTGGTAGTCGATTCGATCGGCCAGAACCGCCTGATCCAGGAAGGGAAGCAGTTGCGATTGGGGACTCCACCCCTCTACCAACGGGTTGGCCGTTGCCGAGGTGGAGGTGGCGGTTCCATCGGCAACAGGAGCGATCGGCAGGAAGGCCGATGGCAATCGCTGGTGGTGCTGTTCAAAGAGCATCAGCGCGATTCCAATCTGCTGCAGGCGGGAGGTGCACGACTGGCGTCGGCTGGCTTCGCGAGCCGCCTGAACGGCGGGTAGCAGCAACGACACCAAAAGCATCATGATCGCGAGCACGGTCGCTAGTTCTAGAAGAGAGAAGCCTCGCCGGGAACGGGGCTGGATGCGATGCATGACAACAGTTCCCCCCGGGACTTGGTTTCAACCTGACGCCACCGATTCATTTTGTCGCACTTTCGATTGTAGGGGAGAAAGCTGGCCTGGGGAGCGAACGCGCCTGCGTGGGTGTTGGCGAAAAAAAGATTCTCGATGATAATTTCCAAATGGTTGCGTCTGGCTTTCCGATCGGAAGTGAACCCGATGGCGTCACGTGCGGTTACTACCGTTTGACCAGGTGGACCCCATCCAGTGGGATCGATGCCGGGGACAAGGGGGAAAGATGAGTCGATCGAGCAAATGGCAGGGTTGGTTAGTGATTGGATTGCTGGCGGTGGTGGGGTGCGATGCCATGCCACCGGAACCGGAGGCGTTTGAGCCGAATTATCTTTATGCTCATCGGTTGGCATCGACGCAGGATTTGACGGCAGAGGATGGTTCCAGCCGGATGGACCAGCCGCTTTCCGACGCACAGCGTCTGCTGGTCGATTGGTTTGGCACACCCGACGCCCCGAAGATTCCCGCTGCGCTGCAGGAGGATGATCTCTACAAGGAGCTGATCAGCCAGGAGCATCTGCAGATGGCAGCAGGTCCTGCCCCCAAGGACACCACCGAACCAGGAAGTAGGGGCCTGTATCGGCAGTTTTGTGTCAATTGCCATGGCATCACCGGACATGGCCGCGGGACGACGGCTGCCTCCCAGAATCCCTACCCCCGCGATTTTCGGATGGGAGTGTTCAAGTTCAAGTCGACCCCTTCTTCCTCCAAGCCCTTGCATGACGACCTGATGCGGATTTTGGCGCGAGGCTTACCAGGCTCGCAGATGCCTGCCTTCGACAAATTTTCGCAGGACCAGCGAAAAGCTTTAGCCGACTATGTGATCTACCTTTCGATGCGAGGGGAATTCGAACGAACCCTTTTGCGCACTGCCGCCTTTGAATTGGATCTGGAGGGATCGGACGAGACGCCGCCCGATCGGCTTTACGATCCCAGCAACTCGGAGAAGGTCGCCGAGCAGCTCGATGCGGCGAAAGATGTTCTGACCGAGATCGCCGACAAGTGGGTGGATGCAGAGGATGAAGTAGAAGAGTTCATGCCTCCCGAGACGCTGCCTGTACCTGGGCTCAACGATGTCGACGATCAGTTGGCATTGGATGCCTCCATCGCTAGAGGGAAAGAACTGTTTCTTGGTCAGGCGGCCGCGTGTTCTCAGTGCCATGGGGCTTCCGGCAAGGGAGACGGCCAGAAGGCACCTGACTTCGATGCGTGGGCCAAGGACTGGGGGGTGGCGACGGACATCGAGCCTGGAGATGTCGACGCGATTCGGCCATTGCTGTCCATCGGTGCGATGCGCCCGCAGCCGGTGCTTCCACGCAACCTGGTTGAAGGGAAGTTCCGAGGAGGCGACTCCCCGTTGGATCTTTATCGCCGGATCCGCTACGGCATCGCTGGTACACCGATGCCGGCCGCTGCCCTTTCAACCAGCGATGACGCGCCTGGGCTGAAGGAGGAGGATCTTTGGCATCTGGTCAATTACGTAAAAAGCCTTTCGGAAGTCCGCCTGACCAGTGTCACCCCTGCAGCACCATCGACGGTGGCTGACGAGCCCGCGGCTCAGGGGTCGCAATGACTCGGGAAACTCTGGGTGGGACAAATCCTCCCTCCTTCCCGCGTTTGTCGACGGGGGATCCCCGGTTGGATGAGGCGCTGGGAGGGGGATTTCTGCCGGGGACGCTGGTGCTGGTGGTGGGGGCCACGGGCATTGGGAAGACCCAGTTGGGGCTTCGCTGGCTGGCCGCCGGGCAATCGCAGGAGGGGCGCGTTGGGACCGCGATCGACCTGAGCAGTCGTGGGGATTCACAGAACCACCCTGGCTACCTGGAGGCATTGGGCATTTCTGGCTGGACGACAACGCATCCCGAACTGCCACTGGCGGAAAAAGTTTTCGATGGCCAAGTGCCGCTGGCCAGTGGATTGTCGCTGTTGGGAATGCCTGGTCAGCGAGTGCTTCGCAGTCAGGTTTCCCAGGAACAGTGGGATGCATGGCAAGGGCACTGGAACCGACAGCTGCCAGGAGTTACCCAATTCGTCTATCGTCATCTGATTCGCGGCACGCGTCGATTTCTGCTGGATGGGTTTGAACCGACGGAGCACCAGTCGGAGAGTGTGCAGGTAGATTGGCTGGAGTGGATCTATCATCGCATGCTGAGGCAATCGAGCGACTGGCTGGCCAGGGAACTGTTGCGGCAAGATTTTCGTCGATGCGAACCGCTGGTGGACCAGCATGCCTACGACCATCGTCAGGCGGTCGCCGTCGCGCTGTTGACCACTCGCGAGACGCTTCTGGAGCAACTGCTGGACCAGCCCTGGGATTCTGGGGATCTGGCGGCAGCGGCCAATACTCTGGTAGTCATGGGACGAGTCCATCAGGGAAATCGGCTGGGAAGGGGTCTTTGCATCGTCAAGCATCGCGGCAGTGCGTGCAGCGATGCGATTCACCCCTTCACCATTGGATCGCAAGGATTGCAGTTATCCGATGGCTGATCGTCGTATTGGTTTGTCGGACTGGTTCGTCATGCGGTAAACTAGAAGTACCTTCGCCATCGAATCGGTCGGTGAAATCATGGTTCATCGGTGGCATCTTCAAACCCTCTCGACGGAGAGTCGACGCCGTGAAAGTGCAGCGATCCAGCGATGTTCCCCTTCAGGAAGTCCAGATGGAAGGGGCAGCCAAGTGCCAGGTGCGATGGCTGGTCAGCAAGACCGATGGGGCGCCGAATTTTGCGATGCGGCAGTTTGAATTGCAGCCGGGTGGGCACACCCCCAGGCACCATCACCCCTATGAGCATGAAATTTACATCCTCGAAGGTGAGGGTGAGGCATGGGAAGGCGATCGAGCGCACCCGATGAAGGCTGGGGATGTCCTGCTGGTCACCCCCGATGAGGTCCATCAGTTTCGCAACACTGGTTCAACCGTCCTCAAGATGCTGTGCCTGATCCCCAATTCAGCCGATAACCGGCCGGTGGGTCAGCGTCCTGAATGCAGCCAGGTAGCCCCGGCTCCCTCCAGTGCTTCGGTTCCCTTGCAGTAGTGTCGATCCGAACCGGGCCGGCCCTTGGTCCGGCCTGCCTGTGGCGGCATGGGGAGGGAGCCAGTGATGGTGGGTGACCTGACGCGAGACGACCTGGAACGGCTGCGGGAGGAAATCCGCCGGCACGATCGCCTCTATTACGTCGTCGCGCAACCGGAAATCAGCGATCTGGAATACGACCGACTGATGCAGCGGTTGCAGGATTTCGAGGCAGCGCATCCGGAGTGGATCACGCCCGACAGTCCGACACAGCGCGTCGGCGATCAACCGGTCGATGGACTGCGCCAGGTAGCGCACCGCGTCCCGATGCTGTCGATCGACAATACCTACGACGAAGAGGCGTTGCGCCAGTACTTTGAGCGAGTGGAGAAGCTGCTGGCTGGGCAAGCCATTCGCTGGGTGGTGGAGTGGAAGGTTGATGGTGTCGCAGCATCGCTTCGCTATGAAGAGGGGCGATTAGTTCAGGCCGTGACGCGCGGCAATGGCGAAGTGGGAGACGATGTAACCCACACGATCCGTACGGCCACCGGGGTCCCTCTGCATCTGCTTGGCGATTCGATCCCGCCTGTGCTGGAAGTGCGAGGCGAAGTGTACATGACCAACAGCGATCTGGTGGAGCTGAATCAAAAGCGAACCGATCGTGGAGAGGCTCCCTTCAAAAATACGCGGAATGTCACCGCAGGAACGATCCGGTTGTTGGATCCCCGCGAGGCAGCGGAACGTCGGCTGAGATTTCTATGCCATGGCGTTGGAGAGTGTGAGGGAGTCGATCTGGAAGACCATCACAGCTTTCTGGAGATGGTCACCCGGCTTGGGATTCCCGTGACCCCCGGGGTCGCCTGCCTGGAGTCGACCCAGCAGGCGATGGCGCACTGCCGACAACTGCTCGATCAGATTCAGGATCTCGATTTTGAAGTGGATGGTCTGGTGATCAAGGTCGATTCGTTCCAGCAGCGGAAGGCTTTGGGTTCAACCGCCAAGGCGCCACGCTGGGTCATTGCGCTAAAGATGGAGAAATACGAAGCGACGACACGCGTCGCTGCGATCCGGGTTCAGGTAGGCAAGACCGGGACGATCACGCCGGTGGCCGAACTAGAACCGGTGCAGCTGGCCGGGACGACGGTCAGTCGATGCAGCCTGCACAATGCCGAGGAGATCGCCCGAAAAGACATCCGCGTCGGAGATGTGGTGGTGGTGGAGAAAGCGGGCAAGATCATCCCGCATATTGTGCGAGTCGAGAAGCATCTGCGAAGCGAGGCATTGAGCGCATTTGAGTTCCCGACGCGCTGCCCCGAATGCCAGGCCCCTTTGGCGCGCGATCTCCGAGGCGTCTACATCCGATGCACCTCATCGGTCTGTCCCGCGCAGTGGAAGCAGCGTCTGCGATTTTTCGCCTCCCGCGATTGCATGGACATCGAAGGCCTGGGGGACAAACTGGTTTCGCAGCTAGTCGATCAGAAATTGGTTACCGACTTTGCTACGCTCTACGGGTTGCAGGAGAAGACGGTCGCCGACTTGGAACGCATGGGCGACAAGTCGGCTAGGCAACTGATCGATGGCATTGGGCGGAGCCGGCAGGCGGGTTTGGACCGGGTGCTACATGCCCTGGCGATCCGGCATGTCGGCCAGCGAGTCGCACAGGTTCTGGCCGATCGCTTTCGAACCATCGATGCCCTCCAGGAGGCTTCGGTGCAGCAGCTGGCCAGCACCCCGGAAATCGGCCCCATCATCGCGCAGAGCGTTTACGATTATCTTCATGGTGATGAGGGAATCGAGACGATGCGTCAGTTGCGCGAAGCGGGAGTGCTTTTGGAGCAACCGAAAGAGGCAGTGATCCCTGGGGATGGGCCGTGGTCTGGCACCACCTGGGTAGTCACAGGAACGTTGGCCAAGTACTCTCGAGATGAGATTCATCAAACGATCGCGGCGCTGGGAGGAAAGGCTGCCTCCAGCGTGTCGAAATCGACCAGCTACTTGGTGGCCGGTGAGAAAGCAGGTAGCAAGCTGGACAAGGCAAACCAGCTGGGAGTTCGGGTGCTCAGCGAAGAGCAGTTCGAGCAAATGCTTCAGAAGGCGACCTCTGGTGAAGGATCCGCGACGGGGAAAGCATAGTTCGGGGTGATTCCCGGGCCAGGAGATCTTGGCATGATCGAACTGTTTGGATTCGGAAAAGATTATGGGGAGTTTCGTGCCGTCGGCGAACTGAACCTGAAGATCGAAGCGGGAGAAATGTTCGGGTTCATCGGACCCAACGGGGCTGGCAAGAGCACCACAATTCGGTTTCTTGCGACCTTGTTGAAGGCAACCCGTGGCGATGGGACCGTCAACGGCCATTCGGTCAACAACGACCCGATGTCGGTGCGGCGCAGCATCGGTTACATGCCAGATGACTTCGGAGTCTATGACGGGATGAAGGTCTGGGAATTCCTCGATTTCTTCGCCGTCGCCTACCGGATCGGACGCACCCAGCGCAAGCAGGTGATCGGGGATGTCCTGGAACTATTGGATCTGACTCATAAGCGAGACGATTTCGTCAATGGACTTTCGCGAGGGATGAAGCAGCGGCTGTGTCTGGCCAAGACGCTGGTGCATGACCCACCGGTGCTGATCCTCGATGAACCAACCAGCGGTCTGGATCCCCGGGCTCGCATCGAAGTCAAAGCGCTGCTGAAGGAACTGCGGCGGATGGGAAAGACGATTCTAATCAGCAGCCACATCCTTTCCGAACTGGCTGACTGCTGCACTTCGATCGGCATTATCGAACGGGGACAACTGCTGATGCATGGCCCGATGGATCAGGTCTATCGGCAGCTTCGTCGCGACCGGACGGTAGAGATTCGTTTCCTGGAGCAGCAGGAAAAGGGAATCGAAATCCTGCGCAGCAATCCCCATCTACTTTCGCTGGAGATCGACGGCAACAAAGTGACGGCAGATCTGGAGACTGACGACGAAGGGATCGCCGACCTGCTAGATCGGCTTCAGGATGCCGGCGTGCGGATGCGTTCGTTCTACGACAAGGATCCGACGCTGGAAGATGTCTTCATGAAGGTGACCAAAGGGTTGGTCACCTGAGTGGGACCCTGGATTTCGCCGACCGGTGAATACCTTCTGCACGGGGCAGAAAACTTTCGGAAAATCGAGGCAGAGGCAATTCTTTGCGGCAGGAACAGGTGCGAAGAGGAGGGCTGGGGGAGGCCTATCGCCTTGTCGGTCGGCTCGGGCAAACCACCATACCACTTGGCTTCCTGCCAATCCTGCTTGCTGTGGGAAAGCGAAACGGATTTACCGATTGCATCTTCTACGGCAACCGACCCCTTCTAAAATATCGAAAAAAGGCTCAAGCACCAAAAGCCTTCCACTTTGAGGTGTGGAATACTCTCTTCAAGTCACCCGAACCGGTTCCGATTTCGGCTGTTTGGGGGGCTGGTCCAAATCGAGTCAGTTCGATCGACCATTCGAGTCACCAATTGCTTTTGAAACTTCAGCGGACTTGGGAGTCACGGGATCATGCGTGGGATCGATTGGGCTCGAGTTGTTTGGGCCGGTGTGTTGGTGCTGGCGAGCGTCGGAAGTGCCGCGGCACAGGAGTGGTCGCGGGGCCTGTTCTCCACCTCGATCCATGACTTTGGAACGGTCGCCAAGGCGGCCAAGACCGAGCACCGATTCACGTTTGAAAATCGCAGTCAGCAGACGATGCGGATCCGATCGGTGCGTGCCAGCTGCGGGTGCACCACTCCGATCATCGAAACGCAGGAAGTCGGGCCTGGGCAGATTGGTTCGATCCTTGCTCGCTTCAACACCGACACCTTCAGCGGCAAGCGACAGGCGACCCTGACCGTAACCTTTGACAAGCCTTCGTTTGCGGAAGTCCAACTGCTGGTCAAAGGGTACATTCGCAGCGATATCGTCTTCAACCCTGGCGAAGCATCCTTCGGAGTGATTCGCGAAGGGGAAGGGAAGTCGCTGGGGATCGACGTCGATTACGCGGGAAGATCCGACTGGCAGATTCAGGAAGTGATCAGCAGCGATCCATTCGTCCAGGTACAAGCAGTCGAAACCAGTCGAGGGAATGGTCGAGTTCGCTACCGGCTGGAAGCAGCCATCTCCCCGGAAGCTCCTTCGGGAATTCTGGAACGGGAATTGGTGGTTGTTACCAACGATCGCAATCTCACCAAGGTGCCACTACGACTGACCGCGAACATCAAGGCACCGCTATCTATCAGTCCACCCCGGGTGACTGCGGGGCAGGTTCCACAGGGGCAGTCTTGGAAGCAGATCTTTATCCTCAAGGGGGCTGCTCCCTTCCAGATCAAAGGGATTCGCTCGGAGGAGTTCGATGTCAGCTTCCAGGGTGGGGACACCAGCGCTGCACTGCACCGTTTGGAAGTGACGCTGCAACCGAAGGTCAGCGACGTGGAGGTGGCAGGAAAGATTTGGATCGAGACCGATCTGAGCGATCAGCCTGAAGTGGTAGTCGATGTCACTTGCAAGCAGCAGGTAGCCAGCCCCGAGTAATCTTCAGGACTGTTGCAAGCTACCGATGGGTATAGAAACAAGCAACACCCTCCGCAGCCAGTCGGTTTGCGGAGGGTGTTTTTGTTTTGATATCGATTACTTCGGTTTGTTCGGATCGACCGCTGGCTGGGCGTTGGTTGGCTGGTCAAGGCTTTTCATCAGACGGAACAGGTCGCTGTCGGTAGTCAGAACCAGGGTGCTGTCGCGGCCCAGAGTCGCTCGGTAGGTGTCCAGCGTCTTGACGAACGAATAGAACTCGGCAGCCAGCGGATCTTCTCCGTAGACGGTGCTGTAGATTTGGGACGCCTTGGCATCGGCCTGACCCTTGATCTCTTCGACTTGTCGGTAGGCTTCCGATTCAATTCGCTGCAGATCGCGTTCGCGTTTTCCATCGATCTTGGCGGCTTCGCCACTCCCTTCGGAACGGAAACGATCGGCAATCTGCATCCGTTCGGACTTCATGCGGTCGTAGATCTTATCGATGACGCCCGACTTGTAGTTGAGTCGCTTGATGCGGACATCGAGCAGTTCGATGCCCCAGATTTTGACTTTCTCAGACGCGGCTTTAAAGATTTCCTTTTCCAGCGCCTGGCGTCCGGTGGTGATGGGGGGCAGTTTGCTGAGGCCGGCGATCAGACTCTCAGCGCCACCTGCCGCGGTCGCCTCTAAGCTCAAATCCTTTTCCGGAACGCGCTGCTTGTCGGATCGTACGACTTCGATCAGGTCATGCCGTGCCACGACGTTGGGGGTCTCGCTGCCGATGATGTCATCCAGACGTGACAGGGCGGTACGGGTATCTCGGAGGCTCTGGAAGAACTTCAGTGGATCTTCGATCCGCCATCGCGCGAAGGTATCGACGACGATGTAGAGTTTGTCGCGAGTGGTCATTTCCTTGCTGGGGCCATCCCATTCCAGGATGTTTTTGTGAAACCTGTTGACCTGCTGGATGAAAGGCAGCTTCAGATGCAGTCCCGCTTGGGAGACACTTTCATCCGCGTTGATGGCATTACCGATCGGCTTTCCGAACTGCGTGATCACCACCTGTTCGGTTTCGTCGATCGTGTAAAAAACGCCGGTTGCGTAGGCGAACCCCACCAGGACAGCCAGGGCGACCAGGGAGGTAACAATCTTTTGCAACATATTGGTTCGCTCGTGGTTTCTTCGACTGGATAACAAGATTCGGAATGGACTGGTGGAACGGCAGTTATCGTCTTATGGCTGTCGTAACCGGAGTGCCGGGACGATGGAGGACCGGATCGAACGAGTCCGGTCGGAGCTCTCTTCGTCCTCCTTCTGTTCTTTGACTGCAGGGGACGGAAGTTGCAACAGCGGTAGCAGTTGCTTCGCATCGCTGTCGAGAATCACCTTGCCTCCTAGGTTCGGGATCACCTCCCCGAGCGCCTCCAGATACAGTCTTCGACGGGTGACTTCTGGTGCCTTGCGGTATTGCTCCAGAAGGGCCTTGAAGCGTGCGACATCTCCTTCCGCCTCATTGGTGCGTTTGATCGAATAGCCCTCTGCTTCCTGGATCTTGCGATCGGCTTCGCCAGCGGCGCGGGGAATCACGCGGTTGTATTCCCCATTGGCCTGATTGATCAGTTGCTCCCTTTCCTGCTGCGCCCGGTTGACCTCATCGAACGACTCCTGGACCGCTGCCGGGGGATGGACGCTTTTGAGCTGAACCTGCTGGACGCGAAGGCCCATATCTAGGTCGTTGACCAGCGTTGTCAGCTTGGCGATGGCATCGACTTCGATCCCCTGACGTCCGTAGGTCAGGACTTCATCGACGGTTCGGTCGCCCACCACTTCCCGCATGACCGACTCCGAGAGATCGCGCAGAGTCGCCGTCGGCTCCTGATGCTTGAAGAGGTATTTGTTAGGATCGCTGACCTCATACTGAACCACCCATTCGACACGCGCGGCGTTCAGGTCTCCGGTGACCATGTCGCTCTCTTCCTTCTGTTCGTCGGAAGATTGGAGGGGGTTGGTGGAGCCACCGGTTCCAAATCCGAACTCCAGTTTCAGCTGCCGCTTGACCGGGATCATCGTCACCTGATCGATCCCCCAAGGCAGTTTGAAGCGCAGTCCGGGTTCGGCAACTCCAATGAACTTCCCGAATCGCTGCAGCACCCCGATGCTTTCGGTGCTGACGGAATAGATGCACGTGCCAAGTGATCCCAAGAGAATCAAGATGGCTGCGACGGGCAGGATCCAACCCATTTTTTTGAGCGTTGGTTGGAATTGATCGGCAAAGTCGGAGAAACTGGGCGGGGCATTCGACATCCGGCGTCACCTTATCTGGGAACATGGTCGCGGCGGGCCAAGCTACAAGAGCTGCCCGTCTATTCGTATGGTAGTCCGCGACTCTTGGAAAGCGGAATGGATTCCTTTTTTCGCTCAGAAAGGAATCTGTCCCTCCACCCCAGATGGCCAAAGGGGATGGTTGCCGCCATGTCCGAAGGCACTGTCATCGCGACGGGATTGGCCAGCATTTGGATCCCAGGGGCGTCCTCAGATCAGTGGGACACCCGGTTGGCCAGCCAAACCAGGAGGACGATTCCGACTGCGATCCGGTAGATGGCAAAGGGGAGGAATCCCTGGCGGCGCACCCATTGCATAAACCAGGCGATCACCCCCCAGGCGACCAGGAAGCTGACGACAAACCCAACGGCCAGCACCCCGATCCCCTGGCCATCCATGCGCTGGGCGTTGTGGTCATCCAGCACGAATTGCAGCAGCTTGAATCCAGAGGCAGCCATCATGACTGGGATGGAGAGAAAAAAGCTGAATTCGAGCGCCGTTGATCGATCGAGTCCAAACAGCTGCCCCCCTGCGATGGTGACCATGGAGCGACTGGTGCCGGGAAATGCGGCGGCAAGTATCTGGAACAGACCGATCCCGACTGCGGCCTTGGTGTTGACCTCCTCCAGTCGATGGACGGTCGCTCGCTTGCTGGCGTAGGCGTCGACGACCGCCATCGCAATCCCTCCGACGATCAAAGCCCAGGCCATCGAAGGAAGATTCTCCAACTGCTCACCGATCTTCTTGTCGATCACAAAGCATGGGATCGCCGTGACAACAAAACTGAGCAGCACCAGGGCCAGCGGATGTTTCCATCGGCTGGAGGATCCCTGACTGGGCTGAACAAAACTCCTCACGAAGTCGGCCAGTCGCTTTCGAAAATAGACCAGTACAGCAAGGATGGCCCCCAGCTGAATCACGATGGCAAACATTTTGCCATAGGGATCTTCGGAATCCTGACCCAGTAGCTCCTGGGTGATGCGGATGTGAGCGGTGGAACTGACCGGGAGGAATTCCGTCAGGCCTTCAACGATCCCGATCCATACGGCATGCCAATACGAATGTTCCACGTTGCGATGTAGCCTTTATCAGACGAGGGAAAGCGATGTCGAAAGCTGAATCTCTTCATCTTAGTCTGTCGGCCAAAAGGCGACAGAGCAGCAGGCTGCTTCCCGCAGGGAAACGCGGCTCACATGGTCTAGCGCCAGCGCTGGTCTGGCGTTGGGGCGGGGGCATTCCTTCGTTGGTCATGCGATCACCTCCGGCGTCATGGTGCGATCGCAATCCAGCGAGTCGACCGACAAGGCGACCGATCACCACGGAAAAGCTTAAGGGGCTAGGGAAGGTTGGGTCTGCAGGGCGGAGCGTATGCGAGGGATCCACTGCTGGCAAGCTTCCCAAACATCTCCTGGTTCTTCGTATTCCAACGCCACGTAGCCTCGATAGCGCGTTCGCTGCAGAATCCCCGCCAAACGTTCCAGGTCGATCTCCTTTCTGCTGCCATCGGGATGGGAGATGACCGTTTTCAGCTGGACATTGACTGCCCAGGGAGCGACCGCCTCCATCTGTTCGTAGGGATCGAGATCCCCGCGGAAGTTGCCTGTATCGAGGTTGACTACCAAATGGGGGTGATCGACGCCATGCACCAGTTCCATTAGTCCCTGAGCCGTCTCGGTGGGGCCTCCGTGATTCTCCAATGCCAGATAGATACCCTGCTGCTGAGCGATCTTGGAAGCTTCTCGCATGCCGGCCACCATGTTTTGGTGAGAGGCCTTCAGGTCGACTCCCTTGGGATGATGTCCAGCAAAGATGCGGATGAAGGGGGCATGCAGTGCAGCAGCTCGTTCGATCCACTGCCGCACGTGATCCAACTGCTGCGTTGCCGCATCACTTTCCGGAGGTGCAGAAAAATCGGTGCGGATCGCCGTGCCAGATACCTCCAAACCACTTCGATAGCAGTGCATGCGTAATTGATGCAGATACGATGGCTCGATCGGTTCCGGCATGTAGTAGCCAGTCAATTCGACGCCGTCTAGTTCTAGTCGAGCACAGCGATCGATGAACTGATGCAGATCCATCGTCGGAGGGTTTTGGCCTTTTCCCTGGAGCGCATCGCGAAAGCTATAGGCTGCTAGCGACAGCTTGATGTGTGTCTGGTGCCGGTCGCCGATGGGAGGCAGTTCCATGGCGCTCAGTCCGCGTGGGATTCCGCAAGCTGCCATGCAGGCTGCTGCCTGCTGTCCAAACCAACGTCGGTTTATTGTCATCGGATGCCTTTCTGTTTTTTCGGCGGAAACGATGAGGGGCCGTGGCGGCGGATTCAGGCTAGGGAGCTTCGAGAGAGGTATTGGCTTCGGTTGCTGCTGTGGCTGGCTGTTACTGCTTCCCTCTTGCCGTGCAAGATTGTGGCTTTTCCCAAGTCAGGCAGAACAGATGGCAGGCGAGCGCTACGGCGGCTTCCACACGAAGGATGCGGGGGCCCAGTTGGACGATGCAACAACCAGCCAGACACGCTTGGTCGATTTCGTGAGTGGTCCATCCACCTTCTGGACCGATCGCCACCTCCCATGTTGCATTTGGATCATTTCGACTGGCCGCGATCTCTTGCATGAGGTCTCTCGAGTCGATCGCGGCGGATTCGGGTTGTTCGGGAAGCGTCGGATGGAGCACCAGTCGCCGGTGGGTGGGGAGCGTCGACTGTTTCAGCCAATGGTTCCAATCGATCGGCTGTCCGATTTCCACGAGGCGGTTGCGACCACACTGTTTGGCCGATTCGATGGCCGCCCGATGGAGTCGCCCTGCCGTCTGGTCACCGGGCTGTGCCACACTGCGCTGAGCGGTCAGAGGGGTCAGTCGCTGAACCCCCCCCTCCATGACGCGTTCGACCACCTCCTTCTGCCGGTCTCCCTTGGGGAGGGCCACCAGCAGATGCACTTGGGCGGGCAGATCCTTGGGATCAAAGCGAGGGGATGGTACGAGCACCTGAAGAGTTCGGCGGTCGATCTCCTGCACGGTGCCTTCACCTTCCCAGCCCTCTCCATCGAAGACCACAAGCCGGTCGCCGGCGCTCAGACGCAGGACTCGGATCGCATGAGTGGCTTCTTCCCCCTCCAGGAGAACCTGACCTGAAGCATGTTGCCAGTGGGGAGCGTAGAAGCGAGGGAGCGCCATCCCGATGTCTCGCGAATCGAACTACGGGCAGTCAGGTTATGGAACAGTGATCGACTCGGGCGGCTTCCCTTCGATCCAGCGATACCGCCGGTCGGGCTGAATTCCCTTGGCTTCTTCTATTTGGCCGTTGGGCCAGTGGACTGCTAGGCGATCGATGGTGGTGTGCGATCCGATCCCCAGGTGAATCAGCTTCTGGCCGGTCCCCATGTAGCCATCTCCGGCAGTGATCGCCGCAACCCACCGTTCTTCGCCGCATTCCACTTCCACCCAGGCGCCGACCGCATCGCGTTCGCTTTGTGTTCCGATCAATTGCAGCTGCACGAAGTGGCCAGTGGTTGTCGAGCTGTTGCGCAGCAGGGCTGCTGGCCGATCCAGGTGGGTCGCTACCAAATCGATGTCCAGGTCGTTATCGAAGTCGACCAGTTGGAGGGCTCGTCCGAGATTGGGCTCCTGGAAATAGCTGCCGATCTCCGGCTGTTTGGCCCAGTAGAACTTCCCTTGGCGATTCTGAAAGACCTGTGGAACCATCTTGTAGGGAACCCCGATTCCCTGGTAGTTGTCGATATGGCCATTGAGCACCACGAAGTCTTGCCAACCATCGCAGTCCAGGTCGGTCAGATGGCAGCCGAATCCAAGGAAGGCAAGACTGTCGAGGTGAAGGCGGCTGCGCTGCGTGCCATCGACAAACCACCCTGGTCGGGTCTGCAGATAGAGTGTATTGACGTCATTGAGGAAGTTGGTGACGATCAGGTCCAGCAGACCATTGCGATCGACGTCGCCGCAGGCGATCCCCATGCAAGCCTGCGCGCGCCCCTGTGCGTCGAACGCAACACCCCGCCTGCCCGCCTGTTCGGTGACCATCCATCGCTTGCCAAATTGCGGGGGATTCGCATCCTCCTGGTCCTTCTCTACCAGGGGTTGGCTGAGCAGCAGGAAGTTGGCCGAAACATCGTTCGAGTAGAAGGCATCGTTGCCCTGCTGGAAATCGAGATTGGTGACGGTGATTCCCAGCGATCTTCCCTCGGCAATCGACTTCAGCAATGCAGCATCGGCCATCTTCCACCCCCCTTGGCCGTCGCTGAGCAGCAGTTCGTTGGGACAGGGAGGAAATTCGTTGGGTGGGCAGTTTTTCGCGACGGTTCCCGGCGTGCCGCAAATGCGGGTTCGGCATTCTTCGCCAGCGATATAACGAGCCATCAAAAGATCGGGAAAAGTATCGCCATCGATGTCGGCGATCGCAGCGCTGCTGGCCCAGGAGTACTGGTCTGGCATCGCGGGGAGGCTCCAGGGCTGGAAGGTTCCATCTCCTAGATTGTGATAGAGCCTGGAGGTGCCGAAGTTGAGGACGAGAAGGTCGGTCAGTCCGTCTTGATCGAAGTCCCCAGCGGCAATCCCCTGGCCATACCCGAGGTCATCGATTCTCGCCAACTCTTGGATCGCCTGAAAACGCTCCCCGGATCGATTCCAGTAGAGCGATTTGGTGCCCTGCCCTTCCTCGGCGGCAGGCAGCCCGCCAGCATTGGAGAAGTAGAGATCGCAGTAACCATCCAGATCGAAATCGAGTACACCGACACCGCCACCGTTCCCTTGATAGATCAGCATTCCACCCACCTGCGGGTCGGCGCCGTTGAGATAGCTGGCGTCGATCCCGACCTCGGCGGCCACATCTTCCAGTCGCACGGAGAACCCTTCGAGCGATTCGCGAGCGATCTGAGAGCTAGATTGATTGTCGCTGGCCTGCGGTGGATCGGGCCAGCGATCGACAGGTAGCGGGGCTAGCAATGCATCGATCTTTGGCATGGGGTGCGTCTGCGCCAGCTGGGCGAGCCGTGGCTGCAACTTCTGGATCTCCTGCTGGGGCGATGCACTACGGAAGGCATTCAGGGAGGCCCAGGCAAATGCCATGTAAGGATCGTTCAGATCCTGATACCCCGCCTCCAGTCGCTGCAGTCCATCGGGCGGGCCGCTACCGCGTATCACATCCTGCGCAATGCTGCTCATCTGCGCCAGCTGAAAGGAACGTTTGCGCACCGGTTCGGCCAATTCCACCTCTCCCATTTCCGTCAGGCATTCGGCCAGTCGAGCGGTGGCGGCGAGGTGGCGAGGATCCTGCTGAAGCGCTTGAGCGTAGCACTTGGCTGCCTCGGGAAGCTGCTTTTCCAGTTCGCACCAGCGGCCGCGTATCGTCCAGAACTGAGGGTGCTTGAGGTAGCCTGGAGGTGCGGCAGCCAACCAGCTTGGGAGTTGATCCAGCTTCTCCTGGGAGACCAGCACATGGCCCAGCCAGACCCAGGGTTCCAACGTGTCTTTCTCGCGCGCGACGATCGACTGCAGCGCGGGGAGCGCTTCGTCGAAGCGATTCTTGTAGAGCATGCTTCGGACGGCACCCAGTTGGACCAGCGGGTCGTCGGGAGCTACCTTTCTGGCCGCTTCACTGAAAGCTTTCTCCCCGAAGGGTTCGGCAAAATCGATCAACATCGCGACTTCATCCTGCGTGAAGTCCCCCGCCTCGATCATCGCGTAGAGATGGCTTCGAGATTCCCAGCGTCTTCCCTGCACGTTCAGGATGCGCACCATCAACCGGTGCGCAGGCGTGGCTTGGGGTGCCAGTTCCAGCAGCTTTCTGAGCCGCGTTTCGGCTTGCCGAAGCCGTCCCGAAGCGGCTTCCCATTCGGCCGCTTGACCGAGCGCCGCCAGACCCCCCTGCGGGCTGTCGATGGGGACCTGATCCAGCAAGGCAATCGCCTCCTGAATCTTGCCGCGAGCATGAAGAATCCTTGCCGCGATGAACTGCGTCTGAACATCGCTGGGGGATCGAAGCAGAGCCTGCTGCACCGTCTTCCACGCAGGCTCCAATTCCCCCTGCTCCAATTCGTTCAGCGCTTGCTGCTGTAGCTGTTCCAGCGACAGGCTCTTCGGGGCCGATTCGGGTGGACGGTCGACCCCCGGCGGCGTGCTGGATGGGGTCGCTGCTGGCGACTGGGTGGTCCCCGTCGATTTTTCTGGAGAAGGTGCAGTTGGCGTTGGGGCTTTGGGCGGCGAAGGTTCGCAGCCTGTGGCGAGCAAGCATGCCAATGCCATGATGGCTTGACATGGCCTTCTGAGGAACTGCCTGTCGGCAACTTCCTGCGCCTTCTTGCACTCGACCATCCGATCGCTCCACCCACATTTTCTGCCGACCCACGTGTCTGTGGCATCGCTGGATGCCCCACACGATGATTCTATCGCGAGGATGAGGGAGCGTGCGAGTCAGGGTGTTGTGGCAGAGCCGATTGGGCGATGCCAGGTCACCATGTGGTGATCAGTTGACGGCGGCTTTCATCAGCCCCAGCAACCCCCATCCGGAGATCATGCCGAACAAATAGCTGCCGAGGATCAAGAAAATCTTTGGCAGACTGGTGCTCCACGCCAGGAACGCCACACTGACCGATTCCAGGTTCTGGAACCCGAAGATCAACACCACGATCGCCAGGAAGATGGCCAGCGCCGACGCCACATATTGCATGTTGCACCTTGAGACTTGCAGGAGAACTTTCGGCAGCAGTGTCATGCCTGCCTGGACTGCTACCTTCGGTTTTCAGTCTGAATCGTGGATCGCAGGTGGGGAACGAAAAAGCTGGCATCCGAGGACTGGTTGCAAGGCGGGAGAACCTTACAACCGTCACGTTCGATGCGATCGGCAATGGGAGGAGGGATTGTCAAGCAGAAGGTCCAAAGACAATTCTGTATGGCTGTCGGTCAAGAGCCATCCACTGCTACAGCAGGATCCTATGGGACAAGTCGGGTGTACCCCAAGCGGTATCGCGCGTGCCTTCCGGTGACCCGCCAAAGGCGATCCCCTCTTTTCTTCCACCGTGTCCTTCGCGCCTCTGTGAGAGTCTAGCGGCGTGCCCCGAATGAATGGATCTCACGGAGGCACAGAGGCACTGAGAATCAGAACTTTGGAATTGGTTCTCGCGATCCCCACTTTTCTTCCTCCGTGTCCTTCGCGCCTCTGTGAGAGATCAACGACGTGCCACGAGCTAATGGATCCCACGGAGGTACAGAGGCACTGAGAATCAGAACTTGGGAATTGGTTCTCGCGATCCCCTGTTTTCTACCACCGTGTCCTTCGCGCCTCTGTGAGAGACCAACGAAGTGCCGCGAGCGAATGGATGGCCTAAGGAAGGGTGTCAGATGCGGACCGCTTCATTGAGCAGATTGATGTACTGCATCGCCATGCGAATGATCATGAAGGCGAGGAACATCCCGATCAGGCCCCACAATGCGTAGCTAGCGGTGGATGCCAGTGCCTGCATCGCCGACTTGGATCGCTCTTGGTAGTCCGACGCTAGACGTTCCAGCGAATCGGTCTCGGTCCCGCTCAGCTCTCCTACCTCCAGCGCATCGATGAACTCCTTGGGAATCGTTTCGGCGGCACGCATTGCCTGAGCGAAGGATTGGCCTCGAGCGATTTCCTTGTAGGCATTGGCCGACCCGCGTTGGTAGTAGGAATTTCCGGTGCTGGCAAACGACTCCTTGGCAACGCGACGCGCATCGACGCCTGCGTTGAGCAGAAGGGACATGGTCATCGACATGCGCGCCATCGCAAGGGTGGTGAAGACGGTACCGACGACAGGGATCTTCCGCACCCAGGGCATCAGTTTTTCCTGGCATCCAAACCAGTTCTTCCAGATCCCCCAGACGATCAGTCCCACCACTGCAGCCACGGCCAGGATGTAGCCCCAGAAGGTCAAGGCTCCCGAGACACCTCGGAGGCCCAGGCCCGAGGCATCGAACTGCATTCCTTCTTGAGGGTTGGCCGGTCCTAGGAATCCCTGCAGAAGAATGACCCCCGTGACCACCAGGAGTCCCAGAAGCAGCTGGATGGCGGGCCAGGTCATCTGCTGGATGAAGTTGTTGCGTGCCTGTCGCGTATCGCGGTAGTGATCTGCCATGTAGAGAAAGACGCGGTCGAGGCTACCACCCGACTCACCGGCAGCGACCATCTGAATCAGCAGTGGGGGGAAGAGGGTTCCCTGAGCAGCCATCGCTCCCGACAAGGTGTCACCCGATCGCAATTGATCGTAGACCCCCTGGATCCCTTCCTGAGTTTTTCCCCCGCCCAACTTTCGCTCCATCTCCAGCAATCGCATCAGGTCGACACCCGATCGCAGCCCCACTCCCATACGTCGACAAAATTCTTCGCACTGCTTGAGGCGCAGCCGAGGCGCCAGCCAGCGGGCCAAAGAGGCGGCTTGCGGTGTGTCTTGGGCAGCGGGCTGGCCGCGACGATCCGACGATGGTTCATCCGACGGTTTGCGATTCATCGAACTGATCTCCTCCGGTGGCAGCGTTGCATTCCCAGGTCATGGCCGTGCGACCATCTGCCGGTCCAGATTCGAATCGCCAGACTGCAGCGAATTTGAAACGGCCAGGATCATCATGCCATCGATCGCCATCAAGGCTCAATCGGTCTGCCATGGATCGGTCTTCGCATGTGGAATCAACCCACTCAATGCTAGCATGCATCGCTGGCTGGCGGGTTCGCTCTCCGGTGGGTTTTAGTGGGGTTGCGATCTAGGAAGTGCCGAAACGGTTCTAGAGGGAGAGGAAGGTGCGCATCTCGCAGTCTTTCTTTCCTCTGAAAAAGCCAAACACCAGGGGCTTCGCTTGGTGGTGCACCGGGGAGGCTGGGATCCGATGAGCCTGATGAAATCAAAGCTGAGGTGGTCGGGCGGGACCCCTTTCGTTCGGGGTGGCGCCGAACCTTTTGTCTACTGCGGAGGTTCGGTGGACGAATCGCTGGCGAGGATCAGCTTTCTGATCGAACGAGGTTCGGGCCTAGGGTGGCTGACTGGCGATTCCGGGGCGGGGAAGTCCGTCCTGTTCCGACGGGTAGGCTGGGCTGTCCGTCGCTTTGTGGGTGGCCGGCCCTGGACAGTCGCATGCTGTTCGCTGGCTGGGATGCGCGTCGGTCAGTTGGCCAGTCGCCTTGTCGCTCAGTGCGGTTTGGCCAGTCAACTATCGAATCTCGATCCACAAGATTTTGAAGGACCCTGGAGAATTCTGGAAGACCTTGTCACCGCCGCTCCGCCACACGGGACGCCGGTCGTCTTCTTGCTGGACGACATCGATCGGGCGCGATTTGAGGTGCGTGAGGAGCTGCAGCGATGGGTGCATCTACCCGGAAGGTGGATTGGATGGCTGGCCAGTGGTCCAAGTTTCTTTCATGAAGACACATGGCAACTGGCAGATCGATGCCAATTGCAGGTGCGATTGAAACCCTGGAGTCTGATCCAGACAGCCGACTACTTTGACTGGGCTGCAGCGAGTTGTGGGGCCGACGAGAACTGGTTTGAAGGGGCCGCGATCGAGCGGATTCATCAGATTGCGGCTGGCAATCCCCGAACCATCGCTCGGCTGGCCGAATGGTCGCTCTCTGCCGCCCATCAAGACCACCAGGAAACCGTTCGTACCGAATGGGTGGATCGAGCAGCCCAGGAGCATCTGAACGGAAACGTGGATGCCGGTAGCTTCCGGGTCGCGTGATCACGCCGAATCAGCCGTGCTGCCCGCAGCCTTGGCATCGAAGAATCGGTGGTGGGAAAAAAGAAAATTCCTGATTCCGGCGGAACGCGCCGGTCTCTTTGGGAATCGATTTTCCAGGGCTTTCCTGCATCGCCAAAGGGGGCCGGTTTGCAAAGGTGAGGCACGGGGCAGGGTTTTTGGCGTTGCCCATCGTCGCAAATCGAGGAAAATGATTGCTTCCGGAGTCGGTCGGACCATCGAACTGCCTAAACCGCACGCCGATGCATCCACGTTCAGCGATTTTCGCAGCGGTGATTCCAGCTGGTTGGAGTGGAAGGAGGTGCCATTCATGGTGCCGGTACTCGATTCCCACAAAACGCTTTTCACCTTGGACCAAGCCCGGTCGATGCTTCCATTGCTTCGATTGATCGTTGCCGACATTCAACTGGCGTGCCGGGAATTGGCAGAGCGACGGCTGCACCTGCACCGGATGATTCGGCGGCACGAAGGGAGGCAATCCTCGATGCATCTTGCCGAGCTGGAAGATTTGCGGCAGGACATCCAGGAAGATGCTCGCCGGTTCGAACTTTACGTCGAAGAGCTGGAAAAGCTGGGCGTGCTACTTCGCAGCGCCGAAGTGGGAGTTGTTGACTTCCCGACCGTGATCGACGAGCAGTTGGGGTTCTTCACCTGGAAGCCGGATGACCGGGACATCGCCTTCTGGCATTCTGGAGATCAGTCGTGGACAGATCGGGAGCCGATCGCCAACACGGATGCTTCCGTGCCGTAAGCCGCTGTAGATAGTGGCGTGCAGGAAAAAGTGGCTTGCACAGGCTCCCTCAACGAATTCGGGATCCCTCGAGTCCTCGGTATCCTTTTGTCTATTGAAAATGGTTGTTGTGTCCATTTTCAACCTAGTCAAGCTTGTAGCAAAGCTCTGAGCGGCTGGCGAAACTTCGGATTTCGCCTCTGTTGTGTAATCGCTTCCTTGCGATCACGCTTCCCATTGGATTCTTCAACGGGCCGCTAGCCGTTCTGCTACCCTATCTTGGCACGGATCGATCGGAATTCGGGTGGCCTCCGAGGGACGGAGTCTCCAACCCGCTTCCTAGACGACTACTCCCCTGACGTTTTTTTGGTGTTCGGGTGTCTGAGGCAAGCATGGGCCAAGTGGTTGTCTCTGTCGACCAACTCACCAAACAGTATGGGGCCTTGCGAGCACTTGATGGGTGCTGTCTTCAAGTGCCTCAGGGGGAAGTTTTTGGACTTCTTGGTCCCAACGGTGCCGGCAAAACGACGTTGATGCGGACGTTGCTGGGATATCTGAAACCCACCTCGGGGAGCGCACAGATCTTTGGCTGGGATTGCCAGCGCGAGAGCGTTCGAGTGCGCCGCGAAGTCGCCTATCTGCCTGCGGAAGCGAAACTGTTCCGGGCTTTTCGTGGTGCGGAATGCTTGGAATTCTTTGCGAGAATGCACCCTGGGGGTAGCTTGACGCGCGCTCGATCGCTGGCCGATCGGCTGGGCCTGGATCTGAAGCGGCGCGTTGCGTTCATGTCGACAGGGATGCGACAGAAGCTGGCCTTGGCGGCGGTCATCAGTTGTTCAGCACCTTTGGTGATTCTGGACGAGCCGACGGCGAATCTGGATCCGACGGTGCGCCATGAAATTCTGAAGATGATTCAGGAAGAACATCGGCAAGGCAGGACGCTGATCCTTTGCTCCCATGTGCTCAGCGAAATCGAAGAAGTCTGCCAACAGGCGGCAATCCTCCGCGCAGGACAGGTGGTCCACCAAGTTGATCTGGCGACACTCAAGGCAGTCCATCGCATGCGAGCCAGGCCGCCAGCCGGTTGGCTCGCTGCGGCGGCCAATCTTCCCGACGGAGCGAAATTGGTCGATCGCCAAGAAGATCATTGGACGATCGATTTGTCCGGGTCGCTTGAGGATCACCTCAACTGGTTGCAGCAGACCGGCTGGAAAGAACTGCGACTGGAGCCGGTTGGATTACGCAGCATCTATGAGATCTACCACGCATGTTCCGACAGCTGATCAAGAAATATACGATTGAGTCGTTCCTGCTGTGGGGGGCTTGCGCCCTGGTGCTCCTGTTGTTCCCCTGGGTGCGCATTTGGACGATCAGCCAGTTCGAGTTGGCGGGCTTTGCACCTTTGCTCGATCAGATCCGCAGCCTCGAAAAATTTTCTCCAGTACCGCTCGAGCAGTTTCTCACCTACGAAGGGGTGGTTGGACTGACCTTCGACGAACCGATCCTGCTCCTTTGCGTGTTGGTCTGGAGCATCGCGAGGGGTTCGGATGTGGTCAGTGGAGAGTTGGGCCGAGGGACGATGGAGATGCTTCTTGCCCAGCCGGTTAGCCGCACTCAGGTGATGGTCGCTCATGCCCTGGTGAGCGTTCTGGGGCTGGCTTGTCTGGTGTTGATCGCCTGGTGCGGATTGGCGATCGGTATCGAAACCAACCAAGTCCCCATCAGTACGCAGCGATGGTTCCCGATTCCTGGCATGCCCATCTCGATCCCGAATTTCTGGTCGGAAGCCAAGACGGTCCATGTGCCGCTAAGTCAGTTTGTCTCCCCGTCGCTCTACATCACCCCTAGCCTGAACCTTTTCTCCCTGGGTTTGGCGGTGTGGGGGTTAAGCGTGCTGATGAGCAGTTGGGACCAATATCGATGGCGGACGATTGGGTTGGTCTTAGCCGTCTACGTCGCGCAGTTTCTGCTGTTTCTGCTTTCTAAGTCGACGCCGGCATTCAAGCCGCTGGTGCACGGCACTTTCCTCGCAGCCTATCAGCCCGACTGGATGGTCCAGGTTGCGGCACAGGAACCCCAGCGCGCTGGCGACTGGTGGTATGGTTGGGTGGAGAACTCCGGCATCTATTCGCTGGGGCCGTTGGGATTCTCCGCAGCGCTGATCGGCTTGGGAGTTGCCTGCTGGGGAATTGCCCTACTCCTATTCTCCCGCCGCGACCTGCCTGCACCTCTGTGATCCATCGGGATCCGAAAGCCAGGGGCACTCCGATCAGAAACCACGCCGCGGGGGAAGTGCATTGGTGGCGGGAAGTGGCGGCGGCGTCATCAGTGTTTCGCGGACCATCACCGAACCACCTGGATAGGTTGTCGCTGGATAGGAAGCCCCAGGATATGTAGACGGAGAAGTCACGATCGTGGTTGTAGTGCCTGCTGGAACCTGATGCACGACCTGGGAGGCAAGCGGCGCATGCTGCATCGCCGAAATCACAGGCTCGCTCACCCCCAGTTGGTGCAGCTGGATGATCTCCTGGACCTGGATGCGACGTTGCACACCCTGGCTGTAGAGATGCTGGATGATGAGGTTGTCCGGCACGCGATTGCGAGTCAGATGCAGCACATCGGCTGTGGTGACTCCTACGGAGGCTGGAACGACATACCCATTGCGATAGGTGTTGGCGTAGGCTTGTTGCCGGTAGTATCGCTGCCGTGCTGCCTGCTGGTCCTTCTGATGGCCGATGACCCCACCGGCGATCGCGCCGACGGCACCACCGATGAGCGCCCCTTCGGCTAGCTCGTCGTTCTGGTGTCCGATGACCCCACCGATCACCGCGCCCGCCAATCCGCCCATACCAACCCCCTGGCCGCGATAGGTCTGAGCCTGAAGGGAGGGGGAGAAAACAGCGGAAACCAGTGCCATCCAGGCGAAGCGGTGGAAACGCAGCATCGAAGTGGCTCCTATTGCTGGAGCCATCGACGTTCGCAGCACTCCCTGGCCGCGACGGGGAGCCGTGGGGGGCTCCAAGCCGATTTCTCCAACTCTTTTATCGTCAGGCGCCTACTCTGGACCCCAAAGAAAGTCTGCGGTCTCCAGCGAATGGATGCGAGGTACTTTTCTTCCGGTGCCTTCTGGAACGCTCGTGGGTGGCGATCCAAGACAGCCAAGGAGTAGGTTTCAGGCTCGAAGGGCCGTCACAAGAACTGTCGGTAGCGACAGCCACAGTAGCTTTTCACCCTCCCCGCTTGTTCCTCGCGACCCTCCCAAGGGGAGGGTGAGATCTCTTACTTCTTCCTGACCGGGGCCTGTCGGCCCCGGCAAGAGTCATGCCGCCCCTCCGGGGCTGGTTTGGTGCGTAAACACTCGGTGTGTTGCTTCAACAGAGTTGCATCGCAGTTTGTTTCAGGCCCGAAGGGCCGTCACAAGAACTGTCGGTAGCGACAGCCACTGATCGGAGAGGATGAATTCTTAACTGGCGGGTGATTCCCTGTCCGCCATCGAAGGGGGCGATGCATCACTCTCGGAGAGCCACATGCTCCTTGGAGCGGCTTAGAGGCCGACGATCTCCAGCAGTTTCAGGGCGGGGTGGCCATTCAGATCGATCTTGGCCGAACGCCCAAAAAGGGGACTGTCCTGGCATCCTCCCATCAGCTGGAGCAGTTGGGGACCTGGGGTGACCCGATAGAGTTGCTCCAGCGTCACCTTGCGCATGACCTGATGTTCGATCAGGATTCTACCCAGAGGGGCCTTTCCCGCCAGAATCTCGCTGCGCACCTGGGGATCCAGAACCGAGAGGTTCAGGTCGACAATCCCGTAGAGAACGACTTTCGAGGGCACCGATGTCGTCCTCAGGATGATTTCTCGGAGGTACCGTTCTCCTTCGAAACGCTGCTGGAGCACCTGGACCGTGACTGGGCCACCATGGAACCGTTCGACGGTGACCGTCATGTGGGCATGGTGATCCAGAAGTTGCCGGAATGGTTGAGGCAGATCGGCGGATGCGACGCGATCGAGGCGAGCGAGTGTTTCGGGATCTTCGTAAAAGAGGGACCGAAGAGGTTCCTCATGGCGATCGACGTTCACTCGGAGCTCTTTCCGGACGACTACGAGGGGCTTTTGGAAACCAATCCCAGGGGAACCGTAGCCACCAATGGTACCACAGGCGGAGGTTCGGGGTGGGGGGATTCCAAGACCGTGTCGACCAGATAGTTCATCAGCCGTTGCAGCAACTCCGAGGGAATCTGCTGGGCCGCCTGAAGGGCTCGCTGCTGATGCTTTTCTACCAGCAGCCGAGCTTGCTGGAAGACCTGAGCCTGTTGGAACAGTCGCCTTGCGGTATCGATCCGCTCGCGATCCGGCAGCGAGCAATCCTTCGCGACGACCTGCTGCAAGAGGGCGACGTCTTCGGGAGGGAGCCCTTGCATGGCGAGAGCCAGCAGAATGGTTGGACGACCGCCCAGAAGATCAGCTGCTGCCTGCATTTTGTTGTGCTGATCTCCTTGCCAATCCCCGAGGTCGTTGAGGATCTGGAAGGCAACCCCCAGATTCCGTGCGAACTGCCGCACCGGTTCCGTGGGGATTGACTGTCCTGAAAGGCGGATTCCAGTCAATAGAGCGGCTTCAAAAGCAGGAGCGGTCTTTAGGGCGTAGATTTTCAGTGCGTCCAGCGGGGCAATCTGCTTTTGCGTTCCATCCCGCCAGAAGAGTTCGGCACCCTGCCCTTCCGAGAGTCTCATATGGGCATGCGATAGGATTTCAAGAATATCTGCTGAGACATCGGCCCCCAGTGCCTGCCGCTCGCGACTGACCATCCGGTAGCCAAGACCCACAAGGTAATCCCCGACGTTGACAGCGGTGGGAACGCCCAGTCGACGGTGCATGGTTGCTTCGCCGTACCGGAATGCGTCGTCGTCTTCGATATCGTCGTGGACGAGGCTGGCTTTGTGGAAAATCTCGATGCTCAACGCGGCCCGATAGATCGCATCAGGAAAGGCTTCCACCGTGCGGGCTCCGTCGGCCATGGTGGCGTTGCCGCCAGTGAGCGCATCGTAGGCGGCCAGGGTGATGAAGGGCCTGGAGTATTTGCCACCCTTGGCCAGAAACTCGATCGCCACTTGCTCGGTGAATGCAATTGGATCGGAGTCGGCTTCCGTCTCTGAGGCAGGGCGTTGCCGCATCACCAGTTCATCGATACGAGGGGATTCGAACATCCCGCTGGCAGCCCGCATCAGGTGGACGTACGAACGGGTCTGGATGGAGGGTTTCGCCTGCTGCACCTGCACCATGTCCAGCACCCAGTCCTCATCGACACTGGTGTTGCGGCAGTCGCTGGAGAGGAGCGGCACAGCCATGCAGGGGATGCCAGCCAAAAGAATCTTGTCGATTGCTTTTTCGAGAACGTTTAGGCAGGCAACCCCGACGATGGCATCGACGTAGCCGCTGACGATGATCTTAAGCACCACCGGGGAGCCTTCGGCGACCAGGACCTTGTAGCCCATTTGTTCGGCGATGGAGCGGAAGTCGGCGATCGAGCAGGCTCCGCACTTCTTGCAGTTCATCCCGAATTCGTCGTAATCGGCAGGGCACCCTTCTGCATGCTTCAAGCAGTGAGGGAGCAGAAAAAGGCGTCTGGAAGGATCGGTCGCAGCGACCTGGTCGCGGAAGAACGAACTGCTCAGCAGCACCATCGTCCAACCGACATACCCTTCCCCCAGCCCCATTTCCTCCAACAATCTCCGCGCCACCTGCTCCATTTGATCTTTGGTCAGGGCGTGGGAACGGTCCATCCGTGCCGCCACTTCGTCGCAGCGAGTTTTGATCTGTTCGCGCAATTCCCGCGTCTCAGGCACCAACTTGAGATGGCTGGTCTTACGACGTGCCGATCTTTTAGAACCCTCGGAAGCCCCATCCCGATTGCTGGAGGGGGCGGTATCGGGCAGCGAGGTGCTGTTCGCTGGATTGGATGCAATGGCGATGTCGCCGTCGTCGTTATGCATGGGTTCGCTCAAGCGTCCTATCGCTGCAACAACTGGATTCGAAAGTGATCCGACGGCAATTCCTTCGGCAAGTCTTCCCGGGCCACATCGAATCTTAGGCGAGCGGGAAGGTGTCCTGTCTGTTGGAGGAAGGGTGAGTCGCCAGGGCCCGTAGCGCAGGTAGCGAAAAAACGTGCGGATAGAGCTTTTCGTAGTACCACAACTTCGCGAAATAGAAGCCGATGGGACTGCTTTGCTCCAGCCACCCCTGGGAGACCGCAAGGCACAGAAACTCGCCCGCTTTCAGTATAGCCTCTTGAGCGAGGCCCTGGCTACCTAGATCGACCAAGGCTTCCAGGGCAACTGCTGTTTCCTCGATGGAACTCCGCGTGGTTGATTTTTCGCACTCGGTGCCTCCGAGCGGCATTGTATGGCGACTGCTGAGCCATCCGCCATAGGCGGTACCTTCCGCACTCCCCCATCCACCGTCAGCGTTTTGTGCAGATAACAGAAAGCCGCAGCCCCGATCGATCGCTTCCGTGAGCCGATCGGGGAGTTTGGACTGTCGATGCCAATCCTGGGGTGCCTTTTGGAGGGCTTGGAGTGCAAGCAATACCTTGCCGGTGCCATAGACTCGGTTTTCTTCGCGAGGGTCGGACTGATTGCCAAACCACAGAGGTAGCCAAGAACCGTCGGGTTGTTGTTGCCGCATGAGGAACTGCACCCCGCGCTCGATGGCTCGTTGGCAGCTTGGTGGTTTCGGCATCCCATGCGACACAAGGGGAGGCTGGCCGCGTTGTGGCTGCCAGGCCAGCAAGGCGCGGAGAGCATGAGCGGTCAGGTCGCTTCCACTGCGGTCAAATGGCAGAGTTCCCCAACCCCGGCAGAAGGTGGGCCAACCGCCATCGCGGTTCTGCAGCCCCAGAAGCCAGCCCAGTCCCCGAGCGACCGCTTGCTGCATCGCTTGTGGGGGAGCTGTCGAGGAGTCTCCTTCGGCAAGCCACCAGGCGTGCAGGGCGAGTAGTGCGGCGGGGGTGTCGTCGGCATCGGGGACAGCGCCACTGAGGTTGGTCCATCCCCAGCCACCCGGTTGAGCGCCGGTAAAGGGATGTTTCTGGAGATGCTGGCAACTGATCAACCAGTCGATCGACTTGGGTCCGATCAGCGGCCGATAGGATCCGTCGTCCATGACGCGTTGGCATCCGGCAGCGCCACGAATCGCCAGGGAGGTCACCCAGGTAGCCAGATTCGTGTCGATTGGCCAGCTGCCATCGGGGCGTATCGAATCCCCAAGAAAACGGATCGCATCGACAGCCACCGGGTGCTGGTGCTGCCCCATCTCGGCGAGGCTCATCAGCACGAAACTGGTCAGTGGTACCGCTTCCAGGTAACCACCGCTGGCCGGCTGCATGCGCCGCAGCACTGCCAGCGTAGGAGTGCGACAAAGCCGACGTATGGAGCGGAGGGGCCAGAAGGCAGGGGGGCTGTGATGGAACTTCACTTGGCCGATCGCCACCAGAGCCGGGATGGCATAGCTGACCACGGGCATTCGAACAAAGCGATAGAACGATTGCGGCAACGCTGCGGCTTCAAACGGAAGGCTAGGCACCTTTTTCCAATCGACCAGTCCTGCCAGGGCGCAGTTGGTGAGGATGGGAACGACGAAGGTCTTGTCTTTGCCGTAGCGTGCTCGCAGGGCATCCCAGCCACCCTGCTGCTGGACGTAATCCAAGGCCCTATCGGTCCTGGCTAGATCTTCGTTGGGATCACCCGGGAGGATGCCGCCCGATCGGGTTTGTTGGATCAGGCGAAATGCCGCGATAGCCAGCAGGGTGGTGGCGATGTTGCTGACCGATCGATCGGTATCTCCAAAACCGCCGTCGCTGCGTTGCGTCTGCCGCAGCCATGCGGCGCCCCGTTCAATCCACTGGGCCATCGCCTGTCGCGGCAGTCCTGACGGCTGGTGGTACTCGCTGCGCAGAGAAAGGCAAAGAGCGCTGATGGCGGTTGCGGTTGAAAGGGCGGATGCCGCCAGTTCCCCTGTCCAGAACCCTTGTTCGTTCTGTTGATCGGAGAGCTGCTGCAGGATTTGACCGATTGCCTGTTCTAGCGGCGCTGGCAAAGCCGAAGAATCGGTCTCATGACCTGTGGATGCGGTGCTGATACCAGACCATCGCGGAAGGTTGCCATCTAACCGGCGCCGATCGATCAAGTTGCACCCCCGCACTGCACTGTGGGACCAGACCGACTCCCCCATGGCACGCACCCAAAGCATGCCACCAGAACTCTCAGGCTAAAGGTCGTTCGCGAAAGCTGCAACCGGGAAAGGACCGAGCCAAGTGGGGTGAGATGGCGATTTTTCGGTATCGGTTTGGAGAGCCTGAGGATGGTGGTTAAGATGTTGGGACATGACCCAGGAAGGTGGCGAAGTCCTTCGTCCTTGTTGCATCCGGTACTGGGTGCGACATGACGATTCCTATGCAGAGTTTTCGGGATGGCATCCAGTGATCCCCTGGGGAAGAATTTGTACGACAATCGCCCCGAGCTTTTTGGGAAATTCTGGGGCCACCTCGGAAGGATTCTGCTTTTCGCGATTGCCTTTTTTCTTTTCCAGCGGCTGACCTTTCTTCTGCGGTTTCCACCCTACCAGAGGACAACGGTATGGGTGCCTGGAGCGCTCACCTTTAGCGCTCTGCTGATCTGGCCACTGCATCATTGGTGGAATGTCTTTTTGGGACTCTGCTTGGGAGCGGTCGCCGCCTACCACGGCGATCCGCAAATTCCAGGCTCCCAGGCGCTCCTGATTGCCCCCTTCCATTTCGCGACGGTCGCAGCGACGGTGTGGGTGGTGCGCCGATGGTGCAGTGCGATCCCGTTTGCAACCGTCCCCTGGATGCTGGTCTTTGTCGTAGCGGCGGGGGTGATGGTTCCCCTGGCCACCTCGCTGCCCGGTGATCTGGTGCGTCTGACTCAGGGGAAGCCTGATGTCTTGCCGATCGCGATCCGATCGATCCTCTGTGTTGCACTTGGCATGCTGATCGCTACCCCCGCGTTCACTTCGCTGCTGATGGGGGGCTGGAGGCAGTGGCGTGACGCGCCGTGGATTCGAGTGATCGAAGGAACGGCGCTGGCGCTCTGTTTGTTGGCGACTGCAGGCTGGGTCTTCACCACTCCATCTGTCCCCAATCAATTTGCTGCCTTTGTTTATGCGCCGATTCCCCTTTTGGTCTGGGCTGCTTTGCGGTTCGAGGTGGCTGGGGTCAGTTGGGCGCTCCTGGCGATCGCCTACTTGTCGACTGGTAGCGCGATTCAGGGAATGGGCCCTTTTGTCCAAGGGTTGCCCGATAACCATGTGCTCCAATTGCAACTGTTCCTGCTGGCGCTCTCTCTGCCGCTGTTGTTTATGGCGGTGGGGGTGCAGGAGCGGCGGCAAGCCTATGGCCTGTTGCTGCAGGAAATGGATCAGCGGCGGCGGACCGAAGAACGATTTCGGCTGGTGGTCGAATCGACCCCCAGCGCGATGCTGATGGTCGATGCTCGAGGCAGAATCGAGTTGGCCAATCACCAGACGGGAAAGCTGTTCGGATACCGGGAAGAACAATTGATCGGACAGCCGATGACCCTGCTGATACCAACGCGGTTCCATGCATCGCAGCAAAAGAAACTAGAGAACTTCTTCTCCGCTCCCGCCCTGCGACGATTGGGATTCGAATCGTCGCTGACGGGTCTGACGAAGCAAGGAACCGAATTCCCGATGGAGATCATTCTGACTCCCATCGAATCGGGTGGCGGACTGATGGCGCTGGTGGCAGTGATCGATAACACCGAGAAGCAAAGGGCAGAGGAAGCCCGGCGCGAACTGGTCCATGCATCCCGGCTTGCCGTGCTCAGCGAACTGACCGCCTCGATCGCTCACGAAATCAACCAACCGCTAGGTGCGATCCTCAGCAATGCGGAGGCAGCCGAACTGTTGCTGGAGGATCCGTCCCCGTCGCTCGACGAAGTCCGGCGCATCCTGTCCGATATCCGAAAGGATGACTTGCGCGCCAGCGAGGTAATCCGCAGGCTGCGCGCGCTGTTGCGGCAAGGAGAGGTGGAACGGCAGCCGATCGGCATGCAACTGGTGATCTCCGACGTCGTTGCAATCCTTCGTGGGGAGGCCGAGCGACGGGGGGTGGAGATGGCAATCGATTCACCCACGCCCGATCCCATGGCGGTCGATTCAGTGGTGCTGGCCGATCGCATCCACCTCCAGCAGGTGATGCTCAATCTGATGGTCAATGCGTTGGAAGCGATGGCCGAGCAGGAGGGACCGAAACGACTTCGCATCTCCAGTTCCCTGCAGGACAATCAGGTGGTCGTCTCCATTCAGGACAACGGGCCCGGTGTTCCGGAATCGGTGCGAAACAAATTGTTCGACCGGTTTTTTTCGACCAAACGGGAAGGGATGGGAATGGGGTTGGCGATTTCCAGGTCGTTGATCGAAGAGCATGGCGGCCGGATCTGGATGGATATCGCCCCGGAAGGAGGGGCTGTTTTCCATTTCAGTTTGCCATTGGCGCCTCATTCGGTATCCTCTGGGACTGACATGCCCGAGGAGGTGATGCGATGAATGAAATGCCGCCTGTGATCCACCTGGTTGATGATGATGACTCGCTGCGCGTCGCCATGGGGCGCCTGCTCAAGGCCGCCGGTTTTGAAGTGGCCAGCTACTCCAGCGCCGGCGAGTTCCTGATGCATCCACCCCCAGCCGCACCCGGCTGCCTGGTGCTGGACGTCCGGATGCCAGGGCCCAGCGGCCTGGAACTGCAGGCCGCTTTGACGCGACAGGGATGCCGGTTGCCGATCATCTTTCTGACCGGTCATGGGGATATCCCGATGAGCGTCCGTGCGATCAAGGCCGGGGCGATCGATTTCCTCACCAAACCGGTCGAACGCCAGGTCCTTTTAGAAGCCATCGGCCAGGCGCTGCATACCCAGAGGATGAACGATTCCAGCCAGCAGCGAATCGACCAGATTCGGAGTCGGTTTGATTCGCTGACCGATCGGGAGCGGGCGATTTTTTCGTTGGTGGTCCAGGGGAAACTAAACAAACAGATCGCCGTCGCTCTGGGAATCGCCGAACGGACCGTCAAAGCACACCGCGCCCAGGTGATGGAGAAAATGGAAGTCGAAACGTTGGCCGACCTAGTCCGTTTGGCCAGTCTTCTGGAGCCAATGGCTCCCGCGATGACCAGCGAACCCTAGGCCGCCAAGAAGCTGGAGGGCTACGGCCTTGCCCCAAAGGGCAGGCCGGGGGGCCCGAGCGGCCAATACCTGCGGTGAGGGCGGCGGGAAGATACTAACGAGCTTCGGTCTCATCGACGGCAGGAAAAGGATCTGGAGAAGGACGGAGTATCCCTGGATCTAGCTCACGTTGGTCGGGCCGGTGCTGTGGTACGATTTCCCGGATTATCGGTTGCGGGATGAGCCGATCGCACCGACGGGCGAATGCGTGGGTGAAGCCCCTTCCCGGCCGATCCAGGTAGCGCCAAGGTGGCGGATCGGTGCGCTGTTCGGCCAGCCAACTGGATGGTGATCGTACCGAATTGGCGAGGTTCGTTTTTTGAAAGGAAGAAGGAATGCGAATCGTATCAGGGCAGCGGCTAAAGGCCGTCGCGATGGGTTACCTGGGGCTGTTGGCCTGCGCCATGTTGGCGTTGCTGCCAGCCTCCGCGATGGCTCAGCAGAAAAAACCCAATATCGTCGTCATCTGGGGTGACGATATCGGCACATGGAACATCAGCCACAACAACCGCGGCATGATGGGGTATCGCACTCCTAACATCGACCGCATCGCCCGCGAAGGACTCGGCTTTACCGATTACTACGGCCAGCAGAGCTGCACTGCAGGTCGCGCGGCGTTCCTGGGTGGCAACGTCCCAGTCCGCACCGGGATGACCAAGGTGGGGATGCCTGGTGCCGAGCAGGGGTGGCAGAAGGCCGACGTGACGATCGCCACGGTCCTCAAGTCGCAAGGCTACACCACTGGACAGTTCGGAAAGAACCACCAGGGGGACCGCGACGAGCATCTTCCGACCATGCATGGGTTCGACGAGTTCTTCGGGAATCTCTATCACCTAAACGCCGAAGAAGAACCAGAGAATCTCGACTACCCCAAGAACCCGGAATTCCGCAAGCGCTTCGGGCCGCGCGGTGTGCTCCATTGCAAAGCCGATGGCAAGGGTGGCCAGACGATCAAGGACACCGGGCCATTGACCAAGAAGAGGATGGAAACTGTCGACGATGAGACCCTGGCGATGGCCAAGGACTTCATCAAGCGAAATCAAGCGGAAGGAAAGCCCTTCTTCTGCTGGTGGAATGCAACGCGGATGCACTTCCGCACCCACGTCAAGGAAGAAAATCGCGGGATCTCCGGGCAGGATGAGTACAGCGATGGGATGGTCGAGCATGACCGGCACGTGGGTGAGCTATTGGGGCTGCTGGATGAACTGAAGCTGGCCGATGATACCCTGGTCATCTACTCGACCGACAATGGTCCCCATTACAACACCTGGCCGGATGCGGGCACCACTCCCTTTCATGGCGAGAAAAACTCCAACTGGGAGGGAGCCTTCCGCGTGCCATGCTTCGTTCGATGGCCCGGTCGTTTCCCCGCCAACACGACGCTCAACGGCATCGTCTCCCATGAAGACTGGCTGCCGACCCTGGCCGCCGTCGCCGGTGTTCCTGACATGAAGGAAAAGCTGAAGGTTGGCGTCGAACTGAACGGTCGCAAGTACCGCAACTTCATCGACGGCCACAACATGCTTGAGTACTTCAGCGGAAAGACCGAAGACTGCCCGCGGAAGGAATTCTGGTATGTGGCCGACGAGGGTCAGGTCATGGCCGCAAGGTACCAGGACTGGAAGGTGGTCTTCATGGAAAACCGCGCCGAACGACTGCAGATCTGGAAGGAACCTTTCGTTGAACTGCGAGCCCCCGATCTCTACAACCTGCGCCGCGATCCGTTCGAGAAGGCCAAGCTGGGTTCGAACACCTATGAGGATTGGTATATCGACCGAGCCTTCATCGTGATCCCGATCCAGGGAATGGCAGCTCAGTTCCTCAAGACGATGGAAGAGTTTCCCCCCAGCCAGCGTCCAGGGTCGTGGAATCTTCGAGGGATCGAAGAGAAGCTGCGCAATAACATCGGCGGCGGGCAATAGCCTGCGTGCATGGATCGAGGCGTCTAGCCGACTCGCGATCCAGACAAGAGGAAAACCGATCCACGCCGCAGGCAATCTGCCTGCGGCGTTTTTCATGCGCCTCTTCCTTTCGCCTCTTGGATCGTCCAGCCCCTTCGCGACTTCCTCCTCCCCCGCAGCCCTCTTAACCCAACCAAGTCGTCCGCTCCCTTCTTGCCGATGGACCGGGTGAAGCGAGAATCTTTTTCATCAGGTTTCCTTTGAGCCGATCGTGTGACATCTGCCGCTGACTGAATCGCGGGACCTCCCAATGGTTCGGATCGCGCTGCGCGGGCCCCACTCCGATGAAGAGCTCCATCCGACAATTCTCTGGGTCGGTAGGTCACCATGGAGCGATAGGAACGGATCGTGACTAATTGCCTCTCACGGAGGCACAGAACCACGGAGAGTGAACCCACAGCGCAAAAGAATGGGGATTTGCGGGGTAGGATTAGATGGGGAACAGGTGATCTAGCGCAGGGAGATGGATTGATGAGACGCACGAAGAGTCAGATCATCGAAGCAGCCAACGCGCAGTTGATCGTGGAGGGAGATTTGGATGCCATCTCCGAGTTTTTCTCGCCAAGCTACATGGCTCATGTTGCTGGGAAGGATTTTATTGGTGGTCACCAAGTCGTCCGGCGGATGATGGGGGCCTATCATCGGGCGTTCTCCGAGATCGAGGTGAAGATCGAGATCTTGGTTCAGTCGCCAAGTCGCATCAATTGGCTGAGATCGTGGCAGGGGAGGCAGACGGGACCATTCAAAGGATTTCCCCCAACCCAGAAGGTGTTGCGTTGGAGCGATCAGGTCACGTCGGAAATCGAGGATGGCCTGATCGTGCAGGAGTGGCTGGTGACCGATCTCGCCGAAAAACTGCTGATGTCTCGCAAGTAGATTCGCCAGGCCCGATCCTGCCGTCGGTTGCCTGGGGACCGCCTGCCCCCGTCCAGGCAACGCTGTGGATGGCCCGCTGGGGAGGATTTTCGGCTGCGGACGATTGGAACGGATCGCCAATGGAACATGGAGATCGTTCTAGAATGACTTCCTGGAACCATTCGATTGCTGAAGGCCGATTGGTGGCTGTCCTTCCCAAGTTCACAAGGTGCAGGAGCTTCTTAATGACTCTTTATCGCTGGAAGGATCGCCAGCCGCACTTGGCGGCCGATTGCTGGGTGGCGCCCAGCGCCCAGGTAATTGGAGGAGTTGAGGCAGGATCAGAGTGCAGCATTTGGTTTGGCGCGGTATTGCGTGGGGATATTGAGCCGATTCGATTGGGGGCGCGCTGCAACATCCAGGAGAACGCGGTGCTCCATACCGATCAAGGGTTCCCGCTGACCCTTGGCGACGATTGCACGATCGGTCACTTGGCGATGCTGCATGGGTGTACCATCGGGGAAGGTTCGCTGATTGGAATGCATGCCACGGTGCTCAATGGAGCTACGATTGGTGCCGAGTCGCTGGTGGGGGCGGGCTCCCTGGTGCCGGAAGGTAAATCGTATCCCGATGGGGTATTGATCCTTGGGACGCCGGCTCGGGTGCATCGCACTTTGACTGCTGAGGAGCGGCAGAGGCTGCGACACAGTGCAGCGCATTACGTGGCTCAGGCGAGAGCATTTCGCGAGGGACTGCAACCGATCGACGGCTCCCTAGCGTCATTCGACTTGTGATCGGGTGACGCCTTGTCTGGGGTGGGATCGATCGGTCCGATGGCTACGGCCTGTCGGGACCGATTAGCGCCCCTTGGGGTCGAGGTTGGCGTTGAGTTGATCGGTGGTAATCTTGGAGTCGACTCCGTCGCTAGGGACTTCAGCCTTGGCGATCCACAGCAAGGCGTTGAGCACCACCTTGCGGAAAGGATCGTTGCCCCAATTGTCGTGGAAGTGGCCTCCTGTGAAGCCGAATCCGCGGCCACCATCCGGTCGCTCGACAGCCCACATCATCGCCTCGGCCCTCCCCTTGCTGGTTTCGATGTGGGGATAAGGACCTTTGGGGTAGACGTAAGGTCCATCGCGGACGTCGTCGGAAGGGCCGGCGACCAGGATTGGCGTGAAGACGGTCCCTTCGATCGTCTCGGACTTGCCCCCAGGGATGCCGCCCAGGAACCGCATGTTGAAATACCATTCGTCCTGAACCGAGAAGGGCTGGACACCTCGGGAGATCGGGTGATCGGGGAATGCCTCAAAACGAGGCTCCCAGATCGGGTTGCAGGAGAACATATGTTCGTAATGACCGCCGATCCATTTTTTGAAGGGCTTGCCCGCCTGTTCGGAAACGACTTCAACCCCGTAGTGCATGCAGCCGATGCCGACTCCTGCATCGACCCATGCGTCGACCATCTTCATCCGGCGATCCCCCTCCTGCACCACCTCATGGCCGGCTCCCCCGTCCATGTAGAAAACGATCGCTGAGGCGTTTTCGAAGACCGATTCGTCCTTGGGCCAGCCATTGAGAACCACGACAGGCTGGACGGAGGGGACGTTTTCGAGGCATTTGGCGAGCAGTTGGACCCCGGCGTTGAACTCGTGCATTCGGGGTGGATGGGAAGGCCGGCCCGCCACCAGGACGATTTTCTTGGGCGCTGCATCCTCGGCTTGCACCTGGAACGATGCCAGAAGCGTCCCCAGAACGGTCAGCACCAGCATCGACAACAACTTGACAGGCGGCATGCCAAAGGCCCCTTCGAAAAAACTTTACGGCGGTTCCCGAGACTTCGAGAACCAAAGCCTATTGCAATCGATCACTGCAGAAATTTCAACCATCCTATCGCAGGCGGATCGATCCTAGGGATCCGAGAGAAGGTCTGGGAGTCGCGACGCGGCGATGGTAAAACCTGGAAGAGCATTCCAGCCGGCTGTGGATATCTTCCCAACGGTCGCAAGGCAGTGGGGAGCCGTCATCGACGACAATCGGTCGATCGCCGATGTGCCAAAGAGGATGTGCCAGAGAGCTAGTGCGTTGAAGATCTAGTGCGCAGAAGAACCGGTTCAACGAACAATCTGATGCCGTGGATCGAATCATCGATCGATGCGGAGAGGGGTGAGGATGATCTCGTTTTATCTGGTTACCGGTGCCATTGCGAGTCGATCAGAGGTGCCTGACTGGAAGGCCGCTTCTGGTTCCATGGAGGTAGAGGAACACCAAGGATGAAGTCCTGGATCCGGCTTTGGGGGAAAAAGCAGAATCAGCGGATGGCTGGCTGGTGGTTTGTTGGGACCGTTGGCGAGGCGGCTTTCTATGGCTTGGTGTGCCTGGTGGGCACGCTGATCCTGGGAGTGGTAGTCGCCTGGCAGTTGTTCTCCCCAGAGACCAGCGCGTTTCGGGTCGGGTTTGGATTCTGGGTGATGGTGCTGGCTTCCCTTTCGATGGTCATTATCGGGGGCACTGGGTTTCTCTATCGCGTGCTAAAGGTGGCGATGAGCGTCGAGCATCGGGAGACGCTGACGCACCGCGCCAAAAAACTGGGAGACCGATGGAATGGTCGTCCTGCCGAGCATCCTCCCGGGATCCCGGCACTCCAGCCCTACACCGACAGTCCGGGTGTGAGGCTGAAGTATCGCTTGCCAGGCAACCCAGGCGAACTGGGGCCATTGCTACTGAGCAGTCTATTCAGTCTTTCCTGGAATCTGCTGACGGCCGTGCTGACGGCGGTGGCCCTCAGCAGCTTCCGCTCCAAGCCGGAGTGGGGGTTGGTGGCCGTACTGCCTTTGTTTCTGGTGGTCGCCTTCTTCACCAGCCGTTGGTTCTTCCGGCTTTTCCGCCGCGCTTCCGGAATCGGTCGAACCACCCTGGAGATCGATCAATTGCCTCTGATACCCGGCCACCGTTATCGCCTAGCCGTCGCTCAGTTTGGAAGGCTAGCTCTCAGAAAACTGGAGATCGCTCTGGTCTGTGAGGAGGAGGCGACTTATCATCAAGGAACCGATGTGCGTCTGGAGCGGCAGGTGATTTTTCAGATGCCCATCGGGGAGCATGGAAGGTGTCGAATCGACTACGGAAGTCCGCTTGAACTCGACTTCCAATTCCAAATGCCGACCGACGTGATGCATTCGTTCCAGAGCGAGCATAACGCGGTGCGTTGGAGTTTAGTGGTGCAAGGAGAAGCGAACAGGTGGCCCTCGTTTTGCCGAAAGTTCCCCGTGGTGGTATTTCCAGCCGGTTACCGACCTCCGGCTCCAGCGACATCATGATTCGTCTGGCCGGCCTGCAGCCGCGCTACGAGCCGCTCGATCAGATCGAGTTCGATGTCTGGCTGGGACGACCTGTGCTGTCGGAGCTTTCCGCGTTAGAGATTTCGGTGGTTTGGTACACCGAGGGAAAGGGTGGCGAGGATTTGGGGGTGCATTGGTTTCAGCGGATCACACCACCTTCGCTGCAGCAGATGGACTGGCGACAACCCCAGCGCCGGGCGCTGCAGTTGCCTGCCTCTCCCTGGACTTACGAGGGAACGATCCTCAAGATCCGGTGGTGCGTTCGCGTGCGAGCTTTCTTTACCGATGGCCAGCAGTGGGCCGCTCAAGAACCGTTCTATCTGGGTGCTTTGACACGCGAGGAATGATCTTCGTCCGGCGGCATCTTTCCGCCATAGGATTTCGGTGGCCATGAACGGCAATCAGGCGCCCCGCTCCAATCCTTTTTCGACGCGGTTCATCGCACCGGGGGTGATCCCTTACTGGCTGACCCCGCCACAGACACTGGAGTCTCTCGCGAGGCAGTTGGTGGAGCGTCGTCGTGTTTCGGTGATCGGCCCTCATGGCAGCGGCAAAAGCTCTCTCCTGCACGCGCTGTTGCAACCGCCAGCGAAGGAGGAGCCAAGTGGTGACCAGGCTGGGTCGATCCAGCAGGTGGGTTGGGTGCTTCCGCATGCGATGGACCAGGGGATTCGATTACAATGGTGGACGATCGATGGCCCTTTATCGCGGCGGCGGTTTCTTGCGGCTGGCTGGGACTGGGATCGGCAGTGGCTGGTGGTAGTGGATGGTTGGGAGCGGCTGCGAAGCTGGGAGCGATGGCGGGTTTTGCGGCGCGCATCAGTCCGCGACTGCATGCTGCTTGCATCCTCGCATCAGCCGATTCGCGGTCTTCCCATCCTGTGGGATACCCGCCAAAATCTGCAGCACGCCGATCAGTTGGTCCGCTGGTTGCTGCGGGAAGATCCCGAATTGGCCGATCGCTGGATCGCATCGCCCCGATATGCCGAGTTGAAAAGGCGTTGGGGAGGCAATGTGCGCGAGATGTTTTTTACGCTTTACGACTGGTTTGAATTGCAACATGGCCACCCGTCTTCCCGTTCTGATCTCGCAGCACACCCGCACCTCCGGCCAGGAGTCGAAGATCGAGGAGCGATTGATTGAGCCGCTGTTGATGGCCAAGGGGATTGATCTGTCGATGGTGCAGGCGCTGGAGAGCATCGAGCCGGGTGGGACCGATCAACTTTGCCTGCAGGGGATCCTAGGAAGCTGCGCGCTGGTGTCCTGGCTGTCTCCCCAGGAAGTAGCTCGGCATCTGGATCGCCTGACCATCCCCGGTGAGCTCCTAAGTCGCCTGCCTGATCATCCACCAGTCCCCCTGGTCCGCGACGCGCAAACGCCGATGATCAATCCGCGACGGATCCATCTGTTTTCGCTACTTGATTGGTCGCCCGAATCCCTGGTGGAGGCGTTGCGATCGTTGTGCACCTCCTGGAATACCGCCGTCGTTTCGCTGCCGATCCGTCCGCCCGCCGGCAACATTCTAAAGGAGGTTAGAATGTCGGCTCCTGGCGTGATCGAGCCTACGAAGCTGCCGCAGATTGCACCCACCCCCTTGCCGCTGTCGGATTCGCGTGTGTCCGATGAACTGAACGATGAAGACGAGGCGGCTCTCGATCGGCTGTTGGACCAGCTAGACGACTCCGGCATCTAAGATTGCCGGCCCAGGCGATTTTCTGAAAGAAGGCGACTGCATGATGGAACGTCGTTTCTGCGGTGTGATCCCGCCGATGATCTCTCCCTTGAAGGATCGTGATTCGCTCGATCAAGCCGGACTGGATCGGTTGATCGAGCATCTGATTGAGGGGGGAGTGCATGGTATTTTCCTGCTGGGGACGACCGGAGAGGCGCCCAGTCTCAGTTACCGGCTTCGACGCGACCTGATCGACCAGTCCGCTCGAAGGATCGCCGCGAGGATTCCTTTCTTGGTCGGCATCACCGACACTTCGATCGTGGAGTCGTTGCATTTGGCACGCCATGCGGCGGACCGAGGAGCTGCAGCGGTGGTCCTGTCGACGCCCTACTATTTCCCCTGCGGGCAGACCGAACTGATCGACTATGTGGAGCGGCTGGTAGCCGAACTGCCTCTGCCGCTGATGCTCTACAACATGCCATCGCTGACGAAAGTCTGGTTTGGACCGGAGAGTCTCGAGCGATTGGCTCAATCGCCCAAGATTGTCGGGCTGAAGGATTCCAGCGGTGATATCGACTATTTTCAGAAGGCGATTGCGGTACGCGATGCGGTGCGCCCCGACTGGTCGGTGCTGATGGGGCCGGAAGCAATGACGCTGCAGGCGATGGAGCTTGGGGGAGATGGAGGAGTGGCGGGGGGGGCGAATCTAGTTCCCCGGCTGTTTCAAACGCTCTACCAGCTCTTTCAAAGCGGGCAGAAAGACCAGTTGCCTGCGGTTCAGGGAGCGATTCAGGATCTCCAGGAAATCTATGCCATCGGTAAGTACGCCTCCCGCTTCATCAAGGGAACCAAGTGCGCTGCCAGCCTGATGGGAATCTGCGATGACTTTCTCGCCGAACCGTTCCATCGGTTTCGGCCTCCCGAGCGGCAGCGGGTTGCGGCGATCCTGCAGCGGCTTGCGGACCGGTACCCCCACTGGTTCGATCGCAATGTCGTGGGAGGCTGAGTCTTTTGCCAGCAATTGGATCGATGTTGGTGGAACTCCATCCGTTTGCTAAACTCCCTCGATCATCAGGCAGAAAAACTCTCGGGAAAGGACTCCCAGCATGTTGCATCGTTCGGGCTGGTCAGCCGCAAGATGGTTGTGTGTTTCGATGATGACGACATCGGGGCTTTTCATCGGCAGCGTCCAAGCGGTGGTTGCACAGACGCCACTGGCCCCCATTCTTCAGGGTCCGACGGCCAGCGAGCAGGGGGTGGTGGTCGAGGCGGCTTTGGTGGTGCAGGAGTTGGCCAGCGGCACGTCCACTCGCATTCCGGAGAATCTCCTGCGCGAAGCGGAAGGGGTAGCCATCATCCCGCATTTCATCCGCGGCGCCTTCGTGGTTGGGGTGGCTGGGGGACGAGGGGTGCTGCTGACGCGGGATGAGCAGCGAAATTGGCGAGCTCCGGAGTTTGTTCGGATGGGTGGTGGCAGCGTCGGTTGGCAGGCAGGGGTCCAGGCGATCGATCTGGTGCTGGTTTTCAAGACCGCCAAGGCGCTCGATCGGATTCGCGCTGGGAAACTGACGTTGGGTGCCGATGCGTCCGCGGCTGCCGGTCCTCTGGGACGCTACACCAGCGCTGCGACCGATACCTCCCTTCAAGCCGAAGTCTATACGTACTCGCGATCCAAAGGGCTGTTTGCCGGTGTGTCGCTGAGCGGTGCAAGCATCCAGCCGGATGTCGCGGCAACACAGCGCTACTATCAGACCGGGCAAGGTGGACCGGGGGCCATTCCCACTTCGACTCAGACTCTGATCAAGGCGATCGAGACTGCCAGCGTCCCCGCAGAACCGGCCGATCGCATGGTGGCAGCTCCTGCCGGTCCGGTCGGTACCCCCGATCCCTCGCTATTGGAACTGCAGTCATCCGTGCAGTCGCTCCAGCTGAAAGTTGACGCGGCGTGGCAGAACTATCTGGCGATCCCGGCGGAATGGACTTCCCCCGATCAGATTCCAGAGGATGCATTGCATGAAGTGCTGGCCAAGTACGAACGGGTGCAGACGCATCCGGAGTTCGCGCCCCTGGCTCAGCAGCCCGAGTTTCGAGTGGCTCTCCAGATCCTCCGGAAAGTGTCGGCCGAAAAGACCCTTCCGGCGAAAGGAACCGCTCTTCCGCTGCCTCCGCCGACCACAGCCCCCGGCTCGATCCCGCCCGTCGGTACGTTTCGCTGAATTGGCTCACCCAGCCAGCTGCTTTCACCATCTCGCCGGCTAGTTTCACCATCTCGCTGGCCAGTGGATTGAATCGGATCTGGCATCTCGCAGATAGCGATCGATCGATCCCACGATCTGCGGATGGTCGGCTGCGACATCGTTCGATTCCGAGGGATCGTTGAGCAGATCATACAGGACGATTGGCTTGTCGGCCCCACCGCTGCGGATTCCCTTCCATCGCCCCTGGTAGAGTGCTGCTTGACGAAATCCTTGTTCATGGAACTCCCAATAGAGGAACTCATGCTGCTCGGTCGCCCCGTTGCCTCGCAGCTCTTTCGCTAGGCTGATGGAATCGGGGGGAGGCGGCGCCTTCTGCTCCGCCAGCTCGAGCGCAGTCGCGAAGAGATCCCCCTGGTAGGAGACATGGTGGGAAGTGGAGTTGGCGGGTACGGTACCCGGCCACCATGCGATCATGGGCACGCGGATGCCTCCATCGGTCAGGCTTCGTTTGAAGCCCCGGAGTGGGCCTGATGGCTGAAACCTCTTGGGATCGTGCCCGCTTTCCTGATGCGGACCGTTGTCGCTGGTGAAAAGCACCAGGGTATTTTGATCGAGTCGCGTTCGACGCAGGTGATCCAACAGCTTGCCGATCAGATGGTCCATGTGACCGATCATCGCGGCATGACCTCGATCCTGTGCTGGCCAGGGAGCATCCTGGTAGGATCCCAAGCTGGGGACTTCCGTTCCATCCCCTAGCTTGGTTCTGCGTTCGTTGTTGGCGTGCGGGCTGACCAGCGAGAGCATCAGGAAGAAGGGGTGCGCGTTGCGATCATCAATCCATCGTATCGATTCCTCGAGGAAGAGATCGTCGGCATACTGCTGCGGCTGTGTGGCATAGCCCGCGCCGTCCCCTCCCAGTTCCACCAGATCGTTTGGGAGCGATTCCTTTTGGTCGTTTCGCCACAGAAAACTGGGGTAGTGGTTGTGTGCATGGCGTTGGTTAAGGAACCCATAGAAAAAGTCAAAGCCCTGGCGATTTGGCAATCCCGACTGGGCAGGTCCTATATCGCCCAGTCCCCATTTTCCGATTAGTGCGGTACGGTATCCTGCGTTCTGCATCGCCTTTGCGATCGTGAGCGTCCCATCGGGCAGCGCTTGCGCCTGGGGATTTTCTTTTCCTGCATTTCCGCGGACCGGTGTATGACCGTGATGCAGGCCCGTCATCAGGACGCTTCTGGAGGGAGCACACACCGTGGCACCGGAATAAAAACGAGTCCATCGCATCCCCTCGGAAGCCATCTGATCCAGTCGAGGCGTTGCGATTGTCTTCTGTCCATAGGATCCCAGTTCGCCGTACCCAAGATCATCGGCGACAATCCAGATCAGGTTGGGACGCGGAGGAACGGGAGAGGCATTTTCCTGTTGGATGCCTTGCCCTGAGAGTCGTTCCACGCTGCTGGCAAGCAGCATCAACCCGAGGAGGAGGCTGAACAGTTGAAGGTGCTTGAAGCGAAGCATGTGGGATCTCCCAGGGGTGGTGTCTAGGACTAGCTGACGGCTACTTCCCGGTCGCTGCCCCTCGCCGGATGGCTCGGTTGTGGAGGATCGTAAGAGATGGAATGGGCTGCAGATGCATTGTCGCGAGTTTTGCCTTGAGCAAGCGTAGGCCAAATCACCGCGAGGTCGCCTGCAGGTCTTCTTCTAGAGACCGCTTGGGGGGAATCCGATGTTTTTGGAGGTGGTCGTGGTAGCGCTCGACGGCATCGATCGGATCGATCTGTCCGTCGGCCAGCATTCGCAATTGTTCGATGAAGGCCAGCTGGTCTTCGGCGTGGTTGATTTTGCGTCCGAAGAGAGCCGCTCTGGCTCCATGCCGACGAGCATCATGAAGCATCTGAAAGGCGTCCCGCGTGGTGCCAGAGGATCCGCCGAGAATTCCGATGACTAGCGATGGATCGTAAGCTGCCAGTTCCTCCATGGCGGCCGGTCCGAAGTAGGGGATTTTCAGAAAGACCGGTCGACCAGCGCGCGTGACGCCTGCCAGAGTGCGGACGATGGAGTCGTTCACGTAGCGGCCGATATCGGCCAGCTGTCGTCCTTCTAGTGCATTGGGGGCAAAGACTTCCAGAAAGTGGCGAAAACCCTTTGACTCGGCTTCCTCGCGGAAGCGCCGGTACTCGATCAGCGCCTCGCGGTCCCTGGCTGCATCGTTATTGAAGGTGATCGAATAGAGCCCCAGATTGGTGGCCGGTGACGCCTCGCATGGATGCTGCAACATGCGTCCATATTGGATGTGATCGATCGAGGTGGTGCGAAAGGCAAGCGAGGGTTGCTGAGTGTAGCTGCCGCTGTTCCCGCACCAGATATCGGTGGTGTCGTTGGCGCGAGCGGCTGGGGTGACAGCGCTTCCCTCAAAAAGCTGCTCATCGATCGCCAGCTTTTCGTTGACACTGGGGCTCATCAGCATCAAATCGACCAAGCCCTGACGGACGATCTGTCGGATGATTTCCAGGAACTCTGGAATCGACCGCCATGTCGATTGGCCAGGGTGAGCTGGCCATCGGGGCCCGGGAGCAGCGATCCCCAGGCCCATGTCCGGGTCTTTCGCGTCCGCTAAGATGAAAGATCGATTGGTGGGGTCGCTGGCGATGGCCTGCAGTTTCTGATCGAGCGATTTAAGGGGCGAGTGGGTAGATCGCGTCACGTTGGCAACTCACTGGGGAACAAGCGAAACCGATGGCATGGCTCTGGGAACAACCAAACTGGAAACAGCCAAGGAAATGGGACTGTATCGTCAGTGGTTCCTGCACGATCGACGTGTTGGTGCGGCCGGTCGAGCTGGAGAGGGCGATTGGGCGGGAGCAACTGGTGCGCGTGGAGCCACTGCAACTGACGACCGGTGGTATTGTAGCCAATGCAGGTATCGCGATGGCCAGGCTGGGGCTTCGCGTTGCAGCCTGGACTGCGGTGGGAGATGACGTCTGGGGGGAGATGATCCTGGCGCGATTGGGCAAGGAGGGGATCGATACCCGTCACTTGGCGGTTCGAAGCGGCGTTCCCTCCAGTGCCACGGTTGCCCTGATCGCATCCGATGGACAGCGTTCTTTTCTGCATTGCCAGGGCGCCCCCAAGCAGATCGCGATTGATTTTTATCGCGAGCGTTTGGATCTGGCTGGGCAGGCCCATCTTTTTCTGCTTGGATACTACTCGCTGATCCCCAACTTGGAAGACGATTTGGTGGAGCTACTGGAGGGACTGCGCATGCGCGGCTGTGCGACCGCGCTCGATGCGGCCGGCAGTGGTGGATCGATGGAGCCGCTGGCCCAGTTGCTTCCACACCTCGACTTCTACATTCCCAGTCTGAGCGAAGCGAGGCATCAGACCGGACTGGATGACCCCCGAGCGATTATTTCGCTCTATCGCAGCCTTGGGGCTCCGGGGTTGCTGGGTATCAAGCTGGGTGAACGAGGATCGATCCTGAGTCCTGCATCAGGCCAATGGCTCGAGGTTCCCCCAGCTCGACCTCCAGGGCCAGTGGTCGATACGACCGGTGCAGGCGATTCGTTTTATGCAGGGTTGATCGCTGGATTGCGTCGAGGCGAAACGCTGCCACAGGCCGCTCGAATCGCTTCGGCCACCGGTGCCTGCTGCGTGACCGCGCTGGGGGCTTCCACGGCCATCCCCGACTACAGTACCGTCCGGCGGATTGCAGCGGAGATCGCATGAAGTATCCTGCGAACCAAGGAGACAACCAGGAATGACCAACGATCGATCGGAACGCCGTGAAGGGAATGTCGCGAAAGCTGCAGGCCGTTCCCGCTGGAGATGGTTGGGTGTCCTTGGACTGCTGCTTGCCTTGGCCATCGCGATGATCCCGCGTTGGATCAGTGGAAATTGGCTGATGCAACCCCTTTTGGATCGACTAGCCAAAGGGGAATACCAGCTGACCAGCGACCGCGTGGAGCTCTCTTGGCTGGGGCCGATGTCGCTTCATGGAGTCACCATTGCACCGCTGGGGCAGCCGCGCGTCCTTCATGTCGATCAGGTTCGCACCCAGCGCGGTTTGATCGGATTTCTTCTGGGAGGCAGAAAACTAGGGGAAATCACCATCGTTCGGCCAGCGGTGGAGGTGGAATTCCTTCGGGGTGGTACGAACCTCCAGGAACTTTTGGCGGCGATCTCCGGCGATCCCCGGATCGATGGCCAACTGGACTCGGGCGCGAGGAAGACGCCTCGAGTCGATGTGGCGATTTCTATCGAAGGGATGCAGGCGCAGGTTTCGCGCGCCGAGCGGAAGGAGCCGCTTCTGATCGTGCCTCCTTTCGACCTTCGGGGAACCTGGAAGTCGGCCGAAGGACCACCCGTGCTGACGCTGGAACCAACGAAGATTCTCGATCATGTGGAAATCACTCCCGAGCTGCTTCAGTTGGGACTGGATCGCGTGATACCTTGGCTGGCGCGATCCACGTGGATCGCCGGAGACTGCTCCTTCTCAATCGACCAGATCACCATCCCGCTAGATCATCCCGAAAAGTCGCAGGGGACCGCATCGTTGCAGCTACACCAGGTGACCAGCGGTCCCAGCGATCCCCTAGTGCTTCAGGCAATCGAACTAGCGGGCCGTCAATTTCAGAAGGAGATCCCAAGGCAACTGACATTCGTCGAAGACTCGGATATCGCGATTCGATTTGCCGATGGCAAGGTGGAGCACGAAGGACTGCGGGTAGGTCTTCCCGATCTGGAAAAACGTTTTCAATGGTCCTCCAAAGGACAGGTGGGCATCGCCGATCGTTCGCTGGCGATGCAGGTGGGTATGCCGGTACCCGTTGAATGGCTGGCAAGGCGTGATTCGGTGAAGGAACTGGGATTTCCAGAGTTGGTTCTGGAGGTGCGAGGAACCCTGGATCAACCCGAGATCGATCCGGTATCGCTGCGCAAGCAGGCAGGCCAGTTGCTAGGCAAGATCAGCTCTCAGGTCCAATCCGAGGCGCCGGTTACCGCCGAGGTGATGCAGGTGCTGGAGGGGGTCGCCGCTGGGGATGCCGATCAGGCGATCGCCGCAACGATCGAATGGGTTCGTCAGGCGCGGGCGCGACGCGAAGCCGCCCGACGGAATGCGGAAAAAAGTTCGGAAGATCCCAGTCAACTCCAGGAAGAGACACAGCCTCCCACTCCCGTCGGCGGCATTCTGGAACGCTTGCGACAACGCCGTCGCCGTATTCCCTGAACCATCCCCCCTCCTCTGCTACCGAACGATTCTCGCGCAAACGATGGAACCCGGAGCCCTCCAGTCCAGCTCCTCATAATCGTCACTGACCTCCCAGTTGGACCCCGGCCCGTTGCACCCAGGGGCAATCCAGAAAATGCCTTTGATCGGATGACACTGCTGATTCCGATCGGATCACTCGAAGGAAACTCCAGGGATGGAGTGGTTTGTGAATCGAATTCCCTGGATGTCCAACGGCGGAAGGGGAGTGCCACGGAGGGGCTACCATGCGATTTTCTATGCTGCTGGCTGGATGGTGTTTGACCTGGGTGGCTTCGATCGCGCACGCCCAATCGGGACCTACTGGACAAATCCAGCAGTCTGCATGGGAATCCATCCCTCAGTCGGATCCCAACTCCAGCGAAACCTGGGTCCTCGGCGATGGGCTGCAGGAGCCGGCAGATCTGGCCGCTCCATCGGTCCGAGAGCAATCGCGCTGGTTGGAGGCTCAGGGAATCGAATCGTCCGTTGCGGAGCCTTCGATGGAGGAGGCAGCGCTGGGTGGTTTGTCGGGTGCTGGAGGGATGGCCGATGGGATCGCCAGCTCAACTGAAAATGCTGCAGGCGGGAAGGGAGAGGGCGACCTAGCGGCGAAGCTAGTCGATCCAACTGCCTCCGTCACCACCTTGAACTTTCAAGATCGATTCACCTCGGAGTTCTGGGGACTGAAGGAAAAACAGAATACCTTCACGTTCCAGCCGGTGATTCCCTTCCAAGCGTTTGGCATGAATCACATCCTCCGATTGACGACCCCTTGGCGAGTCGATGGTCCCCAAGGACAAGGAATCGATCCAGTCTCCCTCTTCGACCTAATCGTCTTTCCAAGGCCATGGGGCCGATTCGGGATCGGACCAGTGATGAACTTTCTGCCGGGTAATACCGGACGAGATCCTTTTCAGATCGGCCCGGCCGTCGGCGCAGTTGCGCAGAAGGGGAAATGGACCTTCGGGATGTTCAATCAGAATCTTTTCAGCAGTGACACCGAGGTCTCTTCCCTGCAGCCAGTGCTTGCCTACGTGATCAACCCGAAGTGGTCGCTGGCTCTTGGTGATCTGCAGGAGACGTACGACTGGCGTCAAGAACGATGGGTCTCGTTGCCTGTGGGATTCCAGGTCGCCAGGCTGATGCGAGTCGGGAAGACGATGGTCCGGGTTGGTTATGCGCCGCAGTACAACTTCATCGACGACGCAGGAAGTCCACGGTGGACTCACTACTTCCTGACCCAGCTGATCTTACGCTGAAAAAGGACGGCGACCTGGTTCGCTGACGGACTGGGTGGAGGCAAATCCCAGAATGCATCCACCTGAGATCGGAAATACAGACCACCCTGCTCTTGCGGTGAGTCCTGGAAGGGACGGGGCATTTTTTCCCCTGCCCTTCGTTCAGTCGCTTCGTTTGTGGATGAAGAGAACCGAATCATAAAAGACCATTCTGGCAAACCGGGATTTTCTGCCATGAGGTCGGTTGTGAAGTTGACGCGTCAGGTCGGGTGCTCCCTGCTCATCCACCAGCGACTTGACAAACCCAACCAACCCGCTCAAGGCCTGATCGACTGGAGGGGATTTGCATATCCGCAGCGACTTCAGGAGATTCCAACCAGCATTCCTCAGGGGACCGCGAGGTCGGAAGGTGCATCCATCCGACCAATCGCTCCAGTAACCCGTCGTCCAATCCTCGACTACATAGATGCCACCCTTGCGAAGGAAGCGGTCGAAGAGAATATCGAAACTGGCGCGAGACAGCCAACCGACATGCGAGGCGTCATCGACGATCAGATCAAATCCTTGGGGTGCATGTTTTTGCGAGACGTCCGTGAGGAATTTCTGGTCGGCTTGTGACCCTTCGTACAGGTGCAGTCTCGATACACCTTGAACGCCCGGGTCGAGGTTGCCAAGGTTCTTGTCGATTCCGACAATTTCACCTTCGGAGAAAACGTCGCGCCACAGCAGGACCGAGCCACCGTTTTTGACACCCAGTTCCAGTACCTTGCTGGCGCGACCAAGGGTGTTGAGTTCCCGTTCGTACCAATCCAAGTATCGGTTACCGATCTTGTCGGTGTTGTAAGAGGAAAGATTCAGATGTTCGAACATACCTCGCGCTTTCTCGTTGGATTCCGAAAAGGACATCGTTTGTTGATCGGACAAGTAGGGAGGAGGACCGACAGGAAGGAATTTTGTAGAGCACTTCTTCGTGCACGGCAGTTGGTTGGTCAGGTTCTTGGTTGCAGACAACCAGTCACGTCGCGTCAGCAAAGCTCCGTACAGAACCTGTGGCTCTTCAAAGATCCCTTCCGGAATGCAACTCTATCGAAGCACGGTGGAATCCGATCGCCTTGCTCCAGGTCGCCGGAGGTAGTCATAGTTTCGGTAGGGGACTTGGTTGGAGACGGGTAAACCAATGGAGGCAGACTCGATTGCTGCGTTTCGATACTCCCTGATGTAGATGAGCGCTGCGGAATTGGCGATCACCGCCAAAACGTAGGAGCCTTCCACGAGAGATCCAGAAGAAAACATATTGCAAATCCAGAAACCGAAGAGCCCGATCAAAGCAGAGAAGAAGCCCGCCTTCAATTCAGGGGGGAGAACTTTGAAATGGTTGGGCCGAAGAAGGACGAGGAACGAAGAGAACCAGGGAAGAAGGGAAAAGAGAACGAACAGAATCGCGGCAGGCAATCCCGAGCCAGTGGAGATTTCGAAGAACAGATTGTGGAGACCTTTGTAGGTTCTGTCGATTTCGTAAGGCAGATACAACGGCACCAAACGCTGCCCTGCGTAGGGGCCAACACCCAGGAGCGGGTACTCCGCCGTGATCAGCCAGCCAGCTCTCCAAAGGTCCATTCGGCTGGACGCCGATGAGTCGAGTTCATCACCCTTTTTGAAAATCGAACTGAATTCCTCGATGACGCTAGGACCGGCAAGAAGGGAAACGGCGATCAACGCAACGGTCATCATGCCGATGGTGTTTTTGTTCTTCGGCATGAAGAGCATGGCCATCAACCACATTCCGATCAGTCCAAGCATGCTGCCACGCGATTCCAGAAGCATCACCGCATGTGCGGAAAGAAGCAGTAGGATGCCGGCCAGCGCTTTCTGCCAAAGCCGTTTGGAGAAAAACACCAGGGCGAAGGAGATGGAGGCCGAGCAGACAAAAAGCATCGCCCATTGATTGCTTCCCAGCCAGGCCCAGTTCGAGCTGTAGACGTAACGGCAGAAACCAATGTCAAAGTACTCACGGTTGATTCCATAAGCGTTGTAGCCCAAGCCCAACGCGATGGCCCACATCATCCAACTCACTTTCTGTGGAGTATCCAGCAATCGCACCGCGACGATGGCAATGAATACGATTCTCCAGATGAAGTGCATGTAGAACGCAGTTTTTTCGGGATCAATCGTCTGAGTGGCACTGATATAGGAGAGCCCAAGAAATCCGAGCAGGCTGAGGCAAGCCAGCAGTGGGAGCCCGCGAAACCTCTGGCCTGGAAATGCAGAGAGAACCACGCCGGCCAGCAAACACATCGTCACCTTGGACTGGAAGCCGGAGTTGCGGTCAACCACCCAGCGCCAGTTCCATTCGATGTTCAGCGTGGTCAGTCCATAAATCGCGACAATCCCGATCCAGGGCCGCATGAGCGCCCCGATCATCGCCGTCGCAAGGTAGCCATAGACGAAAGAAAAACCAATCACGGACTGCACCTGCAATCAAGAACCAAGGAAAACTGGAAGAGCTTCACGCTGGATGGACCACAGCAATGTGAAAGCTTCCCGCCGGCAGGAGTCGCCTCTCCCTACTCGAACCCTCTGACCCAAACAACTATCTTACCCTCGGAGTACCGAAAGAAAGGAAAGAATTTTCTCCAGTTCCTCTTCCGTCATCTGATCGACACTCCATGGTGCCATCGACGAAACCGGACTGTATCGAATTTTCTCGCCCGAACTGACTTCCTCCAGGTCGTCCAAAAGGAACTTCAGAGGGACTAGCGAACCCTGGCTGTCCGGTGACAGGAGGGTTACCTCCTGATCGCTTTTCTTCACAATACGCCCAGTGACCAACTGGCCATCCGAGGTGAGCACCTGAGCGGTCCGATAGGCCTTGTGGATTTCCTGGCTGGGATTGCGAATCGACTGGATCAGGTATTCACGGGGGAAAAGCCCGACCGCTGCCAAAGAGGGTGCCAAGAGGTCGCTGCCAGGATAAGGCTCACCTACAAAATGGCATTTGGAACATTCAAACTTCTGGTAGAAAAGTCGTCGGCCCTCTTTGACATCCTCCAGTGCCAGACTTACGCGGACGTTCTCCTCGGACGATGCCATCTGGGGTTTGCGAAGCGAGAGGATTTCGCGATAGTCCGGTTTGCTTCCTAACGATCCCAAATAGCCGACCAAGTCGTGCAGGTCTTTCTCACTCAGAATCGATCCGAAGATGGCGGGCATCTTGCCCTCCCCGGCGGAGTGCTTGTCCGGATAGAGAATCGACTCCCAGAGGTAGCCTGCCGCTGTCTGCCCCTCCACTCTCGAAGCGGCCTGGGAGCCGATCCGCAGAAGGGATGGCCCCAATTTTTCACCATCTTCCGAGCTATTTCCGTGGCACTGTTTGCAATGCGTACTGAACAGTTTCAGTCCATGGTCTTGATCGACTTTCGCGGTGCTCAGTGGGAATGCAATCGCAGAGACAGCAACCGCACTGCTGAGAAAGATCCCCAATATCACACATCGAATCGCCAGGGAGTTCATCAGGGACACCGGATTCCAATCGGATCACTCAAGGACCAGTTGATAAACCGAACGATCTTCATAACTACACGCAAAGACCCGCCCGTCGCTGCTGCATGCAACCGCCACAGGAGCCGGTATCCTTGCAAGGAATTCCACCTTGGGAGTTCCCCCGGACCCATCCTCTGGGAACCGGATCACGTTGATCGCCTGATCGCCGTAACTGGCAACCACCAAACATCCATCGATCGGAGTGTTCGCTCCTTTTGGCATGTAAGCAACCCCCTGCGCACTGGAGATGGTCAGCAGTGGCGGGGTCAATCCTTCTACTTCGACACCCTGGGCCAGCCCCAGAGGGTGCGGGTAGGTTTGTCCCTCCTTCAACAGGTACACCTTGTCTCCGCCTGAGTCGAGCGATGAATCATTGTCGGTGCAGATCATCCCGAGTCCCGGCACAAAGGCCATGCCAAAAGGATTTCTAAAACCCTCGCAGAATACCTCGGGCGTTGTGGCGTCGCGTTTCAGTCGAAGCACCCTTCCATCGTACGGTCCGGTCTGCGGAGCGTGATCGGTTGGAGTACCTACCGCCACATAGAGGCTTCCCTGGTCGTCAAAGGCCACGGCGTTGTTCTGGTGGAGGGCATCAGGGGCTCGCGCGCCTGGAAGGTCTGAAATCACATCGTGGTGATACTCGTAGATACCGTCGCCGTTCAAGTCTTCCAGTCGTGTCACGGCGCCGGTCATCGCATAGTCCAATTTGCCGTGGACCGCTTTCGAGTATTGGCCGCTCCGCGAGACGTAGATTTTTCCATCCTCCAAAGCAATCCCGTGCGGCCGTGTCAGGTTCCGGGCGATCTGGATCATCGAGGGTGCCCCGCCCTTCGACTCCAGGCTGACCCGCACAATACCGGCCGACTGATAGTATCCCCCCCGGTACCCGCAAACCAGCAATCCCTTATTGCCGTCGCAGGTTATCGCTGTTGGGATCAACGGAACGTCAACCAGCTTGGACAACTTCCAGGGTTTCGCAACCTCTTGCTGGATGAAACCACTGGTAGCCGTAGCGCTCGGGTCGGGAAGAAACTTCGAAATACGGCTTTTCAGCGCCAGAAGGGTCAAGGGAGATAGAAACAGCAGGAATGCCAAACCGTAGAGCAAACCAGCCCAGGACCCGACTCGCCGGTAAATCAGGGCCAGCGCTCCTCCTGCCCATCCACCCAGCGCGAGACCCGAGGCCAGACTGGCAAGGCTGGTTCGACCTCGCAATGTCGCAAGCGAAAAGCTTTGGATCAGCAGGTTGCCGTTCCGCTGCTCCAGTGACCCAAATCCGATGAACGCCAGTGCCAGCGTCATCAACCCCACCACCAACAGAAGATAGGCCCACGACTTCGAAGGGGGGACCGCCAGCAAGCTGACAGCGACCGCCGCCAGGATGCAGCTCAGCAAGAAGAGGAGAATGTCCATAACTAAATTGCTGTGGCCTCCAGCCACTCCCGGTGGCTCAAGATCTTCTCAACCTGTCTTGTCAAGGAACCCGAATTCCACGGTCTCCCAGCGGCAAGGAACGGGACACAAGCCGCCGTCCGGGACCGCTGCCTCGTTCGTACGTAGGCTAATCGCCGCTAGCAAAATGGTCAAACGAAAACCCCTCGGGCGGGGAGTTGGTTCACCTAGATTTCGGGGCATCCACTTTTGCGCGATGGAACGACCCTGTAGAGGGCCATCCGGTCGGATTTACCATCCAGTTGGTGGGACTTGGGGCTTCGGCTTCAAACTACCGAAGGTCTACACTTAGCCGACCAGGACCGCAGAAGTCCAGAAGATGCGATTGGCCCACCACGAGAAGCCTTGGCGACGGAATACCTAGGGCACGCCTTGGCGATGGGTGCATCGCTTGGATCCAGAGGTCCGCGCCTTGGAGCCAGTTGGATCCTTCCCCTCTTCCCAAGTCCCATAAAGTGGGAGTCAGTCCGCGGCGATTGCACCGACCGAGGGGCTGTGGGCTGGCGAGCAGAACGATCAGACTATCGATAGCCGATCGGTTGGATGAGGAGTTTAGTCCCTTGCCATCCAACCGACCGGTTGACTCGCCCTTCCCACCTACAGATCAACCGACTTGCCTACGCGCTGTGGTGAAGGATTTGAGTCCCTGAGATCTGCTGGCACTCTGGTCCGCAGTGGCTGCTGCGGTTTCTTTTCCTTTGCTTTCCATCTCCAACGGCAACGTGGAAGGCACATCATGCCACTCCAATTCTCCCCGAACCACCTTCATGTCACGTGGAGCTTCGATCCCGATGGATACCCGATTGCCGGCGATCTTGGAAATGACCACCGTGATCTGGTCACCAATCTGAATCCTCTCCCCTTCCTTGCGACTTAGCACCAACATCCCGCACCTCCTTGATGGTTTCCCCAACTTTGTCCTAAAGCCTGTTCTCGACATCCTCAGACAGACCTGCAACCCTTCGCTACCCGGCAGCTCCCTCCAGCCCACCAAACTCATCCCTTTGCGTCATCCAATACGATGCAAAATCGATACCAAATCTCGCAAAGTCACGCTTTCCTCACCTTTGGACTGAAGTTTCAAGTAAAAGTTCACTCCAACCAAAAAAACAATCGTGAAAGTCTCGTGCTAGCATTTCCGAACTTTACAAAAATCGGAAAAAGTTTCTTTTGCGACCGCCTCTTTTGGCAGTCGCAAAGCCCGATTTCCCCGCGTCGATGCAAGAGATTGGAGCGGGGTGATGTGACAAGTTTGGTCACAGGATCTCAGGGCGCAAAAGAATTTTTCAGGAGCTTTCCTGGAGGGTGTCGAGCACCGCTTGCATGTCTGCTGGCAGAGGGGCGATCCAAGTCATCGGGGTGTCGGTGATGGGATGGCGCAGACTGAGTCGATGGGCATGAAGGGCGTGCCGCTCCAGCAGCACCTGATCGTCGCCAGGCTTAGGCGGCTCACGGCGGGCTGCTCGCCGCAGCAACTGCCCGCGCGTGATCCGCGCGTGGCCGGCATAAAGTCGATCGCAGAGGACTGGAGCGCCGATCGATGCCAAGTGAACGCGAATCTGATGGGTCCTGCCAGTCTTCGGGAAAAGATGAAAAAAACAATATCCCGGAAACCGCTTCACAACCTCAAAGAGTGTCTCAGCTGGCCGGCTGCTGGGGTGGTCGGCGCGAATGGCCATCTTGTCGCGCTGGTAAGGATGGTGGCCAATCGGCTGCCGGATCCAGTCGCGGTCGCGATCGATCGATCCCACTGCGATGGCCCAGTATTCTTTCTCTACCTCCCGAGCTTCGAACTGTGCGGCGAGCTTTAGATGAACCGCATTGGTCTTGGCGATACAGATCACACCGCTGGTTTCGCGATCCAAGCGGTGGACGATGCCCGGTCGGGTTGGGCCACCGACATCACTGAGCGATTGAAAGTGGTGGGCCAACGCGCTGGTGAGCGTACCGGACCAGTGGCCTTTCGCGGGATGGACCACCATACCGGCTGCTTTGTTGATGACCACCATCGCATCGTCTTCGTAGAGGATGTCGATCGGGATCGCTTCCGGTATCGGGCCGTCATCGGGAGGTGGTGGAAGGTCGATCTTCACCGTTTGCCCGGTCTGCACCTTGAAACTTGGCTTGACCGGCTTTCCATCCAGCCAGACGCTTCCTTCGTGCAAAACCTTCCGAAGAAAGACACGGCTGTAGCCGTCGCACTGAAGGGCAAGGAACAGATCGATCCGTTGCCCCGCTTGGTCGGGCTCCACCACCCACTGGCGCATCTGCCGGGGGCCGCGGTGCTGGGGATCATGCGATTGGTCTTCGGTTTCGTTCAAATCATCCATTCGGTTTGTCGGACGACGGGTTGGCCGCACCGCTGGGAGTCGCTTCGGTGGAAGTCTCCTGGGGCGGCGTGCCGGACGACGAGGTCCCTTCGCTAGCAGGTGCCGCTTCGTTGGAACCCTGGGCGGGTGGTGCGCCACTGCCAGAGGTTGCTTCTGGGTTCCCGGTCGCAGGTGGATTCTGCAGCGGTGGCAATTGAAAATCGGGAAGTCCCGGCAGGCTCTTCAGGTCGCCTGGCACGTTGACCGGCGCCGCCGGTGCCGGTCGAAAATCTCGATACCAAGCATAAAAATCTTTGCTGCCGGCGCTTTGTAGCCAATCCATGCGGCGCTGCACTTCAGCCGTCATCGCCGCTGGGACCTGCGTCATCGCGAGGACATTTTTGTATTCGGCGATCGCCTTGTCGACCTCGCCGCTTCCCTCGAACGCCTGAGCCATCCCAAGGGTAGCTCGGGCCCGAAGCATCGGGTCGTTCGACTTTTCTAGAATGCCGGAATAATTGGAGCGAGCGCGACGGAAAAGGGTATCTGCCTGCTCGCGGTCGACATAAACCGAGTCCATCCCACGAGCGACTTGGCTATCGGCTTCGGTTTGACGAGCCCATAGAGCGGCAATCGAGTCGGGATGATCTTCGTAAACAGCGATCAATTGGTCGGGATCTCCCGACGCAAAATAGAAGTCTGACCAAGCTTGGGCACTCTTCTTCTGAACCTGAGTCGACCACCAGCCCCAGCCAAGGGCCGCCAGGGCCAAGACGCCCAAGCCGATCCCCAGCCACCCTAGAGCCGGACGGGTCCGTTCCAGTGCTGTCGAAGCGCGCCTGGCCAGTTCGTTGGCCTCCAGCTCCCGAATCCGATCACTCGTAGTCATCTTCTGTCGATCCCACCAGGAGTTTCTCGCACCCAACGCACCCCAGCGGCGCAGCGAGGTGACAAAAATATAGGAGATTGCCCGGAAAACGCCATACCAACCTGCGCCGGCCCCCACCGTTCCATACCAGAGCGACCTGCGGCAAAACCGCCCTCTAGCTGGCCGATCGACCTTTCGCGAATGTAAAAGCTCGCGGTCGAGTTGCCGGCAAATTCCCTCCATTCGATACTTTCCCTTTCGTTGACAGGAAACCGGCAGCATTCTGCGCATTTTGTATCGAGGGGGTTCGGTATTCCGATTTGGTTGAGTACCATGGTGGCATCAGTTGGGGGTTCTGGGTGAGATGTCTCGCCCCGTTGCGGGCGATTCCCCTGGATTGGTTGCATTTGACCGAAAACGGTCAGGAACGCGAAAGAATTGAATCGTGACTGGGCTGGGGGGTGGCGAAGGTCGGCGGGATCGGCTTCTGGAGAAGATCCGGGTGTCTGGGTTCGTGTCGATACCCGAACTGCGGGAAAGCCTGGGGGTCAGCGAATCGACAATTCGTCGCGATCTGGATGCTCTGGAGGAGTCTGGGGCGGTACGGCGGACGCATGGAGGGGTTTTCTTCACCGGTCCCAGCGCGTCGCTACGGTTGTTCGAACACCGCCGCACGTCGCGGTGGGATTGGAAGCGCGCGGTAGCAGCAGCAGCCAGTCGGTTGATCGAGGACCACGACACGGTGCTTTTGGATGGTGGCAGTACCACCTACGAACTCGCGAGGCAACTGGTTGGCCGTCCGCTTCAAGTGGTCACCAACTCCCTCCCCGTCGCACAACTTTTCGCCTCCAGCGATTCGATCGATCTGGTGTTTCTGGGTGGCTACGTCCATCCACGTACCGGAGTCACCCTGGGCCCTTACACCCAGCAGATGCTGGAGGGGGTCAATGTTCAGACGGCGGTCATCAGTATCGCAGGAGCCAATCAGCGAGGTTACTACAACAGCAACTTGCTGCTGGTGGAGGCCGAACGAGCGATGATGCAGTGTGCCGACCGAACGATGGTCGTGACCGACAGCAGCAAATTCGGTCGTTCCAGCTTGGCCAGACTTTGTCCTTTGGAGGCCATTCATTCTGTCGTGGTCGACAGCCAACTGGATCTCCCGTGGCAGAAGCGGCTGCAGGATCTAGGAACCCAGCTGTTCCTTGCCGAACTGGAGGATTCGGATCGTCCGGAAGAGTCGATTCGCGAGTCGGCAGAAGACCCAGCGATTGTCAAAACCGAAACACCCGTGATCCGGCGCGGTGGACCGACGGCAGGTCCCGCCGCTCCTTGCGAACCATCCCCCTGACCGATCACCAGGCGATCTCCACTCGGTGGAGCAACGCCAGCATGACAACTGGATGAGCATCCAGGATAGATGAGGAGTTTTCCTATGTCTTCGATATCTTCGATCGATCGCGATCGAGTAGAGCAATTGGTGCGTCAGGCTGTCGAGCGGTTGTCGATGCATTCGGCAGGGTCGACGGTTGCTTCCCAGGCAGTCTCAGCGCAGGCACCTAGTTTCCTTTCGGCTGCTCCGAAACTGCTGGTCAGCATTTCGGCAAGGCATGTGCACCTGACGGATGAGCATGTCGAGAAGCTGTTCGGACCAGGGCGCAAGTTGACTCCGGGAAAGTCACTGTACCAGGACGGATTCTATGCGGCCGAAGAGACGGTGATGATCGTTGGTCCGCGGCGTCGAATGCTTCCCAATGTCCGCGTTCTGGGCCCGACGCGGAAGGCTAGCCAGGTGGAGCTTGCCTACACCGATTCGATCTCCCTGGGGATCGATGCCCCGGTGCGTCACAGTGGCGACATCGCAGGAACACCTGGCTGCGTCCTGGTGGGGCCAGCCGGGGCCGTGGAGCTGACCGAGGGGGTCATTCGTGCGGCTCGGCATGTCCACATGTCGCATCAGGAAGCGCAGTGGTATGGGGTTCAAAATGGGGACTTCATGGAACTGCTGGTGGAGTCGCCGCAGTGCTCAGTGACGTTTCAGGACTTATTGGTTCGAGCCGACGTGGCTGCGAAGCTGGAAGTCCATATCGATACCGACGAAGGCAACGCCTGTGGACTTGATCAGGCGACGAAAGTGGAGTTGCGGCCGCAGGGCAAGGCGTGTGGCTGCCATTCCAAATAGTTCATCGACCCCGGGTAGCTTTCCGGTTACCCATCCTGCCTCGCAGGGGTCCGAGGCGAAGATGGAAACTTGGATTCTTTTTTTCACAGGAGCGACAAGAAGATGGCGATTGCGAAAGGCCAGGAAGCATTGGGCATGATCGAGACAAAGGGCTTTATCGCCCTGGTCGAGGCGACCGATGCGATGATGAAGGCTGCCAACGTGCAGTTTCTGGGATGGGACAAGGTAGGCAGTGGGTTGGTGTCGGCGTTTGTCACGGGCGACGTCGCAGCCGTCAAGGCAGCAACGGACGCTGGGGCAGCCGCCGCAGGCCGCATTGGCGAAGTGGTGAGCGTCCAGGTGATCGCTCGTCCGCATGAAGATCTCGCTAAGGTCCTCAAGGTGGGCGGCAACGCAGGCTCCGTCAAATAATCAGTCTATCCCTTAGCTGGCAGGGCCAGGTCGTCCCAGCCCGCTGATCTGCAAGGGAACTCCTGCGGACTGCAGGTTTGTACCCCGTACGGATCCCACGACTCGACCGATTCCAAACCCAAATCAACCGTTTTTACAAACAGGATTTACTGAGCGATGCAACATGCAATTGGATTGGTGGAAACCAAAGGTCTGCTGGCCTTGATTGAAGCGACCGACGCGATGGCTAAGGCAGCCAATGTCGAGATTGTCAAGCGAGTCGATATCGGTGGCGCGTATGTGACAACGATCGTCAGCGGGGACGTGGGAAGCGTGCGGGCTGCCGTCGAGGCAGGAGCTGCAGCTGCTTCGCAGGTGGGTGAACTGGTCTCCAGTCACATCCTTCCCCGCCCGGCAGAAGGTTTGGCTCAAGCTTTTTTCAATTAGGCGCGGCATGCCGGTCGTTGGAACGGCCGGCCGATTCCCCTGGATTATCCTTCACTAGTAACGACGGAGATGCGGCCACCATGAAGGTGCTCGTTGCGAATCTCGGATCGACCAGCTTCAAGTATCGACTCTACGATATGCCTTCCGAAACCCAGCTTGCGCGGGGTGGTGTGGAGCGGATCGGGGCGCCGATGAGCCGGTGTTTTGTCGAGATCGGATCGAAGCGAAGCGAGATGGAGCTTCCGATCCCGCATCACGGCGAGGCGGTACGGGCCTGCGTGGGCCAGTTGACCGATCCGGTGTCGGGCTGTCTGAAGGATGCCAGTGAGCTTTCGGCGATCGGATTCAAGGCGGTCCACGGAGGTAGGTTGCAAGGAGTCTTTCGCATCGACCAAGAGGTGTTGGCGGCGATGGAGGAAGTCAACTCGGTCGCCCCGGCTCACAACCCACCCTACTTGGCAGCGATGCGGCAACTGGCTAAGACCGTCCCCGAAATTCCTCTGGTGGCTGCGTTGGAGACCGATTTCCACCAGACGATTCCGGAAGCCAATCGGCACTACGCCATCCCGCACCAGTGGCGGGACGCTTTGCCGATTCGCAAGTGGGGGTTCCATGGTGCGTCCCATCGCTACATTGGATGGCGCATGGAAACGATCCTAGGCAAGAAAGATGCCAAGGTCGTCTCCTGTCATCTGGGAGGATCCAGCTCCCTGTGCGCACTGCGGGATGGGAAGAGTCAAGCGACGACGATGGGGATGAGTCCTCAAAGCGGTCTTCCGCAAAACAATCGCGTCGGAGATTTCGACCCTTTTGCGCTGCCTCTGCTGCTGCGGCACACCGGTCTGCCCCTGGAAAAGGTGCTCGACCAACTTGCCAATCAGGGTGGCCTACTGGGGCTAAGCCGAGGGCTCAGTGGCGACATCCGGGATCTGGAGCAGGCGGCCGCTCAAGGGAACCAAGATGCCCAGTTGGCTCTGGATGTCTACGTTGCGGAAATCCGTCGCCACTTGGGTGGGATGGTGTTCCTGCTAGGGGGTGCCGATGCGATCGTCTTTACCGGCGGGATTGGTGAGAACGGAGTCGGCATTCGCGAGGCGGTCTGTCGCGACCTGGAATCGATTGGGATTCGCCTGGATGCAGCAGCCAACCTCAACTCCGCTTCTGGCCGCGATGCAGAACGCCGCATCGATGATGGAAAAGGTTCGATCCAGCTGTGGATCGTGCCTACCAACGAAGAACGGATCGTCGCGCGGCAGACCGTCGAAGCCCTCACCTGAGTCAAGGAGCCTACTGGCATGTTTGTCGCCAAAGTCACTGGAAGCCTCGTCGCCACGCAGAAGGTCGAGACGATGAAGGGGCACAAGCTGTTGATCGTCGAGCCCTATCGGGTCGATCCGAAGGATGCTCGGTCGCTGGCGCCAACCGGACGAAGCTTCATCGCCGTCGATACGCTTGGATCGGGGGTTGGCGATATGGTTCTGATCACCCAAGGAAGCAGCGCACGGTTTACCCCGGAAACCAGCAAGCTTCCGATCGATTGCGTCGTGATCGGGATCGTCGATACGGTCCATGTGGAGCGAGCGGAGGTCTACTCCCGCACGTCGCCGTCGGCAAGCAAATCCTGAAATTCTTTCCCTCCCATCCAGTCTATGGTGGTCGCACTATGAATATCTCAGAAGATGTCATCCGATCGGTGGTCGCTCAGGTCCTTCAGGAAGTCCGGTCCCAGCCGTCGCGGTCGCCCGTCGGGTCGCCGCCCCCCAGCCTGCATCAGTTTCAGGGGCGCCACGGAATTTTCTCCAGCGTCGATGAAGCGGTCAGTGCGGCGAGGATCGCCTTTGAACAGCTGCGAGACCGATCGATCGAGGATCGCAAGCGAGTCATCGAAATCATCCGCCACATCGCGCAGCGCGACGCGGTGGAACTGGGCACTATGGAGATGAACGAAACAAAGATTGGGCGGCTGGAGCACAAGATCGAAAAGTTGAAGGTCCTTGCGGAACGCACCCCGGGAGTCGAATTCCTGCGGACCGAATGCTTCAGCGGAGATCATGGTCTGGCCGTTATCGAGCACGCGCCGTTCGGCGTGATCGGAGCGATCACGCCGGTGACCCACTCTTTGCCGACGATTACTGGCAATGCGGTGAGCATGATTGCGGGTGGCAACACCGTGGTGGTCAATCCCCATCCCAGCGGACGACTGGTGGCTGCTGAAGGGGTGCGCCGCTACAACCAAGCGATCCTCAAGGAAATCGGAATCGATAATCTGCTGTGCGTCATCGAGTCGCCGACGCTGGAGACAGCCAACCAGCTGTTTGCTCATCGCAAAGTGGCGATGATCTGCGTCACAGGTGGGCCTGCTGTCGCCAAGGCCGCTCTGCTCAGCGGAAAACGCGCGGTGGTAGCCGGGCCAGGCAATCCCCCTGTGGTCGTCGACGAAACAGCCGATCTGGATCGCGCGGCCCGCTGCATCATCCAGGGTGCATCCTTCGACAACAATCTCCTCTGCATCGCCGAGAAGGAGGTGTTTGTTGTGGAGTCGGTGTTCGAGCCGATGATGGCGGCGATGGAACGGGCCGGAGCGGTGCGGCTTTCCTCAGCGGAAATCGAAAAGCTTTCCTCCAAGGCGCTCGCCCTGGTGGGAGAGGGGGACCACAAGCACTGGGCACCCACCAAGGAACTTCTAGGACAGGATGCCGCCAAGTTGGCTGCCGCTGCTGGCCGACAAGTCGATCCGAAGACCGAACTGCTGTTCGGCGAGACTCACGAGAGCCATCCCTTTGTTTCGGTCGAGCAAATGATGCCGTTCGTCCCATTCGTACGCTGCTCGGGTGTCGATCACGCCATCCGCTTGGCCAAGCAGTACGAGCATGGCTTCCGGCATACCAGCATCATCCACTCTAGCAACGTTCGCAACATGACGAAGATGGCGCGCGAGATGGACACCACGCTCTTTGTCAAGAATGGCCCCTGCATGGCATCGCTAGGGCTGGGAGGTGAAGGCTATCTGTCGTTCTCCATCGCCGGACCGACAGGAGAAGGAGTGACTTCCCCGCTGACTTTCACCCGGGAGCGGCGCTGTTCGCTGATCGACGACCTCTGGGTCCTAGGGGGCAGAAATTCGTGATCTGCGAGAGTCGCATTCCTCCCTTCCAAGGAGACCATTGATGCAGGTTGGCCTGGTCCTGGGGCATGCCCAAAGCACGGTAAAGCATCCTTCGTTGGAACGGCAGAAGTTGCTGATCGTGCAGCCGCTATTGGCAGACGGCCGGCGCCCAGATGGTCTGCCGGTGATCGCCGTCGACAAACTGGGAGCGGGTCCCGGCGAACGTGTCGTGCTCACCAGCGATGGAGCGACCATTCGAGAGCAGTATGGTGTGGAAAATTCGCCAATCCGCTGGAGCACTCTGGCGTTGGCTGATCCGATTTGAGCCGAACCGTTGGAAGAAAGACGAAGTCGAGTCACCGCAAAGCGGTAGGACTCATCCTCCTGTCCACTGAACGAATCCACCAAAGAACAAATCCCATGGACCACCCGGATGCAGCATGGATCGAACAAGTCGTCCGCCGGGTGCTGCTGCGCCTGGCCGATCGACCTGCTGCGTCGGTCGGGGATCGTGCGGAGGCCGGTACACGCTCCACCCTGCCCTTATCTCCATCTACCGATCGATCGACCGGCAGCACTTCGCCGGATCGACCGGCTTTGGTCTGCGATCAGACCGTGGTGTCGGTGGTCTGGTTGGAACAGCACTGGGCTGGTCAGCACCAAGTTCAATTGGGATCCAGGGCCGTGGTGACTCCCGCCGCTCGAGACTGGCTGCGAAGCAAGCAGATCGAATCGATTCGTGGAGTTGCGTCCCAGCATTCGACCGGGTTGGTTGCCCCATCGGTGCTGGTGGCCGGATCGACATCGCTTTGGCGCCAGATCGCCGATCGCATCTGTCCACGGCAGGCGCGACGCCTTGGCGACCAGGCGGGTGACGACGCGATGCTGCGAGAGGTGCGTTCCGAATTGCTTTTGGGTCATCAGAAAATTGCGATTCTCTGGCCCGATCATCCTCACGCTCTCTGCTGGCAGGCGGCTCGCGATGCCCAGTTGCGTCCCGCTGTCCTCAGCGATCCGATGTCGATCGATCGACTGCTTCAGGAAGTCCCCGCCAATCTGCTGATGATCGACGGATTCGGTTGGACGCCCCACCAGTCTCTGCTGGCGATTCGCAAGACAGCGGATCGATTGGGCCCTCACCCGAAGATAAGGAACTGACAGGCGATGCAAGTCTACCGCATTACAGGAACCGTGACGCTCAGCCGCGCCCACCCAAGCTTTCAGGGAGCGCCACTGAGAACAGCGGTCGAACACGGATCCCAGCTTCTGGGAAAAACTTCGGAGCCAGCCGACATGATCGTCGTATGGGATCCCCTGGGTGCCGATGTTGGCTCCCTGGTGGCCGTCAGCGATGGCGCCGAAGCAGCTCAGCCATTTCGTCCGGAAATCAAGCCGGTCGATGCCTACTGCGCCGCCCTGCTCGATCAATGCACGATCGATCCGCGGGTGCTGCGATCGATCGAACGCGATGGAGCCTCATGAACCAATGTCGGTTGACCGCGCGGGAGCGGGAAACCAAAGGAATCTCAGTGAATTCAGATTTGAAAATCGTTTGACAGGAACCCAGCCAACATGATCTCGGCTCATAAAATCAAGCAAGACATCTGCGACATCGGCAGACGGATTTACGATAAGGGATTCGCAGCCGCCAACGATGGCAACATCACGGTGCGCATCAGTGACAACGAAGTGCTCTGCACTCCCACGATGCACAGCAAAGGCTTTTTGAAGCCTGATGATATCTCCAGCATCGACATGACCGGCAAGCAGATCGCAGGGCGCAAGAAGCGCTCCAGCGAAGCGCTGCTGCACCTGGAAATCTATCGGCAGCGGCAGGACATCAAAAGTGTGGTGCATTGTCATCCACCCCATGCGACGGCCTTCGCGGTAGCTCGCGAACCGATCCCACAGTGTGTGCTTCCCGAAGTGGAGGTGTTTCTGGGAGACGTGCCGATCACCAAGTACGAAACCCCAGGTGGCCAGGCGTTCGCTGATACGATCCTTCCGTTCGTCCAGAAGACCAATGTCATCATCCTGGCCAACCACGGAACAGTCAGCTTCGGCGAGGATGTCGAGCGTGCTTATTGGTGGACGGAAATCCTCGATGCCTACTGCCGCATCCTGATGCTGGCAAGACAGCTTGGGAATGTCAGTTACTTCAATGAAACAAAGGAACGAGAGCTGCTGGAACTGAAAGCCAAGTGGGGGTTCAGCGACCCGCGGAATACGGCGGAGTATCAGAACTGCGATATTTGCGCCAACGACATTTTCCGCGCCAGCTGGAAAGATGCCGGAGTCGAGCGACGCGCATTTCCGGCTCCACCTGCAATGGGGAAAAATGGGGCGATGACCAAGTCTGCCGAACCGCCAGCAGCGGGTGCAAGTGCTGAGCAGCGGGTTGAGGCAGCGGTGATGGCCTCCGCACCAGTGCTCAAGGCCGCCGCAAGCGGCGCCAGTGTCGATCAGGACCGGCTGATTCAAATGATCACTGAGGAAGTGATCAAGCAGCTGCAGAACAAGTAAGAGAGGCTCGCGAGCAACGAACCGTCGGGTCAGCAGGACATTTTCAGACATCACTGTTTCGGAGGAGGGCAACTCCATGAAGGTCAGCATTATCGGTGGCGGAGGATTGGTGGGATCGTGTGCGGCGTATGCGCTACAGTGTGGTGGAGTGGTCAAAGAAATCCATCTGCTGGATGTCAATGCCGACCTGGCAGCCGGCCATGCGCTCGACCTGATGCACGGATCTCCCAGTGTCGCCGATCAGAAGATCCGTTCGGGTAGCTATGAACTGATCCCACAAAGCGATCTGATCTGCATCACTGCCGGGCTGCGTCGCAAGCCGGATGAGTCTCGCCTGGATCTGATCAACAGGAACACCGATCTGTTCGTCTCCATCCTCGATCAAGTACGCGCCGCCGGGCCCCGCAAGGATGCCATCGTCCTGGTGGTGTCCAACCCGGTCGACATCCTGACCTCGGTGGCCGCACTGCGGCTTGGTCTTCCGGCAACGCAAGTATTGGGACTCGGAACCCAGTTGGATACCATCCGATTCTGCTCTCTGATCAGCGACCATTTGGGCGCAGCCCCCACCCAGGTCAAGGCGATGATTCTGGGAGAACATGGCGATAGCATGGTGCCGATCTGGTCGTCCGCCACGATTGGAAGCTTGCCGTTGGAACGCTACCCAGGTTGGGATTCGTCCACCGCCAGCGCGATTTTTCAGAGAACCAAAACCAGCGGAGCCGAGTGCATCGCCAAAAAGGGCGGTGCTGGATTCGCTGTCGGAATCGCAATCCGCGATGTCATCCATGCTGTGGCGCTCGATCAGCAGCGGATCCTTCCGGTCAGCACCGTGCAGGATGGTCAATGCTACGGGATACGCAAAGTGGCTTTGTCGGTACCCACCATCGTCGGCCGTAGCGGCGCCCACGCTCGCGTTGAGATCGAACTTTGGCCCAAGGAGATCCAGGGCCTTCGAGCCAGTGCGGCCGCATTGGAGCCGACGCTGGATAAGGTGCTTCAGCGAATCGGAAGCAAGTGAGTCGACTTGGTGAGAGGCGAGGGTTCAGGCCTCCCTGGAAGGAGATCATGGATGACAACTTCCGTAGATGAATCACTGGAATAAAACTTCTCCTGTTGAACAGTCTGATAAAGGGGATCGGGCTTTGGAGGGGACCACGGGATAGACTGGCGAAAGCCCCCCCTGAGTTTCTAGTCATGCGATCCCTGGTAAACTTTCCCAGGCGGATGGATCCCCCCGGGAAAGTTAGCCCGAATGCGAAGGTAACCCAGTCCCCCCTCCTTCGAGCCCTGGAAGGAAGTGGGATCGATGCTCAGAATATCGACCAAACGGGTTGGCAAGAACTCATCATCCAGACCGCTTGCCTTCCTTAGTTCGCGCCGTGCCTGCGTTGCGGGAGCGGCGTGGCCGACCCTTGGTGGTCCAAGCCATCGGATCGATGATTCATTCAGGGAAAGACAGGCACACCCATGGCCCAGCGCTTGGGGCCGAAGCGCCCCTTATGGAAGTGGACACTGTATGCCGTGGCGCTGTTGGGAATCTCCCTGGTCTGTGCCGAATCGACCGCTCGACTGGACGACTGGATGCGATTTGGCACCGGTTGGCTGGAGACTTACAGCATGGACTCTTTGGTCCTGAAGGAAGTGGGATTTCGGCGAGGTCGACCCGATAGCAGCTTCCGGCACTGGAAGTTGAACGAGCATGGTTTTCGCGGACCCTCATTTCGTTTAGAGAAAGAGTCAGGGAAGACCCGCGTGATGTTGCTTGGAGCCTCCGAAACATTTGGCACTCATGAATCACCTGGCAAGTCGTACCCGGAAGTGTTGGGTGCCATTGTTCCCGAGTCGTACGAGGTGATCAACGCTGCATTGGTTGGAATGCCGCTGGCCGAAGCGGTCAATTATTGGGATCTGCATCTAACGCAATACCAGCCCGACTTTCTGGTTCTATGTCCATCTCCACTGTTTTATCTGGCGGATAATGCCCCGATAATTCCTTCGGTCGCGCAATCGACATCAGCACCCGCGACATCCTCACCGATCGGGTTGATTGACTCGTTGCGTTTCACCGAACGACTTCGCAATCGCTTCACGCTTCCCGCTGCAGTGGTCGAGGCGCGCGATCGAGCGAAGCTAGCCAGGACGATCGCATCCAAGGAGCCCGGCTGGGTCTTTGAGGGGCCTCCCGAGGACCGTCTGGAGCTCTACCAGGAGCACTTGAACATGATGATCGATCGCACCAGGAAATCATCTTGCCAGTTGGTCTTGGTCACTCAGCCGATCCGGGTCGCGATGGCGATTCGCCCGGAGGATGAAGGAGATCTCTTGGCGGCTCGCGTGATTCGGCCTCGAGCGACCGACCGGACGCTAGTGGACTTCTCCAGTTTGGCTCGAGATCGATTGATAGCGCTTGCGGATTCCAGGTCGGTACCGGTCGTGGACCTCTGGGGGGTGATGACAGGTGACAGGGCGCTATTCCACGATATCGTTCATTTCAACGATCGCGGCGCACAGATTGCAGCTCAAAGAATCGCCCAGCAGTTGATCGCTCTGGAACCGGCCCCTCACCTTTCCAGACGGTAATGGCATGATTTTCAACAGCATCGAATTTCTTTTCTTTTTCCTCCCGATCACCTACTTGGTGTTCTGGATGTTGAAGACGGCCAATGCGCGCTACGTGTGGCTGACCATCACCGGCTACATTTTCTATGGATGGTGGGACGCTCGATTTTGTCTATTGATCGGCTTTTCGACCTTGGTCAGCTTCCTGGCTGGGCTGGGGTTCCTCCGCTGGCAGGAGGGATGGCAAAGACGACTGTGTCTGATTGTTCCGATCGTCATGGATCTGTTGCTGCTTGGCTTCTTCAAGTACGCCAACTTCCTACTCGATCTTGCCAGCAGTCTTCAGGGGCTTTTTGGTTCAAAAGGTCATGGCCTTCATCTGGACATTATTTTGCCTGTCGGGATTTCCTTCTACACTTTCCATACGATCAGTTACATCGTCGACTGCTACCGGCGGGTGGTCCGGCCCACACGCAATCTATTTGAGTTCGCGGCGTATGTTTCGCTCTTCTCGCAATTGGTAGCTGGCCCCATCGTCCGCTTCAGTCAATTGGAGAAGGATCTGGAGAACATCGCTGTAGCGGATCGCGCAACGTTGATCCCTCGGGGCATCTCATTTTTTCTGACTGGACTGATCGAGAAAGTGGTGATCGCCGATTCGATCGCATTCCTGATCGATCCCCATATCGAAAAGATTGGATCGATGAGCACCTTGGCCAGCTGGGAGTTGCTGATTGGTTATTCGATGCAGCTCTATTTCGATTTTTCCGGTTACAGCACGATGGCCATCGGTCTTGGGTTGCTCTTTGGTATGCACATCCCGCAGAACTTCAACTCGCCCTACAAGGCGGCAAGCCTTGGGGATTTCTGGCGGCGCTGGCACATCTCCCTCTCCAATTGCATGAGAGACTATCTCTACATTCCCTTGGGTGGCAATCGACTGGGGATCCGAAGGAACTACGTCAATCTGTTCCTCACGATGCTGATCGGTGGGATCTGGCATGGAGCCAACTGGACTTTTGTCCTTTGGGGAGCTTGGCACGGACTGTGGCTGTGCCTGTTCAAGAAGATGGAACTCTCGAAGGTTGCTTTAGGTCACTGGGGTGGTCGAATAGTGACGCTGTTGGTGGTCATGTTCGGATGGGTGCTGTTTCGCGCGCCGGATATGGAGCATGCGATGGTTTGGTATCGCCAGTTGCTGATACCAACAGTCGGAGCTTCGGTCCCCAAGGAGGGTATCCTTCTTGTCCTGCTGGTGATCGCGTGGTATTTAGCAGCGGTCGCGCGAAACCCTGTTGAGTTGCACGATGAGCAGAAGGGGTGGGTCTATCCTCCCTGGGCTGCCTGCGCTATTTTTGGAGCGGTTTTGGCGTTGATCGTCGGCTGGGGGAACAGCCCTTTCCTCTATTTTCAGTTTTGATTTTCCAACAAATCTCTCGTTTTCATCCTTTTTCTGTTCCGGCATCGAGCAATACACCAGGAGTAATTTTTGTTGATTGAACTTTGGTGCTGACCAAATAGAATCAAGCCGGAGAGGGCTTGATCATGAAAAAGCGATCGATTCCACGGCGGCAATGGCTTAAGGGAATAGCGGCTGCGCCAGCGATGAGCGCAGCCATAGAGGCAGGAGTTGGCTTGGCCAGCCAGGCAGAACCTCCCTTCGAAGCAGCCTTCGATAAGAAGAAGCAGTACGAACTGCCCGGATGGGCCTTCTCTCAGAACCTCGAGGTCCCTCTCACACCACGTCCCACGGCCGTCGGCACCTTCGAACAGATCGATCGGCAACCGGGAGTGTTTGGCAAGGAGGATCCCGTCCCCGTTGGGGAAGTGTTCCACGGCGTGGCGGATGAATGGGGGATCACACCCAATCATTGGGCTGCCTATGGGCTGGATCCGACGAAGCGAGGTGCGGAGGCGTGGGCAGACAAGCAGGCGCACTTTCGAACGCTTCGCGACCGAAAAACGGGGGAAGCCATCCGCAATTGGGGTCATTTTCCGATCAAGTGCTTCAAGATTCCAATCCAGGAGACATTCAAGAAGTTGCGGCCGGATGCCGCTTTTGAAGCAAGGCTATATGGTTATTCCGGGATGGTTCCCGGCCCCACGTTCCGGATGCGCATCGGGCAACCGGTGGTGGTGCGTTTTGCCAACCAGATCGATTCGGAAACCTCGGTGCACCTCCATGGCGGGCATAGCCCGTCGCACAGCGATGGCTTTCCCACCTTCTATGTGCTTCAGGGGAAGTCACGCGATTATTTCTACCCGAACATTGTCCCGCTCCGGCGCAATCCAGACGTAGCGCCCGACCAGGCCGATGCGTACTTCGCCGACGAAGGGGAAGCGCAGTCGACGATGTGGTATCACGACCACGCGATGGACCTGACGGCTCATAACGTGGTCAAGGGCTTGGCAGGCTTTGCACTTTGTTTCAGCGAAAACGAACTGGATCTGATCCGTAGAGGCGTCTTGCCAGGGCTGGGAGAGAAGAGTTGCCTGGATCCGGATTTGCTGGGGCGATCGGAGGACCCAACTTTAGAGCACCCGCAATTTCCTGGTTTTTACCGCCGCGGCAAGGAACCCTATTACAATCCGTTCGATTTCCCGCTGGCGATCCAGGACAAGGTGGTTGATCTTCCGACGGGCCAGGTCGCCTACGACAGCCACGGTCACAACGGATACCTGGGTGACACGATGTTCGTCAATGGGACTGCTTGGCCTCAGCAGGTAGTGGCCAACCGAAAAATCCGCCTTCGTTTGCTCAATGGCTCCAACGCGCGCGTGCTCCGACTGCGCCTTTTGAAAGCCTCTGATTTCTGGCGGTTGCATCGCGACGGGATCGACGACCCTGGAGCCGGCGAGGACGATCCGGTCGTCATCGGTGGACGGGCCGAACGGTACGAGAATCTTGCGCAGCCATTCCTCCGAATCGGAAAGGATACATGGCTGTGGCCTGAAGCACAGACGCGCACCAGCATGGTGCTGACCATGGCCAATCGCGGCGATATCGTTGTCGACTTCAAGCAGTTAGTAGGCCGCGATCTGGGACCCGGTGAGGAAGAAGAGTTCATTCTTGTCAACACGATGCCTCAGGCGGATGGTCGCGGGCCCAAGCAGAAGCTGGATGACGCTGGCGATCCTCGCGTCCTCCCCCTCCCCTTTGATGTGAATCTTCCGGATCGCCAGATCCGACTGGCGGAATCCAAACGACCAATCGGACTGATGAAGATCGTCGTCCGTGGGCCTCGCGTGGCACGCGATGCAACAGTCGAGCATGGGACGCCGTTGCAGCCGCACCAGCGCATTATCGACCGTGAGGTCACTGTCGTTCGCGAGTTCATCTTCGAACGTGGCAAGGGGGCATGGCAGATCAACGGTCGCTTTTATGATCCGAACATCAACAACGCAACACCGACGATCGACACGACGGAAGAGTGGGTGCTGCGCAATGGTGGGGGAGGATGGTGGCATCCGATCCATATCCACCTGGAAGCCCATCAGCTGGTGCGATACGAAAAGGACTTCGACGCTGACGGACTGATCGAGGCAGTGCCGGGAGGTCTGCCGCTGGGCAATCTGGTCGATGTGACCAATCAGATTCAGGGAAATGACCTAGCAGGTCTGCACGATACGATCGCCTTGGGACCCAATTCGGTGGCCCGCATCCGGATGCGTTTCCGCACGTGGCGCGGACCTTTCGTTTTTCATTGTCACAATATCGAGCATGAAGACATGCGGATGATGTTCAATTTCGAGCCGGTGGCCGAAGCATTGCCCCCCAACAACCTGCTCGATCCCAACATCGCTCCCAATGCCCGCACCCATGGCAATGACGTGACGCTGAACAACCGAACCGGGGAGCTTCCCTTCGAGCAACTACCGGTGCCTCCGGAACATGCCGAAGATGTCGGCAATCTGATGATTCCTTCCCGACCGCGGCCAAAGCCGAGGAATCCGTAGAGAGTCGGCAGCACACCCAGCCTTGTCCTTGCTCTTTCGCAACCTCTTGGGAACCTCGGAAGATGACACCTTGGAATTTCCTGCAAGCTCCGGTCGGCTCCCAGCCGGAACGGTCGGTGCCCAGACGAAGATACTCGGCGAGGTTTGAGAACATCGACGTGGTCAACCAGTTCGGTGAATCACTCCGATTTCGGGATGATTTGGTCGCTGATCGAATGGTGGTGATCAACACCATGTACACCACCTGCCGCGGAAGCTGCCCCACAACCGGCACGGTTCTGATGAAACTGCGTCGCGACCTAACAGACCTTTTTGGATCCCGAATCGCCCTGGTCTCGATGACGCTGGAACCGGAGGTGGACTCCGTCGCGGTGATGCGAAGGTATTCCCAAGATTTTGGTGCAGGGCAGCGTCGAGACGACCTCTGCCCCTGGCACTTCGTCACCGGGCAACCCCATGCGATGGATCGACTCCGAAGATCGCTCGACTTCTTCGATCTGGACCCTCGCGTCGATCAGGATTTATCGCAGCATGATGCCACACTTCTTTTTGGAAACGATCAGAGCGATCGCTGGGCCAATCTCCCGGCGGCCGTACGGTACGGCCAGTTGCTGGCGACGATTCGCCGAATCGTCGGAGAGTCGTTTGAAGAACGGTATGGAATTCCCGGCTAGGTCAAGACAGGATCCCGATGATGATGCCATCTGCATGCGTTCGCCGTCATTTCGAGATCGCGCTGTCGTTGCTGTTGCTGCTGGCAGCCGATTGCGTGCTGCTGATAGGGCAGGAACCGGTTCGGGAACCCAAACCAGCAGCAATCCACCTGGTGGGACATGAAGACCAGGCCCTACTGGCTCGTGTCCAGGAGGTGATCGACGACTGGGATCCACGCAAGTTGATCAACCCCTATGTGGTTTCGATGGAAGCGGTCGATGCTTCAGCTCGTCCCGTTATTCGAAAGACCCTGCGCCGGCCAGATCTTGCGGAATTCATCGCCGATGTGGAGGCGGCAGAGCAACTTGGCAAGGCGATGTTTTGGGAGATGCAGGCGGGAAGTGATTTTGGCCGTTCTCGCGATGGAGTCTTCGTCGGCACTGCCTGCGCTTCGTGTCACTTCCAAGCGGGCGCCGATCCCCGCGATCGCCACACTCAGCGGATTCCGTATGTCGTCTGGGATAAGTACCGGTTGCATCCTGAGCACTTCATGGAGCAGGAACCGTACGATCCTGTGGTCTCGGCAACTCGCGTGACCAAACCAAAACCTCGGACCGCGCTATCGATGATCGTCGGTTCTCAGGGGGTAGAACGGCGCGTGTTCGATCGCCTCAGTGGGCCTCCACCGGCGCAAGGGGTCTGGCAGTCAGAGCGAAGTCGCGTCAAGACTTCGCTGATTCCCAAGGAGGAATGGCTGATGTTCTTCCGCAATCACAACCCCGATCAATCTCCATTCCGCCAGATCACCACTCGCAATAGCCCCACCGTGATCAACTCGGGATTCTCCGATCGGCTCTTCCACGATGGTCGAGCCGAATCGACGTTCAACGGATTCAGTATCTTCGGCGATCATGACAAGGATGAAATCATCTACCGCAGGGACCGCACCGGGACCATCAAGCCAGTCCGCATCGCGATCCTCAAAGCGTCGCTCGCCTCGCAGGCGGTGGGTCCGGTGGTCAATGAGGTGGAGATGTCCTTCGAGGGCCGCACCTTCGCTGACCTGGCACGCAAGCTGCTTGACCAAAAGATTCTCGCTTACCAGCAGATCGATCCCACAGACCCAGTCCTTGGCATCTACGCATCGCCCAATCAGCGCCCCACGTACCGTGATCTGATTCGACGGGCATTTCGCCGTGAATGGTGGGATGGGACAGGGACCGATGGCCGAGAATCAAAAGTCGATCTCCTGCTCAACGCCAACCGCAGGCCACCGTACGCCAAAGGTTCGATGTTCGAAGCGAATTTCTCGCTCTACTGGGGACTGGCGAATCTGATCTATCAGTCGGAACTGGTTTCCAATCAAAGCCCGTTCGATGCGATGATGATCGGAAATCCCCGACCAGTCCTCGATCGGTGGGAAAAAGAGCGCGGCAGGTTGGAACCGATTTATCTGGATCGCGCGATCGTCCAGCCCAACGCTTCGCCGCGTCCCGAACACCGAACCGGGAGCGCCGTTTTTCAGCATGGCTTCCGAGTCTTCCTCAATCGTGGTTGCGTCGAATGCCACTCGGGGCCGCTATTTTCGTCCACATCCGAGCGACTTTTGGAAATCGATGGACTCTTCCCGGTCGCATCGATGATCCACAACACGCTGGTACCTCTGGGACCGACCGATGCGATTCGCTTCCACGATCAGAAGTTTTTTCAGCAGACCATAGCGATGATCGCCAATCGGATCGCTAAAAGGAGTCCCGATCTCGCGAAGGAATCGCGACAACTGGCTCATCGAATGGAGCAGTTGCGGCACGATGCCCACGGTGATTCCGCAAAACTGGCTGATTTGATTGCCATACGTGTTCCGGTCCAAGGCCTAGAAGCCGAGGATCGCGGCCAGATCGCTCAGTGGATTAAAGCCTACGAAGCGACCCGCGTTGAGAAACTGGGCAACCGGAATTTCTATACGGAAAATCAGCGAGTCGAATTGGCGGAAGCGATGGTGGGACCGCTTTGGGTCGAGAAGATGATCATTCCACCTCGCCAAGTTCCCTTCCGACCGTTGTTACCATGGGCACCTCCTCATGCCACCCCAGACTATGCCTTCTATGATCTCGGTTTTTACAATTTGGGCGTCAGCCCACCCCGATTCGATCGCGGCATCGGAACCGCGCTCTACAAGTACCTGAAGAAGGAGTTTCTGGCCGAAGTGATGGCTGCGATGAAGAGCGATCTGAAGGCGGATGGAACACCCGAGTCTGCCCGGTTGCTTCAGGAACTGGAGGCGATGGACCCTGCAGACCTTATCAAGATTTTCCGTGCGTCCGCACCGGGGCTGGAGTCGCTGGAGAAGTCGGAGCTTCCGTTGGACGATCGATTGATCGAGCGATTCAAGGATAAGAAGATGATCTATTTGGAAGCGTACGCAGAACTGCTTCAGTCGACTCAGGGGATCTCCGGATCGGCCTATCGGCCCAAGCAGGAGGATCTCGCAGATTTCTTGCCAGAGTTCGCTCCACCACAGGATGTACCTCTGGAAGGACTTGCTCCTCCTACTCCACCCGCCCCCCTCGATCTGTCCTGGCATCGCAACAACCTTCTGAACGATCAGGGCAACGATAATCGTCGACGTTCCGATCATCATTTCCTGTCGCGAGCACGCGCGCTGGCGATCGATGAAGAACCTTGGGGACTGCGCAAGCCCCTATTCCATGACAACGAAATGGCATTCTGGGGTTCGTTCCGCACACCGGGGCTGCGAAACATCGAGCTAACTGGTCCCTACATGCACAATGGCCGTCTGATGACTCTCTCTGCGGTGATCGACTTTTACAACCGCGGTGGGGACGTTCCGATGCATCGACAGTTGAATCCTGACAAACATCCCGCCATGGTGCCGCTGGGTATGACCCCAGACGACCGTCTGGCGCTGGAGTTCTTCATGCTCTGTTTGACCGATGAGCAGGTACGGCAGGGGCGAGGTCGGTTCTCTCACCCGTCGCTGCAGGTGGTCAACGGGTATCTGTCGACCGACCCCAGACCGGTGGAACAGATCATCACGATTCCCGCCACTGGCAATTAGTGGAATAGGTCCGATCGACCTACAGTGGAAGGGATGTGGTGCGAAGCGGTCTGATTTCTTTTGGGACTGTGGGAGCCACAGGTCCCCAGGCGATCGCCGCGCCAGCCGCTGAAGAATTCAACATGCTGCGTCATCATTTCGGAAGTTATCACAAAACCGAGACGAATTCTGAAGCTTTGAGAGCCGCTAAGAGCCTTTTGCCATGAGCTTGGCTAGGTTGAAAATGGGTGTGATGGCTTTTTTCGATCGGTGCCTAGAGCCCTGCAATCGGCTTGCCCGAGCCGAGAAGATCGAGGACCGGGCGGGGGAGACTGGTATCCAGTCGAACTGCATTGACGTCGAGCAGCTTATCGTAGAGGGTCGCCATCAGATCGGGGATGCGAATCGGATCGGACGCAGGTTGTCCACCATCGTGCGATGACTGCCCGATGACCTGGCCACCTCGGGTTCCACCGCCGTAGATCATCAGGGGGCCCAGGTTGCCCCAATGATCGCGACCTCCGGCTGCATTGAGCGACGGGGTGCGTCCCATCTCGCCGCAGCAAACCAGCATGATCTTTTCGGAAAGCCCCCGTTCTTGCAGGTCGTCGATCAGCGCCGAGACAGCATGATCAAATGGGGCACCGACATACCTCATTCCTTCCTGCATGGGAGCGTTGTTGACGTCGGCGTGCATGTCCCAAACAAAACTGGTGGTGACTGTGACGAATCCGCACCCCTGTTCGCACAGACGCCTAGCGAGCAGCAGCAACTTCCCAAGATTGGCAGCGTGATCGGCGTAGTGTTTGTGGTTGTTCCACTGAGTTCGTATCTGGTCGGGGCGCACCAGCGGCCCGGTATCGAACCGGGCTAGGGTGTCCGCCGATTCGCGGCGGAGATCGAAGGCCTGGGACACTTCCTTGACCAAGGCGTCGAATGCCTGCGCGCGAAGGGTTTCGGTTTCGCTTGCGGAAGTCGATTCGATGCGCCGTCGCTTTTGATCGAGTTGCTCCAGCAGGGAGCGGCGATCGGCCAACCGTTCCAGTGGCAAATGTAGTTGCATGTCTTCCTGAAGGCCCGCGCCCGCTCCTGGGATGAATGGAGCATACTGGGCACCCAGGTCGCCGGAAGCGGCCAGATTCCCGAACTCGGTGATCATCGGTCCTGCCTCGGGCTGCACCGATCGAGGATGGATCAGCGCCGCGGTGGGGATGGCCGTTTCCGGGCGGACGGCCCCCGCGACGCGTGAGTAAATCGATCCCAGACTGCAGCGGAATGACGCGCTCGACACGATTGGCTTGATGTCGTGATTGGCGTCCCCGGGAACAAAGGAACGTACGGTAGAAAACAGGTCGGCTCGCTGTGCCAATTGGTGGAAGGTCGATCCAAAATAGATCCCTGGAATTTTCGTCGCGATCGCTCCCGTCGCACTCCGAATGTGCGACGGTGCCTCCATTTTTGGATCGAAGGTTTCGTACTGCGATGGGCCGCCATGCATGAATAGGAAAATGACACTGCGATCTCTCAGTCGCTGCGCGTCCAACAGTGAGGAGGCTTCCAACCAGGGCAGCCCACTGGCGGTCAGAATCGCCGCAGCGGAGCTTCCGATGCGTAGCAGAGTACGCCTTCGCAGCGGACCGCCAGATCCCAAATCGATCGAAAGCATGGCGCGAAACTCCGGGAGGGCGGATGGGGCCAATCGGTTGTTGTCCCCTTAGTCTTACCGGATCTAAGGACCGACCGCAAAAAAAGCAGATGCGATTTTCCCGCTTTCCAGCCTGTCAGATCGTTTGCGGCAGCGATTGCGTCAGGAACCGGCCTTGGGGTCAGCGGTGGCGGTATCGCAGGAGCCCCCGAGAGCGACGTCCAATGGATGCGGATCGATCCTGCGACCTCGATAACAAAGATCCCCGTCCACGCAGCTCCATGAGCCATCGGCAAACCGAAGTTGCTGGTTGGCAAAGGGTATACCTTCACCCCCTACCGGCTCCCTTGCCTGCCGGCCGCCCAGCACCCCGGGAGCGATAAAGACAGCCACTTCATCGACCCACTGCTGATCGAAAAATGTCCCAAGAACTCCTGCCCCTCCCTCGACGAGCAGATTGGTGACTCCTTCGGCGGCGATCGCCTTCAGGAGAGCCGCCAGGGTTTCCGGACCCTGGTCGAACAGGCGGATGTGAACACCGAGTTGTAGAAGCTTCTCGTGGCGCTGAGGATCGGCCTGTGGGGAAGTCCAGACTTCCAGTGGTACCTGCCGGGCCGTGCGCGCAAGCTGGCTGTCGGCGGGAAGCCGCAGGGAACGATCGAGCACGATGCGGCGCGGCGTTCGGGGACCCGAGGGGCGTGCGGTGAGCGATGGGTTGTCGGCCAGAGCTGTCCCGATACCGATCAAGATGGCGTCAACACGACCGCGCATCTGATGAACCTTCGCACGACTAGCGGGGTTGGAAATCCACTGGCTGTTCCCAGTCCGACTGGCAATGCGGCCGTCCAGCGTCATAGCCCACTTAGCGATCACCCAAGGCATCTCTGTCTCGATCCGCTTGCGAAAGGGGGCGATCAAGCGTCTGGTATCGGGCAGAAGGCATCCAACATCCACCGCGATCCCGGCTTGTCGCAACCTTTCGATCCCTTTTCCTCTCACGGCGGGAAATGGGTCCTCCGTACCGATCACAACGCGAGCTGGTTTGCTGGCGATCAACAAATCGACGCAGGGTGGTGTCTTGCCGTGATGAGCACAAGGTTCCAGAGTGACATAGAAGGTGGCGCCGTCGAGTTGCCGGGGATCGCATACCCGGACTGCTTCAACCTCCGCATGGTGGCCGCCGAAAACGCGATGCCACCCACGAGCGATGCAGCGACCATCCCGGACGATGACGCAGCCCACCATCGGATTGGGCTCCACCTGCCCTTCGCCCTGGACGGCCAGTTCTATCGCCTGACGCATCCAGTGGGCGTCGCTGGGATCGATCATGCATACCTCCCCGAGACGCTTCGGCCGAGGGGCAGCATGCTATTGGCCTGGTAGCCAAAGACCACTTCCTTTGTCCTCCCTTGGAGGTTCGGGAGCGGCTGGTGCCTTCGGGGAACCGGGTGTCCAAATCCCACCGCTAGCCGGAGGCGTCTGCTGCGATCGGCCGTGCATGGCGATGGCGTTATCAAGCGAAGGACCTTGAGCGGCTGCCTGCGACTGCATGTACTGCTGAATCATGGCGATGTACTGCAGCAGATAAGGGTCTCGGGGGTGGTCCTGCAGCGCCTGACGGAAAGTGCTCTGCGCTTCCTGAGACCGGCCTATCGCTTCCAAGAGCCGAACCTTCTCCAAGATATGATTTCCGGCTGGTTCACCCGCCGTCTTGCAGATGGCGATCAGCTGATCGAGCATCGGCAGGACTTCATCAGGATTCTGATTGGTGGTGATCTCCAGATTCAGTCGCAGCATTTCAGCCACCGACTTGAGGTCGTCTGGCCATTCCATCGTCTTCGCCCTGGCAATCAGCTCAGGGAAAACTCCATGGACGCGACGGATCATCGCCGACTGCATCATCTGCACTAGGCTCTTGGCATCGATCGTTTCGAGGTCGGTCCAGAAGTAAGAGGCACCTCCAACCAGATCGAAGAGATCTTCGCGGCTGTCCATGCGCACTACGGGCTGACCCAACTTCGTCAGTAGGGATTCAAAGTGGGTCCGAGAAAATCCAGCGGATCCCTGGCTTTGCCAATAGAGGACCAGAGCCTGCAGCGGAATAGCCATCGCAGTGTCGTCCTTGCACTGCCGAGGAGACCGACCACCGAGCATCGCAAGCGGGGTGTCGAGGAAGTTGTCTTCTTTGAATTCGCGGAAGGCTTGGATCATCGCCTGCTGTTGGTCTGGAGCCGCTTGTTTCTTCGTTACGATCGGCGGATCGTACTGCAGGAACAGAGGGGAGCGAACGGTGGTCAGCACTTGGCGGGAACTGGAATCGACTCCCAACTCCTTCAGGACCCGCTGGGTTGCCTGCTGGCGGATTCCGTCGGACGATTCCAGGAAGACCAGTTTGGGTGGACGATCGGTCTGCCTTCCAAAGAGCGCCACCCAACCGCTAGCCAGCCGCAGATCGAGATCGGCGTAGGGGGTCGATTCCAGAATCGGGATCGAATAGTTGCAGATTAGCTTCGGCGCGATCTCCTCCTTGGCGGCCTGCATCACCATCTGACGCATGGCATCGTCCTGGATCGGCGACAGCATGGAGGAGCCGAGCATCTTGGTATCCAGGTCGCCGTCGCTGGTTAGTTCGTATGCCGTGACAGCATCTTCGATCATGCAACCCGAACCGGATGGATCGATTTCGTACTCGAGCGCCTGGAAGTAGACTCGCGACTCCTGGCGGAGCTTCGAGCTGGCGGCCAGTTTTCCAGCCAGCCGTGCGGCGCCATCGCGGTCGGCCAAAAGAAGCCGGCAATGGAGCAACGCGAGTAGGATTTCCGGTTCGGGGCCGTACTCGCGCTGAATCGATTCCAGCTTGGTCTTAGCGGCCTGAATCTGAAAGCTGGAGATCAAGCCGTAAGCTTCCCGAAACCTCTCCAACCACGGCGCATCCTGAGGCTCGGTGATCGATGGCGGCATCTCCCGCACCAGCACGCTGACATCTTCCTGGGTCAAGATGTTTTCGTGCATCCGGACCGCTAGGTCGGGATTGTCGGCGGTGCAACCAGCCAAAATATCGGTGTGCATCAGCGCCGGCATCGACAACGACAATCGCGACATCGCCTGAATCAGATTCAGATGGACAGTCAGGTAGAGCGGATGCAGGACCTCACCCGAGTCGGCGATCGACTGGACCAGAAGGGTCGCTGATTCCTCGATATTGCCGCGAAGCAGAGCTACCATGGAACGGAAAAGCTTGGCCAGTGGGTTATCCGGCTGAAGACGGATGAACTTCGCGGATGTCTCTTCCAGCCCCTCCAGTTCCCGCAGCTTCAGCTGGATCTCGCACTTGTAGGCATACAACCACGCCTCGTTGGGGAATGTCTTCAGTAACTGATTGATCTTGTCGAGAGCCGCAACGCTTTGATCGCCATCCACCATGCGATCGATCTTGGCCATCTCGGACAGATGCTCTGCGCATTTGCAGAATTTGACTTTCTTGCCGGAACCGCAGGGACAGATGCTGTATTGGTCAAGCGTCATGGGGAAGTTTTCTTCTTGAAGCTGGAGAGTGAAATGGCTCGATGAGACGACAGACCCAGCGGACCTGGAATCCTCTTGAGAGCGTTCGATTCCGAGCCATCAAGGGGGAATCGGTTCCGCGTCGCAGGATTGGGTCGGAGGGATTTGCCAAGCCAGTGAGCTGAAATCCGCAGCGACTACCTTGCCTTATTGTAGCGGTCGCATCGCGTTTCGGTCGAGCCGAAAGCGATCAGGTGTCGACTCCATCGGCCGACGGGACGATGGGGGCTTTCTTCTCCTGGACATCCTGCTGTTCCCGCCACGGCTTGCTCTGCTGGTAGCTTTCCAGCTCCTTGCGGAGCTGATCCAGTTGCTCGGCGTTCTCCTGCGAGCCCAGTTCGACTGCTTTGGACGACCATTTGATCGCTTCTTCAAAATTGCCGATCTCCGCATAGCCGGCAGCCAGCGTCGACAGGATGTGGGCCTCCTTGAACTCGGTTAGTTCACAAGCCTCGGTGCCAAGTTCCACGGAGCGTTTTCCGTTGCGGATTTCGTCTTTGGGGCTGGTCGCCAGAACCCAGGCCAGATTGTTGAGAAGTCCCGATCGACTCTCTTTCTCATCCGCTGGTACCAATTCAATCGCCTTCTCGAAATCGGCGATCGCTTCGACATGCTTCCCGACACTCAGCCTTGCATCTCCTCGCAGGCGATGGACTCGGTGGGCGAACTCCTTCCACTCGGGTTTGTTGGCCTTGAGAATCTCGTCGGCCAGTTCAATCGCCTTGTTGGGGCGATCATCCATCTGATAGAAGGAAGCCAGCTGGAGTAGGAACTGGATATTGTCGGGCACCATGCGGACCAACTTCTGCAGGTCGTCGATCGCTTCGTCCATTCGCTTTTGATTGGCGGCGATCAGCGATCGAAAGTAGAGAGCCCCCGGGGAGTTTGGCTGGAGGGCAAGGATGTCTTCGATGTCATCTTCGGCCTTGTCGAAATCGTCATTCTGGAGGTGGACCTGGGCGCGCATCAGGAGCGACTGCAGATCGCGAGGGTCGGCTTCGACTGCCTTGCTCAGGTCGGCTAGCGCCTCATCTGCCTTCTCCGCCTCCAAATACATCTCAGCTCGCACTCGATAAAGCGGACTGGGGTCGCTCAGCGATTCGATCTTCTCGGTCAGCAGGGCGATGGCGTCGTCGGTACGATCCAATTCCTTGAGCGCCGCGACAGCGGCCTGAATAGCGAACAGATTCTCTGGCTGCTGATCGAGAAAGGCCTTGGCGCCTTCATAAGCTCGATCGAACTTCCCTGTCGCCACCAGCAGTCCGATGCGTGCCTGCCAAGCTTCCAGATTGCTGCTATCCGCCTCAATCGCTCGATCCAACGCCTCCAACTTCTCTTCGGGTGTCGGGGCAAGAGCCGCCAGAACCAACAGCGCCTGAGCCAATTCCGCCGGTCGGTCCTTCAGCAATTCAATCCCTTTCTTGATTGCCTCCAGGCCCTTGGGTGGTTCTTCGACCTTCGCCAGCATCAAATAGGCCTCGGCCAACGTCGAATCATTCTCGATGGCCCGCTGAAGGTCCTTCAGAATGTTCCCCCGAAGCCGCCGGAGGATCGTCGGATTCTGAGCTCGCGATTGGATGATCTGGTTGTAGTAAAGCTCGGCCCGCTGCAGGCTTGCAGCCGCAATCAATTGCTTGGCGACCTGCACATCCTCTTCTTCCAGCCCGTCGGCAATCGCCTTCTCCCCAAGCTCGATAACGCGAGCCAGTTGGTCTGGCGTTTGGGCATCCAGTTTCAGGTCGGTGGCTTCGTCCAGCGTCGGCTGGCCTTTGGGGGGGCTGGCTACTGGAGCATCCTGAGCGGTTGCGGGCGCGGAAAGAAAGGGGGCTACCGAAAAAGCCAAAAGCCCCACCACAAGCCATCCCCATGCGCGATTCATCGAGTCAACTCCCGAGCATCGACTTGGATTCCAACACGCGATCCCATCGACCGCAAATCAATCGTATCGGTTCTCCCCCGGCAACTCCAAGTCCAACTCCCCGTGCCGACCTCTTTTTCCCGCTGTTTTCCAAAAGCTCGACTTCCTCCTCGCTCCGGAAGGAATCGGCCATGATTGAAAAACAGACGTTTCGGTTTATCGTGGATCCTCTTGAGTGTGGGAGAGGATTCTGCGAAGGATGATGGCATGCTTGGCAAGTTGTTTCAGCGGATTCCCCTGCAAATCGCTATCCGGGATAGGGTAGCTGGGTCGCTCTGGGCTACGATTGGGCGGTGGAAGTTCGCTGGGCTGCTGGTGGGGTTGGCAGGCTGTAGCCCCACAGACTCCGTCGCCCCAAGCGGCAAGCCGACCGACGCGTCGGTTGCGGCGTTGGCCGGAAGTCCCGACAGAAATCTGCAGAGTGGGAATGGGGAAAACAGGCGGAATCTCTCCCATCGCATCGAGAAGGTGCTCGCCGAAAACCTGAAGAATCGATCGCTTCGATCCGATCTGAATGCCGCCTGGCAGATCTTTCATGGCGTGATCGCCTACGGAGACAAACTGCCGCTGGAGACCCCCGAAGGTGCCTTGCCTGCGCTCCGATTTGCTTTTGAACGCGGGCAGTTCCAAGGATGGGAATTGGCCCCTGGGGAGTTACTGCCTGATGGGCGGCGTGGGATGCGGGCGAAGTTGGAGCCAGGAAGCTACATCGGGCAGGGGCATGTCGATCAATGGCTGGCAATCCTTGCACAGGCTGGGGTCGAGGGAGAACGCATCGTCCAGGTAGGAGATCAGTCTTTTACCGTTTTCGACTGGGCCCGACAGGCACAGTGGGATGTCCCCGACAATCCGATCCCGGAATATGCCTGGACCATGATCGCCTTGATGCACTACTTCCCCGACGAGCAGCAGTGGATGGCGCGCGATGGCCGGCAGTGGGATTACGACGCACTGGTCGATTTTGAAGCCAAGGCCGACCTGGCCACCAGCGCCTGTGGTGGAACGCATCGCCTGCAGGGATTGGCTCACGCACTGGCGTTCCGCAAGCGACACCAGGGCGCGATCACAGGTCCCTGGGAAGCGGCGCAAAAGCGAGTGGATGCCGCCATCCAGGGTGCCCGCCAAATGCAGAACTCCGATGGCTCCCTGTCGACCAACTACACCGATCTTCCCGGTCGATCCGCCGACCTGTCGCTCAATATCAGCGCCACCGGACATATGCTGGAATTCCTCGCATTCGCGCTGCCGCAAGAGCAGCTTGGTGAGCGGTGGGTGGAACGAGCCGCTCATCGACTCTGCGACTACCTGGAAGCCGCTGCCGCCGTCGATCTGGACTGCGGCGGGCTCTACCATGCACTGCATGGCCTAGCGATCTACCAACAGCGCACTCAAGCCAGCTTGAATGCTAGCATCCAATAATTTTTTCTTCGTCCTGCATGCTCGCCGACGGTTGCAAGGGAGCCTGCTGGGGTATACTGCCGGCTTGGTTGCCTTTGGCCGCGGTCCAGGCAGCGGAAGCGATGGATCGCTTTTCGATGGAGTCCTGATTCAAGGAGGATAGACGAATGACTCGAATCCCTCTTAGCCCTGCTGATGAGAAAGCCCGCCAACTCCGAGAGCGGCTCGATCTGAGCACCGCGGAAATCGGTCTTTCGGTGCGGACCACCAACTGCCTAGAAGAGAAGGGGATTTTCACGGTCCGGGATCTGCTGCACAGCACCCCCGATACCCTTTTGAGCATTACCAACTTTGGCGAGAAGACGCTGGAAGAGGTCTATCAGGCACTTGATGCCATCGGCTTTTCGCGCCGGACCACGCGAGCCCCTCGCTAGGCGGTGGGGTGCCAAATCCGAGGGCAGCCCTAGGTCGCCTCGCCATGCTTTAGGAGCCCATGCTTCAGGAGACCCTGCTTCAGGAGACCCTGCTTTAGGAGACCCTGCTTCAGGAGACCCTGCTTTAGGAGACCCTGCTTCAGGAGACCCTGCTTCAGGAGACCCTGAGCGACGGTAGGAGGAATGGCGATGCGCGTGATGGGATTGATCGGCGGGGTCGCTTCCGGCAAATCGGAGGTGGCGCGTATGCTAGAGGCGCGTGGTGCCAAGCGGATCGATGCCGATCAGCTGGGGCACCAGGCCCTCCTGCAACCAGAGATCCGCGATGCCCTGGTCGATCAGTTTGGCCGCCAAATCCTCGATCGCTCGGGGGTGATTGATCGAGCCGCTTTGGGGCGGTTGGTTTTCGGGCCATCGGATCAGGCGAAGAATCATCGTCATCAGCTGGAAGAGGTTGTCCATCCCTGGATCAAGCACCAAGCGATGGAACGGCTAGAATCGCTTCGGAATCAAGAGAGCGGAGCGCCTCCACTGGCTCTCCTCGACGCGCCGCTCCTTCTGGAGGCCGGATGGCGACCGATCTGCGACTGGGTGGTGTTTCTGGAGACTCCCAGAGAGCGGCGGATGGCGTGGGCGGCAAAGCGAGGATGGACGACTCTGGAATGGGAGCAGCGGGAGGCGTCTCAGTTTCCCCTGCAGCAGAAGCGCGAGCATGCCACGCACATCCTCCAGAACGACAGCGATCTCGATCATCTGGAAAGGCAGATCGACCAACACTGGCCCCTTTGGACCAGTCGATGGACTCCAGGTGGCGACGCCTAGCATCCATCGTCGATGGAGATCTTTCCTCGCGAAGTCCCCAGGATCAGGGGAAGCGTCGGTTCACATTTTGCGGCGAAGAAGGATGTTGCCTGCCTCTTCTCGAGCCTCGAAGGGACGAAGCATCGGTTTGCCGGTGGCATCGTTGCAACCATCGGCCAATCGATAGCGCCATCCATGCCAGGGACAGGTCACGCATCCGCCTGCCACCACTCCCCGCGCTAAAGGTCCTCCCTGATGCGCGCAAAGACCATCCAGCGCGTACAACTCCCCACCAGAGCGCCAGATCGCCACCACGTCGTCCCCAAACAGGACCTCGATTGCCTCCCCTTCCTGCAATCGATTGCTGGCTGCCACGATCACCCAAGTTGCCGAATCCTCCATGGAAACTCCCTTTCCTGTACGTCTGGAAGGTCTCTGGATCCTTTGTGCCAACGGGAATCTCGATACAATACTCGCTGGGGATTCCGTCCGGCAGCTGGGGCTGCAAAGGGACGTTCTTTGGATTTTCATTGCCACCAACTCGAACGACCGCGTGCCGACTTCCAGGAGACAGGCTCATGAAGAGGTTTTTTTGTCACTTGTTGGCTGCCGTCGCTTTGACTTTGAGCCCCGATGTTTGCCATCGTTCAGCTGCCGAGGAAACCATGCCGCGTCTGATCACCACTGTGGAAGGGATCACGGAGTATCGTTTGGATAACGGGGTGCAGGTCCTGCTTTTCCCCGACAACAGCAAACCGGTTGTCACGGTCAACATGACCATCTTCGTCGGATCACGACATGAGGGCTATGGCGAAGCCGGAATGGCTCACTTGCTGGAGCACATGCTCTTCAAAGGAACTCCCAATCACCCCGAAGTCCCCAAGGCACTGCAGGACCGGGGAGCTCAATTCAACGGCACGACATGGCTGGATCGAACCAACTACTTTGAGACCCTGGCGGCGGAAAAAGACAACCTCGAGTTTGCAATCCGCCTGGAAGCCGATCGCCTGGTCAACAGCTTCGTGCGAGGTGAGGATCTGATCAGCGAAATGACGGTGGTGCGAAATGAGTTCGAGCGAGGGGAAAACTCACCGCTGTCGGTGCTCCAACAGCGAATGTTCTCAGCTGCCTACCAGTGGCACAACTATGGCAACTCCACCATCGGCAATCGCAGCGATATCGAACGCGTTCCGATCGACAAGCTTCGGGAGTTCTACCGGAAGTTTTATCGTCCCGACAACGTGATGCTGGTGATCGCGGGGAAGTTTGTTCCCTCCGAGGCGCTCGATCTGGTGCAGAAGTACTTCGGTGTGCTGGACAATCCGCCAGCGCCGATCGATCGGACGTACACAGTCGAGCCGCCGCAGGATGGCGAACGGACGACGGTGGTTCGTCGTGTTGGAGAAAGCCAGTATGTCGGTGCTGCCTATCACATCCCTGCCGGTGCGGACCCCGAATATGTTCCGGTTGAAGTGCTGGCTACCTTGCTGGCCACCGAACCCAGTGGACGGCTTTACAAGTCACTGGTAGTTACCCAGAAAGCGACTTCCGTTCTGGGCGGGTCTTTTGGACTCCACGACCCGGGGCTGATGTTTTATGGGGCTGAAGTACCCAAGGACAAATCGATCGAAGAAGCTCGGGTGGCCCTGCTGGAGACACTCGAGTCGTTCGAACGGTTTCCGGTGACGGCCGAGGAGGTGGATCGAGCGAAGACAGAATTGCTGAAAGCGAGGGAGCTGCAGAGCAGCAATTCCACGCAACTCGCGACGGAACTGAGCGAATGGGCGGCGCAAGGAGATTGGCGGCTCTATTTCCTCCATCGCGACCGGCTGGAAGCCGTGACGCCCGACGCCGTGCAGGCAGTGGCTCAAAAATACTTGGTGCGCAACAATCGCACCGTAGGGCTTTTCCTGCCGACTGAAAAATCCGAGAAGGCAACGGTCCCCGATCGGCCAGACGTCGCCCGTATGCTCGCCGATTATCAGGGTCGCGAGGATGTCACCGCTGGGGAAGAGTTCGATCCTACCCCCGATGCCATCGAAAGCCGGACCCAGAAAGGAGTCACCCCCTCTGGCCTCAAGTATTCGCTGCTTCCGAAAAAGACGCGAGGCAACTCCGTCAATCTCCAGATTCAATTGCGATTTGGCAACGAGCAGGCGCTGTTCGGTAAGTCGACCGAGGTCGATCTGCTAGGGGATTGGATGGGGCGAGGGACGCAGTCGATGGACTACCAGCAGCTGAAAGATGCACTGGACCGACTTCGCGCCAACGTCGCGCTCTCGGCAGTCCCCGGGCTAATGACGCTGCGAGTGAGCACCAAGCGGGAGTATCTGCCAGAGTTGCTGCCGATTCTCCAGGAGATGCTTCGGGCTCCCCGATTTGCACCTGAAGAACTGCAAATCCTGATCAAGGAACAGCAGACGGCTTTGGAGTCGCAGCGATCCGAACCCGACGCACTAGCACCACTCGCTGTTTCCAGAGCAATGAACCAGTATCCCAAAGGAGATCCTCGCTACACCCCGACGATCGACGAAGCCTTGGAGGGACTTGCCCAAGTTACCCCCGATTCCATCCGGCAACTCTACCAGCAACAGATCAATGGCTCTAACGCCGAACTGATCGCTGTGGGGGACTTCGATCCGGAACAAATGAGAGAGCAGGTGGAGCAAATCGTAGCTGGATGGACGTCGGAAGTCCCCTTCCAGCGATTCGCCACGTTGGCCAATACTTCGGTCGAAGGTCAGATGATTCAGATCGAAACCCCCGACAAAGCCAACTCGGTCTTCTACGCGCGGCAGCAATGGCCGATGCGGGAAGACCATCCACAACTGGCAGCTCTCACCGTGGGCAACTTCATTCTGGGTGGAGGAGCACTCTCCAGCCGCCTGGGGGATCGCGTTCGCCAGAAGGAAGGTCTCTCCTACGGAATTGGAAGCGGTCTGTCTGCGCATCCTGTGGACGAGCGGGGCGACCTTACGATGTATGCGATCACCAATCCGGCAAACAAGGACAAGTTGCTCAAGGCGATTCAGGAAGAGCTAAAGCGACTGCTGGATGAAGGGATCACCGAGAAAGAACTGGAAGATGCCAAGCAGGGATTGCTGCAGGGGCAGCAGGTAGCACGAAGCAACGACATTCGCCTGGCTCAGATACTGGCCGGGAATCTCTTTGCCAAAAGGGATATGATGTTCCAGAAGCAGTTCGAGCAAAAGTTGGCCTCACTGACAGTCGATGAGGTCAATGCGGCGCTGCGAGAATGGATTCGTCCGGAACGGATTGTCATGGCGACTGCAGGTGATTTCGCCAACGCGCAGCCGGAAGCTGCTGTGGAAAAGGGGAATGGGCAGGAAAAGAAGTAGTTGGACCCGCCCTCCGTCGCTGAATGCCGATTGCAGATGTGGCTCCTGGTGGCTCCACCCGGGGCCGCCGACAGGTAGGGAATTGGATGATGGATGAATCAGATCCGGTCGATGGAGATCAGCTGTTCCTGGAGCATCTTGCCAAGCGAGCCAAGCAGCGAAATCGATCGCATGCGATCAAGTCGCCGATCATGGCCGTTCTCCGAAGGTACGGCGTTCAGCAGCAGCTGACCAGCCAGTCGATGGAGGCGATCTGGACGGAGATCGTCGGACCTGTGCTGGCCAAGGAATCGAGGACCGGAAAAATCGATCGAGGGGTGATGCTGATCGCCGTCGCTAACAGCTCCGTGCTTCAGGAACTATCCTTAAGGAAGCTGGAGATACTCGATCGCCTGCATCAGCACGAGACCTGGAAAGAAGTGCGCGACCTGAAGTTCCGTCGAGAAAAATTTGATTCGCGTTGATCGACGGAACCGAAGCCAACCTCTTTCCCCCGTAGTCCCCTCCAAAAAATCATCCATACCCCGCTTTGCAAGAAGGAATCAGGATGCGGCCCGCTTGGACCCCTACCTCGTGGAAAAGTTTTCCGGCGGCCCAACAACCGGTTTATCAAGACAGCCAGGCGATCTCGCACGTTCTCGAGCAACTCCATCGGATGCCTCCCCTGGTGACCAGCTGGGAGGTAGACCGCCTTCGAGACGCCTTGGCGCTAGCGCAGAAGGGAGAAGCTTGGCTGCTGCAGGGGGGCGACTGTGCAGAGCGATTTGAAGATTGTCAGGCCGAGCCGATCGCCAGCAAGCTGAAGGTTTTGCTGCAGATGAGTCTGGCGATCCTTTTTGGCGGGCGCCGTCGTGTCATTCGCGTAGGACGTATCGCAGGGCAGTATGCCAAGCCGCGATCGAGCGATACGGAAACGATTTCAGGACAGACCCTGCCATGCTACCGAGGAGATCTGATCAACCACCATGGTTTCTCTGCGGACGAAAGGAAGGCCGATCCTCAATTGCTGCTGCGAGGTTATGAACGGGCAGCACTGACGCTGAACTTCATCCGTGGACTCAGCGAAGGTGGTTTTGCCGATCTCCATCATCCTGACAACTGGAATTTGGTCTTTGTCAACGCAGCCAAAGAGGAAGCTCGCTATCGCAAACTTCTGAAGTCGCTCGGCGATGCGCTGAATCTTATCGAGACGATCACCGGTGGACCGGTTGCAGAATTGCGACGAGTCGATTTCTATACATCCCATGAAGCACTCCATCTCGATTACGAAGCCGCATTGACAAGACCCAGCGTGCGCGGCATTGGCTACTACAACTTTGGTACCCACTTCCCATGGATTGGCGAGCGGACGAGAGACCTTCAGGGAGCTCATTTGGAGTATTGCCGCGGTATTCGCAATCCGATCGCCGTGAAGGTGGGAGGGAGCATGGAACCAGGAAAGTTGCTCGAGATGGCGCGATTGCTCAATCCCGAACAAGAGCCTGGCCGACTGACACTCATCCACCGCATGGGTGCTGCATCGGTCGCCAAAAAACTTCCCGCCCTGGTGGAGTCGATCCGCCGGGAAGGGATTCCCGTCCTGTGGGTCTGCGATCCCATGCATGGCAACACCATCTCCACGAGCTCCGGTCGGAAGACCCGACGTTTTGGCGATATCGTCGAAGAGCTTCGGCAGTCGTTTGCGATCCATCGTTCGCTTGGATCGCACCTGGGAGGTGTCCATCTGGAACTGACAGGGGAGGATGTGACGGAATGCATCGGAGGATCGGGCGGTTTGACCGAGGACGATCTGGCGACCGCCTACCAGACACAACTCGATCCCCGACTCAACTACGAACAGGCGATGGAAATCGCCTTCGAGATTGCGCACCAGTTGGGGCACCCTGCGGATGGGGACGGAGCGTTGTCCTGACCAGTGGGATTGCTCGCGTCGTACGATCGTTCCACTAGGTGTCGGACGATCTCCAACAGAACCGCTAGGCGATACCTCCAGAGATGTCTGAGATTCATTCCATCGCGTTCCCTCCGCTCTGGAACCGACGCCAGATAACCAGATGGATGACCGCCGCGTTGTTGTTTGCCTAAACAGCATCAAAGGTATGAGTATTCCTATCCTGGATAGTCCAAAGTCATAGGAATCTCTATTCGCCAGTTGGGGGCATCCACGATGGAATATGTCGATGTCGTCGTGGTGGGGGCGGGAATCAGCGGAATCGGTGCCGCCTATCACCTACAGAAGTTGTCACCCGGGAGAAGTTTCGTCTTGCTGGAGGCCCGCCAGGACATCGGAGGTACTTGGGACCTTTTCCGTTACCCGGGAGTACGCTCTGACAGCGACATGTACACACTGGGCTACCACTTCAAGCCATGGACAAACCCGAAGACCATTGCTGATGGGGCTTCCATCAAGGATTATCTTCGCGATACCGTCCGGGAGTATAGGATCGATCGGCACATTCGCTTCGGCCAAAGGGTGATTGCGGCATCGTGGTCGTCCCACCGGGGCCGGTGGACGGTGTCGATAGCCGACCAGCAGGGCGGCACCAGTCAGATCAGTTGCAATTTCCTGTTCATGTGCGCTGGTTACTACTCTTATCGCTCGGGCTATCGAGCTGAAATCCCTGGAATCGGATCTTTCCGAGGCCAAGTAGTGCATCCTCAGTTTTGGCCAGAACAACTCGACTACGCGGGGAAAAAAGTGGTCGTCATTGGTTCGGGTGCGACCGCCATGACGATCGTGCCGGCAATGGCTCGCGATGCTGCCCATGTGACGATGATCCAGCGATCGCCGACTTATGTGGTTTCACGACCTGATGTCGACAAGATCGCGTTGCTGGTGCGTACGTTGCTTCCGAAAAAACTCGCGTATCGTGCTATTCGTTGGAAAAACACGACGATTCAGCAATTCTTCTTTGGTCAGATAAGGAAGCACCCGAACCAGGCGAAGCATAGACTGATCGAGATGGTGCGAGCGCGGCTGGGGCGTACCGTCGATGTGGACCGCCACTTCACACCTTCGTACAGCCCGTGGGACCAGCGACTGTGCCTTTTGCCAAACGGTGACTTACTGGATGCGTTAAGAGATGGGGATGCTTCCATAGTCACTGACACCATCGCCGGCTTTGATGCCCACGCCGTTCGCCTGCACTCAGGCGGGGTGATCGAGGCAGATATCGTAGTGACTGCTACCGGACTGCAGCTTGTGGTGCTCGGGGAAGCCCATTTTGATGTCGACGGCGAACCGATAGATTTCGCAAACACGTTCACTTACAAGGGACTCGGTTTCTCAGGAGTTCCGAACCTTGTCTCGTCATTCGGATACATCAACGCGTCATGGACTTTGAAGTCCGATCTCACCTGCGAGTATGTCTGTCGGCTACTTAACCATATGACCCAGACTGGGACTCAAGTGTGCACTCCGACATTGCGGGCCGGTGAGGAATCGATGCTTCGTCGACCTTGGATCGATAGCTTCACCCCGGGATATATGCTCCGCGACATGCATCGATTTCCAAGCCAGGGAGATCGGGAGCCATGGTTGAATCCGCAGAATTTCAAGAAAGATGTCAAGTTGTATCGGCATGCAACTGTCGATGACGGCGTGATGCTCTTTACCAAGGCGAACGTTGCGACCCAATAACCCACGGAATTGTTGGATCGACAAAGAAATCGTGGCCAAGCTGCGATGAATTCACGCAATCTCAAGGATAGGAGAAACTTTGAATCAATCGGACGCGACGTTGCTCATCAACACGACATCGAAATAAAAAAACCACCGTCGCATGCGACGGTGGTTTCTGTGTTTGAACCGAAGATCGAGGAGAGTTACTTCTTCTCGGCAACGACCTTGGTGAACTTGCCCTTCTCGAAGGCATCTTTGCCGAAGACTGCTTCTACCTGAGCGTCGCCTTCCATCTTTTCGGCCTTGCCCTTGCAGTTGTTGCAGCAGAAGGCAACCTTCACCTTGCCGACTTCGATCGCGGTGTCAGCATTCAGCTTGCCACTGGAGAACGGGCAGGCTTCTTGCTTGTACTGCTTGGTAGCGACCAACTGATGATTGGCCTTGGCAGCGAACTTTTCGGTGTTTTCACCGAACTTCTTCACGCAACCGGGGCAGCAGAAGTAGACCTTGCCTTCCTTGTAATCGACGGCCTTATCGGCCTTGATGGCCTTATTGGGCATCATCATGCACATGACGCCTTCCAGTGGGTTTTTGTCTTCGAAGGCAACGGAGGTGCCGACAAAAGTACCGACAGCCAACATCGCCAATGCGATCGCCCAACGCTTCATCTCTATGGCTCCTCACGAAATCCAATACCAGGAAAAACGACACATTTCATGCGGTGCGTCCGAGTGGACTCAGGATCTAAACGAGATCTTTTTCCGCAAACGCTATTGTACGTTAGCCGTCACCCATCGCCAAGGCAATGGAAAAAAGGGTGAAATCCATTCAATCCACCTCTGTCGGCTCCAGGGGCTTCCAGCGCGGTCGATTCAGGAATTTCTGGGGGGTTGGGCAAGACCGGTGGGAGGAAGTTGGGCTTCTCCAGACTGCTGAATCCGATTTCGCACGTAGTCCATGGCGGCATCGATGCCATCGGCCTGAAGGAGCAGTAGTTGTCCGGGGTGGGCGATTTTCAGAGCGGCATCCATCGCTGCTTCCCAGCTGTGGAACCCGTCGATCTGTTTGGCGCGACTTCCCTGCAGGATCCCGTGGCGGAATAGGTCGATGATTTCTCCCTTTTCGCGGCCTCTGGTGAAAGTGTCTTCGTAAAGAATGACACGATCGAACGCGTCCCCCAGGATCTTTCCCTGAGCGATCATGTCTTCATCTCGACGATCGCCGGCAGCCGAGTAGACGACGGTGCGTTCCTGGTGTGGGAACTGGTCGAGGGCTTGAAGAATAGCAACTAGGCTGGAAACATTGTGGCCGTAGTCGAGGACGGCGGTCGCTCCCTGAATCTCCAGGATGTTGAAGCGACCTGGAAGTTTGTCGCCATGGCTGGAGAAAGATTCCAGACCGAGGCGAATCTGTTCGGCGGGCATGCCAAGCGACCAACATGCGGCGGTGGCGGCCAAAGCGTTTTCTACCTGGAAGGAGATTTTTCCCTGGTGGGTCAGTGGGATGCGCTGGAGTGTCAGCAGGCGGATTTCCAGGTCGCCTTCGGCCAGGGTGATGGCCTGGTCTTTGATGTAGCAGGCACGGCCTCCCGCTAGTCGATGCTCGCGGAGGACGGGATGTTCGCCATCGAGCCCGAAGTAGATGATTTTGCCTTCGCAATGTGGGGCCATGGCGACGACTAGTGGATCGTTGGCATTGAGGACCACGTGACCCTGGGCATGGACGGTTCGAGCGACAATTCGCTTGACCTCCGCCAACTGCTCGATGGTGTCGATGCCGCCCAGCCCTAGGTGATCCCCGAGTCCAACGTTGGTCACCACGCCGACATCGCATCGATCGACTGCGATCCCCTCACGCAGCATTCCTCCCCGAGCCGTTTCGAGTACAGCAGCCTGGACGTCGGGATGCAGCAGTACCGATCGGGCGCTTTGGGGCCCCGAGCAGTCTCCCGATTCGATACGCCGGCCACCGACGTAGATCCCTTCGGTACAGGTCATCCCCACGCGCGTGCCATCCAGGCTGATCAGATGGGCGATTAATCATGTGGTGGTTGTTTTTCCGTTGACTCCAGTGACAGCAACCACAGGGATCCGTCCATTGGATCCGTTGGGAAAGACCAGATCGATGATCGCTTCACCCACTGGCCTTGGTTGCCCGCTGCTGGGTTCTAGGTGCATCCGAAGGCCAGGTCCGGCGTTGACCTCGACGACCGCCCCATGCTGACTTTGCAGAGGGATCGAGATATCGGTAGCGATGATGTCGACTCCAGCGATGTCCAGCCCGACCACTCGAGCGGCATCAATGGCAGCACGAGCGACTTCTGGGTGGACTAAGTCGGTGACGTCGACAGCCGTTCCCCCAGTGCTGAGGTTGGCATTGCGGCGGATCAGGACTTTTGTCCCCGATGGGGGAATGGAGTCGACTTGAAAGCCTTGCTGCTGGAGAACGGCCACCGACACCGCATCCAACGGAATGTGGCTAAGGCTTGTCGCATGACCGTCGCTTCGACGTGGATCGCGATTGACCTGAGCGACCAGTTGGCTGATGGTGGACCGTCCATCGCCGATGACATGAGCGGGTTCGCGTCGAGCGGCAGCGACCAATCGATTGCCGACGACTAGCATGCGGTAATCGTCCCCAGGCGAATAACTTTCGACGACCACCCAGTCGCCATGATCCCGAGCCGCAAGGTAGGCCGCCGTGACCGCTTCCCTACCCTGAATCTTCGTCGTAACGCCGCGCCCGTGGTTCCCATACTGCGGCTTGACCACCACCAGTCCGCCGATCTCTTCGGCAGCGAGAAGGGCCTCCTCCAGATTCGCTACCGAACGGCCCTCCGGAACAGGAACACCGATCGAGGCCAAAAGGGTGCGGGTGAGCTGTTTGTCTTGAGCGATGGTTTCGGCGATAGCACTGGTCGAGTCGGCTTCGGCGGTGCAGATGCGTCGCTGCTTGAACCCCTGGCCTAGTTGGACCAGACTCCCCTCGCTCAGTCTCCGCCATGGAATGCCACGTGCGTCGGCGGCGCGAAGAATCGCTTTGCTACTGGGGCCAAGGCAAGCGTCATAAATCTGTTCCAGAAGGGCTTCTCTATTCTGGTCGCGCCAAGGGGGGATCGCTTCTGCCGTCGGTGCCTCCCAAGCTTGGCAAAAGGCTCTCAACGCATAATCCCAACACGCCAATGTCGCCGGTTCCTCGGGCATCTCCAGAAGAATCCGGAGCTTCGGGGCAGTCGATCTTTCCACTACCTTCCGGATCCGCGCCGAGTAGCCAGCCTTCCGCTGTGCCGTGGCGGCAATTTCCAACAACCATCCAGCGACAACCGATGGCTCGATCGAACACTCAGGGCCGCACTCCAGTGACGGGGATTCGACCAGCAGTGCCAAACGCTTTTGGAAATCGGCTGGCTTGCTGCGATGGAGCAATTCCATGTCTGGTTCGAGCCAAACTTCCAGAAGGGGGGTGGTGGCCCAAAGATTGGGCCCTCGCAACTTGAGCACGCGCGAGCATTCGATCATAGGAGATCTCGTTTCAACCCCTAACGCACTTTGGGAGAAATGCGACGCAACTTAAGGTCCGAACTCAGGATCTAACCCCAAGCTGCCGGAATCCGATCGTACAGTCTTTTCTTGGGTTAGCCGATTTACCGAAAAACATCCAACTCCTATCGGACGATTCGCCCCTCTTGCTTGACCGATCGACTCGACAATCCGCCGGCTTGCGACGATCTTTCCGGGTCCGAAAGTCCCTGATGAGAGAACCACCAGCACCCAAATCGATCTTTTTCCAATGGCATGCCTGCAAAAGGGAATCACTCCCGGTCTGGATGCAACCGATCCATCATATCCCCCACCCCCAGGAAGAAAATAGAAAAGCCGCATTGCCACCTCTTGGAGGGGGTTGGCGTATTTGGATTGCGTGCCAACGTTCCTCTCGCTGTGGCTTGGCCGTCCCGGTCATGCAGGCCCCCAGCTGCAGGACCTTCTCGCCCTTTTGAAATCTCCAGAAAGGTGGGTGGCACCTATTTGAATGCTTTTTTCAAATCTCCAGAAAGGTGGGTGGCACCTATTGAGAAAGGTGGGTGGCACCTATTTGAATGCTAGCGATAGAAATCTTGCCTGTGGCATGGCCGTCCCAGTCATGCAGGCCTGCAAGTGCAGGACTTTGGAAATCTTCAGAAAGGTGGGTGGCACCTATTTGAATGCTAGCAAGGAAAAAGGTGGGTGGCACCAATTGAAAAAAATGCGAGCATTTCAAAACCAGAGCGAAATGAGATAAAAATGTGGGACTCAGCGTTTCTCTGTCTCAGCACGGCACGGAGCTTTCCGGTTGAACGACCCTAACTCCAACCCCCATGAGGGATCGAGCCATCGACACGCCGGGCCTGCGGAGCAATCCAGTCAAGCTCCACCGGTGAACCCTGAGACGGTCCTGGCCCACTGCGCTCCGGATCTCGATTCCACTCTTCGTTTCCAGTCGCGGCAGCTGCTTCTGACGACGGACCGCTTGCTGGAATGGACGACGCCTTTTGCGATCCTTCCCGCCACCCATTCCTCCTGGGAGGATCCCGACCCCCGGGCTCCCACGCCCGGAGCACCCGAGCGGCAGTGGGACCTGAAGGACTTAGACGAACTGGCGCTTCGTGAATGCGGCAGCGTCGGGTTGCTGGAGATTTTTTCCCAAGGCAAACGCACGGCGGTTTGGTACTTGTCGGCCGATCAGTGGCCTGACGCAAGACAACTGGTGGCGGCATGGCAAGCTTGGCACAGCGATGGCCAATCGGATCGTGCGACGGAGTCGGATGGGGAGGAGTTGACGGAGGTCTGCCCATCGTGTGGTGGAGGGATGGCTGCGGGCCAATCGATCTGTGATGGCTGCGCCGCTCGCCCCGCCCCACCACCCTCCCAGTCCCTGTGGCGGTTGATGAGATTTGCCAAGCCCCACGCAAGAAGCATTTTGGCAGGCTTTCTGCTGACCCTCGCCAGCACCGCAGCAGCGATGATTCCTCCCTATCTAACGATGCCGTTGCTAGACGAGGTGCTGGTCCCCTTTCAGGCGGGCAAAGACGTTTCCTTCTGGAGAGTCCCCTCCTACTTGGCAGGACTGCTGCTGGCAGCCATCCTGGCATGGCTTCTCTCCTGGGCCAAAACCTATGTGCTGGCTAAAGTCGGGGAGACGATCAGTGCCGACCTCCGCAACGTCACTTACTCGCATCTGCAAAAGCTGTCGCTGGAGTTTTTTGGCGGCCGACGCACGGGCGACCTGATCGCGCGCGTCAGCGATGACACGCAGCGAATCTGTGACTTCCTTTCCATGCAGCTGATCGACTTCGCTACCGATGTGGTGATGATCGGACTCACGGCGGTGCTGCTCTTTTGGATTCATCCCGGACTGGCTCTGGCGACGCTGATCCCCTTTCCGCTCATCGCCTGGCTGATCCAGCGGGTTCGGCAGAAACTTCGCCATGGCTTTGCGCGCGGCGTGGCTGCTTGGGCTGAAATGGTCAATGTGCTGGCCGATACGATTCCCGGGATTCGTGTCGTCAAAGCGTTCGCACAGGAACACCGCGAAGTCGAACGCTTTGCTTCCAAAAATCGCCAAGTCCTGGATGCCAACAATCGCGTCAACCGACTCTGGGCTGCCTTCGTCCCAGTGATCGCTCTCCTGACCGACATCGGTGTTCTTTTCATCTGGGGATTCGGTGCTTGGCTGGTTGCCAAGGGGCAGATCACGGTCGGGGTACTGACCGTCTTCATCACCTACATCGGGCGTCTTTACGCAAGGCTGGATTCGATGAGCCGGATGTTGGCTGGGACCCAGCGAGCTGCCGCCTCCACCCACCGGATTTTCGAAATTCTGGACCGGGTCCCCAGCGTCCCTGAACCGGTTAAACCCATACGGCCCCAAAAACTGGAAGGTTCCATCGCGATCCGCAACCTGCATTTCAGGTATGGCGCAAGGGAAGTGCTGCACGGAATCGATCTGAAGATCCAGGCGGGGGAAATGATTGGCCTGGTCGGCCCCAGCGGATCGGGAAAGAGCACGCTGGTCAACCTCGTTTGCCGATTCTACGATCCCCAGTCCGGCTCGATCGCCGTCGATGGCATCGACATCCGGTCGATGCCTGTTTCCCATTACCGATCGCACATTGGGATCGTCCTACAGGAACCGTTTCTCTTTTTCGGCACGATCGCAGAAAACATCGCCTATGGGCGTCCCGAGGCATCTCGAAGGGAGATCATCGAAGCGGCGCAGGCCGCCAAAGCACATGACTTCATTCTGCGTCTTCCCGACGGGTACGATTCGATGGTCGGGGAGCGAGGACAAAGCCTCTCGGGAGGAGAGCGGCAACGCATCTCCATCGCTCGAGCCCTCCTGACCGATCCCCGCATCTTGATCCTGGACGAGGCAACCTCGGCGGTCGACACACAAACCGAACGGGAGATACAGGGTGCCCTCGACTTCCTAGCTCAGGGCCGTACCACCATCGCTATCGCGCACCGTTTGAGCACCCTTCGCAAGGCCAACAGGATCATCGTTTTGGAGGCAGGGCGAATCACTGAGCAGGGATCCCACCAGGAGCTGTTGGAGCTGGGTGGCACCTACACAAGACTTTGTCAGGAGCAGCACACGCTGCAACCTGACGCATCCGATCCTCAGGATGCCCCGACCTAGTTTCCTTCCTATCGCGCGAGGATCCCTCTAATGCCCAAGGACTCGGTTGGTCCCGCAAAAACTATCCCGCGTCAGACTGCTGTAGGTCGCGTGGTCCGCACTCTGCGTGGACAGTTGGCCTGGATCGACCACCAAGGGCGATCGTTCGAGCCGGTGCAGGCGATCCCGCTTTTCCCTGTCAGTCAGCCCGATGGCTGGATCTCCCTCGTCTCCTCCTCCGGCGAAGAGCTTGCCCTCTTCGAATCGCTCGAGGCACTCCCACCCGAAACGGCCGATCCGCTTCGGGAGGAACTGGCGCTCCGCCAATGGGTGCCGCGGATCCAGCGCGTGGTCAGCGTCTCTGGCACCTCGGAGCCATGCGAATGGGTGGTGGAGACCGATCGGGGCCGCACGCAGTTTGTTTTGACCAGTGAAGAGAACATTCGCCGACTTTCAGATCACACCGTGCAAATCATCGCCAGTAGCGGTGCGAAATTCCGCGTCGAAGATACCAAGCAGCTCGATCCCCGCAGCCGTCGCTTTATCGAATGGTACGTCTAACCTATCGCCCGATCACGAGGCCTCCATCCCGATGCTTCCAATCGGCACCAGAAGCTGCAATGACTAGAAGCTTCAAGAATCAGACGGCGTCCTGCAATAAAAGAGGAGCCTGCAAGGCGATCCCCTGCAGGCTCCCAAATCAACTTTTCTCGTAGTGACTTCGAAAGGAGATCCTACGAGCGGGATGGCGGCTGTCAGGCAGCCCGCCGGCGCCCTAGATCGCACCATCCCTCCAATGGCCGGTACAGTCAGAACTCACCCGATCACCTCCTTTCTCAAATAAAGTCTGCGACGCCGATTCCAGGTCAGCCAAGAACGGAAGTCGGCTCGCTGTCGGAATCGTTGCGCTGCGTCACGCAACCCGCACCGCTAGTTTAGGCATCGACGCGAACCGTTTTCAAGAGCGCGCATTTTCAAGAACCGCGTCGTGCCGTGGGAAAAAGCCTTTCCAGTTCCTGATCGGAAAGCTTTCCAGCGTATTGACTGACTTCGAACGCCTCCACCGTCCCCGAAGGAGTTCCCCAGGCATCGGGCCAGAAATGTCCCCGCCGCTTCCTGACAGCTTCCTGGTACCACTTTTTCAGCCACGCGCGCCTCTGGTCTGGATCTGCCGGCACTTGGTCCAGCAGTCCATCGTGATACGGAAGCCATTCAAAGAACTGCGATTCATGGCACGCCAGCAGATCCACCACTTGGTCGATCCACGGTCCGTTGTCGAGTACCCAGTCGGGGCGGAATGGCGAGGGGGAGGTGAAGGGATCTGCGAGAAAGGCGACCACGGGATCTTTCCGCAGAGCTGGAAATTCCGGTTCCACCAGCGGCACTGTGAACAGATAGCAGGCATCCTGAACGGCAAGGCCCACCGCGCGATGGTCGGGATGGTAGTCCCAGGGGCGGTGCGTCAGTACCAGGTCGGGTTTGAAAATCCGAACTTCCCCAAGGATCCTTCGCCTCAAAGCCAGCGTCGGCTCCAGGTATCCATCAGGAAAATCCCAGACGCTGGCCTCAGCGCCGATCATCGACGCCGACTTGGCTGCCTCCCGGCGACGCCTTTCCACCAGCTCATGGCTCGCCATCGCGTGATGTCCCGACCGCCCATCGGTGACACTAATCATGCGGACCACCGAACCTTTTTGCCGATGAGCGGTCAGCAGACCGCCTGCGGCAAATTCGGCATCATCCGGATGAGCCCCCAGCACCAGGATTCGCAAAGACTCCCCACTCACGCTCCCTCTTCCTCCGCTTCCTCATACAGCACCATCATGAGGATCGTCGATTGACCAAACGCCCGGTCGATCGGTTTGGTGGATTGCGGTGCGAGGTTCCCTGAAAGCGACAGGACGCGAGGTCGCTTGGCGGCGATCCACCGATTGATCTCCCGCTCCAGTGAAATCACCTCCGTATCGACTCCAACAAACAGCTTTACCTTTTGCATCCTTCGACTCCTCGCCCAGGTCTGTTGCAGCTATGATCTATTTTTCTGACCGCGATCCCTGCTGGGGGCAATCGCTTTCTCATTCTCCACGGTTGGATCCGACGTGACTCATCCTAACCCAGTCGACTTGGTTTTGCTGCACCCATCCGACAATTGCGCTGTCGCCATTCGAACGCTGGAACGGGACCACGCAGCTCGCTGGACAGGAGGTCATCCGATCGCCCTGAGTGGCCGGATACCGGCCGGCCATAAAGTGGCGATCCGCTCGATCGAGCTCGATCAGCCCGTCTTCAAGTTCGGATGGCCGATCGGCGTGGCAACCCAGACAATCGCACCGGGTGAACACATTCACAGCCACAACCTCCGCTGCGAGCATCAGGTGGATTACCAGGCGATCGCCACGGAGATTCCGCCACCACCCCAGCCGATCCCCGGGATGACATTTGAGGGCTATCGCCGTCCCGGGGGACGCTGCGGCACCCGGAACTACATCGCCGTTATCTCCACCGTCAATTGCTCCGCTTCGGTCGCGCGTCGCATCGCCGCTGCCTTCCCGCCTGAAGTCCTGCAGGCATTCCCTGGAGTCGACGGGGTGATCGCGCTGAGGCACGAAGGGGGCTGCGCGATGAAGTACGAGGGGCTCAAACACCAAATGCTCAATCGCGTCCTGGGGGGTATGGCCAAGCATCCGAACATCGGTGGATTCGTCCTCATCGGGCTGGGGTGCGAACAGACGTCGGTGGGGCATCTGATTCAAGACCAGAAACTGGTCAAGCTACAAATGCCCGGGCGGCGCGATGAAGCGAATCCCGGGGCGGTTGTACGCCCCGATCGCTACACCATTCCAGCGATCACCATCCAGGATGAAGGAGGCACGCGAGCGACGATCGAACGCGGCATTGAAATGGTTCGATCACTCCTTCCACAGGTGGCTCAGGCACGACGCGAAACCATCCCCGCTAGTGAATTGATTCTGGGTACCGAGTGCGGCGGTTCCGATGGCTACTCCGGCATCACCGCCAATCCCGCTGTCGGTGTGGCTGCCGACCTCCTGATCGCCGCCGGCGGTACGTCGATTGTGTCGGAGACAACCGAACTGTACGGTGCCGAACAACTGCTCACGCGCCGTGCACGCACCCGCCCTGTCGGAGAAAAACTACTGGAGCTGATCGACTGGTGGAAGTGGTACGTTGGGGTCTTCGGCGAGGTGCTCGACTGCAACCCATCGACTGGCAACAAAGCCGGTGGACTGACGACCATCGTCGAGAAATCGCTTGGGGCTGCCGCCAAATGTGGTTCCACTGCGCTCGAATCGGTCGTCGGCTACGCCGAACCGGTTGATTCGAAAGGGTTGGTGGTGATGGATTCCCCAGGCTTCGACCCTGCAAGCGTTACCGGGATGGTGGCCGGAGGCGCTAACCTAGTGGTGTTCACCACTGGCCGTGGAAGCTGCTTTGGCTTCAAGCCTGTTCCAGTTCTCAAGGTCTGCAGCAACTCGGAGACGTTTCACCGGATGCCCGAAGACATGGACATCAATGCCGGTACGGTCATGGAAGGAGAATCGGTTCAGCAGGTAGGTCGGCGCATCTTCGATTCGCTTCTGGAAATCGCCAGCGGCCGACAGACGCTCAGCGAACAGCTCGGCTATGGCGACGACGAATTCATTCCCTGGACTGTGGGGCCGACGCTGTAGAGACCAATTGTCGATCGAAAGGTTCGATGTTCGTCTGGGTGTGCCACATTTACCGTCTATTGGGCCCGCTGCCTATCTAGCCGGCAAAGGCATCGGTAGCCTTGTGGGTTATCCTGCCAAGCAAGCCGAGTCGCCTAGGCGAACTCAGGGAAGCAGCAGTTGGGGACGAAGCCAGAGGGTCTGGACCATCGCCGGCAGGACATCGTCGAGGCCCTCGGTTCGTTCCGGATGAGGACTGATTGCCAATACGAATCCCTTGCCAAACCGCCCAACTGCCATAGCCGTCGTCCCCGGCATGACACCACCGGGTACTTTTTCTTTCTGCACCTCGGTGGCGAAGGTCGCCAGCTCCCGGTAGTCCTCCAGATCGTCCCGTTGCGCGGGGGCAAGAAGAGGGCCTTGATGGTAGTAGACCTGGGGATGATCCGAGTCGACGGCAAAGGCTTCCTGCGCCTCCTGCCGCAACGTCAAGCGGACCGAACCAAATCCTCGTGCCCAGTGCTTGCGATCGAGTACCCTGGCGTCCAGAAGATGCAGAGACCAGCTATAGTCGGCCGACGCCAAGTACGCTCCCGCGCAGACTCCGATGTAGCAGCCCCCTCGATCGATAAACCGCCGCACCGCCTCACGCCCCTCGCTAGCCAGCGCCTCCCCCTGCCCTCCCCCGGAGCCACCTGGGAAGACCACGACATCGACGTCGCTTTCCAATTTCTCTGCTCGGATCGCTCCGGCGTCGATGCGATGGACCACCAGTGCGGGCGACCTCTGAAGATCGCGGATCAGCTCGGAGACCGTGCTGCTGACCCCATGTCCCTGAAACACCGCGACACGAATTCCCGCCGAGGCCGACTCCTGGGCACCAAGCGAGGGGCTCAAGATCGATGCCAGCAGCACCAGGAGAGGACGAAGAGACTTGCTCGAGATCATCTCGAAGGAACTCCACGAATCAGCCAAGATCAGGGGGCAGTTGATCGCATTTCAGTTTAACAACACGATGCGGTCAAAACGGCAAGCGATCGATCGACGCAGACTTAGGAGGAGGATAGACGTCAGTTCCCAGCGGACCATTCGTCGTAGGCATGCCATTCCCTCAGGCAGTGCCGATGCATTCGATCGGGCTTGTATGCCATCGCTTGTCGTGTGCTCACGGACCGGCGATTTGGCCACTCCAACGGAAGTAGGGGCGAAAGCGATCGAGCCGATGGTGGTCGGAAATGGCCGAAACGCGGTGAAGTTGTAGCAACTCCACCGCGTCGCGGTTTCCCCCTGCCCTCGTTCACAGCCTTACGCTGTTTCCTGTTGTGTCCTTGGAATTCTTCTGATTATTTGCCACCCCGAAGCGCGTTGGCCGGGAGGACTGGTGGTGGATCGATCGCAGTGCTTGCCGATCCGGCGCGTCGCGACCAAGCATTGTCGCGACCGGGACCGACTACCGTCGATCGGCTCCAGGGGGCAGCGCTTCCGATCTGCAGAGGTGGGCTGGGCGCCGTAGCGTCCGATGCGGAGGGCTGAGCAGCTTCCGTCGCGGGACTGCTGAGCTCAATCGACTCGACCGCCCCGTCCATCGTACCTTGCATCGCTTCGGTGGCTTCGGGAGTCACCACAGCTCCTTCCACCCATTCGCCCTGGTCGATGATCACTTCACCTTCCAGAGCATTCTGGCTGACAGGTCCGAACTGATCGGTCGGCATGGTGCCACGGCTGACCGAAGAAGGGCGGCTTGCACCGCTACCCAGCGGGATTCCCGCTGCCTGCCGCAAGGCGGCTTGCTGAGCGTCCGAGTAGGCCTTCTGCGGCCAGTCGCCTTCGGCCAGTTCGATGTTGTTGTATTCCAGCAGGGAACCTTTCAGCAGGTGGATCTGAACGATCGACTTGTTGTACTCACAGACCGCTCGGTAGTACTCCTGCTGGGCTCGTGCGCGTCGTTCCTGAGCACGCAGCAACAGGTCGACGATCTGTTCCAGTCCCTGAGCACCGATCTCGGCCTTGTCGCTGTAGACTTTGGTCTCCCGCTCACTGGCCATCCACTGATTCAGCTTGAACTGCATCTGCTGGTAATGCGACTCCATCAGACTCAGTTCATTGCTCAGTGCATAGATCGCAGCATTCTCCTTTTCGCGGAGGATTTCATGTTCGCGAGCCATCGAAAGGCGGGCTGCACGAATCCCGGCAAGGGCTCGCCTGGCACCGAACGCGTTGGGAGTCAGTTCCAGACGCATACCGACTTCCTGGTAATGTCCCCCCAGCAGGCTTTCCCAGGCGCTGGTCAGGTTGGTATCAGCACCGGGGACAGTAAGATTGATGTCTGGTGCAGGAAATTCTACACCGCCATCGTTTCCAAACCAGCTATCACCCACCCCAACCCATCGGTAGAGCCCCGAGATATTCACATCGGGGAGGATCTGGTTTTTAGCCGAAATCAACTCCAGTTCCCGTTGCTTGATCACCCAACGCTGGCTGCGCAGATCGAGGTTGCGGTTGAGCGTCTCTCCCTGGATCGATGCCCAATCGAACTCGGTGTGAGCGATGGTTGGTTTGTCGACAGGACGCAGCAACTGTCCATCGGTGGCGGAAAGGCCCATCAGGTAGCGGAGGCGTCGTTCGCGGCCTTTGACGCCCGGATCCCCGCCAGGCAGGTTGACGCCATTGAGAGCGGCACTCAGAAGGGCATCGAACTGATGGACCTGAGCCAGAGCCTGCGCTTCGACGGCCGACTCGCCTACATTGTTTTGCAGACGAGCATTGGCGACACGCCAGACTTTCAGGGCGCTGTCGCGGCCGGCACGAGCCGTCTCCACGGTCCAGTAAGAGCAGTAGAGGTCCCAATAGGCGACTTCGACTTCCTTGCTGAGGTTTCGCATCGCTTCTTCGAACTGCGTCAAGCTGATGTCTTCATTGATGCGTGCAAGAACGACTGGAAGGCGGTTGAGCATAGTGCCACGGCCGCGAGCCAGCGGATGCTGAAGCTGGACTTCCAAAGTCTGGGTGAAGTCGCTGGGGGTGCGGCGAGCGATGCTGGGAGCATCGACACTGTTTCGCGAGTAGGCGGTCGAACTCCTTGCCGTCGCGACGCCACCAGTCGCCAGTCGCTTGGAAATGGCGCTCTGGTAGTTGGTATCTTTGGCTTCGAAGGGCGTCGGGGTGAATGTGTTATCACCCGTATTCCGTTGCCGATCGGTGGTGTTGTAGGAAAGAAATGATGAATACTGCGCATCGAACTCGCTGAGTGCGTCCTCGACCCCGGCGACCTGATTGGCACGAATGGCTCCGCGAGGCAACGTGCGATTGCCGTTCTGATCGATCACCAGCGCCTGGGGAGATGTCGTAGACGACGTGATGGCAGGATCGTAAGCGGAGCGAAGTTGGCCTGAAGGACTAGCCAAAATGGCGGTCGCCAAATCGCCGGTCTGCAGGTTGGATCCAGGCAAGCTACGCACCAACTTGGTGTTCGCAAGTGCGATCGACATGCAGTCTTCCAGAGTCACATCGCGGAACGAGTAATCATCGTTGCCCACGGTGTAAGGGGACTGTGCCTCGGTCGCCTCTGGCAGCGAAGCAGTTTGCACATCGGGATACTCGATCCGTGTCGCGGTATCTAGATAGTGCTGCAGATCAGAATGGTCTGCCCGAAAGAACGGTTGCGTCGGATGGCAGCCAGTCAGCATGGTAAGCACCAGCTGGAGGGCGGCAACTCGGCGGATGGTCGATCGTCTCATGGGTCCCATTCCTGCATGGATTCTCGGCGCACCGCCCCTCTACCAATCCACCACGCCACTGCAACATCGGCCGCAGAGCTACGGATGGATCGGGAGCCCTTTGGCTAGCCCGTCCGAGAATCGTTTTTTGGAACCCCCCTTGCCACCTCTTCCGACTGGCACTGAGTGCTCGCCGGAAAACGCGACGCAATTGGTATCGGTTGCGCAGGCCGCAAAAATTCTCAAAACCTCCCTTCTTCGCGAGAATTTTTTCAAGGCCCTTAGTACTCATGGAAAATAGGGTGGATTGGGGTGAGTGGGATGATTGCTCCAAGGTCCCAGCGTCAGGCGGATTTCCACCTCGATTTTCCATCCGCCCTCACATTGCAAGGCTGAGCCCGATGCGTCCTTGCCGACTCGCTGAACAGTGCTGCTTTCCCCGCCATCGGCTCGCCGCCGAAATTCCCCCCGATAGTGGTGAATTTCCGCCAATTGGTGGGTGGCACCGATTGGAAAGGTGGGTGGCACCGATTGGAAAGGTGGGTGGCACCGATTGGAAAGGTGGGTGGCACCGATTGGAAAAATGCTCACATCGCAAGGCTGAGCCCAATGCGTCCTTTCCGACTCGCTGAACAGTGCTGCTTTCCCCGCCATCTGCTCGTCGTCGAAATTCCCCCCGATAGTGGTGAATTTCCGCCAATTGGTGGGTGGCACCGATTGGAAAGGTGGGTGGCACCGATTGGAAAAATGCTGGCTAATGAGATCGAAGGGGGTAGGAAGATGGCTGTGCGGTATCCAGATGCAGTAAACGAATCGAAAGCTATCCAGACCTCTCTCGTAAGCGTCATGCCGTGAACGGAAAATACTCCAGGTCCAAGAGATTTCCCATCCTAGCCATCAAGAGTTCCGCGAGTTCTCACTTGTTTGTCGGAACCTTTGGCATGCAAGCATGGTCTTCCTTGACGACGACCACGACCGCCGGAGTCCAGAAGAAGATGGCCAGAAGAGGATACCAGCGGGGGAGCTGGTTGCATTCAACCGATCCTTCCCGGACGGAAATGAATTGAATTCGCACGCAAACATTGCTCCCATCCGATCGCTTGCATACGGTAGAAAGAGGGTCATTACCCAGAAGCGATTCGAAAACCTGTTGACCAGAGATTCGATCGCATCGCATCGTTCACGACCGTCACGCCAATTCCCAGGGAGAAAGGAACCCCTTTGCAACCTCAAGATCGCCAGGACCGCCAAGTTTCCGAGAAGTGTTTGCTAGCAAGATTACTGGCTCCCGATTCCAAAGTCGGCGACGATCCGCTGGAGGAATTGCGAGGACTGGCCAAAACTGCGGGTACCGAGGTGGTCGGTTTTGTGGTGCAGCGTCGAGAGCATCCCGACCAGACGACCTATCTGGGCAAGGGAAAGGTACAGGAGCTGAAGCACCTAGTCGACTTCTGGGAGGCGGATGTCGTCATCTTCGATAACGATCTGACTCCGGCTCAGACTCGCAATCTGGAAAAGGCAGTGGGATGCAAAGTCTTGGATCGCACCGAGGTGATTCTCGATATATTCGCCACCAACGCTCGGACCTACGAAGCTCGCCTGGCGGTTGAACTGGCGCAGCTGGAGTATTCTCTGCCGCGACTAAAGCGGATGTGGACGCACCTATCGCGGCAGACGATGGGTGTTGGGATGCGCGGTCCTGGGGAGAAGCAGTTGGAAGTCGACCGGCGATTGGCGGAAAAGCGAATCCATGAGCTGAAAATGGATCTGGCCAAGATTGAACGCCGCAAGGCCAGAGAAGTCGCTTCGCGGGAGGGGACGCTGACCGTTTCTCTGGTCGGATACACCAATGCAGGAAAAAGTACTTTGATGAATGCCCTGACCGACGCACAGGTCGAGGCAGTCGATAAGCTCTTCGCGACGCTCGACACTCGAACTCGCCGCTGGCATCTTCCCGGTTGGGGCCCCGTGCTGCTCAGTGATACCGTCGGTTTCATCAGAGATTTGCCGCACCGACTGATCGCCAGCTTTCGCGCTACACTGGAAGAAGCGCGTCAGGCCAATCTTTTGCTCCATGTCGCCGATGGATCCAATCCGGCGGTGTTGGATCAGATTCGAGCGGTCTATGAAGTGCTGCGGGAGATCGGAATCGAGGAGAAGGATACGCTGCTGGTGATCAATAAGATCGACAGCGCGACGCAAGATCAGTTGGCGATGCTGATGGAACGTTACCCTCATGCAGTCCCGATCAGCGCGGCCACAGGTCAGGGGGTGCCGTTGCTGTCCAGTCGCGTCGGTCAGTCTCTTTCACGCGATTTCGTCGAGCTGGAGGTGACATTGCCGTTGGCCGATGGGAAGACGGTGGCGTGGTTGACGATGGCAGGCGAGATCCTGTCGAAACAGTACCACGAAGAAGGTGTGCTGATCCACTGCCGTTTGCCCGCCAGTCACGCTGGCAAGTTGCTGACTCAGGGATTTGAGCTTCGAGTGCTCAAGGGGATCATTCCTCAGGCCGCACCACCCTCTTCCTTCCCCGACACCGCCTCCTACAAAACAGCCTGATCGTTGAGCTCCACGGCTCAGCAACCGGCCCGCTTCCAATCTCATTTTTCTTGGTTTACCGACGAAAAGAGTGCCACCACTGGAACGACCGTTTGGTGTGGGGTGTTGGATCGGCGTCGGATCAGGAGGGGGTGACCACGAAGAGAGAGCAAGTTCGGCATCGATGCCGAAAGGAGTCCCCCCGGGGGAATAAAAAACCCCAGCCGTTGTGGCCGGGGTTGAGAATTTTGGTACGCCAATCGAAAAACCTAGCAGGGCCTGGTAACAGCCCAATGCTACTTCTTCTTCCCCTTCTTGGGATCGGCTTCTTCTTCCTTCTTAACTTTCTTCTTCTTCTTCAACGAGACCTTGGGAACGCGGACTTTTGGCATGCCGACAACCGATAGATCATCGCTCCATTTGCCGATTTCCTGAAGCCGATTGATCCGCTCGGCACGATTCATGACGTTGCGCGATTTGATCGCACCGGCTCGCACCTTTAAACTCTTGTCCAGCGTCATTCCTGCTACTCCTCAAGCAACCAACTTGGCGAAGTTCCGTAGTATACGAAGAGGCGAGTTTGGTCGCAAGTGAAAAACGAACCCCGGCGTGGTCGGTGGTTTCGGAAGGATACAGCCCATTTTTCTCAAGTTTCGCAGGCTTTGCCATGAACAAACCTCCTTCCCTATGGCCTTGGCGATGGTGGTGGGTGGGGTTGGTTTTCGGCCTTTTGGCCACGTTTTTTGTGGCTCGGCCCTGGATCGCCACTGCGGTGGTTGACCGCTGGTGGCGTCAAATCGACGCCGATCAGCCGGAGAAGATGCTGACGCAAGTTGCCGGAGCGGAGCGGTGGCTGGGGAAGCAAGGGGAGCTGGAATGGCTACGGGCGGAAGTGTACCGCCGCATGGGCGACTCGGCGAGACTGAAGAAGCATGTCGACCGCGCCATGGAACTGGGGATGACGCCAGAGCGAGCGAAGATGCCATTTTGGCTGCGGATGGCGCAGGAAGGATCGATGGAGGAGCCGGAACAGCATCTGGCGACCATGCTGCAGCGAGGGTGGCGAAACAAAGAAGCCGTGTACGAACCGTTCCTCAAAGGCTACATCGGCGCCTGGCGGCTTGGGGACGGCAAGCGACTGCTGGATCTGTGGCGTGAGCAAGAGCCGGGTAGCCCGAAGATCGATTACTGGGAGGCAGCGCTGAAGACGGTCGACTATCAGATCGCTCCCGCCACCGATTTGTTTTACCAAGCCGTGGAGAAAGACCCTGGATACCACCAAGCCCGTTTGAAACTTGCCGATCTGCTGGTTGAACAATCGAAGTTGCCGGAGGCAGAGGAGCAATTTCGAGTCCTGGTAAAGCAACGTCCCGACGACGTTCAGGTGCTTACTGGATGGGCGCGTTGTTTGATGAATCAGGGGAAGTCCAAGGAGGCATTGGAGGCGCTATCCAAGGTGGGGGAGGCAACAGTTTCCGAAGCACCGCTACTGTTTCTAAAAAGCCAAGCGGCATTCGAGGCAGGGGAACATCAGCAGGCAGCCAAGTGGCTGGAAGAGTTGTGCGGGAGATGGCCGGAGGTGGCGCCGTATCGCGAACTTCAAGCCCGTAACTTTCAATCGCTTGGCGAAACTGCAGCCTCCGAAAAGTCATTCGCGATCGCGTCGGCCAGCCAAGCCAAGCAGGAGTCGATCAACCGGCTGATTGCGCAGCTGGATCAAGATCCAGCCAACCTGGAGGTGCGTCAGCAACTAGGAGCGATGATGATGTATTACCTCTCGCCGGAGGCAGGCAGCGCTCAGTTGCTGAGCGGCTTGAGGCTGGAGGTAGCGCAGCCCGAAGTGCATCGCCTGTTAGTCGATTACTATCGACGGGAACGCAATATGGATGCCACTCTGCTGCACCAGCGATGGCTGGAGAGGACGCAAAGTGAAATGGCTGCCCCCTTGCCATCCGAGGGGAAATCGAACCTCCCCACTCCGATCGGCAGCGGATCCTAATCCCCAGCGGCCAACAAGTTCAGAGACAAAAGGCAGGAACAGCATGACGGCAGGGCAAAGGGGGATCTGGAGCTGGGGGTTGGTATGGATCATGCTGTCCGGGTGCCAGCCATCCAGTTCGACTTCTTTCAAGCCCAGCAATCCGGAATCCACAGCCAGGGTTTCGGAAAAGATGGCCAGCGAACCTTCGTCCGGATCGCTGCCGCCAGCTGGAATATCGGGCACGCAATCTGCAGCGGAAGGTTCAATTGCAGTCAACGCACCGCAGCCCATTCGATGGCGTTCGGCGGGGAAGGATCATGGTGTCGATGCGGTGTACCGAAACGGCGAGAACGCGTTTCTGTATGCCATGATCGAAGCCAATGGCGGCGGTCCGGGCATCCTCGATTATGACCGAGATGGAGATTTGGATCTTTTTTTTCCTGGGGGTGGCGAGCTGACCAAGGCCCCACAGGTGGTGCCGTTGGAGCATCAGATCTATCGCAATCGGGGAGACGGATTCTTCGAGCGGTTGGTCGATCAGGCAGGATCGACAGCCAGTCGTTGCTACAGCTTTGGAGTCAACGTCGGAGACTACGACCAGGACGGCTTTGCCGACATCATGGTTACCGGATGGGGCGGCCAGCAACTGTTTCGCAATCAAGGGGATGGGACCTTCCTCGATGCGACGGAATCTGTAGGGCTCACCGATCGCGGCTGGAGTTCCTGTAGCGCATGGTGTGACATCGAAGGCGATGGTCTGCCAGATCTTTACGTGTCGCACTACGCGCGCTGGTCGCCGGAAACCGAAAAGGTCTGCTACTCGCGTACCGGCCAGCGCGACCGTTGCGTCCCGTCTGATTATGAGGGGGAGCCAGATCAGCTGCTCCGGCAGACCGGCGAAGGCGTCTTCGAAGATGTCTCCGCAAAGGCCACCGCACCAGCCAGCCGAGGGCTGGGAGTGGCGGCCGGGGACTGGGATATCGATGGAGACATCGATCTCTATGTCGCCAACGATGTGCATGCGAATCTCTACTTCGAGAATCGTTCAGAGGGGCTGTTTACCGAGCTGGGTACGCGTTCGGGAACCGCCATTGGGTCGCGTTCAGTGGTCGATGGAAGCATGGGAATCGGGGTTGGGGATTACGACGGGAACGGATTTCCTGATTTCCTGGTGACCAATTATCAGGACGAGTACTGCGAGCTCTATGCGAACCAGGGGAAGAACTACTTCAAGCTGGCGACGCGCAACGCTGGCTTGATGACTCTGGGCACCCGCAATGTGGCCTGGGGAGTGGCGATGCTGGATATCGACCACGACGGCGATGAAGACGCTTTGGTGGTGGCGGGCCACACTTCGAGAAACCCCCAGGGAAGCACCAACAAACAGCGGCCCTATTGCCTGGAAAACCAAGACCAGAAGCGGCTGGTCTCGCTGGGAACCCAGGCAGGCGATTTCTTTGATGAAAGTCTTCCGGCGCGCGGCCTGGCGACCGGTGACATCGATGGAGATGGCGATCTAGATGCCGTGGTATCGCTTTTGGAAGAACCAGCAAGGCTTCTGTTCAACCAGACTCCTACGGTGGGACACTGGTTGCAGGTGGAGCTGATCGGCACCAAGTGCAATCGCGATGCGATCGGGGCCTGGGTAGAAGTTCAGGCCGCTGGTAAGCGATGGGTACGGCATCGATTCAGCGGAGGTAGCTACGCCAGCAGCCATGCCGCACCGCTCCATTTTGGGCTAGGTAATCTCGAAAAAATCGATCGACTGGTGGTCCACTGGCCAGGCCAGAAAGAGGCAGTCCTCGTCGATATTGCGGTCGATCAGCGAGCGGTGCTCGTTCAGGGAGCGGAGCAGCAAACGGTGTGGCGATCGGTCCCGTAGTTGCCGATTGAGCTAGGCGATCGCGACCATTTTCATGGCGGCCCAAAGCGGGCCGAACCGAGAAACCAAGCCAATGGTTGGGGGTTTCGTCGATGCGTTGTTGAAATCAGCCCGACCCTTCGGATGGCTCTGTCCCTTTGGATGGCTCCGTCCCGACGGATGGCTCTGCGTTTGGCTGGTGGTCCCCTCCAGCGATCGCCGAATCCGGCCTCAGGAAATCGTTTCCCACGGTCGCCATCGAAGCTCTGGATGCGGATGCATACCGAAAAGGAGGTGGTCTGGACCCCTTTTTTGGCCTTCATCCCTCGTCGGCCAAACGATAGAATCTTTGGTTTCTGGCTTGATTTGAACCAGCAAGGAGTGGGGCTGCCCAGAGAGTTTTTCCTTGATGGCCCAAGCTCTTTCGGCGCCGCCTGCGGAGGATCCTCTCGTGTTTTTCTTCTCGGTCATGGTGCTCCATCAGTACTTCTTCGGTATCACCACCTTTCTGATCTCTCTGTTCCTGATCCTCCTGATCCTGGTGCAGCGTGGACGCGGGGGTGGATTGAGCGGTGCTTTGGGGGGGCCGGGTGGTCAAAGCGCCTTCGGCACCAAAGCTGGAGACATTTTTACGCGTATCACCATCGTCACTGCAGCTATTTGGATTTTTTGGTGCGCCCTGGCCGTTTGGTGGATGCAGATTCCTGATGTAGTCGATTTGAATAGCGGTGGGGGAGCAGCGATCCCTGTGGGGGGAGCGGTCGGTGACGGGATCGGCGGAGCCAACGGAGCGGCGGGCGGTTTGATTCCGCCCGGAGATCTGCCGGGACTGCAAGGTGCAACCACCCCTGGTGCAGCAGCCCCTGGTGGTGCGCCAAGCGACGCTTCTTCACCATTGCCTGCCACCGGTGGTGTGGATCCAGTGCCCCCCGCCGAATCGGTTCCCGCCACAAGCAACAGCGATGCTGGAAACGCTCCTGCATCCTCCGCGCCTCCAGCGGCTAGTGGCGAACCAGCGGCGGCCGCGCCGTCCGACCAGCCCAAGTCGGATACTCCGTAAGCGGATGTTGAGACCTGAACGGCTTTTGAGTCGATCCCTCTGCTTTATCGATCTTCACTCCCGGAACACTGACATGCTGGTGAGCATGACTGGACAGGGCATCGCGACACGGCCCTGCGACCTGCCGGGGGTGGGTGACCGAATGCATGTGGTGGCCGAAGTCCGTTCGGTCAATCATCGATTCCTGAAGATTCACACTCGGTTGGATGATGCGCTGAGTCGACTGGAGCCGGAGATCGAATCTTTGGTTCGCACGCGCGTGCGACGCGGCAGTCTTCAGGTCCAGATGAGAGTGGAGGGGGAGGCTGGGGAGCCATCGTATCGGATCAACGAAGAGGTGCTGGCTCGCTACTGCCAGCAAACGATCAAGGTGTCTCTTGAAATCCAACACGCGATCGAACTGGGGCCCTGCCTAGCACTTCCCGGAGTGATTTCCGGAGGGCAGAAGGTTTGGGAAGTGGATAGCCCTCAGATGGAATCCGCCAGAAAAACGCTCCTTCTTGCCATCGATCAACTTCAGCAGATGCGAGCGCGTGAAGGTCAATGGCTACAGGGACAACTCGATCAGTCGCTCCAGCAAATCGATCAGCGCCTGAACGCCATCGTCGCTCAGGCGCCACAGGTCGCCCAGGAGTATCGCGAGCGTTTGGCGCGGAAGGTGAAGCAGGCGCTGGCCGATCAGGGGATGCATGGCGAACCGTCGGATATCGTGCGAGAGGTGGCGATCTTCGCCGACCGGGTCGACATCCAGGAGGAATGGGTGCGACTGCGCGGGCATCTGGCACAGTTTCGGCAGGCGATCAGCGAACAAGAAAGCCAGGGTAGAAAGCTTGACTTTGTCATCCAGGAAATGGGACGCGAGGTCAATACGATCGGATCCAAGGCCAACGACGCGCTGATTGCACGGGAAGTCGTGGAAATGAAGACGCTTCTGGAGCAGATGCGGGAGCAGATTCAGAACATTGAATGATCGGCCATCGGGCCTGTCTGTGGCATTGTATGCGGGGTGCCCATCCACTTTCTTGCGGGTAGTCATGTCCAGCCAACCAGGGAAACTGATCGTCGTCTCGGGGCCTTCGGGAGCCGGCAAGTCGACTCTGGTCCGTCGGCTTTTGGCCGATTGCCCTCTGCCGTTGCGATTGAGCGTATCGGCCACCACCCGCTCTCCCCGCCCCGGCGAAATCGACGGCCGCGAGTACCATTTCCTGACGCACTTGGAGTTCGCCAGGAGGCGCAAAGGCGGGGAGTTTTTGGAATGCCGCGAGGTTTTTGCCAATGGAAACTGGTACGGAACGCTCGCTGAGACGGTTTCGGCTGGCCTCCAGCGGGGGGATTGGGTAATCTTAGAGATTGACGTCGGGGGCGCGCTTGAGGTCTTTGGACGGTACTTGGACGCGATCAGTTTCTTCATCCATCCGGGGTCGATGGAGGAATTGGAGCGGCGGTTGAGGGGGCGTGGCACCGAAACCGAGGAGGCGATTGCTAGGCGTCTGGCAGTCGCGGCCGAAGAATGGACTCTCATGACGCGTTACCGCCACGAGATTGTCAATGATCGCCTGGATCGGGCGGTTCAGGAAATGTGCAGACTGCTACGCGAAAGCAAGGGAGCCCAAGGGGTATGCTCGACGAACTAAAAGAAGAAGCGATCGTCAACAAGGTGGGTGGACGGTTCAAGCTGTCGACCTTGATTCAGAAACGCTTGGTGCAGCTGAATCGAGGCAGCCGGCCTTTGGTGGAACTGGCGACCGAAGACAAGATGGAAATCGTGATTCATGAGATCCTTCAAGACAAGATCTCGTTGACTCCTTCCAACGAAGTTCGCACCCATGGAGACGCCGCCGATTTGGGTGAACTTCTGGATCTGGATATCGGCGATCTATGAGTTCCGCTGCGATCGTTCCCAGTCGTCTGGTGGTGGGCGTCGGCGGGGGGATCGCTGCCTTCAAAAGCGCTGCGTTGGTCAGCCGCCTGGTGCAGCAAGGGCATCAGGTGCGGGTGGTGATGACGCGGGGGGCTGCTCAGTTTGTGGCCCCCGCGACCTTTGCGGCACTCAGTGGCCAGCAACCTGCCATCGATCTTTTTGATGTGCGTTATCCCTTGGGTGCCCACATCGAATTGGCTGAGGGCTGCGATGGCTTGATCGTCGCCCCTGCGACCGCACGCCTGCTGGCTAGCTTCGCTCATGGTCTGGCCGATGATCTTCTGGCGACTCTCTATCTGCAGATGCAGTGTCCCGTCTGGATCGCTCCGGCGATGAGCGATCCGATGTGGCATGCGCCGGCGGTGCAACGGAATCTGGAGCGGGTGCGGCAGGATGGCGTTCATGTCATTGGTCCAGCCCAAGGCTGGCTGAGCTGCCGCAAGATCGGCGATGGCCGCATGGTGGAACCCGAGCAGATCGTGGAGGAAGTCCACCGGCTTCTGCAGAAAGGTTCTTCCGCCGATTGAAATCACCGCAGCTTGCGGGTGTGGTTTTCCATCCAGCTTGAACCGACCACTGGTTTCGGTCGCTTTCTATCATCGAGTATTTCATTCGTACTCGTACTCAGCATTGCGGTACTCGTACTCAGCATCGCGGTACTCGTACTCGGCATCACAGTACTCGTACTCAGCATCACAGTACTCGTACTCAGCATCACAGTACTCGTACTCAGCATCACAGTACTCGTACTCAGCATCACAGTACTCGTACTCAGCATCACAGTACTCGTACCCAGCATCACAGTACTCGTACCCA
>JBEISR010000064.1:0-10368 GCA_040375295.1 Planctomycetaceae bacterium
CCACCTTTAGAGATCGGTGCCACCCACTTTTTGAGATCGGTGCCACCCACCTTTCGAGATCGGTACCACCCACCTTTCGAGATCGGTGCCACCCACCTTGCGAGATCGGTGCCACCCACCTTTCGAGATCGGTGCCACCCACCTTTTGAGATCGGTGCCACCCACCTTTCGAGATCGGTACCGCCCACCTTTTGAGATCGGTGCCACCCACCTTTCGAGCCGGACGTTGGTTTTGCTTGCAAACCGACCAGGCCTTATGGGTGTTCAAGATGCTTGCGAGCGGGTGGCCCTACTTCGAGGAGTCTTCCTTGGATTTCTCGGAGTATTTGCTGCTCCAATTCGTTGTCCCGTTCCTGCTCGATCCAGTCCAGTGTGATGGGTTGCCCGCGGAGCGTGGGATCGGTTCGAACAACGGATCCATCGTGCCTTGCGGCCGCTGCACCATCCGCTCCGCTTAGCGATCGATCGACTTCCTCAATGTCCTTGTTGACCGTCACCTCGACCAAGTACCCTGCGTTGTTTGGAACGACTTGGACCTTCGCGGTTCTTCGCATCGTTTGTAGAGTGCTTTGCAGTCGCTGAAATCCAATGACCGTGTCTCGTCGCCACGGCTCAAAATAGCTGGAACCTATTTCAGGAAACGTCGCCAACTTCCCTTCCAGCCACTGTTCACCGGTCTTCATGGGACGGATTTCGCTATCAATTTGAAAATAGTCGTCCACGGTATCGACCACTTGGTTCCACACGAAATCGGCAGGATGATTCGGGACTTGCAGTGGGTTAGAAACCCAGCGATTTTGGGGGATGGTGCGAGGGGCTGGCAATTGCTGCCATCCGGGCGCTTTCCAATGACATCCCAACTGAAGGGACATCAGGAAAACCATCGCGATCCAGAAGAGCCGAGGACGCGAAGGAAGACACAGAAACCGATTGGCGAGTTGAGGCAGAATTGAGCTTTGCAGGCAATCCCTGATCATCGCTCAATCCCCTTCCCTGCGAAGATGTTGATGCGGTTCCCACCTAACTTTCGAAGCCACCGATCCGCGAAGCCTCTCCACGAGCCCACCCGTTTCGGCCTGCTTCGTTCGATCCGACTTACGGTTGGCGATACCGCCTGACGGGATGTTTTCAAATTCGGGTGGGTATCGCAAGACCGATCTGGGGCGTCGCTCCGAAAGCCCAGAATTCCAAACTTGGCATCTGCCCACCTGCAGTACTCTTGAGATAGCATAGGGTTTTGGTTAATCTTCCAGAGGCTTCCGTAGGGTCGCTCGACCATGTCAGGGGGGGCCGATCCCAGGCCTTCGTCGAGAGTGTGCCTGCGCCTACAAACGCCTCGTTGACTGGTGCCTTTCGCCTCACCTTGTCTCCCTCCACCACCGCCGGCGCTCGCCGCCAGGAGAATTCGATGCATAGCCCCGATTCGCCCCCTTCTCATCCGGCCTTGCGGCATCGACGTGACATCCTTGCCCAGGGACTTGGATCGCTCGGACTGATCTCTTTGGGGCTCTCCGGTTGCGACTCGCGACAAGCTGTGGCCCCAACTCCCTCCGCTCCTTCGGGCGGCGTGGCGACGACCCCTTCGGCTCCATCCTCAACCTCCACCGCCTTGAAGCGAGTCGTCTTTGTTGTCAATACGGATGATCCCTTTTGGGATGCCTGTCGCCAGGGGTTGCTGGAAGGGGACAAAGCTTTCGAACTGGCGAAATCCGGGCTGAAAGCACAGATGGAAGTTCCTGACGGAACAATCAAAGGTCAGATCGACAAGTTGCGGCAACTGGCAGGCCAGAACGACATTGCCGGCATCGCCCTGTCGGCTATCTCGGCCGACAACGCATCGATTGCAGCAGAACTCGAGGGGTTCCAGAAGAAGGGGATTCCCGTCATCACGGTGGACGGCGATCTGCTGCGAAGCCGTTTTCGCGACAAGCGAAAGTACTACATTGGCACCGACAACGTCACAGCGGGCGAACTGCTTGGCAAGGCGGCCGCCAAGATCCTCCAGGCCAACGGGAAGTCGTCGGGAGGCTACGTCCAGTTCGCAGGCTACACCGACAACGACAACGCTCGCAGTCGCATGGATGGCTTCAAGAAAGGGATTGGAGAGGGATTCACGGAGAAGGATCGAGCCAGCGATGAGACAGATTTGAGTCGCGCTCAGGAAAATGTGCGCAATGCGATCAGCAATCACAAGCAGGATCTGGCGGCCTTGGTGGGGATTTGGGCCTACAATGCACCAGCCATCGCCAAAGTCGTCTCCGGCGCTGGACTCAAGAAAGACATCGCTGTCGTCACCTTCGATGCGCAGGCGGCAGCAATTCAAGAGATGGAAAAGGGCAACATCGACGCCATGATGGTCCAGAATCCTTTTGACATGGGATACCAAACCGCCAGACTGCTCAAGGCGATGGCAACCGGCGATGCTTCCGTAGAAAAAGAGATGTTCCCCAACGCTGGTGCGCCAGAGGGAGACATCTATACAACGGGACTTCGACTGGTCGTTCCCAACGAAGGCAGTCCGTTGAAAGGGGAAGACTTTGATCCTAAGGTGGTGGAATTCATGAAACTGGACGATTTCAAGAAGTGGTTGGCCAAGTACAACCTGACCAGCTCATGAGCTCCCCCCTGAAACGGCTTGGGGACCGGCTTGGCTTGAGGTCCAACGAACTAGCATTGGTCGGGGCGATCCTGGCCATTCTCCTGGTCACGCTGCTTGCCGACGACAACAGGTCGTACTGGTTTGACGCCCGCACCAACGCTTGGGAAATAGCCAGGCAATGGAGCCTTTTGGGCATGTTCGCTCTTGGTTCCATGATGGTCATCATCTCGGGCGGTATCGATTTGTCCGCCGGTTCCATGATCGCCTTCAGCGGTACGACGATCGCCTGCACCATGATCGCCGTTCGAAGCCTTCCTTGGGGACTCTCCGAACCTGCGATTCTCGCGACAGGCATCGCCGCAGGGCTGAGCATGGGCTTCCTCGTCGGAACGCTCCACGCTTGGCTGATCACCGCCATCGGCTTGCCGCCTTTCATCGCTACCCTCTCGACACTGGTAGGGCTCCGGTCGGTCGCACGGATCATGGGCGAATATGTCACCACCACCTTCACGGGTGCTAGAAAAGCGCAGATCCCGATCGAGGGCCCCTTCTTTGATTGGCTTCGCTCTCATATCTGGGTCTGGATCGTTGTCTTCTTAGCTCTGGCTGCAGTCACTTGGTTCATTCTTGCGAGGACTGTACTCGGGCGGCACCTCTATGCATTGGGGGGCAACGAACAGGCCGCTCGGCTAAGCGGCATCCGAACCGACAAGCTAAAGTGGTTCGCCTACGTATTTGGCGCCATGACCGCCAGCCTGGCGGGACTTTTTTACATCGCCAACGAAGGGGTATCGGCTCCGGTCAACCAGGGCCGAGGTCACGAACTGAATGCCATTGCGGCCGCCGTCGTCGGCGGATGCAGCCTTCAGGGTGGTATCGGCACCGTCCCTGGAACCATGCTGGGTGCTTTGTTTCTGCGCATCGTCATCGATTCAGTCGCCAAAATCATCGATTCCAATGCCGACATCTGGGAAGGTCTGATCGTCGGTGTGGTGGTGGTCCTGGCAGTCACTTTCAGCCAGCTTCAGCAGTGGCGACAGATGGATCGCAAACTGTTTTCCGGGATGATCGGATGGTGGGCCATCGTCGGACTCAGCCTTCTGGCCTTCCTGGTGGCAGTCAGCACAGGGACATCGCTAAATGCCTCCAGAGCCATAGGAATCGTCGGCTTTTGCCTGCTGGCAGCCTACCGCTATTGGGAAAGTCGCCCAAGGTCCTCCAGTTGACCGCGTTCGCGACGCTATGCATTGCTGGATTGAGCATCACGACTGCCGTCTGAAGTCCGCCATCCCACACTACCTTCAAGCGATCGGAATCCTGGTAGACCAATCGACTTCACGCCTCATTTAAGGTTGTGCTTGTGGCCTCCAACGCGTCCCCTTCCGTTATTTCCCTCCGATCTATCGGCAAAACGTTCCCGGGAGTACGTGCCCTTAGCGACGTTTCGTTCGATGTACGATTCGGCGAGCTGGTGGCGATCTGCGGTGAGAATGGAGCCGGCAAGAGCACGCTGATGAAGATTCTCTCCGGCGTGATCACTGACTACGATGGCCAACTCTGGATGGCGCCCGACCCGACAACACCACCCAGCCTGCGAAAGTTCCGTGGCACCCGTGATGCAGAAGATGCCGGAATCAGCATCATCCACCAGGAGTTGAATCTGGTGGAGCAGCTATCGATTGCTGCCAACATCTTTCTCGGGCGCGAACTGAAGAATTCGCTCGGAATGATCGACAATGCCAGAATGTCGCAAGTCGCCAGCCAGCACCTCCGGGAACTCGAATGCAACGCTTCGCCGGATGACCTGGCCGGGTCGCTGCGAGTCGGAGATCAGCAGTTGGTGGAGATCGCCAAGGCGCTTTGCACCAATCGCCAGGTGCTGATCATGGATGAGCCGACAAGTGCACTTACGGAGGCGGAAGTGGAGCGGCTGGACCGGGTCATCGCCAAACTCCGGCAACGCGGAACAACCATCCTCTACATCTCCCACAAGATGGACGAAGTCTTTCGACTATCCGACCGAATCGTCGTGCTGCGCGACGGGCAATGGATCACCACCTTGAACACCCCCCAGACCGATCCGTCTGAGGTAGCAAGGAACATGGTAGGTCGCGAACTGGCGACCATGGACCGCCTGGAGGGGAACCGCCCCAAAGGCAAAGAGGTCCTCCAGGTCGATCGACTTTCGCTACCCTGGCCTGGACACGCGCGCGGTTATCGCCTCAAAGAGATCTCCTTCGCTCTCCGGGAGGGAGAAATTCTTGGCATTGCAGGGCTGATGGGAGCCGGTCGCACCGAACTGCTGGAATGCCTCTTTGGCGCATCCCCAGTCCGCCCCTCCGGCTCCATGACCCTCTTCGGCGCCCCCTATGCACCACGCCACCCCAGCGATGCCTGCCAAGCGGGTGTGGCGCTGGTGACGGAAGATCGCAAGCGACTCGGTATCTTTCCAACCATGGACGTCGGACAAAATATCACCATCAGTTCGCTGGATCAGGCCACTTCGATGGGATCGCTCTCCACCCGCAGGGAAGCCACCATGGCAGACCGGATGGTGGACAAACTGCGAGTCAAAACGGCGGGGCTGGAAGCGATGATCACGGGACTGAGCGGCGGGAACCAACAGAAGTGCATCGTCGGTCGCTGGCTTTTAACCGATCCCAAAATACTCCTGCTGGACGACCCTACGCGAGGCGTCGACGTCGGCGCCAAGGCGGAGCTCTATCGACTCATCCGGCAACTATGCGATGAAGGCCTTTCGGTCATTCTCACCTCCAGTGAATTGCCAGAATTGCTGGCGCTCAGCGATCGTATCCTGGTGCTCAGCGAAGGACGACTAACCGACCAGATGGAGATCGCGGAAGCGACTCAAGAACGAATTCTGGAAGCCGCGACCGGCGGCTACGCAAAGACGACGTAAACGAAAGGACGTCTGAAGTGAATGCTATCCGCAACGATTCCCTAACGCCCCAACGTGCCACGAAAAATGGCGGTCAGAGAAAACTCCCAAGCTCTCGTAATCTCTTACTGCTCTCCTTCCAACATCGCCAAGGCGTCCTCGCACTCTCGCTCGAACCGCGTCCGCAAGGCTGGTATCCAACGCTCTGATACACCGCGGAACCGTACCAGCTTCCCCTGATCATCCATACGCCCTCGCTCTCGATAGATCGCCTCGATCCACTGCCGATCGGTAAACTTTCCCCCGGCGTCGGAGAACCGCGCCTCCAGATCTTTTGCAGCCATCAACACCACATCCGTGTTCGGACCGTGGTGGACTGCGGTGCTCCAAAGCACATCCCGAAATGCCGCCGATCGATCAGACACCTTCAGTCCCAACGCCTGTTCGATTTTGGCTACCTGCGGATCGTAGTGGGTCCGTCGGATAAATCGATGTTCATTTTCCCGCAGCCCTTCGGCTTGCTCCTCCGCCAGTCGCTTCCATCGCGCCGTGAACTCAGGGGTCCCACCCTTCAGCCCATCGAACTCTTTGGGGTAAAACTCCCGAACAAACTCATCGGCTCGACCAATCTTCGATGCCAGTTGGTAGGTGCCATACGACACCCCTCCCGGGTCCCCTACTCCAGACGACACCGTCGCCGGACCGCGCCCCCCTGACTCATACTTCTCAGAGAGTTTCCCGAGCGATTCCGCCGGCGCGACTCCCTCAGCACAGACCAAAACCGTGGCCATCATCCACACCATCCCAAGCATGCACTTCATCCGACTGGCCCTCACGAAGAACCGGCAACAAGCACTTAGAAAAACTTTTTTCAGCCGATAGCTCACCGCCACCTAGATCAACGAAAAAGCCGAGAAGTTTCCTCCCCGGCTTGTTCGCTTTTTGAGTCCAATGGCGAATTCGGTCTATCGCGACTCCGGCATGCGGATCAGCCTTTGACCTTCTTGGCAAGTTCAGCCGCCTTCGCAGTCGATTCCCAGGTGAACTCTGGCTCATTCCGACCAAAGTGCCCACCGTAGGATGTCTTGGTGAAGATCGGTCGTCGGAGGTCCAGCGACTTGATGATGCCAGCAGGCGACAAATCGAAGGAGTCGAGAACAGCCTTCATGATCTGATCGTCAGGCACGGCACCCGATCCCTGAGTGTCGACATGCACGCTAACCGGTTGACTGACGCCGATCGCGTAGGCCAATTGGACTTCGCATCGGTCAGCCAATTTGGCTGCTACGATATTCTTGGCGACGTGCCGGGCCATGTATGCTGCCGAGCGATCGACCTTGGTCGGATCCTTACCCGAAAAAGCACCACCGCCGTGACGTCCCCATCCACCATAGGTGTCGACGATAATCTTGCGCCCCGTCAGTCCGCAGTCGCCATGCGGGCCACCGATTACGAACTTCCCGGTTGGGTTGATGTGGTAGGTAATCGGCCGAGTCTGCAGTTCCTTGGGAAGGCAAGGCAGAATCACCTGGTTGACGACGAAATCCTTGATCTGGTCATTGGTGACGTTTGGATGATGCTGAGTCGAAACGACCACGGTATCGACCGCCACAGGACGATATCCATCGAATTCCACTGTCACCTGGCTCTTGGAGTCAGGGCGAAGCCAGTCGACTTCTTTCTTGAACCTCGCCTCGGTCAGCCGATTGATGATGCGGTGTGACAGAGCGATTGGAAGTGGCATCAGTTCCGGAGTGTCATTGCAGGCAAAACCAAACATCAAGCCCTGGTCACCAGCTCCAATCGACTTCCCTTCCCCACTCCGCTCGTCCACCCCAATGGCGATGTCTTTGCTCTGTTCATCCAAAGCCACCATGACGTTGCAGGTTGAACCATTGATTCCCCACTCGTCGTCGACGTAGCCGACGCGGTTGATCGCATCGCGAACGATGTGTGCATAATTGACGTTTGCCTTGGTGGTGATTTCACCGGCAATCAGCGCCAACCCGGTAGTCACCAGGGTTTCGCAGGCAACACGGCTATAAGGATCCTGGGCAAAAAGAGCATCCAGTACGCTGTCCGAAATCTGATCCGCCAGCTTGTCCGGATGCCCCATGCTCACCGATTCACTCGTGAAAAGATACTTGCCTTTGGCCACCTGTTTTCTCCGGTTAAATTAGATCTATGAACTGCGTCGACCGCATACCCATTCCAGCGACGCTATCGTACCCAGCGTCCGAAGCTTTAGAATTTAGCTGGAATTTAAATTTCTTCCAGTCACCTGTAGCCGCAGGTGTTTGAACGATCTCCCAGCACCCCACGCCCGATCGCCCCCCCTTGATCGACTCCAGTTCTAACGCACCGACTAAGGATTTTCCAAGATTTTAACCGCATCGGCGAAATGAAAGGCCTTAGGGCGAACCCAATCGCTTGCTCGCCACCCCAACTAGAATGGGGAGGTCTGACAGCCTGGTCAGATACGAACCATGAAGCAAGGGCAACCAGCGGTAATGGCGAAAAATCGTTCTCGTTACGTCGAATTCTCAGAAACCTCAACCTGTCTCTCCGATCATTTGGAAAGGAAGTTGCGATGGCAGCCCTTCGAATCTCATTTTGGATCCTACTGGTCGCTTGGGCGCAACCCCTCATCGCTCAGAACAGCGATCTCCTGGATGCATTTTTTTCTGATTCACCCTCGCAAGACACTCCGGTCGCCAATCCCGATCCATCACCGACAGTGCCGGCTTCTTCCCCCGAGCCGACCGCGGAGGGAACGGCAGGATCACTGACAAGTGAATCAACCAGTCCCGCGACGGCAACCGCACCCGCTTCCGATCAAAAAGCGGCGGCAAACGAAGCCAAATCGCCACGGACCAAAATCCACTGGATTGCTCTATCGGGAAGCTACGAGGACTATCCTTCAGGCGTCTCCTTCGATCCCACCGCGTTGATTCTTGGAGGTGGCCCAGCCAAAACCAAGTCGTTCTACAAGCTATGCGAAAGCCTCGAGACGTACGCGAACGAACCTGATGACGCGTGGATCCTCTTCGATCTTTCCGATAGCTCCACCTCCATGAACCCGGCTCAACTAGAGGAATTGGCGCGGCGCATGGAACTGGTCCGAAAGGCCGGCAAGAAAACCGTCGCATGGCTGGAAAGCGCCAATTCCATCGCGCTCTCTGTTGCTTCGCAGTGCGACCGCGTCGTGCTCGCGGATCTGGGTTCGATCGACTTCCCTTCGGCTTCGATGGAAACCATCTTCTACAAAGAAGCGATGGACCTTTTCGGCGTCAAAGCGTCAGTCGTTCGTGCCGGAGATTTCAAGGGTGCGGTCGAGCCGTACATGAACCCCAAGATGAGCGAACATCTGAGGGAACACTACGTGGCGATGCTGCAATCGATCAACGATGCCCTGGTCGATCGAATCGCAAAAGGCCGAGCCATTCCTCCTGCCAAAGTCCGAGAACTCCAAAAGCAGCGGATGTTCCTGCCGGAAGAAGCTCTGGCCGCCAAATTGGTCGACCAACTGGCGCCCTACGGCTCGATGAAGTCCACCATGGAACAGTTGGTTGGGAAGCCAGTGGAATGGATCGACCCGCAAAAGAAACCGAAAAAAGACGTCAGCCTCTTCGAATTGATGGGCAAGATGATGGCCGGTCCAAAGGACGTGGGAGGAAAGACAAAGCCCTCCACCATCGCGGTACTGCACCTGAGCGGCGCCATCGAAGATGGCAAGAAGCCAAGCGGCGGTTCGATCGTGTCTGGACCGACCGTGGAACAGATCCGGAAACTCATCGACGATAAAAACGTGATCGGCGTAGTGGTGCGGATCAATTCTCCCGGCGGCAGCGCAACAGCCAGCGAAGCCATCCGTCAGGAACTGAAAAAACTGGCCGATGCCAAACCAACCGTGATCAGCATGGGAGAAGTTGCCGCGTCAGGCGGTTACTGGATCAGCTGCATCGGGGCTCCGATCCTGGCCGAGCCTGGGACGATCACCGGTTCTATCGGCGTCTTCACGCTCAAGCTGAGCGCCGGTTCGCTGATGCGTCGCGTCGGCGTCCACCTGGAATCGATCACGCTCGATTCCGCCGCCGGGCTCGATGCCCTCGACCGTGCCTGGGATGACCAAGATGAACAACTGATGCAGAAGTCGATCGATCAGATCTACGACCGGTTCCTCAAGCTGGTCAGCCAATCTCGCTCCATCCCCCTGGAACAGGTAAAGCCTCTGGCCGGTGGCAGGGTGTGGTCAGGGGCTCAAGCCAAACAGGCCGGACTGGTCGATCAACTCGGTGGACTAGATCAAGCCCTAGCCATGGTTGCTAAGAAGGCTGGCGTCGATAAGTACGAGCAAATCCAACGTCCGGAACCCTCAGGCGGAATCGACCTGCTAGAACTGCTTGGTGAATCAGACGAAGAGTCGCTGAGAGTGATCACCCAGAGCCCCCAGTGGAGATGGATGAGCGAGCGGGGCCTTCCCACTGGAATCCTAAGCGATTGCCTAGAACAATCCATTTCCGGACGGGCAGGGCCACCAAAGATCTGGGCAATGCATCCTGCCGTCATTCGCGTCCGGTAGCCTGCTCTCGAAATCCATTTCAAAAACCGACACTCCATTCCCGGATCCTCTGGGAATGGAGTGTTTTTTTCGCCATAGCCTGCAAGGCGATCGATCGAAGCATGTAGGCTTCTGAACGTGCTTGGGCACCAACATCCATTCGACTCAGCGCCCCGCCGGTTTAGACCGTCCATCGCCATGATCGTGATGACCATGATCGTGATGACCATGATCGTGATGACCATGATCGTGATGACCATGATCGTGATGACCATGATCGTGATGACCATGATCGTGATGACCATGATC
>JBEISR010000019.1:0-90792 GCA_040375295.1 Planctomycetaceae bacterium
GAACATGTCGATTGCTTCGATCAGCGGGAACGTGTTCAACACGTCGGTCGAGGGCATCGGGCTGGGTGCGGGCGTGAGCGTGACGGGCAATGCGTTGGATGCTGCGGGCATCTTCACGTTGCTTGGCGGCCAGACGTTCAGCCTGTCCGGCGGGTATGCCCTGAAGGACTACCGCAATAATACGATTTACGTCCCCGCTGGGTCGTCGATTGCAAATGCGATTGCTGCTGCAAGTGCAGGTGGCACCATCAGGTTGCAAGCTGGTACCTACTCGGACGTCACCGTGACGACAAACATCAATAACCTGACCATTGACGTTCCTGCGGGCGTGACTGGCTTTACGGGCCTGACGCTTGGTAGTGGTGTCACAAGCGGCACCCTGAGTGGGGCTGGTGCTGCCGACCTGACCGGCAATTCGGGTAACAACACGCTCGTCGGCAACGATGGAAACAACACGATTACTGGTCTGGGTGGTAACGATACGCTCACGGGCGGTGGTGGCACCAACACGCTTGACGGCGGGACTGGCACGGACACAGCCACCTTTGCGGGGGATTTAGCCCATTACACGATTTCGTTCACGGGCACCGCTCCAAACCTCAGCATCGTGGTGACGCGTACCGTTGGCGGAACCAGCGTTGACACGATCAAGAACGTAGAGAAGCTGCAATTTAAGGACAAGACGGTTCATGTTGTGGGTAGCTCGGTTGGTAGCGAACTGACCACAATCCAACCGGTCATCAACGCGGCCACAGCGGGTGACGTAGTCCTGGTGGCGCCGGGAACCTACAGTGAGAACTTGCTGATTCAGAAGTCTTTAACGCTCCTTGGTGCACAGGTGGGCGTCAAGGCAACCGGATCGACTCGAACTGGCGGCGAAACAGTGATTGATGGAACTGGCACCGGTTCCAGCTTTGTGATCACGGTCGAGGCGGATAACGTGACGATTGACGGTGTTAAGGTCGAAATCCGTGGTACTGCACGCGACGGTATTAACACGCGGACCGGAAGCCCCGTGGCTCCAGCGACTACGGCGATCCGCTCGAACATTACGATCCGCAATACTTGGGTCTACGCAAACCTGCCCAGTCGAACGAACCAATTTAACGGTATTGTGTTTGGCGAGCATGTGAGCAACGGTGCGCAGGCCTTCAGCGCAACGATCTCGAACGTCACGATCATGGACAGTTACGTAGACTTGACTTCGACGAGTTCGACGGCGACTTTTGCGAACCAGTCGATTACTGGCGCTCGTGGTATCGTCTTCACGAATATGTTCCGTAACAGCGGTGCGTCGCTGGAGTACACAGGCCTGGTAGTGAAGGACAACACGGTCTTCTCTACCTACAACACGATCATTCAGGCCCAGTTGCAGACAAAGATGGTGGGCGCCAAGTTCACTGGCAACACCATTGGCAGAAGCCGCAGTGGCCCGAATCTGCCGACGCTCGTTGGCAACAGCGAGTTCAGCAACAACACGATTCAGGACATCAACCCCGGTGGGGATTACTACTCGAACTTGGCCGGTGCCTACCTGGGTGTGGTGAATTCGACAGTGTCAGGTAACACCTTCTCCAAGATCGGCGGAACGGCTGGACTGGTTTTGGCGGGAGGTCGATCTGCGGATTCGACCTATTTCCCGGCGTCGAGCAATTCGACGGTGTCGGGCAACTTCTTCACCTATAACGACCAAGCTGTGTCGTCGCTGGCCGGGTATACATCGGGCATTTTGTTTGAATCCGACACCGTAGCTGCCGCCGTCAATGTCAACGGCTGGTTGACCGGTCGACAGCCCGGAACGGGCGGCGCACAGGCAAGCTCGATCACGCTGTCCGGGAACACGTTCACAAACAGTGATTCGAGTGCGACTCTGCCTTCGGTTGCAATTGCGCAGGAAAGCTTTGGCACCACACTCAATGCTGTGAATGCAACGCCGAATCTCTTCAACGGTTTGTCGCTGACTGGTTCCACTGCAACACCGGATTTGTTCACAATCGCCGATCAGATTGCCGACTCGGTTGATGCGTCCAACCTCGGGAATGTGACGCTCAAGAGTGGAAATGTCTATGTGACACCCAACAGCTTCTGGGCACCGTCTTCCACCACAATTGCGGACGTATCACGCGCAGTGGCTCAAGCTTCAGCCAGCAGCACTGTGTTGGTGAAGACGGGAGCCTACGCGACGGGAGCAGCGACGACGACGGTGAATAACCTCACGGTGAATGTTGAGGCGGGCGTTACTGGGTTCACTGGATTGGTTCTGGGTACTGGTGTAACCACTGGTACACTTGCAGGTGCAGGTGGCGTTGCACTCACCGGCAGCAGTGACAACAACACACTCACAGGGAATGATGGCGACAACGTCATCACTGGTGGATTGGGTGACGACTCGATCGACGGGGGATTGGGTACCAATACAGCCGTATTCAACGGAAACTATGACGATTACATCATTTCGCTGACTCCGACGATCACTGTGACTGGCAAACCTGGTAAGCCAGATACCAGTGTCGACACCTTGACGAATATCCAAAACCTGCAGTTTGCAGATATCACCGTACCGCTCGATTCGGTACCCACCACGCTGACGGTGAGTGCGGCAGGAATCACGTATGGCGATGATGGCATTGTTGAAGTCACCGTCGCTCGTGTTTCGGGTACACCGGTGCCAAGTGGAACGGTGAAGTTGGTAGTTAATGGCGATGAGGTAAACTTCCTGACCGAAAGTTTGGTCAACGGCAAAGCGACCTTTACGTTGCTAAGCCTGGCAGCTGGGACCTACACCCTGGAAGCCTCGTACGCAGCCCAAGGGATTTTCGGAACGTCGGACACGTCTGCCACTACGGACGAGCTGGAGGTGAGCAAGAAGAGCCTGACAATCGTAGGAGTGACGGCGTCGGACAAGGTATACGATCGGACGACGTCGGCAACGATCGGTGCAACTGGCGGAAGCTACTCGGGCTTGGTCTACGGCGAAACCTTCGCCCTGGCTGGGACCCCAGTGGGAACGTTCGCTGACAAGAATGTCGGAACGAACAAGACCGTGACGATCACAGGCTTCACCGCTCCATCGGCAAACTACGAGCTGTCGGCTGATCCAACCACGACGGCCTCGATCACGCCGAAGGCGATCGTCGGATCGTTCACGGCACAAAGCAGGGACTATGACAAGACGACCGTTGCGACGGTGTTGACTCGGACGGTAACACCGATCGCCGGTGACGATCTGACGCTGGATGGTGGCACAGCAACCTTCGACAACAAGAACGTCGGAACGGGCAAGACGGTAACGCTTACCGGTGCGAGCTTGGAAGGAGCGGACAAAGGCAACTACACCTTGACTTCGGTCAACACGACCACCGCCAATGTGACGGCCATCAGCCTAGTAGGAGCCTTCACGGTTACTTCCACCAAGGTCTATGACGGCAATACGTCAGCGAATGTCCTCACGAGAACGATCCCTTCAGGTGTGCTGGCTGGCGAAACGGTCACCTTGGTAGGTGGAACCGCAGCCTACAACAACAAGAATGTTGGGACCGGTAAGGCGGTGACGCTGACAAATGCCAGCCTAGGCGGTGACGATGCAGGGAATTACATTCTGTCCAGTGTGACCGATACGACCGCAGACATCACGAAGAAAGATGTCAGCGGAACGTTTACCGTCAGTGACAAAGTTTATGATGGGACCACGACTTCCACGATCGCAACGCGCAGTGTCGTCGGAACGGTTTCTGGAGATGATCTGTCGCTCAACGGCGGTGCGGGAACCTTCAGCAATAAGAATGTTGGGACAGCTAAAACGGTCACTCCCAACGCTCTTGCGAATTGGTCGCTCGGTGGGACCGATGCTGGAAACTACAACCTGACCTCCATTGCCAACAGCACCGGGAACATCACCAAGAAGCCGCTGCTTGTCACGGTGACGATCGCGGATAAGGTCTACGATACCACGACGTCGGCAACCATCGTTTCGACCACCAGTGACGCGTCACTACTCGACGATCTGACTGTCACTTCCACAGCGGCAACCTTTGTCACCAAGGCAGCAGGTGACAATAAGGCTGTTACGGTCACCGGAGTTTCCATGTCGGGAACCGATGCGGGGAACTACGAACTCGCATCGTCCACCGTCAATGCCACGGGTAAGATCACCAAAGCCCCACTGACGTTGAGTTTCCTCGTCGCCGCAAGCAAGGTCTACGATGGAACCACCACGGCGACGGTGACCGGTGCAAGTCTGTCGGGGATCATTGGAAATGATATCGTCGACTCGGTGAATACCGTCGATGTTGTTGCGAATTACAACAATAAGAATGTGGGGACCAGCAAGCCGGTCACGGTGGCCAGTTACACTCCAACCGGTGTGGACGGGGGGAACTATCAAGTCACCTCGTTCAGTCCACGTACCGCCAACATCACCGCCAAGGAGGTGACGGTGACATCTTGGACCGCATCGAATAAGGTCTACGACGGAACGACCTCAGCAACCATTGCCAGCTCCAACCTGTCTGGGGTCATCACCGGGGACACTGTCTCGTTGGGCGGAACGGCTACGTTCGCAAATAAGAATGTCGGCACCGCAAAGGTTGTTTCGATCGCTTCCCCAGTCTTGACCGGGGCCGATGCTTCGAACTACTCGCTGTCCGGGTCTGCGGGGACTGCGACCGCCAATATCACCGCGCGGACGATCACGCCAGTCTATTCAGCGGCCGATAAGCTGTACGATGGAACGACGGATGCCACAGTATCCCTTGACTCGGACGACCGTGTGTCGGGTGATCTTTTGACGTTCACTTACAACGTACCGGCGACTTTTGCCGATAAGTACATTGGAGCGAACAAGGACGTCACCATCAGCAACATTGCGATCAGTGGTACGGATGCTGGGAACTACGAGGTGAATTCAACCAGCCAGGTGGTTCAGGCGAGCATCCTGAACAACCCGCCGCTGGTGACAACGTCTTCCGGTGCGTCCACTTACGTGTTGGTGAATTCCGCGGTTGTTGTCGATCCTGAGATTGAAGTGGTCGATGACGACGAGTTTAGCCCAAGTGATACGCCAAACTTCGATGGCGGTTCACTGACTGTATCGATTAGCAATGAAGCAGATCCGAATGATGTTCTCTCCATCATGTCTCAAGGCATGGCCCCAGGTGAGATCAGCGTCTCGGGTAACGATGTGTTCTATAGTGGCGACTTGATCGGAACGGTTTCTGGCGGATCTGGTGGTGTGGATCTGGTCGTGTCGCTGAATGCGAAGGCGAATGCCGCCAACACTCAGGCGTTGGCCAGACGCATTGGATTCTCAAACTCCAGCAGCACGGCGAACCTGAACCAGCGAACCGTCGCATTCGTCGTCAGTGATGGTGATGGTGGAGTGAGTGCACCGCCATCTGAGAAGCTGGTGGATGTCGTAACTACAACCAGTGCCAACCCAGTGTTGACACCTTCGGCTGGAGCTACTTCTTACACCGAAAATGCCGCTCCAACGGTGATCGATTCGGGAATAACTCTTTCTGATCCAGATACCACTGCATTCACTGGAGGTGTCCTAACGGTCAGCTTCAGTGGCGGCGGTACGGCAGATGATCGTCTGGCGATCGCCTCGGTGAGCACTGCCGGTGGAATCAGCATCAACGGGTCGAACGTTCGCTTCAACACCACGGGGACCGATCGAGTCGTTATCGGAACGTTCTCGGGTGGTGTCGGTACGGATCCACTGGTGATCAACTTGAATTCCGAGGCGGATATTTCGAGAACCCAAGCTTTGCTCAGGGCAATCACCTTCGAGAACGTCAGCAACGCACCGTCGACATTGCCACGCAGTGTCAGTTTTGTGCTGAGCGATGGGGAGGGAGGTGTTAGTGATCCGGCGATCAAGACGGTCAACGTCACTGCGGTAACCGACCCACCTGTTCTGACTGCCAGCAGCTACATCCCGATCTTCACCGAATCGCTTGGTGTGACCACTGAGGCCAACACTGTACCGGTAATCATCGATACCGGCATCACGGTGGTCTCGCCAGATATGCCGTCGACCTTCAATGGCGGTGTACTGACTGTGTTCACCCAGTCGAATTCACAGACGGTGGACCGGTACGGGATTGCAAGCACCGGAGGGGTGTCCGGCAGTGCAACGGGTGCTCAGGGAACCAGCGTCTCTTACAGTGGCACGGTGATCGGAACGATTACCACATCAACGGCGACCCAGATCGTCATCACTTTCAATTCGAGTGCGACGATTGAGGGAATCCAGGCTGTGGCGCGGGCGGTCACCTTCCGCAATATCGGTGATTTGCCTGGTCAGTCTCGACGGGTGCGGTTCACCTTCAAGGAAAGCGCAGCCGGCTTGACGAGCACGTTTGTTGAGAAGACCGTTCAAATTGTTCAAACCAATGACGGTCCTCGATTCACCGGTTTCGTGACGCCAGCATCCGCTATGAGTGGGGGAGCTGCTGTCAATTTCAATGTCACCTCGGTCTTCCTCGATCCGTTCAATGGTAACGTTACGGGAACCATGGCCAATTCGACGTTGTCTGTCGCCGTCACAAGTGGCAGCACGGCTGGGATCTCGCTTTCGGTGGCTGCGGGTGGCAACTTAATCACCTTGAGTGGTTCCACCATCCTTCACAACGGAACAGCGTTCGCTACGGTCACGAGCAACACTGCGGGGAATCTCTTGATCACCTTCAATGCAAGTGCGAACACCACACGCATCACCGCATTGATCAAGCAGCTACGATTGCAGGCAGCTTCGGGAACAACCCTGGGTGCTCGCACGTTGACCACAACGCTGACCGAAGCGTCTGACGGAGACACCGTAACGGCGGTCGGAACAACGTCGATCAACTAGTGGTAGTTGACGGCTGACTCAGGTCCCTGTGACCTGGGAGTTGATCAGGCTTACGACCCTGGCCGATCTCGCGATCGGCCAGGGTTTTTTCTTTCCGTTTCTTGGGGGGAGTGATCGAATTCATTCCATCCGAATGGGTTTGTTCTTGAAAAGGCTGCGGATTGTTCGCGAGGAAACGTTTGGGATTTGGCAGCCGTTGCAGCGAGAGAGGGCTGTCTTGCTTTTGGGATGGTTCGTGACCCAGTGACCTAAAGAATTGGTAGATAAACCCCGAACCTTCGGTTGGGCTTCTCTCCGCCAGACGAGTCACTGGGTTCGGTCGCGACACCAATACGAAAAACGGCGGCCGGATGATTCCGACCGCCGTCGTTTCATTTTGGGGTTCGCTGTTGATCAGCTTCCAGCAAGAACTAGAAGGTCAACGTCAGGCCCAGAGTCACTCCATGCAGAAGCAGCGAGTCGTTGACGAACTGCGGCTGGGGTGCTGTTGGGGTGCCCAAGATGTTGAAGATATCGATGTTGGTATCGATCTGGTTGCCTGCCAAGGCGACATCCGAGAAGTACATCATCCCGTAGCCGACGTCGAAGCGAGCGGAGCGGCAGAGCTGGTAGCCCAACTTGAAGTCAAGCATCGGGACGAAGGCGAATTGGTTTCGCGTTGTGGTTCCGATGTTGGACTTCTGAGCGAACAGGCCGCGATTGGCTGTGACGATCGGTTGGCTAGGCTGAGCCTCGGAGTAGGAGCCAGCGACGCGAACCGTTTGCTCCATGTCACCCAGGCCAAATCGTGCCGAGGAGGTGATGCGCCAACGTCGGCGAGCATGTTCGGACTGCAGCCCGATCGTTCCCCCTTGGAAGACGTTCTCACCTGTGAAGCGGTCGGTGGTTCGGAACACGGTGCCATTCGGAATGCTGTTGGTGATCCCGTCAACCAAACGCGTGTCCAGCGTCAGGGAGTCGTTGATTTCCGTGTACAGATATCCGCCTACCAAGTCGACGCGACTGCATCCGGTTCGCATGAGAGCACGACGGAGGTAGATGTCGACTCCCAGCAATTCCAGGTCGTTCGCTACGGTGACCGAGCCGGTGTTTTTGCCCAGGCTTCCTGCGTCGTAACCCACCAAGTAGGCGTCAGGAATCCCCAGGGATGTGTTGTAGAAAGGAACGCCCAGTGAGGGAGTGCCGCTGGAGGTGAAGGTCTGCGATGAGGAACCATCGTAGAATCCGAAAGCTCGAGCCCCCACTCCCCAGGTCTGGCAATGATCCAGCCACATGCCACCGCCAAAGCGATATCCGGTCAGCAGATCGGTCCCGACTGGTTCGGGGCCTCCAGCCAAAATGTTGGTGCCAGGTTCCCCAATCACCGGTAGCCCGCCCGCGTTGACGTTGTTGGTCACCAGGGCAGGAGTGTTGCGGCCTTCACTGAACCAAAGCAACGTGTCTGCCTCGGCCCAGAACCGGGGTGGAGCAGGTCGGCAGGCAGTTCCGCAGACCACGCCACCGTCGGCATGATGCGTCTGGCCCATGTAGGTGCTGGATGGAACGGCAACCGCAGGATCGGAGGGAACCGTCCAGCTGGCGACATCGTCCGAAGAGATGCGTCCCGTGTTGGCCGAAGTCGAAGCCAGCGACGGAGTCGCTGGAATCGATGATCCGGTATCGCGGAAGTGAGCCGGCCTTTGATCGGCCGCGGCGCTCAGTTCCGTTGGATCGATTTCGCCGAGGGTACGGATCGAGTCGCCGATGTGGCCGCTGCGTGTTGCAGGGGATGGTCCACCGCTGGTCGATCCTTGACCTTGTGCGTTGCTAACCGCTAAGCAAGCGCTGGCTAGCGCCATCGCAAATAGAAATTTCCTGTGTCTCATCATTGAGTCTCGCAAGCGTGGAAGATGCCTCCGCATACGTTCGTTAGAATCGGCAGATGAATCGCTACGCTCGATAATTCAGATCCCGCTGTGCAAGGTCTTCCAGGGTTCCCTAGGTTCTCTAGATGTTCAGGTCGTCCCCTCGGTCGCGGGTTTGCGGATGGGACGAAAGTTCGATTTTTCCAGGGATTTGCGAGAAATGCGATTTCCGGCGACGCAGGTTGGGGAGGTTGTGGCAGTCTAACGTTTGGAAACAATTCCAAAAATTTCGCCCCCTGGATCGATTCTTTCTTTTGTGGTTGGAAAGCGAGCGGGGCTTGGAAACTACAATGTAAGGATGGCCTTATAGGCGGGTTCGGGGCGAAGTAAAGCCCCGGAAGAGAGGCGTCCTGGGTTCCATCGCCCGAACGAAATTCGGAACCAACAAGGGTTACTGCTCAGTCGAAGCCGAAGGCGAACAAGTCGTCATCGATTCAGCTGGTCTGATGGAGCAAGCAGCGGCATGGCAGGAAATGGAACTTCTGGTGAAGAGGATCCGCAGGCTTCTGTGGGGGCTTCTGTGGGGGCCGCGGCACTGCAGATTCCCTACCGGCCCAAAATCACAGCGGGCTGGGCAATCCCCGGCGTTTCTCAGGCGAAGATCCAGCAATGGCTGAAGCTTGCCGGCCAGGTTGGGCAGTGGGAAAGCCGGTACGAGGGCTTCACCGAGGGGCAGTTGCGGAAAGAGTTTCTGTCGCTCCGATACCGTGCCAAAAGTGGGGAATCGCTGGCCGATTTGCTCCCTGAAACCTATGCCCTGGCGCGGGAGGCGGCACGACGAAGTTTGCGGATGCGCCACTACGACGTTCAGATGGTCGGCGGTGTGGCTTTGTACCATGGCTGCATCGCTGAGATGCAGACGGGGGAAGGAAAGACGCTAACGGCGACGCTTCCGCTGTTGCTGCACTGTCTGGTTGGTAAGGGGGCGCACCTGGCCACAGTGAACGACTATCTGGCGGAACGGGATGCGAAATGGATGCAGCCGCTCTATGATCTTTTGGGCGTGAAGGTGGGGGTGGTGTTGACCGATAGCGACCAGGGGGCCCGGCGGGAGGCATACAGCGCTGATATCACCTACGGAACGGCAAAGGAATTCGGGTTTGATTTTTTGCGCGACCGGTTGCTGCTGCGAGCGCAGGGGCGAGTCGGCCAGGACTTTCTGGGGCAGGGTAGCCGGGAGCGATGGACCAATGAAGGGGATCAGCCGGTACAGCGCGGGATGCACTTCGTTCTGGTCGACGAAGCCGACAGCATTCTGATCGATGAAGCGAGAACGCCGCTGATCATTGGCTCCTTGGGGGACGAAGCGAGGGATGCTGTAATCGCCACCTACCTGTGGGCGGCACGGCATGCGCCTGATTTTATCGAAGATACGCATTACGAGATCGAGGAAGAGACGCGGCGGGTGGAGCTATCTGCCAAAGGCCGGCAATTGCTCCGAAACCTGCCGAGACCCGAATTGATTCGCAACGTGCCTCTGGTCGATCTGTACGACTATCTGGAACGGGCGATTCGCGTCTACCGCGATTACCATCTGGACCGTCAGTATGTGGTCCGAGATGGGGAGATCGTGATTGTCGACGAATTCACCGGGCGTCTGGCCGAGGGACGCAAATGGCGCGACGGCATCCATCAGGCCGTCGAGGCGAAGGAAGGAGTCGAGGTGACAGTGCCGACTGGTCAGGCGGCTCGTATTACCGTCCAGGATTTATTTTTACGATATCGTCATCTGGCGGGAATGACCGGTACTGCCGCGACGAGCGCTAAAGAATTGCGGCGCATCTACCGGACTCCTGTGATCCAGGTGCCTACCAACCGACCACCTCAACGCATCCGATTGCCGGACCGAGTTTATGGGTCGATGATGGCGAAGTTTGAAGCAATCGTCGACGAGGTGGAAGAAGTTCATGCAACCGGAAGGCCGGTTTTGATCGGAACACGATCGATCGACAAGTCAGCGATCCTGGCCGCGATGCTCCAGCAGCGTGGCATGATACCTCAGGTGCTCAACGCGCACGAAGTCGAAAGAGAAGCAGAAATCGTTGCTGAGGCAGGTAAGCAAGGAAGGATCACCGTCGCCACCAACATGGCAGGTCGTGGTACGGACGTCAAATTGGAGTCTTCCGTCAAGGATCTTGGGGGAATGATGGTGATCTGCACCGAGCTGCATGATGCGGCGCGAATCGACCGACAGCTCATTGGACGATGCGGACGTCAGGGGGATCCAGGCAGTCACCGTCAATATCTATCGCTGGATGACGACATCCTTCGGTCCGGCCTGGGGGCTCAGAAATCCCAGTCCCTGAAAGCCCTCGGTGCGACCCAGCCGGGACCGTTCGATCATCTGGCGATACTCTTTCGCAAGGCCCAGAGGAAAGTGGAACGGAAGCATTTTCGGGATCGTATGGCGCTGCTGCACCATGAGCGGGAGAGAACCAAAGTGCAGCGAGAGATGGGCCAGGATCCCTACCTGGATACGGCAGAGTGATCCATCGTATTTGCGAAGCCAATGGGTTGTCAGCTCCTGGGTAGCCAACGTCGCTAGGCGTTGGACCCATCGCGATGATTGCGCCGGCGATCCACCATCTGGCGATGGTAGCTACGGAAGACGTGGTCCCATCGCGATGATTGCGACGGCGATCCACCATCTGGCGATGTTGGCTACGGAAGACGTGGACCCATCGCGATGATTGCGACGACGATCCACCATCTGGAGATGTTGGCTACGGAAGACGTGGACCCATCGCGATGATTGCGACGACGATCCACCATCTGGAGATGCTTGCCACGGAGAAAAAAAGTTGACTGCATTGGATCGAAATTCGATTTATCGAGCCGTGAGTCCAGATCCTCCATGGCAACAATTTTTTAAGACACTACAACCTTTTGCCGGGTTCGATCGGCGAAATCCCGTGAACGAGAATAGAAGACTCCGATTGCTTGAGGAGATTTTTTTGATGCGATGGTTGATGGCTTTAGTGCTACTTGCATGCGGGATGAACTTTTCGCTGGCGCAGGATGGCAATTCATTAATCGCTCTCGGGGACCAAGTGCAGAAGATCGGTGAAGGGATGAAGTTCACCGAAGGTCCGGTCTGGTTGCCTGAGCCGGGTATTTTGGTTTTCTCCGATATCCCCAACAGCAAATGGATGCAGTGGTCGGAGGCCAATGGGTTGTCGGTTTATCGAGACAGCCAGCAGGCGAACGGGAATATTCTCGATGAGCGAGGGAGGATTATCGCCTGCCAGCATGCGGCTAGGAATGTCGTGCGACTGGAAGTAGATGGCTCGCAAACGGTGCTTGCTGATCGTTACGATGGCAAGCGATTCAACTCGCCCAACGATGCCGCGCTGCGTTCCGACGGAACACTTTGGTTCACTGATCCGCCATGGGGGTTGGAAGGGCCAGGTGAGCTTCCGGGTCACTGGGTTTTCCGGTTGGATCTCAAGAGCGGCCAGGTAGAACCGGTGGTAAAAGACCTGGCGATGCCCAATGGTATTGTTTTTTCTCCGGACGAAAAGAGACTGTACATCGCCGACACGGGGGGCCATCCCAAGCATCCAGATCCATCTTTTCACAAGTTACCGCCCAGCATTCGGTGTTATGAAATCGATGGAGCAGGAGGCCTTGGAAAGCTGGTGTGGACTATTGATGCTGGTAGCGACGGGATGGCAATGGACCAGGTGGGGAATCTTTATACCACCCATGGCAAGCATGTGATCGTCTACGATCCTTCGGGCAAGGAACGTGAGAGGATTGAATTTCCGGAGGGGCCAGCCAACTGCACCTTTGGCGGCGAAGACTATCGCACCCTTTTCGTCACCGCAAGAACGTCACTGTATCGTATTCGGATGAAGGTATCGGGAATGCGTCCTCTGAAAGGTCCCTGAACCGTTCCAGCGATCGCGTCGACGGATCGTCCTGCTTTATCGTTTGCTTCTGGTTTCACTGAATCGAAAGTTGCTCTGATGCCTAACCTGTTTACGCCACTAAGTCTCAAAGGAGTCACGCTTCGCAATCGTATCGCCGTATCGCCGATGTGCCAGTATACCTCTGAAGATGGTATGCCCGAGGATTGGCATTTGGTTCATCTGGGATCTCGGGCCGTCGGCGGGGCAGGGCTGGTGATTGCCGAGGCGACTGCTGTCTCCCCGGAGGGGCGAATCAGTCCGCAGGATACGGGGATCTGGAGTGACAGGCATGTGGAACCTTTTGCGAGGATCGCGAGATTTCTGCTGAAGCAGGGAGCTATTCCTGGGATCCAGCTTGCGCATGCAGGACGCAAGGGAAGCGCAGCGCGTCCTTGGGAAGGGGATGGACACCTGAAGCCGAAGGATGGCGGATGGTCCACCATGGCGCCCTCGGCGATCGCATTCGGAGGCAACCTCGATAAGGTCCCGGAGGCCATGACAGAAACCGATATCCAGCGAATCCAGCGATCCTTTGTCGATGCTGCATCGAGGTCGCTGGCCGCCGGGATGCAGTGGTTGGAGCTCCATTTCGCGCATGGCTATTTGGCTCACCAGTTCTACTCCCCCCTCTCCAACCATCGCAGCGACGGTTACGGCGGAAGCTTTGAGAATCGAATTCGATTTCTGCTGGAAACTGCTTCTGCGGTCCGCAAGGTGTGGCCAGATCGTTATCCATTGACGGCACGGCTTTCGGTTACCGACTGGATCGCGGGAGGAGTGACCATGGAGGAGTCGATCGAACTAGCGCGACAGCTTCGGGAACTTGGTGTCGATTTGATCGATGTCAGCCATGGCTTTGTGACCCCGGATGTATCGCATATTCCGTGGGGGCCGGGTTTCATGATTCCGTTTGCCCGAAGAATTCGTGAAGAAGCCAGAGTGGCGACCGCTGCAGGTTGGATGATTACCGAAGCTAGGCAAGCCGACCAGATTATCCGCCAAGGCGACGCCGATCTGGTGCTGCTGGCTAGGGAATTGCTTCGCGATCCTTACTGGCCTTACCACGCGGCGGTGGAGCTGGAGGATGGGATCGCCGATCATCTGTTGCCGATTCAGTATGCCCGCGCCGCCAAGTCGCCGAGAAAGTGAAGCGATTCTTTTCGCTCGCTTGCGGTAGCCGCTACGTTAGCGCGGTAGCCACCATCGCCAGATGGTGGATCGTTGTGTTCGCTCGCTTGCGGTAGCCACCATCGCCAGATGGTGGATCGTTGTGTTCGCTCGCTTGCGGTAGCCACCATCGCCAGATGGTGGATCTTTCCCGTGAGTGGAGACTCCATATCCACCGCCTGGCGGCGTTGGCTACGTTAGCGCATTAGCCACCATCGCCGGATGGTGGATCGTTGTGTTCGCTCGCTTGCGGTAGCCACCATCGCCAGATGGTGGATGTTTCCCGTGAGTGGAGACTCCATATCCACCGCCTGGCGGCGTTGGCTACGTTAGCGCATTAGCCGCCATCGCCGGATGGTGGATCGTTGTGTTCGCTCGCTAGCGGTAGCCGCCATCGCCAGATGGTGGATCGTTATTGAGAGTGGATGCCCGATATCCACCGCCTTGCAGCGTTGGCTACGTTGGCGCGTTATTCACCGAGATTTGACTGGAAGGATCTATTGCATTCGTCCGAGCAACGTTTGGAATTCGGGGATCGCATGGAGCCCCATGAGGCCCGGTTCGTGTTTCAAATAGAACGGGTCTGCATATTCCTGCTGCATCGCTTTCTCGATCGATGCGAGGGCGAGCTTCTGGAGTGATGTTTTCGCTTCGGCATCGGTTTGGCGATCGGCCAACTGGCTGTAGCTTCTCGCCAATTCCAGGAGCAATTCGTTGTCGATGACTGAGTAGGCGGCAAACTCGTCGGCAATCTTTTTGCCGGCTTCCGCATCTCCTGCCAGAGATTCGATCAACATCAGTTCCACCTTGGCTCGGACGTTGCGAGGGTCGGCTGCGAATCGGTTGCGGCGTAACTCCAGGCAGCGTTTCTGAGCGGCCGCGATCTCCCCCGATCCTTTGTTGGCTTGCCACTGGGCCAAGCGAAAATAGGCCAATCCAGCGACGCGAAGAAAGTCCGAGTTTTTGGGGGCGAAGGAGAGGAGTCGATCGCTGAGCGAAGCGGCCAGTTCCAGTTTCTGGAGTCCTTCGTCGCTATCGTTGGTGATGGCGAGGTATTCCCCAAGCAGACCTAGTTTCCCGATGTAATCGCGGAGCAGCAGTCCGTTGAACTGGTACTTGTCGCTGGCCTCTTTTGCTTTCTCGGCGGACTCGCGCAAACTACCTTCGGCTGCGGAGAAATCACCCTGATGCACCCGGATGTTGGAGGCGGCAAGCTGGCTGGTGGACTGTCCCTCTTTTAACGCTCTGCCCACCATCAGTCTTTCTGCTTCGGGGCGTGTGGCGAGTTTCGGATCGTTCGGGAACGCTTCGATTGCCTTAGCAAACCATTCCAACGCCTTGTCGACGTAACGCCGAGCTTCGGTGAGGTTGCCGATGCGATAGTAGGTAATGCCGACATCGTGGTTGGCGCGTGCCAGCATCTGGTACTTCTGCAGATCGGTGTTCTGGCCTAACCCGGCCGAATCAGCTCGCGAGTTACCGAGAATTTCTTCGGCGATGGCAAGCTGCTGCTGGTGATATTCCAGGCTCTGCTTCATATCGCGGGCATGATCCCGCTTCAGTTCGGCAATCGATCGGATGATATTGGCGTGATTGCTGCGAGCCACGTCGGATTTCTTCAACTCCGCGCGCTGCCGCAGGAACCGCTCCAGTTCCATATAGTTGCGTTCTGCGTCCTCCTTCATATTCTGGGAGGCCATGTCGTCGGCGACCGCCTTGCGGAGGGCCGCCATGGTGAGCTGTGCTTTTTCGTCCTGTGGTTCTTCTCGCAGGACTTCTTCCTGTACCACCGGCAGCAGCTTTTGCAGAATTAAATTGCGACGTTCTTCGACTCCCGGATTCTCCAGGGTATCGATCATTCGCACCTGTTCGAAGAATTCCTGAACCGTAGTGACGACGCGATCCGCACGCCGCTTGGCGAGCGCTGCGTTGTCGGCCGCAATCTGTTCGTTCCGCAATGCGATCAGGGAATTACGAATTGCGTCTTGGGCTTTCGTCTTTGCAAGCTGCTCATTTTGCCGAGCCAGTTCGGCCGCCTTGCGTTCGCGGCTTTCGGAGCTGGCGAGGTCCTGATTCTTTTTCTGCAGGGAAAAGGCCGACCAGGTGGAGATGCCTGCGATGGCAAGCAGTGCTACGGCGATCGCTGCGGAGAGGTTTCCGATGGCGGGGTTGCGTTTGTACCATCGCCAAGCCTGTTCCCATTTTCCAACGGGCCGGGCCTGGATCGGCTCATTGCGGAGAAACCTTCCCAGGTCGGCTGCGAGAGCCGAGCAGGAAGGGTACCGTTTTTCTGGCTCTTTCTGCAAAGCTTTCAGGCAGATTGTTTCCAGGTCGATTGGGACATTGGGTTGCATCTGCCGTGGCGAAACAGGTTCATCGCGCAGGACCTGCATGATAGTTTCGTACGGTTTGGGTGCCAGAAAGGGAGGTCTGCCGGTGAGAAATTCGTAGAGCATCGCGCCCAGCGAGTATTGGTCCGTGGCAGGTCCTAATTCGTGGACTGCCCCTCTGGCTTGCTCAGGCGACATGTAGCTGGGGGTTCCCATGATCGTCCCGTCGCTGGTGGACTTTGATTCATCGGCTTGTTCTTCGAGGTTTTTGGCAAGTCCAAAGTCGGTGATTTTCGGGACGCCCTCTTTGGTCAGCAGGACGTTGGCTGGCTTCAAGTCGCGGTGCAGGATTCCATTGTTGTGCGCGTACTGCATTGCTTCGCAGAGCGTGATCATCAACTTGGCGGCTTCATCTTGGCTAAGCGGCTTGCCGTTGAGATAGCGATCGAGGCTGGAGCCGTTGACGAATTCCAAGGAGAAGAATGGGAGGTTGTCGTATTCGCCAACCTCAAAAATTTGGACGATGTTGGGATGCTGCAGGTGGGCGACGGCTTTGGCTTCGATGATGAAGCGATCCAAAGCCTGCTCGGTGGCATGGGCTCCACCCAGGACCATTTTCAAAGCCACCGGACGACCGAGCTTGTTCTGACGGGCGCGGTAGACGATCCCCATGCCGCCGCGCCCTAGGATTCCTTCGATCGTGTAGGAAGCAATCGTGCGCGGAGCCCGATGTGTGTTGAGAGGCTCTGATGTGGTAGATGAACTTTGGGCTGGGCCATCATGACTGAACAGCCCCGTGACTTCGTTGACGTCGATCTCGGAGCTACCTGGGGAGGGGATTCGGGAGGCACCATCGAAGAAGGCCGTTGCATTGGGATCGCGTGGGGAGGCTGGTTTATTGATCGTCTGCCCAAGCGATGCGGAGGGAGTTCCCGGCAAGTGGTCGATGGTGGCATAGGGATCGACTGGCCTTTGTGGTCGCGTCCCGGTGCCCTGTAATTCAGACCCTCCTGGAGTATCGATGGTCGCTTGGGGGGATGCTTGCGATCGGTCTGCATCTGGTCCTTGAGTTGGCGCCGGCTTTAGGTCGATCGTTCCTTGATCGGGGGTATCCGAAGTCCCTGACTGCTGGTGCAAGCTGGCCAGGACACTGTCGGTAATCGGTACGGTGTTGTCGTCCTTTGTCGGGCCACCTTCATCCGGTCGCGACCAGTTGAGCGTTCCGGAGGAATCTTTGGAGGAAGTTTCTTCAGATTTGGGCTGCAAGCCACCAGAGCGCGGGCCCACCGTAGAAGGAGCTGGACCAATGGTTTCAGCAACATCGAGCAGCGGATCCGGCTTGGCGGATCGGTCGTCGTCATCGCGGTCACGCGGCTTTCGAGTCATGTTGTCCGTTTCCGTTCTTTGGCAAAGGCGCGGCCCACTCTCGATTCCAGTCTAGAGTCTCCCGGCGGGAGAGAGTCACTCATTGGGTGGATTAAAAAACTCAATTTTCGCTAGCTCGAACCAAGCAAGAACCAGTTTTTTGGGGGGGATTCGGCCTGCATCGAGCGAAAAAATTGCTAGACATGATACCACGGTCGCACGGAATTCCATAGATTGGGGGGGTGTTTTTAAATTCCCGTCGAACGGAGGGTGCACAGATGGCCCGTTGGAATTCTGGCAGGTGGCGAAAAGGATGGCTTCCTTTGCAGGAGACGCTTCGGCGGATTTCGGGAAGTCGATGGTTCTCTCGCCATATCACTTCTGCTCGCAGAAAACTGCGAATCGAATTAGCCAAGACGTTCCACGAAAGGACACGCGCACCACGCAGACCGCACTTGATGATTGAGGGACTCGAGTCGCGGCAGCTTCTGGCTGTTGCGATTTGGGATGGGGGAGGTGCAAGCGATTTATGGCAAGTGTCGGAGAATTGGGTAGGCGATGTGCGACCGAATTCGGGAGACCATCTCGTGTTTCCCGAGTCAGCGCTTTCGAAGGTCTCAATCAACAACATGTTGGGGTTCCAAGCCGCCTCTATCACCATCGAAGGAAGCGGCTATCAGATTCAAGGCAATCCCATCGATCTTTCGGGCGATCTTGTCGTGGAGGGAGATGGAAACACCTACCAACTTGCGACGAAGCTGGTAGGAACTGGGGCATCCTCCATTTTGGTTCAATCCGCATCGGCGGACAGCCTGCATTTTAACTTCTATACCGATATCAACCTGAACGGCCGAGAACTGTCGATTGCAGCGACTTCCAACAGCCGACTGAATTTGATGGGGAACATTTTCGGTGTCGGCGATGTGATTGTTCCCGACCTTCAGGGAGGTGAAGTGAAGGTTGCCGGAATGCACAGTTACTCTGGTACCTTTTTTGTACAGGGAGGTGGTCGTGTTGCGCTGGATGGGTATTATCCCGCGTTGACGGTGGAGAGTAATGGGACGCTGGAGATTGGTGGATTTGTTCCAGGGGAAATCAGCAGCGTCGCGGTTGGCTTGCTGAATTTGGATGCTGGATCCTCTACGTGGATCGACATCGAATCTAGTTCTGCGGCAGTGGTTTATGACCAGCTTTCGGTGGATGGAACGGCATTTGTTGATGGTGCGTTGACGATTCGAAATCCTGCGGGTGGATCTTTGCAACGGGATCAGTTTGCAAATTTCTTGACTTACGCGGATCGAATCGGCAATTTCAGCTCGGTGGTGTTCCCATTGCATCCACTGACTGGGGAGAGTGAGATCGAAATCCACCTCCATCCCCAGTCGTTGGAAGCCCAAGGCCGTTATCTCTATGTCACCAACACCGAAGACAGTGGGTATGGATCGCTTCGTAGCGCGATCTCGAGAGCCAACGAATTGATCGGCGAGGATCGAATTTTCTTTGAGATTCCTAGCGAAGGGTCGCCCTTGATAGCGCCCGAATCGAATCTGCCACCGATTGTTGACCCCCTGCGTCTAGATGGCCGTAATGTTTACGCAGGCGGGGAGCCGGCGATTACAGAACTGTCAGGGGGTGTTCTGTCGGATCCCATGTCGGTTGGGCTAAGTGTGGAAGCGGCTGATTCTTCGATCCATTCGATTTCGATTGGGGGATTCCAAACGGGAGTCGCTTTACTTTCGCTGAATGGTGAGATCACTGGGAGTTACATCGGACTTGCTGCTGACGGGACGGCTCGTGGCAACGTGACCGGTGTCCTCGTCCAAGCGGCTAGCAATCGCGTTGGTTCGCTTGAGGCTGGAAAAAGAAATGTCATTTCCTCAAATGCTGCCTCTGGGATCAAGATCAGCGGCCAGTCGGCAAGTGGAAACCAAGTTTCGGGGAATTTCATCGGTACCGATCCCACGGGATTGATCTCACGCCCGAATCTGTTTGGGATCCGAGTCGAAGAGGGGGCTCAGGGGACGGTAATTGGGGCTCCCAATCCCGGTACTGTTGGCTTCTTCAGCAACCTGGTCAGTGGCAATTCGCATCATGCGATTGCGGTGTATGGGAACACCACTAGCAACACGACGATCGAGAGCAACTGGATCGGAGTCAATGTTTCCGGGAACAGCCCTTTGGCCAATGGAGCTTCGGGTATCCAGGCCGAGCAGAATCCAGCAGGGCTTGCCATACGGGACAATGTGGTCTCGGGCAATGGATCTGGAATGGGGTTGATGGGGGTAGCGAACCTGCTGGTGGCCGGGAACAAAGTGGGCATTGGCGCCGATGGAATGAGCCTGTTGGGTAATTCCGGTACTGGTGTTTTTGTTGCGTTCAGCAGTGGACTGCAGATCGGTGGAACGACCGTAGCCGAACGGAACATCATCGGAGGAAATGGTGGTCGAGGTATCTGGATTGATCATGGTGGCGCTAGTGGTGGCGTGATTGAGGGGAATTATGTCGGGGTCGCTGCCGACGGCATGACGGCTGTTGGCAATTGGGGAACGGGAATCGCCATTACCGATGCTCCGGCGCTCACCGTTGGTGGAACTGCGAACGGTGCGGGCAACGTTGTCTCTAGCAACAAAGCTGGAGGGATTTTGGTGCTTGGCGCTGCATCGACCAACGTGGTGGTGGAAGGGAATCGTATCGGGACCGATGCGGCTGGGACTTCGGCCGCGGGCAACAGTCAGTTCGGAATTTTCGTTGGCGATGGCGATGCGATCGGTGTTGAATCGACACCTGCGACAGGGGTGCGCATCGGGGGCGAATATCCCGATAGCCGCAATTTGATCTCTGGGAATCAGGGGCCTGGCGTCTGGATTCTTGGGATTGGGGCCAACCAGAACAGTGTTCTTGGTAATTACATCGGCACGAATGCTACCGGAACGGCTAGCCTGGCGAATTACAGCGGTGTCGTCGTGGAGGGGGAAGCGACTGGGAACAGGATCGGTAGAGGGATTGCCGGCAACACCTTTCCTAATGGTGATTTTGAAGCGGCACCGATCCTTGGCGCAGGCCAAAGCGGTGTCAACGTTGGGAACACCAAATGGACCACCAACGCACCGTCAGGCCCCTTGTATACGGAGGCCATTTCTGGCGTCTCTGGATGGACTTATTCAACAGCCGAAGCCGGCGGTACGCACACGGACGTCGGGCTTGCGAGGCGCAACGGTAGCATGGGACGCCCGGCAAGTGGGCAGTCTTTGTTCAGCAATCGGTGGGGGCACTTGATCACGAACACGATACCAAGCAATTTGGAGGCGGGTATCACCGTTACGGCAACGATTGACTTCGGAACTTTGGGATCGGCGGCTGATGCTGGGAGAGCTTCCTATTTCTATCTGGTCGCCGGTGAGGCGAATCCGGCGAACGTGAATCATTTTTCCGCGCGATCGATCATCCTCGATCAATCGACCGCAGGTAATCCGTCGTGGACTCCCTTCGTCCCCGAAGTGGTCGTACCAGTTTCCTCTTACGGCACGGTGACTCTTAGCTACACTTTTGCGGAAAATGATCCTGCGTTGCTTCTTCCTCTGACGATCGGAATGAAATTAGCCGACGGATCGGTGGGACCCGGCTACTACGACGATGTGAAGGTGACCTACACCAACTCCAACGGCGCTCAAGCCATGCCCGGGAACCTAATCTCCGGGAATTCGAATCATGGAGTCCATATTGGAACTCAGGCTTTCGGAAATTTGGTGCAAGGGAACCTGATCGGTGTGAATGCGGAAGGGGCTGCAGCCCTCGGGAATGCGGGGCATGGCGTTTACGTCGTCGGTTCCAACAACGTCATTGGTGTGGACGGGGACGGAGCCCGCGATAACAGCGAAGGCAACGTCATCTCGGGTAGCACCTACTCCGGCGTAACCGTACACAATGCGACGGGCAATCAGCTGGCTGGCAATCGAATCGGCACTAACGCGCTGGGTACCGCGGCTATCGCCAATGGAGAATACGGGGTCTATGTTCTTGGTGGATCGAACAATCTGATTGGAACAAACGGTGATGGCGTCGCTGACACGCTGGAAAGGAATCTACTGTCGGGGAATACATTGAGTGGTGTCTTGCTGAATTGGACCAGCAGCAATCGAGTTGCAGGGAATTTCATCGGCACCAAAGCCGATGGAATGGCTGCTCTTTCGAACTCAGGAAACGGTATTCACGTTGCAGGTCGAAGTTTGAACAACATTCTTGGGACCAACAGCAGCAATGATGCCTGGAACGCCAGTGAGCGGAATCTGGTCAGCGGCAACTCCACTTATGGGATTCAGGTTTGGGGGGGAGAAGGAGCCAAGGGGACGGTGATCGCCGGCAATTGGATCGGACTCAACGCAACCGGCAACGTCGCTCTTGCGAACAGTAACCATGGTGTCTTCCTGGAAAAAACAACCGAATCTCGAGTCGGCACCAACGGGGACGCGTTTGCTGACGATCTCGAACGGAACGTGGTTTCCGGGAATTCTGGTAACCAGATTACGGTCAATACCGGTAACGCCTTCGTTTACGGCCTCCCTGTCGTCGACAAATTGATCACTGGCGACATCCCGTCGATTCAAGCTACCGGGACGATCGATCAAGCTGACTTGGCTGATTCCACTTGGCCCTCATGGGGAAACTGGGGATACAACTATCCGATACCGGGAGGAGGGGGGGATCAGTATGCCGTAAAGGTAACGGGCACTATCGAGGTGCTGGAGAGCCGTTCCTATCTCTTTGCGCTGGGTGGTGATGATGGCGGAAGATTGAAAATCGGCAGCAACTTAGTAATCAATGACGATTCGCTTCATGCTTTTGACGTCCGCTACGGAGAAGTCTTTCTCTCCACAGGCACGCACCAATTTGAGTGGGTGGGCTTCGAGCGGGATGGAGCGGCAGGGTTTGAATTGTCGGTGATCGTCGACGGATGGTGGAAGGTGCTGGGCGATCCCGATCCCCATGCTGAGATTCGACTGCAGTCTGGTACCAACATGTCGGTGACAACCTACCAAGTCGCGGGTTCGGAAAAATCGAATACCCTTATCGCCGGAAACTACATCGGGACCAATGCGACTGGGAATGGAACGTTTCCAAACGATGGTGGCATCAGTGTTTCCTTCTCGCGCGAAGTTACGATCGGCGGCGACAACCCTGGCATGGGCAATGTCGTCAGCGGAACAGCCCAAATCCGCGTCGATGATTATCAGGGGCCGTCCAGCGATATCGTCGTGAAGGGCAATATCGTCGGCCTAGATGCAACCGGTACGAACGCGTTGGGATCTAACGGTGTCCAACTGATCAACGTGGCGAGGGCAACCGTGCAGGGTAATGTAATCAGTGGCGGAGTCGGATTAACGATCAACCAAGGTAGTGATTCGAAAGTCAGCGGGAATATTATCGGATTGGCGTCCAACGGCCTTACCTCGAGGGCGAATTCGGGGCACGGCATTGCTGTGGTCAACTCCAGCAATATCGTCATCGGAACCGATGGGGATGGAGTTTCTGATCTCGCAGAACGCAATTTTATCGCTGGCAATTCTGCCTCTGGTATATCGCTCCAAGGATCCAGTGGGGTAACGATTGCGGGAAACACCATCGGCCTTGCGACCGATGGCACGATTCGCGCAAACAGTCAGAACGGTATCTACATCAGTGGCTCCAGCGGTACTATCGTTGGGACAGATGGCGATGGTTTGAACGATGCGCTGGAAGGAAACGTGATATCAGGAAACAGCCATCATGGAATCTATGTCCTGAGCGCCAGTACCGGTACGCGAGTCGCAGGAAATCTCATCGGCACAAATCCTGCTGGGGATGCGGCCCTCGGCAACGGGATATCGGGCGTGGCGATCGACGGAGCATCCACGGGGAATGTGGTTGGTTCCAACGGCGATGGCGTCAGCGATTTGCTGGAGCGAAATGTTATCTCGGGCAATGCTTCGTCTGGCGTCTATCTGCACGGCGCGGGGACAAGCAATAACGTCGTCGCAGGGAACTTGATCGGCCTGAATAGTAGCGGAACGGCAGCCATTGCCAATGCTCAAGGGGTTTTCATCGAGGGAACAGCCAGTAGCAACCGCATCGGTACCAATGGGGATGGGATAAACGACATTGCCGAGCGAAACGTGATTTCCGGGAACACCACACAGGGCGTCCTGATCGCTTCCGCTGGTTCCAACTACAACACGATTGCAGGTAACTACATCGGGACCGATGCCAGCGGCATGAATGCGGTTCCCAACGTTACTTATGGAGTGGAATTGCAATCGGGAGTCAGTTTCACCACCATTGGCGGGCCGACGGCTGCGTACCGCAATATCATCAGCGGGAACACGTCCGATGCAATCCGGGTCACTGGAGCGGATAGCAACCGTTTTGATCGGAATTTCATTGGTTTAGCTGCCGATGGCAACGAACTTTTAGGGAATGCAATTGGTATTCATCTCAACTCAGGATCAGATTCTAGTGTAATTACTCACAATGTTATTGCTGGTAATAGAGGTGCTGGTGTCACTGTCACCGGTGGGTTCGGAAGCGTACTGCAGGGGAATATCATTGGATTGCGTGCTGATGGGGTTTCCGTAGCTGGCAATCGTCGTGGCATATTATTCCAGTCAGGTGCGCAGGATTTCCTAGTGGGTACCGATGGAGATGGGGTAGATGATCAAAATGAAGGCAATACGATTTCGGGTAATGGTTCGGTAAATCTTTACATTTTCACGGCTTGGACAAATCTTCGAATCGCCGGGAATCGAATCGGCACAGATGTATCAGGTAGCATTGCTGTTCCGCATGAAGAAGGCGTTGACGGTATCGTTGCATTGGGTGCTCAGAACTTGAGAATCGGTACAGATGGTTCTAACGATACTTTTAATGCGAGCGAGCGAAATATTATTGGTGGTAACACGGGTTACGGTGTGCGTTTGGTTGGTTCGATCAATGAATCTTTCGATCACGCCTTGGCTGGGAACTACATCGGCGTGTCGCCATCTGGAGCATTGCTTCCGAATCAGTATGGAGGCATTCGCGTTGAATCTCAATCACCAGGGGTTCGCATCGGTACCAATGGAGACGGTGTTGCCGATGATCTTGAGCGTAATGTTATCTCTGGAAACGATGGTTATGGGATTATCTTCGACACGGCACAAGCCAGTAATGCGGTAATTGCCGGTAACATCATCGGACTGAAGCCAAACGGCCAGGATCCTGCTGGAAATAGGTTGGGAGGAATCCAGCTTGCAAAGGGTGCGACTGCTAGGGTAGGTACCGATGCGAATGGTCTGTCGGATTCCGTTGAACGAAATGTTATTTCATCCAATTTTGGCCCGGGGATCGAGGTGGTTGGGGGTGCTACTGAGATTCAGTCAACAACAATATCGAATCAGGTTATTGATGGCACAATCCCCAGAGAACTTGCAATATATACGCTGGCTCAGTCTGATCTAGTTGATCCTGTGCTTCCATATCTTGGTTTTCATTCCTTCAACAAATCTTTACCCCTCGCTACTGGAGACGATTTCATTGTTGTGGTAACGGGATCAATTGAGGTGCTCGCAGAGGGCCTTTATAGTTATGGAATCAGCGGATCTGCGTTACTAAAAATTAATGGGACATTGGCAACTCAGACTGGTGGAATCCCTGATAATTCAATCAGTCGAGGCAGTCGTTCGCTTACGGTTGGTCTTCACACTTTTGAATGGACACTGACTGAGCGAGGCGGGGCGTTTGGGGGTGAATTTGTTGTTGCTGAGGGCGTGAATGGAACGCTACTTACTGAGGCCAATGGCTGGAGGGTGCTGGGGGCCAGCAATCCAACGGCGAATATACGACTAGCACCTGGCACGACAATGACGGCCAAGGTCTACAAGGTGACGCAGGCAGTCGCTGCGTCCAATCATACGATTGCGGGCAATTGGATCGGTGTGGATCAGACTGGAACCCTGGCACGGCCGAACGTTGGCGATGGGATTTACCTGGGGCCCAATACCAGTGGGATGACCGTTGGTGGGAATAGCTCAACGGCTGGCAATCTTATCTCTGGCAATACGGGAGCCGGGATTCACTTCGTTGGATCGACCAACGGGCAGATCCGCAATAACGTCGTGGGGCTCGATTCCTCTGGGATGGTGGCTTTGGGGCAGGCCGGCGATGGAATTCTTTTAGAGTTGGGCGCCAACGGGGCGGTGGTCGACGGCAACTGGTCGGCGGGAAATCTCGCAGGGATCAAGGTGAGCGGTGTCAGCAACACGGTGTTGACCGGCAATGTCGTTGGACTTGCGATCGATGGTGAAACGGTCGTCAGTAACACCGAGGGCGGGGTTTGGCTTACCGGCGACAGCAATACGCGAGTCGGGACCAACGGGGATGGTGTCGATGATTCGCTGGAGCGGAATACGCTCTCTGGAAATGGCTATGCGAATCTTCGAGTCACCAACAATGGACAGGCGAGGATTTCCGGGAACTACATTGGGCTATCGACCAGTGGGACTCCGGTCGCGAAGGTTCCGGCTGATAGTTCGGGGATCTACCTCCGTGGGGCAACCGATATCGTCATTGGTACCAACAGTTCCTCCGATGCGTTCAATGGATCGGAACGGAACGTGATTGCGGGTAATACGGGCAAAGGAATCTGGGTCCATGGGTTGTCCAGTGGAGTCATCGCCGGCAACTGGATTGGGATTGGTCCTGCCGGTGGTTCGGGACTTTCGTATGCAAATCAGCAGGGGGCGGTTCTCGAACCTCGCTACGCCGAAGGCTCCTTGGTATCCCCAGGCCCCGATGTTTTGGTCGGTTCCAACGGCGATGGGGTTTACGACGACCTCGAGAGAAATGTGATTTCCAACAACCTTCAGGATGGTGTGTTGGTTGTGGAATCCTCCAGTTCCATCCGTGGTAATTACATCGGCACGGACCCAGCCGGTATGGCGTCCATGCCGAACGGTGGGTCGGGGGTAGTCGTTTCTTTCGGTTACGACAATCTGATACGCGATAACTTGATTTCTGGTAATTGGCAAGATGGATTGGCGATCGATCAATCCGAGTCGGTTACGGTTCAAGGGAATCTCATCGGCACTACCGCCGATGGATTGTCTGCTCTTCCCAATGCGGGGCATTCTCTTGCCGTCTATCAGAGCGACGATCTCTTGATTGGCAGCCCTTCGGTGGCGGATCGCAACGTGATCGCCTACGGAACCGGAAGCGGGATTCTGGTGGTAGATGGCGGCAGCATGGGCAGCCGCATCCAAGGCAACTATATCGGGCTCAATGCTTCCGGCCTGACCGATGCGGGGAACGCCAGATATGGGATCGAAGTGATCGATTCACCGGCGATAACGATCGGTGGATCGGTAGCTGGTGAGGGCAACCTGATCTCCGGCAACGACCTGGGTGGAATCGCCATGATGGGAAGCAGCACCCTGCATGGTTCGATACATGGCAACTGGATCGGTCTAGACAAATCGGGTTTGGCTGCGATTCCGAATCAATCGTTCGGAGTCTTCATTGGATCGGGTGCATTGATCGGCTCTCCACTCCTGGGAGCCGCTCGGCAGACGCTGATCGGTTCCAGCAGCCCCGCTGGGCGGAACATCATCTCTGGCAACAACGGCCCCGGGATTTGGCTTGGGGGAGAGGGTGCTGGTGGAAATACCGTTGCTGGCAACTGGATCGGGACCAACGTTCTGGGGTTGGGCAGTGTTCCGAACACCCACGGCGTCCTGCTCAGCCACGGCTCGGATGGCAACATGATCGGTGGGTCTTTTGCCGGGGATCGCAATGTGATCAGCGGCAACAGTCAATCGGGGGTTTACGCCTCCGGTCTGTTCCCGCTTGAAAATTACGTCATGAACAACTGGATCGGTCTGGATAGCAGCGGTGCGGCTCGTCTGGCCAACGCTCGCTATGGCATCGAACTGACCTCGGTCGAGGGCTTCTGGGTGCTCGGTAACGTTGTCTCCGGCAATACCCTCGGTGGAATCCTTCTGCAGAATACAACTCGCACGTGGTTGGAGGGGAATTCGGTTGGCACGGATGGATCGGGCTTGCAGTCGGTTGGCAATGGTACGCCAACCAGTCCTGCCGATGGGGTGCTGATTGTCGATTCGTCGAACAACCGCATTGGCGGCCCTGAATCCAGCCAGAGAAATGTGCTGTCCGGCAACACGGGTAGTGGCTTGCGTATCTCTGGCAGTTCCACTGCCAATACGTTGGAAGGGAATGTTTTTGGCGCTGACCGAACTGGTACTGTTTCCATCTCCAATGCGGCTCATGGCTTGGTAATCGATACTGGCGTGGCCGGCAATTTGGTGGGCAGTGACTCCAGCGACTCTCGCGCCAACCTCTTCTATTACAACCTCGGTTCCGGGGTTTGGTTACCGGGGGTGGGCCCATCGGCGAGCAATACGATTGTGGGGAATCTGTACCGTGGCAATTTGCAGATGGCAATTGATCATGGGGTAGAAGGGCCAACGGCCAACGACAGCCCTGACAGCGATGGTTTAGCGAACGCTCCAGTCATCACCAGCGCCTATCTGGCAACCGCTGGTCTCCTGGTGTTGGAGGGGACCAGCAATCCCGGCCAGGTCATCCAGTTCTATCTGTCTGCGCCTACCAACAACGGACGTGGCCAGGGGACTCGAAAGTTGTATCAGGGAGTCGAGTCGCTGGCTGGGGATGACACCGATCCAGTGGTTGGCATCTTCCGTTTTGAAGTGCCATTGGGATCGACGCCGATCGTCGAGTTTGGCGACTTGTTGACCTCTGTCGCCGTCAATCCGACGTCGGAGTTTGGCAATACCAAGACGATTGGAGACGTCGCCAGTCAGCAAGCGCCCATCGTGACGTTTTGGACGGAGCCCGAGGCGGCTATCACCTCCCTAATTGCCGGCGAGACTTTGAACTTTACCGGATCCTTTGCCGACTCCGACTCGACCCGTTGGAGCGCTACAGTTGATTATGGCGATGGATCAGCGGTGGAGGTTTTGACGCTTTCCGATCAGCAGACGTTCACGTTGCAGCATCGGTATCCCAAGGCCAGTCCTGCAGGTGTGCCCTACCGAGTCCTTGTGCGGGTGACCGACAACAGCGGTCTGGTGGGAGTCGCCAGTTTCACTCTGGATGTCATCAATCAGGCGCCGGTTTTGAATCCTGGGGATGTTCGAATCACTAGCCAGTTATCGGAAGGAGGAACGGCGACGCTGACCGGTTCGTTCACGGACACCAGCGATCAGGAAGTCCACACGGTAGAAATCAACTGGGGTGATGGGACGACCCAGAACGTTGCACTTGCTGAAGGTGTGATGTCCTTCTCGGTTCCGCATACCTACGTCGACGACAATCCCACCAACAGCGCGAGAGACAATTACGTGGTGAGGGTGCGAGTTGTCGATGATGGTGGAGCGGCTAGCGCGGCGACGGCTGTGATGGTCACGGAAGTAGCCAACAGCCTGCCATCGGCGCTGACGCTTGATCTTCCGGGGCTGACCTTAGTCGGCGGAGTCGCAGTGGTGTCGGAAGGAGCATTAATGACGCTCCGTGTCGACTTCTCGGATCTTGGTTTGGCAGATAGCCATACGATTCGGGTCGATTGGGGGGACGGCAGTGCGCCCGAAGAGATTTTGCTTAGCCCGACGGTGGGGCAGCTGGCAGCACGTCAACTAGATATTCCTCATCGGTATCGATCCAGTCCCGAGACGGTGGGAAGTGTCTACACCATCACCGTAGGGGTATCCGACGACGACCAGCCGCTTGATCTGATCCCGGCCACGGTGGATGTCCGAGTCGGAAATTCGATCCCGCTGATTACCTCTTTGGAGCTTGCGCAGGCAACCATCAACGAAGGAAGTACGGCTTCGCTGACGGTGCGATATTCGGATGCTGGGATTGGTGATTCCCATCGCATCTTTGTCGACTGGGGAGATGGTACCCAGGAAGTGATGCTGACAGCAGGTGCTGGGGGAAGTGTGATCGCAGGTATCACCCACGAATACCGCGACGATCAGCAACCGTTCACGATTTCCGTGAGCATTTTGGATCAGAAAATGCAGTTGGCGGACAAGCCATCGACACTGCAGTCGACATCGATCATGGTGAATAACGTGGCTCCGCAGATCACCTTGCCGTTACAACGTTTTGTGCAGAGTGCCCCTGGGGTCTGGGATCCGGTTGTTGGGACTTGGCAGATTCAGGAAGGGCAGAAAGTTCGCGTGACGGGATCGTATACCGACGTCAGTTCGGTCGATTCCCACTCGGTCTCGGTTCTCTGGGCCAGTGGGGAGATGACCGAGGCATCGGTCAACCAAGTTGATCGCACGTTCAGTGCCACCTATGTCTATCGGGATGATTACGCGCCTGGGACAGCATTCGATCTGGAAACAATTCGCGTCACAGTGACGGATGATGATGGGGGCTCTGCAGTCGACGAGTCGACTCAGGTCACGGTAACGAATGTCGCTCCCGAGGCGATGTTCATTCCTTTAGAGACATCCGGAGGCGGATCGTTACCGGGCGGGCCAGGTGGAGGTCCGGGAGCGGTGGTTGGCGACAAGCCGATCACATTCCAGGCGATTGTCACCGATCCGGGAGAAGAGATTTTCGTCTACCGGTGGGAAGCGAAAGTTGTCGGTACCACAGTCGTTGTGCAGACCGGAACGGCTGAAACGTTCACCCTGCTGCCGGAATTGTTCAGCGGAACCATAGAAGTAACATTGTCGGTGGATGATGGGGACCTGGGAACGGATACCTACGTATCGACGTTGCTCCTGGGAAGTGAGGCTGCCGATGCTTTCACACTTACCGTCGATGACTTTGCCGACGACGTCAATAACCTGACCGTGATCACTTTCGGCGGAAGTGACATGGTGAACGCAACAAGTCTTCCTATCGGTTTCAACGTAGTCCTCGATGGTGGAGACGGACAGGACTTCCTTTTTGGAGGGGCTGGAAACGACACCTATGTCCTGCGGTCCGGGAATGATATCGCGAATGATGCTGCCAGTGCGCCGACGGGAGTCACTGTGGTCGACGAAGGGGATGACCAGTACATCCTCAGCCCCAACAGCGTTCTGACGGTTCGCGACACGACAGGGGTCAATACATTGAACTTCACGCGATCCGATATCACCACCACTGGTTTTCTTGATCTCGGGATCACCTTTGATCTGGCGGCTTCGAACACCAATTATTTGGCCAACAAGGATGGTGGGTCGGTAGTCTATCTGGAGACGGACGTGGCGCCGGAGTTGGGGCTATCGTCCGATGGTGACCCGAATACATCGCCGCACCTTTTGAGAACTTGGGGCGTTTTTGCATCGGTGGTCGGCAGTCGATTCAATGATACGTTCACGACGCATGCCAACACGACGATTCTAGGAGGGGATGGGAAAGACGAAATTGTTATCGGACCTGGCAGCAGTGGTACAGGTGCGCTGCGCGGATATTTCAACGGGGGCGCCGATGCGGATACGTTTGTCCTGCGAAACGGAACGATGGGGGACATCAGTTTCGAAGGGGACTCCGGCATGGATGTCTTCGACATTGAGGGAGGCATTTTGACGGGGATCGATTTCGGAGGTGGGGCTGACGCAGACACGTTCGTGATTCGCGGTGGGAACATGACCGATATCGACTTTGGGGGTGGAGCGGATGGGGACACCTTTGAGTTGCGAGGAACGATTGTTCTTGGGGACATCAGTTTCGAAGGCGACTCGGGCATGGACGATTTTGTCGTCTACGACCGAGTTCTGGGGAACATCAACTTCGGCGGTGGTGCCGACGGAGACACGTTGACTCTGGTTGGCAGTGCCGTCGTCGATTCGATCAGCTTTGAAGGGGATTCAGGGGCAGACACCTTCGTTTTGGATGGTCGGGTCACTGGCAACATCGACTTTGGAGGTGGGGCCGACGGGGATACATTGACGCTTTCAACCAGTGCGGTCGCCGGAGGCATCAGCTTTGAGGGGGATTCCGGGATGGACACCCTCGAGATCCGCGGCACGATCACGGGCGGGATCGATTTCGGCGGTGGGGCCGATGCTGATACGCTTCTGCTGACGGTCAATGCTTCCGCAGGCGGCATCAGTTTTGAAGGGGACTCCGGGATGGATACCCTGGAGATCCGAGGCACCATCACCGGCGGGATCGATTTTGGTGGGGGTGCTGACGCCGATACGCTGACGCTTCTTGGTACTGTCACCGGCGGGATTGATTTTGGAGGCGGAGCCGATGCGGATACTCTTCTACTAACGGTCAATGCGTCGGCGGGTGGGATCAGCTTTGAGGGAGACTCCGGGATGGATATCTTGGAGATCCGAGGCACGATCACTGGAGGGATCGATTTCGGAGGTGGAGCGGATGCGGACACCTTCGTTCTGACGGCGACGGCAGCGGCCGGATCGATCAGTTTCGAAGGGGACTCTGGGGCAGATACCTTTGTTCTGGATGGACGGGTTACTGGGAATATCGATTTTGGTGGTGGAGCTGATGCGGACACTTTGCAGCTCAGTGCCTCGGCGGTCGCCGGATCGATCAGTTTCGAGGGGGATTCGGGCGCCGATATTTTTATCCTTCGGGGTACAGTCAACGGCGGGATCGATTTCGGTGGTGGGGCTGATGCGGATACGCTGCTACTGACAACGACGGCCGCAGGTGGTTCGCTCAGCTTCGAAGGGGACTCGGGTGCTGATACGCTGGAGCTTCGAGGGACCATCACGGGGGGGATCGATTTCGGAGGTGGAGCCGATGCCGATACGCTGGTGCTGACGGCGACTGCGGCGGCTGGATCGATCAGCTTTGAGGGGGATTTCAATCCTCTGGACCCCAACCCGCAAGGGGACTCAGGGGCCGATACCCTGATCATCCGTGGTACTGTTTTTGGCGATATCGATTTTGGTGGCGGTGCTGATGCTGATACGTTGCTTTTGACGGCGACGGCGTCGGCAGGGAACATCGACTTTGAGGGGGATCAGGGAGATGATCGCTTCCAGAATCTCGCTCCTGTCGCCTCCATTTTGTTCCAAGGTGGCGAAGGTAAGGATACCTTCCGCAATGATGCCTCGAACATTTCTTCGATCGTATTTTACGGCTACGGTTCGCCGACCTATTTGGGAAGCGAAGGATTGGATCAGGATGACGTTTTCGCCAACTACGGATCCGGCATCGCGTCGCTGCAGTTTTATGGTGCAAACGGTAGCGATGTCCTGATATCGGATGGCGATGACATCGCATTGGTCTATTTCCGGGGAGGTTCCGATGCCGACACACTGGTGCTGGATGGGAGAAACATCGGGCACATCGACTTTGGTGGCGGTGCCGATGCGGATACGCTGACCTTGACAGGGTCTCGTTTCGGCGACATTGATTTTGAGGGGGATGCGGCTTTGGAAGTGTCGGGGCCGGATCGTTTCCTGAATCAGGCGACGGGGCTTCTGGACTCCAGCGGCACACCAACCAGTTCCATTCGATTCGTTGGCCTGGGTGGCGAAGATATCTTCCGCAACGAAGGTAGTGACTGGGCCAACGTTGTCTTCCTGGGAGGTGCAGGTGAGGACCGTTTCCTCAATCAGGCGACAGGTCTGGATCAGGTCACCTTCGATGGCGACGATGATGCGGACTACTTTGAGAACGAAGCGAATGATCTGAACAGCGTGGTGGTACTAGGTGGCGACGGAAGCGACGTAGCAATCAACGATGGGAATCGCGTTGCGAATTTCATCTTTTTCGGTGGGCTGGGCAACGACCAGTTGCTGAACACCGGGACAGACACCACATCGTTCCTAATGGTGGACACCCGCGGTACGAATGTCATGGCCAACAGTGGTTTGCGTGCTACTGGCTACCGGATGCAGGGGGGAAGTGACGCTGACTCCTTGCTCAATTACGGCGCTGGTGCTAGCGGCTGGGTGTTCTATGGGAATGCGGGGGCAGACCGATTCATCAATTATGGTGGTGGATCAGGTTCCAGTGATCTTTCGCTGATCGACAGTGGGACCGTCGGTGCGATCACCTGGCCTTATACAAGCCTTCCGCCGACGACTTTGCCTGATGTACCCTTGGCTACATCGGATGACGCCGCTGATCTTTTCGGAAACCGGGGTTCTGATGTTTCCAACGTGGTCTTCTACGGTGGTGGCGGTAACGACTTCTTCCAGAACTCCGGCAGTGGTGTTTCCGCTGTCACCTTCCATGGTGGCTCTGGTAATGATTCGGCGCTGAATGATCCGACCGGATACAAATTCACCAGCTTCACGTTCGTTGGAGGTGACGGTGCCGATGCGTTCCAGAATGATGGAGCCGAAGCGACCAACCTGTCATTCAATGGAGGTGACGGCAACGATTCGCTTTACCAGAACGGCAACAGCACTGGCACGATTACCTTCCTTGGCGGGGATGGTAAGAATGTTTATGTCAATTGGGGCAGTGGTGGACTTGTCCATTCGATGACAGGCGGTGCCGACGACGACCGGTTCCAGAACAATGCGGACACGATCGGTCTGCTGCAGTTCAACGGCGGTGGTGGTACCGACGCGCTGCAGAACAATGGCACAGGGGTGCAAATGATTTCGATGGTCGGTGGTGACGGCGACGACACCATCTTCAACAGCGGCCACGAAGTGGGTTGGATCGATTTCAATGGCGGTGCCGGCAACGATTCCCTGGTTAACGCAGGAAGTGCCGTGGGGGCTAATGCGGCCTCCGGTACGGCTTCGAAGGGAGTGCGATTCTATGGCGGCGATGGGGCAGACGTTCTGAGAACTCAAGGGGTTGGCTTTAGCACCTTGTTGTTTGATGGTGGATCGGGATCCGACGCGTTGGTCTACAACACCACTGAAGGTGGCAGCATTCAATACACCGGTGGCTCTGGAGATGATGGATTTGTCTTCCGAGGTAGTGCACAGTCGATCGAGGTGGACCTGGAAGTTGGAAATGATTCTTTCGCCTATGCAGGAACGGCACCTTCTGTTGGCCCATCTGCCACAGTGCAATTGACGGGTGGAGCCGGAGATGACGATTACCGATGGATTGGTGCGCCCAGGGGATGGGTGAAGATTGTGGAGTTGCCCGAAACATCCCCGGACACCAGTCGAGATCGGTTTGACTTTTCCTCTTTCACTGAAGGAGGTGTTGTCTTTGACATGATGTCGACCGCCAGCCAGTCGATCGCAACGGGGTTCGTCATTCAGCTCTCTGCCGATTCGGTTCAGGGATTGGAAACGATTGCAGGATCGAGATTTGCGGATACCCTTCTTGGGAACGATCGCGACAACCTGATGGAGGGTGGCCTTTATTCGACACGTACCTACAGTCCAGCCGTTGCAGGCCGCAATGCCACCCAGTGGGTTCTGCTCGATTTTGCATCGAAGACCGATGCTACGAAGGAATTCACCTACGAGGCTGCGGATCAGGCGGCGGTGATCGAGGGGCTGATGCGGTCGTACTACGGGATCAAGCTGGACGGCAGCGTTCGGCAGTACAGTGATCCCGAGCGTTGGTTTGATGTTCGGTTTACTACCAATGCCAGTGAGATTCCCGCAGGAATCGATTTTGTAACGATATATTTCAACGAGACGCCTCCCAATGGAAGCCCTGGTGGTCTGGCCAGCGAGATCGATCTTGGCAATATCAACCTGGGTGGTCAGGCGGTGGTCCAGGTCCATGGACTGCTGGGGGGGACGGTTTTAGCCCCGCGTCTGTCCGTGACTTCAACAGAGATCTCTGGCGATTTTCTGAACCCGTCCTCCGACGGGCATTTGACTTATGGGCAGAGGAATCCCGACAACAGTGTCGACAACTTCGTTGCCCTATCGATCAAGATTGCGGCGCACGAGTTGGGTCACCTGATGGGACTGAGGCACTATGATGCGTTTGGACCGATCGGTTCAGGCGTGCATAGCCCCCCGGGAAGCGGTGCGTTCAACCCTGCGTTCACCGGGTTGTCGGAAGCCTATGAGACATTCCAGCATTTGATCAGTTCGCCAGCGTCGGTTGGCAGCGACCGGAAGAACGACATCAACAAATTGTTCTTCGGCGAGCGGGAGGCGGTCAAACTGGCTTACGCGGAGTCCGATCTAACGGCGACTCGGGTTCCCGAAACGGCGGGTAACAAAGGGAGTCTGGGGACCGCGCAGGAAGTCGATTGGAACGTGCTTTCACTGCCCAACACGCTAACCACGGGTGTCAACGCCGGGAACCAGCTTTTCGCCGAACTCTTCAGCGTCGTCGGAAGTATCCAGTTGGATGCCACGACTGGGAAGAGCGAGAGTGACTACTATGCTTTCGATGCGCAGCAGGGGGATCTGCTGACGATCGAAGTGGCTTCCCGGGCGCTCCGGCGTTACAGCAATCCTGGTGGCAGTTCCACTCTGGTTCCTGGTTCGTTTATTGATCCGGTGCTACGGGTTCGTGATGCTGCCGGAACGATCATTCCCTACCACGCTTCGGTGGCGGAGAACGATGATGAGTTCGAGTCAGGCGATGCCATTCTGATCGATCTGTTGATTCCGGCGACTGGGACGTACTTCATCGAGATTGATACGTTCAAGGAGCCGGATACGGAGCCGGTGATCACGGACTTTACGGATTGGCCGGCAGAACTCATTCAGATCTACCAAGACAGTGTGGCCGACATCGACTTGGGTAATTATGAATTGTTGGCCTATCGATTCCAGCGCGCCAATGCGTTGGACTCCTTCAACACGATGAGTGGTCGACTGGGAGTCGATACATTCATCGGGACAACTTCGGAAGACTATTCGCTGACCGTTCCAACTTCTTCGATTCCGATAGGAGCGACCAGCGGAGAGAAGCCCGATTATTCGTTGACGATTCCTTTTACCGATGTTGGAGGTGCCGCTTGGACAGCGACTGTCGATTTCGGCGATGGTACCGGTGCGATGACGGTCAGTGGGTTTACACCGACGACCGGTCTTCCGTTGAATCATTCGTTTGTCGATGAGGGAACCTATACGATCCGCTTTACGATCAGTAATGATGACGGGAAGTCGTCGGGAGATCAAAGCTACCAGATTGCAGTCGTTAATACCGCTCCGACAGCGTCCATTGAGATCTCCAACGCATTGGAGGGCGGATTGACGCAGATCGATCTGACATCGTCCGATTCTCCTGGGGACATGGCGGAGGGATTGCGTTACTTCTTTACTCAGAATGCCAGTGAGCGGTCCGGCATCACCTACGATTCTGCCTCTTCGTCCTCGATCGATAGTGCATCGTATTTCCACGATGACGATGGAACCTACACCGTCTACATCCGCGTGATGGACCGAGATGGAGGAATCACCGATTACGACTATAGCTATGCAGTGGCGAGTGTTGCGCCGACCGCGACGCCTGCACAGAATGGCCCGATCGTTGAGGGGAGTTCGCTGCTGGTTTCGCTGGATGCGGCAACTGACCCATCCCTGGCGGACCGAACGGCAGGACTTCGCTATGGCTTCGCCAAGACCTTGGCTGGGCTTCCAGCGAACTACGCTTCCGCAAGTTCATCCAGCAGTGCTTCGATGCTCTTCCGCGATGATGGTGATTACTCGGTGTTCGCTAGGGTTATCGACAAAGATGGTAGCCACACCGACTACACCATTCCTGTCGTCGTAGACAATGCGCCGCCAGTTGTTACTTCCATTACGACAACCAATCCATGGCTTGATGCAACCAGCGGGCAGATTTCGGTGGCGGCCACCGATGTCGGTGTCGATGATGTGCTGAGCTACTCCTATCGTATTTACCAGGGAGCGACCTTGGTGAACGAGTACCTGGGGCAGGGCAGCAGCCTATCATGGGTTCCACCGGCGGTTGGGAATTATCAAGTCCGAGTGGTTGTCGCGGATGACGATGGTGGGGAGTCGACTGAATCGACGGTGGATTTCAGGGTTTCAGCACCGATCACCGTTCTGATGCAGGCGCCTGCCGACGGGTATCAGGGGGTTTCCGGTCAGGAACGCGTTTTCCGGTTTACCAGCGTGCACCCAACCGAATCGACGCTGCAGTACACCATCAACTGGGGAGACGGATCGCCTCCCGAGGTTGTTGTGGCTCCCTTGGTGACAACAGTCAGCCATAGCTTCTTGAACGTCGGCAGTTTTCAGCCGACCGTAACGGTCAAGGATTCTGCAGGTGACAGCGCGGTCTACAGCATGTCGCCTTTGAATATCCTTCGCTCAGAGACTCAAGGCACGAAGCTTGCGATGGGTTTGAATGACGGCGGATCGGATGACGATCAGATGATCGTTCTTCATCTTGGGACCAATCTATTTCGTTACACCTTGAACGGTGTCGTTCTGGGCAGCGGCTCCTCCGTCCATCCTGGCTTGATTGCTTTCCATGGTGGAGCGGGGGGCAATCGGTTCCAGTTGGTAGGAAGCGCGGCAGCAGACACCTTCCGGATCACTGATTCCATCGTTCGATTGGGGACGCTTTATCAGTTTGAAAATCACTCGATCGCAACCCGAACGGTATCTGGCGAAGCTGGGAACGATACCTTCGATCTGGTGCAGGCAGCGGGCGTTTCGATTGTGGGTGGTCTTGGCGTCGATCAGATTCGCAGCGTCGAGGCGATCGCTTCACATGAATGGCGCGTCGATTCGGCTAATGGTGGTCAGGTTCGCGTCGGTACGGGAAGCTGGACGACGAACTTTACTGGAGTCGAGACGCTGGTTGGGGCAGATGGAGTGGTCGACACCTTCTCTCTGATCGGTAGCGGATCGTTGTCCGGTTCGCTTTTCGGTGGTTCTGGGGCCCTGCGGGATCTACTCGATCTCAGTCAACTAACTGGAGCCACTTCGGTGCTGGCGGGTTTGTTTAAGGCAACCGGTATTACTGGTACCTGGAATTCGATCGAGGCATTTACGGCTACGAACGGCACTTTTACAGGGGCGAACGAGACGACCGATTGGACGGTCAGCGGTTCGACGATTTCTCAAATGGTCTCCGCCACGAGGGATCTCATTTTGCAGGGATTCAGTACGCTCACCGGTGGGACCGGTATCGACAACTTCACAGTCCAGCCGACTGGAAGAGTTTCGACCATTCTGGGAGGCTCGGGGATCGACACGCTTTATGGTCCGAATATCGACTGTGTGTGGAATCTTCAAGAGGCAGGAGGTGGTAATCTGCTGAATGCGATTACTTTCAAGCAGATGGAGTCGCTGCGAGGTGGCACGGCGGCAGATCATTTCCGTGTATCACGTCTTGGTACTATGACCGGCTTGGTCGATGGCGGCGCGGGGGATAACGTTCTTGACTACTCTCTGAATACCGTCGCTGTGACGGTGAATCTCAACGCAGTCGTTCCCAGTGGGACGAATCTCCCGAAACTTGCCGACTCGTTCTCATTGCTGATCGGCACCAACTTCAACGATATTCTTCGCGGCAGCACTGTGCGAGGAATGGTCATCAATGGCAGTGGCGGGGTCGATCAGATTTATGGGGGTAATGGTCGAGATATTTTGATCGGGGGGATCGCTGCCGATCAGGTATTCGGTGGAGGTGGAGACGACATTCTGGTCGGAGGTCGAATCGCCTACGACGGTGTGATAGAAGGGCTTCTGGCAATCCAGAAGGAATGGTCGAGAACAGACTTGGGGTACATGGAACGTCGGGCAAACCTCAGGGGGCAGACTGCAGGTGGTCTGAATGGAACGTACTATTTGCGATCCCGAACAAGTTCTTCAGACCCGCTACCTGGAACATTGCCGGAGGATAATGCCGTCGATGCCCTGATGGGGCAGTTAGACCGGGATTGGTTCCTCGCTAGCGAGAAGGCTGGTGTGGTCGACACGACTTCCGATCGTCAGGCGAATGCTACGCTTCCCAATTTCGAGGAAAAAGAGCTGACCGGCATCATCACTTGGTGATCGAATTTCCGCAGGCGTTGGATGCTCAGCATTCGCAGAGACTTCCGTAGCTTCGTCGACAGTCCGAGGTGGGGATCAGTTGCAGGCATCCTCGGATCTCAGCTTTCAGCTTCGGTGTGTCGCCGATGGATCGCGTTACAATCAATCGGTAGGTTTCGAAACGGTTCCGGGATGCATGAGATCGGTGGACACATCAATTACGAAGGCGGACTCGAATGAGCTTGGCGGTACGATGCATGGGAAATGATAGACCCCCGATGGCAGGGCAGAAGTCAGCAGGCACATCACTCGATCCGCAATCGCAATATGTGTCTCCCATATTGAGGTTTTCTCTTATCCTTCTATTGCTCCTAGGGAGCTTCTTGTCGGGAAGTCTTTCGGTGTTGGCGGAGGAACCGGAGGCAGGGACGATCACTGGAACGGTTGCGATTTCAGAGACACGGCTACAGCGCGTCGATGCGATGATTGCGGACGGGATAGCGGAAGGGAAGATGCCTGGCTGCATTCTATGCGTCGGCGATTCCAGTCAACTGCTGTTATTGAAAGCCTATGGGAATCGGCAGACCCAACCGGACATCCAGCCGATGACGGTCGATACCGTTTTTGATATGGCTTCGATCACCAAACCGGTGGCTACCGGCATGGCGATCATGCAGTTAATTGATCGGGGGAAGCTGAGGCTTGGTGACCGTGTTGTCGATTTTTTCCCAGACTTCGGTGTTGAAGGAAAAGATGCGATCACCGTTCGAGACCTTTTGATCCACCAGAGTGGATTGATTCCCGATAATGCACTAGCGGATTATCAGCAGGGGCCGGAGGAAGCTTGGAAGAAGATCTGCCAATTGAAGCTGGTGGCTCCTGTCGGAAAGGAGTTCAAGTACTCGGATGTCAATTTCATCGTCTTGGGGAAGCTTGTTGAAACCATCAGTGGTCAGACGCTTGCTGATTATTGCCGGAAGGAACTGTTTATTCCCCTTGGTATGGAGGAGACCGGATTCCTGCCGATGGATGCATTGAAGCAGCGATCGGCGCCGACCGAGCAGCGGGAAGACCGTTGGATGCGAGGGGAAGTGCATGACCCACGCGCCTATCTACTGGGGGGAGTCGCGGGGCATGCGGGACTGTTCTCGACGGCAAAAGACCTAGCTCACTTCAGTCAGCAGGTTCTTCGCGGTTTTCGACAGCAGGGACTTGGCGAAGGGGGCAGCATTCTGTCGAGGCGAGCCATGGAGGTGATGACCTCGGGGCATCGAGTCTCTAGCGGTCTGCGAGGCTTGTCCTGGGATAAGCAGACTGGCTACTCCAGCAACCGCGGGGACATGCTAAGCCCTGAAGCATTTGGTCATGGCGGATTCACCGGCACTGTCCTTTGGATCGATCCGGCGCAGGATCTGTTTCTTATCTTCCTTAGCAATCGCGTCCATCCGGATGGGAAGGGGGCAGTCAATCCACTGGCTGGGAAGATCTGGAATGTGCTGGTGGGGGGGGTTGGTAAGAGACCAGACTTGGCTTGGGCCGGCAGTGGCGATTCGACGAGCGACAGGCTGCCTGGTGTTCTGACGGGGATCGATGTGCTGGAGGAGTCGAACTACCGGCAATTGAAGGGCAAACGGATCGGTTTGATCACCAATCACACCGGCCGAAATCGATCCGGTATCTCCACGGCCAAGTTGTTGCAGCAAGCCGAGGGAGTGGAACTGACAGCCTTGTTCAGTCCCGAACATGGCTTCGCAGGCGCCTTGGATGTATCGAAAGTCGACGATTCGCTCGACCCCGAAACCGGACTGAAGGTGTTCAGTCTTTATGGCGAGACGCGGAAGCCGACACCACAGATGCTGGAGGAGATTGATACGCTGGTTTTTGACATTCAGGATATTGGATGTCGGTTCTACACCTACGTGTCGACGATGGGGGAGGCGATGAAGGCAGCCGTTGAGGCGGGGAAAGGATTTGTCGTCCTTGACCGACCTAATCCACTTGGCGGCGTTCAGATTGGCGGGCCCCTTCTGGATGAAGGCAAGGAGTCCTTTGTTGGCTATCACCGGATTCCACTGCAACACGGGATGACGATTGGCGAGTTGGCTCGAATGCTCCAAAAGGAGAAACATCCCGAACTCGATTTGACGGTCATCGAATGTCAGGGCTGGCGGCGATCGATGGCGTGGGACGAGACCGGGTTGCGATGGATCAATCCCTCACCCAACATGCGAAGCCTCAACGCTGCGTATCTTTATCCTGGGATCGGAGTTTGGGAGATGACCAATCTTTCGGTTGGTCGTGGAACCGATGCACCATTTGAGTGGTTTGGTGCACCGTGGATGGATGCCAATCGTGTTGCAGATCAACTGAATGGATACGGCGTGGCAGGGGTTCGATTTGTTCCTTGCGAATTCACGCCAAGCAGCAGCAAGTTTCAGGGAGAACGATGTCAGAGCGTACGCGTAGTGATCGTAGATCGTAGTCGCTTGAAACCGGTATCGCTTGGACTGGCCGTCGCGCACGCCCTGCGCAGAGTGCACCCGGACCAATGGGATATCAAGCAGCTAAACCGACTGCTAGGGAGTGAAAAGTTGGCTCAGGCGATTCTCGACGGCGATGCAAGCTGCGAAGAACTGACGGAAATCGCCATAAGCGACCATGGAGACTTTCAGCGAAGACAAAATACTGTCTTGCTCTATGAACAGTAAGAGGATCCAGGCAGTTTCACCATCTGGGAAAAAATCGGAGTGGCAGAAAGATGGACAGCTTCGATCGGGGCATGACACCGGAAAAGATCCAAGTTTTCCTTGCGGGCCTGTCGGGGATGGCACCTGAGGAGATTCAGAAGGCAAAACTTCTTTTTCTCAAGAACGAATTGTCCCGTGCTAAGACAACTCGTGAAGCGATGGCTGGCTTTGGCATGGCAACCGGATGCTTCAGCATCATTCCGATCTTCTGGCCCATACTTGGTGCACAGAAGAGAATGATGAATGCTGCAATGATGGGACAAGTCCAGCAGCTGAGAAATGCTTTGGAGGTATGGAAGGATGATCTCGGGACGCAGGGGATGGAGTTGGAACGAGAGTTGGAGATTTTTGAACAGGATTTGAAGGCTGGAAGATGATGAAGCAATACGATCGCACTTCTGCGGCAGCGAAAAGCCTTTAGCAACGAGTTGGCTGACATGATGGGTTCTCGACCTTGGTTCTTTTTTCTTCTTCTGTTGTTTACCATCGTTCCCGTTTTGACAGCTGAGGAAGAGTATCGAACGTACCGCCAGGGAGAAGCGAAGCAGCGGAGCGGAACGCATCTCTGGACTCAGCCAGCCTATCGACAGCCTGTGTGCATGGAGTGGCTGGATGATCGCTTGCTGGTGTTGGGATGCCGGAAGACGGGCGAGCTTTTGACAGTGGATGTCGAGCAGCGGCGGGTGGTCGATGGCATGGTCATCGGAGAGGGGGTTGATGGTCTGCTTTACGATCGATCTTGCAATCTCTTGGTGACATGGCATCGGAAAGATTCTCAGGTGAGATGCTGGTCGCGGAGGGACCAGCAGTGGATATCCTTGGCGACGATCGACACTCCGATGGACCCGAGGTCGGTGGTATGGCAGAAAGGGGCGAATCGGCTTTGGGTAGCGTGTGGCTGGTCGCGGCAGATTGCCTGCTATGCGGTTTCTTCGGTCGGAGAACAGCTAGCCGCGGAACTGGAGGGGATCACCGACTGCGAGTTTTGTCCGGGAAAGCTTTGCCTCCTGGAGGACTCTAGCAGGCTACTGGTAGCCGATGCCTTTGGTGGAACTTTGGGGATATTGGATACATCGATGCGCCTTTGGGCTGGAAGCCACGACTTTCTTGGGCAGGCAATCGCCCAAATGCAGCCGACCAGCGATGGACGATTGTTGCTGCTGCATGGAAGTCTCAACCCGACTTCGCAGACGATTCAAAACGATATCCATTGGGGTGTTCTCATGGCGAACGATCTGCGCTGGATGGAAATCGATCGGTTGCTATCGCAGCAAGGAGACAATATCTACAGCGGAAGCCGGGTGCATCCCGTGGGTGTTCCGACGCGAGGGTCGGGAGAGCTGACCAGCTTTCAGACCGACGCGGAAGGGCGGATCGCAGTGACCATCGGAGGCATGGACCAGGTAGCGATCGGAAGTGAGGATGCGTACACCTTCCGTTATCTTTCGGTGGGCGACTATCCGTTGGATTGCCGGTTTTCGCCCGACGGCCGTTCCTTGTGGGTGCTGAATGCTTTTAGCGATTCGTTGACTCAGATCGATCTTCAGCAAAGCGCCGTTCTGGACGACTTGCTGCTGTCTCCCCAGCGGGTTTTTTCCGAAGCGGAGGTGGGGGAACTTCATTTCCATGATGCAGCCTTATCGCATGATGGTTGGATGAGCTGTGCGAGTTGCCATGTAGAAGGTCATGGCAATGGGTTGCTGGTAGATACTTTGGGAGATGGTCATTATGGGGCCCCCAAGCGGGTACTGTCGCTGCTTGGACTGCAAGGCACCGAACCGTTTGGATGGACCGGAAGGGATGCCAAGTTGCGGGATCAGATCGAACGATCGATCGCTTCCACGATGCATCGTGATTATCCTGCAGCGCCGGAGGTTTTGGACAAGTTGGTCGCTTTTTGTGAGAGCCTTCCGGCGCCTCCTGGAGTTCGTGTGGCGCGTCGAGTTGCCGAGAAACCAGAGGTAGCCAGAGGGAAGAAGCTGTTTGAGCAATGGGACTGCGTTCGCTGCCACCAAGGAGCTCTTTACACTTCGGGCCAGCCTGAACGGATCGATTTGGCGGATGAACGAGGGAATCGCTGGTTCAGCCCTCCCTCGTTGAAGGGTGTCAGCCAACGGGCTCCTGTGTTTTTTCATTCCGGCATTCATCGGACGCTGGCCGATGTGGTTGGCGATTCACGCCACAGTGGGTTGGAGCGGTTGGATCCTAAGGATGTCGCCGATCTAGTAGCTTTTCTGGAATCGCTGTAACAGGCGAAACGTAGGCAACTGACAATCTGCAGCGAGCTGCAACTGGCGCAGAAGGAGTGAACTCAGTCCTATCTGCTGCCACTCCATCCGAGGCTCATTTTTCAGCTGGTTCTGCCGCGATCCGATGGTTAGGGATGGCGGCTAAAGAGCGAATCGCTAGAAGTCGAAGCAGGTGCGTGATTCGAATGTCAGCAGTCGAGTGAAAGTGGCAGTCACCGCCAATGACAAACTCTTCGAGGACAATCCCGAGGTCCCGACGGCTCACAAAACTCCTGCACGGGCCATGGTTTGGTGATCCCTACCGTGCGATCGTCCGGCCACCTAGCATTCCTCTGCGGGACGCTAGCGAAGCACATCCCAAAGGCTGCTGGACTGATCGGTCCATAGCAATGGAGAGGAGGGGTCCAGAGGGATGCGCAGGAGATCAAAAGGAGGCTGCTCTTCCAGAATTGGGTCTTTGGTCAGCACGATCCAGTCGGATGCGGTGGTATGGAATCCATCGGCCTTCGTGGTGTGTAACCGAATGCTGTGAAGACCTTTCGACTTTGCCAAGCCATCGATTACCGGATGGAGATTCAAATAGCGATTGCTGATATGGAAAGCGACAACGCCGCCAATGGCCAAGTGCTTTTCGTAAACCGCCATCGCTTCGATCGTTAGTAGGTGGACCGGGATCGCATCGCCGCTGAAGGCATCGACAAAGATCGCGTCGAACTCCTGTGGCTCCTGGCGTTCCATTTGAATTCGTGCGTCGCCGATGACGATCTGTTTATCGGCTGGACAGTCTTTGTAGTAGGTGAAGAAACTGTCTTGAACCTCGATGACCAGAGGATCGATTTCGTAGTAGCAGAGACGGTCTTCGGCGGCGAGATAGGTAGCGATCGTACCGACACCAAGCCCAATGACACCGACTCGCAGCGACTTTTTCATCCCCTTCAAATACTCGATCACCGCATCGGGTGCCGAGGAGGGACCGTAGTAGGTTGTCGCTGCGTTCTTCCGGGAGGGATCCAGGAACTGAAATCCGTGCAGGATCTTCCCGTTGTAGAGGCCTCGGCCATGCAGAAGGGGCCGATCGCGATCGAGCTCACGGACTGAGATCACGCCGTAGAAGCCTCGCTTGCGGGCCAGCACCGGATCGCTCCAGGCTGTCGGAAGGAGTGTCAAGCCTGCGATGATGGTGCCCAATGGCAGCGCTATGGAGAGAACCTTATGAAATCGACTGTTGCGAGGTGCAAATCGAGTCAGTTCAGCGCTGAGTATTGTTGCTGCCAGAAGGGCTCCCAAAAAAAGGCTGCCATGAAACTCCCAGTAGTGATTCATGATGATCGGACAGAGGATGCCAACAAAGATTCCGCCGATCGCACCGCCTGCCGAGAGGCTCAGGTAAAAGCGGGTTGCTTGATGGGAAGGAGGTTTGCGGGTGACTGCTTCGCCGTGGCAGACCACGCAGATGCAGAACAGCCAGAACAAACAGATCGGGATCTCGACGATGGGTTTTCGCAGCCACTTGGAGATTGGCCATTCGAGTCCGATATTTTTTGCGAACGACTGCAAATCCTGATTAAAAAAGGTTGCTACGACCAAAAGCGTCGCAAGCACCAACCACCTACCCCAGGTGCGTCGCGAATAGAATCGCTCCCATTCAAAAGTGGCGATGAAGCTTAGAAGGTAGATGACCAGAGGAGCGATCCAGAGGAAAGGCACCACTGCGACGTCGCGACAAAGGTGATTGGTCACGGAAAGCAAGGCGACGGTGGCCAGCGCAGGAAGGGCGACCCAGTGAAACCAGTCGATCGGTGCCGAGCGTTCCTGAGGTCTCGATGGATCCCATGCCCTATCTACCGGCGTGCGGCTTGCTACGATCCAGTTCAGGCCGATCCCGGCGGCGGCATAACAGAGGAAGAGGATTCCCCACCACCAGCCCTGTTGCTCGAGCGATAGATTTGTTTCCACGAACCAAGGATAGGTGAGCAGAGCCAGCAAGGATCCGGCGTTCGATAGGGCGTAGAGTCGGTAGGGAGACCGATTCGGAAATAGCTGTGAGAACCAAGTTTGCAGCAGCGGACCGGACGATGCCAACATCAGATAGGGAAGGCCGACCGTGGCAGCCAGCAGCAAGAGAATGCGAACCACCGGTTGCTGCCCATCGGCAGGCTTCCAGGTTACCCCAGGTACGACCGGAAGGAGAAAGCAAGCAGCTACCAGAAGCGTCGCATGGATCAGAAAGTTTCGACCGCGACTGGAGCTGCGATTTAGACCATGCGCATAGGCATACCCTGCAACCAGCAAAGACTGGAAGAAAATCATGCAGGTCGTCCAGACGCTGGGGCTGCCACCGAACCAGGGCAGAATCGACTTGCTGATGATGGGCTGAACTTGAAATAGCAGAAAGGCGCTCAGGAACACCGTCCCGGCAAGCACCCAGGCAACCACTTGGCGTCGCTCTCCCATCAGGGCAATCCTTCACGCGGGTTAGGAATACCAGCGGGCTATCCGATCGCAGTGGACTGGAACTTGATCCATCAGCAAGCAGGGCAACTCTCTGTCATCCTGCGTCAGGGGCTCAAGTAACGAAGAAAATTTCGGAAGGATTGCCCGGGAACATAGACTGTGGGCTGCCCCACAATGCCTCGTCCCAATTGCACGTTGTAGCGATCCTGGCCGAGGGAAACCAGTGGTTGGTAGCCGCCTGCGTTCCAGGCATAAAGCTGGGGTGCTTGGTTGGGCATGATCGTAGGGGGTACGACGCGATAGGGCATTTGTGTTCCGGTGTAAGGAGCACCGGTGGGGCTAGTCAGGGTGGTAGTCGCTTGCGCGGTGCCGGTCTGGTAGTTCGCCGGGTGGACCATCCAGTAGGCGTCAAACGAGTGCGGAGGTTCCGTTACAAACGGCTCTCCAATCGTGATGCGTCGATCTTCGGGGCGAGCGAAAGGGCCACCGAAAGGGCCACCGAAAGGGCCACCGGAGGGTGGCATCACCGGGGAGACCGCCGATTGCCCGGCATTGAGCGATGGAGAGACTGTCGACGGGAGAACGGGTCCAGCGTTTCCTGGAAGCACAGGGCCGGAGGGGCCATAGGGATTGGATGGTAAGACCGGTGACGCGGGAACACCACTTCCACCGGGGAGAACTGGCCCCTGGGCCGCGCCACTCGGAAGGACAGAGTTCCCGGGTAGGACGGGGAGATTCGAGGAGTCGGCAAAAGGGTTGTCGTAGGGAGCACCCTGCCCTTGGTAATTGGCTTGGCGAACCGAATAGCCTTGATCGGGCATTGGGACTGAACTTTCGGGGGCCAAGGTGGGTGCGATGGTGCTTTCCGAATCGTAAGAGGGATCCAGCGCATTTCGGGATGACAGATCTTGGATCAATCGGGGGCGTCGCACTGCTTCCGGATCATCCATGCCATAGCGGGGCCGAGAAGGAGACCAGCCAAGATCGGTGGGATAGGCCGATGCCGGCGCGGGAGGCGATGCAGGGATGATACGCATGGGCCCGAGCGACCCAAGGACCGGTGCGGGCTGCGATTTTTTGAGTGCGCTGGGGATACTTGGCGGAGAACTCGCTTGGCGATCGGCCATCGAATGCGATGTTGGTGCAACCCGGTTGATGGGGGGTTGGGTTCCGCCAGCCATCGCATCCAACGCGTCTGGACCGGGTGAGGGAGTCGACTGCATCGCACCCGAAACTGGAAGGGGAGCGATCGGACCCGCAGCGACGCTGGACGCGTCGGTTCTTGGTCGCAAGGTCACACCCTGTCCCCAAGAGGAAGTTGCGATCGCAGCAAAAAAGGGTGCAATCAGCAGCCATCGTGCACGCATCAGACCGACATCGGAGGGGGTGGTCAACTTTCGCTTGGACGGGATTCGCATTTTCCCAGCACCTTTTGGCCGTGGCTTTTCCGATCGCCGACGAGCCGAAGGCGCTGGAATCGTTTCACCTGCGCACTGGCTCCCTGCACGAACTCGGCGGGGATAACAAACCGGCGTGTCGGCAGCAAGGTCAGTCGCTGGGCGGATCTGGCGCGGCAAGAGCCAGATGCGGTTGAATCGACGTCGCCCATGCGCTAAGATAAAAGGAGATCGCGGGTGTAGTTCAATGGTAGAACTTTAGCTTCCCAAGCTAATAGCGAGGGTTCGATTCCCTTCACCCGCTCTTGGCCTCCAAAAAGCCCTTTTCCAGAGACGGATAGGCATCACCCCGGAATTTTTTCTGGGGTTTTCTTTTTCTTCTTCTTCTTTCTTTCGTTTTTCTCAGTAGGGGGATTTTCAGGAGTAGCCGACGGTTCTGCGGTTCCCGATTGCTTGGGAGCCTCTGCCTCCGTTGCTTTCTCCTTTTCCTCTTTCTCGCGTGCCTCCTTGGCTTTGGCTTCTTCGATTCGTCGAGCCTTCTGCATCGGGTTTTCGCCCTCGGGAATTCTGCCTTCGCCATTTCTCGATTGGAAGACTCGGAATCGACTCGGCTCAATCTCCGGTGGGAAGTGGTTGTTGTCGCGATTCGCATCGGCGGTTTCCCGACGCGGATCCAATTCGAACCGGATCACAGGCTGGGTGGTCCGGAAAAAGACCGATGCCTGCTGGGCATCGGTGCGCCAAATCTCCGCGGGGTAGTGGAAGGTCTTTTCCGATCCATCTTCAAAGACGGCTCTGAAGATGATCGGCATGACAAGTCCGCCGACGTTGCGGAACCGAAGGCGATAAAAATGATGGTTTTGGTCGAGGATTGCCCTTTCCTCTTCCGAGAGTTCCTTCAGGAATTTTTCATGCGCGTCACGCTGTTCGTCCGTGACCGCATTGGGATCATACGTATTGTAAAAATCCTTCAGCTCGGGGAACTCATTGGCCCGCTTGCTCAAGCCTTCGTTGCGTTCCTCGGAGAGCGTCTTGGGAGTGGCTTCTTTCTTCTCCTTATCCTGCTGGAACTTCTCGTCAGGGCTTCGCATATCGGGAAGGAACATATCGACCCCTTCCAGGGCGATATCGACATGATCTGTGGTGTAGAACCACCCAGCCCAGAACCAGTCCAGGTCCACACCGGAGGCGTCTTCCATGGTGCGGAAAAAATCCGCTGGATTAGGACGCTTGAATTTCCATCGCCTTGCGTACTCCTTGAAGGCAAAGTCAAACAGTTCTCTACCCAGGATAGTTTCGCGGAGGATGTTGAGCGCCGTTGCCGGTTTGCCGTAGGCATTGTTACCAAACTGAAGCACCGACTCACTGTTGGTCATGATCGGAACTTGATTGGTGCTGAGCATGTAAGAAGTGATGTCTTCGGGTTCCCCTCGCTGAGATGGATAGTGGTCTTCCCACTCTTGCTCGGAGAGATACTGCAGGAAGGTATTGATCCCTTCATCCATCCAGGTCCACTGACGTTCGTCGGTGTTGACGATCATGGGGAAGTAATTGTGCCCGACTTCGTGGATGATGACGGTGATGAGCGCGTATTTGGTGCCAGCGCTATAGGTTCCATCTTTCTGCGGACGTGGTCCATTGAAGCAGATCATCGGGTACTCCATCCCACCCACGGGGCCGTTGATGCTGTAGGCAACCGGATAGGGATAGGGGAACGTATACCTGCTGTAGACGTTCAGCGTATGGATAATTGCATGGGTGCTGTACTTGCTCCATAACGGTTCGGCTTCATTCGGGTAAAGGCTCATCGCCATCACCTCGTTGCCTTCTACGGAATGGCCCTGAGCGTCCCAGATGTATTTCCGACTGGAGGCAAAGGCGAAGTCACGAACCTTTTTGGCATGAAACACCCAGGTTTTCGTTTCCGATGACTTTTCCTTCTCGTTCTCCAGTGCTTCTTCCGGGGTGACGACGAAGACTGGCTTGGCGGCCGATTTGGCCTCGGCCAGTCGCTGTCGCTGCAACGGTGTCAGCACCTCCTCTGGGTTCTGGAGGACTCCGGTGGCTGCAACGAGATGGTCGGCCGGTACGGTGATTCGAACTAGGTAGTCCCCCAGTTCCAAGGTGAATTCTCCCTGGCCAAGGTATTGTTTGTGCTGCCATCCGGTGGCGTCGGTGTAGGCGACCAGGCGCGGGAACCATTGCGCGATTTCATAGATCGCGTTGGAGTCCTTTTCGAACCATTCGTATCCGGTACGTCCGTTGGAGATGTCCGAATTGTTGATTGCATAGTCCCACGCAACACGGAAGACCATTTCACCACCGGGGCCTAGCGGTTCTGGCAGGTCGATGCGCATCATCGTCTTGACGACCGTGTGCGACAGTGGATTTCCCTTGGCATCGGATACTTCCGAGATGTTGACGCCGCCTTGAAACGACTCTCTGGCCAGCAGTGCCTTGAGGCCTCGCATCGACATGCGATCTCCCAGCATCATGGGCCGGGTTCGTTGCGAATCGGATTCCGGATGGAAGATATTCGCGTCCAGTTGCAACCAGAGATACTTCAGCGTGTGAGGCGAGTTGTTGCGGTAGGTTATCGACTCACGGCCGATGATCCGATGCTTTTGTTCATCGAGAGTCACATCGATGTCGTAGTCGGCTTGTTGCTGCCAGTACTCTGGACCAGGTTCACCCGCCGCGGTGCGATATCCATTGGGGGTCGGGAGGATTTCTTCCAACTGGCGGAATTTGTCCTCCTGGCCATACTTGCGGTTGGGCAGTGGTTGGGCATGGCACCAACTGGAGTTGACGAGGGAGGTTAGGAAGATGGCGGACCAAAGGAGGGATTTGGGTAGGGATAAAGCTGGCATCGGAGGGATCCCTGCAGTGATGGTTAGCTGTCCGGATGGCATGAGACCGTCACCAAGGTGACGGCCGATCAGGCTCTTCATTGTAATTCAGGGATTCCTCGATGGTTGTTGCGAAAAATCTTTGTCCGCCGGAATGGTATGCTGATCGAACTAGCCTACGTGAGTGGAGCCTCTCGGTAGCGTCTCAAGCCGCTTTTTTGGGGCTCAGGATGGACGCTGTTATTGTCTTGATGGGGCAAAGCCTAGTGGGTTGGATTAGCGAATGACTTGCTGGGGACGATCGAGAGAGAGTTTCTAGTTGCTAGGCGTCGAGATTTGGAATCGGACTGGATACCGGCGGAGCGGGGGTCTGGGGTAGGTATTCTGGATCCAGGAGGTTCTGTTTGACACAGGAGCGATGGGGCCATGAGCAAAAAGGGAGAAAAGGAAGTGGTCACCGGTTCGCGGCGAGATTGGTGGATTGGGTACTGCACGAACGTGCATGCTGGGACCGATCTGGAAACCGCCAAGGAAAGCTTGGATCGCTACGCCGTCGCGGCTCATCAAATGCTGGCTGGATGGCAGACGATTGGGGTAGGGCTTTGGTTGCCGTCGACGGCCGCATCCATGGCTAGGCAACCCGAACATGCATTGGCATTTGATCGATGGTTGCGCGAACGATCGATCGACGTACGGACGATGAATGGTTTTCCGCATGGAAATTTTCATCAACCGGTCGTCAAGCATCGCGTGTACGAACCTACATGGTGGGACGAAGAACGATACCGATACACCATCGACCTCGTGCATCTTTTGGGACGTTTGATTCCCGAGGGGGCGACTGGCAGTATTTCGACGCTACCGATCTCCTGGGGGAATCCGGAGCCGAACGAAGCACAGTGGGGAAAGGCGGCAGACCAATTGAAGCGGCTGGCTGCCGAGTTGGCGGAGTTTCGCAGTCAGACTGGCCGCGAGGTGGTGGTGTGCCTGGAGCCGGAGCCGGGGTGCGCGATCGGGGCAACCGCCCAGCTGAGAGATTTTTTTGAATCGTATCTTTTTGCCGGAGATGATCAGCAGGTGGTGCGCCGCCACATTGGATGGTGCCACGACATCTGCCATGCGGCGGTCATGCGGGAGGATCAGGAAGCGGAGATCCAAGCATGTTTTGACATGGGGATACGCTTAGGAAAGGTGCAAGTTTCCTCTGCGCTGGCTATCCACTGGTCCCGTTACCAAGCCGATCAGAAGGAAGAGGTACTCCAGCAGTTGTCTTCCTTCGCCGAAGATCGATATCTGCACCAGACGGTAGCCGAAACTGCGTCCGGCGCAAGGAAATGGTACGAAGATCTTCCTGCAGCATTGGCATCGATCGACGATGTGGAGCAGATGGAGGGAACCTGGAGCGTCCATTTCCACGTGCCGATTCATTTGGCAGGTATGGGGATTTTGGATACCACTCGCGACCAGATTGGACGTTGCGTAGAGATCGTTCGGCGACTGCAGAATCAACAGGCTGCCGCTGCCTGGGATTGGTTCACTGGAATCTGGGAGGTGGAAACATACGCCTGGGGTGTACTACCGCCAAGGTTACGGCCGGCCGATTTATCGGAGGGGATTGCCGCCGAACTCCAATGGTTTCGCTCGGTCGCCTTGGACAATTCCGATTTTTGTCGATAATCGGTGCGTTGTTGCCGGTGATCGATTGGAGCGACGCGGCAATGCTGGTGAGGATGGCCATCGGAATCAGGGAGAACATCGAGTGAACCGTTCGAAGGTAGAGTTGGGAGTCAACATCGACCATGTCGCGACCCTGCGGCAGGCGCGTCGCACCTACGAACCCGATCCGATCGCAGCGGCCAAGATCGCGGAAATGGCTGGGGCTGAGGTCATTACGGTCCATCTTCGGGAAGATCGCCGGCATATCCAGGATCGAGACGTCCGACTGCTAAAGGATGTGATTGCGGCCAAATACAATTTTGAATTGTCCTGTAGCGAGGAGATCGTCGGGATCGCCGTCGAAGTCCAACCGGATCAGGCGACGCTGGTCCCCGAAAAACGAGAGGAAGTAACGACAGAAGGTGGGCTGGATCTCTTCGGCGATCGCAAGCGGGTTGGGCGTGCGATTGATCGTTTGAAAGAGAAAGGGGTTCGTGTCAGCCTCTTTCTGGATCCGGAACCAAGGCAGATTGAAGCCGCGATCGGTCTGGGGGTGGAGGCGGTGGAATTGCATACTGGAACGTATGCCCTGTCCAAAGCGGATGCGCAACGGCAGCAGTGGGAGAGGCTGGTGACGGCTAGTCGATTGATTCAGGAAGGCGGATTAAGGCTGCACGCAGGACATGGATTGAATTACGTCAATGTTCAACCAGTGGCTGCAATCGAGGGGATGAGGGAGCTGAATATCGGTCATGCAATTGTGGCCCGTGCCGTCTTCGTGGGGCTTCACGACGCCATTCGCGAAATGAAGAGGCTTATCGACCAGTTGCCGCCCGTGCTGCATTGGTTTTGATCTGGGAGCTGCCCCCTCCCGACCGTAATCGACAGAGGAAGTCGCCTTTTGGCTGGTTGATCCAGAGGCAGGCTGAAGCAAACGGTCCAAAGTCTCGGTAACAGTCGGCTTGGCAAGCTGACTGTCACTCCTGCAAAATCTCATCCGGTTTCGAAACATCGAGTCGGGAGAGGCGTGGCGAGCTAGATAGAGTTCGTTATCATTTGGAATTCGGGGTTTCTGGGATTAGTCGTTTTCGTGATGGATGAAGTTATGGCACAGCGCAAAGGTTCGGACTTCGCAGGATTGGGCGTAGCGATTGTGACTCCTTTTCGCGATGGCGAAGTGGATTGGAAAACCCTGAAAGAACAGGTGGAGTTTCAGGTCGCCGCCGGCACCCATTTTTTGGTTCCCTGCGGAACGACCGGCGAGTCACCTACGCTCAGTCATGAAGAGCATGAGCGGGTGATTGGGGAAGTGATCCAGTGGGTGGCGGGCCGTTGCAAGGTGATGGCTGGCACTGGCAGCAATTCAACGGCGGAAGCGTTGCGTTTGACAAAGCGTGCAGCCAAAGAAGGTGCAGATGCGTCGCTGCAGGTGGCCCCTTACTACAACAAGCCGATGCAGGAAGGTTTCTACCAACATTTCAAGCGGATTGCTGAAGAGGTAGGCATTCCTCACTGTGTCTACAACATCCCTGGGCGTTCTGCAAAGAACATCGAACCGGAGACCATTGCTAGGCTGGCGGAAATCCCCAACATCACTATGGTCAAGGAAGCGACTGGATCCTTGGACCAGTGCTCGCAAATACTCAACACCACCTCATTGACTGTTCTCTCAGGCGATGATTCGCTTACTCTTCCCATGATGTCAATCGGAGCCGAGGGGGTGATCTCCGTGGCGGGGAACTTGGTCCCCTCGGATCTGCTGAAGATGCTGCATGCTGCTGGTGGCGGCGACTATCGCTTGGCCGCAGAGTGGCATCATCGTTTGTTCTCGCTTTGCCGTGACATGCTCTCCCTTGCTACCAATCCGATTCCGATCAAGGAAGCGATGGCGATGCTGGGTCGCGATACCGGAGAGCTACGACTACCGATGACTCCTTTGGAGCCATCGCAGCGCGAGAAACTGGCATCGACTTTGGATCGCTATGGACTTCCGGTGCGTCGAGCGTGACTTTGGTGGTAGGGGGCCGTCACGGGTGGACGGCTTTGGATGGATCGTTTGCAACACTTACTTAAGCAGGTTATGCCGATAATGAATCCACAAAGCCCATCCGATTTGGATACAACGCCGCCACGATGCCTTCGCGAAGAGCCGTCGGTCGGAGGGGCAGAAATTGAGCGGCCCGAGATGGTTCAACGGCGTCGCTTCTTTTCCTCTTCTACCGGCTGGATGGGGGCTGCGCTGGTCTCTTGTGGCATCAGTTCCTGCCCAACCAGTCGACTGTTCGGGCAGGATACTGCCACTGCGGAACCCCCAAAGCCTCCTGTTTCTGGACCAACAGAAAGCCCATTCGAGCGAGACTACGAACCGCCGAAGTTCAAGCCATCCTGGAAGCAGGCACAAATCAATCGCCAGTTGGCGCAAGACTTCATCATTTTCGCGCACTCCGACCTCCAGATGACGCAAAAGCTTTTAGATCGCGAGCCAGGTTTGATTCATGCGGCGATCGACTGGGGGGCTGGAGACTGGGAGACAGCTCTTGGTGGTGCTTCCCACATGGGCAGGCATGAGATTGTAGAGTTCCTCCTCAGTCGAGGTGCGAGGATTGACCTGTTTTGTGCGGCGATGCAAGGATTGACCGATGTGATCCGAAGTTTCCTGACATTGCAGCCAAGTCTGATCGATGCGAAAGGACCGCACGGTTTCAATCTCCATTTCCACGCCCAGGTGGGTGGGGATAAGTCCAAAGAAACGCTCGACTACCTCCAATCGGTCAAGGCGATTGATCTGAAGCCGATCCCTTTTCTGAGCAAGCCTCCGGCTTCGGGTAAGTAGAGACGCGGCCAAAAAGGTCTCGGGTGTCCAAGCGAAGTTCTTTCGATCGTTGGGTACTCCTACAATCGCTCCACTGCGTCAGGGTAGCCACCGCGGCCACGCGGTGGATGATGAGAAGTTCCGCGTCAGGAACGCTCCATCATCTGGCGATGCTGGCCACCGAAGAACTGGCACTGGAAGAAATGGCCTTGGCTGAAGAAGATCGATCGCGTCAGGGTAGCCACCGCGGCCACGCGGTGGATGATGAGAAATTCCGTGTCAGGAACGCTCCATCATCTGGCGATGTGCCTACGGCAGGGGATCGACTATCCGCTGGGGGTTTTCACCGATCGAGTCGCTGGGTTCCACTGGACCATGCCATGGGCGAACCAGTCGAGTACTTTCGGTAGGGTTTCGCACTCCAATTGGAAGACTCGTTTTTGAAGCGACTCAGCGGTATCATCGGCGCGTACTTCACAGACAGCTTGGTGAACGATCGGGCCGTGATCGAATTGGTTGTCGACCAGATGGACCGTACAGCCGCTCACTTTGACTCCGTAGTCAACCGCTGCCTGATGAACGTGTATTCCGTAAAACCCCTGGCCGCTGAATGATGGGATCAAGGAGGGATGGATGTTGACCACTCGGCCCTCGAAATCATCAGGAATGAGCAGGTGCTCCAGGTAGCCCCCCATGACTACCAGCTGGGCATTGCAATTGCGGACCAGATGAAACACCGCATCTCGATGCTGGATCGCGTCACCAAAGTCCTTTTTGCGGAGGACATGGGTGGGGATTCCAGCATCTCGGGCGATTTGAACGCCTCGGACCTTCGAGCGGCTGCTGATGACCGCACGAAACTCGATCGCCAACCCCTTCTCCCGCTGATGGAGCAGAAGGTTTTCCAGGGTCGATCCCCCACCGGAGATTAGGACGACGATAGGCAGGGGGGAAGTCATCAGAGCGACCTCGTGGTTAGCGGTGCCTGGAGATGGGCCAAGAGGTCCCGGGAATATTGGGGGTGTGGGTCATGTGGAAGGGGGCGTGAACAACGGCGTCGACAAGTACCGTTCGCCCAGGCTGCACATGATCGTCACGATCCTTTTTCCTCGGAATTCCGGTCGCGCGGCCACTTGGGCGGCGGCCCAAGCATTGGCTCCACTGCTGATTCCCGCCATGATGCCTTCTTCTTGTGCTAAGCGTCGACCCCAGGCGAAGGCGATATCGTCTTCGACTTGAATCACATCGTCCAGCAATGAAGTATCTAGGTTCTTGGGAACAAATCCTGCACCGATCCCTTGAATTCGGTGACGACCTGCCGATCCTCCACTGATGACGGGAGAGTTTTTCGGCTCGACGGCAATCGCCTTGAAATCGGGGTTGAGTTTCTTGATGTAACGAGCGACACCGGTAATGGTACCCCCGGTACCGACTCCTGCGACGATCGCATCGATCTGGCCTTTTGTATCGTTCCAGATCTCAGGGCCTGTGGTCTGTTCGTGTATGGCTGGATTCGCAGGATTTTCAAACTGCTGAGGCATCCATCCATCGGGATCCTGTTCCACCAGTTCATTCGCTCTTGCGATCGCACCTCGCATCCCGTCGGCTGCGGGCGTCAGCACCAGCTGCGCGCCAAGAGCTCGTAGAAGTGTCCTTCTTTCCTCCGACATCGACTCGGGCATCGTCAGTGTCAATCGATAGCCTTTGGCTGCGCATACAAAGGCGAGGGCGATTCCGGTATTGCCGCTGGTCGGTTCGATGATATGAGTCTTTGCAGTCAGCTTTCCACTTCGCTCGGCATCCTGGATCATTGCCTTTCCGATGCGATCCTTGACGCTATTGAGCGGATTGAAGAACTCGCACTTTGCAAAAACGGTCGCATGTTCGGCCGGGACCAGCTTGCGCAGTTGCACCATGGGGGTGCTCCCAATCGTTTCCGTGATATCGTGGTAGGTGGTCGATCGCTGCATGGTGGGCTCCCAAACCAGGAAAAAACGGTTTCTCAGATGGACGATCTTTTAGCATGACCCGAGGTGTTTTCACAAGGGCAGCTACTGCTTCGGCAGCCATCATCAGCGGGTAGGAAGCGACCCGGAGTCAAGTTGTCAGCCGACGCGACTTCTATGGTTGCTTTGCTGGATGGGCAAGCCATTCCCAAAGTCCGGGGCTGAGCTTCCGTTCTATCTCACGGCAAGCCTAGATCTTGACTTGGGGGGAGGGAGTCGAAGTCTTGTTGCAGGATTGGCTGGTGGAGCCAATCCAACCACCGCCCAGCACGCGTGGACCGTGATAGATCACGGCCAATTGCCCAGGCGCAACACCGAAAGCGTGTTGTTCAAAGTCGACGGCGATCTGATTTTCAGTAAGGAATCGGACCGTTGCCGCCTGGGGTTCCGAATTGTAGCGGATCTGCACGCTGAGCCCATCTTTGGGCAAATCATTGGGCGGAATCAGCCAATGGCAATCTTCGGCAGTTAGCTGGGTTCTCGCCAGTTGATGGTGTTGGCCGATCACGACGCGGTGGTTGTCCGCGTCGATCTCAACCACAAAGTAGGGCTCTCCCATGGCGATGCCCAATCCCTTTCGCTGGCCAATCGTAAATTGCTCGATCCCCGCATGGGAGCCGACGACGGTGCCCTCGACGGTAACGATTTGCCCAGCGGTTTTCCGCTCCGATCTGTCGCGGACGAACTGAGCGTGTTTGCCCGAGGTGACGAAACAGATTTCCTGGCTGTCTTTTTTGTCAGCGACTCTCAGGCCAATTGCCGCGGCCCGTTCACGAATCTCGCTTTTGTGAAAGCCACCGACCGGCAGCAGCATCCTCTGGAGATACTTCCTGTCGATCCCTGCAAGTGCATACGACTGATCTTTCGTGTCGTCGATGCCTCGATAAAGCCCAAAGGGCTGATCGGGGTGTCCGGTGGGAAGGAGGCGGGCGTAATGGCCGGTGGCTACATATTTTGCATTGACCGCATCGGCGTAGTCGAACAGTCGTCCGAACTTGATCCAGTTGTTGCATTGCACGCAGGGGTTAGGGGTTCGTCCCTTCTGGTATTCATCGACGAAGTAATCGACGATTCGACGAAACTCCTCCTGCATGTCGATTGCATAGAAGGGTATACCCAGGCGATCGGCGACCTGCCTGGCGTCGATGGCATCGCTGGCGCTGCAGCATCCCTGTTTGTGATCCAGTCGCCCCTGGAGGATCGGAAGCAACGGGTTGTCTTTGCCGTCTGAGGTCTGGCAGGACTGTGCAGAGGCTTCGCCATGGCGCATGAAAACACCGACCACATCGTACTGCTGCTCCAACAACAGCGACGCGGCGACGCTACTGTCCACCCCACCGCTCATCGCCAGCACTACCCGTTCGGTCAACTCGACGTTCTCCTTCGCTTATTGGTTCCCTGCCACAAGCATGCCATGAATTCTATCGCGACGTGGCTGATTGCGGATAGTCATAAAAACCTTTCCCGCTCTTGACTCCCAGTCGGCCTTCGGCCAACAGAGGCTCGAGGCCATCGATCAGGTCCTGCAGCGGCAAGCTGGCATCGGCCCATCTGGCATTCGAGATCACTTGGTGGATGGTATCCACCCCGATTTGATCCATGATCTGAAAGGGGCCCATCGGCATGTGAGATACCGTGCGCCACACATGATCAATCGTTTGAGGGTCGGCAACACCCTTCTGCGAGAGTTCCAGCGCGGCCTTCAGCAGCGCTTGCAGCATCCAGTTGAAAAGATAGCCGGGATGCTCGACCGGCTCATAAACCGGTTCCTGGCCCATGGTACGTGAAAGTTGCAGGATGCGTTTGACCACTTCCGGCTTGGTCTCGGTACAGGGCACCACATCGACCAGGCGAGTGATCCACACGGGGACATGGAAGTGCCAATGCAGAAACCGCTCGGGATGGTGGACGTATTTCGCCAGCATCGATGGCGTGAAATAGGACGAGTTGCTGGCTAGTGCCACGTCGGGTGGCAAACGCTCGGAAAGCTCCGTCAAGCAGCGTCTCTTCACCGATATCTGCTCGGGTACCGACTCGAGGGCCACGGTGAGGTCATCGGGTAGTTGATCCAAGCTTTCTGCCGTTCTCAACTGCCCAAATACTCTTGGGGACGGATGGGAATCTGGATCCGTGGTGAACGATCGGAGATGATTCTGAATCCACTCTTCCGCATCGTTCAGGATGTTTGTCGATTTATCCAATAGGACTGTGGCGATCCCGTGGTAGATCGCTTGCGATGCAATCTGACGTCCTACCCACCCGGCTCCAACAATCAACAGTGAGTTCATAGAATCTGCAGATCCGATCGGAAGTGGCATTGTCAAAGGTGGATTCCTTGGCAATCGGTTGGGGTAGTCGAGGCATCGGGCGGGTCCGGCGAACTGCCACGATCTTCCTTATTGTGAAACGATTTCTGGTGGGGCGTCCAGTGGAATAAAAAACGCCGACCGTTGGAGTGCCGGTCGGCGTGGAAAATCATCAATAGGGCTGTGGACTTCAGCTTCTACTTGTGTTCGAAGTCCGCGTCGATCGTATCGCCCGGTTCATTCGAGCCACCTGAGTTCGGATCCGCTGCCCCACCTTTTTCGTAGAGAACCTTGGAGAAGGCGATCATCGCCTGTTCCAACTCCCCCGAGGCGGACTTGATTTCATCGGTGAATCCTCGACCAATCGCATCCCTGACCTTCTGGATCGAACGCTCCAGTGGTTGTCGGTCTGCATCCGTAATCTTCTCAGCGTTCTCCTTCATCAGCTTTTCAACCTGGTAGACCAGATTGTCGCCGCGGTTCTTTGCTTCCGCTAGTTCGAATGCCTTGCGGTCTTCTTCTGCGTACATTTCCGCGTCGCGACGCATCCGTTCGATTTCGTCCTTCTTCAGCCCGCTCGACTGCTCGATCTTCACACTGGCCTGCTTGCCCGTTCCCACATCCTTTGCGCTGACATTCAGGATCCCGTTTTGGTCGATATCGAATTGCACTTCGATTTGGGGGACGCCTCGGGGAGCTGCGGCGATACCTTCTAGATTGAACTCGCCTAGCAATCGATTCTGTTGCGCCATCTTCCGCTCACCCTGGAAGACTTTCACGGTGACAGCGGTCTGGTTGTCCGAGGCGGTGGAAAAAGTATTCTTCTTTTCTGCCGGGATCGTCGTATTCCGTTCGATCAGGGCCGTCATGATCCCGCCTTCGGTTTCGATCCCAAGGGTCAATGGGGTAACATCAAGCAGCAGGACGTCGCGGCGATCGCCTGATAGAACACTTCCTTGGATCGCAGCTCCCACAGCCACTACCTCATCAGGGTTGACCCCCTGGTGCGGCTCCTTGCCAAAAATATCTTTGACGAGTGCACGGACCTTGGGAACGCGAGTCGAACCACCAACCAGGACCACTTCGTCGATATCGGATGGCTTCAGCTTGGCATCCTGAAGAGCCTGTACGACTGGTTTGCGGCATCGCTCCACCAGGTCATCAATCAGTTCCTCCAGAGCCGAACGAGTGATCGTCATCAGCAGGTGCTTGGGACCTGTAGCATCGGCGGTGATAAAGGGAAGATTGATGTCGGTCTGGGGGACCGTGCTCAATTCCTTCTTCGCTTTTTCGCATGCCTCCTGCAGACGCTGCAGCGACATCGGTTCAGAGCGAAGATCAATTCCTTGCTCGCTACGGAACTGAGTCGCAACATGGTTGACCAATGCTTGGTCGAAATCGTCGCCTCCCAGATGCGTATCGCCGTTGGTGCTGATCACTTCGAAAATTTTGTTGTTGTCTTCGTCGCCGGCCATCGCCACCTGAAGGACCGAGACGTCAAATGTGCCTCCGCCCAGGTCGAATACGACGATCTTCTGATCCTTCGACTTGTCGAGACCATAGGCGAGCGCCGCCGCCGTCGGCTCGTTGATGATTCGCGCCACTTCCAGTCCAGCGATCTGACCGGCATCTTTGGTGGCCTGGCGCTGCGCGTCATTGAAGTACGCCGGGACGGTGATCACCGCTTTGCTGACGCGATGTCCCAAGTAGGACTCGGCCGCCTCCTTCAGTTTGCGGAGCACCTTCGCAGAGACTTCCTGAGGCGTCAGTTGCTGGTCGCCGACCTGGATCTTCACATATTCTTGATCCCCTCCAACTACGTTGTAGGGGACCATTTTTTCCTGAGCCCGAACCTCTTCATGGCGGCGCCCCATGAATCGCTTGACTGACGAAATCGTTCGCTTCGGGTTGGTCACGGCCTGTCGCCTTGCCGGTTCACCAACCAATATTTCATTCTTGTCGGTGAAGGCGACCACACTGGGAGTCAGCCGGTTCCCTTCCGCATTTGGAATCACCTTGACTTCCGAGCCTTCCATGATGGCGACTACCGAATTGGTGGTCCCCAGGTCGATCCCAATAATCTTTTCGTTCTGCATCGCTTCCTCCCTTTCATTGACCCGTCGAGATGCTGATGGAAAGCCAAGATCCCGACTTACGCCACCGATCCGACCGATGGTCGGCCTTCTTCCGCGGTTTCTACCAACAGCAATCTCCATGCCAAACACTTGGAAAAAGAAAGGCGGAAACCGGCCCTAAAATACGGAAAATCGAGTTTAATTGTTGGTTTCTACTTCCAGCATGGTGGAAAACAGGAAAATCGGATCGGCAGTCTGGCAGGCGATCGACGTCCCTGGACGCCCTCCGATTGCCAATTTGACAGGCCTGGTGGTTGCCTACCATTCCTGCGGTAACGGGAAAGAGTTCATGGACCGCACAATGGGTGGCGTTTTCCCGAGGAGCGGTAAGCGGTATCGAAAGAGCCAGGGTAGGCCACACAGGGTGCGGAATCGACGCTGATGAGGCGAATCCGACGAGAATTATCAGGCGGGGAGTCGAGAGATCATGAGCGACGGGGAAGCGGGGGCGGAGCAAGTGAGGGAGCGGCTGCGTCATATCGACCTGGAGATAGTGAGGCTGGTGAGCCAGCGGACCGACCTCTTGAAGCAACTACAAAAGGCGGGATCGGAACCGCTGAAGGTATGGGAACACCAGGACCAGACGCAGGCCTTGATGAGCGAGGCGATGCGGCGAGACGCGAGATCGGTTAGCGACGCTCTGGGGATGCTCTTTCGATCGATCGCTTCCGCAACGCTGGATTCAACGACTCGCGGTCCTCGCGCCAGTTACCTGGGTCCCCAATACAGCTACAGCCACGGTGCGGCCCTTCAGTACTTCGGGGAAGCCGCACAGCTGCTGGGGTTGCCGACCATTCGATCGGTGTTTGAGTCGGTGGCAAAAAGGGAAGCGGACTATGGAATGGTTCCGATCGAAAATTCTACCGATGGTGGTATCTCGGATACGTTGAGCATGTTCACCCAGACCCAACTTCGTATCTGTGGCGAGGTTCCGGTTGCCATTCACCATTGCCTTTTGTCGCGGAGCCGAAGAGAGCAGATTCGGGAAATCTACAGCAAGCCTCAGGCGATCTCCCAGTGTCGCGACTGGCTGGCACGCAATCTTCCCAGCGTACGTTGCCAGCCTGTGGAGAGTACGGCGGCGGCGGCTGAGCTTGCCGCCAGCGAACCGAATGCTGCAGCGATCGCCAGCAGTCAGGCTGCAGCGCATTACGGTTTGGAAATCGTGGAGCGGAACATCGAAGATGTCGCTGGCAATACGACTAGGTTTGTCGTGCTGGGACATGAGGTCCCGCGTCCTACCGGCGCCGACAAGACCTCGCTGCTCTTTCAATTACCCCATCGTCCCGGTGCGCTCGCAGATGCCATGGTGGTCTTCCAAAAGCACCAGCTGAATCTGACCTGGATCGAGTCGTTTCCGGTGCATCAAAGGATGCAGGAGTATCAGTTTTTCGTCGAGTTTGAGGGCCATCATCATGAGGCGAAGCCATCGCAGGCGATCGCTCATCTGGCAGCTCAGTCGCAGACCCTTACCGTTCTTGGGAGTTACCCTAAGGCCAAAATGGTCGATGCTGACGCTGCAAACCTCTCGACTCAGCCCACCCTTTAGACTTCGCTGGTGCACGTTGGAAATGCAGTATCGGCGCGTAGGTGCGATCCACCATTTGGCGATGGTAGCTACGGAACAGGTAGCTCCTAGCCATCGCAATAGAATTCAGCAGGCCGCCTAGGCGACTCATAGCACTTCAAGGAACCTTCCCATGATTGCCGTTTTGGCGCACGACATGCTCTTTGCCATGCGCGTCAGCGCTACTTGCAGGGAGCGGAATGTTGTCTCTGTCTTTGGTGGATCCATCGAACTGATCGAGGGGAAGTGTGGGGACGCGTCGGCAATCCGGATGTGGATGGTTGATTTGGGGCATGCCACCGGTCCGCTCGACCAACTGCTTCAGGAGATTCGAAAGAAGTCTCCCCAGGCTCAAGCTGTCGCTTTTGGATCGCATGTCCTGGTCGCTCGCCTGACCGAAGCGAGGTCGGCCGGTTTCGAACAGGTCATGACTAGAGGCCAATTTGATCAGGCGCTGGTGGGGTTGGTGGAGCGGGTGGCGGCGGAGGTGGCGCCCCGAGAATGAGCGACTGCTGGCGAACGCGAATGGCAGCAGAGAAGTTCTCGCTGTTCAATGCGGGTGGGACCAGATCGTTGATCCTTGCCAGCTCACGAGTTTGTTCAAAGTTCCCTGCACACGCCAACCATCCACGCCGGTAAGCGGTCCTCGCGGAAAGCCCTGTCAACGTCATCCCAGGGCTCCATGGAACCCTTGCCGGGAGAATCGATTCCACATGGCGGACCAAGTTGGTCGTGCAGTTGTTGGACAGCGTATCGTACCACTCGGGTGTCCTCGCGATCTGATTGACCCGCAGCAGAATGTCTTGCAGCATCGTCCGCGCCTGCTCGGGTGTCGCTCGGCTGGGATACAGCAGTACTTCTGCCTTTCTCACTTCGGTTCGAAGCGGAATCACATCCGTCTCCTCGGCTAGCACATACATCAGTTCATAGCGACGACGGACGCCACTCCAAGGATGATATTGTTCGTGCTGCTCCAGTCTTGCTTCGATCGAAACGGCAAGTGGGTTTCCGTTGCGGCGTCGGAAGCTGAGCATGGTGTGAGCCAGCCAGGAATTGTTGGGGAATGGCGAAAGCAGGAAATCGACCCCTTCGATTTCTTCCCAGTGGAATTCTATGTCGCGATGCCGAACATCGTAGTCAGAACTACTTCGGTACCTCGCGTCGCGAACATGGTGGACCACGACTCGATCCTCCCAGAGATCGGCATAGGGGAGAATCGCCTGTTCGGGGCGCCAGGTACGATCATGGCTGGGGCCGGAGGCAGCTTTTCCAGGGATCAATGGGGCAAGATCTCCTCTGAACAAAATCACGCTCAATGGTAGGGGGCTGACGAGTTGAATAGGCGAACAGCCAGTGGTGAAAAGGGTGAAAATCGCAAGCAGTCGGGCAAGCAAGATTGCCGAGCGCGTTGCGACTTGCATGGACATTGGTAATCGAATGATGATTCCCATGGTACCTAGCGTAGGGTCACCTTGTTCCCGGACTGCCACCTGAGTGAGCGGATAGCTGAAATGGGGTATGGGATCAAGCCGAATGAGCTGGGTTATAATGACAGCAAATCTCTTTCCCGGTGTAGTCACGATTCTCCGTAGCCACGATAGCCAGATGGTGGATCGCTCCATCTGGCCGAAGTTCCCTCACCTCCGCCTAAAGGCGATGGCGACCCTGGTACTACCGCTCGACTTCCTTCTTAGCCGCGATTATCCGTAACCACCATCGCCAGATGGTGGATCGCTTTTCTGGAGGCTCCAGCAGATCTACCGCCCAGGAAAGCTCACACTCTTCCTCCTCAGGCATGGTGGCAACAGCCCAGGTAGGCGACTCTTTTTGACTTATTCTCTGGAACGCGAATCACCTACCCATTCCTTCTTCACCTCATCTTGATCAGATCTTCACCAAGAACTGGAAGCGATCGGCTTCAATGGCCCTATCTCAAACCTTGGGATCGGATTCCATAGAAAAGGTGAATTGCGATGACGCAGATGCGCTGGGTGCTAGCAAGCCTCTTGGGAGTGTTCACGCTGGGTTGTTCAAACGGCATGCCTCAGCAGAAAACCTATCCTGTCTCTGGGCAGGTTCTTTTCGAGGGCCTCCCGGTGAAAGGGCTCACCATTGTGTTTCGGCCGCTGGACAGCACCAACTTCAAATGGCAGGAACAGCCGCAAGCAATCACGGGTGACGACGGCAAGTTCGTGATTCGCACTTACTCCAGCGACGATGGAGCACCTGCGGGTGATTATCAGGTTGGTGTCGCACTTCTGGATCCCGTCGATGAGGAAGGTGGCGATCAGGTAAAGCGTCGCGCTGATGCGCTGATGATTCCCAACCGATATGCCGACCCGGCTACGTCTGGGTTGCGAGTGAAAATCGAACCTAAAGCCAATCAGCTAGAACCATTTCGTCTGACACCATAAGCATCTGTTTTCTTCCATTGAACAAAAAGGAGCTTTTTCATGACGAGGAAGCAAAGAGGATTTACGCTCGTAGAACTGCTGGTGGTGATTGCGATTATCGGGATCCTTGTTGGACTGCTGTTGCCTGCGGTGCAGGCAGCACGCGAGGCCGCTAGGAGGATGTCTTGCCAGAACAACATGAAGCAGATAGGGCTAGCGCTCCATAATTTCGAAAGTGCATACAAGTTCTTTCCTCCAGCGCGCGCCGATGCACTTCCAGGTTTCCCGGTGACGGAACTTGGAATCCCAGCGCCGGCCACTGGGTCCATTGCACATGGTCCCGGCCTTTTTCTATTGCCCTACATGGAGCAGACGAATGTATACAACCTTTACGACCTGACTCAAGACTGGCGCAGCCCAGTCAATGCGCAGGCGATTGGTACACTGATTCCGTCTTTCATTTGCCCGTCCAACGTGACTGCCAACAAGATCGATACCGGGAACGCGCCGGGGAGCTCTAACGCTCCGCGATTTCTGGCGGCGGCATCCGATTATTCGATCGCCAATGGCGTGAACGGACGTCTGGGGCTTGCCCCATACAACTTGATGCCACCGATCCCGGGCTACAACCCTACGAATCCAGCGACGGATGCGGAGCAGTACATCGGAGCGATTCTGCCGATGAGCACCATTTCTTCGTTCACGACAGGTATGAATCCTCCCTTCTATAATCGTCGACCGCGCAGCCGTATTGCCAACATAACGGATGGGACCTCAAACACCTTCAGTTGGGTGGAAGACGCTGGACGTCCAGTACTTTACCGGGTCCGCCGCGCTGTTGCTGGATCGCGAGCAAGTGGTGCCGGATGGGCTGATCCCGACTCGGAGTTCTGGGTTGACGGCTTTTCCAATGATGGTGTGACTGCCTTGGGGCCTTGTGCGATGAATTGCAACAGTAGCAATGAGCTTTACTCTTTTCATCCCGGTGGCTGTATGGTTGCGATGTGCGATGGCAGCGTTCGCTTCCTGGCGGCCCAGACCCCACTTTCTGTCGTAGCGGCATTCGTCAGCACCCAACTTTCGGAGATCAATCCATCGGATGAGTGAGATCCTGCAGCGAATCCGTGGATCCTAGTGCTGCTATCGTGTCGCTGATCCTGCTAGCTTGACCTTGCTTGCAATGGCGATCTGCAAAAAACCACAAGTGAGAGTCGGTGTCGATTAGCTCCGACTCTCACTTGGAAGGTTCGGATTTCCATATCCCTTTCAATTTGATCGCAGCTTCAGGGTCGATTTCTCAGATCCTTCTCGTGATTGTCTTGCGGTCGCATCAGGAATGAGCCATTTTGTTGGCTTGCTGTGATACTTCGGGCGAGCTTCCCTCCGAGCAAACGAAGAGCTTGTCTGCGTGGCGTCTCGGACTCTTCGGCGACTTCCTGCCTGAGCATCATGAAGAACGTGCAACAGGTCTGGGTGCGACTGGAAATTCCTTTTGAAGAGTTCCTATGAGGCCAGAGCGAGTGGATCGGAATCGTTTGAAGAGGCTGACAGATTTGCCGAATGTGGGTAAAGCGGTCGAAGAGGATTTGCAGCGACTGGGATTCCGGGCGCCCGAGCAGTTGATTGGACAGTGCCCCTTTCGGCTCTTTCAACGTCTTTGCGAAATCACCGGCGAGAATCACGATCTCTGCATGCTCGATCTTTTCCTCGCGGTCGCTGATTTTCTCGACGGAAACTCGCCGCGTGCCTGGTGGGAGTTTACACCGCTGCGCAAAAAGCTTTTTGCCGAGCGACCGGCCGACCAATCGCTGGCGTCCACTCTCGATTCGCTCGTAATTGCCTATTCCAAGATTCGATCGTTGAAGGAACCGCCAGATGGGATCACCTGAGGAGGATTATCGAGATGCCCCAATTTTGTATCCTGCGCTACAAATGATCGATTTGGTCTGTGAAGCATCCAGAGCGACTGGTGGTTATTCCAACCAGGTCCTCAGTCGCTGCAACGATCATTGCTTGCGACTTGCGGTGCTGGAAGGAGAGTATCCATGGCACGTCCATCCGTCGTCTGATGAGTTGTTTCTGGTGATGGAGGGGTGCTTGGAAATTGAACTTTCAGACGGGCGGTTGTATCGCCTGACAGCTTGGCAGAGTGTCACGATTCCTGCGGGAACGGTGCATCGAACTCGTGCGATTGGGCGTACGGTCAATCTCTGCTTTGAGTCGCTTGAGGCGGAAACGAAGTTTCTCGAGGCTAAGCGGGACGGAGAGTTGCCAAGGTGATTCCGGCGATTGCGGGGTCGGGAGTGCGGTAAATCATTCGCAGTCGTTCGATCCCTAGCGTGGATGCCGGTCCCACTATGGTTGCGGGTGTCGGATTGCTCGAAGCCGGATGCGAATCACCAACCCATTGCAAGCCGTTCTCGGATCGCAATAGGACTAAGGCGTCGTTCGGCCGAGAGTGAAGCTTAGGGCCTGAGTATTTTTTCTGCGGGATCGAAGTCTCTGAATATTTCTCTCAGGATGCCTCTTGTCTCTCTGGACTCTCGGTGTAATACTACACTAGGACACTAGCCCAGTGGGGCAGAGGGAGGCGTCATGTTTTTCTCGATCGATCCAAACAATGGGATCGCGATCTACGAGCAGATGGTTCGGCAGGTCAAATTCGCGGTTACCGATGGCGTGCTGGTTCCGGGGCAACTGCTGCCCAGTGTGCGAACGCTGAGCGTTCAGCTAGCGATCAACCCCAACACGGTCGCAAAGGCATTTCAGCTGCTACAAGCCGATGGCGTTGCGGAATCGCTGAGGGGAAGGGGGCTGGCGATCTGCTCCGATGCCGTCGGCATCTGCCAGAAGGCTCGGCGATCCCTCCTCGAAGATCGACTCCGTTCCGCCATCAGCGAAGCGCTCCATGGCGGGCTTAGTTCCAAAGAAGTCCGTCGCCTGATGCTGGCCCAACTCGACCAGCTTGATGGCCAGGTCGCTACTGTCAGCTCCGTTCAACCACTTCCCGATCCGGTTTGAATCGCAGGTCCAAGGATGGTGAGGCTTGCAGCATCCATCGGCACTATAGCCGTTTTTCCATCCTCCGAAGTTTTTCTGTCACCAGTTCTTTACCAAAGCCATCTTTTCCTCCACCACCATGGATCAGAGGTTTCGCGATGAATGATGTCATCCAAATCGATCAGCTGAAGATGCATTACCGAGGCTGTGATGCGCTGCGGGGAGTCGACTTGCGAGTCCCCGCCGGTACGGTCATGGCCTTGCTGGGAGAGAACGGGGCGGGGAAAACGACCATGATCCGGATCATGACCGGCTTTCAGAAGCCGACTTCGGGAAGCTGTCGCATCCTTGGTCTGGATCCGACTCAAGACGATCAGGCTCTGCAGTTGCGCCATCGCATCGGGTACGTTTCAGACGCTCCGGCTCTCTACGACTGGATGACGATCGGAGAAATAGGTTGGTTTGCAGCATCCTTTTATCCCGACGGGTTCATGGAGCGTTACCAGGCGTCGATCGAGCGGTACGGGTTGCCTGCTGGGCGCAAGATCCGACAGCTGAGCAAAGGGCAGCGGTCGAAGGTCGCACTTTCGCTGGCGCTAGCGCATGATCCCGAGCTGTTGATTTTGGATGAGCCAACATCGGGGCTCGACCCTATCGTCCGCCGCGAATTTTTGGAGAGCATGATCACGGTGGCGGCAACCGGGCGGACGGTGTTTCTGTCGAGTCATCAGATTGCGGAGGTGGAGCGGGTTGCGGACGAAATCGCAGTCATGCATCAGGGTAGGTTGCAGTTGGTGGGATCGCTAGCCGATCTCAAGGATTCCATTTCCATGGTGACGGTCTCCCTCAGCGATCCGTTGATTGCCCTGGCCGACCCACCAGCACCATCTGGCATCCTGGCCGAAATCTCTGAGGGGCGGCAGAAGCAGCTAGTGGTGCAAGTCGATGGGGAGGCGGCAGCGGACTTTTGGCGGTCTGCTCCTGGCGTGCTGGGGGTTGCATGCAGACCGGCCACGCTGGAAGAGCTGTTTGTCGCCTGCACACGCGGTGACAGTCTCTACAAGCGCCAGTCTTCCTCGTTGTCTCCGGCCAGTTCCAGAAACATGGAGGCCAGCCCCTCATGAGTTCCTTGGATTCGGTGAGTCATCCAAAGAGCATGTCATTAGCTACGGGAATCTCATCGCCCTGGTGGCGATCTCCGCTGCTATGGAAAGAGCTTCGGCAGGTTGCTCCTTTGGCGATTTTCGTTTTCCTTTTCGGAGGGGGGCTTCTTCTGTTAACTTTGGTAGCGGAAGCCTACAGTGGCAGGCTGAATGCCGCGCACTGGACAGGCCATCTAATGCCTTGGATGTCGCTTCCCATCTTCTTCGCTACTGGGGTTGGGGCCCTTTTGGTCGGCAGTGAGAAGGACAGTCGTACACTGCAGTGGCTGCAATCGCTGCCGATCAGCGCTAAACAGATCGCTTGGAACAAGACTATAGCGATCTTACTTTCTCTTGGAATGGTTGCAGCCTTATCGTTTCTCCTTTGGCTTCTATCTGGAGTCCTTCATGGAGTCTGGCCGTTGACGCATCCCAGCGCATCGATGGACACAGACAGCAGATGGATGTTTGCCATCAATTCCTTGGTGTCGCTCTTTCTTGCATTCGCCGGTTTTGCGTTTGCATGGCGATTCCAGTCGTCTTTTGTCGCATTGGCGATGCTGGTACCCGCTTCCCTTTTGGTCTGGCTGACCGCTTACGGGATCAGTTGGTTTTTCGATTACTCCCGGCCAGATCTCGGATCACGCTCCTACTTTGGGACGCTGCTGGTAGCAACCGTTGGGCTAGCTGTGGACAGTTGGCGACAGAGCCAGAGGTATCTGGGAGTAAGCCCTGGGGGGGCTGATGGATTCGATTCATGGCGCTGGCTGTTTCCATGGAAGCAGCCAGCAAACGCCGCATTGCTGGAGGAGCAAGGGGTATCGTGGCTGAAGCGAGAACCGGTCGCACTGCTCACCGGCATGCTGTGGCAGACGATTCGGCAGTACCGACTCTGGTGGGGCGCGGTGGCTCTTTTCGGAATCGCAGCGATCATTGCGTCCAGTCGCATTCCCTATGACACCCCAGGCTACCTGCTGCCACTGTCTCGATACGACACCGAAGTCGCTTCCACTTTGCTTTATCTGCTGGGTGTCGCCGTCTGCTGGCTTGGGGTTTTCGCTTACCAAGGGGAGAATATCCGCGATCGAGTCCGTTTTTACGCCGATCGTGGCGTTTCTCCGCGACTGCTCTGGGTGACAAGGCATTGGGTGCCTCTGCTACTTTTGATTGGCCTGACACTTGTTCGCTATCTTGCAAGAGGTTTCTCTGGGCTTTCGGGGGAATCGTTGCTGCCCGCGATGCGTGCGATGGATGCGGGGCGATTCCTGGTGATCGGTTTGGCGATCTACTCTGTGGGCCAGTGGGTATCGCAATGTGTGAATAGCCCCGTCGTGGCTACCGTGCTAGCGACTGTAGTAGCCAACGCGATGATCTTCTACTACCTGTTCGCCGTCCTCTCATTGGAAGCGCCATGGTGGTTGCTTCCGGTTCCGCCGCTCCTATTCTTTGTAGCGACGGCGTGGTTGATGCAGCCTTGGATGGAGCGAAAGATCGATTGGAGATTTAAGCTCCAGCAGGTAGCTTGGGCGGCCGTGGCGTTGGCGATTCCGCTTGTGCCTGGGACGATTGAGATATGGAACATGCCAAGGATGAAGGGGGAAGTGCGGCAGGAATTGACGGCTTTGGCAGGGACAGGTTTGGTGCAAGGCCGACTTGTCGATAGGTTGCCAAAAAGCATCAATTACTACGCCGATGCAGTGTCTCTTGAGTCTGTTCCTGGTGACGTGGCCGCCAATGAAACCTCCCGACGGCAATTGCGGGCCGATCTGATCCAGCGGGGATGGGATGCAGCGACGGTGAACCGATGGTTGGGGCGTGGCGGCATTCGGATCGGGATCACCGAAATGATCTCCCTGCGTAAGCAGTTGGAGGCGGAAGAGCAAAGCGAAGGTACGCAAGGCGCTACTTCACAGACAGAGTATCGATCGATGCTGTCGCATTTTCCCAAGCTGATCCGTGACTTGCGGGCGACTGGGACATTGCGACTGTGTGATGAGGCAGAGCAATTGGAAGTGGCCTTGTTGCATGAATGTCGGCTTGCGGAGTCGCGGCAGAGGATGGGTGACCGTTTGTTCTCGCAGGTGGCTCAAGTTCTCGGAGAAAGCGACCAACGAGATCAGGCCAGAAAAGTCGCTTTGGCCATCGCATGGATGGATTTGCAGCAGTCTCGGAAAGTTGGGACAACTCGCTGGGGAAAATCGCCAGGGGGATACGCTCCGGACCAGTTCTTCCGTTACGGATCTATTCAATCGGGTGGTCTGACGTCGCTGATTAACAATATAAGAATGATGCGGGCTTCCGAACTCTGGGCGCAGGATCTTTGGGACCTACTGAAGCTGAGCGGGGCGGAGGATCGTAAGCGGGCGCGAGTCGACTATACCAACAACTTGGGCCTTTTCCTGACACCTCCGGATCTCTACGACGATTTGGTTTGGTTGGGTGGGGATGCGACTACGAATTCTGCAATTCCCTGCCAGCACTGGCGAGGCGACTGGGAAGAAGCAGCCAAAGCGCTGGCGGGTATGCCATCGCGGTCCATGCAATCCGAAACGGAGGTGGAAAGTGGATCCTGAGATGAGAGCGGTAGCGAACCAATCTACATTGCAAAAGCACCCAGCAACTCCCCTCTGGATGATCAGTTTGATGGCCATCACCGTCTTAACGCTAATCGCTGCTGGAACGATCGCTGCGAGGGCATGGAGCGTTGAGCGGGCGGCGCAGGAAGAACTACATCGACTAGAGACCGAGACAAGCGAATCCTGGAAGACGGTGCTTGGATCGGAACAATCGATTGAGGATTGGATTGAGAAGCGAACCTCTAAACAGGACAGCCAGGAATGGATGGAGTTGTTCGCAGAATTGAGCAACCCCTATTGGAGGGCTCAGCTTCGATCGCTGTTGACGATTGGCGATCCTGTGCCATCTCAGGAAGAAGAGCGTACCACTACGATAAACGAGGCCGAATTGGAAGGGAATCCGATCGCAGATGTTTCCAAGGATCCTTCGCCGCGCGTAGCCTGGAAACGGTATCCCGACTTGGTTCAGAGGTTTGTCGGAGAACATGAAGAACTGGTTGGCAGAATCGAAAGACTTTGTGGTAGCGACCAGCTGGTCTACATTCCGCTAGTGGATCGCGGTGAGGGAACGTTGTTGGATGTGAATATTGCATCCGCATCCCAGCTGCTTTTTTTGGGCGTCGTGCAGGCGGTCGCCGAACGTGATCCACCAAAGGTGGCAAAGCGTCTGGAAGTGCTTGACCGGCTATGGCGAAAATTTGATTACTGGGGTTACCTGCCTTACTGCACCTATTTGATCACTGGCCTGCATTTGGCGATGGATCATCAGATGCTTCGCAAGGACGACCGCCATGTCTGGATCGATCGGATCGATGCATACGATAGTCAGGTGCTTGAGGCCATGGTGGCCGTGCAACGCAGATCGGACTTCGAACGATTTCGGAAAGAAGTGCCTGCGGGATTTGTGCCAAGTCTCCGACTGTCGATCTATCGTTCGATTTTTCAGCGGGATACCTATCGAATGGCCGACACGCTTTTGCATAATTTGAACTCCCAGAACGCGATGTTGCGCGTGCGCCATGATGGAGCGAAGGTTAGGTTGGCTCTTCTGGAATTCATAGACCGGAATCAGAGGGTACCGAATGATCTGATGGAATTGAGCACCCTAGGCATGCCGCTTGGAGGCATTGACTTGGGAGAGTTTTCCTACGAGCTGATGGACGACAAAACGGCGGTTTTCGATTACCGACCGAAGCGAATTCAGGTGCCAGATGAATACTACCCAATCGATACCCGAGTGAACCTGAAGGTGGAACCCTAGGGTGAGGGTTCGAGCAGGTGCAACGAGTCGGTCACTCGCTTGCGGTAGCCACCATCGCCAGATGGTGGATCTTATCGTATTCGCCCTGCTACTCAGCCGACCACTTCTTCGGTAGCCACCATCGCCAGATGGTGGATCGTTCCTGCCATGGAACATTTCATCCTCCACCGCTTGGGCGCGATGGCTACGTGGAAGAGGTTGGACCATCAACGGTTCCATCCAGCAGCCGAGTCTCCGGTATCGCTTTCGGATTATCGGATCGCAAAGAGCATGTCACCACGTCGAATCAGCAGTGTTCCTTGTGCGCTGACCGCCGCATAGAGCACGGCGCCACCACTAGCGGCAGGTGCCGACGAAGCGCCATCCTCCCAGGTGGTGCACGAAGCGATCTCTTTCGCCGAATCGAGGTTGACGATCGAGGTCGTACCCTTCTGGCCAAAAAGATACAGGTTCGCTGGAGTGACCAGAGGTGTCGCCCAGATACTACCGGCTGCGATTCTTTCAGCAGAAAGTTGCTTTCCGGTGGCGAGATCCAGTTGGTATAGGACGCCGGAGCGATTGACGATCCAGACCTTGCCATTGGCAACTGCAGGGCTGCCGAAGCTACTGGTTGCCTTATCGGCTTTCCATGCAAAATCGACTTCGAAACGGCCATCATCCGTCGGCTTGATTTCGATCAGGCCATTGGATGCTGCAGCATTCCCCGCGCTTTGTTCGCCACGGCCGTCCGATGCCCCGATCAGGAATTTCCCGTCGGCCACGGGGATCGGTGTGCAGGTGGAGTTGTTAGCCAGACCGGTGAATTCCCAAAGCTTCTTTCCGTCGGTGGTGTCGTATCCAGCGATGCGGCCCGAGGCGCTGCAGACTAGTTGTGGTTTTCCGGCGACCGAAATCAACCTCGGGCTGCTCCAGCTAGTCGATCCAACGCCAGGCGCCTTCCAGAGTGTCTTTCCTGTTTTCTTTTCGATCGCCAGGACGTATGGTTCCTGTTCTCTCTCGACCCAGACATATAGATTGTTTGCATCTTGCTCCAGGGAAGCCGCCAGTCCATGGCGCGCTTTGATCGGGCCATCGGTTTCTACGAGGTTGCGCTGCCAAACCAGTTCGCCTGATCGGGACAATGAGGCAACGATGCCTCCTTCGAAGCTGACGAAGAGACCCGTAGCATCGATCACAGGACTAGGGGCGGCTCGACTGACGTAGCTGTTGCTTTCTTCAGGGGAAGGATTGGAAAAATCTTTCTGCCATCGCTTTGATCCGTCGACAAGGCTGTAGGCCGTGACGTGGTAGGTTTCCTTGTTGGGGCCGCTGACGGAGGTCAGATAGACCTCGTTTTCGGCGACCACCGGGGTCGACTGGCCGTAGCCTTCCAGAGCCGCTTTCCAGGCGATCCCCTTGCCCGATGCATCCCACGATTCGGGAAGTTGTTCTACCTGCAATTGCCCCCCATTCTGAAAGCCGCTCCAAATTTCCTCGGCGTTCATTCTCGCAGGAAGCAGAAGGCATGAAGCGATCGATCCGATTGCAAGGAATCGAACTGTGTGAAGGCAAGGTGCGGAAGGACGTAGGGCCATGCGTAGGAGACTCCTGGCGGCAGGGATGAAAGGAAGGAGGGCGATTGATGCCTAATTGTAAGCTATTTGCTGCATGGTCGTCCCGCGACTATCTTGCATCCACGGCACGTTTGTGAGAAACGACAGACCCCTGCACAATCAATCCCAATCAACCAATGGCAATCCCAATCAACCAATGGGACATTGGCGTCTTTAGATCATGCTTGTGGAAGTTGCCTGAGCCAACCGAATACCTAGTGTCCGTACAATTGAGGGTGAATCAGCATCTCCTGGATCACTTCACTTGCCAATTGATGCCACCAACAGCGATGATTATCAACGATCTCCTATTCGGTCGCTCGCAAAATCCGAAAACCAATTGCTGCACCTATCACCTCATTCTCTGGCCGAAATCTCGCTCGGTTACACTTTTCCATGTCGGAGAATTGGCGGCTTGAAGTCATTCTGGCATCCGCATCATGGTCTCTGGCATCTGCGCATCTTCGCTTGGTTCCGTTCGATTGTCTCAGTGATCAGTCTTCCGCCTTATGGACAATTTGAATGAGGTACGAACTGAATGTCGATTGAGGATTTCAAGTTTTATGGCTCCCTGATATGCGGGGGGATATGTTGTTTCGTCCTTGGTGTTTTGCTGTTGTTGATTCCCGGTGTGCCGTGGTGGCGCGCGATCGCGTCATTTCCCCTTGGAATGCTTTTCTTCGGTTTAGCCTTCCGCTGCTACATTCAGTCTAAGGATTCGAGCCAACAATCAGAACACGAGGAATGAAAAAGTTTAGGCGGATCGCTCTACCCAATGAGGACTGGCGTGTTGCGATTGAGTATCGATGTGATGCCGTTGCTTTATCATGTCAAGGTGAAAAGTGTTTTCTGGGCATCTTGGTTGCCGTAGCGTTGGCAATCGAACCGTGCGACTGCGAGCCGCTGTGGCGTGGATCTCATTCTGAAAAAATGACTCTTTGGTTTGCCTGATGTTCGGCGAATCGCAGAGGGATTCGTGCCCAATTGATGATGTTGTCTGGCGTCTTACCTCCATTTATTTTGATGCGAATTGTTTACAGTATCGGGACATCGGAAAGGTAGGTTTCAGGAGCATGAATGACGCGTTGGCTAAAAATCGAACGGTTTGACCCCCAGGCTTTCACGGAATTTGATGGGACCGAGGTGGTAGTCACTCCCTCTATGGTCTTGTTCTGGAAGCCACCTAACCCATTTGGTCAGTGGACTGAGTCACCGTTCGTCATCGACGACATTTTCTACAATTGCGCCGAACAGTTTATGATGGCGGAAAAGGCGCGATTATTCGGTGATCGGGAGATCGAGTTGCAGATTCTTCAGGCGATGGAGCCGCGCAAGCAAAAGAAGTTGGGACAGCAGGTCACTGGCTTTCGCGACGATCTCTGGATGGCTAATCGCTGTGACATTGTCTTCCGGGGAAATATGGCGAAATTCACCCAGAATCCCTCGCTGCGCGAGGTACTGTTGCAGACTGGCGATCGCCAATTGGTGGAAGCCAGCCCGCTCGACAAAATCTGGGGAATCGGGTTGGCAGCGAATGATCCCCAGGCCTACGATCCTTGCCAATGGTTAGGGGAGAATCTGCTGGGAATGGTATTGGAACGCGTTCGTGATCATTTGCGATCCAGCGTCTGACTTTCGCTCAGATGGAGTCCCTGCCGGATAATTCAACCTTATTGAGCCGATGGATGGAGAGGTGCAGGAAGATGGTGGATGCGGGTACTTGGAACCGGTTGGGAGATGGGGAAAGGATGGAATTCAATCGGTTGCGGCCGCTGCTTCCGGCGGCTCTTCAAAGCCTTGGAATTCAGGATGGCTTCGAATTCAGTCAGGCATGGTTGGTGGAGACCCTGGGCGACGAGGGTTGGTGCATCTCCAATGGACGGGACAGGTTGGAAGGAGTGGCTTCGAAGTCGCGTGCGGTGATCGAAGCTCTTTTTTCGGACATTGTTCAAAATCTCAACCGCTAAACGTTCGAGAACTGGTTGTTCTAATTTTCGACTCGATAGCAAGCCGAATTTTCCGTCGATTGGCCGGAAGTCTTCAAGCACAAATTCGAGATGCTTGGAGGGCATTGCCGAGAGCTATCTGTACGCGATCGATGAAGAGAGAAGGAGTGACCGCAGATGGAGGAGCCTTATTTTGCCAAGTACTTGCGGCGCATCGAAGGAACAGGCGACCTGGTAGCACTGCTAGAAGAGCAATCGGATCGGTTTCTCAAATGGTCTGATGGCGTGTCGGCAGAGGAAGCTTTGGCAGTGCATCCTCCCTATCGCTGGACTTTCTGCGAAGTAGTGAATCATCTTTCGGACTGCGAGCGGGTGTTCGCGTACCGGGCATTGTGGTTGGCCAGGGTAGGCGGTGGGGAACTGCCGTCGTTTGACGAGATGGCGTTTGCTGCCAATGCCGGGGCTAAAGAGATTTCCTGGAAGAAGCTTACCGAGGAATTTCTTGCTGTACGATCTGCCTCGATCTGGTTGTTCGAGAATCTCCCAACCCGAGGGTGGCTTGGGCGTGGACGAGCGGCAGGATTCGATGTGGATGTTCGGATGCTTTGCGCGATGATTTGTGGCCATTTCGATCATCATTTCGATATTCTTCAGCAGCGCCGAAGTGGTGTTCTGTAGACTTTCATCATCGGAAACTACGAAGATAGGTTCATCATGGTCGGACGGACCTAAAAAGGTCCCTGCGTTCTTATGTCGAGATGAAAGACGGAAGAAGGTCTTGCGATTCCAGGATGAGGATCGGGAGGATCCATGGTGAATATTTCCTCGGCGGCACCCATGCGATGGTTTTCCTTGGCTGTATCCGCCCTGCTGCTTTATTCTACGATGACGCGGATTGGTACTGGTGGCGAGTGCAGCGCCTACCGAATGGCAGCTTTTTCTTGCGATGTCACTCCTCCGATCGGCCACAGTCTGTCTGCCAGTCTTGGAGTGTCTGCGGTGACGAGCATCGCTGATCCGCTGATGGCTTATGGCTGGATCTTATACGGCGAGGGGGAACCGGTGGTGTTGGTGTCGGTCGATTGGTGTGGCATCGGCAACGAAGCACACGATGGCTGGCGCACCCGAATTGCGAGAGCCGCAAGGACAACGCGAGATCGGGTTCTTGTCTGCACCATTCATCAACATGATGCACCCCTGGTCGATTGGAGAGCTGAGCAGCTTTTGGCAGGTGTCGATCAACCAGGGAAGGTGGTCGATTTGTCCTGGCATGAGTCGGTGCTGGAGCGAGTGTCCGAGGTGGTTGAAAGCGCAGCAGATCGGTCGGTCGAAATCAGCCATGTGGGCGTTGGGGAATCCGAGGTGGAGCGGATTGCATCGAATCGTCGAATTTTCGGGACCGATGACCGGGTGGTTCGTTTTCGAGGTAGTGCCAGCCAGGATCCAGCGCTACAGGAAGCTCCTGAGGGGCTCGTCGATCCAAAGTTGAAGCTGATAAGTTTTTGGAATCAGGAGCAGCCGATCGCGTCACTGGCTGTCTATGCGACGCATCCAATGAGCTTTTATGGAAAAGGAGAGGTCTCCAGCGATTTTGTTGGATTAGCCAGGAGATGGATGGAAAATGAAGTTTCCCGAGGGGTGCATTTTTATGCCAACGGCTGCGGCGGCAATTTGGCGGCGGGGAAGTACAACGATGGATCGCAGGCATCCCGAATCGAATTGGCGGAGAGACTGCACCGAGCCTGGGTATCGGCCTGGAAGTCGACTCGCAAGACCCCGTTGGAGATCGCCAGATTCCATTCGGCGAATATGAACCTTCTTCCAAGAGAGGAAATCGGCTTTCGCCAATCGGACTTTGAGAGGCTGCTGCGGAACGAAGATGCCGCCCTGTCGGAAAGAGTGCGAGCCGCATTTGGGTTGAGTTGGTTGAATCGTTGTACCGATGCGCAGCACGGATTGGACCTACCGATGATCGATTTTGGAGTTGCCAAATTGCTTTTGTTGCCTGGGGAGCCGTTTGTCGAGTACCAGCTGTTTGCTCAGCAGGCAGCGCCCGATTCGATGGTGTTTACGTTGGGCTACGGGGATTACGGTCCTTGCTACATTCCCTACGACAAGGCGTACGAAGAAGGTGGGTATGAGCCGGGGGCTTGGTCCTTTGTGGGGCCGGGCGTAGAGAGGAGGGTTCAAGCCGCAATCCATGACGTGCTTTCGGACGAGCGCAAGCCGTTGAGGTGATCGTACGAGACGAAGCTCAATCCCGTTGGGCGTCGAAGCGATGGAAGAATGGAGTCGGGGCTGGATCGATCCGACGGGAGATGGATTGGGGTCGAGTGATGATCGGGGCACTGGCCAGACAATATGTGATTTGGGACCGCAAGAGTGTACTTGGAGCCGCCAGGAAACATGAGAAAGTCACGAACCTCGCGCATGCTTGCGACCTGGGTTTTAACGCTTGTTGGTTTCAGCACGGGGGAACCATTGCGTGGGCAGTCAGATCAGCAGATCATCAACAGCATCGGGATGCAGTTGAACCGCGTGCCCGCCGGCACCTTCAAAATGGGATCGGTTCGAGGGAATCCAGATGCCGATCTGGATGAAGCGCAGCATGAGGTGACGATTACGAAAGATTTTTTTCTTGGTGTCTATGAAGTCACGCAGTTTCAGTATGAGAAAGTGATGGGAGAGAACCCCAGCCAGTTCCGTATCGGAGTGGAGGGTTTGAACGCGAGTGATTATCCGGTCGAGCAGGTTTCTTGGGAGGATGCAAGGGTTTTCTGTGAGAAGTTAAGCGAATTGCCTGAGGAGCAGCGGGCGGGAAGGGTATATCGATTGCCTACGGAGGCGGAATGGGAGTTGGGATGCAGGGCGGGTACGCAGACCGCCTTCAGTTTTGGAAACGAAGTCAGAAAGCTGGCAGAGCACGCGTGGTATGAAGCTAACTCAGAGGGACGGACACACAAGGTGGGGATGAAGAAGCCAAACCTTTTGGGGCTTCATGATATGCACGGGAATGTATGGGAGTGGGTGGCCGATTGGTACATCGAGCATCGGGTGCAATCTGTCACTGACCCACGAGGGCCAAATCGAGGCACGGATCGGGTCTACCGTGGAGGTAGCTGGAATTATGGCCCTGGCTACTTGAGGTCGGCTAATCGAACTGCGACCCGGTCGGACTTTAGCGGATTCGAGTTCCTTAGCATTGGCTTTCGCGTTGCGCTCAGTCCGGAAGAGATCCAACCGAGAGGGGAGGAAACAAAGTCGCCCGGACAAGAGAAATGATGGCTCATTTTCCTGTTTTTCGGGGATCCATATCGAGGCGGAAGAGCGATATTGCGTTGTCGTGCAGGATGCGGCTTTGGTCTTCGATAGGCAATTGCAACTGGTGAAATGGCTCAAGGATCTCCTGAGGCTGCACCCATGGATGATCGCTCGAAAAGAGCAGCTTGTCGACTCCACAAAAGTCGATCGCAAACCGCATCGCTTCCGGCAGCGGAGAGACGATATCCATGTAGATGGAACGAAGGTACTCGCTTGGTTTTCGTTCCAGGTTCTGAGGGCCGCGTTTGAGGACATGGATCTGGTGGTCCATGCGGCCGCAGATGTAGGGGAGAGTTCCGCCAAGATGCGGACAGACTAGCTTCAGCTTTGGATGTCGGTCTAGAAGCCCGCTGGCGATGATGCGCGCCAGTGCGATGGTGTTTTCGAACATGTTGCCCAGCGTGCTGGTCAATTCATATCCTTTTACCTGTTCGGTGGTCATTGGTTTGGCTGGGTGAAGCAGGATGGGGACGTTGAGTTCCTCGGCGCGCTGGAAGAGCCAATGGAATTGTGGCTCATCGCACCAGCTTCCAGCGAGGTTCGAGTAGAGCAGTATGCCGACGAAGTGAAGCTTCTGGACGCACCGATCCAGTTCGTCCGAGGCGGCTTTCGGGTCTTGCAGCGGCAGGGTGCAAAGCCCACGGAATCGAGAGGGGTGCTGAGCGATCACGTTGGCCAGCGAGTCGTGAATGAGGCGGGCGATCTCAGGGCCGTCGTCGCCGAACCACTCGGGGCCGGGATCGTTGCTGCTCAGCAGAGTCATCGCGATGCCGTTGGCATCCATGGCCTCCAGTTTCGATTCCACTCGGGTGTAGGTGGCTGGGATTTTGCGAAGCCAGTCACCCATCTTCAGAATCGGTACACCGTTCTGGTCGATCACCAGGGGGTCCGTCTTTCGAGATCGCATGACCTGGATGACTTCGGGAAAAAACAGATGGCTTTGGCAATCGACCAGCCCATGAAGGATCGGCGCTGAGGCAGTTTCGAGAGCTGTAGCCGCAGCGACAGTTGTCGTGGAGTCTGTGATTGCGGAGGCTCCGGTCACTGCGAGGAAGGCGCGGCGGTTGGAAGCAAGGGACATGGGGAGAGCCTCGCGGGAGATAAGGGAAGCGCGAATCGTCAGAGACGGGAGTCAGGGGTTGAATCTAACGTCGCTGGTAGTGATTTGTCTTGTGAGAGGGGGATTGCCGTGAAGAAAATCCCTTGGCTCGGGGAAGGCGATGGGCATGCTCGCCCCAAACCACGTTGCGCAGGAACAGCGAAGAAACGATTTTGAAGGCACGGAAAAAGCATGCAGATGACTTTTGGGGAAAAGGGGCCAGCAAGCTATTGTTTTAGGCCATTGCTAGGTCCCTCCGACAATTCCGCGGTTCAGTGGTTGAAGTGCCACCGACTATTACACAACGGTGTTATGCCGGAATTGCTACTAACGCTTCGCGGTACGGCGCCAGCCGTTGGATAACCCTCTACGGGGGATTCCCTGCGGATGAAGAAAAGCGACTGCAAAACAAAGTAGTTCTCGAGGGAGCGAAAACAGCGAGTCTCGTCTCCTCTTGCCCCAAACTACCCATCTTTGCAGGCGTCGCGGGCGCTGATGTGGGGCGTTAAAATCGGGACTTCGCCGGGGGGTGAGCTGGCGGTTCCGATTTGGCGCAAGGAGGGATTCAATGACCGATCGTCGATTTGTTCATTTGCACTGCCACAGCCATTACAGCCTTTTGGACGGTGCCAGTACGATTGATCGATTGGTGGAGCGGACGCAGGCTTTGGGGATGAATGCGTTGGCGCTGACCGACCATGGCAACCTGCATGGTGCGCTGGAGTTCTATACCAAAGCAAAAGAGGCCGGCATCAATCCGATTCTTGGATATGAAGCGTATGTGGCGCCGAAGGGGCGGCGTGATCGAGAGGCGTCCAGCAGCAAGGAAGCGTCATTCCACCTGACGCTTCTGGCGAAGAATCGAACTGGATTTCGGAACCTGATTCAGCTTGCTTCGCATGCCAGTTTGGAAGGGTTCTACTTCAAGCCGCGGATTGATAAAGAGCTTTTGGAGAAGTACCACGAAGGGCTGATATGCCTCAGTGGATGTATTTCCAGTGAATTCTCCCGAGCGATCGTGCATGGTGCGAATCACGCTCAGGCGCGGCGCGAAGCGATGGAGGTGGCAGGTTGGTTTCACCGGCTGTTTGGCGATCGGTACTACATCGAAATCATGAACAGTGGTTTCGAATTGCAGAAGCTGCATCTGGAGGCGGCGGTCGATATCGCCACGCAGATGGGGTTACCGATGGTGGCGACCTGCGATGCCCACTACGTTGAAAAAGAAGACGCCGATGCCCAAGATCTGCTGCTGTGCATCAACACCGGGAAATTTAAGACCGATCAGAACCGCATGCGGATGGATGTGCAGGAGTATTACCTGAAGTCGCCTGAGCAGATGTATGAACTGTTTTCGGGGCTTGAGGAGTCGGTCAGCAATTCGCAGCGGATCGCCGATCAGGTGGAGATCGACCTGGAACTGGGGAAGCGACACTTTCCTTCCTTTGCAACTCCAGGTGACAAATCGGCAGATGATTATCTGCGGGAACTCTGTCTGTTGGGGCTGAATGAAAGATATTTGGGCAATGAGGAGATGCGGCCTGGGGGGCAGTTGGCTCAGGTCGTCATGGATCGACTGGACCGGGAACTTGGGGTGATCAGTCGACTCGGGTTTTCCAACTACTTTTTGATTGTGTGGGACTTCGTGCGCTATGCGAGGGAGCTGGGAGTTCCGGCGACGGCTAGAGGCAGTGGTGTCGGTGCGTTAGTCTGCTACGGGCTGTACCTTAGCCATGTCTGCCCGATCAAGTACGATCTTCTGTTTGAGCGGTTTTTGGACGAAAACCGCAAGGAAGCGCCCGATATCGATATCGATTTCTGCAAGGAACGCCGGGCGGAGATCATCAAATACGTCAAGGACAAGTACGGCGAGCAGAACGTGGCTCAGATCGGGACCTTTGGCACGATGGCTGCCAAGGCGGCAATCAAGGATGTGGGCCGGGCTTTGGGGCTGCCGCTGCAGCGCGTGGTGCAGGTCGGGGAGATGATCCCTGACGAACTGAAGATCACGATCGATAAAGCTCTAGAGAAAAACGAAGAGCTTAGGCAGCTCGCCGAGAGCGACGAGGATGTGGGGCAGCTGATCTACTACGCGCGGAAACTGGAGGGATTGGCTCGCAACGTCGGCACGCACGCTGCAGCAGTGGTGATCGCCGACCGACCGCTGACCGAATACGTTCCGCTTTGTCGTGTGACGGGAAAGACCGACATCATCACCCAGTGGTCGATGGGGGATGTCGAGTCGGCTGGCTTGCTGAAGATGGACTTCCTTGGGCTACGCAACCTGACGATTCTCTCCCATGCAGTCGATTTGATTCAGCAGTCTCGTGGCGAGACGATCGATCCGCTGAAGTTTCCGCTGGAGGATCAGGCCACATTTGCGCTGTTGCAGCGCGGGGAGACGAAGGGGGTTTTTCAGTTGGAAAGTGGCGGCATTCGCGATTTGCTGCAGAAGATGAAGCCTGACCATTTTCGCGACATCATCGCAACCAATGCGCTCTATCGGCCGGGTCCGCTGGAAGGAGGGATGGTTGAGGACTACGTAGCCGTCAAGCACAACCGCAAGAAGGCGGTCTATGCGCATCCGGTTTTGGAGTCGATCCTGGCGGAAACGCATGGGGTGATGGTGTATCAAGAGCAGGTGATGCGGATTCTGAATCGGTTGGGTGGAATCGAGCTGGCGAAGGCATACACCTGCATCAAGGCGATCAGCAAAAAGAAGAAGTCGATCATCGACGAGAATGCGGAGAAATTCCTGGAGGGTGCCGTTGCCAAAGGAATGGGCAAGGCTGAGGCAAAAGAGTTCTGGGAAATGATTCTGAAGTTCGCCGGTTATGGATTCAACAAAAGCCACTCCACCGCCTATGCACTGATCGCTTACCAGACAGCCTATCTGAAGGCACATTATCCCACAGAATTCATGGCGGCGCTGTTAACCGGCGATATCCCGGGGCGGAACTTCAAGCAGAAAGATTCGCTGGTTGAGCATATCGAAGACTGCCAACGGATGGGGATCGAGGTACTGCAACCCAATATCAACCACAGCGGCGTGGGGTTCGTCGTCGATCAGGGAAAGATTTACTTTGGACTCAGCGCCATCAAGGGATGTGGTGGTGCCGCTGCAGAGTCGATTGTGGAGGAGCGGCGCAAGAATGGTCCGTTTCGGGATCTCTGGGATTTTTGTGAGCGGGTGGATCCATCGGCCTGCAACCGGGCCGCGATCGAAACATTGATCAAGGCCGGAGCGTTTGACTGCCTTGGTGGGGCACGTTCGCAGTGGATGGCGGTGCTGGATAAGGCGATATCTGCAGGGGCCAGCAAAATCAAGGACCGAAAGATAGGACAGAAGAATCTGTTCGACGCCTTCGAGCAGGAGGAGGATGGGGCCGCGACAAAGACGCAGTCCCTACCTGCAATCTCCGAGTTCCCCGAGAAGGAGAAGCTGGCATTTGAGAAAGAGGTGCTGGGTTTTTATTTTTCGTCGCATCCATTGGAGCCGTACCGAGCGAGCCTGACGGCCTACACCAACCAGAGCACCAAAAGTTTGCGGACGCTGCAGCACCGCGAGGAAGTGATGGTCGGCGGAATGATTGGTGCGATCAAACTGGCTCATACCAGAAACCCCAAGCCGGGGGCTCCTTCGAAGTATGCCAATTTCGATTTGGAAGATTTGGAAGGAGTAGTGCGCTGCATTCTTTGGCCCGATGGATTTGCCGACCAGGGGGAGATGGTCAAGGCCGAGTCGGTGGTCTTGATCAAAGGCGCAGTCGATCGACGCAGTGGAGATGAAGCAAATCTGATCGTCAATGAAATCATTCCGATCGAAGAGGCGGCTCATCGCTTCACGACAGGGCTCCGGATCGACATCGAAGAATCGTTGCATGGGGAAGCCGTTCTGCCTGCATTGGACAGCATCCTGAAGGGCTATCAAGGGACGCAGACGGTGGTGATGGTGCTTCGCCTGGCTAGTGGGGACAGTGTTGCGATTCGAAACAACAAGCATCGAGTGGAGGTGGTGCCTGAACTTCGAGCGAGGTTAGACGACCTTCTTGGTCCTAACAGCCATCGATTGATCGCAGCCAAACCGGAACGCTCCGGGCCACCGCCAAAGAAAAAATGGCAGAAATAGGGAGTCCGGTGATTGCAGGCTGCGCTCGAGCGAATTGGAGAGAGCGGCGGTCTCTTCGGCTCCACCCGCTGCTATCTCCACTGGACTAGGTGTTGGATCCTACTTCGGCGATTGATTCGGAAGAGAAGGTAATTCGATGCGATGCCCCTACTGCCAACGCGATAACGACAGCGTCCGCGACTCCCGATCCGTCGACGATGGGAAAGCGATTCGACGTCGGCGTCAGTGCAATTTTTGCAAGCGGCGATTCACCACTTTTGAGCGAGTGGAAGGATCGTTGCTGGTGGTGAAGAAGTCGGGGGAGCGTGAGCCATTCATTCGCGACAAGATCATCCGTGGCTTGGAGCGGGCTTGCTGGAAGCGTTCGATTTCGGCGACCAAGATCCAGCTGATGGCAGAGATGGTCGAGCAGGCCATCATGGAGGAGAACGAGCTGGAAGTTCCCAGCCGGTTGATTGGCGAAAAGGTGATGGAGTTGCTGGCGGTGGAAGACCAGGTGGCTTACGTCCGATTCGCAAGTGTCTATCAGTCGTTCCAGAACGCTGACGATTTCGTTCGGGAGCTTCGTCCAATCTTGAAAAAGCCAGGACGCAAATTGCCGGAGGTGCCTCGTGGTAAGCGAGGCGAGAAGGGCGCCCGCGAGGATGCGGATGAGGAGTAAAAGACGGTTGCTGGCGAAACCGGAGACCTTGGTAGCCACCAGCTCTTGGTAGCCACCAGCACTTGGTAGCCATCGCTGCCAAGCGGGATGACTTTGGGAAACCTCTTGATGCAAGCGAACCACCATCTGGCGATCGTCAGTACTGGCGGGAGCTGTTCATTCCTCCGGGTTCGCTTTTCCGCCTCAGCAGGGCAGGCCACCCAAAAGAGCCTCCACAAAGCCGCTGCCGCAACGGATCGAATGCTCCGCAGCAATCTGTGCGAATCGAAGTCGGATGATTTCCGACGCGAGATTCAGGCTCCTTTCGGCTCGTAGCGATTGATCGTCGTCGATGATGCGGCCCGAGTGGGTGACGTAGCGGAGTTTTCCCAGGGGTCGGTAGTCGTAGCGCGACAGGTCTTGGAAGCGTTCGCCGATCAGCGGAAGCGAAGTCAGCACGCGGAGGAGACCATCTTGGGAGGGAGGAAGATGTGGGACGATATCGTTTCCGTACTCGTAGCGGGTGTGATCGATCCGCCGGCTGTAGGTATCCTGAAACGCTGCATTCGCCGGCTTGGCCGAAGCGTAGGTAACGACTTGAAGTTCCAGGTCGGGGAAGCGTTGAGCCACGCGCCAAGCAAAGAGAGAAGCGAGGGCACCACCTTTGCTGTGGCCCGTTAGTAGCAGAGAGCGTCTGCGGCGACTGATCGCATCGCTCAGTTGCTCCATCACCGGTTCCACCAATGGCTCTAGAGCTTGGTAAAACCCAGAGTGGACTTGTCCGGGATAGTGGATGGCCTCGATCGGCTGGGCATCGAATGCTTGAAGCCAGTCAATCAGATTAGGGATGTTCTGTGGGTCCCATGGCAAGGTGCCACGAAACGCCACCACCCATCCATCCTGGCTTTCGCCGAATAGGCAAGCGTTGACTTGGTCTTTGTCCCCGAACAACACCTTGGGAGGGGCAATCCATCCTGACCCGCGGAAGAACTCCACCTGGTCTCGCTCTTCCAATATATCTTTTTGACCACGTATCGCGTAAGTGAGTGCACTGGAGCAGAGCAGGCGACCTTCGACCGTTTTTGCTGCCATAACATTCCTGAGATCTTCGAGTTTCCAAAACGGCACAGGAGTAGGAACAGGATTGGATCGCCTCATCATACCAATGTCGAACCGATTCGGTACGGTTTCCTCCCTAGGTCCGAATTGGAGTTGTTTATGCGGGAGCAATGGTTGGCTGGAGCTACTAAGTCTGGGCGGAGGATGGGGGGAATCGGCGCTGCGACTGAATGGGCAAAATGGTACACTGCTTTTGCGTTGCTCATCGAGTTTCGGGCGATGACATGGACAACCGGATTTGCAGGGAGAGAAGGGATCCAGATGAGGAAGCATACGGCCACGATCCGTCGTGTCGGAATACTATTTGCGGGCGGACCGGCTCCTGGGGCCAATGCAGTGATTTCGACTGCTGCCGTTGCGTTTTGTAACGCTGGCATCGAAGTACTCGGCATCAAGCACGGCTATTCGAAGTTGGTGGAATTCGGTCCGGACAGGCCGCTCAGGGAGGGGGATGATTTCATTCGCATCACCCATGATGTGTTGCACCACACCCGCACATCCCAGGGCATCATGATCGGTACTGCTCGCACCAATCCCGGCAAAATGGTGTCGCATCCTGATCACTTGAATGACCCCGAAAAATCAGCACCCTTGCGTCGGGTTGACCAAGGGTTGAGGTCGTTGGGGGTCGATGCGCTGATCAGCATCGGTGGTGACGATACACTGAAGACCGCCAACAAGATGATGATGCTACAGGATCATCTTCCTGAGGGGACATCCAAGATTCCCGTTATTCATCTTCCCAAGACGATCGATAACGACTATTCGGGTATCGACTTCACCTTCGGTTACTTCACCGCAGTCGAGACGCTGGCCAGTGAGATTCGCAATCTGAATCATGACGCATCGGCCGGGCAAGCTTACTTCCTTTGCGAAGCGATGGGACGCAGTGCCGGGTGGCTTGCCTACGGCGCAGCGATCGCCGGTGAGGCGTGCTTGGTGCTGAGTGTTGAAGACATCCAGGGATCTCTACGCGCAACCGAAAAGATTACCGACTCGACGACCGGCAAGACCAGGGAACGGCCGGTGATGGTGATGGAAAGTGTCGTCGATCGCATGGTCAAGACGATGCAGATGCGACAGAAGCAGGGACGCAACTATGGCGTCATCGTGATCGCTGAAGGGTTGGCCGAGTACCTTCCCAGCAAAAACCTAGAGGGGATTCCTCGAGATGACCACGGACACATTTCGATCGCCAACATTCAGATTGGTCGTATGTTGGCGGAACTGGTGGCAGCGGAGTACAAGAAACGTACGGGCAGTTCGCGGAAAGTAACACCTTTGCAACTGGGCTACGAATCGCGATGCGCCCCGCCTCATGCTTTCGACATCATGCTTGGGTCGCAGATCGGTGCCGGTGCTTACCGTGCCTTGATTGAAGAACGGTTTGCGGGTGTCATGGTCTCCGTCGGTGGGCAGCTGGATCTCAGTTATGTGCCGTTTGAGCAGTTGGTGGATCCAGAGACGCTGGTGACCAAGGTGAGATTCATCCAGCCCAAGAGTGACTTCCATCGATTGGCTCGGTTCCTGGAAACTTGCGGGGAAGATTGACGTGGCGAAATGCGAGATTCGGCCAGCGACGGACAGGAAGACCCGCAAGGACTTCATCGGCCAGCTGTGGGATATCTATCGAAATGATCCTTGCTGGGTGCCGCCGCTGATCGGCAATCAGATGGAACTGGTCGGGTTTCGTTACCATCCATTTCACGATCAGAACCAGGTGGCGAATTTTGTCGCCTACCAGGGGAACCGGCCGGTCGGTCGTATTACCGCGATCGTCAATCGTGGGCACATCGACCGGTATGCGGAAAACCGAGGTTTTTTTGGGTTCTTCGAATCAATCGACGATCGGGATGTCGCGAGGGGATTGTTCGATGCAGCCTTCCAGTGGCTGAAGGCTCAAGGAATGGAATCCATCCGCGGCCCGGTTAACCCGTCGCTCAATCATGACATCGGTTGCCTAGTATCTGGCTTCGATACCCCACCGACCTTCATGATGGCACACAACCTCCCCTACTACGAATCGCTGATCCTTGATTCGGGATTTGCCAAGTCGCAAGATGTCTTCTCTTTCGAAGGAGATATCTCGATGCTGGATCGGCTTGATCCAAAACTCGATTTTGTCATCCAGGAGCTACAGCGACGATTCAATGTTGTTGCTCGCCGCATGGATACGCGCAAGCTGGACTCGGAAGTCGCACTTTTCCTCGATATCTACAACAAGTCGCTTCAATCCACTTGGGGCTTTGTCCCGCTGTCCGATGCCGAAGTCCGCTTCATGGCCAAAGGGCTGAAGATGTTGATCGAGCCGGATTTGACGACGATTCTGGAGGTAGACGGTAAGCCAGTGGGAGCAGGGCTTGGTCTGCTGGATTACAACCCTAGGATCAAAAAGATTCAGGGACGGTTGTTTCCTTTCGGTTTCCTGCACTTGCTTTTAGGGCGAAAGAAGCTGCATCGCGCCAGAATGATGTGCACCTACGTCCTGCCGGAGTGGCAGCGTTGGGGGCTTGGGCTACTGCTGCTTGAGCGGATGCGGCCCGATTGCTTGGCTCGAGGAATCAAAGAAGCGGAGTTTTCCTGGGTGCTGGAGAGCAACCATCTATCGCGCGGTAGTTTAGAGCGAGGCGGAGCGAAGTTGGCCAAAACCTATCGAATCTACGATAGGAATCTCTAGCTTTTTCGCGTCGAAAGCGCCCGAGAGATACGCATGCAATGTATGCGCACGCCCAACTACACCCTGGCGGGATGACCGCTGCAGGGGATCAGGATGGGGCGATGGGAGTCCTGGACGACGAGCTAGAGGCTCAAGTCGCCCGCTCCTTCTGACGTAGCGAACCAATCGACCACCGGTGATTCGGGTGGTCCCTCAGCCACCGGTCAGGCAGCAAGTCGTCCAGAGAGTCACCGCGGGATCGCCCAGCCAGCTTCTCAAAACAATCGCGCAGGTAAGCCCAAGGCTCCACCTGATTCAGCTTGCAACTAGCTACCAGCGACATC
>JBEISR010000049.1:0-15977 GCA_040375295.1 Planctomycetaceae bacterium
CCTCGCAACTTACTCCAGGCCCGCAGGGCCGCCACAAGAAATGCCGGTGGCGACAGCCACCGGTGAGAAAGGATGAGTTCTTCTACTCCTTACTCCCCCCGGGGCCTGTCGGCCCCGGCAAAAGGTGCTGCCGCCCCTCCGGGGCTGGTGCTTTGGGTAAACACCCGGTGTGGTGCTGCAATCGAGTTGCCTCGCAAATGACTCCAGGCCCGGAGGGTCGACACAGCACGTGATTACCTTCCCTCAGAGTGGGGAAAACTCCCTCCCGCTGGGGTTGGCCAGATGGTTACGATGATGGCTGGATCGGACAGCCTCTGGGGTACCTTCCGCGGGAGAAGATCTTGCACCGAACACACCTCTGCGACGGTTTTTGCCAACCAGCTTTTCTGGCCTGGATCCTTCTACTGGCTTGCGTTTCGATCGCGAGAATGCCGTCTGCATCCGCCGGTAGCTTGCGGGCGGGGTGCGGGCGATCCGATATCACCGGACAACAGGCCGGTCCCGCCAATGATCCGCTCTATGCCAAAGCACTGGTGCTGGAACAGGACGGCCAGCGACACGCCATCGTGACACTGGATGTGGTGGCGCTGGAACGAATTGGGCCACTCCCCAAAAACTTTCTTGCCGACCTCAGGAAGCGGCTTGCGGACTCCTGCGGGATCGCACCCCAGCATCTTCTAGTCAACACCAGCCATTGCCATGGGATCTGCAGCGCCGATGTGCTGGACAAAACCGTCGACGCCGTTCGGCAGGGGATCGAACAACTGGAACCGGTCTCCATCGCCATCGGCAAAGGCGAAGAACGACGCATCTCGGAGAATCGACGCCTGACGACTCACGATGGCCGCCAAGTCGATGTGCGGCATGCCTATCCGCTGGAGTCGGATGCTGCCATCGCTGCTGCCGGTCCCATCGATCCAGAAGTCGGTGTGCTGCGTCTGGATCGCGCCGATGGTCGGCCCCTGGCGATTCTCTACACCTTCGCCATCCATCCGATCCAAGGTGTTCCCTCGGGTGCCAATACCGCCGACCTAACCGGCATGGCATCAACGGCGATCGAGGAGCTATCTGGGGGCCATACGATGGCTTTCTTTCTGCAGGGCTGTGCAGGAGACATCAACCCGGTGCTCTACAAGGATGTTTCGCTACCGCGGCACGCCGAACTGCTTGCGTTGCAGTTGGCGCAGACGACGCTGCGAGCTACCTGGAAGGCAACTGTCGTAGAAGGCGACCCCAAGCTGCGCTGGATTCAGGTGCCGATGGAACTGCCGCGAGCCGACCTGGCGCCCACCATCACGCTGCTGGAGGAAGAGCGGGACCGACTGATGGGATCGATCCAGCCGGGTTCGATGAACTTCAAAAGCTTTCTTCAAACCTTGCTGAAGCATCGATTGAATCCCGAATTCCCTTCAGCCGACAAAGGCAGGTACCTACGCGATCAGGAACTGGCGATCGACGACTTTGCCAACCTGGATCAGTGGCAACGCCAGCAGTTGGAACGCTATCAAGCCAACATCGATGCGATGGAACGACTGACGCGCGTGCAGACCAATTTGGCCCTCCTGAAAATGCATCATGGGGAGAACCTGGAAGCCAACTCCCGTACCATCCCGGTAGAACTGATGGGAGTCGGTATCGGACCGTGGCGGATGGTGACTTTCCCCGGCGAGCTGACGGTGGAACTGGGGCTAGCAGCCAAACAGCGGCAGGGAAGCCCCGCCTCCTATCTTCTGGGATACACCAACGGCTACATCTACTATGCCCCCACCGACCGCCAGCTGTCCAATCGAGGCGGCGCCCAGGAGGACAGCGATTGCCTGCTGGCCCTGGGGTGGCAAGAGCCCTTTGAGCGGGCCGTCGACCAGCTGTTTGGCCAGCTGGAGTAGATGAGAAAAACCGCTTTTCTTTGGGTAACTTCCGATAGGTTGGCGAAGAGCCTATGAATTCGACGCGACCAATCCACCCAGGATTCGTTTGCCTGCGATACAATACCGCCGTTCGGTCCGTTGGGTTCTGATCGGCATGCCTCCAATCGTCCCATCGGCGTAAACGATATGTTTCTCTCCTTGCAGGAAGGGTAAGTTCGATGGATCCAATCGACATCTTGGGACAGATTCTTGGCAAGACACTAGGCGGTGCAGGTGGTGGATCTAGTGGTGGTGGTGGTGGTGGTGGTGGTGGCGGATCGCTGTCCGACATCTTCGCCGGCTCCCGGGGCCAGCAGGCACCCAGCGCCGGACGCCGGTCGGGTGAACCCGACATCGCGTCGGCCGCTCGCGACTTGGAAGATCTGCTGAATGTTTCCAAGGGCAACCAGCCCCGTTCCGGCGGAGCCGCCCCCACCGGCAATGCGGGCGGATCGACTGGCTTCCCCTGGCCAACGCCTCCCCAAAAGCCAGCGGCCCCCGTGCCACCGGCCAAGCGTCCCGACCCGTTCCCTCAGCCTCCCAAGCCACCGGTCTCCGATGCGGTCCGCCAGCAGCAGGCGCTGATCCTGATCCGCGCGATGCTCAACGCCGCCAAGGCCGATGGAGAAATCAGTCGCGATGAACAGCAGGCGATTCTGCAGCAGGTCGGCGGTGCTTCCCAGCAGGCCGTTCAGTTCATCCAGGCCGAACTGGAACAGCCACTCGATGTGCGCCAGTTCGCATGGGACGTTCCCCTGGGGATGGAAGAGCAGGTCTACATGGTGTCGCTTTCGGCGATCACACTGGATAATCAGGCAGAAGCCAACTACCTGCGCGATCTAGCGCATGGGCTTCGTCTGAGTCCTGAAGTGTGCAACGAGATCCACACCAAGATGCGCGCTCCGGCGATCTTCAAGTAAGAAAAGAAAAGTCGCTCACTTCGTGCGAGGCAACTTGCCTGCAGCGCGATCGCGATACCCTTCATGGCAGTCCTTGCATCCTTGCATCAGTCGCCCCCAGGGGGCTTGCAGGGACTGCCTTCGCGATGAGGTCCAAGGCCCCGGTTGATCCAGCAGCGTTTCGATCTCTTCCGCCGCCTGCTCGGATTGCAGCATCAGCTGCTGGAATCGTTCGGCGTCGCCGTCGACTTCCCAAGGACGCCTCCGCATCTCTTTGTATTCTTCCCGCAAAAGCAACGCCGCCCGACTGACCTGATCCAATTGGTCGCGCAGCTTCGAGCCATCAACCAAATTTTCCACTTCGTCGTCACGAGTCGACTCGATCCACGGCCGCAAGGATTCGATCTGGGCGTCGATGGAGACCATCGCGCGAGCCATCCACGGCAGCTCGGCGATCTCGGGATAATCTTCCGCTCTGCCCACTTGTTCCGTAGCCGGCAACGCCACCGCCGACTCCACCGCCTGAAAAAGCCCAACATACTTGGGATTGGTGCCCGCTAGCCTCAGAACCTCCCGCCCCGTCTCGATGGAGATCCTGCCGGCTCCGATGCAGGCAACCGCTGCCGCTGCGGGACTTCGGTGCTTGCCATGATGGCAGTGAATGTAGATCGGCCCAGGCAGATCCCGCAGCGCCTGCGCTAACCTTGCTACCAGTTCCGGTGCGATCCCATCGTATCCGTGCGGAAGATGCACGTAGCGCATGCCGTACTTTCGGGCCAGGTCCACCTGAGGCGTGGCACCGTCGACCGATAGGATCGTGCGCACTCCGAGAGCCTGTAGTTCTGCGAAGGCTTCCGGCCCCTCTGGCAAGCCACCAGAAATCACTTGGTCGGCCACTTCGATTGGCTGGGGCAGATGCTTGGCCTTCAATCGCTGCGGCGCTTTCGGCGTTGCAGTTGGCCGCTCTGCAGATCCCTCCACAGATCCGTCCGCCAACGGCGATTCGATCGGAGGCTGCGGAAGGGGATGGGGAATCGCATGGAGATACTTCCACTGCGTCAGCGTGATGCCGCTGATCGCCAGAAGAGTTCCCGCCGACCAGAACTCCATCCGTCTTGGACGCTTTTTTCGAATCATCCGCGTGATTTCCTCTGGGCATCAGGCGCCATGGGCCATCGACCCGGACAGTTCGATAGGAAGTTGGAAAAGCATGCGACAGGAAGAAACTGTTCGAATCCAGACAAGCCCCATTATCGCGTCTCAATCGACCGACAGAAGAGAGCCACCAAACTATTTTTGCCCATCTGGCTTGATCGTGGGTTGCGATCGCTTCACTTCCGCGACTGAAAAAATGCCGGTGGCCACAGCACCCAGTCACCAACCCTCAGGGAGGATGAAGTCCATCACAAGCCTTTTATCCGAAGCCCTTGCCCCGACAACTCCATCCCTCCATTTCCGGTCGGCCGACGGATAAGCCACACAGAATTGCCGTATCGACCACAAAAAGGGCAGCGTCAGCCGCGCACCCGGCCGCGTCATCTCACGGCGTCACAATGACACCGACATTTTTTAAAAAGTCCATCGGTCCATTCTCTCTCTGTGGCTATGTGTCTCCGCGAGATGCGATTCGTCGCGATCCGTTTCTTTTCGCTCCATGGTGACCTACGGACCCACAAAGTTGTCGAATGAACCACTATTTCCTGACCGAACTGGAATGGCTACCGACCGCCCCATCGCAACGGGAACTGCTGAAGTCACCCGCAGTCGAAGCAACCTGGGTCGTAGTTTGCAGGGAATGGGGATCGCTGTTGGCAAGATCAAGCCGAATCGATTCCGCATCTGCTTGCGGCCAGTGTTTCCTCCAGGTTTCAGCCGCCACTTCCGGGAAGATCGGATTGATGGCGCACTGGGACGCCAGCTCAAAGCCGGCGATCTTCGAGATGCGGGGCGTCCATTCGATCCACCAGGGCGAAGCCCAGTCGGTCGAGGGTGTGTCTGTCGGGAGATGAATCAGCACGTTGTAGGAGGCATCGGGGAGAAAACATTGCAGGCTGGTGGCGGCCGATTTCAGCAGCTTGGCAAGCGACGATCGAGTGGAAGCTCCGAGAGATTCGAAGGGGGTTGCGGCATGAGGCTGGATCATCAACTGATAGGGATGCGGGCTGGCGAAGGGGCAATGGACGAAAAACTGCCGGTCATCCAGAACGACTCGCTGCTGTTGCCCCCGTTCCTCGGTGATCCATCGCTGAAAGTATCCAACCCCCTGAGCCCGGAAAAACTCGTAGCACCTCCCCAGCATCTGCTCCCAGGCAGGGGGCTGCACCGGAGTGGCAATCACTTGGCTATGGACGTGCGCCAAAGAAGCCCCCGCATCGCAACCGGAGTTCTTGAAGATCGATAGGTAGCGTACCCTCGGTGACTGGCGGAGCGCCGCGACGCGCTGCTGGAACGCCAGTAGCACCCGATCCAACTGAGCCACCGACAGTTGATTCCAACTGGTCAGATGCTGTGGGCTCTCGATCACCACCTCATGATGACCACCCATCGATTGGCGGTTGAAAAAAGGGCTGGCGGAAAGTTGCGGTGCCTTGTCGGTCGCGTTCGACTGGCACGCGTGATCCTGTTCGGAGCGATCGATCGCGGGAAAGCGATTGGGCACCACGCGCACCTGCCACGGTTCATGGCGATCGGGCTTCGGGGCGGCGATCTGCAGAAGGGGATTGGGGGTCTGCCATTCCTGCCCGATACAAAAAGGGCAACCATGGGGTTGCGCATGGGCCGTGCTGTCGGCTGCAAGCTCGATCGGCCGCTCGGCCCGCTGAGGGGCAAAGAACACCCACCGATCGTTCAGCCAGTCGTACCGCGACTCACTCATCCCAGCCATGCCTCCGCTCCCGACTGCTTGCGCGCGACCACTTCCGAAAACAGATGGAGATACCCAGCCGCACTGGCGGCCCAGGAAAAATCCTGCTTCATGCCGTTGATCACCAGTTGATCCCAGCGACCGCGATCCTGGGTCAGAATCGTGATGGCTAGATCAAGCGCCTGATGCAATGGACCGCTGGAGTAAGGATGAAAATGAAATCCTGTGGCGCGCGATTGTGTCGCATCGTGCGGCACGTAAGGCACCACCGTATCGACCAAGCCACCTGTAGCGTGGACTACAGGTACGGCGCCGTACAGCTGGCTGTAGAGTTGATTGAGCCCGCATGGTTCGTAGCGACTGGGCATCAGAAACAGATCGCAACCCGCTTCCACCCAGTGCGATAGCGATTCGTCGTGCCCCAGGCGAAGCCCAAGCTTTTGGGGGTGCGATCGCGACAATTGCTCCAGCGCCTCATGGTAGCGCGCCTCTCCCGTCCCGACGATCACCCACTGCACGTCGGTTCGCGACAGCCAATCCCCCAGCACCGGCAGCAGAATATCCCATCCTTTCTGCTCGGCCAATCGACTGACAATCCCAACCAACGGCACTTCCGGCCGCACAGGCAGCCCCATCCGCTCCTGCAAAGCTCGCTTGTTCTCCCCTTTACCGGCATGAAAATCGTCGACCGAGTAACGGCGCGCTAGATGCGGGTCGGTGGCCGGGTTCCAGATCGCCAGATCGACTCCATTGACGATGCCATGCAGCAGATGCTGCCGTGATTGCAGCACCCCTTCCAGTCCGCACCCATGCTCGGCAGTCTGAATCTCCTTGGCATACGTCGGGGAGACGGTGGTGATCGCATCGGCATAGACAATTCCCCCCTTCAGCAGAGAAAAGTCGCCGAAGAATTCCAACTCATGCAGATTGAAACGCTCCTCGCCCAGCCCCGTGAATCCATAAAGTGACTTGGGAAAGCGACCCTGATAGGCCAGGTTGTGAATCGTAGTCACCGATGCAGCGGTACGGAGGGAAGGATATCGGTACGCTCCCGTTGCAAGCCATGCGGGGATCAGCCCGGCCTGCCAGTCATGGCAATGGACCAGATCGACCGACCCGAACTCCGCCACCAGTGCCTCCAGCACCGCTCGCCCAAATAGACAAAACCGCTCGCAATTGTCTCCATAAGCCCCCCACCGATCCCCATACAGTTCAGGCCTGTCGAACGACTCGGGGTGGTGGATTAGCCGCACTTCATAGCCATCGACGCCGGTGGGTAAGGAAAGAATCGAAACCTTCGACTCCCAACCGAGCATGGAAACGGTGACTTGGCGTCCTGTGTCGACTACCCTTCCGCCATGCTGTTCCAGCAACGATCGATAGGCGGGAAGGTAGAGTGTGCAGCGATGACCAGAGCGAGCGAACTGGACGGGCAGCGCGCCGCAGACATCCGCAAGGCCACCCGTCTTGGCATAGGGGACCGCTTCACTGGAGACCATCGCGATATGCATGAGTCATCTAGGCTCCCGCGTTCAACTCGATCTGCATGCGCAAAAAGATCGAGCCTCTTCCTGGTGGTTGGAGGGCGAGTGACGGAGACCGCGGGAGAGAAGAGAGCAACGGCCGTCGATTCGCTTTGGGTTCACCAGGAACTTCCTTCGCATCAGTGAGAAAAGCCGGTCAGGGCATCCTTGATTGCCGATCCAGGAAGCCCCCATCCGCCACCGATACGTTCGTCCCATGGAACGAACCTCCAACTTCAAGATTTGAGTCTACCCTGAGCCGCATCGGATTCAAAGAAACAGCCGACAATTTGGCGGCAATTCAGGAGCGATTTTTCAGGAGGAACTCCAGAACCAGGAAGCCGGAAAGATGCTCTTGGTGGTGTGCAATCGCACCGGGTATAATCAGTCGCTCACGAGGATCCGCTGACCGACAGCTCCCGGCGCATGGGCCGCTGGATTGGATTCGATGGCTGATGCAGGATCGATCGACTTCGTCGCCATGGCGATTGGTAGGATCGAGCGAATTGGGGGGAGTGGTGTTGTGCTGACGATTCGACCGCGAGCGATGGCGATCGCACTCCACTGCTTTTCGCGTGCCTTGCACCCGGAGCTGTTCCAGGTGGTCCAGACCGGAGTGTTCGATCGCAACGACTATCGGGTCGAGGTCGACATCACCCACGAAGGGCATCGGATTCAGTTCTACTACAAGACGCTGACGCTTTGTGAAGTCGCCAGCTCGGCACACCAGCCCCTGCCCACGCGACGCCTGATGCATCGAGGACTCATCGGGGATCCCCATAGCTTCCGCACCGATGCACCGCGTGGGGTCATCTACCAGACGACCTACCAGCGGGAGGTGCTTCCTGCCGAGCTGTTTGCGATGATTCACAAGGAGTTTCGGCAGAAGCGGCAAGAGTCGGATTTGCTCCATTTGTTTGAATCGAGTGGCCGGGTCTCGATAGGAGCGGCCAGTCTGTTGCATGTCGATCTTCGCAGTCGTCGTGCGGTGGTTTATGGACTGCACACCTTCCCCGACGACCTCGCCATCGTCAAAACCACCAGCTCCTTCGAGCTGCCCAGCGACGAAACCGCAAGCGACGAAATGGCAACTCAAGAATTGCCTTCGGAATAGGAACGATAGCGGTTCCCCCACCAATCCTGAAATACCCGCGCTTCGGAAATGGATGGGTGCATCTGTACCAGAAGGACGCCTTGGATACCTCTTCGTAGGCTAGGCGGCATCTCGATTTCCTGGCAGAAGGGCCGCATCTGAGTCATCGCTTTAGTACAGCATCCGTAGCTACAGCGTCGAAACACACTCGCCCCCTTGGGGGTCGATTTAGGGGCCTCAAACATTCTAATTTTCATTAGAATGTCCTGAAATTGCTCTGGTAATCTTACCTAGGACGGGACCAAAGCGATTCACCACCACGAACAATTCATTTTGTTTTGTAAACCTTGTTGACAAACTGTTCTTGTGGCTCGATATTCGGGTGCCGTACCTAATCCCTGTGGTCAAGTCACTGCTTTTCGTTGCCAAGCGCTAGCAAGGATCCGCGACATCAGCCTTTGGCGTGTCACAGTTTTGGGTCGCCGAAGATGCAGTTGCCGTTACCCCGTCGCGATTTGAGAAGTGACGGAAGCGGCCGTCCGAATCGCACTCATCACATCCCGCGATTTCCCAGTTGAGAAAGCATCAGGTTCGCCCAGTTCGCCGGTTCCGCCATTTGCCACAGGACTTGCTGCCTTGATCAATTTTGAACAAGACTTCATGAACCTGACCGATCGACAACCGTTCTCCTGGCAGGTTCGTTTCTTTCGCTCCCTTGAGCACGGTCAGATACCGACTCGCTGTGTCATTCCAACTGGACTGGGAAAGACCTCTTTGCTCGCCATTTGGTTGATTGCGAAAGCCCGCGGTCTCTCCGTACCAAATCGCTTGGTGTACGTCGTCAACCGGAGGACTGTCGTCGATCAAACTACCTCAGAAGCGGAACGACTCCGCCAGAAGTGTGGTGTCCTGGGCCTCCCGAGCTTAGCCATTTCGACGCTACGAGGGCAGTTTGCGGACAACCAGGAATGGATGATCGATCCCAGTCGCCCATCGATTATCTGTGGCACAGTGGACATGATCGGCTCCCGTTTGCTCTTCGGCGGCTATCGGATTGGTTTTCGAGCGAGGCCATTGCATGCAGCCTACTTAGGGCAAGATGCGTGGCTGATCCACGATGAAGCCCATCTTGAACCGGCTTTCCAGCGATTGCTTGAAATCGTTGCCCAAGTTCAGCGAACCGACGCAAATCGCAGCCAACTCCCATGGTCGCCACTGAGAATTACGGCACTCTCCGCAACAGCACGCGCCGGTTTCACTGCCGCCGATCAAGCACCTTCTTCCATCTTCCAACTGACAGCAGAAGAACTATCGCCACCCCCAGATTCAAGTCCGACCAACTCGCCAGAGCAAATCGCATGGCAAAGGCTCTCTGCTTCAAAACAAATGACTGTTCAAGAACTCGCGACAGAAAAAGAGGTCGCTTCCGCCATCGCCGATCGATTGTTGGCCAAAAGGGATCGTGGGGAAGGACTGATCGCTTTTGTGCAAAGTCCTGACACGGTGAAAAAGATTTGCGAGAAAATTTGTCAGGGAAAATCAGGATACGGGCCCGAGGAAGTGCGGCCACTCACAGGCACCATGCGCGGGCATGAAAGGGACTTATTTGTCACCGCAGACCCTGTATTCGCAAGATTTCGACCCGGCCAACAACCGCAGCCTGAGTCACGAAGTGTTGTTCTCGTCTGTACTTCGGCCGGTGAAGTGGGAGTCGATATCTCTGCAGATCATTTATTCAGCGACCTCTCTACTTTCGACAGCATGGCACAGAGGTTCGGGCGAGTAAACCGATACGGGGAGTACGCCGCCGACATCGAGGTCTTCTATGGCATCGATTCTCTTGAGAAGAAAAAGGACAAAGAGGTCGACGACCCCCGAACGGCGGCTCGAAGCGCGACGCTCGCGCTACTTAAGCAAATGGGATCGGATGTTAGCCCGATCGCAATCGGTCGTTTGGATGAAGAAGAACGACTCCGAGCTTTTGCACCTGAGCCCAAATATCTGCCGATTACGGAAAGTCTTCTTGACGCCTGGGCTATGACTTCGATTCGAAGAAAGATGCCGGGCCGTCCAGACCTGGAGAAGTATCTGCACGGCGACCAAGAGTACACACCACCGATGACGCAAGTCGCGTGGCGTGAAGAGGTCGAACGACTGGCGATCGATCAGTGGGAACCCGAAGACTGCCAACAACTCTTGAACGACTTTCCTATTCACCCACGAGAAGTCCTCACCGACCAAACGGAGAGAGTCTTCAATGAGTTGGAAAGTCTTGCACGCAAAGCGCCCGATACCATTGCTTGGCTGGTAGACGAGTACGATCAGATCCGATTTCAGACACTCGCACAAATCACTGGACTGGGTGAAAAAGGTCCCCAACGCAAACGCCGAATCAGTGCCCTAGAAAACATGTTGGTTCTTTTGCCACCGTCCATCGGTGGCTTGCGGGATGGGTTGCTCGATGGTTCGTCGGAACCGCCCGTCCTCGATCAGTCGTGCGGAGGAGAGCAACCCGGTAGATGCCGCATCGTCGTTTCTGGCGATCAGACACCACCCATACTAAAGCAGAGGAGATTGATTCGCATCATTGAACTGAATGATAGCGACGATTCGCTTTGGTGCTGGTATGCCGACGTTGTTGGTGAAGCTGGCAGAACCGCAGAAAAACCGGTGCTGCTGGATGACCATGTCAGTGATGTGATTGCACAGGCGGAGGGTTTATCGCGTCGATTGGGATTGCCGCCACAACTGGCCACAGTCGTTCAATTGGCTGCGAAGTTCCACGATTTAGGAAAAAATCGAGAGGTATTCCAGAGATCGCTTGGCAACAACGAGTTTCCTCGTGTCCTTCTAGCCAAGTCGGGCGTGAAAGGAATCCGAATCCAGGAACGCTACCGACATGAATTGGCATCGATGATCGACGCAGCGAACATGAAAGAGATCCAGCAATTGGACGGTGAATCCCAATCGCTGGTGCTCCACTTAATCGCCGCGCATCACGGGCGCGGCAGGCCGCACTTCGCGAGCGACGAAGCGTTCGATCCCCAGACCCCAGCCGAGGTGACCAATATTCACTTGTGTGCGACACCTCATCGATTCGCAACCCTGCAAGCAAAGTTCGGGCGTTGGGGGCTGGCGTACATTGAATCCCTTTTACGCACAGCCGACTGGTCTGCCAGCGCGAACCCCACCATCCGTGTGAAATCGCCGGAGAACTCGCCATGACCGATCGCGAACTAGTTGACTTCGAAGTCGACCCACTGAACCCAGGCCAATTCTTTGCCTGCTGCGCCCTGCTGGAACTTGCCAGCCGCTTGTGGACTGGAGTGGAAGGGAGATTCGACAAGACGGATCGTGCCTTCCTACTGAAAATGCCAGGAACGCGCGCGGAATTGATGACTGCCATCGCCAACGCCAAACTGGAACCTATCGACCCGGATGATGTGACGTCGACCCCGATAAGAATTGGTGCGCCATTCCGTCCACTGGATATCGATTGGTGGGTCAATGATCAAACGGGAGCACGCGACTTCAAAGTCTGGGCAGGTAAGATGTGTAGCTTCGAAATCGCTGTAGCACTCCAAACATCGCTGCGTTCCGAAGAATTCCACAACGCAGATACCCTGAATCGCGGGATCGTTGTGAGGAATCCAGATGATCCTTCCAAGAAAAAAGAACCGTACTATTTCGATTCACGGCGTGCGCCCAATGCGCACGCGCGAGACGTCGGATTTTCAACAGATGACGCAGATTTCGCCAGCATCGCACACCCGGCTGTCGAACTGCTTTGCCTTATAGGACTTCAGACCGCTCGGCCTGCGTCCACGCCAGTTAGCCGCATCTATCGCTATTTCACGTGGCACCATCTGATGCCAAGCACCTTACTGCTAGCGTTAGCGTGCAATGCTACCGAGTTACCGAGCGGTCGGTGCTACGAGTTTGAAAACTGGTTTCGAACAGGCCAACGAAAACACAAGTCTTTTCGCGCCGCTTCCCTGGTAAGAAATGGAGAATGATCCTATGGTCAAGATCGCCGATTACGATTTTCTTCTCGCGGATGATGGCCCGGCAGCAATCGTCATCAGGGAGTTCCTTATGCCAGTGGAGGGACCCGGAGGTGTCGTCTTCCCTTCCACGTACGCGGCGGGAGGCACCTTTAAAGGTGGCTACAACATCGATATCGATCCCTCGACAAATAAGAAAATCTGCCTGATCGATTCGGTGGGAAGTCAGGCGAATCGGATCGAACCCATCTTCCGGATGGAGAAGTATCGGCAATTGGTGCCGCAGATCGTCGTTGAGGCAGGAGATCGTGAAGTAAGTATTTTTGAGGCGGGGCATCGCGCAGGGGATGCATTGTTTCGTTGCTGCGAATTGCAGCCGGAGATCGATGCAGCCTTCCGTTCCGTATTAAAGGGCAATTGCCAGCCAATTGCGAAACTAGCGCCTACCAGCCTTGTTTTTGGAGTTTGGGACTCCCGCGCAACGCAGGCAAAACTCCCCAGGATCGTCGCATCAACCATTAGGGCGTTCGACGTTCATGAATTGACTCGAAGTGCAGTCTACATCCCACCCCTAGATTATTCAGCACTCGAAGTATTCACCGATGAAGAGAAAACCAAAGCAGAAGGGGACAATAAAAGTCCACTCGCCAAACGTGGCTTTGTTCACAACCCAGCTTCACAGGCCCCAGGCGGTGTACTGGTGCATGGCGAGATCCGGAGAGACGCAACCCTACAATTGGCAGCGCTTAGGCACCTCCATGTCTATGCGGACCCAGACCAAACGCTGACGCTTCGCCGCTACATTCTGGGATTATCGCTAGTGGCTTTTACAGCCCCACCACAAAGTTACTTAAGGCAAGGCTGTACGCTGGTTCGTGACCCCAATGCCTCGCACGAATGTGTTGTCGTCGGTGTCGACGGAAACCGAACAACGATCGATCTTTCCCATGATGCGATGATTGCCTACGCAGGTCTTGCAGCAAAGGGTTTCGGGGTGGGTGCCGACCGAACTGTTCAGTTCCAGAAAGAATTGGCGTCGAAGGATGTCAAGGCCGATGAAAAAGAGAAAAAAGGCAAGGCTGCGAAGAAGTAGCAAACCATCTGCCACAGGATCGCAAGCATGCCAACTCAGCTCAAGATCTCCATCCGTTACTTGACCCCATATTCCCACGCACGGGGGGAACGCGGTGAACCCGAGTGGCCCCCTTCGCCACTCCGTTTGCTGCAGTCGTTTGTTGCTGCCGCGGCCGGAGTGCACAATGAACGCGAGGGTCTCAAGAAATCGTTACCAACCTTGCAGTGGATGGCTGGGCTGGCACCACCAACGATCTATGCACCGCGCGGACGTCCCAGCAAATCCAGCTACCGGATGTATGTTCCGAACAATGCAGGCGACAAGGTCATCAGCGGATGGGCGAGAGGCAGTGACGTCAGTTTCGCAAGAAAACGTCCGGAAAAAGATGTACGTCCTTTTCATCTCTTTACCAACAGCCTGCATTTTCTCTTCTCGCTGGAAGGCGAAACAGAATTCATTCGGCATTGCGTCGACGACTTGAAAAGGATCTCTCGAGGTGTAACTCACCTCGGCTGGGGTGTCGATGCCGTCGTCGCTCAGGTGGAATTAGTTGATGGCCGCTGGGATTCCGAAGGTGCGGTAGAAAAGTGGATTCCTGGTAGCTTGGGGGTTCTGCAGTTGCGCGTCCCCACTTTGGCCACGGTGTCGGATTTGGGACGCAAACATGGGCAGTTCTTGAATCGCATTCAGGGAACGGTCTTCGAACCAGTGAGCCCGCTGACAGAGTATCGCCATGTCTATTACCGATCCGGAACCGACGGGACCGATCTCTGTTATCGTGCCTTTGAACTGAGGAACTGGGACGGTTCGCGATTCCGTTACCCTGCCAATCGTTTGGTTCATCTCGCTGGAATGCTTCGTCATTTGGCGATTGAGGAGTTTGGGAAGTTACCGCCGGAGGGCGTCGACCCACAATGGGTAGAACGCTTCGTCGCCGGGCACCTGCGGCCGGATATGCCGCAGGGACGTTTTTACTACCTACCTTTGCCATCGATTGGAAAATTCGCTGATTCTGGAGTGCGGCGGTTAATGGTCGCAGCGCCATCCCATGCCACCAAATGGCTCGACATGCTGGCTCAGCGGTTACATGGAAAAACGCTAAAGGCAGAAGGAGATGAACTTGGAGGACTAGCGCCGCCGATTTTGGTATCGCTTCGCTCCGATCCGATCATCCGCCGTTACGTCCAGGCAAGTTCCAGTTGGGCGTCGATAACGCCGGTTCTGTTACCTGGGCACGATGATCACATGCGATCGAAGCGGGAGAAACTGATTCGCAAAGCACTGAAACAAGCCGGAGTGGAACAGCCATGCGACTTCGAGTGGTCTAATTCGTCGATGTTTCCACGTGGCGTATCCTCCGTATCGAAGCCAAGGGCACAGGGGATGCCGGGATTCATTCGGCCCGACCATCTACTACCTAACAGCGCCATCCATTTGAGACTGGATTTCCACGACGGCAGCGATGCAAAGAATCCGGTCTGGGTGCGTGGTCCCCTGGCGATCGGTTCCGGTCGGTTTTGTGGTTTGGGGCTGATGGCGGGACTTGGGGTACCTTCGATGCCGTCCATGGATTGGAGCGGCGCTGACACGGAGCTGAATCTAACGGAGGGCGAGGCTGAATCCGACTCCGAGGAAGATGGAATGCAATGATCCAATTTGCGCGAAGGATCGCCGCGCAGCGTCGATTTTGAGCCATTGCGATCACTAGGACCAGTTTCCATCCACTTTGCTCATTCCGCCTAGTCCTACCAAAAGCTCATTGACAAAACGGTTGTATTTCTCGCAAGTGGGGCTCTCCATTTCCTGCGAACCCTACGATCGGGACCAACGAAACTTCTGTTTAGGTAGAACCTTCCTCGATCACTGAATCGCGGCCTCATTGAAGCTGCTTCCCGAATCTGCCAAATTTGTGGGTGGTGGGGTGCCTTCCGCGATCACTGAATCGCGGCCTCATTGAAGCAGGTCCGGGATCAGGTCTGGCTTCAGGTCCGGGGTAACTTTCCGCGATCACTGAATCGCGGCCTCATTGAAGCACCCAGCACCGATGGGCGAAGGGGGCTGGAGGGCCAGCCTTCCGCGATCACTGAATCGCGGCCTCATTGAAGCGGTGCATACCCTTCGGACTCGTTGACGTCGATCTTTGCGCCTTCCGCGATCACTGAATCGCGGCCTCATTGAAGCAAGGTCTCCGAGCGCGGGGCGCCGGCTGTGATGGATCCCTTCCGCGATCACTGAATCGCGGCCTCATTGAAGCACCAAAGGAGAATGGGCAGGCCGCCGATTTGACCTCCTTCCGCGATCACTGAATCGCGGCCTCATTGAAGCTCCTTTGTAAAATTAACCCTCTTAGATTTGCTTGCCCTTCCGCGATCACTGAATCGCGGCCTCATTGAAGCCTGCACCACCTCTCCCGGCTCAAGGATTCGCCACTTCCCTTCCGCGATCACTGAATCGCGGCCTCATTGAAGCATCCGTGGCGTTGGCCCCGCTGCCCCTCGCTTATACTTCCCGCGATCACTTAATCGCGGCCTCATTGAAGCCGGTAGTAGAAGGTTCCGTTGTCCCGGTAAATCATCACCTTCCGCGATCACTGAATCGCGGCCTCATTGAAGC
>JBEISR010000021.1:0-80760 GCA_040375295.1 Planctomycetaceae bacterium
AACGACGATCTGCAGGGTCAATCCGGTGACGACATTGTCGAAGGCAACGCCGGAAACGATTTCCTCTATGGCGATAGCTACAGCAGCGGTTCGGCATCCACCGGAAATGACACGCTTCGAGGGGGTGATGGTAACGATACGCTGTATGGAGACGATCGATTTCAGGGTGGTACCGGCAATGATGTCCTAGAGGGTGGCGGAGGGGCGGATCAGTTCTTCAGTCATGGTGGCGACGACCAAATAGTTATCGCGGACGCTAGTTTCACGAGTATCTCTGCATCTTCCGGAAATGACCAACTAATCTTCGCTGGTCCAGGCATAGAACTGAACTTGGTCAACTCCGCTTCCAACCGAGTCCAGGGAATTGAAGAAATCGATCTATCACAGTCGAGCCATCATCGACTGCATCTCAATCAAGCCCGTGTTTTGTCCCTCTCCGATACGACTGACACATTGATCGTTCGTGGTGCCGTCGGCGACTTGGTCGATAAGGGAACCGGATGGACCTTCGCAGGTACCGAAACCATCAGCGGCCAACTCTACAAAAACTTCACCCAAGGTACGGCCCTACTAAAAATCCAGCAAGCCACCCAGACCACTCCTCGCCGAGAAGCCCTGCTCTACTCCGATTCGCTCGATTCGGCCAACCCTGCCGGTTTCACCGGCACGTTCACCATCGAATCGGTGCAGGGCTACCAGGGATTGGGACCTGTCGGCAATATCTTCAACGCCAGCTTCCTGAAAAGTAGCAGTTCTGCCACCCTGACACTGACAAACCTCCCCGAACATGATTCGATCGATCTGGGGTTCCTATTTGCAGCGATCAACTCTTGGAACGGAGGGAATCTCGACTTTTTCAATGTTTCAGTCGATGGCCTGCCAGTATTTCGAGAGTCTTTCGACTTCGCAACCCTTTCTAACCAAACATACAATCCTATCACAGGTGGATTGCTTAGCTTCGGAAGTCAGTTAGGGTTTAGTGGGTCGGCTGACAGTGCCTACAATATGGCCATAGAACCGAATTTGCGGTTCCTCCCGCACAGCGCTTCGACGCTCACCCTCCAGTGGCTGGCCGATGGCTCAGGCTGGGAGGGTGGAACCAACGAATCGTGGGCGATCGATAACCTGTCGATCGGGCTCTGGGAAGATACCTTCACTATCCCCGACAACCTAGCCGCCAATGCCTACGTCGCCGACATGGCGTCGCGAAGTATCGATCCATCCAGCCAGTTCACCTACTCGCTGGTCAGTGGCACTGGGGATACCGATAACGGTTACTTCGCCATGGTCGGCAATGAACTTCGCACTGCCACCGCGCTCCTGGCAGGCAAGACTTCCTACTCAATTCGTGTCCGAGCCACCGATCAGGATGGGGTCCAGTTTGAGACGACACTTCTGATTCTAGCCTTCGCGACCAATCAGGCTCCCACCGACCTGAATCTGTCACCCCAGAGCCTCGCGGAAAATGCCGGTGCCAACGCGGTCGTCGGTACCTTCACCACCATCGATCCGAATCCTACCGATACCTTCACCTATACCCTGGTCTCCGGAACCGGCGACCAGGATAACGGGCAGTTTGAAATTGTCGGCGATACCCTGAAAGCAAAAAATAGTTTCGACTACGAAACCAAGTCCAGCTACTCCATCCGCATCCGAACGACCGATCAGGGGGGATTGTTCACCGAGAAATCATTTACGATCAACGTGACGGATGTCTTGGAAGATCTCGTTGTCACCGTCGCCTCAGGTACCGGAGCGGGAACCTTGTCAGAAATGATCCAAATCGCCAATACCAATCCGGGGCTGGATCGGATCATCTTTGCATCATCGATTACCACCGTCCAGCCATCTGCTGATTTGCCATGGATTACCGATGCTTTGGTGATCGATGGCGAGAACCGCGTCATGCTCGATGGTACCGGTTCCCCCTCCCATGGTTTAACCGTCACCGCCTCGAATACGTCGATCATTAACCTAACCGTTGCCAATTATGTCAACGGTAGCGGTGTGCTTTTCACCGGGACGAGCCATGGCAAGGTGCAAGGCAGCAGGATCGGAACCAACCAAACTGGAACATTGGCCGCGCCAAACCTGCGTGGGATTTCGATTTCCAACAGCTCAAATATCTTGATTGGCACCGACGCCGACGGCATCGCCGACACTTCGGAACGCAATATTATCTCAGGCAATTTCGGATATGGAATCCTGATTGCTGGGGCGACAGCATTGAATAATCGGGTGGCTGGCAATTACGTTGGCATTGACTCCGCAGGAGCGATAGCCATCGCGAATAGTAATGACGGAATTCGCATCGAAGCAGGTGCTTCCAACAATAAAATTGGCGGTAGTCTTGCATCGCAACGAAACGTCGTGTCCGGAAATGCTTGGTCAGGGATCGTTGTGACGGGTGCTAGCGTTCAGAACAATATTATTGCTGCAAACTATGTGGGGACAAATGCGGCGGGCAATACCGCAATACCAAATTCGACCGGTATCTGGGTCTCCGGCGGCGCGACAGGAACTCGCATCGGTACCGACGCCGACGGAGTCAACGATGCAGCTGAACGGAATGTGGTGTCCGGAAACAGCACTCATGGCATTCGCATTCTCGATGCCACAACAACGAACACGAAAATCGCCGGTAATTACATTGGTACAGACGTTACTGGAAACGTTGATCTGGGGAACCTCTGGGATGGTTTACGAATCGAGAATGCAGTTTCAACGCACGTTGGTACTAACGGCGACGGTACGAGCGACTCTCTCGAACGGAACGTCATCTCCGGTAATGACATCAACGGAATCGATATCCGCGGTTTACAGGCCACGAATAACGTGGTGATGGGGAATACGATTGGCTTACGCTCTTCTGGAGCCGTAGCCTTAGGAAACACATTTAATGGTGTTTCCGTGAATAATGCAGGTCCTAACAATCGTGTTTCACGGAATTTGATTTCTGGTAATGGCGACACTGGCGTTATTGCCTTCAACACTCAAAACACTTGGATTGATGGAAATACTATCGGACTTGCTCTGGATGGAACCACAGCACGGGCAAACCGAGGGAACGCAGGAGTTCTTGTATCCAGCGGAGCCGTGAATACCGTCGTTGGTACCAACGGCGACGGGATCGAAGATGAACTGGAACGTAATATCATTTCCGGAAACAGCCAGGAGGGGATTCAAATTGAGGGAGCCACAACGATCGGAACCATCGTTGCCGGCAACTACATCGGCACGAACCTAGCTGGAACAGCGGCGATTCCGAATGGATATGGAGGTATGTTGCTCTGGTTCGGGCCCCAAAATACGCGTATCGGAACAGACGGAAATGGGGTGGGAGACATCGCGGAGCGAAATCTGATCTCCGGAAATACAGAGGAGGGAATCCAGATCGAGGCCGCTACAAATACGGTTGTCGCGGGAAATTATATTGGAACGAATTTCGACGGAACCAGTGCGATCCCCAATACTTACAGCGGGATTCTTCTGTGGGGAGGCCCAACGAATACTCGAATAGGGACCGACGGGAACGGTGCTTTCGACGCCAATGAACGCAATGTGATCAGCGGCAACACGGGGTTTGGAATTAACATCGGCGACTCGGTTACCAAAAACACAATTGTAGCAGGCAACTACATCGGAACGAATGCTGCAGGGATGGCTGCGCTGCCCAACAGCTTTGGCATCTATATCACCAAAGCCACCGATATTCGAATCGGAACCAATAGCGACGGCGTAGCCGACGAATTCGAACGGAACATTATATCAGGAAACACGTTAGACGGAATCTATTTCCTGACGGGGAATGCGCAGATTTATGGATTGTCCATTGTGGATAAAATTCTGAGTGGTGAGGTCGCGTCGACCCAATCATCCGGCACGATTGCCCAAGCGGACCTTGCAGACTCCTCGAGTTCAGCCAACGGATACTGGGGCTATAACTTCGATATTCCAGGGGGGGGCGGCGATGACTATTTCGTCGTCGTGACCGGTACGATCGAGGTCACCGAGCCAGGTACCTATTCCTTCTCAATGGCCGGTGACAATGGCGGTCGATTGAAGATCAATAACGCGACAATCATCAATGACGATTCCCTGCATGGTTTCGAAAGCCGTTACGGCCAAGCCACGCTTTCCGTGGGGATGCACACGTTTGAATGGATCGGTTTCGAATGGTTCGGAGTCGCTGGCTTTGAGTTATCGGTTAATTCCGACGCCAACAACACTAGTGCGATCACGACGGCGAATGGCTGGAAAGTCTTGGGCGATCTCAACCCTCATCCTCAGATTCGACTCGCCCCTGGTACGAATATGGCTGTTACCACTTACAAGCCCGCCGGTTCGGAGAAATCCAACTCCGTGGTCGCTGGCAACTATATCGGAACGAATGCTGCGGGTAACTCAAGGATCGCCAATGGACGGTACGGCGCATGGTTAGATCAATCGCGGTTCGTTACGATCGGCGGTGACACCAGTGCGGAGAGGAACATTATCAGTGGAAACAATAGCACTGGGATCTCGGTTGGCACCGCATCAACCGATGTGACCGTAGAAGGAAATTATGTTGGTCTAGCGGCTGATGGGATCGCCCCACTTGGGAATTCAGAGGCGGGTATCTACATCCGGCCGAATTCACATCGAGCTGTCATAAAAAATAACGTTTCAAGTAGCAATGGTGTTATTGGCCTATGGATTGAACGATCGGACGATGTCAAAGTGATCGGGAACACGGTCGGGCTAACCGAAGATGGACTTTCTGCTAGACCTAATGGTTTTGGTGGCGTATATGCAGCTAACAGCCAAAGGCTGCAAATCGGAACCGACGGTAATGGTGTAAACGATCAAGTTGAAGCAAATGTTTTTTCTGCTAATAACACGTCCGGTAGTGCCGCTTCTACCAATCTTTCCCTAGTAAATGTTTCCGATTCGTATGTTGCAGGGAATGTTATCGGTTTAGCAAAGAATTTTTCTGTCGTCGATGGTGCTCCGACGAATACAGCTGGCGTCCAAATCCAATCTGGCAGGAATATTCGTATCGGAACCGATGGATCCGACGATTCCTTTAATGCAGAAGAGAGAAATATCGTCGCTGGAAATACATTGCATGGAATTCGTATTTTGAGTGAGTTCGTCCAAACGACAGGGTTACCAGAACTTCCGTCCACAGGAATTGTGGTCGCTGGGAACTTGATCGGTGTGGACCCCAACGGTAATCGCAAACCCAATCAAGGTATTGGAGTCCGTATCGAAGGAAAATCGCCTGGCGTTCGCATTGGAACCAATAGCGATGGCCTCGCCGATGCCCTTGAAGGCAATACGATTGCGGGCAATACTTCCGATGGTATCCAAATTGGCGTAAGTACTGCTTATGCAGAGTATAACGACAGTGCACTGATCGCTGGCAACTTCATTGGTGTCCTCCGTGACGGGATCACCGCAATGGGCAACGATGGGAGCGGCGTTGTGATCGCTTCGTCGCCGAATGCACTGATCGGATCCAATGGCGATGGAGTAAGAGACTCCGTCGAACGCAACATCATCTCCGGAAACAAACTCTCCGGTATCGAAATTCTGGGTGGCGTGAATCAAGTTCACGGCATCGCGCGTGCCCAAAAATTGGTCGATGGAACGATTCCCTCGAATCGCGTCTCCGGGGCGATTTCGCAGGCGGATTTGTTCGATTCCAAGGGTGGCGTCTCGTCGAGTTGGACCTTCAATAATCCGATCCCCGGCGAAGGTGGGGATGACTATGCTATCCGGATGACAGCCGAAATCGAAGTCCTCACCGCTGGCGATTTTACCTTTGCAACCTATTCCGACGACGGTAGCCGACTGAAGGTCAATGGCGTCACACTGGCATCGGATGAATCCATTAGTGGCCAAACACTGCGAGGTTCGATCAATCTCTCGGTAGGTACCTATCCCATCGAATGGCTTACCTATGAACGGGGCTTAAGCGCTGGCTTTGAACTGTCGGTCATCCCTGGCAAGAACGTCACCACAACAGTCAATGCCACCAACAACTGGAAAGTTCTAGGCGATGCAAACCCGCATTCGCAAATCCGCCTCAAAGCGGGAACCAGCATCAATGTGGATGCCTACTACTCGACCGGTAGGGCGACTACCAATGCGACTATCCGCGGCAACATCATTGGCACCGATGCAACCGGTCAATCGAGTGGACTAGGCAATACCCTCAATGGTATATCGCTGAATGGCACCAGCACGGTTTTGATCTCCAATAATCTGGTCTCGGGCAATGTAGGCCATAGCGTTTATGCATCGTCAGACACGAAAACCACTTTGCGAGGAAATCTGATCGGCACCAATGCGATTGGCACAAGCACCCTGGGCAATCAGCAAAGCGGCATGACGTTTGTCAATGGCTCGTCCGAGTTGGTCATCGGTGGTCCGAGCCCTCAAGATGGAAACCTTCTAGCTGGGAACTTAACGGGCATCCGTCTTGATGTCCCAGCCGACAATATCTCGGTAATGCGACACAACCGTTTCTATCACAATTCGACCATCGCCATCGATGTCGGCCCCGCTGGCTCCACCCCGAATGACGAGGGGGATGTCGATGGGATTCGGAACTCACCGGTCATCACCGGGGTTCGACTCAGCAATGATTCACTGATCATAGAAGGCTTTGCGCGTCCTGGTACCGAGATCGAACTTTTTAAATCCCGCTCTTATGCCAGCGGATTCGGACAGGGAGAAACTTATCTGGCGACCGTCGTCGAAGGAGGAGACAAAGACCAAGACAACACCCTCGGATCGTACAGTGCTGATTCCGTCGGAGGGATTGCCGTCGGAAGCGATACAACGAACCGGTTCCGTTTCGTGTTGCCACTGAGCGATCTCCCGACCCCCATCACCGGTGGGGAATGGATCACCGCAATCGCCTCGAATCCGATGTCGGAATTTGGCAATCAGGCTATCGTGAACCGAGAGATTTTTCTCTCCGCAACGACGATCGCCGAGAACGCGGGGACCAACGCGACCATTGGAACGCTGAGTACCGCTGACCCCGCTGGTTCCAATACCTTCGCTTACACTCTCGTGACTGGAACCGGCGATACCGACAATGGGGCGTTCAACATCAGTGGCTCGACTCTGCGAGCCAGCAACAGTTTCGACTTCGAAACCAAGTCGAGCCACACGATTCGAGTCAGGTCAACCGATCAGACAGGCTTGAGTACGGAGCAAGCGTTTACGATCACGGTGACGGACGTCAACGACACTCCAACGGACATCAGTCTCTCTTCAAACAGCATCGTTGAAAATGCCGGCACCAACTCGACGGTAGGCTCCTTCAGCTCTGTCGATGAACCAGGTAACACGTTTACCTACACCTTCGCCACCGGTGGAACTGACAACAGCCTCTTCAGCATCACCGGAGCGACTCTGAAGGCCAATGACAGCTTCGATTTTGAACAGAAGTCCAGCTACTCCATCCGCGTCCGGTCGACCGACCAGGGAGGATTGTGGTTCGAAAAAGATCTGACCATCCAGGTGAACGATGTCGATGAAAATGTCTATCTGAATGGTTCGGCTTCTCCGAACGATCTCTTCATCGCTACCTACACCGGCAATGGGACCACCGCGCAGTGGTCGGTGACCCGAAACGGAGTAAACGTTTTTACCGGAACGGTGCTCAACGGCGGGGCTCTGGTTTTCGACGGCCAGGCAGGTACCGATACTCTAAATGTCGTGGGTCGAACGGTCGATGATCTCTTCGTGCTGCAAGGCTCACGCGTCACGCTCAACAACGCCATCGTCCAGCATTCGAACGTCGAAACCTTCCGACTGCTCGCCGGGACTGGTAGCGACCGAATCATTGTCCATTCCGGATCAGCCATCTTCGAGGGAGGTAGTGGCACAGACACGGTCGAGGCACCTACGGGGAGCAACAACTGGAGCGTCACCGCTGCTGGAACTGGTTCACTCAACGGAACACTGCAATTCCTGCAAGTGGAATCGCTGCAGGGTGGCGATGAAGCCGATCAGTTCAGCTTTGGGCTGACCGGCAGCCTCACTGGACAGGTAGCCGGAGGCGCTGGCACCGACACGCTTAATTTCTCTGCCAAAACAGCCGCTCTCACCATCAATCTCCAGACAAGCACCGCCACCTCCACCGGTGGATTCTCGCAAATCGAATCGTTCGTGGGAGGCGCCGCAACCACCGATACCGTCATCGGTGCCAATACGGCCAACGCTTGGACCGTCAGCGGTAGCGATTCCGGGACCGTCAATACCAATACCAGTTTCGGCGGCTTCGAGAATCTCACCGGAGGCACTGCTGCTGACACCTTTACTTTCGCTGTCGGCGGAAGTCTTACCGGCAACGCTGTCGGTGGATCCGGGATCGATCAACTCGATCTATCGGCCAAGAGCGGTGCCCTCGAGTTTCGGCTCGGTACCGTCAACCGCGTCACTGGCATCACCGGTTACGCAACGATCGAATCGGTGACCGGCAATGGCGCTGCAGGGTCAGCAGTGGTCGGTGCCAATGTTGCGACCACCTGGGTGGCGACCGCTGCAGGCCAGATCGTTGTCGGTGGTGGCACCTACAGTGGCGTCTCGACCATCACCGGGGGAACATCCAACGATCTGCTGGTCGGGCCAAACGTCGCCAACAGTTGGAACGTCAGCGCTGCCGATAGTGGATCGCTGAACTCCGGTACCTCGCCCATCAGTTTTACTGGCGTTGAAAATCTCACCGGTGGCACTGCAGCCGACACCTTTACCTTCACTGCAGGCGGTAGCCTGACCGGCAACGCTGTCGGTGGCTCCGGTATCGATCAACTCGATCTATCAGCCAAGAGCGGTGCCCTCGAGTTTCGGCTCGGTACCGTCAATCGCGTCACTGGCATCACCGGTTACGCAACGATCGAATCGGTGACCGGCAACGGCGTTGCAGGGTCAGCAGTGGTCGGTGCCAATGTTGCGACCACCTGGGTGGCGACCGCTGCAGGCCAAATCGTCGTCGGTGGTGCCACCTACAGTGGCGTCTCGGCCATCACCGGGGGAACATCCAACGATCTGCTGGTCGGGCCCAACGTCGCCAACAGTTGGAACGTCAGCGCTGCCGACAGTGGATCGCTGAACTCCGGTACCTCGCCGATCAGTTTTACTGGCGTTGAAAACCTATCCGGTGGTACCCTTGCTGACACCTTTACCTTTGCCTCTGGCGGTAGTCTTACCGGCAACGCTGTCGGTGGCTCCGGTATCGATCAACTCGATCTATCGGCCAAGAGCGGTGCCCTCGAGTTTCGGCTCGGTACCGTCAACCGCGTCACTGGCATCACCGGTTACGCAACGATCGAATCGGTGACCGGCAATGGGGTTGCAGGTTCGGCGGTAGTCGGTGCCAATGTCGCGACCACCTGGGTAGCGACCGCTGCAGGCCAAATCGTCGTCGGTGGTGCCACCTACAGTGGCGTCTCGACCATCACCGGGGGAACATCCAACGATCTGCTGGTTGGTCCAAACGTCGTCAACAGCTGGAGCGTTAGCGGTGCTGACAGTGGATCGCTGAACTCTGGCACCTCGCCCATCAGCTTCACGGGCGTTGAAAACCTATCCGGCGGTACCCTTGCTGACACCTTTACCTTCGCCTCTGGCGGTAGCCTTACCGGCAACGCTGTCGGTGGATCCGGGATCGATCAGCTCGATCTATCAGCCAAGAGCGGTGCCCTCGAGTTTCGGCTCGGTACCGTCAACCGCGTCACTGGCATCACCGGTTACGCAACGATCGAAACGGTGACCGGCAATGGGGTTGCGGGATCAGCGCTGATTGGTTCCAACGTTGCATCGACTTGGCTAGTAACAAACATGGGCCAAATCTCTGCTGCAGGCGCCACCTACAGTGGCGTCTCCACCATCATTGGTGGAACCGCCAACGATCTCGTCACTGGTCCTAATTCGAATAATAGCTGGACCATCAGCAGTGCTAACTCAGGTTCCTTGAATACCGGAACCGCCAATGTCGACTTCACTGGCGTTGAAAATCTAACCGGTGGTACCCTTGCCGACACCTTTACCTTCGCCTCTGGCGGTAGCCTCACCGGCAACGCTCTGGGAGGATTGGGAGCGGATCACCTAAACCTCTCGGCGCTCAGTGGTGCCCTTGAGTTTCGATTGTCTTCCACCAATCGCGTAACAGGATTCCTAGGTTACGCAGCGATCGAAACGGTAACCGGCAATGGGGTTGCAGGTTCAGCGCTGATTGGTTCCAACGTTGCATCGACTTGGCTAGTAACAAACATGGGCCAAATCTCTGCTGCAGGCGCCACCTACAGTGGCGTCTCGGCCATCACTGGGGGAACAGCACTCGACACGTTGACCGGCCCGAATGTCGCAACTACCTGGACGATCAGTGGCAGCAACAGCGGCTCTTTGAATACGGGAACCGGAACGATCGACTTTGCCGGTGTCGAAAACCTCACAGGTGGCATCAATGCAGACACCTTCCTGATGCTTCCTGCAGGGACCTTGTCCGGCAATCTCAATGGCGGTACAGGAACTCTTCTCAATTCGCTCAGCTACTCCAGTTGGACCACTTCGGTCGTCGTCAATCTCTCCGTTGCCACCGCGGGCAATGCGACAGCAATCACCCAAATCACCAGCAACATCCAACTGGTGACCGGTGGTTCGGGGAACGATACCCTGACCGGTCAAGCCAGCCGAACGACCGTCCTGGTGGGTCTTGGTGGCAGTGACACACTGACCGGGGGCACTCAGCGGGATCTGCTGTTTGGCGGCCAGGGAGCCGACACACTGCTGGGCAGTTCATCGGATGACATCCTGGTGTCTGGGCGAACTTCGCATGATGAAGATCTCGTGTCGCTATGGGCCATCTACGCTGAGTGGACGTCTTCTAGGAACTTCGCCCAGCGAAGTGCCAATATCTGGGGGAACGGAATTGGCGCCAGCGCCAATGGCACCACGTTCCTCAACAACGACAGCGCCGATGCGATCGCCGACACGGTCTTTGCGGATCTAGATGCCGACACTCTGACTGGAGGACTCAATCAAGACTGGTTCTTCGCCGATCTCGCTGAAATCACCGATTTCACAGGGGGCGGTGCCAATCCTGATCGCAGGAATTGATCCCCGACCAGCGAGAGTTCTGCAAGACAGGATCAACCCATCGATCGTTGCGAATCGGCATGTCGCTTGCCGGCTGACGGCTTCAGCGACACGGTAGTGAGCAACCGAGATATCCTGAAGATGGTCCGGCAGGGAGGCTGGATCATTCAGGATTTTCACTTGGTCTCCTCTGCGGGTAACTACCGATGTCTGTTGCAGTAATCGTACGATGCTGGTTGGGATTGCTATTGGCTGCTCTCGTGGTCACGTCGGTCTCTGCGGACTCCTCCAGTGAGTGGAAGGCGGGGGCCGCCAAGGTTTCGATCACTCCCAAAGAACCGATCTGGATGGCGGGCTACGCTGCCCGCACCGGCCCTTCCGAAGGAGTGCTGACGGAGCTCTATGCGCGCAGTCTTTTTCTCGAAGATCCCCAAGGCCACCGCCTGGTGGTGCTGACGCTGGAGCTGATCGAGATTCCTTCGGAACTTCGCGATCGGATCATGGAACTGGCCAGACAACAACATGGCATCCCCGCCGACCAGTTGCTGCTGAATGTCTCTCATACGCACGGCGGACCGATGATCTCGGCACAAACCGTCCGCGAATGGGGTATCGAAGCGATCTGGGCCAGAAAAGCCGATGCCTATGTCGAACAACTTCTGAATGCCATCGACCGCGTGCTGGGTGAAGCCGCAAACCGGCTCGGAACGGCTCGCGCCTCCTTCTTCCACGGCGAATGTACCTTTGCGATGAACCGTCGGCTGCCGACACCCGAGGGCATTCTCCTGGCCCCCAATCCCGATGGCTCGGTCGATCATGACGTCCCTGTGCTTCATGTGACGTCTTCGGATGGCCAAGCCATCGCCACCCTTTTCGGATACGCTTGCCATAACACCGCCCTGGGGCCTGTTCGGCAACTGCATGGCGACTACGCCGGGTTCGCTCAGGAGCTTCTGGAGAAAGAGGAACCCGAGGGAATCGCACTGTTTCTGATGGGATGTGGTGGCGACCAGAACCCCGAACCCCGTCGCGATCTAGACGACGCCCGCCGCAACGGCCAGGCGCTTGCCAGGGCTGTCCAGCATGCGACGCAGCAGCCCGGGGTTCATCTCCCTCCGACGCTACAAGTAAGAACCGAAACGATTCCACTCCCATTTGCCCCATTGCCTCCCCGCGATCAACTCCATGCGAGGTCGACTTCACCCGACGGGTTTGTAGCGCGGCATGCCCAGTCGATCCTCGAGCAATGGCCGAATCCAGAAGACCAGCCGCCCGACTATCTCTACCCCGTGCAGGTCGCTCTCCTTGGCAACCAACTGCAACTAATCGCTCTGGGTGGGGAGCCAATGGTCGACTACTCGCTGCGACTAAAGAGGGAACTGGCCGCTCCCGGCAGATCGACCTGGGTGGCTGGCTATTCGAATCTAGTCAATGCCTACATCCCCACACGCAAAGTGCTCCAAGAAGGAGGCTATGAAGGGACACAGGCGATCATCTACCAGTCCCTTCCTGCCCCGTTTCGGGAAGACATCGAGCAGCGGATTGTCGACGCCGTGCATCGCTTGATCGAGAGCCCATTGCAACGATAAAGAGTTGGGAAAAGGCGTAGAACCAAGGCCCAATCCCGTCACCGACCCCCAAGAGTCTCTCAGTACAAGCACGGGCGGGACGCCCATGCCACGCGGAATCCTACGCATCTTCGTAGGGTGTGTGACGCGGCCAGAATACATTGAGCACCGCGCGCACATCACCCTGCCGCGGAACACACCAAAACCAAAGCACCGCGCTGCTACCACCCTCTGGCTCAACCATCCCATAGGTCATTCCAACGACCGGCAACTCCCTCCGCTCAGCCCCTCCGGACACTCTATTCCATGCTGGGATCCGATTTTCCTTGAAATCCCCAATTAGAGGGAACTATGATCGACCTCAGAGTTCGATCGGGTCAGTAAGAACAGATCGACCTGCGCAGGGACTGGAATCGCCAGATCATATTCTGAGGGTCCAAACATGTTCGGGATCTCCTATTTCAAAGGGCAGCCCAGCCACTACATACAGAAGTACACCGGTGGCGTCAAACGTCAGTCTGGGCAAGGGTTGTCGTTCTTCTATTTCCCATTCCAAACGCAGATCGTTGCAGTACCGACGCAAAGCATCGATCAACCGTTTGTCTTCAATGACATCAGCCGCGATTATCAGACCGTTTCTGTCCAGGGTCAGGTCACCTACCGCATTTCTGATCCCGAGAAAGCCGCTGCGCTCCTGAATCTTGCCATCGACCCCAAGACCGGCCAACACGTCACCGAAGATCTGCGAGTGCTGGGCCAGCGCATCGTCAACATGCTGCAGATCGCGACGCATGAAGAGGTGGAGTCGCGCACATTGGAGGCGTGTATTCGCGAATCCCAGGCCATCGGCACGGCCGTTAGCGATCGCGCGATCGCCAACGACTCGCTTCGCTCATTCGGGGTCGAAATCCTGGGACTGTTCATTCTTGCGGTGCGACCTTCAGCGGAGATGTCCAAGGCGCTGGAGGCAGAATTCCGCGAGCAACTCCTGCGTCGCGCCGATGAGGCGATCATGGCGCGCCGCGCTAGTGCGGTGGAAGATGAACGAAAGATTCGCGAGAAGGAACTCGAGTCCGATTCGGCACTAGAAAAGGGGCGATCTGCCCTGATCGAACTTCAGGGTGAAAACCTTCTCAAGGAAGCTGCCAATCGCGGCAAGGCACTGGAAGTCGAATCCGCATCCAAGGCCAAAGCTCTGGAACAGGAACTAGCCGCTCTTCGAAACGCAGATCCAAAACTGCTTCTGGCCGAATCGATGCGATCCATTGGACAGAATGCCGAGAAAGTCGGACAACTGAATATCACCACCGAGCTGATGGCCAGTCTCTTGCAGGCGAATCAGCAAAGCGAGTGAGTTTTGCCACGTTGGTACGAATGGCTGTTTCGAGGCAAATTGAGACTCGGCGATGCCCAAGGCTGCTTTCGACAAGATCGTCATCGTCACACGCAAGACCGCGCAGGAAGAGCTGATCGAACGGTACAGCAGCGAGTCGCAGGCGAGGTTCTACTTGGAGCGGCTGGGTGTCTCTTTCGATGACTATGCTGATGCGCACCACGCCTTCCACCATTCGATGAAACTCCTCAATCAAGCGCTCCCAGAAGTGCGATGCCAGCACATCGATCGCTCCTTTCTCCCCAATTTCCTTTTTGGCCCGAAAGATCTCGTGGTGGTGCTTGGACAGGATGGACTAGTCGTCAACACGGCGAAGTATCTGGATGGCCAGCCACTGGTAGGAATCAACCCAGACCCAACCCGATTCGATGGGATTCTGCTCCCCTATGAAGTCAGCCAGGCAAAGACTGTTCTTCAGAACACAGTCGCAGGGGATTACGGCACTCATGATCTCACGATGGCGCAGGCATCACTCAACAATGGCCAGTCGCTTTATGCCGTCAACGACCTTTTCATCGGCTTTGCTACCCACGCCTCCGCCCGCTACCGAATCGCTCACCGACAACGGGAGGAAAATCAGTCCTCCAGCGGCATCATCGTATCGACCGGCGCAGGATCGACTGGATGGTCGCGATCGATCCTCACCGGTGCATCCGCGGTGATCGAAGGGTTTGAACGACGCGGCAAGCCGTTCCAGAAGGCTCGCGATGAGTACCGATTCGATTATCGATCCGAATGGCTGAGGTTCCATGTCCGCGAACCTTTTGTCAGCCGTGCATCGGAGGCATCGATCGTCCTAGGGAAGATCGATGCCCAGTCTCCCCTGACCGTCACCTCGCGCATGCCCAATGGAGGTGTCATTTTCGGGGATGGGGTAGAACAGGATTATCTGGCCTTCGATAGCGGGACGACTGCCACCATCACCATCGCCGATCGCAAGTTGCGATTAGTTGCCCCATGACACTCTCTTCGTAGGGTGTGTGACGCGGCCTGATTGCCCTTGGCACCGCACACACATCACGCCGCCGCGGAACACACCAGAACCAAGGCACCGCGCCGTTACCAACCCCTGGTGTGTTCGCGGGGCAGGTTTCCCTGCGTCACCCTCCAACGCCGTCACCACGCGTCCCTACCCGTCCGCATCGTACGGCACTGCGCCCCGGCTCACACACCCTACGGGTTTCTCCTGCTCACGCACGGGCGGGACGCCCGTGCCACGCGGAATGCCGCGCCTCTTCGTAGGGTGTGTGACGCGGCCTGATTACTATCGGCACCGCGCGCAAATCACCCCGCCGCGGAACACACCAGAACCAAAGCACCACGCCGTTACCAACCCCCGGTGTGTTCGCGGGGCAGGTTTTACCACACCCTCGTCCAACGCCCTCGCCCCGACTCACACACCCTACGGGTCTCTCCAGCAACCACGACTCGCCTCGCCCCGGCTCACACGCCCCAGGGCTGTGGCGAGCTGGCCCATTGGTTTACGGCGCCACCCCCAGATGCTTTTCGAACCAATCCCCCATCGCCTGGTACATCCGACGATTGCCTTCGGCATTGAAACCGTGAGCGGCCCCTTCGATCACGATCAATTCGTTCGCTACACCGACCTCCTGGAGGGCTTTTTGCATCTTCTCGCTGTGCCAGAGCGGCACCAGCTCGTCCTTATCTCCATGCACCATCAGCGTCGGTGCATCCTCCTTGCTGGTCTGCAGCAGCGGGGACTGCGCATCGACCTTGGACGCTTCAAATTTCAGCGCCGGAAACTGTTCCCGAAGGGGATTGGAAGGCTCGCAGTAGGGTCTCAAATCGGTCGGCGGAAAAATCGATACCACCGCCGCAACATGGGGTTGGTCTTTCCCTGTCGACTTGTCGTTGGTGGTCGTACCCAGCATCAAAGACAAATGCCCCCCGGCGCTAGCTCCGAAGACCCCAAGCTTTTTTGGATCGACTCCATAGTCCCCCGCATGCTCCGTCACATGCTCCAGCGCCTTCCTCACATCTGCGACAATCTCGGGAATCAGGTACTTGGGACTGCTTCCGTGCCGAACGGCCATCACCGTGAAACCACGGTCCAGCATCGGCTGGAAAAGTAGCTTGGTCTGCGCAGGAGGCGCCCACATCGAAACCCAGCCACCACTGACCATGAACAACAATCCGCGTCCGTTCGCCTTTCCCTCAGCCGGATAGAAAACGTCGTACGTCAGCGCCATGCCGTCCTTATGCCCATAGACCACATCAGTGGTCACCCTGGGGGCTTCGGCCCGCACCGCCATACCACAGGCCAATTGCAAGCCGATCGCCAACGCGAAAATCAGACCACGCGCGATCTTCCCCTTCTCCATTCGCCTCATCATTGCCATTCCCTTCTCTTTTTATTCTAACGATCTTTAGAATGTTTTTTCAGAAACTTCAAGCCGATGAAAGGACCCTCTGTCGATCACGCAAGAATCTCGTGGACCACTTCGCCAAACACATCGGTAAGCCGGAAATCGCGCCCCGCATGGTGGTAGGTCAGCCGCAGGTGGTCGATACCCAGCAGATGCAAAATCGTCGCGTGCAGATCGTGCATGTGGACCTTCTGGTCGATCGCCAGATGCCCAAGCTCATCGGTCGATCCCCAGGCAAAACCTTGCTTTACCCCAGCACCGGCCAGCCACACAGTAAAGCCGCCGGGGTTGTGATCGCGGCCGGTCCCGTTCTTCTCGGCGTAGGGAGTTCTACCGAATTCCGATCCCCACCAGACCAGCGTATCCTCCAGCAAACCACGTTGCTTGAGATCCGCCAGCAGGCCGGCGACCGGTTGGTCGGTAGCCAGCGCATGGTCCTGGTGTTTCTCCAACTGCGAGTGCTGGTCCCAGGCGGGATTGGCCGAGTCATCGCCGTAATTGACCTGGATGAAGCGAACTCCTGCTTCAGCCAGCCGACGCGCCAGCAGGCATTTCCGACCATAAAGATCGGTCTTCGGATTGCCGATCCCATACAGATCCAGCGTCGCCTGTGACTCTTCCTCTAGCCTAAGCACGTCAGCCGCCGGCTGCTGCATCCGCCACGCCGTCTCCATCGATGCAATCATCGCCTCCGCATCCGACGCATGCTGAAACTGTGCATGCTGCAAACGATTGAGCTGCTGGATGAGGTCATACCGCTCCTGCTGGATCTCCGGTCGATGCGCATCGCTGGACAGGTGCCGAATGGCCAGCGACTTGCCGCGCGAGGCATCGACGCGAATCGGTGTCCCCTGATGCTTCGATGGCAGAAAGGCAGCTCCATAGTTTCGTGGGCCGCCGTTGCCGATACTGGGGGTGATCGAAACGAATCCAGGCAGATTCAGATTTTCCGAACCGAGTCCATACTGAATCCAAGCGCCCATCGATGGCCGCCACTGCTGAGTCGCACCGCAATGCAGGAACAATGTCGATGGACCGTGAGCGACCCCTTCGGTATGCATGCCATGGAGGAAACAGAGATCATCGACATGCTTGTTGATATGGGGGAAAAGATCGGAGCACCATTTGCCGATCCTTCCCTGCGGCGCGAACTTCCAAGGCGATCCGAAAATCCGTTGGGGAGTTGCCAGGGCCCCTGTATTGGCCAGTGCGCGCGCATCGCGAAAATCTTTTGTCTGGCCGTGATGCTTGGCCAGCATCGGTTTGTGATCGAACGAATCGACCTGGCTGACGCCTCCCTGCATGAAGAGAAATATCACTCGCTTGGCTCGCGCCGGCAGGTGAAGCCCCGCGCTGCCCGGCATGGTGGAATCGATTGGCGAATTCGACGCACAAGCTGGTCCTTGCGCGAGTGCCGAGGCGGCCAAAGCTCCGAATCCGCACCCCACTTCCTGCAGCCAGCGTCTTCGTCCCCCCGACATTTCCATCTCGCTCACCGCAGCTCTTCGATCGCTCATCTTCTCTCCCTTCCCCTTCGCCATGCCGCGAAAGAATGGTCGCAGTGGCTTCCTCTCTCATTACTTTAGCAATCGAAATTCCATCGATGCCCAAAGACTCTGCACCAGCAACGCCAGCCGCTGGCGGTCCAAAGGCACCTGGCCCGTCTCCCCGAGAAACCGCTTCGCCACCGCCAACTCTTCATCGCTGGGATCTCTCCCCAGCACTGTTTGATACGCAAGCGATGCCACCTGCCCGCTCTCCGATGCCTGCTTCAGTAGCCGATCGGCGGCCAGCACCGACTGCTCGATGACCCAAGGGTGGTGCAGCAGCGTCAGCGCCTGTTGCGGGATCACCGTCTTGGACCTTTGTCCGACCACCGAACTGGGATCGGCCAGATCGAATGCCAAGAGGAAGTCGGAGGGTGCATTGCGAAAGGCGGGAAGATAAACGCTTCGCGCCGTCGAATCGCTTTGAAATCCATAATCCGCCTCTAGCTGCCCTGGGAACCTCTTCCCAAACATCGCCAAGTCCAATTGACCGCTGATCCGCAGCAAACTATCCCGCAAGGTTTCAGCATCCAGTCTCTTTTGAGTGCCGCGAGCCAGCCACCGATTCTCTGGATCGTCCTGCGTCTGCGAGTCCCCCTCCGGCAGATCGCTTCGTCTTGCATACGCATCCGAAAGGACCAATTCCCGTACCAGCCGTTTGGTCGACCACCCTTCCCTCACCCAGCGATGAGCAAGGCTATCGAGCAGTTCACGGTGAGTCGGTGGGGAGCCGGTTGTACCGAATTCATCGACTGTCCGCACCAAACCGTCTCCCATCACCCAGCTGAAAATGCGATTGGCTGCCACGCGCGCTGTCAACGGATGCCTAGGATCGGTCGTCCACCGCGCCAAATCGATTCGATCGATCGGGGCTTTCTTGGTTCCATGCTCTTCATCCGCCTGCCATCGCACGGCCCGCAAAAACCCTCGCGGTACTTTGGCTCCTGGTTGATGCACACTGCCGCGAATCATCACCGTCAGATCCCCTGCATCGGCACGAGGCTTCAGCACCATGGCGCGCGGAAAAGTGGCAAGCTGCTGGTCGAGCCTTTTGAGTTGCTTCTGCAGTTGTTCGCGCATCTGCTGTAACGACTCGACCTTTTTCGTATCCCCTTCCGGCACATTGTCAGCCGCCTGACTGGCGCTTGCATCGCTGCCCGACTCCGGCAAAAACTGCACCGCATCGGCGATGACATGGCCATCCGCACCTGCGTTGGAGACGATCACATACGCCTGACCATCCTGCTCGAATCGATACGTCCCTAGAGAGACCCACAGGCCACCGATGGGCGCCGTCTTCTTTTGATCGATCCGATGCTCCTGCTGACCGTCGGCGCTAAAGACTTCCACCATCGCATTGGTCGCGCGATTGTCGCCGTGGGTGTACGACACACGGACTTCATAACGTCCAGGGGCCAGCGAAGGTGGCTGGAAGGTGATCGTCTTGCTGCCGCGATTGCTGTTGCCGTCGTGCAGGTACCCCGCACCGACAAAAGGCTGAACCGAAGCCGAAGGCTTCCAGTCCCCTACCCGCTTGGCCGCCGCATCATCCACCACAACCCCGGCAAGGCTCTCGACCGCTACCGATCCCTGCTGCGGCTTCAATTGTGTATCGATCGACTTGATCTGTTCCTGCAGCTTTATCCTCTCCGATTCCAGTTGCTTGCGATCCCTCTGCATGGAATCGGACACCGCCAGCGGGGACTCGATCCACTTCGACACGTTCGCATGTTCCAGCACCTGAGACCCATAGAGGATTCCTGCCATGGCGTAGTAATCGCTGGTGGGAATCGGATCGAATTTATGGTCGTGGCATCGAGCGCATCCTAGGGTCTGCCCGAAAACCGCGCGACCAAAAACATCCAGCTGCTCGTCGATCACATCCAGATCCAGTTGCTTCTTGTCCTGCTCTTCCAGATTCGCATTACCAAGCAGCCAGAACATCGCCGCGATGCTTCCCCGCTGCTGCTGCCAGTCTTCGGTTTCGATCCGATCTCCAGCGATCTGTTCGGTGAGGAATTGATCCCAGGCCAGATCGCTTTGAAAAGCCTCGATGCAATAGTCGCGATACCGCCATGCATCAGGGAAGACGAAACCACGAAGTGTCAGCGACTCACCGAAGCGAACCGTGTCCAGCCATCGCCGCGCCATCCGCTCCCCAAATCGCGGAGATGCCAACAACTGATCGACCATCCGCTCCTGCGCATCAGGACTCGGATCATTTTCAAATGACTCGATTTCCTCGGGAGTCGGAATCAATCCATGGAGGTCAACCATCCAGCGTCTCAACAGCCCTGCCCTTGTCAGCGACCCGCTGCGAACAAGTTGCTGCTTCTCCAACGCAGCATCGATCCAGCTATCGATCCAACTGGAGGCGCCGACGGACGGTACCGGATGCGGTTGGAAGGGCTGATAGGCCCAGTGCTCCTCTGCTCTCTCCAGCGGCAGTCCAGTTGCTGCTTTTTTGGCTGCGGGCTGCTCCCTGGGATCGAAAGCACCCTTGGTGATCCACTGCTGCAGCAAGCCAATCGCCTCGTCCGACAGCTTCCCTTCGGGCGGCATCTCTAGATGCGGATCCTCGTAAGCAATCGCTCGCATCAACAAACTGGCGGCAGCATCCCCAGGAACAATCGCCGGCCCGGAATCCCCTCCCTGCTGCCATCCGGCACGTCGATCCAAAAGCAATCCACCACTCGCCTCCGTCTCTTCGGAATGACACTCCAGGCAGTGGTCGATCAGGATGGGCCGAATGTTGGTTTCAAAAAAATGCAACGCCTCACGATCTTCTTGCCCCGACGCCGCCGGTGCCCCGGTTGGCTCTGGTGAAGGTTCCTGCTGCGCTGTGATCGCCTGGGGAAAAATCCAACCGATCCATCCTGCGCAGGTCAGCAGGCAAACGCCCCACCTGGTTAATCGCGGCGATCGGGATCCAGAACCAGCTTGGGTAGGACGAGGGGACACCATGATCGATCCGAACAGCACCCGTAGGCGCAGGCAGGCCAAGGTGGCATGCAGCATCCCCAACAAGGGATACCGCCAGGAGAGGACGCACTCGCTTTAGTTTAACACATCGGTCTGGAGATACCCAAATATCGAAGGAAAACGGCAACGGTTCACCCTAGACCTAGCCGCTGCCCCCTGCATGGTTGACTCAGACGATCACCATGCAATCGCCATAGCTGAAAAAGCGATACTTCTCCTCGATCGCCTCGCGGTAGGCCCGCAGGATCAACTCCCTTCCGGCCAGTGCGCTGACCAGGACCAGAAGCGAACTTTTGGGCAAGTGAAAATTGGTCAGCAAGCCATCGATCGCCTGAAAACGAAACCCTGGCCGGATGAATAGATCGGTCTGGCCGCTCCAGCCTGCCCACTGTCCCTGATTGGCGATCATCGACGACTCCAGCACCCGCGTCGACGTCGTGCCGACAGCAATCACGCGTCCGCCCGCGTCACGGGTCATCTGAAGCTTGCGGGCGACCGCTTCACTGATCGTCCCCCACTCGTGGTGCATCGCGTGCTGATCGAGCCGATCGACTTGAATGGGGCGAAACGTTCCGATCCCCACGTGCAGCGTGACAGCAGCCAGGGAGCCCCCTTTTTCTCGGAGCTGCTGGATTAGCTCCGGTGTCAGATGCAACCCAGCGGTTGGCGCTGCTACCGATCCTGGGTGACGGGCGTAAACCGTCTGGTAGCGCTGCTGGTCTTCGTCGACCATCAGACCATCGCGAATGTAGGGGGGCAGTGGGACGCGACCACATCGCTCCAGCAAATCCTCCCAAGGGATCCCGTCAGGTGGCTGGAATAGGACGCTGCCCTGTTCGGTCTTCTGAACCACCGTCAGCCGCAATTCCTCGCGTCCCTCACGATCGCGCAGCACCACCTGCTCGCCAGGCGCCATCGTCCCCCGCGTCTTGCTCAAAAGCTCCCCGATCCCCTGATCATTCCGCTGCAGAAAAAGGCCTTCCCAGCGTCCTCGAGTCGACTCCCGCAAGCCGATCAGTCGCGCAGCAACCACTTTCGTATCGTTGACCACCAACGTGTCGCCGGTGGCGATCAGTTCGGGTAGATCCCGAACATGAAAATGCTCGATCGACCCCTTCGCCCGGTCGATCCACATCAACCGCGCATCGGTTCGATGCCGCGTGGGATGCTGCGCGATCAACTCCTTGGGCAGGTCGTAATCATACGCCTCGATCGAAAGTTCATCCGACGACTGAGAATCCATAGCCGCTCCCAAACCACCTCGAACCAAACACGCCCGACACGCAAAGATACCACGACCATTGGCCAACACGAAGAAGGCAAACGGGAGAGTTTCCCACTCGATTTCGGTATCGTAGCGATTCGAGGAGAGGTGCCCATCCAGACTAGACTAGGCATCCGGGTAAAGTGTCAGAAGCTAACGACATTTGCATCGAAGCTCGCAAGGGAATCCCACATGGCGGAAGATCGGTTTGGCAACGCTCCGGTATCTCAGTGGATCGGCTACCAAGTGGAACCCGGCCAGTCAGGACAGGCGACGGTGCGGGTGGAAGTCGATGAGCGGTGGCACAATCCGATGGGCCGCGTCCATGGCGGAATGGTTTCCGCCCTAGCAGATGCCGCCATGGGAATTGCCTTCGGGAGAACGCTAGACGAAGGCCAGGACTTTGCCACTATCGACCTGCATGTCCATTTCATGAGACCGGTGACAGGAGCTCGACTGACCGCGATCGCACAGGTACAGCAGAGGGGACTGCGCGTCGGGTTCGTCGAGTGCCGCATCGAAGACGACCGGAAGCGATGGATCGCCTCCGCCAATTGCTCCTGCACCATCATCGACAGCTGACAGCCAAATACTTCTCGCACGCGGCAAAGCGACCTGGAACGTGGCGCAGTCCCACCAGCACGGGCGGGACGCCCGTGCCACGCGGAATGCGACGCCTCTTCGTAGGGTGTGTGACGCGGCCTGAATTGCATCACCACCGCGCGCAAAACTACTCGCCGCGGAACACACCAAAACCAAGACCCCTTACCAGCTACCAACCCCTGGTGTGTTCGCGGGACAGATTCTACCACGCCACCGTCCAACGCCCTCGCCCCGGCTCACACACCCTACGGGTCTGCACCAGCACACGCACGGGCGGGACGCCCGTGCCACGCGGAATGCGGCGCCTCTTCGTAGGGTGTGTGACGCGGCCTGAATTGCATCACCACCGCGCGCAAAACTACCCGCCGCGGAACACACCAAAACCAAGGCCCCTTACCAGCTACCGACCCCTGGTGTGTTCGCGGGGCAGGTTCTACCATGCCACCGTCCAACGCCCTCGCCCCAGCTCACACAACCTACGGGTCTGCACCAGCACACGCACGGGCGGGACGCCCGTGCCACGCGGAATGCGACGCCTCTTCGTAGGGTGTGTGACGCGGCCTGAATTGCATCACCACCGCGCGCAAAACTACTCGCCGCGGAACACACCAAAACCAAGGCCCCGTACCAGCTACCAACCCCTGGTGTGTTCGCGGGGCAGGTTCTACCACACCACCGGCCAACGCCCTCGCCCCAACTCACACACCCTACGGGTCTGCACCAGCACAAGCACGGGCGGGACGCCCGTACCACGCGAAAAGAGATCCAGCTCCACAAGCCAATTCCAAGATTTCGCGTCATGATCGCGACTCTGCGGCTAACTCCCTTCCATGGCACCTGATTTGTTGCGCAGGTGGCAAGATCGGCTAGCCTCATGGGAGTTCGCTGATGAATAAGCTATCCAATTTCTGGATCTTCCAATCACTCGCCACGGTGATCGTCATCAGCTTCCCGGCTCTTTCAGCCATTTCCCAACCACCCGACGGAAAAGGGGATGGAGTCGATCGTTCGGGCGGTCCACAGAGAGCAACGCTCAGCGACGGCGGCATCAAGCTGAGAAAGCCTCAGATGGGCGATACGATTGCCGCCAACGTCTATGCCGACAACTGGTTCGCACTTTACATCAACGGCCAGTTGACTGCCGTCGACTCCATCGCCTTCATTCCCCACAACGTCATCTCCGTCGATCTGCTGCCCACCTATCCCATGACGATCGCAGTGATGGCGCGAGACAACTTCGACCCGAAAACGGGGATGGAGTACGCCAATACCAACATCGGCGATGGCGGCTTCATCCTGAAATTCGGGGATGGCACCGTGACCAGTGCCAAGTGGAAGGCGAAAAGTTTTTCACGCGGCCCTCTTCGCCGCGATACCGCCAATCCAAAGACCGAGGAAGAGCCTATTCCTGACAACTGGTATGCCGTCGACTTCGACGACTCGCAGTGGCCTCAAGCGAAAGAATTCTCCGAAGAGGAAGTTGGCCCCAAGCAGCCATTTTTTGAGCACGATTTCGAAGGAGCCAAGTTCATCTGGTCGGACGATCTGGCCCTGGACAACGTCGTGATCTTTCGCCATCAAATCACCACCCCACCCGATGGAAAACCACGTATCGACTTCTCCAAGCTCAACGATGTCGTACCTGATGGACCGCCGCGCCCACCACGCCGCAATCGATAGGTTGCTTTGAGGCATCTCCCCCGACTTGTTCGTCATCGAAGCTGCTCTCTATGAAAACTCAAGCCAGGATCGACTTCCATCATGCAGCCCTCCCATCGCCGCAGCCTTCATGCATCCCTCAGTCTCGCTCTCTGCCTGCAAGTGACCCTCCTGCTGCTGCTCCTGTTGCCAAGCTTTCCGGCATGGTCCCAGGAGAATCGCAGCCAGCGTGAAGGAGGCCAGCGCGAGGGAGGCCAGCGGGGCGCTGGAGGTGGAAGCCGTCTAGGAGGCTATGAAAAGCCACCTCCTGCCAATGACATTCCCGACCACCCCTACGACATCCTCCTGGGCCGCCCCACCGACCGATCGATAGAACTTCGGGTGCTGCAAAATTCCAGTGGTCAAGGCAGGGTCCGATACCAGGTCGAAGGCAGTCAATCGTGGCTGGAGTCCGAATCGGTGGAGGTCGAAGCGGGACAGCCAGTGGCTATCGTGATCGAACCACTACAGCCGGATACCGCCTACCGCTACCAATGGATCTTTGCGGACAAAGAGTCAGGGGAGATCTCCGAACAACCTATCGCTTCCTTCCATACGCAGCGGATCGAGGGGAGTTCGTATGTCTTCTCCGTCACCGCCGATTCCCATCTTGACGAAAACTCCAGCGGCGAGGTCTACCTTCAGACGCTACGCAACGCCCTGGCCGATCGCCCCGACTTCCATCTGGAACTGGGTGATACTTTTATGACCGGCAAGTACATTCGGCCCGAATTATCCAAGGGTCAGTATCTAGCTCAGCGCTATTACCTTTCTCAGCTGTGCAACCATGCAGCCCTCTTTTTTGTCCTCGGCAATCACGATGGCGAATCAGCGGGAAGGGCTTCGATCACCTGGGCCACCAACACCCGCAAATCGCTCTTTCCTAACCCCATCCCTGGTTCTTTCTATTCGGGCAATGAAACAGAGGAACCGGAAGTCGGTCGGCCAGAAAACTACTACGCGTGGCATTGGGGCGACGCTCAGTTCATCACGCTCGATCCCTACCGCTACACTCTCTCGCGACGCCGAGGTGGTGGAGGCCAAGGTGGTGGAGGCCAAAGGGGCCGCGGCGGGCCAGGTGGTCCGCAGGGCAACCGTCCCCCCGACGACCAAGCCACACCACGCGATGCTGCCAGTGCCTCAGAAGGGAACTGGTACTGGACGCTGGGTGACACTCAGTACCAATGGCTGAAGCAACAACTCACCAAGCCATCCAAATACCGCTTTGTCTTCATCCACCATCTGGTGGGTGGAGCCGTACAAAGTCAGCGAGGCGGTGTGGAAGTGGCCAGCCAATGGGAATGGGGAGGTCGCAATGCAGAAGGGAAGTGGGAATTCGATCGCTATCGTCCCCAGTGGGACAAACCGATCCACCAATTGCTTGTGGATGCCAAAGTGTCGGTGGTCTTCCACGGACATGACCACTTCTTCGCCAAGCAGGATCTCGACGGGATCGTCTACCAGGAGGTACCCCAGCCCAGTCACGCCCGATCGGGCAACACCCGCAACGCCCAAGAGTATGGCTATTTGGCCGGTGAATTCCAACCCAGTTCCGGCTTCCTTCGCGTTCGCGTAGCACCCGAAGCAGCCCGCATCGACTACGTGCGCACCTACCTGGACGGTAAAGAACCAGCAGCTCGCAACGGAGAGGTTTCCTTCTCCTACGTCGTGCCACCGAATACTCCGAAGTGAGAATGCAGGCGGTGGCGCATCCGTGACGCCGGATCTAAGATCATCCGGCCGCTCGCGCTGCAACCATCGACTCGATACCAGAGCGGACGGTTTCACTCCAATGGGGATCACGGGGATCGACCCATAGGACTTCAAATCCCAGCCTTTTACCCTCTGCAAGCACCCCGGGTGAGTCATCGACATGGAGATCGATGCCAAAATGCTTCGGATATTTGGAGGGGATCGGCTGAAAGAGATACTCGCGGATCATCTGTCGATGGATCTCTTCCTGAATCACCCGCCGGATCCGAATCCCTTGAAGCCAGAAACTCCATCGAACCTTCCACGGCACTCGAAAGGAAGTGGTATAGATCCAAAGCTCGTGCTCTCTCTGCAAATCTCTTAGCAGTTGGATCCCACCTGCACGCACCAGATCGCCTCACAGCAAACGGCAGTCCGCCTGTCGCTCGTCGTCCCGATGCAGAGGGACTAAAGTGTCATCCATGTCGAATGAAATACGCATGGCGTCGCTCCTTCCCTACCCGATTGCCTCAGCTTGCCACCAAGCAAACCCCCTTCGATGGTGCCGAAAGCTTTCCAGCAGGTTCCTTCGATCCGGAGCGACCTTCGATCACCATTTGACGATGCCGCGAAAGACCCTCAGACCACCCAACAAAGTCGACCCACCATATTCCTTTGCCAACCGCATCAGGCTCTGGTGAAAACCACAGTTCGGAAAGGCCGCTTCGACGCGCGCGATCTCTTTCCTGGGAATCCCCTTGCGGATCCACCCCTGCGTGGCATCGATCCAATCGGCCTTGCGACACGCCTCGATTAGCTCCTGATGCGGACCACGGTACGGCAACACCTTGTGGTGCCAGTGAATTGCCCCCCGCAATGCGTCTTCATCCAGTCCCCACCGGAGACGCTGATTGTCGCGTAACGCAATCGCTTCCGACGGCTCTAGATAGGCGAGCGCCCGATCGGTCCAAAGCCCTAGATCGTGATAGACAAACGCTGTCTCCACCAACGGGACCATGGCCGCCTGCTGATGTAGCAAGTGCATCGCGTAGGTGATGGTACGCATCACATGATTGCGATACCCGTCATAATCTCTGCCGATCGTCTTTCGATAGGGCTCCAGTAACCGGTCGACGCGCGGACGCTCCATTTGGATCTCAATCGGCTGCATGCCAAGCCCTCTCCATCGACCGCCTCAAGGAAGCGGTTCCTAGACCTAGTCCAGTGCCACCGCAGTAATTCCTACCTCATCGTACCGTTCTCGCTTGCTGGAATCTTGCTCCAGATCACCCCGCTCCTCATGTTTTCCGATCCTGCCATCGGGCAACACCGCCAAGTAGGAATAGCAGGTGTAATTTTGATCTTGGACTTTCTTGGGGGTGATCCAAAGAAACAATAAGGAACTGCCTTCGCTGGTCTTCCGCCAGCCAAGAAGGGGAAGGGTTTGCCTCCTGTTGGCTCTTTCGATCAGGTATTTGAATCGGTTGGTCTCACGCGAAGGCACCAAGATGCGACAAAAGACAAGACGCAGATCGTGCGGAAGCACATGACAACCGGTTCCCTGAGCGATTCGACCTGTCGATTGGATCGGCAACTAAAGATTGCAGCCCACAGAAAAAATCGACTGGATACCCGAGCAGCAATCGCAAATGCGACAGGGATCTCCACAGCTTCGTGCCTTCGCCGCTTCGCAAGATCCAAGAAGCAAACTACAAGTTGTCGCAAGAAGTCATGAAGCCGAAAATCTTCGTCCATCTGGTTCTTGCCTTCTCCAAGAAACTTCGCTGAGTTCAGCCTAGCAACGGAGCAACGCATTGCCGGAAGGCCCTCCGTGTAACCTAGTTCCATCTACCAAATCCGTAGGCCATTGAGTCATCAACCACCCACAACTGCAGTACCGTGCCAGCCTGCAATCGCTGCTCAACCCTTTCGGGATGGCTCACTACACGCCAGGAGTAAATCCACCAAATAGTAGCCGATAGGGTGACCTCATTTTTGGTTGCCAAGCAGAGGACGATCTTCACTTCAGATACCTAGATCGGGACAGGAAATCTATGCCAGCCAATCGCCTGACTGGTCTACTGCAAGGCATTTTCCCTGTGGCTCTATTGCTCTGCGCCTCTGTGCAGGCCAAGAAGATTTGAGCCGGGAGACGTACGGACTGCGGAAAGCCGAGAATGATTCATTGGTCCGTATTCGTTCATGGTGGCGAATGAATCGACTGAATCTGCGTGAGATCGTCTTCAGATGGTCGAATGAGTGCACCCGCTGTGATGGCATGCATGGCCGAGACGGTCATGCCACGGAAGACGGCGGTGGCATCGGTATTTCTACCTGCGATCCCGCCAACACCAAGAAGACGATCACTGTGTAGCCTAGGCTACACCGCAAGAGAAGCTACCGATCGAACCATTCACCTCGGTCGCGAAACGCCTCGCGAGCCACCTCGTCGATTTCGTACTGCCGCTCCAAAAGCGATGGGGAACTGGCAAACCTCAGCAGCATCGGCCGGTAGTGATGGTAGAGGGAGTCGTCTCGGGAGATGACTAGCGCGATCAGCCAATAGTTCCAACTCTGATCTTCACTGGCAAGGGCCTGATCCAAAGCGGGTACCAGATTCAGTCCGAGATTGGCCAGCCAAGGGGCTAGGCGTTTGGCGATCGGCCAGTTGCCATCCTGCAGCCATTCCAGAAGCTGGGGAAGAATCGGTGCGATGGCCGGGTAGCCCAGTTGCGCGATTCGATCAACCGCTTGGCAATCGGTCTTCGACTGCGGCAGAAAGCTCTGTAAGTTCATCGCGGAAAATGAGTCAGCAACGTCGCTCGTCCGACTGGTGTCAATCCAGGCGATTTCGGACGGTACACCGATCGTTGGGCCTACGCTTTGAAAGGGAGCCGTAGCAGGATAAGCGATCCCCTCGCCACTCCCCGCCTCTTCGTCCGCGTTCCATCCGACCTCAGCAACGCGAGCGGATGCAATCAGAGTTGCGTATTCCTGCCGAATCTGCATCAGCAATCGCCCTAACCGATTCTCTCCTTTTCCATCGCCACCATCGCCCCAGTAGGGATCCGCAGGCGCATGCTCAACCAGTAGCGCATCACCGGTCTCCAACAATCGCTGACGCAGGTCGGCGTGCTGAGCAAACTTCGCCCGGACAGCTCGTTCCATCACTTCGTCTTTCACCAGATGCCAGTCCGAACGGACTGGGTGCTGGGCATGACGGCCCATACGCCATGCATCGTACGGACGAACCACGCGCCGAATCTCCTCCTGCCATACCGGATCGTCGGGAAACTTCGATGCTTGGTAATAGTGCTCACTGGTCGGCCACTGCACACCGTCGATGGCAATCAGATAGGGAGCGAAGTTGGAAAGCCATCCATGCTCGCCGGTCTTCAAGTGGAACTTGATCGTCTGTGAGTTGCTCATCCTATTCTTCTCTTCCTCAGAAGATGGCAGGATTCGATTGCAATCGCCGTATCAAGCCGGTCGGGTCGCTGCTTCGAAGCCGATTTAATAAACTCCGACTGGATTCCAGCCAGTCACAGGGACTGGGGCGCTGAGAGAGATGACCAACTGAGGGCTTGGGAAGCTCGCGACCTTCCATCGATCGGCGATCATTCCATCCCAGTTCACACGTCTACCTCTCCGTGACTTGGTGCCTCTGTGTGTTAACTCTTTCCAGACAGGGTGGTCCCAAAAGGGGCACATGAAGCATGCCCCGGATGAACCCCGATTAGACGTTTTGCAGCAGCAGTGCGGTCAGCGCGGTGCGGGCCGATGCATCCAGCGACGGCGTCGCTCCACGTCGGGAGGCAACCCAGGCGCCATACCAGTTGGCAACCGCCACGATCCTCGCAGGGCTCCAGCCTCCCAACACCCCAGCCAGAAACGTCGCTGCCGTCGCATCCCCTGCCCCGACCGAATCGGCGTCGGGCTGCCGATCCAGAGTGACTGGCGAGCCACTGCAGTAGGCCTTTCGGTCGATCAGCGTGCATCCGAGAGCGCCCCGGGTTACCAGCAGCGACTCAGCCGGCAACTTCTCCATCAGCTGCTGCACGGCGGCCAGCCATGGGCTTGGCAGGTCTTCCAATCGCTCCAGTCCCTCCCTGTCCTCTGGCATGACGCAATCGAAAACCTGCATCAACAGCTTCAATTCGTCGGCGTTGCACTTGAGCAGCGTGGCGTGCTGGCAGCTGAATCGCAGCGAGGGCGTGTCGATAAATGGGGGGCGCAGGTTGATATCGAGCAATCGGTGGGCGTGCCGTGCAGACTCCAGGAAATGGGAGATCGTCAGGCGACTGGCCGGGTGCCGCTGGGCCAGCGTGCCGAAACAGACCCCCGAACACGATTCGGCCAGCCTCTGTAGCGGGTGGTCCCACACCAGATGGTCCCACGCAACTCCCTCCACAATCGTGTACGTCGGCTCACCAGCCGCCAATTCCACCCGCACGGTGCCGGTAGGAAGTTCAGGATGGCGCTGCAACCAGTCGGTTTCTACTCCATGCGCTACCAGCTGGCTTGCGATCGCGTCTCCCAGGCGGTCGCGGCCGATGGAGCTGACGACGGCGACCGAGGCGTCGGGGAAGGTTTTTACTTCATGGGCTAGCTGGGTCAATTGTCGGGCGTGGAAGGCCATGTTGAGCGGTGCGCCTCCCATTACCTCCTGGTCGCCAAAAAGATCGAACAGCGCCTCCCCCATGCCGACCAGACGCATCTTTTTTCCCACCCCTTCCATCGACCTTTCCCCCCGCTTTGGCACCGACACCGACTCTTGCCATCGTTGTCTGCATCGTATCATGGTAGTTGCAGCGTCGAAAGCAAACGCTGGCCCGACGCAGGATCCCCCCCTTTGATGCGAACCGAGTCAAGTCCATGGTTGCACGGATCTTTCCCTTTTTGCTGCTCTGGATGCAGGCGACCTCCAACATTTGGGCCGAGGAATCGATTTGGTCCGATGGTGCTAGGCCCGAGGATGCAATCATCCAGCAATCGCTGGCGCGACAATGGCAGGACGCCTGGGAAGGAATGACCCCCGAGGCAAGGAGTGGTTACCAGCATTTAACTGGCTCCCCTTACCTCCCTGCCGACTTCGATCGTTCGACGCTGGAAACCTTGCTGGCTCAGCCCACCAAACTGCCACTGGTGGATGCCCAAAGCGAAGGGGAGTCGCTGGCGGTTCGGGGGCTTCGCTTTGGCCTATCGGTCAACCCGCTCCAGGAAGAGCAGCCCCTCCAGTACATCCAGAGCGCCGACGGACAGATGGTGATGAACTGCTTTGCCTGTCATGGAGGCAACCTCTTTGGCACCTCCTTCCCCGGCTCGCCCAATACGCTCTACGCGCTGGAAACACTGACCGAGCAGGTGCGGCGAGAGAAGCTGCGCGCCGGCAAGCCGCTGACCCACATGGACCTGGGGCTGATGGCCATGCCACTTGGAACAACGGTCGGCAGTAGCAATGCCGTCATGTTCGGCGTGGCACTGATGAATTACCGCAATCCCGACCTGACGATCGAACCGCTGCGGGCTCCCGCCGAGATGCTGCATCACGACATGGATGCCCCTCCCTGGTGGCATTACCGCCGCAAGCAGTACCTCTATATCGATGGCTTTGCAGGCAAAGGGCATCGCGGTCTGATGCAGTTCATGCTAGTCAAGGAGAATGGTCCAAAGCAATTCCAGGATTGGGAATCGGACTTCCGCGATGTCGAAGCGTTCTTGAGTGAACTTCCGGTTCCCAAGTATCCCCTTCCGATCGATGACCAGAAAGCGGCCGCTGGCAAGATCGTCTTTGACGAGCATTGCAGCCGATGCCACGGCACCTATGGTCCCGACGGCAAATACCCGGAGCTGGCCGTATCGCTGGAGGAAGTAGGAACCGACCCGGTGCGCTACGAAGCATTGACCGACAGGCATCGCAAGTCGTATGCAGGCAGTTGGTTTGCGGAGGTGGAGCGGCATCCGACGAAGGTCGAAGTGGAAGGTTATGTGGCACCACCGCTGGATGGGATCTGGGCATCGGCCCCCTACTTCCACAATGGTTCGGTCCCGACACTAGCGCAGGTGATCGACACCGACAAACGGCCTAAGAAATGGCGACGGAATCGACTGGGGATCGACTTCCTGCAGATCGGTTTGTCGGTCGAAGGGATGGAAGAGGACCAGAAGTCCAAGCCACCCAGGCTGGCCCCGGCTGAAAGACGGTGGATTTTCGATACATCGCGCCCGGGCAAATCGAACCAGGGTCATGACTTCGGAAAAGGACTCACCGACACCCAGGCATCGGACCTTCTGGAGTATCTTAAAACGCTTTGATCGTCCCGAAAGCTCATTTTTCGCAGCGCGGAAAAGGGAGATCCAGCATCGGTTCGAGTGGTCGCTGAGAGGCATCAGCGATACACTGGAACATCCTGCTGCTTCGAATCATCGAATTGGTGCGGCGGTCCGAGTTCTGGATCGAGCGGGTCGTGGCGGTAGGCCACGGTAACTCAGGAAGCAAAACAAAAAAGCCATCCTTCTCGAAGGAGCATACAACGGATGACGACGCAGATTCTTGCCGCCCGCAGTGGGCAGATCACCCCGGAGATGGAATATGTCGCCAATCGGGAACAATTGACTCCCGAGCTGATCCGCGATGAGGTGGCGGCAGGACGGATGGTGATTCCCGCCAACAAGGAACACCTGAAGGGGGTGCTGGAGCCGATGGGGATCGGGATCGCGGCACGCTGCAAGATCAACGCCAATATTGGCAACTCGGCTGTCACCAGCAACGTCACCGAAGAGCTAGAAAAGCTGCACACGGCGGTTCACTTTGGAGCCGATACGGTGATGGACCTTTCGACCGGCAAGGATATCGATGCCATCCGCCGCGAGATCATCGCCAAGTCGCCAGTGCCGATCGGAACCGTGCCGATCTATCAGATGCTGGAACAGCTGGGCGGGTCGATCGAGGATATGAGGCCCCATCACTTTCTCGACATGGTCGAACATCAGGCTAAGCAGGGGGTCGACTACATGACGATCCACTGCGGAGTTCTTCTTGAGCACCTGCACCTGACAGTGCAACGGGTGACAGGGATCGTCAGCCGCGGTGGTTCGTTGATCGCCAAGTGGATGATGGCCCATCAGAAGCAGAATCCGCTGTACACCCATTTCGATGACCTATGCGACATCATGCGGAAGTACGATGTCACCTGGAGCCTTGGGGATGGACTGCGGCCAGGATCGCTGGCCGATGCCAGCGATAAGGCGCAGTTCGCCGAGCTGGAGACTCTTGGCGAACTGGTGCAGCGCGGATGGGATCGGGGAACCCAGGTGATGGTCGAAGGGCCTGGTCACATTCCGATGGACGAAGTGGCGATGAATGTCCACAAACAGATCGAAGTCTGCCATGGAGCTCCGTTCTACGTCCTCGGCCCCCTGGTAACCGACATTGCCCCTGGCTACGACCATATCACCAGCGCCATCGGCGCCGCGCTGGCCGGATGGGCGGGAGCTGCGATGCTCTGCTACGTCACTCCCAAGGAACACCTGGGACTACCGAATCGAGAAGATGTCAAGCAAGGGGTGATCGCCTACAAGATCGCTGCGCACTCTGCCGATGTCGCCAGGAAGCGCCCCGGATCGCGAGACCGCGACGATGCCCTGTCGCGTGCGAGATTCGCGTTCGATTGGAACGAACAGTTCCGATTGTCGCTGGACCCAGAGACAGCCAAGGCGTATCACGACGAGACATTGCCGCAGGAGACCTTCAAGCAGGCTCATTTCTGCAGCATGTGCGGTCCCAAATATTGCTCGATGAAAATCACCGAAGAGATCCGCAAGATGACTCCGCCAGCCAAGCTGGTGGAAATGCCATCCTGAACGAACGGAGGGGGACAGTTCCTTCGCGTCCCCTTTTTCATGGCCCATCCGGCTTTATCGTGGGTCGCGATCGCTTCACTGCCGCGACTCAAGAAATACCGGTGGCCGCAGCACCCAGTCACCCTCCCTCAGGGAGGGTGAGATCCATCGCAAGCATTGTATCCGTAGCCCTTGACCCTATGACCTCATCCCGCCTACTCCGGTCGGCCGGACGGATACGCACCACAGAATTGTCGGATGGACCTTTTTCATCGGCCACCGTATCTGGTTCCTCAGCCCGTCGCATTGGCGATGGGCCATCTGGCATCGGGTCCCAAGCAAGGGGAATCCCAAAACGCAAGCCTTCCAGCAGTCCATCTTCCTGGTAAGGCGAAGTTCGTCAGTTGGATCAGCACTTCTTGAGAAGGCGGCAGGGCACTGGGACTGTGGATGCCCCCGTCTGCGAATCGGTTCGGCAGCCTGCAAGCCGGTAGAGGTCGCATTTCGGGTACGGAAGTTGCCAGCGAGCAGTGCGGGAAAAGTGGTACACTGCCAAGGTCTCGTTGGACTTGCTGATCCTTCCGAACTCATCGGCTGGCGTGGACCAGAGGTATCCTGCGAGTCTCCTTCCGTCGGCCTTGGTCGGTTTGCTTCAGGAGTTCGCCACGTATGGACGCATCGACGGAAGAGACATCCCCTGCTCAACGCCCCAGCCTGTGGGTCGATCGTTCGTTCTGGGGGATGTTCTGGACGCAGTTTCTAGGAGCGTTCAACGACAATCTCTACAAGCAGATGGTACTGCTACTGGCGCTTCCAGTGGCGGCTGGCGCAGCGGGGCTGGACAAGGCGGAAAGCGATCTTCAGGGATGGGCGACGTTCGTTTTTGCTCTCCCGTTTGTCCTCTTCAGCGGCTGGACCGGCTACCTTTCCGATCGTTTCAGCAAAACCCCCATCATCGTCGGATCCAAGATCGCCGAAATCGTCATCATGCTAATGGCGTGTGTCGCCTTTCTAGCCTATGGAAAACTGGGAATGGCCGGAACCTGGACCGTGCTTTTCCTGATGGCGATGCAGAGCACCTTCTTCGGGCCGGGCAAGTATGGCATCCTGCCCGAGCTGTTTGACTCCAAAGATCTTCCGCGAGCCAATGGGCTGATGCTGATGGGGACCTTCCTCGCCGTCATCTTCGGTGTGGTCTTCGCTGGACAGCTTTTCGATTCCTTGGTGAGCGAAGTGGATGGCAAGCGACAGATTGGAAATCTTTGGATCGGCTCGCTAGTCTGCACAGGAATTGCGATCCTCGGAACGCTTACCAGCTTGCTGGTTCGAAAAGCTCCCGTGGCGCAACCGAATTTGAAATGGAGCTGGGATTCGGCTTGGCTGAGCCACTCGATGCGCGACCTGTTGCTGGCCGATCGCGGCCTGCTAATGGCGCTGATCGCCTCCTGCGTCTTCTGGATGGTCTCGGCCATGGCGATGCCGACGATCAATCGCTTGGGGACCGAAAGTCTGGGGCTCAACAAAGCGCAGACCGGTATCCTCGTTGGGATGATTGCCATCGGCATCATGCTGGGCGGTCCACTGGGCGGGTGGCTATGCCGAAGATTCTCCAGTAGAGCGATTGTCACCACCGGTCTTTGGGGAATTGTGATCTGCCTGACACTGCTGTCGCTATGGAAAGCTGGCGGAGCGCCGCTGTGGTCGTCCGCCACCAACCACGGCATCCTGATCGCGCTGGGAATCACAGCCGCCATCTACTCGATCCCGATCCAAGTCTACATGCAGGACCGCCCCCCAATGGCACTCAAGGGCCGAATGGTGGCGACGATGAATCAGGCCAACTTCCTTGGGATGTTGTTGGCCGGTCCACTTTACCAGCTCTTCGAATCGATCTCTCAAGCGATGCGATGGCCGATCCAGAGCGTCTTTGGGATGATCGCGCTACTGGTGTTGCCCCTAGCACTCTTCTATCGACTGGATGAGCGTCCGGCCCCAAGCCAGATATCGAGTTCGATCGAACCGTGACTTGTGCCAGCCGACAAGCTCACCTCCCCCATCTGGCTCGCACCTCCGGCAGGGGATAATCGAGCAGATCGGGACGATCCTCGAGGTTGAAGATTTCCCAAAGTCTCTGGTAGCCTGCGGTGACCAGCGCGGAACGCTGAGCGAAAAAGCTGGGGTCCAGCTCGCTGCGCCCACCCGGCCCCAGATGCTGAACCGGGGGCTGGAACCTAGCGTCGTCGATAAACTGCGAGAGCGCCGAATTGCATCTCAGATGGCATTCCGGAGTGGTATGCAGCGTTTCAGGATCGATCCATCCTAAGACCAGCATCAAGTAAAGACTGCTCTCGAAGATCTCCTCCACTTCCTCGCGACAGACTTGGCAGAGGTATCCTTCATCGCATCGGGCCATCGAAGTTCTTTCCAATTCGTTGATGCTGGATAGATGATGGCTATTGCCTAGACCAAGCCGGTAGCAAGTAGGGTGTGTGAGCCGGTCGTCGAACGAAGTTCATTATGGCGCTAGTTAAGTCAAGGCGACACTCCGGTTCATCACGGAAGCAACTCGACCGCGAACACACCAGAACTCAACGCCTGCGGAAGATGGTGTTTGTCGAGTACGAGTACGAGAAGTAGTGCAAAGACCGGCTGATCGCATGCGGCGAGTCAGCCGGCAAGTGGGAGCGACAGAAGTTGGGTGGAGGGGATCCTTGCTGGCCGCCAGTTGCCGGGGTCATGAGAGGCCCAGGACATCGTTCATCGAGTAGAGTCCTGCGGGTTTGCCGACAAGGTACTTGGCGGCCGCCAGGGCGCCGGCGGCGTAGCAGTCGCGATTGCTGGCCGCCACGCGCAGTTCGATCAGCTCCCCAAGCATGCCGAAAAGGATCGTGTGCTGGCCGGGGTCATCACCTGCGCGCACTGCATGATAACCGATCGAATTTTCTGGGCGTGCACCGACCTGACCGACACGACCATGTTCGGCTCGATCAAGCCCCAGTTCGTTGGCGATCAGTTTGCCAAACTGAAGTGCGGTGCCGCTGGGGCTGTCTTCCTTGTACCGATGATGGCGCTCGATAATCTCCACATCAACACCTCCAGGAACACCGCGTAGGGCGCGAGCCGCCTGCTTGGCCAAATTCATCGTCAGATTGACCGCCAGGCTCATGTTGGGAGCATGGCAGACGGCGATTTCTTTGGAGGCCTGTTGAATCGCCGTCATCGTTCCTGGCTCCAGGCCGGTGGTAGCGACGACAATCGGGATCCGATGCGCCAAGGCATTCTGGACTGCTGAGTCGCAGGCATGGGGGGTGGAAAAGTCGATGACCACATCCAGTCCCAGCGGCCACTGGCTTGCCAACTGAACTCCGATGGGATCGATCCCTGCCAGGGAGCCGGCATCTTGGCCGATCCAGGGCGCTTCCGGCCGGTCGATCGCGGCGGCGATTTTAAGCATCGCGTCTTTGGCTCCTAAAGCCACCAGACGTCGCCCCATCCTCCCTGCGGCTCCGTGAATTGCCAGTGCGATCGGTTGTGCCATGCTTTCAGCTCTCCCTTGCATCCGTTGGGTATGACTCAGGTGTAAAGTTTCAAAGTCCGAATGATCGAATCAAGATCGTTGGGGACGGCGATCGAGCGATTGGCATAGGAGGCGCGTGAGACGCCACGGCTGCCGAGCACCTCGTTGAATTTCGCTTGGTCGGTGGTGTGGTACGCAACCGTAGCGGTCGGATCTTTCAGTTGATGGCCCGTCAGAATACAAACGACACGATCGGAAGGGGCGATGATCCCTTCCTGCCGCAGCAACCTAGCACCCGCAACGCTCGCCGCACTGGCTGGCTCACACCCAATCCCCCCGGCACCAACTTTCGCTTTGGCATCGAGGATCTCTTGATCGCTGACACGGCGGACCACGCCGTCGCACACCTCCAGAGCGCGAAGGCACTTGGCGAGATTGACCGGTCGATGGATTTCGATGGCACTGGCGATCGTGTCGGCCTTCGCTCCCTTCGCATCCAGTTCGTCGTAGTAGTGGCAGGCGATCTCCAGCGATGGCGCACCTCCATTCCACTTCAGCCCTCGATGCTCCACCAGTTCAAAGAGCGTATCGGCTCCCGAGGCATTGATCACCGCAAGACGCGGCATTCGATCGATGAGCCCCAGCTGCTTCAGTTCCAGGAATGCCTTTCCGAAGGAACTACTGTTTCCCAGATTGCCACCCGGCACGACGATCCAATCAGGGATTTCCCACCGCAGCGCCTCCAGGACGCGGAACATGATGGTCTTCTGTCCTTCCAGTCGGAAGGGATTGACACTGTTGACCAAATAGATTCCCAGTTCCCTGGCCACCTCCTGGACCCGCCCCATCGCGTCGTCGAAATCGCCAGCGATCTGGATGGTCAGCGCGCCGTACTCGAGCGCCTGCGAAAGCTTGCCGTAGGAGATCTTCCCGCTACCGATGAAGATGATGGCGCGCATCCGCTGGGTCACCGAGCTGTACATGGCCAGCGAGGCGCTGGTGTTCCCGGTCGATGCGCAGGCAGCTCGCTTGGCCCCCACCAAGTTGGCGTGCGTGAACGCCGCGCACATGCCGTTGTCCTTGAAAGAGCCCGAAGGGTTCATGCCCTCGTATTGCAAATAGCAGCATCCCGCGTCGACTCCAATGTAGGGAGCCACCGTGTCGGCACGCTGCAGTAAAGTCTGTCCCTCGCCAGCTGTCACCACCATTTCGGGCGGAGCGAAAGCCAGCAATTCATAAAATCTCCAAACGCCGCTGAATCTTAATGGGTCCCACCGACGCGTCCAATGCGCCTCCAATTCCTGGAGCGATCGGGGCACTGGAAGGCGGTTCCAGTCGTAGGAAATATCCAACAAGGCCCCGCAGGCTGGGCATTTGGTCAGCACCTGACTTACGTCGTAAGTCGATGCGCAGCAAGGATTTAGGCATTTCTGAAAGACGGCGTCCGAGGGATGGCCGGCGGAGCTGTTTCCCATGCGGTCACTGGTCATAACGATCGCTTGCAAAAATCTCAAGGTTGGGGCCGATCAATCCATTGTACGCCGGTTGTTGGGGCTGTCTGCTACCCAAGGCCTTTGCAGACCGCCTGCATGTGCATTGACCCTTTCGGAGGATGCACCTACATTTCTCTTCCGAGAAACCTTCGGATTGCAGACTTTCGGTCGGCCGTCAAGGGGTTCCTCGCCTACCAGCCAAACTCTCTGGTCGTTTTGCCGTTATCCGTAGCGGGATGGTAACGGTCGTTCCAGGGAATGGAGGGAAGGTGCCAAGCGAAGCCACGAAGGCGATGAACGTTTTAGCGCGGTGGAGCGGGTTGGGATGCTTTGACCCGCTCCTTCGCTGGGAGTATTCCTCAGCGGCCGCATCAAGGAGGAGGAAGACCGAGCCCGATCCAAACTCAATTCACCTCTCGGAATTGCTCATGGATCCCGCTGGCCTTCTCAGGTCGGCAAATTGAAGTGACATCCGTGTGCCTTGAATCCGCGATATCCACGCTTTCATGTGAGGTTCCATCAGTGGCCAACAGCAAGAAAAAGCAGCCGGGCATGACCAAAGAGGATCTGGCCAAGTTTCGCAAACTTCTGATTGAACTGAAAGCCCGATTGACGGGCGACGTAACGATGATGGCGATGGAAGCGCTCAACAGCAGCAGCAGCTCGGGCGCACCAACCCACATGGCCGATCTGGGTACCGACGCTTACGAACAGGAATTTACCCTCAATCTGATGGCCAACGAAGGGGATCGCCTGGAACAGGTCCAGGCTGCTCTTGAACGAATCGCTGACGGTTCCTATGGTACCTGCCTGGAATGCGAAGGACGCATCCCCAAGGCAAGGCTCGAGGTGATTCCGGAAACACCCTACTGTGTCAAATGCGCCAGTCAGCCGCGACCCCGCGAGTAGCCGTTCGGTAGATCGAAACGATTCCTCGGTCCGCTCGCAGAGCGCCCAAATCCCCACCGGTCGGCTTGCCGCTTACGCCAGCCTGGCTGTCGTGGGAGCGGCCATCGACCTGTTCAGCAAGCAGGTCGTTTTTCAGTCGATGGGGCTACCCGGACAGCGCAACCCATGGTGGCTCTGGGAGCCATTCATCGGCATCGAGACCGCTGTGAATATCGGTGCCCTGTTCGGCATGGGGGCAGGCTTTGGACTCTTCTTCGCAGCCTTCTCTCTGGTCGCTCTGGTGGCCATCCTGCTTTGGTTGGTTCGCTATCAGGGACTTCAGTCCTGGTGGATCACCATCGCTCTGGGGCTGATCACCGGAGGCATCCTTGGAAATCTCTACGATCGCCTCGGGCTTTGGTATGAACCCGGCATGCCCATCGCATGGAAATCTGCGGTGAGAGACTGGATTCTACTTCGGTATGGACAATTCACCTGGCCGAACTTCAACATCGCCGACAGCCTGCTGGTGGTAGGCACCGGCATGCTGCTGTGGTCAGGTTTCCGCGAGCGGGAAACTACCACTTCTCCAGCACGTTGACCCCGCTACGACCTAGTTCCTAAACCGTAGGGCTAGTAGCGAACTGGCTCGTTGGATGTGTGCGCCGGGGCCTCCAATGGAGTTGCTGGATAACGAGTTAGTATCGGCCTTGGGTTCTACGAAGAGCCGCGCAAGACTCGTAGTCCCTTAGGGTGTGTGAGCCGGGCCGAGGACGTTGGACTACAGTGTGGTAAAAACTGCCCCGCGAACACACCAGGGGTTGGTAACGGGATTGAGACTTTGGTTCTGGTGTGTTCCGCGGCGGGTGACTTGCGCGCTGCACTGGTGACATCCAGGCCGCGTCACACACCCTACGAAGAGGCGTGGCATGCCGCGTCACACACCCTACAGTTGAATGAGTACCGCCAAGAAAGGGCTCGTCCATCTCCGCTACGATCACAGGCCATCCAACCTGCGCTGCGCCGATCGACCTTCTCTAGGGCGCGCCCCCAGGCTGGCTTTCCGGTGTGACTTCAGGCAGTTGCCCCTCCCGCACAGCTTCGATTGGCATCGCCAACAGCTTTCGGAGTTTGGCGCGACACTTCGGATCATGCCCCTGAAGGATCAACGTTCCTGGTTCCAGACGCAGTCCTGAGCGGGGGTTCTCATGCGGCTTGCGGTCATCCTGCCACTGGGTCACCTGAACTCCTTCGACCCAAGTCGCAAACCGATTGCCATCCGCTACCAGGGTTAAATGGGTCCACTGCCCTGTCTCGGACAATGCCGCGCGGGCTTCCTGGCGGCGGAAGATACCACCCATACCGCCATCCAAAGGATGCAAGCGATCGGGGTCAAAACCGGTGTGGAGCTGCATTTCATAGCCGTTCATCACATCGCCGGGAATGCTTCGAAAGAAGATGCCGGAATTGGTTTCGTCATTCTCTGTCAATACTTCTGCCTGAAGGCAAAAGTCGCCAAATGGTTGCAACAGTTCCAGCTGCCCCTTCCCCCCCTCGATCGACAGCTGCCCTGATTCCTCCAATCGAAAATCGGCATCTCCCTTATGCTCCTGACTCCACCCATTCCACTGATCATCGGGCATCAGCTTCTGAAGCAGTAGCGGGCGGATCCTAAGATTTCTAAACGCCACCGCTCCTTCGCGGAACTGCAGCCCAATCCTACCAGTGGTTCGGTCTTCAATCTGTGTATCGACCACCGAACGTCCATCGAACCAGACCTGCATGTGCGGGCCATCGGCCAGGACATGCAGCGTGTGCCACTTGTCTGGCGGATTTTCTCCCAGTGCCTCCGGTTCCACCCGCACTCGCTCCACCAACGATCCTGTGGGGAATGGATTGTCGGAAGGCGCGATATTCAGTTCGATGCAATCGGCGGCAGGCGACGTAGGCTGCGCCTCGGTCCGCAGGAATATCCCGCTATTGGTCCGCTCCGTGGCACGGAATTCCACCATCAACTCATAATCGCTCCATCGCACCTGCGACATGAGGAAACCCGGTTCACCTTCGTCGGCCACCAATTCCCCATCCTCGACGCGCCAGTTGGCCTTGCCATCGCTCTCCCATCCAAACAGCGATTGACCGTCGAACAGGCGAATCCAACCCTGGTCCAACTCCTCCACCGGAAGACGCATCTCCAGAAGCCCCTGCCAATCGACTGCAGGAGCTAGAGATTCTTTGGCCTCCGATCCTATGGCTGTGGCGTCGATCTTCGCGGAGGACACCCCCGTCGCTTCTACGGAAATTCTTTCCTCAGAAATCCCCTCTGCCGACTTCATCGCCGCAGGTTCCCCCGCAGACTTCACCTCCGCAGCAACCGAGGGGACCGGTGCGGTGCTGGCCGAAGATCCTCCGCGACTTGAAGACCCTGAGTTGGCCGAAAGCGCTGGGCTGGGACTTGGGGCCGATGGGCTGGGAGCTGTCGGTTGCGGGGTGCATCCCGCAAGGACGACGGCGGCCAGAATAAGTTTGCCAGCTGACCATTTCATCCGACGGAATCCTTGAAAAGGAAAGATCGCTTACTTCGCAGTTCGCGGATGTAACGACAGCCACGCATCCAAAAGCCAGGGGTTTTCGAAAGTCTTCGGAAACCTTCCATCCAACGGGCTGATCCACGCCCGGGCCATTTCGGCCTCTTCGACCACATCCAACTGAAGCTGATTATAGGCGGACAGCCAGGGGTCGATCGAGACGCCTTCTGGGCCCACTGCGAGTTGGCTAGAGAGAGCCTGTCCATTCAGTTGCAAAGCAAGCAGACGGATCTGGGGTTGGAGGACCAGATGGAGTCGAATCGACTCCAAGCAATCCATTCCGTCGGTTTGGTGAAACGCCCGGAATAACCGAACTTGGTCCTGGTTGCGTTGCCAGTCCCAAGGGCCTCTTAGCCGGATGCGATGGACCATTGGCCCCCCCTGCCAGCCATCTGTTGACAACCGGTTCATCCCACGGTTTCGAACAGATTCACCGATTCGCCGCGAACCCGCTGCATCATGAATCGATCGGCGATCCGCAGCATAGTGCTGTCGAGTCCCCGAGCGCCGGGGAAAATGGCAGGGTAAGCATTCAGATGGGCCATCTGAGCGAATCGCAGGAACTCGATTGCCTCCGAGGTCATTTCAGACGATTCGGACTGCCCATGCATCGAAACGATCGGAAGCTTTCGCACCGCCTCCCATTGCGTCAGCATTCCGGGAAGCCGGGGAATACTCCCTTCGATCGCGATCACCCCTGCAAATTGCTGCGGATACCGCAGGCCAATCGCCTGAGCCATCGTGGCACCACTGCCATAGCCAGCCAGGAAGATTGCCCGTCCATTGAGCTGCACTCGGGCCTTCAGGCCGTCGATCGCCTCAAACAGCATCTCTTCCACCTGCGACACGCCCGTCTCAGTGACCTGCCAACCGAAAAGATTGCGGTGCGGATGATCGCGACGATTGCCCCGAAGAGCCATCGCCACATAGTTTCTCAAACTCAAACTACTGGCGACGCCATCCAGTTCCCATTCACTGCTAGCGCACGAATGGAACCAGATCACCAGGGGATAGGCATAGTTCGGCTCATATCCCTCGGGCATGAAGATTTTGCCCGGGCTACCCAAATCCAGTGGCCGTGGATCAAGACGAGCGGTATCACCAACCATTCGTCGCCGCGCTGCGGCTGCGCAGGCCGTCGCTGCCTGTGAGGAAGAAAACGACGAAGGCCCGCTGCCATCAAAGCGATTCATGCGACTTCCATCCGATTCGATAAGAGGGAGTTCTCGGAATGCTGATAAGAACCATGTCGCCTGTGCGTGCCAAGGAGTATCCAAGCTTGGTGATCATCCACCAAGATCGCTTCCTTCCAACACTCCAGGCCGCCTCCCTGACATCACTCTCCCAATCATCACCTACCGACGCCTCGGCATCGATTGCAACGATCAGGAAAGCACCAGCGCGAATCCCTGCGACTGGTTGTATAGACCATCTCTCTCGCGAGTAGGACGGGAAGTCCCAGGAGCCATCGAGTCGCCTTGCATCGATCGCTCACGTATCGCACTGCTCGGGTTTTAGACGTTTTCTAAGCAGTATGTCAACCCGACAGGAACGAGAAAACACGCATCCTATCGACGAAGCTTTCCTAGATTGCTGACGCTAGTATTCGCCGCGCGGAAAATATCCAAGCGGCGGGGAATCTACGGGGAGGGACTTGATCCAGCTCCCCAAACGTCATGCACGGCTGCCAGAAGCTTTCTGGTTGTCTTTTTGGCCTTCTTCTCGGGCAGCTTTCGGGCTCGGGGAAGGTCAAGCCGACTGAAGCAATTGACCCATGGTGGCCACTAGGCTCTTGACCGCATCGACGCTTTTCGCGAAGTCGGCCTTTTCCAAGTCGGTCAGCTGGAGTTCGATGATTTTTTCAACCCCCTTGCTGCCCAGAATGACCGGCACACCAACGTAGTACCCACCCACGCCATATTCTTTATCGCAGTAGACGGCACACGGAATCAAACGCTTCTTGTCGCGGACGATCGCCTCAACCATTTGAGCGGTGGCAGCTGCTGGGGCGTAGTAGGCGCTACCGGTTTTGAGCAGCGAGACGATTTCGGCACCACCAACTCGCGTCCGCTGGACGATCTCCTCCAGTCGCTCTGCAGAGATCAGTTGGCTGACCGGAATACCGCCAACACTGGTGCAGCTGGGCACTGGCACCATGGTGTCGCCGTGCCCACCCAGCAGCATGGCGGAAATATCCTCGACACTGACCCCAAGCTCCATCGCCAGGAAGGTTCGATAGCGTGCCGTATCGAGCACCCCGGCCTGCCCGATGACTCGGTGGGAAGGAAAGCCTGTGACCTGGAACGCCCGCTGCACCATGGCATCCAGCGGGTTGCTGACGACGATCACCACCGCATTGGGGCTGGACTTCTTGATTTCCTCGGAAACACTGCTGACGATCTTCGCATTGGTGCTCAACAGATCATCGCGGCTCATCCCCGGCTTGCGCGCGATTCCCGCAGTGACCACCACCACATCGCTTCCAGCGGTATCTTCGTAGCTGGTGGTGCCGATGACGTTGCTGTCAAAGCCCATGATTGGGGAGCTTTGCATCAGGTCGAGCGCTTTTCCCTTCGGCATTTGCTCGGTGGCGGGCACGTCCAGCAGCACGATGTCCCCAAGTTCGGCCGCCGCGCACCAATGCGCGCAGGTGGCTCCCACGTTCCCTGCCCCGATGATCGAAATCTTCGCTCTGCGCATGCTTCCGCTCTCCCGCGTTTTGTTCCTGGATATCCCATTCGATTCAGGCCATCGCCAGTCACAACCTGACAGACGCTAGGCCGTAGCAACTCATCATACCCAATCCCGCTGGATCGCGAATCGGGGGAGCTGACGACAGGCAATGAGATAACGAGGGATGGACCTGATGAGTCGCTGCAGCGGTTCATCCATCCCGCTAAATGCGATGGCCGGAATCTCGGTCCGCCAACTCCCTTCCTTTGGCGCGAAGCTTCCGTCGCGCTACCGCATCGCGACGGATCCACCACCAAGCCAACCCCGCAATGCCGGCCATACCCCAGAACCAGATCGAGCTCCCTTGATCGATCGCACGGCGCACCTGGCTAACCGACAGCGGTGGCACCACGGTCCACCGAGCCACTGCGATCAGAGGTGCGAGCTGGGCTCCCGTCGCATCGTCGGGACGGTCGATCGAGCGGTTGGCGATGCGCTGGCTTCGATAGGCCCACATCCGGTAGTGCAGACCTTCCACCTCCACCTGCCCGCGCAGTGCGATCTGCGCGGTCTGGGTCTCCTCCATCACCTCCCCTTCGGCCAGTAGTTCCCCAGGCAACTTTCTGGCAAGCAGCGTTACCGGAAACTCCCCTTCAAATCGAATTGGTTCACCGGCCTGCGACGATGGACGATAATCGATCCGGGTCCCTTGCAAATCCCCCATCCCATCGACTTCGTAGTAATGATCTGCCCCCAACCACTGCCGCTCGGCTGGATCCACCACATCGATCCGGGCTGCACGCAGCAATCGCACCGAGATGGCGACCGGCTGCAGCATCGAACCAGGGGGATCTCGTAGCAACTGAGCCAACGTAAGGTGAGCCTCTGGAACCCCACGCGATTTCTCCGCGCCAGTGCCGGGGACCCATGCCGATGTCTCAGCCTCTCCCCCAGCACCGGTCGCCTTCTCCGTCCCAGTCAACGGCTCCGTCACCATTCGCAACAGCGGCATCAACGCCTCCCCATCAGCTCGCTGAATCGGCTTCCCCTGCAGTCGCTCCAGGGTATCGATCTGAGCTAGGTTCCAGCCCTGCGATCCTAGGTACCGATAGGTAGCTGGCAGTGCGTCGACGCCGCCAGGAAGTGACGTGTCCCAGCCGTCCCAGGACCAATCGATACGACTGGCAATGGCCAGGCCCTGCGTTCGATCCGCCGGTATCTTCGGTGCATCGATCGCCAGCCAAAGAGCCGCCACCGACACGGGCTGGTCGATCCGGGCGGAGGAGAGCCACAGCCGGGGGATCTGTCGGCAGTAGATCCAGCAACCGGTTGCTCCCTTCCCCCCGAATCCTCCCCCTGGCGACTTCTCATCCACCACGCCAGCGGGAAGATCTGATCTACCTGATGGGGGACCATCTGCCGTACTTGCCAGGGCAGGCTCCCACCAGAACCGATAGCATCGATCTCCGCCAAACCACTCGGCCTCCTCTCCGGTGACTGTCAGCTGCTGCCACAGCTTGGCCGTTCCCACCATCGATCGCAGCGGTACATTCCATCGCTCCGCCAGCCTCGGCTGCTCGGCCCATTCCCGCACCAAGTCCGATTGACGATCCATCTGGTGGATCATCGCCAGGAGCGACGAAGGAGCCGACTGGGAAAAGGTCGTCCCCTCGTCATCTGCAGATGGCTCATCTGCCTCAAGCTTGCTGTACCACCCGCTAGCCGTCGTCACCTCGCCTCGCAGCTGATCCATCAGCGGTCCCAACACGCCACCCAGCGTCCGCAATGCAGCCAGCTCCCTCCCCGGTGGCTTCCACTGGGGCCAGGGCAACGATTGATTCGGCGCGATGGATGCGATGCCCGGTAGCGGCCCGGTTGCGATCGAGGCGGATTCTGGGTCGATGCGCCGCGCGATCAATACCGGGACCACATCGACCCCTCGTTTCGATCGATAGGCTAAACGCTTCAGGTAAAAGGCCTCGATCCTGCAGGCGACTGCCTGCATCGCATCCTGTGTCTCCGGGAAGCTGGGATTGGAGTGGCGAGCGGCCAACCAGACCGGTTCGGGAACATAGATCAACCAGGGCTGCGAGGCGCCATCGGCAGGTCGCATCCACCAGGGACGATACCGCATCTCACCCAGCATCGAATCGGAGACCTGCTGCGATGGATCGACCTGAGCCACCTGTCCGCGAAAGCCGATCGCCTGTCCTCGATACTCCGAGCCGGAAGAGTCGAGCTGGGTGGTGGAGATCCAATGAGGCATCCCGGTTTCCGGGATGTGCAGAGCGATCTGGAGCTGACGCAGGAATGCCAATCGCTCGCCCGCCTGCCAGGGTGACCCATCGCGCAGTGTCTCGATCAGATCACGATCCAACGCTTCGATCAACGCTCGGCCCGAAGTCCCTTCGCTCAATGACTTCATCAACTCACTGGCCAGAAGCTCCTGGTCGCTCAGCGGGGAAGTCATCGAGTCGACCAGACGCTTCCAATGCTCTACCAGCTCCTGGCGTGCGACGGTAGCGGGATCTTGGGGGTCTGCGGAAGTCTCCTCTTCTGAGGAAGACGATAAGCCTTCCATCACCAACTCCCAACCCATCCACTCGGCCTGGCTGATCTCTCCCCATCGCCTCCAGCCTTCCTGATCGCGCGCCGTCTTCGCGCCGTCGCCGGCGGGGAGACTGTCTGACTTGGTTGATGGGAGGGACGTACCAGTATCGCGATGTGGGCCGATGGAGCCGCCTGTTTGGTAGGCACTTTGCTGTTCGTTAACGCCCTGTTCGTTAACGACCTGTTCGCTCAAGCCCGAATGGCTCCAACCCGTCTCATACAGGGCACGGGCCAGCCACTGCCTATCCTTGGCAGGCAGCAGGCGCAACAGCACCCTCCACATCGCCACCTGATCGCGGTGCACCGCCATACGAAAAAGCGTCTCGGGATCAGGCGTCCCATCGGCTGCTGGGGCGTCGACGGAAGAGGAGGAAGAACCGCCAGAGCCTAACGCGATCTGACCCTGGGCAGTCGCAACGATTGGAGGATCCAGCGGCGTTCCGAGCGCCCGGAACGCTCGACTCCAGACCAACGGATTGGATGCCTGCTGCATCAGCATCGTCACCAGGATCAACGCCAGCAGCAGCGACCCCAACTGCCTGCTGGGTCGCGCTTGCTGCTGCGCGCGCTGGCGCGATCTGGCCATCCCGGACGCCGTATACCAGCGGTCCCGCTGCAATCGCACCATCTCCTGGCTCCCAATCCACCCGGCAAACTTCAATTCCTCGACCTGGCATCCTGGAAGTTTCGCCGTCCAACGCTAGCTTGCGATGGCACCAACTTTCCAATCGCCCTCTTCGTCATCATATCCTCGCTGATCGCAAGGGCGATGGCCACACGATTGTTCGCTGGGATCGGTTGACCAGAAGAATGACCGACAGGCCGATCCATCCGCCCTGGCTTTTTGTCGTCACGACACCTCTTCATGGTGGGACACGCAATGCGGGAGAAGTTGCTCCGATTTCCACCGGCGGATGGTGTTTTGATGTTTGTCACTCGGTAAAATGCGGTGGCTATTGCAGCAAGTGCTGACGCGATCGGACCTTGGCAGGATTTCCTTTTCCACTTCCATCTTTGCCTCTGCACCCCGATACCCTTCGCGTCCTCCACGACGCGAAGGGTGTCTGGAAGACTCAGCGGGCCAAAGATGTTTCGGACACGGCGGAGCGAATCGAGATATGGACAAGCAGTTTCATCGATCCCTCCCTCGGTCCTTTCGGACCCAGGCTGATCGTGCCAAGCGATTGCAGTCGACTCCTGGTCGATCGCTTCCTGTTGCTTGGGAACAATTCACCAGTCGAATCCAGGCAGGCCTGCTCGGGCTGGCCATCGCAGGCCTCACCGGGACATTGGCGAGGGCCGAAGAACCTGTCGCGAAATTCCTGGAGCGGCTGAAGGAACAGCAGCTGCACCAACTGGCCGCCGTGTATCTGGAAGATCTGGATCGCACCGGCTCGCTACCCGAAACGATGAAGGCCGATCTGCCGCTGGAACGGTTGCTGCTGCTACAAGATTCCCTGGCCACCCTGAGGTCGGCCGAACAACGCAACCAGAGGATGGACCAGCTGAAGAAAGGTTTTGAAGACTTCCTTCAGGCATCCCCAAATCATCCTCGCCGATCCGAAGCCAGACTGGCTCTTGCCGATCTCTTGCTGGGGCGTGGCCAGCAAGCTCTTGAAGCAGCAAAAAGCCCGAAGGCGACCGAGCAGGAAAGGCTAGCAGGCAGGCAGGCATTTGAGGCAGCGCTGAAGCTTTTTGACGACACTTTGGCGGAACTCAAACCGATTCTCGAATCGATGCAGGGGGCGCGAGTCGCCGCAACTGACGCCGCCGCCCTGGCAACCCGGGAACGGTACCAAGGAGAATATCGCCAAGCGGAAATCCTACGAGGTCTCACCAACAAATTTCTCGCCGATACCTATCCCGATGGCTCGGCGGAATCGAAAGCATTTCTCGAGAAGTCGGAGTCTCTTCTCTCGCAAGTCATCGAAAAAACCCCAGGCTCCAAGGAAGCCGGACGCCGGACGCTCAGCCTCCTCTATCGCGGCCAGGTGCAGGCCAAACTGGGCAAGGTCGATGATGCCTACGACAGCTTTGTGCGCGTGGCGGATATTGAAGAGACTGGACCATTTCGCGAATGGCGAGTCCAGGCGACTGCGTCTCTGGTGCGCCTTCTGGCCAACGCAGAGCAGGGGAAATTCGAGGCGATCATCGCGAGGGCCGAGCAGTTGATGAAGACGGCCCAGGGTGCCGAACGATGGCAACCCGAATGGCTCGATCTGCAACTTGCACTGGGAGAAGCCAAAGGGGCCTGGGCCGCCAAGTTGGATTCCGATCCCGCATCGGCCACCAAGGCTAGGACGGAAAAAGCCGAGGCTCGCAATCTCCTCAATGGCATCCTGCGGCGCGCTGGCTCCCATCAGGAAGCAGCTCGACAGGCTCTCTCCAAACTGGGGGTCGAAGCGGCTGGCCAGGCAAAAGGCGATGGCGTGGTCGTCAAGAAGTTTGCCGAGGGGCTCCCAGCGGCGCGAGAACGGATCGAACAGGGGGAGAACGCCGACCTTTCGCTGGAGATCCTACGAACTAGGCTGTCGGAAGCCTCCGCCGATGAGAAGGGGGCGATCGAGCAGGAGATCCAGGGAGTGGTCGATGCCAGCCGACAGGATTTTGCTTCGGCGGAATCGATCCTGCGACAGACCCTCCGGCTGTTCGGTAGCGAAGATGCCCGCGATGACCTGGTCCGCGCTCGCTACATGCTCTCCTACGCCCTGCTCAAACAGGATCGCTTCTGGGAGAGCGCCGTCGTCAGCGACTTTCTGACTCGCTCCAGCCAAGGTTCCGAGAGCGGCAAGGCATCGGGCAAACTGGCGCTGGTGGCCTACCAGAAGTTGAGCGAGGTGGCCGATCCACAGCGAGCCGCCTCGGCATCGGCCGCCCTCGAGTCGCTCGCCAACCACATGATCTCCACTTGGCCTTCCGCTACTGAAAGCCAGGATGCGGCTTTGATCCTTCTGGACGGCGCGTTCAAACAGCAGCGCTGGGAGGATGCCGAGCGGTACCTCAAGATGCTCCCCGCCGAAGGACCCAAGGGCGCCCAGATCCGACGAGAACTGGGAGTGGTGCTCTACAACCTTTATCTCCTGGAGTGCGACGCACGCCGCAAGGAAGGAAAGGAAGAAGGGGAAGCTGAAATCGCCATTCGCGATCGCGCGCAGCGGATGCTGGAAGAAGGTTACCAGCCGCTGACACCCGACACGGTCGACCAGCGCGCGGTGGAGACAGGCAATTCGCTGGCTGCCATCGCCATGAAAACCCAGAAGTTCGACGAGGCGTCGGCGATCCTGCAGCGTGCCGAAGTCGGACCTCTTGCCGTCCTTGCATCTCGGCCTGAAATCGTTCAGGAGCCGCGCGTGAAACTAGACGCCTACCGTTTGCAACTGCAGACTCAGGTGCTCGCCGCAGGCAGCGGCAAAGGCCCCCAACTGGACGTCAAGCAGTTGGAGGCGTTGCTGGGTCAGATGAGCAAATCGGTGGCCGATACCCCCGAGGGTTCGCGAAAGATGGCTGCCTCCCTGGTGATGCTGGCGCAAGATCTCCGCGATCAAATTCGTCAGAACAAATCGCCTCAGGACCGCGCGAAACTGGTCGACAGCGTCCAGGTGCTGCTGGTTCAATTGTCTGGTATCTCCGAAGACCCTTCCACACTCGACTGGGCTGGCTCCACCATGCTTTCGCTGGCTCAGCAGGAAGACTCCAATCCGCTGGCCGCCGCGCAGAAGGAGAAACTGTTTCAGGGAGCCTCCGCCACCTATCTGCGTCTGCTGAGCCTCCAGCAGAAGGATCCCAAGCTGCTGGAATCGGTTGGAAAGTCGCTCGATGAAATCGAATGGAAGTCGGCGATGGCGATGCGAGGGGCCAAGCAGTTTCCCGAGGCGATCGAACGGCTCAAGGGACTACTGAAACGAAACAACCAAATGCTCAGCGCCCAACTGGAAGCGGCGCGCACGCTAGAAGACTGGGGGACAACCAGCAAGGATCCTCAGCGCCTACGCGAAGCGATGCTGGGGACCGACAAGCTGCCCAACGGAACGATGTCGGTATGGGGTTGGGGCCTGATGTCCCAGAAACTGGCTCGCTCCGCCGGTCAAAAGCCCGAACTGCTCGAATACTTTTTTGAAAGTCGAATGCGGCTGGCCCAATGCCGTATGCAGATCGCTGCTTCGGAAACCGATCCCGCCAAGAAGACCAAGGAATGGGAACGAACGCTGGGGGACCTGCGTAGCACCGCCGTTGGATTCCCAGGGGTCGTGCAGTCGAAGCACTACCCGGCATTCGACCAGATCGCGCGAGAAGCTCAGCGCGCCCTGAACAAACCCCAATCAGGGATGAAGGACTTCCTTCAAGCCGCTCCAGCGACCCCCTGATCGATCCTTATCCCACAAGCCCTTTCCATCGGATGCCATCGCATGACCTTGGCAGCCGATTCCGACCAGGAGACCCGACCGATGAGCCCAACAGCAGCCCCCCTGCCCTCCCTTGATCTTCCCGGAACCATCTTCGCCCTGCGTCAGCATTTGGCCCTCACCGCCATGCTGCTGACTGGCTCCGCAAGTGCGATCTTCGCCGACGACCGTATCTATCCCAAGCAGGGTTCGTCCGTCAGCGGCTCCATCACCGAGATCGGACGTGACAAGGTGGTGATCGAGGTGCGTGGCACTCCGCAGACCTTTGAAACCCCAGCGCTGGCGCGCGTTGTCTTCGATGGCGAACCGTCGACTCTCTCGCGAGTCAAGGAACTGGCGGCCAACGGTCAGTGGGACCAAGCGCAGGAAGAGATCAAAAAGATCGATCCGGAATCGGTCACCGGCGATGCCGCACAGGCCGAATTGGCTTACTACAGTTCATGGATCGAAGGCAATCTGGCGCTGACGGGCCGAGCCGATCCGGGATCGGCCGCCAAAGGGCTTCTGGCTTACTTCACCGCCAATAAGGACTCCCATCATTTCTATGAAGGGACCGAGACATTGGGCGAACTGGCGACGTTGCTGGGCAACTACGATCGGGCCAGCGTTTACTTTGGCGCTCTGGCCAAAGCCCCTTATCCTCAGGTGGCTCTCCGCAGCAAAGTGCTGGAGGCGAGGGCATTGCTGAGCCAGCAGAAGTTTGCGGAAGCCCGCACCGTCTGCTCGGAAGCAATCGCCACCGCTGCTACCGACCCAGCCACCCTTCGCAGCCAGCAACTGGCCAAGGTCGTTCTGGCACGCTGCGATATCTCCGAGGGGAAGACCGCCGATGCCCTCCAGAACCTCCAGAAAATGATTCAGGAGAACGATTCCACCGATTCGCAGCTCTTCGCCGCCCTCTACAACGCGCAAGGGGAAGCCCTGCAGAAGGAACAGAAGTGGGAACAGGCCGTGCTGGCCTACCTGCACAGCGATCTGCTATTCTCGAACAACCCAGAGACCCACGCCGAGGCGCTCTACCATTTGAGCCAGCTGTGGGCGAAACTAGGTGAGCCACAGCGAGCCGCGGAAGCGAAAGAAAAACTGACGACCCTCTATGCCGGCAGCGCCTGGGCCAAAAAATGACGATGCGAAATCGCCCCGTCCCACCAACCTCATGCCGCTGGCAGTCGATCCCATAACCCCTAATTCTTGTCCTCACTGGGAGAAGTCCATGTTGCCCATTGTCTCGAGCGTCCTGAAACTGGCTGTCCCAACCTGGTCATGTACCCTGCGGATCGGGTTCCTGGCGCTGCTGCTGACTGCATGGCTGGGACCCCCAATGACCGTCGCCATGGGCCAGGATGCCGCCCCGGCAGCTGCCGCACCAGCAGCCCAGCCAGTTGCCGCACCGGCGGCCCCGGCCGCGGCACCCGCCGCAACGCCCGTGAAAAACCAGTCGCTCCTGGAATGGACTTACGAAGCCCTGGGCTGGAAGTATTCGCTGGCCTTCCTCATCCTCTCCTTCCTCCTGGTTGGATTTCTGGTGATGAATATCCTGGCGGTGCGACGCGATGCCATCTGCCCGACCGATCTGGTGGAAGGTGTCGAACAATGCCTAGCCGAACAGAACCTCGAAGGGGCCGCCGAGCTGATCCGAAATGATGACTCGATGCTAGGACAAGTCGTTGCCTCAGGCCTGGGCAAGCTGGAAAAAGGTTACGATCACGCCATCGAAGCGATGCAGATCGCCGGTGAGGAGGAGACGATGAAGGTCGAACACCGGTTGGGCTACATGGCGCTGATCGGCAATATCGCTCCGATGGTAGGGCTGCTGGGAACGGTCGAAGGGATGGTGGCCGCCTTCACCGTCATCGCATCGCGCACCACCACCCCGCCTCCCTCAGAACTGGCCAAAGGGATCTCCACGGCGCTGGTGACCACGCTGCTGGGGCTTTACATCGCCATCCCTGCGATCGCCATCTACAACATCCTTCGCAACCGCTTTCAGAGGATGGTGCTGGAAGTGGGCAACACCAGCGAAAACCTCCTTGAGAAGTTCGAAGATTCGGTTCGCAAGTAAGGAATCGACTGATGCGTAAGCGAAAAGAACATGATTACCGAATTCCGGAACCTGATCTGACCCCGATGATCGACATGACTTTCCAGTTGATCGCATTCTTCATGGTGCTGATGAACTTTTCCCAAAGCGAGCAGAACGACCGGGTGACTCTGCCCGAAAGCGAACTGGCTAGGCCCGCCGACGCGCCAGTCGACTTTCCGATCACTCTGCACGTACCCGCCGACGGGACTGTTGTCATCGGTGGCATCACCTCCACCCTCGAAGGTGTCCGCCCCCTCCTGAATAACGAAATCAGTCTGCTTCAGGCCAAGAACAAGGGAGCCTCCGACGCGAATATCATCATCCGCGCCCATCGCGACGTCCCAGGTGGCGTGGTACAGGACTTCATCCGCAAGTGCCAGGACCTCGGCTTTGAAAAATTCACGCTGCGAGTCAAGGAAGATCAGCGCTACTGACACCGGCTCGACTCCTCCGGAATCTGGCTCAGGTCCTCCTCAGCTACGGGAAGAAAACCAAGATGAAAATCAGAAAGCCACCGGAAAGTGCCGTCAAAGCCGAACTGCAGATGACTTCGATGATCGACATCGTCTTTCTGCTGTTGATCTTCTTTATCACGACCTTCAAAATCGCCGCTCAGGAGGGGGATTTCAACGTCAAGATGCCCCTCTCGGGGGCCGGCGGAGCTCCCACCGATCTGACGCAGCTTCCCATCAAGCTTCGAATGAAAGCCGATGCCAATGGGCAACTGGCTGATATCTCAGTCAACGACACCATCTCGTTTGGACAGGATTGGGCCAAGGTGCGAGCCTACATCGTGCAGCTGATGGGCGATAGCGCAGGCCCCTCGGAGGAAGATGGCCCGGAAGTCGAAATCGACCTCGATTACAACCTGCGCTACGTCCACGTCGTCGAAGCCATCACCGCTGTGACCGGCTACCGACAGGGCAACGATGTCGTCCGACTGGTCGACCGCATCAAGTTCGCCCCACCTCGAAAACCTTGATGCCACCGCTCCTCTTGGCCCTCGAAGGAGCCGCCTGGAGAGTTGCAACCTTCGGAACCACGGGCCATTCGGAACCACAAGGGTGGCTCATCCCCATCCAACCGGCGATCGATCTGCCGATGAAGAAGGAGCTGTATTTCCATGTCCGGCAAGGACTTCGATCTGGAACAACTGGCAGCCTACCTGCACTTCACCCCCGATCAGATCCAGAAACTGATCAAACGCGGCGAATTGCCAGGCCGCAAGGTTCAAGGGCAGTGGCGATTCTCCGAATCGGAGATCCATCACTGGCTGGAAAACCGGATCGGAATGAGCAGCCCGGAAGAACTGGAGGAGGTGGAACGGTGGTTCGAGCGATCGGCACCGGTTGAGGAATCCCCCATCGTCCTGTCCGATCTGCTGTCGGTCGATGCAATCGCCATCCCGCTGGAATCAAGAACCTCCAATGCCGTCATCCGCGACATGTGCCACCTAGCCGCCACCACCGGAAAACTTTGGGATGAATCGGCGATGGCACAGGCTGTCCAGGCACGCGAACAACTGCTCTCCACCGCACTGGAAAATGGCGTCGCCCTACTCCACCCACGCCGTCCCCAGCCGAACCTCCTGGCCGAATCGTTCCTGGCTCTGGGAATCGCCTCAAGCCCTCTCCCCTTCGGCAATCGCTCCGGGCGACTGACCGATCTGTTTTTCCTTATCGGGGCCGAGAACGATCGCATCCATCTTCGCATCCAAGCCCGGCTCAGCCGATTGATCAGTGATCCGGATCTGCTGGCACAACTTCGGAATGCAGAATCTCCCTGGGATGCCCACCAAATAATCCAACAGGCCGAATCCAACTGGAACGACTAAGTTCCACCCTCCGCTCAATGCTAGCACTGAGCCTCTCACCCACCCCACCTCCGGGGACGCCAATTGCTCTGGGAACCACCGTGACAAATTGATACGGTCGATCTCAATGTAGAGGTTGGGCAAACTCCAAGAGATAGTGCATCTGGGAATCCAAAAAATCCTCTTCCCCCGGGAACTGCGGGAACCGGCTTCGAGTTCCACAGCCTCCCTGATCGATCTTACCAGTCGTCGCGTCCGTGTCTGGGGGACGCAGGGATGAGGGTTCCAGGCTTCGGATCCAACATGGGGAGTGAGCGGTCGATGAAAAGATTTGCGATTTTGGGATCGCTTTCCTCTTTAGGTTTGGCACTGTTTTTGGCGCCAATCGCGTCAGCCCAGCAGACCGATCCAAAGAATGCACAACTGGTCGAACCAGTCCTTCGCATCTCGAAGAATGACGCAGCCAAGCCGTTGTTGAACGAGCCCAATGCGCTGGATCCAGCGCTGGACCTGGCGCGTCGTGGACTGTTGAAGGTTCGCGAAGATGTTCAGGACTACACCGCGGTTCTGGTCAAGCGTGAGCAGGTGGGGGGAGAACTGGGTGAATACGAATTCATGTTCGCCAAAATTCGCAACCGCAAGGTAGTGGATGGGGAACTCAAAATTCCGTTCAGCGTCTACCTGATGTTCCTCAAGCCAAGCGCCGTCAAAGGCCGCGAGGTGCTCTACGTCGAGAATCAGAACGACGGCAAGATGGTCGCTCACGAATCGGGAATCAAGCGGATGCTTGGTACCCATCATCTGGATCCCAACAGCTGGATCGCCATGCAGGGCCAGCGCTATCCGCTCACGGAAATCGGGATCGAAAACCTGATGGTCAAACTGCTGGAGCGGGGCGAAAGATACAAGTCGCATGGCACCTGCGAAGTGGAGTTCCTGGAAGGCGCCAAGGTCAGTGGCCGCGAGTGCAAGGTGCTGCAGGTGAAGACACCGCACCCAGCCGCTCATTACGACTTCTGCATGGCGCAAATCTTCGTCGACAAGGAACTCGACATCCCCGTCCGTTATGCCGCTTACGACTGGCCAGCGGAAGAAGGGGGACAGATGCAGGTGCTGGAGGAGTACACCTACCAGCAACTGAAGCTGAACGTCGGGTTGACCGATGAGGACTTCGATATCAACAACCCACAGTACAACTTCCATAAGTAATCACCTGCATCAAACCGATCGCACCGACGGCCAGACTCGCAATGGGTCTGGCCGTTGTCGTTTTCAGATCGTGCCATCCACGCCGCGACTTCCCCTCCCGCTGGCGGCTGCCTTTGCTACGATGCAAGACCTGTTGGATGTATCTGAGCAACTCTATTTCCACCCTCTGAGCAAAGCGGATCGACATGCCTGCCGATGACTCATCCCCCTGGTATCGAGAAGGGCTTGCGTTCGAATGCACCCAGTGCGGTCGATGCTGCGGGGGAGCCCCCGGATTCGTCTGGGTCGAACCGGAAGAGATCGCCGCTCTAGCCGAAGCACTCGGGATGGGGCACGACGTCGACCAGTTCGAGCGGCGTTTTGTTCGTAGGGTGGGAGCCCGCAAAAGTCTTGTCGAGTACCCCGACGGCGATTGCATCTTTCTCGATCCGCAAACTCGCGGTTGCACCGTCTATCAGGCTCGCCCAATCCAGTGCCGAACCTGGCCTTTCTGGTCCTCCAATTTGGAGGATCCCAAAGCCTGGCAACAAACCGCTCGCCAATGCCCTGGCTGCAATCAGGGCGCCGTCTACACCCTGAAGGAAATCGAACAGCGGCGTCAGAAGAGGGAAGAACTCTAAAACGCCCTGCCGCCGATCACATCGCTCGACCAGCATCGAGAAGAATTAGACGGCCAGCTTCCGCCGCCATGGACGTCGCGACAGGTAACCACAGGCGGCCACTGCCGTCAGCAAGACCGAACTGGGTTCAGGAATTGCAGTGAATGTACCATTGATCGTCACCATGTCGAATCGAGCGGTGCCACCAGCCGCATAAGTGCCTGTCGGACTGCTGGCGGCGTAGGTAGACAGTCCTGGAGCGAATGAGGCGACGATACGAATGCCAAAATTCGGATTGTCGTTCACTCCCGCAATCCCGCTCAAATCGGCCGTTCGCTGATTGAACCAAGTATCTCCGGTTGCCCCCACATACAAACCGGTGTCCGTTCCGGCGCCAGTAGCCGAAAAAGTATTCCATGTCGCCCCATCGGTCGTGTAGAGCAACGCCCAAAACCGGGAGGAGGTATTGCTGTGGCGCTGGTCCCAGGTGACCTGAATATCCTGATAGCCTACCGTCGAGACTGCGAACTGGACCCCACGGGAAAGATTCCCCGTACCCTGAGTCGCGTACGTCGTGGTTTGAAAAGCCAGATTCGGCGATGCGGTATCGCTGGACCCTGTCCCGGCCGATCCTGATATTGGCGTCGTCGTCCCACCGACCAAGGAGATGCTCCCCACACCAGTGCTGGGAAGTGCGGTTGCGATATTCCCGGGGGTGATCGCGTTGAAGTTCCACTGGGTGACGATCTCTCCCTTCGCCACTTCGGCGAAGAGAACAGCGAGCAGACTGAGCAGAAAGCAACGGCTCATCATCGCAAAGGCTCCTGGTACCCGACCGACTTCATCGTGAAGCACAAAGACGTCCGTGCAGAAAATCCCGACTCGTCTTTCCTCTGCTACACAGTACCGACCCCACCCGGACTCGGGAGCCGGAAAATCGTAAAGGATCGATCAAGATTCATTCACCAAAATCAATGAAGAAGCAATTCCTTCAGGGTTTTGATCGATCTCTCTAGCGACCATCGCCAGCTTTTGCTACCCACTCGCTGAAGAAGCATTCGAAGTACGTTCGCTCATGAGAACCTTCGTTCCCGCTTCCCTCTAGCGACCGGACCGACTGCTCCTTTTCCATGGCATGATTTCCCTCCCCCTTCCCCAGGTGCACCCCCGAGTTGGGATCGACGCGATGCAGCGACGTGGCGACATCTGGATCTCTCGAACAACCAGCAGCCCATCCGGGTCGCTCTGGCGAAGCGCATTCATCTGGACCGTCTGCTTTGTCTGGGCGTCCCTCCTGTGCCCTCCCTTGTTCGCTCAGCTTCGAGACCCCTTTGAATCGGGCGTACCTCGCTGGCAACTCTCCGCTAGCGATACCGAAGCGCGTCTGGTGGTCCACGAACTGCGTCCCGGACTGGCTCACGAAGGCCAGACCAGCGAGTGGGTGGAACTGGTGCAGAAGACAGGAACCTACACCTGGCTGGAGTATCGCCTGCGGCCGACGGCGATCATCGAAGAAGTGACGTGCTCGGTCTGGATCCGCGCCGCGGCGCGGGGACTGAAGCTAGGGCTGCGGGTCGTTTTTCCTGATGCAATCCACCCGACCACACGCAACCCGCTGACGACGGTTCTCTGGGGATCCCCTTCGTCGCTAGGTGGCCAGTGGACGATGGTGGAAGTGAACAATCCCCTGCGCTTGCTGCTGGAGCAGCAGCGGATTCTACGCAGTCAGTATGGCCCTCAGATCGATTTGCGAGGAGCCTACATCGACGCGATGGTATTAGATGTCTACAGCGGCCCGGGAGTGGCAAGGATCCAGATTGACGATCTTGCGGCAGATGCCCTGGTGGAGGTTGATCAGGCCCCTTCGGCTCCTTCAGATCCCAGTCTTCAGATGGGGCTGGAAGCGTCGCCCGAGTCGATCGCGATGGAGCGGACCGAAAGGATCCAGGATCTGCGTGGCAAATTGGCGCGCTGGGTACAGTACCAAGGAGAGAATCTCTTGTGGCTTGCATCTCTGGGGGTCACCGGGGTGGTCCTCGATCAAGCACCTGACGAAGCGTGGCTGGACCAGGCGGCCGAGGCCAATCTTCGCGTCGTCGCACCCCCGCCTGAGGTGACGCCGCCCCCGGAGCGTTGGTCGAGCTATCGGCCGGTGATTGGCTGGTCGCTCGGGACAGGGCTGGACCGCAACCATGTCGATTCGGTTCGCACGATGAGCGACCGGGCGGCGCTCTTCCCTTCCCCTTTACAGCGACCCACCCTGGCCGAAGTCATGGAAGACGACTGGAACTACGCGCGGCTATCCGACGTCCTGTCGATCCCTGCCCCGCTACCGACCACCCTGCGTGACGGGGGACAGCAGGTGGAACTGCTGCGAAGCGCCTACGAAAGAACGCGAGGTTATGCGATTCCATTGACCACCATCCAGTTGCAGCCAACCTTGGAATTCACGGAACAGACGGAGGCGATGGAGCAGATCCTGGGGAGCGGAACCACCAGGCAATTGCATGGTTTCGACATCCTGCAAGCGCGCATGCAACTCTATCGCACCATTGCCGCCGGCGCTCGAGGGTGGCTTTTTCGATCCTTAAGCCCACTGGATGCCGGGGAACCAGAAAGCGAAGCTCGCGTCGCCTTCCTGCGTGCCGCGCAGGTGGAATTGCAGTGGATCCAACCTTGGGTGCAAGGAGCCATCACGCCTGCACCGCTGACCAACCTCCGCCCGCAAGGCTACGGTGGTTCGATCCACGCACTTTCTGACAGCCAAATGATCCTCCTCTGGACCGAAGGAGTTCACGATGGGCACTGCCCCATGCCACCCTCGGTTGATGTACTGCGCCTGCCACTTCCCGGTTGGACCGACGCCTCCCAGGCCTTCCGGATCTCCCAGGGACGACTAGAACCGATCGCCGAACTGGTTGGCCCCAAGGATGCAGTGGCGACGATCGAACGGCCCGGGTTCATCGAGTGCATCATCGTCACTCGAAATGCGCGCGCCACCGAATACCTCCAGCAACGCGCCACCACCACCGCTCGTGCGATGCTGGAAATCGAATCGCTCCAGGCAGAACAACTGATGCGGGTGGCTCAGTGGAGCCTGATCACCGAACCGGTCCCGCCCGACGACCCGGCGTGGCGCACTTTGGCCGATTGCCAAGCTCTGGTACGACGCTCGGAATTCCTTGAATCTCGTGCTGAATGGAGCGCTGCGGTCTCCCAGCTCCAGCTTGCTAGCGCCGCAGCTTGCCGTGTCGTGCGAGCCGGTTGGCAACGGGCGATGGCGGGCTATCAGCAACCTCAGGCCAATCCCTGGCTGGAACGTGCCGGATACCTCCCTCTCTTCTGGCAATCCCGCCAATCGCTCGCCAACCGCCCGCTGCAGAATCTACCGATCCCGCAGTGGCCTCCCAACTCCCTGGCGGCGATGATGGAAGCCGACTGGAGAATGGATCGCCGACTGGAATCCATCGCCAACAGTGGAGTCGACATTCTCCCTGCCGAAAGTCCCAGCAAGCCCGCCAGCATCGCGGTGGCCGCCAGCAGCCGGCAAGGGCAGTCGCTGGCGGGAGGCTACGCCGGAAGTGTCCTGCGTCTGGCAACTCCACCTCTCCCGGTTCCGACCGGTTCCCTGGTGCGGATCGAACTGCAGGTGGAAACCGTGCAATGCTCTAACCATCCCCAGGCGGGACTGCTGGTCTACGACAGCATCGCCGGCCCCTCCTCCGGACAGTTGCTTCAGCTGGCCTCCAACAGCAACCAAGCCCCAGTGACCGTGGTGCTGGAACGACTGCAGACCTCACGCGAACCCTTGCGTATTTTCTTCGAACAACGTGGGGAAGGGATGCACCGAATCAACGCATTGCGATGCGCCTATTTGATGCTGGACGGGGATCCGCAACTGCGAGGCTCCTTGATCGCCACCCCTTCCACCGAACCCGACTCCCCCTGATCGTCCAACCTCCCCTTTTAGTGGAAAAATCGACTCATCCCGGCCAGCAGTGCCAGCGAGAACGACCCTACCCCAGATGCACCATTTCTCTCTTAGCAACCCCTTCCAGATCGCTCACCATTTGCTTAGCCGGTCTCCTTGACGTACTCTAAAGAGGGAGTCCCCCCAGTCGGCTGATTTAGTCGTGTGAACGACCAGGGACCTCCTGACACCAAGCTACCAACACGCCTTACCGGGTGCCTCAGGTCCGCGGCGCGCCCGCTGCCTTCTGGATCCCTCGCATGGAATTCACTCCTCAGTCGCTCGCACAACGCGTCATCGATCTGGGTCTGGCCGATTCGTCGCAGATCGACCAGGTCTGGGCGGAATTGCGTCGCGCCAATATCGATCTGGACACCTTCAAAACCGCTTTGCTTCGCAAGGGCGTTGTCACCAACTTTCAGCTCGATCGCCTCCTGACGGGCGAGCGTTTGGGATTCTTCTACGGTCCCTACAAAGTGCTCTACATGATCGGGGCCGGTACATTCGCTCGCGTCTATCGCGCCGTCCACCGTGAGACGGGGCGCGTGGTGGCGGTCAAGGTGCTGCGGCGCCGGCACCGAGACGACCCGAGACAGGTGGAACAGTTCCTTCGCGAAGGGAAGATGGGTCTCCAGCTTCGCCACCCCAACATCGTTTCGATCTATGACATCGTCAACGATTCTCGCACCCCCTACTTGGTGATGGAGTTTGTCGAAGGGGAAACGCTCCGTGAGATTCTCAAGATCCGAAAGCAGTTCGATCCTGTCTCCGCACTCAAGATCATGACCGATGTCTGCTCGGGACTCGACCACGCCTCTCGACTTGGCATCACCCACCGCGACCTAAAGCTTTCCAACGTCCTGGTCTCGGCATCTGGTCGATGCAAACTGGTGGACTTCGGTCTGGCCGCCATGGCCGATACCTCGACACCGGAAGCTCTGGCCGATTGTCCTAGCGCCCGAGCGATCGACTACGCGGCGCTGGAGCGAGGTACGGGCGTCCGGAAGGACGATGTTCGATCCGACCTCTACTTCGCCGGTTGCATCCTCTATCACATCCTGGCAGGGGCTTCCCCATTGACAGAAACTCGCGACCGTCTGGCGCGACTGAATGTCAGCCGCTTCCGGGAGGTCAAACCGCTGGGCACTATCGTCCCCAGCCTCCCACAATTGGTTCTTTCGGTCGTCAGCAAATCGATGGAAATCGATCCAATGCGCCGGTATCAAACACCCGCCGAAATGCTCGGCGAAATCCAGTTGACGCTCCGCAAACTGGAATCGGCTGACTCCAACACCAAGGCTACGACCACAACTGCCGCCAAGGAACCAGCTTCTCCTGAGGAGGATTTCCTCGAAGGAAACGGCTTCAGCGTCATGCTGGTCGAAAGCAAGATGGATCTGCAGGACCTTGTGAGGGAGAAGCTGAAAAGCCGCGGCTACCGCGTTTTGGTCTTCGGCGACCCCGCACGGGCTCTGGAGCGGTTTTCGCCCGAAGAACCCCCTCCAGCGCACTGCCTGATCCTCAGCGCACCGGAGCTGGGCAACCTGGCGCTCGATGCCTTCAACCGAATGCTGGAACTGCCACACCTTCGCGACCTACCAGCAATCCTGCTGGTTGATCGCAAGCAGCAGCACATCATCCGAAGCGCTGAAGCCGGCCCCAAACGGATCCTGCTCCCCATGCCACTGAAGGTCCGCGACCTGCGCGTAGCTCTCATCAAGCTTCTCGGCATACGCCTGCCTGCCGCTTCGCGATCCGAACCGCCAAGTCAAGAACCAGTCACCTGAAACCATAGCGACTTGAGGCCTTACCGCATCGCGGCAAGTGAGCCACCGGGCAATCAGGTATTCGCTCTCCAGTCGAATGTTCTTCATGTTTCCGCACTGGGCTCGGACTCCTACTCAGCATCGAGTTACTCGTACTCGATTCGATCCTCGGATACGCCGTTGGTTCATTGAATCGATCGGATGAGCATCGATACGATCCGTTTGAGGAAGTCCGAGTCTTGCTGTCGAGATGGCTGTCAACGTTTCGTCCGAGCGATAGCCACCACCGACAAGCCAAAGTACTGCTTGAAAAGTGGATCGGTCCAAGCGGCCATCCTGGGGATCCACTGATCCAGCCAGCGCATCTGCGACTGGACCGTCGGATCCTCCAGCGCGGTCCCTTTTCGTATCCGGTTGTGGTACCACCAACCCAGTGCCGGAATGGCATTGCGATAATCGATCCTCTCCACTTCCCATCCCGCACGTTTCAACGCCGTGCCCAACGATCCGGTGGTGTACCTTCGGAAGTGACCGGCCTGCGCGTCCATCGGTCCATACAGAGAAGGGAAGGCAGGAACCACAATCCCCAGGACGCCTCCCGGGGCCACGGTCTGTCCGATCGACGCAAGTGCTGCCACGTCGTCGGAAAGATGCTCCAGCACATTCAGACAGATCACCCCGTCGACCCCCAGATCGGCCACGGGAAGGAGACTGTCGCGTCGGTTTAGATCGATCGGCAGCGCAACCCACCCTCTACGCCCTACCAACCGCTCCTCAAGCCGTTGCAGGCACTCGGTAGATATATCGGTCGCCACCACCTCGAAGCGATCTTCCAGGAGCAACTGGGTGTATTGTCCATGGCCGACGCCAATCTCCCAGACGCGCCGGCAACTCTTCAGCCCAGGGGCTAGAAGTCCATAGAGGTATCGAGGATAGGCCTCCATGTCCTCCATCGCCGGACTCATCGTCGCACGACCTTGAGGCGATGCCGAACAGGCAGCCTCCCTGCTGGGGCCATCGGTCCTCACTTGCCGCTGGCCTCCTGCGACTCCTGCTGCCGCGATCGCTCTAGCGCAATCGGCTGCACAGGACTTTTGGATTTGGGAACCAACGCCGCTGCTAGAAATCCCAAACCCATCAGCAGGGTCGCTGTGGCAGCCGAAAGATAGGCCAGTTGCCAGGCGAGGGCCGAACCTCGGAGAAACCCCCACAACGCTTCCAGAAACGCAAGGGCCCACCAGGGAATCTGCAGCAACAGAAATGCCTTGATCGGATTGCAACGCAAAATCGCTTCCAGAATGATCTGAAGAGCTCGCAGCGCATCGCGGACTGGATCGATCTTGGAAACCCCCTCGCGACGATGGTATTCGATCGGAACGTAGCGAATCAGCAAGCCGTTCAGAAGGTAAACCAGTGTGGAAGTGGTCGTGAAGGAAAAACCAGAACTGATGATCGGAAAGAAAGGAAGAATCTGGCCTCGGCGAAAGACTCGCATTCCCGAATTGATGTCGGGAATAGTCTGCCCAGTCGCGAATTCACTCAGCCACCGAAACACGATCCGACCAATCCGCTTGGCTCCACTTCCATGGTAGACTTGCCCCGTCCTGGCTCCCACCACCATGTCGAATCGATCGGCATAACGAAGCAGATCAGGAATTCGCTTGGGCGGATAGGTCCCATCAGAGTCGGTGATCAGCAGCAGATCGTACTTGGCGGCATCGATGCCGCTCTTGAGCGATCTTCCGTAGCCAAGATTGACCGGATGCTCGACCACCCGATCGGCCACCTCCCTGGCGATGGCCAGTGTCCCGTCGGTCGCTCCATCGACCACAATCACCACTTCGTGTGTCACTCCCGCCTGCTCAAGCACCTGGCGTATCTCGCCCACCACCCGCCGCAGCGCCCGCTCTTCGTTGTATGCCGGTATCACCACAGAAATTGGTTCGACCACCATCCTGTCCACCCACCTTTCCGCCTGATCCACCCGCTGGGATAAACTTCCGCCCCGTCAGCTTGATTCTCTCGAACAGTCCATTCGATAAGCCATAAACCGCTCCACCGCCCGGCGATTGGATGCAAAGGCCATACGATCCAAAACCTGCTGCGTGGGATGCTCGATCAGCGTCGAAGCGATCTCGCTGGCTTGCATCTGAATCCCTTCGAAAGTATCCACTCGCCCCACATAGAAAACATCCAGCACCGAAATCTCGATCTGCTGGTAGATGTATCCATTGGGAATGGAACAGAGATAACTCAACATGGAGACCCGCAACCCCGTCTCTTCGTGCAATTCGCGAGCTACTGCTTCTTCAAGCGTTTCTCCAGGGTCGGCAAAACCACCTGGAAGCCCCAAAAGCCCCTTGCCGGGATCACGAGCCCGCTCCAGAAACAACAACCGTCCCGAAGAATCTTCAAGGATAGCTGCCACCGCAGCCACTGGACCGAAGAAGAACCGAAAGCTGCAGCCAGCACACTGAAATGGCCTGGCCCCCTGAGAAGAAGCTCGATCGCCACAGCGCGGACAGTACGCAAACACATCCTGCATGCGCGGCACCGCTCTAGGTGACAAGGACCGATCGGCTGGACTCATCCGGAACTTCTCCCCTGCTCCACCGTCACCGAACGCATGCCCCAAATCTCTCTTCATCGAATCTTCGCCGTCGTTTACTCTACCACCTTTCGTTTCGGAAAACCAAAAGGTCAGCCGATTGCTCCAGACCTCTCCCAACTCTCCCCAATTTCCTTCCCGTGCGTCATAATCGACGACTCGATTCCCCAGGAATCTCCCTGGTAGGTTTTGGACCTCAGGGAGGTTGCTCTGCGGCAAAACAGATCATCGATTGCCGCCCCTTCTGATCTTTCCATGCGGACTATCCTGCCATGCCACACCTGTTGCCTCCTGTCGGTCGCCATCTCCGGCCATCCTTTTTCCAGGCCCATCCATGCTGCAAACAGCTACTGGCTTGGATCGGACTGGCCTGCCTGCTTTGCTGCAGCGAATTCAGGCCGGTTGCAGGCCAGGATGCCAAACCATCCAAAAGTCAGGAAGAGAAGGAAAAGGATCAGACAACCGTCGATCCCGAACAGCTTCGTCGCGATGGTGCGGCCAGATTGCAGTACGAAGCGATGGAAAAGAGCTTTGCCCCATGGGGCCACTGGGGCAATCGCCCCTCGGGCTACAACGCCTGGACCAACCACAGCAACCGATTGATCCCCGTCTATGCCTTCGGAGGCTCTCTACAGCCATTCCAAGGAGAGAACAGCCTCTACCGTTCTCGGGAGAAAATCGAGGCGATCTTTGGTCAGCTTCCCGACGAAACCCTCAATCCGAACGCCGAATATCTCGACCAGACCGATCTGTTCCAGATGCAGCGGCAGGCAATCGAAGAAGGTAAGAAGTATCTTTTCCTGATCGTCTTTGACGGAATGGACTGGCAGACCACCTGGGCCGCTGCCACCTACGCAGCAGGCAGCGTGCGGTACCGAGAGGGAAGAGGCACGGGGCTGCTCTTTCAGGACTACCAAGGCACGTCGACCGATTTCGGTTATATGGTCACCAGCCCCTACGCGGACGATTGCGATGTCGATCCCGACGCACAGCAGATCAAAACGCCTTGGAAACTGCGCGGCGGCTACGCGCCACGACTTGGCGGCAAGTTTCCGTGGTCCACGCCTGCCGATCCCGATTACCTGATCGGACGATCGAAATCCCAACCTCATGCCTACACCGATTCCTCTTCCTCGGCCACCAGCATGACCGCTGGGATCAAGACCTTCAACGGCTCTATCAACGTCACCCACGATCTTCGACAGGTGGACACCATCGCTCACTGGGCACAAACCGAGCGCCAAATGAAGGTCGGCGTCGTCAGCAGCGTCCCCATCAGCCACGCGACCCCCGCATCGGCCTATGCTCACAATGTCAGTCGCGATGACTACCAAGATCTAAGCCGCGATCTCCTGGGACTGCCCTCCGTCGCTCATCGCCAAAACCCGCTTCCAGGGATGGATGTCGTCTTGGGAGCCGGTTGGGGAGCCACGGCCGATCGAGATCCTGGTCAGGGGGCTAACTTCGAACCTGGCAATAAGTACCTCGCCGATTCGGATCTCCAGAGAGTCTCTCTGGAACATGGAGGCAAGTACCGCGTCGTCCAAAGAACTGCAGGGGAGCCTGCCGTTCCGCTTCTGGAGGATGCGGTGCGCCGATCGATCGCCGAAGACAGCCGCCTGCTTGGCTACTTCGGTACTTCCTTTGGACACCTTCCCTTCCAGACCGCCAACGGAGACTACCAACCTGTGCGGGACGTGAAGGAAAAGACCGAAAAATACAATCCAGCCGATCTGGCAGAGAATCCGACGCTGGCAGATATGACTCGCGCAGCAATCCAAAGAATGGCGAATTCCCAGCAGGGCTTCTGGCTACTGATCGAACCTGGCGATGTCGATTGGGCCAACCACTCCAACAACCTCGACAATTCGATTGGGGCTGTTCTCTCCGGTGATGCTGCATTCCAAGCAGTGGTCCAGTGGATCGAAGCAAAAAACGCCTGGGATCAATCGCTGGTGATCGTCACTGCCGACCACGGGCACTATCTGAACCTAGTGCAGCCCGAGGCGATCGCGGCAGCTCGTCAGCCCCCATCCAATTGAAGGTCCGTCCGGGATTTGTCTGGGTTACGATCGCTTCACTGCCACGACTCAAGAAATGCTGGTGGCCACAGCACCCAGTCACTCTCCCTCAGGGAGGGTGAGATCCATCGCAAGCCATGGATCCGTAGCCCTTGCCCCTACGACGCCATCCGGTCTACTCCGGTCGGCCAGACGGATACGACCCAAGGAATTCATTGAAACTTGCCAAGGGGCTGCCCACACGCCCAGAAGCGAGAACCGCGCACAGGCGCATGCCATCACTGCACTTGCTGCCTCGAAATTGGCTGGGAGCCACAGCAAGATTCCAAAGGGTGTCGATGCCCTCTGGCAACCGGTCGATTCGCAACATCAGGCAGGATCACGATCCTGGTGGGAACCCTAGGGTCGATCGCCGATCCAAACCATCTGCCTGATCGGCCTCTCCCTTCACCACACTGGCGATGGTCGCCTGGGCATGCTGCTTTTGGGCCCAGCCGATCCCCAGCTCTCCCCCCTGAAGGCACAACACTGTCGCCATGGCATCGGCATCGATCGCTAGAGGACAGATCACCGTCGCGCAGTGCATCCCCTCCATGCCCCATCCCGTGCGAGGATCGAGGATGTGGCTATAGCGCCTCCCATCGACTTCCAGAAACTGATGCAAATCTCCCGAAGTCGCCACCGAACAATTGGCCACTTCGATCCGCAGCGCTCCCGCCTCTGTCTGGTCCTCCCCTTCTACCTGGATGCCGGGTTGATTGGCGCGTGTAGCACCTGCCCCTTGGGTGCTGGATCCGACCGGTCGCATCAGGGGCGAGGCGACCTGAATCCTCCATCCTGCGCGGCCCGGCGGAGCTTCCCCACAACGCAAGTTGCCGCCTGCATTGATCATGCACGATCGCATCCCATGCGATTCCATCACCTCAAAGGCTCGATCCACTACATAGCCTTTCGCGATCCCACCTGCATCCAGCCGAACCCCCGCTTGGTCGAACCGGAATCGATGTCCGGTGCGATCCCACTCCACGTGCGACCAGCCACTTACCCGACGGGCATTAGCCACCACTTCCGCCGATGGCAACTGCTGCTTTCTCCGCGCCGCACGCCAGAGTCGCGTTAGAGCTCCCAGCCCCATGTCGAAAAGCCCGCCGCTGGTGCGATGCCACCAATCAGCCGCATGAACCACTTGGTCCAGATCGTGCGATACGGTCGACCACTGGCCGACGCGATCCTCATGCGTCAATCGCGATAACTCGCTGTCGTCGTCATAATCGGTAAGGAGGTCCGCCAGACGTTCGACTTCCTGCCGCACTGCTTCCATGGCACGTCGAATCGTCTCCTCGCGATCTCCATAGGCATGCACCGTCACCTGCGTCCCCATGCTCGGGAATATCATCTGATAACCAGCCATCTGGTCGCCATCCAGAAACCGGTTCACCGCGCTGGCAGGATCGATCGGGCTGGCGACCGAAAGCGCCAAGCCTCCACCAAGAAACGTTGCCCAACGACGGCGCGTCATCGGTCGGCGCTGCAACCGTTTGCCCCCAACAACCCCAGCGGCAAGTCGATCTTCCATCCGAATCCCTTTCCCTTCTGACCCTATCCCAAATCGCTCGCCCGATCTCCCCCCACCCCTGGTCAACTCCGGCGATCGAACTCGCCGCGAATCGTCTTTTTGCCGTCTTTTTCCTCAGGCTTCCAGCAACCGCCCCATCGCGGTATCCATTGCAAAGCGATGCGGTTTCTGTCATTGTAAAACAGTCCTCGCCGGAATGGCCTCGTTCGTCTAGCCAATGAAGGCAACCACCGACGACCAGTCAGGTTTCGCCCTTGCCCAGCCGGACATCCCGCCGACTTCATTCCAAGGAAAGCCTCGTGTTCATGTCTCTGCCTCCCCTGAGGAACCTTTTCGGCTCCTGTGCATTGCTTCTCCTGCTGGCCGCAACAACTCTTCCACTCGGGGCGTTGGAACCGCCCCCGGCGGTGGCAGTGCCAGAGGCGGAAGCGGCAACACCCGAAGCGATGAAGCCGTACAAGGAACTCCTGGAACACACCGAGGTGAAGGTGGAGATGCTACCGATCCCCGGCGGCAGTTTCCTGATGGGCAGCCCCGACGACCAGCCAGGACGGGACGACAGCGAGGGACCGCAACGGACCGTAGACATCTCTCCATTCTGGATGTCGAAGTTCGAAATCACCTGGGATGCGTATGAAGTCTGGATGGCCGACCTGGATATCTATCGACGCGAACAGTTCCAGTTTGCCAGAACCCCACGCGACGATCTGGCCGATGTGTTTCAGATCAGCCAGCCGACCAAGCCCTACACCGACATGACCTTCGGCATGGGCAAGAAGGGCTACCCGGCCATTTGCATGACGCAGCACGCCGCTCGCGTCTTCTGCAAATGGCTCACCGCGAAAACCGGGCGATTCTATCGCCTGCCCACCGAAGCCGAATGGGAATATGCTTGCCGCGCCGGAACAACCACTGCCTACTCGTTCGGAGACGACCCTGCCCTCTTGGATGAACATGCATGGTATGCCGCCAACTCGGATGGTGCCTACAAGAAAGTCGGCAAGAAAAAACCCAATCCCTGGGGCCTGCACGACATGCACGGCAATGCAGCCGAATGGGTGCTCGATCAGTACGCAGAAGAAGGGTATCCCGAGCTGGATGAGATGGCGCGCAAAGACCCTTTGGCCATCCCGATGACGCTCTATCCCCGCGTGGTGCGAGGCGGTGGCTGGGATAAGGAACCCGAACAATGCCGCAGCGCCGCTCGGGAAGGTTCGACCGAAGACTGGATCGCACAGGATCCCCAGGTTCCCGTCAGCATCTGGTACTTGACCGATGCCCTCCATGTTGGCTTTCGCGTTGTACGTCCCTTGCAGACTCCTACCCCCGAAGAAGATCAAGCCAAATGGGACAAGTCCGAACCGGTTCAGAAGGAACGGACCACGCCCAAGGTAGAGTAACCACCAGTACATTGGCCATCTTCGATAGCGTTTCGCATTCTCCCTGATCCTTCCCGTCTGATACCAAGAAAGGCACACCATGACCTCTCCTGCTGCCCCGCGTGGGATGCGCCGACGTAGTTTCCTTCAGACCTCCGGAACGGCGGCAACCGCCGGCTCCCTGGTCGCCACCTCCCTCCTTTCCCGGTCGGTGCACGCCGCCGAAGACAATACGATCCAAGTCGCTCTGGTCGGCTGCGGAGGACGCGGTACCGGTGCTGCCTCCAACGCCCTGTCCGTCAACAACGGACCGATCCGCTTGGTCGCCATGGCCGACGTGTTTCCTGACAAGCTAAGCAGCAGCTACCAACAGATCTCCAACGGTTTCAAGGACAAAGTTGATGTCCCCGAAGACCGCCGCTACATCGGGTTCGATGCCTACAAGAAGGCAATGGACCAGCTCAAACCAGGAGACATCGTCATCCTGGCGACCCCACCAGCCTTCCGTTGGGTTCATTTTTCCTATGCCATCGAAAAAGGACTCAACGTCTTCATGGAAAAGCCGGTGACCATCGACGGCCCCGGAAGTCGACGGATGCTGGAACTAGCCAAAAAGTCGGTAGACAAAAACCTCAAGGTAGGCGTCGGCCTGATGTGCCGACACTGCGATGCCCGCAAGGAACTTTTCGATCGCATCGCGGGGGGTGAAATCGGGGACATTATCCTGATGCGAGCCTACCGGATGGCAGGCCCGACCGGCTCAGCCGCCACCGGCCCCAAACCCGAAGGGGTCAGCGAACTGATGTACCAGATCTCCCGCTTCCATGCCTTCCTGTGGCTCTCCGGAGGCGGATTCAGCGACTTCCTAATCCACAATATCGACGAATGCTGCTGGATGAAGGAAGCCCAGCTTTCCAACCCGTGGCCAGTCGAAGCCAAGGGATCGGGTGGCCGACACTTCCGTGGCGACAATATCGACCAAAACTTCGATACCTATTCGGTGGAATACACCTTCGAAGATGGCTCCAAGATGGATCTCCAAGGCCGAATCATGCCCGGCTGCCATCAGGAGTTTGCCAGCTACGCTCACGGCACCAAGGGCTTGGCCGTCATCAGCAGCGCAGGACACACCCCTGCCAAATGCCGCATCTACAAAGGCCAGCGCATGACCCCCAAGGATCTCGCATGGCAGTATCCACCCCAGGAGGCCAACCCATACCAACTGGAATGGGATCACTTGATCGCTGCCATCCGAGACGACAAGCCCTACAACGAAGTCGAACGCGGCGTGAAGGCCAGCATCGTGACCTCGATGGGGCGGATGGCCTGCCACACCGGACAGGTCATCACCTTCGATGACATGCTCCAGTGCGAACACGATTTCTCTCCCGGCATCGAACAACTGACCCTCAATGGACCAAGCCCCCTAAAGGCCGATGAGAATGGCAAATACCCTGTGCCTCAGCCAGGTCTGATCACCGATACGGAGTACTGAGTCGTCAGCAGACAGACCAGGAAACCCAACAAGGCGTGCATCCCCAGCCGGGACGCACGCCTTTTTTTGTATCGATCTCGTACTCGGATTCCGCGACTAGGGACTCGAATCCGTATCAAGCAATCGAATACGAGTAGGGCAAGCAAGGTCGATGAAAGGAATCGCCAACCCCGTAGCCACCATCGCCAGATAGTAGATGACCCGGAACCGACGTCCTTCGAAAACATCCACCGCGTGGCCGCGGTGGCTACCGGACGTCGGTGCGAAACGCATGAAAAAATCTCACCAGCGCTATCGATCGCCAGATGCTGGACAACCCAGAACCGACGTCCTTCGAAAACATCCACCGCGTGGCCGCGGTGGCTACCGGACGTTTGTGTGAATCGTAAGAAAAAATCTCACCGTAGCCAATCGCCAGATCGCAAAGAATCTCAGCCGGTCCGCAACAGCTTCCGCCTGGCGTTGCGAAGCCCCTCGATCCACGAGGGCGGCAAGCTCATCAGGCAAACCATCGCCTGATTCTTTAGGCTCCACCCCTCTTGCTGCATCAATGCACCGAAATGCTTCTTTGCCTCCGCATACCGCCCGATCGCAAAGGTGTCCCAGGCAAATCCTCGAAGCAGATCCGACAGTTTCCGCTCAGCCAGCGCGCGGTCTTCCGGACCAATCGGTAAACCAGCCGACTTCTCCAAATGCAGCCGAAGTGCCTCAATCCAGGAACGCTGCATGAAGCTGCTATCGGCTGTCATCGCACCATCGTGCTTTAGATAGACCGCCATCGGTAGATGACTTCTGGCGAATCGGCAATGATGCAGTAGCCGCAGCCAGACCTCCCAGTCTTCCCCCGTCTTCAATCGCTCGTCGAACATCCCCTCGGACAACACCAGTTCGCGGCGGATCATCACCGCTCCGGTAAAGATCAGATTGATCCTCAGCAAGGCTCGATAAAGCGACGGACTATCCAATATCTCTAGACTAGGCTCGACCTGCCGGCTTTCCACATGGGGCGTGCTCGACCGCTTCGTGTATTCAAACCAATCCTGGAATCCATCCTCCGGATTGCCGACGCTGGCATTGGCATAGACCATCCCGATTTCCGAATGCCGATCTAGCTGATCGGCAATGGTTCGCACAGCTCCTGGTATCCAGGTGTCGTCGGAATCGAGATAGGAGATGTACTTCCCCGAACTGTTACGGATCCCGGTGTTGCGAGCCGCAGGGAGTCCCCGATTCTCTTGAAAGATGTAGCGAATGCCTGGCTGCAGGCTTTCAACCACCTCGCGGGTGTTATCCTTCGAGCCATCGTCGACGACGATGATCTCCACATCCGGCTCGCCACACTTCCGAATCGACTCGATGCAGGCAGGAAGAAACGTAGCTCGATTGTACGCCGGAACGATCACACTGACCCGCATGGACAACTCGCTTCGGATCGTAAATGACAGGAGAAAACAAGAGTTGCAGTATAGTACTGCCAAAGTCGATGTAAAGCTTCAGCGACAGCACGGTCGGTCAGATCAAGGCTTCGGAAAAAACCGCCCGCAACTGAGCCAGTCCGCGCTGAGCGTCGGCTTCTTCCACCACAACGTTCACCCGCAGTTCGCTGGTGTTGATCATCTGCACATTGATCCCTGCCTCCGCAAGGGCTCGAAACATCCCGATCGCGACGCTGGTATGGCTTCGCAATCCAATGCCACTGACCGACAGCTTAGCGATCTGCTTGCTGGTGGTGATCTTGCGAAATCGCATCGGAAGATTCTCGACGATCTGTCGACATCGCTCCAACTGCCCTTCGGGCACGGTGAAGCTGATGCTGGTATCCCCCTGATAGCCATCGCAGGTCTGAACGATCATATCGACAAAGATTCCCGAATCCGCGACCGCCTGAAAGACCGCATCGGCAAGGCCGGGCTGATCCGGAACCCCCACCAGAGTCACCCGCGCCTGATCTCCCGACAGTTCGATATCCTCCAGCGTCAACTGCTCCATATCCAGTGCCCGTAGCCGTTCGACCACCTCTCCCACGTCGGCATCGGCACCAGAAGACGCGGCGTGGCCGGTCCAGACGCGAGCCTGCGGTGGCTTTTCGTGGAGTTCAAATGCCTGATGCACCGCTCTCAAAGCTGCCAGAGATTCACCGCGCTGCACTAGAACGCTGATTTTGATCTCGCTGGTGGTGATCATCTGGATATTGACATTCGCCGCCGCCAAGGCATGAAACATTTTCTGTGCGACGCCGGTCTGCCGAGCCATCCCCAGACCGACTACGGAAATCTTTGCGACGGCGTCATCGTAGGTGACATCGATATCGCCAAGCACCGCTCGCGCCTGCTCGATCGCCTGCAGAGCCGTCTTGAGCTCCTCGCGAGGCACGGTGAAGGAGAGGTCGGCGTACCCCTCTTCCCCCAGGTTCTGGACGATCATATCGACGTTCAGCTTATGCGCTGCCAGTCGCTGGAACAGCTCGTAACTGCTCCCTGGCCGATCGGGTACGCGTCGCACGGTCACCCGCGATTCGTTGCGGCTGATCGCCGCTCCACAAACCCCCACCGCATCGCTTTCCGGCTGGTCGACGATCATGGTTCCTTCAACATCCGAAAAACTGCTTCGGACACGGATCGGAACACCAAATTTCTTGGCGAACTCGATCGATCGGTTGTGCATCACCCCGGCCCCCAGACTGGCCAGTTCCAGCATCTCGTCATAGCTGATCTGGCTCATCTGCCGCGCTTCAGGAAGTTGCCTCGGGTCGGTGGTGTAAACGCCATCGACGTCGGTGAAGATCTCGCATGCATCGGCATGGAGCACAGCGGCCAGCGCCACCGCCGTCGTGTCGCTGCCGCCTCGCCCCAAAGTCGTGATGTTGTAGTTCTCATCAATCCCCTGAAACCCAGCGGCGATGACGATATTCCCTTCGTCCAGCAGCTGTCGGATCCGTTCGGTGGAAATCTTTCGGATTCTCGCCTTGGTATAGGAACTATCGGTGTGGATGCCAATCTGGGCGCCAGTCAGAGACACCGCCTTGGCACCTAGCGCATGAACCGCCATCGCCATCAAAGCTACACTGACCTGCTCGCCGGTGCTCAGCAGCATGTCCATTTCGCGCGCCGGCGGGTTGTCGCTAACTTGATGCGCCAGATCGATCAGATGGTCGGTGTTGTGCCCCATGGCACTGACCACCACCACCACTCGATTGCCATCCCGCTGCGCGCGAATCGCCTTGCGTGCCGCCGCCTGGATCTTCTCGGAATCCGCAACGCTGGTGCCACCAAACTTCTGAACAATCAGTCCCATCGTTTTCCTCATCCCTTGTATGCCAGACCCCAGACGCCAGGATCCATACACGCTTCCATCCCAGCGTGATCACACCGATCCAGTCGGACTGCCATCCCACTGAGGATTCATCAAACATCCAATCATCCGCCATCCCTCTGTCCATCGAAGCGACGACTGCTGCGCATGCAGCTCGTGGTAAGCATCCCATCGATCCGCTGCAATCCCAGTACCGCAGATCGCTACAGGAACCAGACCATGCGAGTGTTTCTTGGTCGCTACGGGAGTCGGATGGTCCGGGGTAACTACCAGACGGTACGGGCCCCGCTCTCGCAACGCCCGGTGAATCGGCCCGACGATCTTGCTGTCGATCGACTGGAGCGCTTCGATCTTCGCATCCACCCGCCCTTCATGGCTCGCTTCATCCGGAGCCTCGATGTGGACGCAGACCATGTCATACCGATCCAGGCACTCGATCGCAGCCCTCCCCTTGGCTCCATAGTCGGTATCCAGATACCCGGTCGCTCCCTCCACCTCGCGACGATCCCAGCCCACCAGCGCCGCCAACCCCCTCAGTAGATCGACGGCGGTGATCATCACGCCGCTTGGAGAAGCCCCAGATGTCCCATAAACCTCCGCGAAGGGTGGTAGCTGCGGCGATTGGCCCTGGCCCCACAGCCAGACTTCCGTGGCGGTGCGAAGCCCCTGCTGAGCTCGTCGAAGGTTCACCGGATGGTCGGCGAAAGAGGAGTGACTGACCTCCATGATCCGCGCCAGAAAATCGCTCCCAGGACCCCGTGGGTACGCATCCGACACCGGAAGATCGGTCAGATCATGCGGTGCCAGCGTCCTGGTCTCCGGCGAAAAGGGAACGGGCCATCCACCGGCTCGCCTAGCGATCAGGAGGTTCCGGTAACTGACCCCCGGTACAAACTCCAGCGTCCTGTCCCCGGCCGCCTCCTGAAGGCTCCCCAGCAGCTCCGTTGCCTCCTCCGTACTGATATGCCCAGCCGTGAAGTCCACCATCACCTGCTCGACGATATGCACCAGATTGCAGCGGACCGCCCAATCGCCCGGGTGCAGGACAATCCCACGCGCCGCCGCTTCGATCGGTGCACGCCCGGTAAAGTACCGATTCGGGTCGTACCCCAAAAGGCTCATGTTGGCGACTTCGCTTCCAGCAGGTAGATGGGACGGAACATTGTCCGCGGCCCCCACCACCCCCATCGCCGCCACTTCATCCATCGCCGGCAGATCGGCTGCCTGCAACGGCGTCTTCCCGCCAAGCTCCTCCAACGGCTCATCGGCACAGCCGTCTGGAATGATGATCACTGTCTTCATCGCGCCAATTCCTTGTGCAGACTCTCCGCCACACGCATCCGAACGCATGGCCCATCAATCGACTCCAATCGCTCGATCTCCTCGACCGCTCGCCGCGACGCTCCTTCCGAAGCATCGTAGGTCATGATCACCAGAGAAACCGTCTGTACCGGCTCGTTCAAACTTCCATGCTCTTCCTGAATCACCGACGAAATCGAAATCCCATGCTTGCCTAGCAAGCTGGCGATCTGACCCAACACCCCGGGACGATCCTTCACTTGGAACCGCAGATAATAACGCCCCAGAAGATCCTCATGAGCCCGAAGATCGACCGCTGCCGGCCGCTGAGACCAAAGCTCCAGGGTCCGGAACGTGATCCCGGTGCGTCCCACGGCGGTGTCGATCATATCGGCGACCACAGCCGAAGCTGTTGGCATCTGACCTGCCCCCTGACCATGAAAAAAAAGATCCCCCACGGCATCCCCTACCACAGCAAAACCGTTGTATGGGCCACGCACCTCCGCCAGTGGCCTCCCCTTCTTTAGAAGCGTCGGAGACACATGCAGTTCTAGTCCGCTATCGGTCCATCGCGCTGAGGCCAACAGCTTCACGCGATAACCCAACTGTGCTGCATACTGAAGATCCCTCGCCTGCAGTTGCTCAATCCCCACCCTTGGAATGTCGCGCCAATGCACCCGTGCCCCAAAAGCCAGATGCGCGAGGATGGCCAGTTTCTGCGCGGCGTCGCTGCCATCGACATCCATCGTCGGATCCGCCTCGGCATACCCCAAACGCTGCGCCGCTTCCAGCGCCTCCTGGTAGGTCATTCCCCCTTCATCCATCTGCGTCACGATGAAGTTGCTGGTTCCGTTGAGAATGCCACGAATCGCCAAAATTTGATTGGCCGAAAAACACTGACTGATGTTGGTGATGATCGGTACACCACCCCCCACCGATGCCTCAAATGCGATCGATCGCCCCAACGCCCGCGCCCGATCAAAAAGCTCCCCACCATGCTCGGCCAGCAAGGCCTTATTGGCCGTCACCACGTCCTTGCCCGACTCCAGCAACCGCAGGATGATCGTCCTGGCCGGCTCCAACCCCCCCACCAGATGCGCCACCACACGGATCTCCGGATCCCCAAGCACCTCTTCGATGCAGTCGGTCAGCACCCCCTGCGGCAAGTCGATCTCCCGCCGCTTGGCCAAATCGCGCACCACCGCCTTCTGGAGCCAAAGCGTGCGGCCTGCATGCCGCGCCGTGCGGTCTCCATGGTCCAGCAGCAACCGAGCCACCCCGGTCCCCACCGTTCCCATGCCGACAATCGCTACCTTGGTTTTCTCCATCAGACCTGAACTCTCCCCTAGCTCACCCATGCCACGACACACTCATCCGAGCCTTCTCATCCGAGCCTTCCAAGCGACACCCGGCCCACGCCAAGACCAAAATCCCACTAGCCCGATCGCTCCCGACCCCTTCCGAACAACCCTTTCCAATGGGAAAAATGGTAATCGAGCCGCCCCGGATTGGATACGGGAGGCAGCCGCAAGCGACATGGGGAAGCTTGCCAAGCGGAAAACCTTTGTGAGTCGCAGCCAACGTGCCCAGTGATCTTCACGCCACCATCGCTGCCATTGCAAGCAACCCCCAAGGGGCCGCTCGAGGACTTTTGCGCATCAGCGGGCCTCTTCTTCTGGACGCTATCCAGCCCTGGCTGCAACTCCCCCAACCTCTTCCCCGCACCGCCACGCGAATCGCCTCTCACCTTCCGCTTCCCGGCCCTCTGGGATCCCTCCCAGCCGATCTATGGCTCTGGCCCAACTCGCTCAGCTACACAGGCCAACCCACACTGGAAATCCACACCATCGGCTCCCCCCCACTGCTCCAGGCGATCCTGCAGCAACTAGCCGATCTAGGAATCCGCCAGGCACTTCCGGGAGAATTCACCCTCCGCGCCTTCCTCGCCGGTCGACTCGATCTGGCCCAGTGCGAAGCTGTTCTGGCCGTCATCCACGCGCAATCCCAAAAAGAACTCGACCGAGCGTTGCGGCAACTGGCTGGTGGTATTCAGATTCCAATCCACACGCTGCGCCAACAGACCATCGAACTGCTGGCCGATATCGAAGCCGGCCTCGATTTCGTCGATGAAGATATCTCCTTCGTCTCTCCCCAGCAGATCGAAGAGCGACTGGCAAGCCTCTCCCAGCAGCTCGATCGGATCCAGGAGCAATGGACCAGCCGACTCCTCCTAGCCAGCACCCCCCGGATCGTCCTCGCCGGACTCCCCAATGCCGGCAAAAGCTCCCTCTTCAACGCTCTCCTGCAAACTGCAAACCGCCTACCCCAGCCAGATGGCTTTGCCAATCGGCCAAGTCAGCAACCTTCGGCCTTGGTCAGCCCCCAGGCAGGTACGACTCGCGACTACCTGCAGGCGACCGTCCAGCACTTGGGAATCGAGATGACGTGGATCGATACCGCCGGCATCGAATCCCTCCCCGCCGACCAATCCCCGCGCGCTGCCGCACAGTTGCAAACCAGCGCCCAGCTGGCCGACGCTCACCTGATCCTGCTCTGCCACCCCGCAGGCTCCCCTCCAGAAACCCTCCCCGCACTCCCCGAATCGCTCCACTCCATCCCTTGTTGGCACGTCACCACCTGCAGCGACCTATCACCGACTTCCAAGGCCGCTGGCAATCGATCGGATTCCTCGGTTACCAGCGCCAAAACTGGACAGGGCATCCAGGCTCTTCTGGATGCCGTCGCATCCTGGATCCTACAGCAACGCGAGGAAACCCCCGAAATGATCCCCGCCACCGCCGCTCGCTGCCAACAAGCACTCCAGCGCGCCAGCGAATCGGTCGAAATGGCCTGTCAGTCCAATCGCGACCGCCTCGGTGACGAATGGACCGCCGGCCACCTGCGCCATGTACTGGATGACCTAGGCCAGATCGCCGGGGAAGTCTGTACCGATGACATCCTCGATGCCCTCTTCTCTCGCTTCTGTATCGGCAAGTAGCCTATCAACAGATTCTTCGTACCCACCATCGCCAGATGGTGGACGATCCAGAACCGACGTCATTCGAAGACATCTACCGCTATCTTCGTACCCACCATCGCCAGATGGTGTACGAACCAGAACCGACGTCATTCGAAGACATCTACCGCTATCTTCGTACCCACCAACGCCAGATGGTGGACGAACCAGAACCGACGTCAACCGAAGACATCTACCGCTGTCTTCGTAGCCACCATCGCCAGATGGTGGACAATACGGAACCGACGTCAACCGAAAAGATCCACCGCATCGCCGCGGTGGCTACCTGATGTCGGTGGCTACCTGATGTCGGTGGCTACCTGATGTCGGTGGCTACCTGATGTCGGTGGCTACCTGATGTCGGTGGCT
>JBEISR010000007.1:0-191326 GCA_040375295.1 Planctomycetaceae bacterium
AGGTGGGTGGCACCGATAGGAAAGGTGGGTGGCACCGATTGGAAAGGTGGGTGGCACCGATTGGAAAGGTGGGTGGCACCGATTGGAAAGGTGGGTGGCACCGATTGGAAAGGTGGGTGGCACCGATTGGAAAGGTGGGTGGCACCGATTGGGGGTGCTGTTTTCTGTTTGGCTAGTTCAGGTGCGGATCGATGGGAAACTGCTGGATGCCGGTGACGCGATGCCAATGCAAATTGCCAGCCAACTGCAGGGCCCTACCCCACATCAGTCGTTCGTCTTCGAAAACCAGCTCGGGAATTGCCGGCGCTACGAGCCATTTGGATGATGTGATCTCCTCTTCCAAGACCCCTGGCTGCCACTGGAAGCATCCCACAACCAATCGGCAACGAAGTGGAGGCCTTACTACCAATCGCCGTAGCGTCTCCGCCTGAGCTGAGAAAAACAATCCCAAGCCGTTGCCTCCATCGGCCGAGGTTGCGTCGTCGTGAACGGCCACCATAGGCCCGTTCAATGGTCCACCCAGGTAAATCCGATCTGGAGGCGTGCTGGTATGCTCCATCCCTTGGGCCAATTGGTTCCAAAGTTCGCGAAGATCTGAGGCAACAGACCGATTCAGAACTAGGCCGACGGCACCTCGCTCACTATGTTCCACCATCAGGCAAACTGCCTCAGTCAGGGGCTCTGATGGCTCACGACTATTCGTGGCAACTAATAACTGACCAGTCAGCGGTTGCCAGGTAAGAGCTCTTGGAAAGCGATTCTTCATCACCCTAGATTCCCGATACAATTCCTTGTGCAGTGTGACGCAGCCGCCAATCTATCTGCCTGCCACCTTGGCCGAACCGACTCATTCCATCCACCAGAAACGGCAAAAACCGTACCAAACCATGACCCTCCATGAATTCCGAAAAACCTATCGCATGGGATCGCTTCAGCGAGAACGGATGAAAAGCGACCCGGTAGATCAGTTCCGAGAATGGTTTCAGACTATGTGTTCCCTCGACGGACTGCCCGATTGGTGGGAAGTCAATGCGATGACTCTGTCGACCACCGCTGCGCAGGGGCCAGTCACCAGCCGGATTGTGCTTCTGAAAGGCTTTTCCGACCAAGGATTCCTCTTCTTCACCAATTACCATTCCCGGAAGGGAAAGCAATTAGCTTCCTGCAGCCAAGCCGCTCTGAACTTCTATTGGCCGATGATGGAAAGGCAAGTCCGTATTGAGGGCTGGGTCGAAAAAGCCTCTCCCTCCATTTCTGATCAGTACTTCTACTCCCGCCCGATCGACAGTCAATGCGGCGCCATCGCCTCGCCACAATCTTCTGTGATCCAGGAAGACCATCGTCTGGAAGATGCGGTTTCGGCGATGCTGAGCCAAGCCGATGACCATCCGCCTCGTCGCCCGGACCATTGGGGTGGATTCCTACTTCGCCCCGAATTGTTCGAGTTTTGGCAAGGAAAGCCCAGCCGTTTGCATGATCGCTACCAGTACCGAAAAACAGAGTTTGGGTGGTTGCTGGAACGACTTGCCCCTTGAATGAGTATCTGATGCCTCACTGTACCTTTCCGAGCTATTTCCGAACTGGTCGCCGTAACGCAAAAAAGAGACCGCGATGAGCAGTATGAAATCCGACGCGCCCTTGCGACTCGACGAAGGTATATGGCTTTTACCGGTGGTGCATGGCAGTGGTGATTCCGCGATCGCTGTTCGCCGCTGGCTGCTAGACCACCCCGTTGACTGTGTCGCGGTACCGCTACCCGAATCTTTCCGTCAGCCGGTCGAGTATGGCGTCTCGCTACTCCCTTCCCCTTCGATCGTCGTCCAACGGCCCAACCGATGGCGCATGACCGACTGGCAACCGACCGATCCTGATGATCCACCTGAGGAGATCGCTCAATCCACCTACGTAGCCATCGATCCTTGCCAGAGTGTCATCGCGGCAATTCGCTGGGCCGTTGGCGAACACGTGCCGATAGAATACCTCGATATCGAATCCCCGGAGTTTGTCTCTGATGCATCGATCGTACCGGACCCTTATGCCCTCAGAAATGTTTCTATAGCAGCATTCGCTGCGGCTCTTTTACCTCAGTTCTCACGTCCCAGCGATCCACGAGTGGACCGGCAGTTGCGAGCATTCGCAAGACGCCTGAAGCAGTTGAAAAGCCGATACACCAACATCGTATGTCTTTGCAGCATCCAGTCCTGGTCCTGGGTTCGCGATTGGTATCTGCATCCACCTGAGACAGGCTTCGAAAAAATCGATACCGAAGAACCGTACGACTCCAATGCGGTCTCTGATCCACAGTGGTTTGCAGTCGATCCGAAATCGCTGTTGTTTCTCTTTGGAGAACTGCCGCGTATCACCGGTTACTACGAAGAAGCCAGACAATCACTCGAAGATGACGAAAACCTCTCCATCGATGGCGTCAAGAAACTGCTCCTCGAGGGCCGAAGCCACTACTACGATGAGTTCCAAGGTCGCAGCCGGAAGATCCCCCCTGCCCTGCTCCGCAAAGCCCTCCACTACATGCGCAACCTGAGTCTCATCGAGAAGCGTATGACTCCCGATCTCTACTCGATCGCGGTCGCCGCAAAGCAAGTGGTAGGAGACCAGTATGCTCTCCATGTCGTCGAACGCGCGAATCACTATCCTTTTCCACCAGCCAGTGGACCACAGGTTCGTATAGGGCTGGGCCAGCTTCGTCTTCCGGATGGCGAAATTGTCCAGGCAACCCATCGCTTACCCGGCCCGCCAATGATCTGGCGCTCTCTGGAACTTAAGCGGCGCCCGGAACTCCGCCAGCAGCACCTCTGGCGGAAACAGTGGAACCCCATGCAGCAATGCTCCTGGCCTCCCGAAGATGCTCGGATCGAAAGCTTTAGGACCCGAGTTGTCGACCGAGCTCGTGCGCTCATGGGAGCCGACCTGGCACGAAGTGAAAAGTTTTCTACCAGCTTCAAGGATGGGCTCGATATCCGCGAGACGTTGCGACACTGGCATAATGGATCGGTTTACGTCCGAGTGCTTCCCCCAAGCGTCGGGAAAATCGATGCCGCTGTCATGCTCTTTGACAGCCCCGCCGACCCTCGCATCTACCCGTGGCGCACTACTTGGTATGCCGAACACCAGGAAGAGTCGACATTGGGCTTCTTCGCAACATCCTTCGCCGACAATATCGTCGGGCCTGGCGTCTGCATGGCGCAGTATGGCGGTGTCCTGTTCTTGTTCCCACCACGATCGATTCCGAATGTGTGGACCGATCGGAGGCTTGATTTCTGCACGACGCTGGAGGAGCGACTGGTGGCTGCCGCCTGTCTGCATTCGCACAATCGCCAAGTCGCTATCGCCAGTTGGATTCCACCCGGATCAGGATGGAAGAAACTGGCCAAGCGATTCTCTAAGACGCTGATCCATGTCCCATGGAGTCACTTCAGTTCAGAGTCGATACAGCAGCTTCGAACCGTGCACGTACTCAATGGCCGTCACGTGCGCAGCTATGCGGCTGATTTCATACGTCGGCCCTGACTGGATAACTTGATTCTTGCCTACTAGCCGCCATCTCGCAGCTCCATTAGTCTAAATTGAAGTGATCGATCGCAATCAACTTGTTTGTGACAGGGCAAATCTCTGATGGACTCAATCCACCATCTCCGCAACATGGTCATCATGGCAGCCGTCGACGGAGAGTTCACGGAACGGGAAATCACGTTCTTGATCGATCGCAGTCGGCAGTTGGGACTGGATGTTGATGACTTGGAGGATTCCATCGCCTACGCGCTCACAGAGGATCCAGCCATTTCGCTTCCGAAAGATCCCCAGGAGCTAGTCGATATCTTTAAGGATCTGGTTCGGATCATGGCCGCCGATGGCAAACTGTCCGACCTGGAGAAGCGGCTTTTTTCCGTCGCTGCCGCGAGGGCCGGTCTGGATACCGATGAAATCAATGCCATTGTCGATTCCGTACTTCCAAAGAAGCCTCATTAGCGGTTTGGGCACGGAAGCCAAACATCCGCTACTCCGTTTCCCGACCGCACGGTTCGATCAATTCAGGCCCCTGGTTACTTACCTGATTGACAAGACGCCGTACCGTTGTAGCCTGCCAGTCCTGTGGTTGGCGGCTTCGATGGATCCATGCTTCCCAACTCGGTGAAAGCGGCTTAGGACAAAGCCATTCGGTTAGTTCGTTCCGATCGATCAGCACGGGCATCCTGTCGTGAATGGTTGTGGGAAGTCCTCTGGAAGGCTGGGTGAGGATCGCCAGCGATTGGACTGGCTTAGAGCTCCATTGTCGGTTGATATCCCACAGCCCAGCCATCATGAAAGGATGCTGGTCCGGAAGATGAATCCAGTATGGCTGCTTTTCCTTCCCTTGGCCTTGCCATTCGTAGTATCCATCTGCGATCACCACACAGCGTCTCCCTTGAGCTGCGTACCGAAAACTAGGCTTCTCCGTTGCTGTTTCGCAGCGAGCGTTGATCATGAGCGGCAACTTGGTCGTTGGCTTTGCCCAGGATGGCACAAGACCCCACCGCATCATGGAACCATGCCAGCCGGAATCGGTCTGCTCTTGGTAGATTGCCAAGATTTCTTGTGTTGGAGCGACATTGTATCGAGGTTCGGTGTCGGGGATGGAGTCGAGGAAGTCCCGTAACTCCAGCCAAATAAGCCACTGCCCCGCAGTTGTCTTCAACGTAAATCTGCCACACATCAAAGCAACTCCTCTGACTCCCTGGCTAGATGGCTTGATTCCCCAATGACATGATCCCTACAGATTTCGCGATTCCCCGATCTGAGACATGGGACTTGCACCTCCTTCGGCACCCAGATAGCCTTGCCATCCTAGGTAGGAATTGATGATAGCTTCTAGCAACTCGATGTCGGATGAGGTATCCATGTCCCCAAATCAATTCGTTCGTTTGCGACTTCTTCCCTTGGCCCTCTCCCTGCTCTGCGGTTGCGGACCTACTAAGGAAATGCCAAGCTCCTCGTCTTCTGAACCGTCCTCGCCCAATAGTCCCTCGGTGCAGCTGCCTTCCAGTGAGCCACCACGGAAGGCGGAAACCGGCGTCGGTATCGCCGGCCGTAGCCTTCAGCAAGAGCAAGGGATCGGGAAGATGATCGCCCAGCCCGCCGCCACGCTCTTCACGGTTCGCGAAAAAGTGGTCTTCGAGATCCAACTTCCTCAGGCAGTTGCTCTTTTCCAGGCCTCCGAGGGGAGGTTGCCCAATTCGCATGAAGAGTATTTTGAAAAAATCATCGATGCCAATCGCATCAATCTTCCAAAACTCCCCGCTGGCCAAGCCTACCGCTATCGCCCCGATCTCGGTGAGTTGTGGGTCGAACCGGATCCGAGTTCCGGATCGAACCCGTAAGGTAGCTTTAGGGCGAACGAAACTACCAAGCCGATTCACCTAAGCGCAACGGCTAATGCGTTCCTTCGCCAACTTTCGCCGGCCAGACTCTGAAGAGGTATCCCTCTCCAATTTATGCTGCTTGGGTAGGTGGGGTGGATTGCGATGTTTTGGATGTTTGGGTGGTTTGAGCTGGTGGTTTGCTTCAAAGCAAGCCCAAGGGCTTTCGGCAACTCATGAAGATTCGCGGGGCTTTCTCGCTACGATACTGGAGCTTTGCCAAGAATGCCTTGGTAGAGGGAATTGCTTTTTCGTAACCCTCGTCGGTGCAAAGACTTCTGTCCACATCCGAAAAAGCCGGCGAAAAAAAGTGGTGGGTGGCACCGATTAGAAAGGTGGGTGGCACCGATTGGAAAGGTGGGTGGCACCGATTGGAAAGGTGGGTGGCACCGATTGGAAAGGTGGGTGGCACCGATTGTAGCCCCGATTGTAGCCGATTGTAGGAAAAGCTAGCTCGATTGGTGAAGGTGGGGTCGCCGGTGATCGGCCCCGCTACAAAGACCCTGTCATGCCACTCGCCGCTGAAATTCGGAAAATAGGATCAGAAGGTAGACCGGTCCCCAACAGTCGGGGCTGTCTTGGTACTCCTAGCCTGAAATGCCTGACACCAGCGATTGCATGTCGATCAGAAGACCCAAGCGGGACAAGTCGCATCCATGGTGGTCTGAGGCCGGTTGATCAATCGATCGGTTCCAGAATCGCTTCGATAGCGGCTAACCCCACAATAGGAAGATCGCACTGGGGGCCGATGCAACGATAAAGTGTCACCTCCCCATCGACTGCCTGTCGAAACCGCACAGCGGGATGATCCTCACCAAGTTTCCTGGCGTTTTGGTCTTCGACCCAACGAATCAATCGTTGCGGAGCATCCATTCGGTGCAGTCGATCGCGCAATACTCCTGGAAACTCAATACCTGCAGGGATGACAATCACCCAAAGTTCTCCAGGCCCTATCCAGCGTTCCAAAGCCAGCAGCATCTGACCGCTTGCTGCCAGAGCGCGCCGCATCGTGGGATTCCCCTCCTGCAGCGTCCCCTCCCCTGCCTCCCAGAAATCGGTACGACCTGTGATGGTGCCTAGCATCAGCAATGCCTCAGCGATGGCCCCGCTGCCGCTGGGAATGCTATGATCCAAGCGATCCTTGGGGCGGGCAATCAGCGACTCGGACTTCTTGGATGTAAAAAAGAAACCGCCGGCTGGATCGGCGAAATCGTCCAGCACTATCTCGGCCGCCTCCACCGCCTCGTCGATCCACTCCTGAGATCCATCGGCCTGGTGCAGCGCGACCATCGCCTGGATCCAGTAAGCCAGATCATCCAGGTAAGCAATCACTTCCGCTTGACCACCCCGCCAGACATGCCGCCACAGCCCTTGGGAACGGGTTGTCTTCAACGAGCCGATCAGGAAGCGGGCGCATCGCTGAGCAGCCAAGAGGTAGCGAGGTTCCTCGAGCACACCTACCGACTCGGCCATGCTGGTGATAGCTAGCGCGTTCCAAGATAAAAGGACTTTGTCATCGCGCCCCGGACGAATCCGGCGACCTCGGGCTTCCATCAGCCGACATCGATCGTCCGCCAATTCCACCTGAAGCTGTCGTAGGTCCATCCCTGCAGCTGATGCGATCTGGTCCCAGTTCGGGTAGCTGCCTGGCGCGCCGTGGTGCAGCAGGTTGAGGATCGACTTCCCTTCAAAATTGCCGCCTGGACGTACCCCGAAGATCTGACAGAAACGTTCTCCGCGATCCTTGCCCAGCAAATCGATGATCTCTGAGTCGGTCCAGACGTAGAACTTCCCTTCCTCCCCTTCGCTGTCGGCATCTTCCGCACTGGCCAGTCCACCTTCTTCTAGCTGCATGTCTCGCAGCAGGTAATCCAGGGTTTCCCTGGCTGCCTGCTGGTAGGGCAATCGCTTCGTCAGTCGGAACGCATGCAGATAGCAACTGGCCAGCAAGCTATTGTCGTAGAGCATTTTTTCGAAGTGCGGAACCAGCCAACGCTCATCGACACTGTATCGCGAAAAACCACCTCCCAGGTGGTCGTAGATGCCACCCAGGTGCATGCACTGCAGCGTGTGCATGATCCGATGCTGTCGCGATGGATCAGACCTCCGCCGCTGCAATCGCATCAGAAGCTTTAGATCGGTTGCATGAGGGAACTTCGGAGCGCCCCCAAAGCCGCCCCAGGTGGCGTCGAACTGTCGAGCGAGTTGCTGATCTGCCTCATTCAGCAGCGCGGCATCGAGCGTATCGGCGCTGGACTGATCGCCCGAGCCGGCTTCCTCCTGGAGGTACCCCGTCAACTGCTGCGCGTGCTCTAGCAGGTCTCCACGCCTTTTGCTCCAGGCATCCGCCACCGCGCGGAGAACTTGGTCGAAGCCTGGTCGGCCCCACTTCTGCACCGGTGGCCAGTACGTGCCGCCATAAAAGGGCTTCTGGTCCGGTGTCAGAAAGACGCTCATCGGCCATCCACCCGACCCCGTCAAAATCTGTACCGCCTGCATGTAGATATGATCGAGGTCTGGCCGTTGCTCGCGATCTACCTTGATGGCGACAAAGAATTCGTTGAGGATCTCAGCGATCGCTGGATTCTCAAAGCTCTCACGTTCCATCACATGGCACCAATGGCAGGCCGAATAGCCGATCGAAAGAAAAATCGGCTTCTCTTCGCGCCTCGACCTCTCAAGTGCCTCTTCACCCCAAGGATACCAGTCGACTGGATTGTGCTGGTGTTGAAGCAGATAAGGACTGGTGGAGCCGGCAAGTCGGTTTGGCATGAAGTTGCATTTCTCGGTAGAGATCGATACTTCTATCGGATCTGGATGGTGCTGAGGTTCGCCCGTGAGCGGATCGATGCAGTCTAAGGCAAGTCCCCTGGGGACGGTTTGCCTTTGTCTTCTTGATCCTCCTTCTCTTCTTTCTTTCGATCGACCTTGCCTTTGGGCTCCTGGGGTTCCTTTCCTTTCTTCGCGCGGCCGCGATTCGACTTGTTCTTTCCCTTCCCTTCGTCGCCCTCTTGCTGCGGATCGTCCGCTTCTGGGGTTTCGCCCAGTTTCTTCACCGCCGTGATGGTCGCGGTTTGGGCATAGATTTCATCGGGAGATTGGGCGCTGGCCAGTCCCTGGACAACAATGGCATCGCCGGGTTGAACGAAGTCGATGGCGTTGAGGGTGACGGTAATCTGCGTCTTGTCATCAACGCGGACCTGCATGGGGATGCCACCGCACTGAAGGGCGATGCGGTCTTTCTGTCCACCCGCGATCTGTCCGACGACCAGCACCTTGGCCGTCTGCGGTATGTTCTTGCCATCCTGGAAAGGCTGTGCGCCGTTGGCTCCCAGCGCTGCCACAGGATAGATCCCCGGAACTCGCCTTGCCAGTTGCTCGGGCGGCAAGGGACTACGAACAGGGATGGGGGTAAAGACCTCCATCTGCGATAGCGGTGCGGTTGGCTGTCCCATGGCGTTGAGTTCCGTGGCGAACCGAACCCAGAGGCCAGGCTGCAGCCAAGGGAGCAATGCCTCGGCCCGGTACAGGATCCGTTCGGGCATATCCGGAAGCTTTACCAGCTTTTTGGCATTCGAGTCGTCGGTCACCTGAAGCACTAGGCCCTGTCCCCCTTCGATTTTCCCCTTCAGGGAGACCACCTGAGCGTCGTTGGCTGCGCCCTGACCTCTCGCAACAGCAACCGCTAGGCACGCCAGGATGGGGGCAAGAAGCAGCGATCGCAAACGGCATTTTCCGCCGCCGAAAAAAGAGACTCGATCGCCACATTGAGCCATGCAAATCGGCACCATGGTGCTACTCCTTTCGGACAATCATCGCATCCAGGCCTGGAAGGGGGGCTTCACGAGTTGCCCCGATGGCTGGAGTATACTACGACGCAGGAATCATCCGCACGAGATTCATGATGGAGTTTTTTCTGAAGGCTGCTTTCAGGAGCAATTCGATTGGGATGCGGCGATCGAATGCATAGGATGGGCAGAGGGAGCGACAGCTGATGGGAAAAACTTCTTCAACTCCTTCTTCCGGGACGCTGCCCCCTGGCAGCCACGGGACTTCCAGTCCGGTGACTGTACGGTCGCTGAAGCAAGCCAAAGAGTCAGGGCGTCGCGTGACGATGCTGACCGTCTACGATTATCCTACGGCTCGCCTGCTGGATCAGGCTGGAATCGACATGCTGCTGGTGGGAGATTCCTTGGGGATGGTGGTCCAAGGGCATACCACCACCGTGCCGGTAACACTTTCCGAGATGATCTATCACGGCCGGATGGTGGCTCGGGCCGCCCAGCACGCCATGGTGGTAGTCGATCTCCCTTTTCCAGTCGGCCAACTCGGCGTCCGTGACACGCTCCGTAAAGCGGCTCGTGTTGTCAAACAGACAGGCTGTCAGGCGGTCAAACTAGAGGGAGGCGCTGCACAGGCCGACACCATCGCTGCCCTGGTCGATGCCGGAATCGCGACGATCGCGCACATCGGGCTTCGACCACAAAGTGTGCATGCACTGGGTGGATACCGAGTCCAGCGCGATCGAGATCGACTGATGCAGGACGCGGAGGCGGCTGTCCAGGCAGGTGCCTTTGCCATCCTGCTGGAGTGCGTCCCGGAGGCATTTGCCCGCGACGTCACCCGGATGGTGCCGGTACCTACGATTGGCATCGGGGCCGGAGCGGGGTGCGATGGGCAGGTACTGGTGCTGCACGACATGCTGGGACTGGGGGAAGGCCGAGTTCCCAAGTTCGTCCGCCAGTACGCGAATCTTCGCTCTGTTATCGACGATGCGGTTCGGCGCTATCGCGACGACGTGATCGCCGGGACTTTTCCTGGAGCTCCCGAGAGCTTTGAGTGAAGGGCGAGCCGGCCACAATCCAGGCGGCGCTGGCACACTGGGTTTGAACCGAGTGTCCAACCGAGCCGTCCAGGAGAACTGCGGCATTCAGGAGGTAGGGACAGGTGGATTCGATGAGTCTCTTTGCCAGGCAGGAAGCGGAAGCGCTAGAGCAGGCCAAGCCACTGGCTGCCAGGATGCGACCCAGGTCGTTGGATGAGATCGTGGGCCAGGAGGCCTTGCTACGTCCCGGATCGCTGCTCCGGCGCCTAGTGGCCACGGGCAGGCTGGGTTCGATCCTCCTTCACGGACCACCGGGTACAGGTAAGACGACGTTAGCGCGGGTGCTGGCGGCCGAACTCAAGGCGACTCTCTTTCCACTGAACGCGGTCACCAGCGGAGTCAAAGAACTACGCGAGGTCTTGCAGAAAGCCCGTGACGAAGTGCTCGCCGGCGCGCCGCCACCTCTGGTCTTCGTCGATGAGATCCATCGCTTCAATCGTTCGCAGCAGGATGCCCTGCTGCCGGATGTCGAAGAAGGGATCGTTTCCTTAATTGGGGCCACCACCAGCAATCCCTTCTTCTCCGTCAACGCAGCACTGCTCAGCCGCAGTCAAGTGCTGCAACTGGAGCCGCTTGTGCCCGAAGCGATTCGACAGGTGATCGATCGGGCATTGAGCGACCGACAGCGAGGACTGGGGGAGATCCCGGTCGATGCGCAGCCGAACGCGCTCGACCATCTGGCCAATGCCGTCGACGGAGATGCTCGCCGCGCCCTGATGACGCTCGACCTTCTGGTCCGCTCCAGCCCCTCTCGCCCCGTCCCCATCACGATCGAAGCGGTCCGGGAGGCGCTGCACCGGAAGGTGCTGGCGTTTGATGCGACCGGCGATGAACACTACGACCTAGCCAGCGCGCTGATCAAGAGCATACGGGGCAGCGATGTCGATGCATCGCTGTACTGGCTGGCGCGATTCCTCGAAAGTGGTGAAGAGATCCGATTTCTCTGCCGAAGGTTGCTGATTCTCGCCAGCGAAGATATCGGCAATGCGGATCCTCAGGCTTTGATCCTTGCCACCAGCGCGGCGACCACCTGCGAGTGGATCGGTCTGCCGGAATGCCAGTTGACTCTTTCGCAGACCGTCATCTATTTGGCGATGGCCCCCAAAAGCAACTCGGCTACTACCGCCATCGCCGAGGCGCGGCGAGCGGTTCGGGAAGAGCCGACTCTTCCAGTCCCCAAACGGCTTTGTGATGCCCATTATGCCGGGGCGGAAAAGCTGGGCCACGGCATCGGTTATCAGTATGCTCACGACTATCCCGATGGGGTCGCGCCACAGGATTATCTTGGTGCCGATCGGGAATTCTACAAGCCAACCGATCGTGGCTTGGAGGGGACCTGGCAGGCTCGATTGGAATCGCTTCGCAATCTCTTCCGTAAGGCGCGGAAGGATAACAAGTGACAGGATAGCAAGTGATCTTTAGGACCCGATCAACTTAACGCTGGATCGGCGTCAAGCGGATGCCGCTACCGGAATTGGGAGTGCCAAATGCAGGGGGAGGTGTCTCTGCTGGTGCCGAATAGCCAGCGGCTGGAACCGTGCGATCGCCGTCGATCCCCCAGCCTGGCGCGACCTGGTTGGATCCCATCCCTGGGAGCAGGCTGCCTGGTGGAGCATTGCCATTGGGGTTGCTTTGGAAAGAAGGCCAAGTTCCCTCGGGCACCGAAGGTGGAGTTGGTGTGAACCAGGGATTGCCGCCGGGATTGCCTCCCTGATTTTGCGGTAAGACTCCAGATCCTCCCTGCTGTAACTGGCTCTCCAATCGCTCCAGGTGCGGGCGCACTACGCGTTCCACCTCGGCTGGGAAGATACCATCCGATTTGGCCAGGATCTGGCTGATGTAGCGACCGCTGCGCGACTGGCAAATCGCACGCTGACGCTCTACCGGCAACAACGTCATTCCGAAGAAGGTAACCAACAGGCAGTAGATGCCTCCCTTGGCCAGCCCCAGTATGGCGCCCATCTGTCGATCGAATTCGCGAAGGCGAATCTGATCGAGGACGCCACTGAAGAGTCGGAAGCCCAGCCAGATCGCAAGGGACGTTCCGGCATAGATCAGCAGCATCGCGAGAAAGATGTTCCAGGGTGGTTCGGCATTGATCTTGGCCGCCACTTCATTGCGATAGGTGTACGCGAAATAGTAGCTGACCACGACCGATGCCAAGGATGCGACCTGCCAAGCAAATCCCTTGATCGCCCCCAGCAGCGTCATCGACACCAGAACCAGCAGCATCAGCAGATCGTAAGCTGGCAACATCCTATCTCTCCTCAAAGGTTCTCACCGTCGTTGTAGTCGAAAACAACCGGGTGGGCGAAGAGCAATCCCCCTATTTTTACCCAGGGGCGAGTCGCTTTAGGAAATGCTCTTGGGAGCCGGCCTGGGATCTTCTAAAGTCCTCACCCGGGCCGGGCAAGTTCAAAGGCGTATAGGCAAGGCGGGCTGCTGGGGTTGGCCCCGGCGGATTCTGGGGACCATCCGATGGCCGATTCACGCACCCACTTCCTGGTCAGTTCGATCGCTGGCACGGCGTTGGGATACGCAGGTTGGAAGTCGGGACTGCCTTGGGAAACCTGCTGCATCGGCGGCGGTCTTTGCGCGGTGGCAGGCATGCTTCCCGACCTAGATAGCCCGTCCGGGAAACCGCTACGCGAATTGTCATTGCTGGGGGCAACCATCGTTCCGATGCTCCTCACCCAGCGACTGGACCGGTTGGGACTGGGGGCGGATCGCAAATTGCTGGTCGCCGTTGCGATCTATCTTCTGGTTCGGCTGGGGATTCTAGAGGTTTTTCGTCGCTTCTCCGTCCATCGCGGGATGTGGCACAGCATCCCTGCCCTGGGAATTGTCGGGCTACTTGGATACTGGCTGAGCGAATCGGAGATTCCGAAGCGACAGGTTTTTGTTGCGATCGCGCTAATGCTGGGATTCCTCTCCCATCTGCTGCTGGATGAGGTGTGGTCGATCGATTTTCAGGGGGGGCGATATCGGTACAAAAACACTTTTGGAACTGCCCTGAAGCTTTGGGGCAAGGATGGCTCGATCAACCTGCTCGTCTATGGTCTGCTCGGCCTGCTGGCTTGGATTGTTTCGAGCGATTTGAAGCGGCAGGTGAGTGATCCTCCTGGACAAAAGGAGCAGCAGTCGCAGGGCGAGGTTCTCCCAAGCCGCCCCACACTTCCAACCGATCGTCTTTTGCCGCCAGGGCTTCCCGATTCGGAAGCGCTGCTGCCCGGCGAGCCAGATTCAATTTCCGATCCGCGCTGATGGGATGGTCACGAAGTGGATCGATCCAGTCCCAGTTCCTTGGAGTCGAGCAGAATCGTCACGGGGCCATCGTTGACCAGGGAAACCTGCATATCCGCCTGGAAAACACCTTGAGCTACCCGGAGCCCGTGACGCTCCATCGATCGGCAGAACTCCTCATAGAGCGATCGAGCCAGTTCAGGGGGCGCTGCATCGGTGAAGCTGGGGCGGTTTCCCTTCTGGCAGTTGGCGTAGAGCGTGAATTGGCTGACCACCAAGACCTCGCTCTGGGTATCCAGAAGGCTGAGATTCATTTTGCCCTGCGAGTCGGAGAAGATCCGAAGCTTGGCGATTTTCTCGGCCATCCGCTGCGCGATGGCAGGAGTATCCGACGGGCCGACTCCCAGCAGCACCAGGACTCCGGGACCGATCTGGCCTACAATGGACCGATCGACAGCCACTTGGCTTGCCTGAACTCGCTGTAGCACCGCTTTCACTGGACGAGATCTCTCTAAGGATATTCCGAGAGCCGCCTGACGATGATCCACCGCGATAGGAATGCAAAGTCGACACTGCCAACGCTTGCGATCACCCTAGGGGATCCGACCGGGATCGGTCCGGAAATTATCGTGGGGGCCTTGAAAGAGCCCTCATTGTATCGCGTCTGTCGACCGCTGGTGGTGGGGCGGCCTGAGGTGCTGCTTCGAGCAATGGGGCAATTGGGAAGCCCGATGGCGATCGATTCGATCGAAGATCTGGCGGCAGGAAATCCAGGGATCGATCGCATTTGCTGCCTGACGTGTGGCAGTCCAGATGCCATCGAGGCCCCGCAGGGGACGATTGATGCGCGCGGGGGCCAGGCTGCCTACGATGCCCTGGTGTTTGCTTCCCGCCTGGCGTTGGCCGATCAGGTCGAGGGAATCGTCACCGCACCGTTGCACAAGGTGGCATTGCATCAGGCTGGGCACGACTGGCCCGGCCACACGGAGCTGCTTGCCGAGATCTGTGGTGTCCAGCAGTACGCCATGATGCTTTATCTTCCGCCCCGCGAAGAGCGGAGTGATCCCGGATTCAAGGAGTCTGGCACGCGACGAGGTGGGAGGTACGGCCTGGGGGTCATTCATGTGACGCTGCACATGGCGCTGCGAGATATTTTCGCGGCGATTGATCCGGAGGCGGTGTTCGAGAAAATCTCGCTGGCGCGGGAGGTTTTCTCGCGGCTTCGCCGGGCCTCCTCTGGCGAGAACCAAGAGCCACCCATCGCCGTGGCGGCGCTCAATCCGCACGGAGGAGAGATGGGACGATTCGGTGATGAGGAGTCGACCTGCATTGCACCAGCCGTGGAGAGGGCGAGGCGATTGGGATGGGAGGTCGAAGGGCCACTGCCGGTCGATACGTTGATGCCACGAGCCGTCCAAGGGGAATTCGATGCCGTGGTGGCGATGTACCATGACCAGGGACATATCGCTCTGAAACTGCTCGATATGTTCGATGCCGTCAATATCACGCTGGGGCTTCCAATCCTTCGCACCAGCGTCGCCCATGGAACTGCCCATTCGATCGCTGGCACCGCAACGGCCAAATGCAGCGGCATGGTACAGGCGATTCTCGCAGCCGCGCGACTAGCCCAAGGTGGATGGCGTGAGGATGCGCGAAAAGCTGCCCAGCAGGGCAATCTTGCGGGGGGCTGAAGCTGATGCCATTTCGATTTGAATGCCCTCACTGCAAAAACAGCACCTTGGTAGACGACCAGTACTCCGGTCGCTCGGGCCACTGCGCCCAATGCGGTAAGCCGATCCAGATCCCGCCATTTGCTCAAGGTAAACAGTCTCCGCATCCGTCTCATGGCAGCCTTCCAGGATGGGTCAACAAGCGGCTTGGATATCTGCTACCGATCACCGTCAGCTTTTTACTGATCGGCAGCGTCGCGGCCATTTCGCCCTGGCTGGTGGAAAGAGCTCGCTATTGGCAAAGCCTTCAGATGAGGCAGGTTGCAGCAGCCAATCTATCCCGAATCGCTCAAGCACTGACTAGCTATGCCGATCGCCACGGACGTTTTCCGCCAGCGGAGGTGCTGAGTCCTGAAGGCAAGCCCCTTTATAGTTGGCGTGTGTTGATCCTGCCGGAATTGGGTGAAGAAGGGCTCTACCAGAGGTTCCATCTGGATGAAGCCTGGGATAGCGAGAGCAACCTGGCGCTGGTCGATCAGATGCCACTGCTTTTCGCAAGCCCCGCCGACCCCAGTGCGATGCAAGCCAACTACAGCAACTATTACGTCATCAGTGGATCCGATTCTCTGGTGGTTCCCAGTGGTTTGGGTCGCGCCGTATCGGACCTAGTCGATCCCCTGGATCAGACGTTGCTGGTGGTGGAGTCGGCGGCAGCGGGTAACATCTATTGGACTCAGGCGGGCGCCCTGCCCCTTCGATCCCTGCGTATGGGAGTCCAACCTGGAAAGAGCCTCGGTGGTGTCCACCCCGGTGGTGCTCTGGGTGCCTGCGTCGATGGGACGGTTGTGTGGCTGGATGCCAATACACCATCGCGCTCCCTGCGAACGTTGGCGATACCAGATGACGGCGGAATGGATGGCTTGCAAGTCGTTCCCCGTTGAGCGATCAGGCGCACCAAGTGTCGTGTGCGATCGTTCTCGATCCGGTTCGCTCCATTGCCCCCCTTCTCCCATCATCCGACGGGGGCTCCCGTGGCATAGCCGATTTCCACCGTTTGATCGGCGGGCTATCTGAGACCTATAGTGACTTCGCGAGTGGCGAAAACCGATCCATGCATCGCGCGCCGTCAGGCTGGACGTGCGCTGGAGGGAAGGAGACTTCGAGGAACCGCCCATGAATCGACCTCACGATGGCGAAGGAGTCGACTTGGAGGATCACCGCCAGATCGCTTCGCACAACGCCCAGCCCGAGTTGGATGGAGATTGCGAAGCCAAGCGGCTAGATCGAGAGCCACAGGCAGCGGAATCGATGACCCCCGAGCGGCGGGCGGCTATTGAACTGGCGCTGGTCCCCGGGGTTGGCCCCAGGCTGACCGGACTCCTGATAGCTCACTTCGGTTCGGCTCTGCGAGTCCTGGAGGCTCGTCGAAGCGAATTGATGGAAGTGGAACGGGTCGGACCCAAGGTGGCCGAAGCGATCGTGGCGTCAAAAGGAAGTGACTTGGCCGATCGCGTCGTCGATCACTGCCATCAGAACCGCGTGACGATCCTGCTGCCGAGTGATCGACACTACCCTGCCCCGTTGCGAAATCTTCCCGACCCACCCCCACTGCTATTCCAGCGCGGCCATGTCACTGCCGCCGACGCTCTGGCTATCGCCATCGTGGGCACCAGGCATCCAACGCACTATGGTCTGACGATGGCCAAGCGACTGGCGGTCGAACTAGTTCATGCCGGATTCACCATCGTCAGTGGTCTGGCCCGAGGAATCGATGCACAGGCGCATAGGGCGGCGTTGGAAGCGGGAGGAAGGACGATCGCGTTCCTGGGGAGCAGCGTCACCGAGATTTATCCACCAGAGCATCTGGAGTTAGCGGAGGAAGTGGAACGCAACGGTGCATTGATCAGCGAGACGCATCCATTCTCGATGCCGCGAGCCGGTGTCTTTCCCCAACGCAACCGTCTAATCAGCGGTCAATCGCTGGGTGTAGTGGTTGTGGAGGCTGCGGAGCGGTCGGGGGCATTGATCACTGCCAGTCATGCGGGCGAGCAGGGTCGCGACGTTTTTGCTGTCCCGGGACCAGTGACTTCTCGAGCGTCCCAGGGGCCACTCCAGCTGTTGCGGGATGGCGCGATCCTGGTCCGCTCCGCCCAGGACATCATCGAACACCTTGGTCCTTTGGCCAAGCCTACCCCTAGCCCTTGCGGCAAGACGATGCGGCATCCAAAGGAGCTGCAGCTGAACGAACAGGAGACGCGGGTTTTGCAGGCGGTGGAGACCAGTCCTACTGATATCGATCAGATCATCGAGCGGACGAAACTGGAAGTCCCGAGGGTTCTTGCGACCTTGAGTGTGCTGGAGATGCGTGGCTTGGTACGACGGAGCGGCGGACGGTTGTTTCTTCGACCCTGAGGCATCGGATCGAGTTCATTGCCACCTCAGCAGCTCTCGCATCGCTTCTGCAGTCCCTTGTGGGTCGCGAAGAAGTCCGATCGCCGCTGATGCCAGCAAAAGGCTGGCCGCCAGATAGTACCAGACCGCATCGCGCCGCTGGTCGACGCGAACCGTCGTCATCCTTTGCACCAGAGCCCGCTCCAGACCACTCCATCCGGTCGCATCGGGCTGGGAGTGGACCAAGATCAGTTGACTAAGCATGGGACCGCCAGCTGACTCGACGACGGCGGCACCGCGTAGCAACTGGGAGTGGACGATCGATCCCTCCCAGAACGCTGATGGATCGATCTCTGAAAAGACCGGCACCAGTTGCTCCTGGAGTTGTTCAGGGCCAAGCCCGTAGACGATCAGGCGTGGTCGGCAGGAAAGAACCACCAGCGTGATGCATAAAAGATAGAAGATCAGCAGCACCAGCCAGACACGTCCGCCCAGCAGAGCGGAGGCCGAACGAGGGAAAAAAAGCTCCATCGGCCCGACCATCATCAAACCTCCCATGGCGATGGCCAGCGTTGCTAGGTCCCGTCCTCCGGAGACGACAAAGGGACGCCCAAGCGAACGGATCCAGCCATGCAGTAGCAAGTAGACTGCCAGAGGCGTTGCTGCCACTGCCACATGGAAAGGTTCAATCATCGAAACTCCTTGGTGGTGATCGGCCGACCGGGGAGGATGCATTGCATCTCCCAGCGGATCACTTCACCGGTTCGCTTTGCGCCCCTTCCTGGATCGCGAAGATGCGGTTTCGGTTGGCGATGAACAGCGTGTCGTTGGCGACGATGGGTGTCGTGTAGACGGCCGATCCCATGTTGATCTCGCCGATCTGCTCCATCTCCGAAGAGAGCTTGAAGATGGCGATATCACCATCTTCATCGCCGATGTAGACGCGGTCTTCGACGATCAGAGGGGAAGCCCATGAGGCGGCGAACATGTCGTAGGTCCAGTGAGCCTTTCCTGTCTTGACATCCAGGCAGTGGAAGACACCGCTGAAGTCGGCGACGAAGAGCAGATCGTTTTTGATGGCGACGGTACCACACGTGCGATGCATGGTCGTCTCGAATTCCTCTGAATTGTTGCCGACATAGTGCCAGATCGCTGCCGAGTTTGGATTGTCTCGCTCAAAGTCGCCATCCTTTTCCACCAAGGCCTGCAGTCGCTTGTGGGCGATCGGCTGGGCGGGGTCCTTGCTGTTGTAGACCAGAGTGGGGCTGACATCGCCACGCTTGGTGGGATCGATGCACCACAGATGGCCGTTCCCTTCCCCGTGCTCTGGGTCTTCGCCTACTGCGACGTAGACCAGACCTTCGTGCACCACTGGCGTGGCGATGATGTGGTTGCGGGTGGCGCGGCCACCTAGGAGGTAGATCGAATCCTTAGGATTGCAATCGAATTTCCAAAGCAGCTTCGATTTTCCACCTTCGCCCTCGGCGGCAAAGCTGTACAGATACCCGTCGCCTCCACCAAACAGCACCTGGGGCACATCTCCGAGGACAGCGTAGGTGGGAGAAGACCACTGCCCGTGCAACACGTTGGCCCCTGGCATGTTGTCGGTCCAGAGGAGTTCGCCTGTGTTTCGATTCAGGCAGATGAAACTGGGGGCGTTCTCTTCCGGCAACGTGACGTGACCTTCGTCGACTCCGTTGGATGTGTTGACGAACAGCAAGTCGCCAGCGCACGTAACACTGCAGCTGCACATGTTGTGCTGCGACACCTTCAGCTGGCTCATCATGTTCACCGACCAGAGAATATCAGCTTCCTCGTCGGCGACGACCTTCTCGTCTTGGAATGAGCCATCGTTTTCTCCATCGCGAAATCCTTGCGCGTCCAGGCAGGCGACTTCGCCTCGACTGGTCACATACCACAGTCGGTCACCATCGACCAAGGGCGAACAGCAGATACCTTGGTTGGGCCAGTCGTTCACGCGGCCGGTCGGCAGTTTTTCGCTGGAGTGCTGCCAGAGAAACTTGCCGTCCTTTTCATCGAAACAAAGCAGCGCGCCCAAGTCGACTGTGTTGGGGTATCGCTTGATGTAGCCGGATCCGTTGTTGGTTCCGACGTAGACTCGACCGTTGGCTACCACGGGGTTTCCGTAGGTTTCCGAACCTAGAGGCATCGACCAACGGATGTTCTTCCCTGCCTCAACATCCCACTGCGTCGGAATATTTTTTCCGTCGGGCGTGTTGTTGCGGTAGGGAGATCCACCCCATTGTGGCCAGTCCTTGGTCCCGACTTTCAGTTTACCGATTTCGGCGAGCGCCGCGGCGGTGGGGTCTTCGGCGTGCAAAGGCTGGATCGACCAGCCCAGTCCCGCGACGGCTAGGGCCAGGGAACGGCGGGTGGTGGAGAGAATCGAATGGCGATACATCGAACAAGTCCTCATGGGTTCGGATTGGTTTCAGGCAATGGAGACCGGGTCGGTGTGCAGGTTCCGTCAAGGAGTGGCATTGGGAGTGACCTGGACGTTATCGAGATAGAACTCCGAATCGGTTGCGTTTCCAAAAAGACCGGGGCTGCCGTTGCGATTGGGGGTCGCGTCGGCCGCTTCGATGCTCCATGCTTCCGGCTCGGCTTCACCTCGTGGCCATACCTTACCGCGAAGCACCACTTCCCCTTCACGATTCTCGCTTTGGAACTTCATCGTGTACCACGTGTTCGCCTTCCACTCGAAGGGGATGGTTTTGGCGAAACGAAGTTCCAATCGCGGGGTCCAGGAACGGATCTGCAGCTTCTGTGCCCCTTGTAGATCCAGGGTGTACCGCTGGTTGATCAGTCCCATATCGGGGACTCGGCCATTTTTCTCTGTCGCCAGAAAATCGGCCTGGATGGTGTAGTCGTGGAGGCTGGTCCAGCCCATCCACGCTTGGCTACGGGTCCCCTTGGGAATGGTACTGACCTTGACCAGTGCCTTCTCTCCCTCGATTTCGGCGCCTTTGTGTCGGTAGTCGGCACCGATCCAGGCGGGAGGTACCTTGCCATCGGAAAAATCAAACTTCCAGGGCAGCTTCGGGACGACTCGGGCGCGAGCCGATGCGGTCAAGTCACCCAATTTGGCTTCCATCTTGATTCCGGCCACTTGCGTGGAACCTTCGCCGGCTGGCAGGTCCGGTGCCGAGTAAACCAGTTCGGGACTGAAGGCACCTGCTTCCGCCGTAAGGGTCCCATCGGGGATCAGCTTCAGGTACTGTCCCTTCTTGTTGAAAGCCCGAATCTGGTACCGCGCGTTCTGTTTGGGGGCGAGGATGGCTTCGACCGGAGCCAGTTGTAGGTGGGCGACCTGGGAGTCGTCGGCCACAGGAGCTTCGGCGACTGCGGCCGGACGAGGTTCGATCGCCGGAGTGATGCTGGCATCGCCGACGCAGTACATCGCGGAATTGGATGGGATGTAGATTCTACCGTGCGAGATGATGGGAGAGCCGTGGACTTCTTCGCCATTGGGAAGCCGTGCTTCGCTGACCACTTCGATGCCGTTCTCTGTGGGGCGGAGAACGTAGCAGCGCCCCGTATTTTCGACCGCGTAGATTTTGCCGTCTCCAGCGACTAGGCTGCCGAACATGATGCGGCCCAGTTTCTTGGTGGTAATTTCCTTACCCGTCTTGGCATCGATGACCACCAGGAGGGCACCGTCTTCGACGCAGTAGAGTCGATCGCCGACCTTGATCGGTGACGACCGGCCGACCGTTCGTTTGGGGATCTTCCACAGCAGTTTGTCTTCGGTGATTTCTCCTTGGGTGTTTCCATCGAAGGCGAAGATCGACCCCAGGATGGTGGTATCGCTGGAATTCTGTTCGCTGTGTCCGCTGTAGACGATTCCGTTGCTGTCTACCACTGGCGTGGTATTGAGGCCGCGGGTTGAGGCTTGGTACTTCCAGATCACCTTGCCGGTCCGGGGTTGAATCGCATAGATGGCACCATCTCCGGCACCCACCACCATCGCCACTTGGCCATCTAACATCGCGAAGACGGGAGTGCTGTAGGTGGTGTCTTCAGGGCGCAGTTTGGTGCTCAGGAACCAGACTGCAGCACCGGTGTTCTTATCGAAGGCGACAAAGCGGTGCGCTGGTACGGCCGTGTCGCCCCATCCAGTCATCACACCACTGATGATCACCAGGTCTTCGAAGACGACCGGGAAATTGGTGCGGCCACCGTAGGTCGACAGCATGCCGTACTCTTCGCTCATCGAGTGCTCCCAGATCACCTTGCCGGTCTTGCCGTCCAGGCACTGAAAGGCACATCCCAAGCCCAGCACGTAGACTCGGTCGGTCTCTGGATCTCCCACGACGCTCGACCATCCCACCCGCTCGGCCGGCGCATCGGACAAAAAGATGTTGTGAATACTCTCCCAGAGAATGTCGCCGGTCGTGGCATCAGCGCAAACCGTCTTTTCCCCTTCCTGAGTGGTCTCCGGAAAGGCTCTGCAGACCGCATACAGTCTTCCATTCATGACGATCGGGGTGGATCGGCTGGCCAGTTCTTCGCGCCGCCAAAGCAGATTTTCTCCCTTGGGCGACCATTTTTCTGGGAGTCCTTTCTCTAGTGAGAGCCCATTCATGTCAGGGCCTCGCCAGTGTGGCCAATCCATCGGATCAGCCGGATTGGCCACATCGACCGCATCTGCCGAGGGCATGCCGGCAAGCCACAGAACGCCAAGTGTCGCTACCAGAGAGGCCCGGTGTATCCAGACCCAGACGCTCGATCGCACCATCATCGAGGAACTCCTCAGAGAGGCCATGGGAAGGCAGGAGCAACTATTTTAACACCCTCGGTTCCCTATGTCATGGCCCTCCAAAGACTGGCGGCAACTCCCACATCCCGTCAGGATCTAATCCTTGGGTGCGTGTTCCCACTTTTTCGATTTCCACGGCCACTTGGTTGGGAGGGCGGCATCCTGGCGCCAGCCGGTCGATGTGTGTGGCCTGGGCAATGGCATATGTCGCCACAGTGGCTCTGCTTGTTTGGGGGGGAAGTCTTGAAAAAGGGAGGGATCTGCCACTCGGTGCGTTTGCAAAACCTCCCGATTGCATCAAGCGAGAATTGCATCGATCCGTTGAGCTTGGCGACCGGCGGTAGCGATCTGTTTTTGGCCGTGGTGTTCGAAGACCAGGGACTGGGCATCCAGTCCGAACAGATGCATCAGCGTCGCAGTGAAATCGTTGGGGGTCACGATATTTTCCACCGCGCGATGACCAAACTCGTCAGTGGCTCCGTACACCATTCCAGGCCGGATTCCGCCACCAGCCAGCCAGATGCTGAAGCCTTGTCCATTGTGATCCCGACCATCCTTCTCGGGTGATCCATGATTCTGTGTCACTGGCAAGCGACCGATCTCGCCACCCCAATGGACGATGGTCTCTTCCAGCAAGCCGCGCTGGTGCAGGTCTTCCACCAGAGCGGCGGCTGGACGATCGGTTTTTCGGCAGATCGAAGGCAAAGCGGTACGCAGGGCGCTGTGATTGTCCCAGGGCTGTCCTGCATGGAACAGCTGCACAAACTTGACGCCTCGTTCCACCAGCCTTCTGGCGATCAAGCATCGCGTTCCGTACTCCCGAGTCGCCTCGTCTTCTAGGCCATACATTCGATGGGTCGCTGCCGTCTCACGGCTGATGTCGAGTGCTTCCTGTGCGGCGGTCTGCATGCGGGCAGCCAGTTCATAGCTGGCGATCCTTGCCTCCAGATCGGCATCGAAGGGAAACTGCTCAAGGTGCTGTTGATTGAGTGTCTGAAGGAGTTCCAGTTGGTGCTGCTGTGGCTGTCCACGATGATGCGCGGCGGGCTGAAGATTCAGGATTCGCGGTTCCTGCGGCCGCAGAACTGTTCCCTGGAACATCGCTGGCATGAAGCCGCTCGACCAGTTGTTGACACCATCTACGGGATGCCCACCCGGATCGGTCAGCACCATGTAGGCGGGCAGGTCCTGCGTTTGGGAGCCGAGGCCATAGAGCAACCAAGAGGCCAGATGGGGGCGGCCCAGGACGCCCGGAATGCCACCATGGAAGTACCGGATCGACACTTCATGGCCGTTGGCTCCGGTGTGCATGCTGCGGATCAGGCAGATACGGTCAGCGATCTTTCCCGTTTCGGGGAGGAGTTCCGAAAGCTCCATGCCGCACTGACCGTGCCGGGAGAACTTCCATGGCGAACCGAGGAGCTTTTTGCTTGCCTCGTTGACGAAGCTGTAGGCGATCTCTCCGGGGTACTCCGTTCCATGTAGTTTGCTCAGCTGCGGCTTGGGATCGGTTAGGTCCATGTGGGAGGGACCGCCGTGTTGGAACAGTGAGATCATGGCGCGAGCGCGCGATGGATGATGGGGGGGACGTGGTTCTAGGTTGTACGACTTCTCCCCTTTCGCTTTCTTGGGAGATCCTTGGGCTTGGTCCTGCTGCAGAAGCCAAGCCAACGCCACGGCCCCGATCCCCATCCCGGTTCTTTCCAGCAACCGTCGACGCGTCATACCTGCCGCCTCGGTGTGGCCCGATACTCTTGGGTCGCTTGTCACCGATCGGTCCTCGAAATTCATGGCTAGAGGTTCCTGTCGCATGGGTGGAGAAAGATGCCCGCTTGGCGACTTGTTATCAAGGAAGGTAAAGAAACTCATTGGAGCTCATCAGTGCTTGAGCGATCTGTTGGAGCGTCTGTCGCCAGGGCGTCGATCCGGATGGTACCAGTTCCGGTCTTGCGTCCATCAGCGTGCGCTGTTTGGCGACGAAGCTCCAAGCTGCTTGCCACTGGAGATCGCTTGGGCTGTCGCCGGTTACAGTGCGCCAAAGAGCGTCGATCTCCTGCTGCATCCTGGCGGGCTCCATCTGAGGTCCGCGGAACTGTTCGCTGGAAACGATGCGCGTGACGGGTCCGCCGGAGGGTGTCCACTGAAGGGTGGCGATCCAGTGGAAAGAGTCGGAGGTTTGGTGCTGGATGCAGTCGACGATCCAGTCGATCGATTCACCTGCTTCGACGTCAAACTCCGCTACCGACGTTTCGACCGTTTGATTCATCGAGTTCCAGCTTCCCAGCAGGCCACGCCGACTCGATGCGATTCTGCCTCGCACACCATCGCCGTGGGGTGAAAGATGGGCGAGTGGGCCATCGAGTTTCAGTCGTCCCGAGGTGGGGGCTGTCCATCGCCGGACCACCGCGCGATCGGGCACATCCGGGTGTCCTCCCTGGGCATGCCAGATTACCCAGCCAGCGGTGGAATCGGGGAGTTGAGCCGATGCTTGCCACTGAGATCCGGTCCAGTGTCCAAGTTTCTGGAACGCATCGACTTTCTGGAAATTGTCATCCCAGCGGCCGAAGCCATATTCCCAGTGCGACTGGGGAGTCGGTGGTAAGGGGGGGAGATCTGGCCGCGGCGGTGCTTGGCTGGATGCGGGAATCTTCTGCACCTGATCGGCCAGCCGCATCGCCTGTTCCAGGATGAATTCTCCATTCATCAGCATCAACGACTGAGGGGCGATCGTCGAGCTGGCGCGCCGTTCGCAGTTGGTTTCCATGACCGGTGCATCGAACGCCTGCAGCATGGCCACCGGCCGGCTGCGACGCACCTGGATATAGAGGCTTCGGCGAGTCTGGCTGCCTTCCACGACGACTTGCCCGGAGTCATCTTCCTTGACGGCAATAGGGGGGCCGCCAAAGGCACGATCGAGTGACCCGGAGGCGGCCAGCATGGCATCTCGCATCGATTCAGCTGGGAGCCGCATCAGTTTTCGTCGTGCCATCGATTCGGCGCTGGAAGCTTGCCGCCAAGCCCGAGACATAAGGATGGTGCGATGCAACTGTTTGAGGCTCCAGCCAGAGCGATGCAACTGATCGGCAAGAAAGTCGAGTACCTGGCGGTGTTCGACCGGCGCTCCTAGCTTGCCAAAATCGCCTGGGGTTGCCACGAACCCTTCGCCGAAGTGATGCATCCAGACACGGTTGACCAGGACGCGTGCCAGCAGCGGATGATCTTCCGCAGTCAACCACCGTGCCAGTGCTAGTCGTCGGCCGCTGGTGGGCAGCGAGGGGTCATCGGAAGGGAATTCGATACGATGTTCCGACGAAGCGAGGACCGTGAGGCCTCCTGGAGCCACAGGCTCTTTTGGCTGCTGGTGGTCGCCTCGATGGAACCGCCGCGTTTCGGGGACATGTCCGGCCGGTTCGGTCAGGGCATGGATGAATTGCTCCTGTGGCTTCCTGGCGCGAATCGCTGCGATCTGTTCATCCAGCTTCTTCAGTTGCTCCGCCGCTTCGGGAAGATACTGGTACAAGACACCCGGGGAGATAAGGACGCTGGGATGGGAGGCAAGAAGTTGTTTGTGGGCTTCGGTTCGATCTTTCTCGGGAGTCTTGTAGGCTTCTTGGAGCATCTGGCGGAGCGGCTCTTCGTACTTGAGCAGTTCTTTCTCGAGTGCCTTGGCCATCGCCGTCGCCTGCTGTTTCTCTCGCTCGGCAGCCACCTCCAAGGCTTCCTTCTCCAGTTGCTCCCCAAGCTGCCGCTCAGCCTGGGTGGTGATGGAGATCAGGCGGGCTTGTGGCGACTTCCACTTTTGCCAGTCGAGAGCCGGGGCGAAGACGGCGCGGAGCGCGAAGTAGTCGCTGTGCAGGATCGGATCATAGCGATGGTCGTGGCACTGAGCGCACTGGAGGCTGGTCCCCAGCAGTGATGTTCCAACGATCTTGAGAGTGTCGGCGATGGTCTGGTTGCGAGCCTCGGGGGTGTCGGTGCCACTGCCGGTTCCATCAGCTGCCATGCGAAGGAATCCTGTCGCGGCAAGCAGATCGATCTGCTGGGCAGTCCAGTCTCCGGCGTTGGGTCCTGCCAATTCATCGCCAGCCAGTTGCTGCGTGATCCATTGATCCAGGGGCATGTCGGCATTCAGCGATCGGACCACCCAGTCGCGATACCGCCAAGCCCATGGGCGGATCGCATCGTTTTCGTTGCCTCCTTCGGAATCGGCGTAGCCTGCGGCATCCAACCAGTGTCGTCCCCAATGCTCGCCATAGTGGGGACTGGCCAGCAGGCGATCGATCAGTCGCTCGTACCAGTCGTCGCTGGTATCCTCCATCACCTCCTGCCGCATCTGCAGATCGGGAGGCAGGCCGGTCAGCACGAAACTGGCTCTTTTGAGCAGCGTCCAACGGTCGGCTATTGGGCTGGTGATCTCGTTGGTAGCCGCCTCGGGATCTTCCGCCAGCAGATCGGCAGCCAGCCAGCGATCCAGGGGAAGTTCGAGTGATCCGACCAACGCGTCCGGAAGAGTGGGAATCGCGGGGTTGCGTGGGATCGCTTGGTAAGCCCAGTAGGAGCGGTCTTCGGGCGAGATGCCAAGTCCGGGTGGAATCGATTCTGGCTCTGGTCGCAGTGTCGCTGCTCCCAGATCGATCCATCGCCGTAGTTTTTCTATTTCTTCTGGGGAGACCTTCTGTTCTCCTGGAGGCATCTCCCCGGAAGAGACACGTTCGATGAGCAGGCTGCTGGCGGCGTCGCCAGGATGGATCGCTGGCCCACTTTGGCCACCTCGGATCATGAATCGAACCAGTCGAAGGTCAAGCTCTCCTTCGATTTCCTCGGTGGCACCATGGCAATCGAAGCAGTGGGCTCGTAGGATCGCACGGATCTCGGTCTCGAAGGCCAGTGCCCCGCCCTCTGCCGGTTCTCCTGCCCTGCTGCAAGTCGGTAGGGCCTGAATCAGGAGCACCACGATCAAAAGCGTTAAGGAAGATCGAATCGACATCGGCGAGAACTTCCTCCGGGGAAGGGAAGGAAAGAGATTCCAGGCGGGGGTTTGATGGCGGGGTTTGCTGGCGGAGAAGTGTTTCACCGCCATCTGCTGGAGTATAGGCCAAGCTGACAGATTCCTGCATCCCGTCGCAACGCGGACGGAACGAGCACCAAGCTCACCTCCACTTTTGCTATCGATCCCCGCTCATCTCCAATCGGTGCCACCCACATCTCCAATCGGTGCCACCCACGTTTTTTGAGCCTGAAGGCACCCCAAAAGGGTTGTTTTTCTCGTTAATCGGTGCCACCCACCTATTGCCATCGGTGCCACCCACCTTTTGCTGTGTCTAAAATGCTACCCAAAATGGTGGTTTTTGGTCACTTGGTGCTGCCAATTGGTGCGGTACTGCCAATGGTGCTGCCCATCTCCAATCGGTGCATCTCCAATCGGTGCCACCCACCTTTTGCCGTGTCTAAGGATCTACCCAAAATGGTGGTTTTTGGTCACGTAGTGCTGCCAATTGGTGCGGTACTGCCAATGGTGCTGCCCATCTCCAATCGGTGCCACCCACCTTTTGGTTGAATGGAAGTTTGGGGAAGGATGGAGGTCTGGGTATTCTGTGGCAGAGCGCTAGAAAAGGGGCGAATCAGTCGGCTGCGGCGGATCCTGCCGCATGTGTTCGGTGCCATCGCGTGGAATCGATGTGGCCCGGGCATTATTCGATTGGGGTTTGCGTCTCTAGGGAATCCCTCCCGAAAAAAGCTTTCAAACCCCCACCACCGATGCTACTTTCGAGAAGATGCGTGGGTTACGTCCTCATTTTTTCCTATCCGGTGAAAACGCGGGCATCCACGACAGAAAGATGTTCGCTCAGGATGGTGCTAGCGCATCCCATGGGCCGATCCGGCGAGACACCCGCCCCACCGACATCGCCTGCCTTCCTAAGACCTCCCGCCCCTACCCTCTCGCCTTGAAGGAGAATTGACTTGAGCGACCCAGCCTCTTCCCTGTCGCATTCGGACACCGAGCGTGCCCAGGAACTGATGGAAGCATGCCGAAAGATTCGCCATGAAGTGTCCAAAACGATCGTCGGTCAGGATGAGGTCATTCAGCAGTTGCTTATCGCGATTTTGGCGCGGGGGCATTGCCTGCTGCAGGGGGTACCGGGACTGGCCAAGACGTTGATGGTCCGATCGCTGGCCGACGCGATGCACCTGAGCTTCCATCGGATTCAATTCACTCCAGATCTGATGCCCGCCGATATCACCGGCACCGACTTGATCCAAGAGTCACCTGACACGGGGCATCGGAATTTGGTTTTTGAAAAGGGGCCGATTTTCACCCAGATGCTTTTGGCTGACGAAATCAACCGCACTCCTCCCAAAACACAGGCGGCCCTTCTGGAAGCGATGCAGGAGCATTCCGTAACAGTCGGAGGTAAGACGTACCAATTGGCTGAGCCATTTTTTGTTTTGGCGACGCAAAACCCGATCGAACAGGAAGGGACCTACCCGCTTCCGGAAGCCCAGCGCGACCGTTTCCTATTCCAAGTGATGGTCGATTATCCGAGTCGCCAGGAAGAGTCGGAGATCATCGATCGGACCACGACTTCCTTCCAGGGCAAGCCACAACCGGTGGTCGGCGGCGAAGAGATCCTGCGGTTCCAGGAAACGGTGCGTTGGGTGCCGTTGCCAGAGCATGTCAAGCAGTACGTTTTGGAACTGGTGCGATCGCTGCGCCCTCGAGAAGAAACGCGTTTGAACTGGGTGAGGGAGCAGGTGGAGTGGGGGCCTGGTCCGCGAGCCGGTCAGCAGATGGTTCTGGGGGCCAAGGCCCGGGCGCTGCTGGAGGGGCGGACGCATGTGACGCTGGAGGATGTGCAGCATCTGGCCGCACCGGTGCTTCGACACCGAATGGTTCCCACCTTCCGTGCTCAGGCAGAAGGGATTACCCCCGATGCGTTGGTGGCGCGAGCGATCCAGGAACTTCCAACTCCCACCGCACGATCGCTGTAGCGTGTCGGCTCGATCCCATCCTGACCAGGAATCGCTTCTCCAAAGCCATTCCCGCGTTGTCGCCGCTCCCAATCTTTTTTCAGAGACCCATGGCATGCTGGAACGCGCCAGTTCGTTAAGTCCCGAGGACCGCGATCGCCTCTCGCAACTCCAGTGGCACGCGCGGACTGCGGTGGAAGGACTGCATCTTGGTATCCATCCTTCCCCGCTCAAGGGAACCAGTGTCGAATTCAAAGAGCATCGCCCTTATGTCCGAGGCGATGAAGTGCGTTCGATCGACTGGAAGCTCTTTGGCAAGACGGATCGACTTTATATTCGACAGTACGAAGAAGAGACCAACCTGCGAGCCTCCCTTCTTCTGGACCAAAGCGGATCGATGGGGTATGCCGGAGCCAAACAACCGGGAACCAGCAAGCATGAATTTGCATGTCGACTGGCGGCCAGCCTTGGCTATCTTTTTGCCGCACAGCATGATGCCGTCGGAGTTACCACCTTTGACACCGCCGTCAAAATGCACCTGCCACCGAAAAGCCGCCCCGCACATCTGCACTCGCTGATGGAGATTTTGGCAACCTCCCGCTGTGGTGGAGAAACATCGCTCGCCTCGGTAATCGAATCGACTCTCCCAAAGCTGGGCCGTCGCGGCGTCGTCTTTCTTATCTCCGATGGTTTTGATCAGGTGGACGCTCTGCTTCGGGCTTTGGCGATGGTTCGACAACTACCTCATGAAGTGGTCTTTTTTCAAGTCTGGCATCCCGACGAACTTGATTTTCCATTTTCGACGCGCACCCGTTTTCGTTCCCTGGAATCTCCCCAGCGGGAGCGGATCGTTGATCCACTCGCCTTTCGAGCCCAGTATCAGAAGAATCTGAGCGACTTCCGAGCCCGTTTGGAGCAAGGTTGCAAGAGCCAGCGGATCGCGCTGGTCCCCTGCACCACGCAAGATACACCTTCGGAAGTTTTGGCGAAGTTCCTGGCAGAGCGGGGAGGCGCATGATGGGTTTTCTGAATGCTGCCCTGCTCCTTGGGGCCATGGCCTTCGTGGTCCCGCTGGTCATCCACCTGCTAAATCGTTCCCGGTTTCAGACAGTCGACTGGGGTGCGATGCACCTACTGGAGTCGGTGGCGCTGCAGAATGCCAAAAAGATCCAGTGGCAAGCTCTGCTCCTGCTGTTGGTGCGATGCGCCATCCCGATCCTGCTTGCCCTGGCGATGGCTCGCCCCATCCTCGACCGTTTCCAAGTAACTGCGTCTGGTGGATCGTCAGCAACCGCACTGCTCATCGATGACAGTTACTCGATGCAGGCCCCTGCAGTTCGATCCACCGATCCTGCTTCACCGGAAACACTTTGGCAGCTTGCCCAGCGATCGCTGAGGCAGGTGACTGAAGGGCTCGGTCGATCCGATCATCGTTACCTTCGTCCCCTGCGTTCGTCGGCCGAGCCCCCGACCGCGGCGTCCCACACCGACCCACGTCCCATCGTGGGACAGGTACAGCGCATGGCACCTGACCAAGGCCCCATCGACCCAATCGCAGCGATGCAGCAGTCGCTTGATCTGCTCGAGAAGTCTTCACAGCCGCTCCGTCGCGTGGTGATCTGGAGCGATTTTCAGAAGCAGGACTGGCAGTCTGCCGGAAGCGAATCGATGGCCGCCATCCGCAGGCGCGCGGAGGCGATGGTGGTGCGACCTGAGTTCCACTGGATCCCGGTCGCGACTTCGACCCCGGTCGCCAATCTTCAGGTGATGTTCGACACCGCATCGTCCGAAGTTTCATTGCTCGGGGAGCCTTTGGAACTCCGCGTCACCGTCGCCAACCAGTCGGCTCAACCTGCCACCCAGGTTCCGGTGCGACTTCAATTGGATGGCATGGAGATGGCCACCAAACGCATCGACGTTGCCGCTCGCTCTTCTGCTCAGCTTGCTTTCGCCATCGCCATCGATCGCGAGGGCAGTCACAGCGTCCGCGTCTCTGTCGAAGATCCATCGACCATCGATCAGGACGATCTAGACGAGCTTCCGATTGAAGTTCTGCCCACCCGCCGGATCCTGCTGGTCGATCCCAACCCGCAGCAGCGACTGCTGGACTCCGAAACGGGATTTCTCAAGCTGGCGCTGGAAGCGACCTTGGGCGACCAATCCAATCGTCAGTCACCAGCAGTCACCCTCGTGCGCGCCAGCCCCGACCGACTGACGCAGGAAGTGATCCGAGCTGCCGACGTGGTGGTACTGGCCAATGTCGCCAGGCTACCCGAAAGTCTAGTCGAAGCGATTGCGGGACAAGTCGAGGAGGGGGCAAGACTCTGTATCTTCGGTGGTCCCCAGATCGACATAGGTTGGTACCACCAGTTCTTTGGAGTTGGTAGCCCTGCCCCGCTGCTTCCGATGCGATACGGAGATTGGAAGATGCTTTCTAGGGACTCCGCTAACCCCCAGGAGCAGCCCCAGACGATTGCACCTGCCCCTTATTCCGATCCCTCGCTGACCTTTTTCAATCAACCCGAGCAGGGGCGCTTGGATCAATCGACCATCCGCGCACTGCGTCCATTGCTTCCATGGAACGACCCCTCCTCCAGCACGCCGAATTCCCCTGCTGGGGATCCCAACACGACCGGCTCCAAGCCTTCCAGCAGTCCAGGTTCCGTCCCACTGAAACTGGCCAATGGCCAGCCGCTGCTGGCAGTTCAGCCCTGGGGCAAAGGGATGGTCCAGCAATGGGCCATCGGCGCCAACGAGGTGTCGAGCGATCTTCCCGTGCGTCCAGCATTTGTTCCGCTGATGCAACGCCTTTTGCTTTGGGATGCGGCTCTTGTGACCCCACGAGTCGCCGCACAGGCGAGGAGGGAATCGGAAATCGAACCGATGGCTCCCGAAGAGATTTCGCAACTCGCCAGTCAGCTGGGAGCCACCGTTCACGCCGATGCCGCAAGCTTTCTTCAGTCGCATTCCCAGAAGCATACTACCAAGGAGGTCTGGCGATGGATGTTGGCCCTCCTTGTCCTAGCGCTCTTTGGCGAACTGCTGATCGAAAAGCGATTGACAGGAGGTGGTCGATGACGGAACTGCGATTGCCCGGACCGTATCCGCCGCTGTTGGTCCTGCTGCTGATCACCGCACTGGCGGCTCTGGCATGGTGGTTGTACTGGCGCGAATCGAAATCGTGCACCGCCCCGTATCGATGGCTGTTACCGACCCTGCGTGCAGCGGCGATCGCGATGGCTTTGGCGATGCTGCTGGAGCCTTCGCTGAGGACTCGGTTCTACGAAGGGGATCCCAGCCAACTCCATATCTGGATCGACGGCTCATCCAGCATGCAGCAGACTGATCAGGACGAGCGACTGGCGAATTCCACCCCACCGTCCACACGCTTCCAGCGCGCGATCGATCGGATCGCGGGGGGCGATGTCCCTAAACTGGAGCAGTGGAGTAATCAGGGAGATGTCTTCGTCCATCGGTTCGATTCCGACCAGCCGACTCTGCTCTGGCGAAGCACCCTTCAGGATAAGGACAATTCTGCTAAGCCGGATACCACTTGGAACCCGAATCCATGGGGGCAGGCAACGTCGCTCGGATCTCCATTGCTGGCGGCACGCAGCCGCTGGCCTTCTGATGCCGATGCACAGGAAAAACCAGTGCGTCAACCGCTTCTGCTGATCACCGATGGCCAGCACAATCTTGGGCCATCCCCTGTCGATCTGGCAGCTCAGTGGCGATCTGATTATTCCCCAGTCTGGATTCTCGGCATGGGGGCAGCAAGACCTCCAAAAACACTTGCCCTCCTTTCGGTTGAATCTCCGAGGCAGATCGATCGGAGCGATCTGCTTCAGGGAACCTTGCAGCTTGTCGATCGACTGGATCCTGGCCAGCCCTTCCAATTGCAGGTGGTCGATGGCCAAGAAGTTCTCTGGACGCAGTCGCTTGCAAGCGATGGGAGCGGTTTGCGGGAGATTCCTTTTTCGATCGCGACCGACAAGCTGGTGGAAGGCCGGCTTGCGGCGGCCGATCGCAACCTCCAAATGCAGAGATTGGCCGTGTCGCTGCGAGCCCAAATCGTTCAGGGAGGGATCGTATCGGAAGATCCAGCCAAGCAGAAGCGCTGGACAATCGGCATCGAGACGCGTCAGCGTCGCGTCCTGCTGCTGGATAGCCGAAGTCGCTGGGAAACCCGCTACCTTCGCAACGCGCTGGAGCGCGATCCCCAGTGGGAAGTCGATTCGTTTCTCATGCTGGCGGGCGAAGCTCCCGTATGGTACTCCCAGGTGGAAGATCCCAAGCCGTTTCCGGTCGATCAGGATACCTGGAACAGCTACGACCTGGTGATCACCGGGGAACTGGATCCCACCGCAATCTCCAGCGAAGCGGTCGAACACTTGCGGGAGGCGATTGAGCGGGGGGGGACCGGTTGGATCGCCATCGATGGGCAGCGACAGCAGTTGCGGAGCACCCGGATGGCACCCCTTCAGCCCTTGCTCCCTGTCACCTGGCTTTCGGAACCCTTCGCCGATTTGTCACAGCCATGGAAGGTCCAGCCCACCTCGGCAGGTCAGTCACTGCCCGCACTGCAACTGGCCGATGGCTCCCCGGAGACCAATCTCGAGATATGGCAACGGCTTCCTGGCCTGATGCACCCGATCGCTACCCAGGCCGTCCCCGGCTCGGAGGTCCTGCTGGAGTTGAAAAGGGAAGGGACCACCGCACCGTTGCTGTCGACCCGCTTGGCCGGCGCAGGTCGAGTGGTGCACTTGGCGTCCGACGAATCCTGGCGTTGGCGTTATGAAGTGGCCGACGAGATCCATCAGAGGTTTTGGAACCAAGTGGCCCGATGGGCGATGCGGTTGCCGTTCGCCGTGCAAAGCCAGTACGCTTCCCTGGACACCGGGCCGGCGGTGATCGACGGTGGCCGTGCTGTACCGGTGCGCGCCCTGGTCAAGGATTCCGCCGGCCAGCCAGCCCAAATGGACTCCCTGCAGGCCGTCGCTTGGCTGGATGGCAAATCGGTTGCTACGACGACCCTGCTTGCTGATCCCGACTACCCCGGGCTCTACCGCGGCAGTTTCGACAACCTGCGGCAGGGCTCTTTCACTATCGGCATCGAGGCCCCCGGTTTTTCCGAGGAAGCTCTGCAGGTGACTTCGACCGTCGATGTGGTGGTACCACCGACCGAGGAGTCCCTGCGGCTGGATCGAAATGACAGCCTTCTGAGCCAACTGGCCGAGGCCACTGGAGGCCTTTATGTCCCCGAGGAACAAGCGGAGTTGCTTTGGGAGCGGATGGAACTGGAAAGCAGCAGCCGGCTTGTAGAAAATGACCGGCAACTGTGGCAAAGTTATTGGTGGTTTATCCCTTTGATCGCACTGTTGGCTGCGGAATGGTGGTTCCGCAAGAAAGCGGGGTTGATATGAGCATGCCTTGGACGGGAGGCCATCGACTGCCTCAGGCGGCGGCCCAGCGGCTACAGCAGCTAGGCCAGCGGCGCATGTCTCTGTTGCTGGTGCGATCCATTTCCATCTTCCTAGCGATCGCTTGCCTACTGCTTCTGGGGGCATCGCTGATCGATCTGTGGATGCCTCTTTCTGAGTCCGGCCGCTGGCAGATCAGTGGCTGGGTTTACTCACTGTTGGCGATCGCTGCCGTCGGTGCGATCGCACCTGTCTTTCGTCGATGGAGTTGGACGGATTCGGCAAAAGCCGTCGAAGCCAAAGTCCCTACCCTGAAGAACCGAGTCCTTTCGGCGGTCGAACTATCGGTCGATTCGGACGATCCTCGCTATGGCTCTCGCGAATTGCGCGACCACCTCCTGCAATCGGTGTCGCAGCAGCTGCAGGAGGTCGCTCCTGCCTCTGTCTTTCCCTGGAAGCAGATCGCTCGTTGGCTCTATGCCACCCTGGCAGCAATCACGCTGTTTGGCGTTCTTTGCGCCATCCCTTCTCTGCAGCTGCCCCAACACCTTCTGCGGATCCTTCTTCCCTCTGCCAACTTGGCTCGTCCCTCCCTGGCGACCCTGGAGATCCTTCAGCCACAGCCCAATTCCGGCGTCGTCGCGATCGATGAACTTCTGCCGATCGAGGTGGAGCTAACGATGCCGCTGGATTCTGCCGAATCGCCCCCCGAGTCGATCGTGCTGGAATGGAAATCGGTCGGCCAAACGCCCGAGTCAGGAACCTTGATGCTTCCGTTATCGAATGGCCAGGGGACGGAAACGAGCGATCCGCCGCAAAAGCTTCAGCGTCGCTATGCGGCTCTCTGGCGGATCGATCGCCCTGCCATTTCCTATCGCATGGTTGCATCGGTCGCGGAGACCCCTTGGCATTCTCTGAAGGCCTACCCAAGGCCGAAGATCGAGCAGTATGAGATCGAGGTCACTCCTCCTGATTATGCGAGAACCACCTTGCCCCCGGTGATCGCACCTCATGGCGATGTCGACACGGTGATCGGATCGAAAGTCGCCTGGACGCTTTCCACCAATCGTCCCCTCGCCTCGGCATCGGTGCGCTGGATCGACGCCGAGGTGCCCTCGAATCCGATTGCGCTGGACAAGGATGAGCAAGGGCGATGGTCGCTGAAGATCGAAGCGACCGAAAATCGTCGCTTTCAGTTCGATCTGGTAGGAGAAGAAGGGCTAGCAAGCACTTTTCCGACGACGCATCATCTGACAGCCCGAGAAGATCGCCCACCCGTTCCTGCATGGATTGAACAATCGACGCTTGCCCGCACTGTCCGTCCTCATTCGGCTCATGCGATGACGGCATCTCTGGTGGATGAATATGTGGTGGATCAAATGGAGCAATGGACTCGCGTCAATCGCGGCCCATGGCTAAAGCGCCCACTGACTTTGGACCCTGCGAAGAATCCGCAGACTGTTTCCTGGGACTGGTCGCTGGATGAAGTCTCCCATCAGCCTGGTGATCTGATCGAAATGCAACTGGTTGCAGTCGATCGCAAGCAGCAGACGGGAACCTCGTCGCTACTCGAGTGGGTGGTCAGCGATGCGATCTTGGATTCGATCGTGTCGATGCCAACTCAGGTGCGTCAGTCGATTGCCCGAGAGCTTCTGGACCTAGCCAGGGAATCACAGCAACTGCACGAGGATCGGAAAACGGCCACCGACGGATGGAACGCGGACCCCAAACTGCCCGAGAACCGCGATCGACTGGCTGGGCAGCTTCGAGAGGATGCGAGGAAGTTGTCCGAGCGGATCGAACAGACGCGACAATCGGTGATCGAGGCGATCCAGCAAGTCGAAGATCCTCTGTCGGCTCAGGAACTTAGGCTGGCGGCCGAATCGCTGGCGAGGTTTCAGGCCGAAGAGACGCGCGCCATGGAGCAGGCGCAGGAAGCAATCGACCAAGCATTGCCTCTGGCGGGTGAAGACCCCAAGGCGCCGATGCAGCGCGCTCTGGCGGCGGCAGATCAGGCAAGGCAGGGACTGCAGCGCGTCGAGCAACAGTATCGGAAACTGATCGGACATGACACGCTGGCAGAACTCTCCAGGCAACTCGATGCTGCCAGACGATTCCAGGAGTCGTTGCTGGCCCAGTCGGAACCGGTGGGGTCAGAGCTTTGGCAACAAGAGCAGCAGTTGATGGTCGATCACATGCAGCAGCTTTCCAAGCAGATCGAACAGCAGGCATCGTTCCTTCCCGATGGTCCAGCCAATCAGCTTCGCACCTGGGGAGAATGGGCCCAGCAGTGGTCCGAGCGGGTCGATGATCTTCTGCAGCGCGAGGCTCCCAAGGACAAGAGCCAGGAGGATGAGCTTCGAAAGGACTTTGCCCAGCGGCTTCGGGAATTGGAAGACCGACAGATGGTGGCACAACTGCACGGGTCGCTTCCGCAGGAGTCCCTGCAGGCAAGGCGTGATCTGCGCGAAGCGGCAGGCAGTGCGGCCGATGCAATTCAACGCGCCAACGAACAGTGGCGGCAGAAGCGACCGCAGCAGGCAGATCCTACCGAAGTCCCCGACGCCACCCGCGATGCAATCGATCAGCTGATGGATCGACGGGATGCCATGCTGGCCAAACCACAGCAGACAGGGATGCTGGCCTCCGATCTGGGGACCGCTTATCGAGCGATCCAGGCGGCGCTGGAAGAACATCAAGGGGACCTGGAGGCCAGCGATCGAGCGGTGCAACAGATCGCGGCGAACCTTCGAACTTTGGAAGCCGATCAGCGTCTGCAGGAGGCGCTGGATGGGGTGGAGCGATTGCTGCAGACCGAGCGGTTTGCGCCAAACAGCGTGGAAGCACGCAGTGAGAATCCTCGCCAGTGGGATGACGTTGGTCAGGCGATCGAACAAACTTCTCAGGCCATTCGGCAGGCTGGCCTACCGGTCGAAGTTGCCGATGCCGTTCAGGCGCTTCGCTGGTCCCCGGAGTCGCAGCAGATCGATCAAAAGATCGGTAAGAGGCGATGGGATCGGGAAAAACCCACAACAGCCGCAAGTGATCTGGAAGTCCTTCGCGACCAGTTAGCCCAGCAGGCTGCCAAAATTCAGAACCGGGTCGATCAGGCACGCTCGCAATTGCAGCAAGCCGCACCCACCATCCCCGAACTGGCTCGCTCCGCCGCGCAGCTGGCACAGGATCGCGCGGAGCAGGCTGAAGAGGCTTCTCAGGAAGCGAAGCGAGGCGAGTCGAGCGCGATGGGACAGCAGCTGGCCAGCCAGCGTCCCTCGGCCGCTGGAAATCAGGCTCCCGAAGCACAGCTCGATTCCGCCCTGGTCGACCTAGCCGTCTCTCAAGACTTGATCGCACCCCCCGGTCGTTCTCTGGCGAGAGATGCGGATCTCAGTCGGCAATTGGCGCTGGCCGCCAGCCAGCAAGTGGAGGAGTCTGCCGATCAGCTGGCGCAAGCCGATAGCTTGAGCGACCCGCAGCCCCTTCAGAAGTGGCAGGAAGCCAACCAGCGAGCTCAGGAGACCTTCGAGGCGATCGCCGAGCATTTCGACCGAGATCTGTTGGCGCAGCGAAGCACACAGAAAAGCGACCTGGAATCGTTGGCCGATCGATTGCCCCCCGACCAGCGCGAAGCGATCGACGAGGCCTACCAGAAGGCACAGCAACTGTCCGACCTTGCGGAGGCGGATCCTCGAGCCCTGCTGAAGCGGTTGGAAGAGGAATTGAAGCAGAATCAGCCGATGCGGGAGGCGCTGGATGACATCGCCAGGGATCTGGCGCAGCAGTCGCAGCAGTCGCTGGACTTTGCTGCTCAGAGAGAGAAGGCGATGCGTGCGGCGATCGAGCAATCGGATCCGAGGGCGGAGGCGAAAAGAAATCAGCTACAGCAGGAATTGGCTTTCCAGGCCGAACAGGCAGCGCGCGTGGCGCAGCGTCTGGCACAGGAAGCTGCCAGCCAATCTGCCTCGGCCGGTCAGGCCAACCGCCAGCAGCAGTTGCAGCAGGAGTCGAAGAATATTCAGAAGGCAGTCGAGCAGGCGCGGCAGGTAGGGGGTGGCGATCCGATCGAGAGCTTGGTTCAGGCCGCTCAGCAGCTAAGCCAATCGCTGGAACAAGCACAGCCCTCGCTCCAGGATGCCCAACAAGGTCTTGCAAACGCTGCGCAGGAGAAGAAATTCGAAGACGACAAGCAGCGGCAGCAGGCCAAAGCAAATCTGGAGCGTTCCCAGAACCAGTGGCGCGATCAGGATGTGCGCCAGGCGGATCAAAACATCAAGCAGCGGGAGCAGCAGGTCAGGCAGGCACAAAACCGCCTGGAGCAGAACCAACGGACGGCTCAGCAGGCACAGCAGCGTCGAGATCAAGCCAAACAGCAGGCGGAGAAAACCCCCGATAATCCATCGCTACAACAGCAACTGCAGCAGGCGGAAGCCCAACTGCAGTTGGCTCAGGCAGTCGCACAGCAGGCAGAATCGATCAAGCAGCAGGAGGAAAATCGACTGCAGCAGACGCGTCAGCAGCGCGAGCAAGTGGGGCAGCCAGTACCACCACTGGATAGTCCTAACCCCAGTTCCGAACTCGCGTCGCGACTGACGCAGCAGGCTGCGACGCGGGCCAGTCAGATCGCCGGTACGCTGAAGGAACTGCTTCAGGACAACGGATGGACCGGACAATGGCAGGCATCGCAAAGTCAACTGGCTGCCTCGGCCAACCAGCAGCAGGCAGTGCAACGATCCGTAGCTGATGCGGCTCGCGATCTGGATCGCGCCGCAGCGCACCAAAAGCGACTGGAAGAACTGGCGACGGCCGAAGCCCTGCAGCAACAGGCACAGGCCGTCGGCGCCACCGCTGGGCAGCAACCGCTTCAAGCCCAGCAGCAACTTCAGCAAGCCTCGCAGTCTGCGGAAGCTCAATCCCCAGCCGCTCGCGCTTCCGCCCCCACCTCCCAGAACGCGCAGCAGTCACTGGCTCAGTCCCAGCAAGCTATCCAGCAACGTGCCGATGCGCTCGGACAATGGCTCGATCAGCAAGCCAGCCAGCAGGCAGCACAGCAGGCAGCACAGCAGGCAGCACAGCAGGCAGCACAGCAGGCAGCACAGCAGGCAGCCTCGCAAGAGAACGCACTGCAGGAGGCTTCTTCGAATGCGGCACAAACCAATGGGGAAGCAGCCAACGACCCCAGTGCTTCTTCCAACCAAGGCAGCCAGTCGACGGATCCCAAGTCAGGGGATCAGCAATCTCAGTCAGCGGACGCCTCTAGCGCCAGCCAATCGGCTGCTTCCAACGCATCGAATGCATCCAGTGCCAAGCAGTCGGCCAGTTCCCAGTCGGCGGAGTCACCCAATCGGTCTCCATTGCTGACGCCGCAGGAGATGGCCCAACTGGTCGATCAGCTGGACCGTCAGCTGCGCACACCCGAGGGAACCGTACCTGCTACCAGTCCACTCAGCAATTCGGCCCCGATGCCTTCCAGGGAATCTCTCCAGCGAGCCGCCCAGCAACTGGCCCAAAGCCTCCAGCAGCAGCGCAGCGCCCAGCCGGACTCCAAGAGTACCTCGCTGGCTGCTCGCCCTTTGAATAGCCAGGGACAGCCGACTCAAAATGCCACCGCCACTTCCTCTAGCCAGGTTAGTTCCAGCGGCCCACAGCAAGAAGGGAGCGGCCCAGGGAGAACCCTGGCTGCCGATCCGCTCGAGGGAGTGCCACTGGGCAATTGGAGTCGCTTGCGGGAGAAGAAGGCGGCCGAGGTGGTCGAAAGCCAGAGGGAAATGGTATCTCCCAAGTATCGACGGCAGATCGAGCGGTACTTCCGAAGTCTTTCTGAGCGCGATGGCGAGGAGAAACGCTGATGGCCTTCGATTCGGCTTCTTCTTGTGACCATCGACCGGCACAACGACGAAATAAGCTCTGGACGATACTGCTTGCCACTCTATTGGTGGTTAGCCGGAGCGATCCTGTTGCGGCGCAGAGCGACGACGAACCAACGAAAGCCGCCATCGGCCGCGCGATCGACTTTCTTCTGACGCAGCAGAAGGATTCGGGGGCGATCACGATGGGGCAGCACGATACTGCGATGACTGCTCTGAGCATCATGTCGATGGCCAGTGTAGGAACCACGGCATCGGATCCCACTCCGCGCGGCAAGGCGATGCGCCGGGCACTCGATTTTGTACTCCAGGACGATCGACGCAACAAAGAAGGTTACTTCGGCGAGAAAGATGGCTCCCGGATGTATGGACATGGCATCACCACCCTGATGCTTTCGGAAATGCTTGGGATGGGAGCCGACCAGCAGCAGGACGAGAAGATTGAGCGGGCGTGTAGGGAAGGAATCGATCTGATTCTGAAAGCTCAGCGACGGAACAAACAGGGAGCCTATCGCGGTGGTTGGCGTTACACCCCAGACGCAGCCGATTCCGATCTCTCGGTCTCCGTTTGGCAGTTGATGGCTCTCCGATCCGCAAAGACCGATGGGATCGATGTCCCTTCCTCGGCGATCGAACTAGCGATTCAGTATCTGAAACGCTCCTGCACCGCACCGCTCGATCCATCCGGAATGCCGACCAAGGAGATCACGGGATTCGCATACACGCCTGGCAGTGGTGACATCCAGTACTCGATGACGGCAGCTGGAATCCTCGCCATGCAAGTATGCGGCCAGTATGACTCCCCGCTGGTCGCTCAGGCAACCAAATGGCTGCAGGATCACCCGCCCGCCTGGGGTACCAGGTATTTTCTCTACGGCACCTATTACTACGCGCAAGGGATGCATCAGCAGGGAGGCGAGGTGGCCGAGACAGCAAGGCGACTGGTACGGGAGGCGCTGCTGCCCAAGCAGAATCCCGATGGGGGATGGACCCCGGAAGGCGAAGAAGCTGGCGGCTCACGCATCTACGCAACCAGCATGGCGATTCTAAGCCTCAGCGTCGATCACCATTACCTGCCGATCTACCAGCGCTGAGTCGCGCGGCGATTTTGGTACCGACCTATTCGTCACGCTCCCTACGTGCTCGTGCTCGTGCTCGTGCTCGTGCTCGTGCTCGTGCTCGTGCTCGTGCTCGTGCTCGTGCTCGTGCTCGTGCTCGTGCTCGTGCTCGTGCTCGTGCTCGTGCTCGTGCTCGAAAAGACTATTTTCCGATCGACGTTTGGTTCTGGTGTGTTCGCGGTCGGGTGGATGCTGACAGGGACTAAAGCGTCACATCGGACTCGTTTGGGCCATGAGGTCGATCGTTCCACGACCGGCTCACACACCCTACGTACCTTGCCGGATGAGCGAGCATCGATCGATCTACCAGTTCACTCGATTCGGACCCGGATGTGCAGCGGCACCTCGCTGGCAAAAGACCAAGGAGTCTTCAGTAGGATGTGTCCTGCACTATCAGGGTTGGTGGCGGGCAAAGAAAGTGGTGGGCTACCAGGAGGGATCATAATCTCGACTGGAAATAGCTTTCGATCTCCCCTTACCGTCGGTTCACCGATTGTGACCTTGCACCATCCTTCCGGGGCGACGGAAAGGAGTTCTGGTCTTTTGCCAACTGGCAGGGAGGGATCGGACGGCACCGGTTCGATCGCTGCGACTCCCTGGACCGCCAGATTCAGCCGGAAGGTCTTGCCTTCGGAGGCCGAGACGAAGCCTAGATCGAGCAGTTTTCTGTTTTCGTCGAAGTTCGATCCCGCGATCCATCGAATCGAACCACCGACGGTTCCATGCACCACCAGCGGTGTGGGTTGTTGGTCTCCCTCCAGTCGCACCAGGACGGAAGACTGAATCGGGCCGTCGGGGAACCCTTCGGCCAGTGCCACGCGCAGCCGCTTCGCCTCCGTCGCCTTCGGATTGGATCTCTTGGCTTGTTCGGGGACTGGACAAGGCTCCCAGGTCAGGCGCACCAGATGCCGGGTGGTCTCATCCTCCCAGATGGATTGGGTGATTGAGAGCGATTGGGCATCGCGATCGACGAGGACGATTTCCCCTTCCGCGATCGCAGTTTCTGCGGCATCCTGAGGAGAATTGGATTGCTTGGGAGATCGTAGTTCCAGGGTGCTTGGCCACCAAGTGAATCGGGCCGTCACTTCGCCGCGGACTCGCAAGGTCCATTGCGGCTTTACCGGATCGTTGCTCTTGATTTCAGCCGATTGTTCCAGCGGCGAAACGAGGCTTTCCGCCTTCCAGGTCAGCTGGACCTCCGCCTCTTGACCTGGTTGCAACTGCTCTGCTGAAAGCTTTGCCGAAGTGCAGCGGCAGGAAACATCGCCAAGCGAGAGATTCAGCGGCGCTAGACCGTCGTTTCGAATCCGAAAAATATGGCTTTTGGAAGATCCAAATTCCATCGAACCAAATTCGTGACTTGGACCATTGACTACCACCAGCTTGGGGCCTCGCAGGGCACTGCTTCCTGCCTCCGAAGTTCGCGAGGGCGCATTGGTCGGATGGACGCTGCTGGTTGACTTGGTTGGCGCATCACCAAAAGAAACTGGCTGAGCGGAGGATCCGCAGCCTGCGAGAGAGAGCAAAGCGAGAGCAAGGCATCGCAACGGGTTGGAGTGGGAATCATTCATGAGTCGGCTGACATCCATGGGGAAGTTGTGCGACAGGCAATGGCTTCCATCGCATGGCGTCCAACGGGAGCCGTCAGTAGGACGCCCCAATTCCATCGTAACGCGATCGCTCGTTTCGGCCAGCCGACAACCTGCGACAAAAAAAGACAGCCCGAGGCCGACACACCTGGGGGGCTTCGGCTTCGAGCTGTCTGGAGGCTGCTGCCTGTTTCGATCGTATGCAGGTCTGGATTAGGGAACCGTGATTGCTACCGATTGCCCTGGAACAATCTGCACGGTGCGGTTCAAGTCAGCTTCCTGCAGTGCTTTGGGGACTGCTTGCAACGCCGCAGCACCTTCGGCAGATTCGTCGGCGGTGAAGAAGTACATGTAGGGACCAGGAATCAGTGAGCCCTTGAAGGATCCATCACTTTGCAGTGCAAAGGAGTTGGCATAGCCGGTCTGAGTCGGCTGGAATGCAATCTTCACTCCTTCGGGAAACGCCCCCTGGGACATCGCAACCTTGCCGGTGAAATCGGTTTGCGTTGCGACTGGTTCCGTCTTGACCCCTCCGCATCCCAGGAAGGCACAGGCCGAAAGAAGCGAAACACCGATTAAAAAGTGGTTACGTGAAAACATAGCGATCGTCATATTTCCTTAGATCTAAAGAGACAGCAGTTCATTCCTGGAACCACTTGCACCTGACAACAGAGGGTGGCTGCGTCTGGTCCGCAGCCACCCGGGAAATCAGAGGCGAAATCGAATCAGTCGTCCAGAGTCACGGTGTTGCCGTCTTCAGCACCTGCCAGGTACTTCAGCACGACGGCATCGGTGGTGTCGCCGAGGAATCGAACCGACCCGTCACCCATGGTGCAGTTGACACCGCCCGCATGGAAGCTGAATGGTTCGTCGTTCGGGCCGCAGTTGTTGACCGACCAAAGGCATGCAGCAGGACCACCGGTTGGGAACTTGCTGTTGTTGACCTTGGCAACCTTGTTGGGCTGTCCAACGGCGTTGTGGGGACCCGAGAAGCCGTTGGTCACCGAGTCGGGATCGGCCCAGGCCCACATGCGACGGCCGCCAGTTGAACCACCGGTCCAGGCGACTGGGTCGGTCTGTCCGGAAACAGGGGACTGGCGAGCCGACATCGATCCAAAGCGACCAATCATCGGATGGGCACGGCCGGCATCTTCGATGCAGAGGATCGTGTTGGTGGTCCCGTCGGTCACCTGGGCGAAGCCTCGCTTTTCACAGCCCAACATCCCTTGACGGACCTGAGTCAGCCAGTCAGCGCTACCGGTGGGAAGCGTGCGGGCTCGGAACATGGCCGAGGCAGGCCGTTCGTCGATATCGGTCAAGTCGATGAACATATAGTCCCAGGCGCCATAGCGGCCAACTGGGTCACGAGCTTCATTGGCGATCGGGGTGGAAGGGCAGACGTAGGTGGGAATGTTGCTCTTGGCAGCCTGCTGTCCGGTAGGCCAGTTCGGGTCGTCGTAGGCAAAGCCTCTGGCGTTTTTGTGCAACAGTGCCCCGGTTGTCGTCAGGTAGTGGCCATTGGACTGGAGGACACCACCGTAGAGCGCGAACGGATCTGCGTCGACGTTGAACAGGTTGTAGACGTTGGTCTGCTCGATGTAGGGCAACATGTAAGTTGCTGCGGAATGGATCATGTAGGGAGTGGTCGAGCTTCCGGTAGAACCGCACTGTCCGGATGGCGGCGTCTTCTTGTAGGCCGACTCAAAATTGTGCACCGCCAACCCAATTTGCTTCAGGTTGTTGGAGCACTGCATGCGGCGAGCGGCTTCGCGAGCCGACTGCACGGCTGGCAGGAGCAGGCCGACCAAAATGCCGATGATGGCGATCACCACCAGCAGCTCCACAAGCGTGAAACCACGCTGCCGACGATTGAAGATGCGACGAACCATAAAACTGACTGCCCCTGTGAAAGTGATCCCCACTGCTTGAATCGAAGCCCTTGCCCTCCGCAAAGGAACTGGGAAGATTATTTCGTCTGAGGGCTTAGATTCGATGAAGGATCTGAATGCATTGCATGAAGAAGCGATGAGTATTTCTTCATGGACATTGGCGAAGGGGTCGTCGGCCTCTTTCGCCGCTGGCGCACTCCTTCGACCGGGGTGCCCGAAAGGGTGATGCCGCGAAATCGACAAGGTTTCTTGCGGTTTTTCAAAGGAACAGGGGCCGCAGATGGCTTGCGACTGGTTCCTTTTCCTAGGCGAGAGACGTAGACTAAAGAGCCTTGCCGGCAAGCTCTTCCAAACGCCGACGCTCCAGGGGCAGGATCGATCCCAGGCTATTGGTGAGAAGAGCGACCGAAGCCGGCGTGAAACGTGCCGCCAACATGCCGTTGGCATGTTGAGAAGTCTTCGGGAAGGGGTGAGCGGAAGTAGGATGAGCGATCGGAAGAAGGAAAGCAAAGGGGGCATGGTCACCGATCCGGTGGATGCCGACCCGCTTAGTCCCCCCATCATCGAAGTGCCGCTGCAGCCTCCTGATCCCAAATTGCTGCGGGGTGCCCCCTGCCCTGCTTGCGGCAGTCCGCGGGAGCCAGGAAGTCGATTCTGCACCGCATGCGGCCTGCCGTTCGAGGTACCCGACGAGAATGCCAGTCCGTCGGTTTCCCAAATTCAGGCCAAGCCGATCGACCTGCACCGATTCCAGTGCGATAACTGCGGGTCGATGATTCAGGCGACGATGGGGGAGCGAAGCATTCGCTGCCCCTTCTGCGATTCGACCTACGTTGCCGAAATCCCAGAAAGGGACAGCGGCAAGCAGCGGCCCGAATTTTTGCTTCCCTTCGAAATCACCAAGGAGAAAGCTCAGGAGATTTTCTTCAAGTGGCTCCGCAATAACAGCTGGTTTCGCCCAGGGGACTTGGTGCGGAAAGCCGTCTCGGAGAAGCAACGGGGCGTCTACCTTCCCTTCTGGCACTTTTCGATGGCAGCCAACAGCCTCTGGTCGGCCACCATCGGACAGCACTGGTACCGCACAGAGACCTACACCTACCGCGATAGCGAAGGGCGAACTCAGGTCGCCACGCGGACCGTCCAGGAGACGGAGTGGTGGCCGCTGGATGGCCAGCACCACAAGTTCTATTTCGGCTTCATGGTTTCGGCATCGAAAGGGCTTCCACAGAGCGAAGCGCTGGAAATCCAACCGTACCAGCTGGGAGCTCTCGCGCGTTTTCGACCTTACTATCTGGCCGGATGGATGACCGAGGAGTACTCGATTTCGCCCGAGCAGGCGATCGCGTTGGCGGAGAAAGAGTTTCGCAAGCGTCAGAAGAATGCGATCAGCGGTTTCATGCCGGGAGATACCTACCAGAATCTCCAGATCGAAACCAACATGACGCTCAACGACAGCGACCTGATTTTGCTGCCAGTCTACGTACTCAGCTATCGCTACAAAGACAAAGTCTACCGCTTTTTGATCAACGGTCAGACCGGCAAAGTGTTCGGCGAAAAACCGTGGTCGAAGAAGCGGATTGGGGTCGGGATCGGAGCTCTGGTCGTCCTGATCGCCGCGGTTGCCTTCGGCATTTCGCAACTACTTCATTAAGCGACTTGGACCTGGATCACGAGAAGACGATGAGCAAGCCACTTGCCGATATCCGCTGCCAGATCTGCCGCAGTCGACTGGACGACGAGGATCTCTTCTGCAGTAACTGCGGCACGGAGAATCCTCACCATCGGGATGTGGAGCCGTTGCCGGTACAGCAGCCCAGCGTCTATTCGTTTCGTTGCGACGGGTGCGGGGCGTCGATGAGCTACGATACGTCGGCCAAGGCGCTGCGCTGCCCGTTCTGCGGTAGCACGAAGATGAGCAAGCAGGAGAACGTCCGCACGCTGAGACCCAGATGGGTGGTGCCATTCCGCGTTCCCTACGACAAGGCGACGCAGATTCTTCGGAAGTTTCTGGCCAATGGATTTTGGCGCCCTGGTGATGCCGCCAGTAGTTCGTCCATCGACAAAGTCACTCAGGTCTTCGTCCCCTTCTGGGTTTTCGCCGCCGACACCGATTCGTTTTGGACCGGCGACTCCCCCAAGGTCCCCTACGGAGCCCGTGGCAATTGGGTCCCTGTCAGCGGCAAGCATCAATCCCACTACGACGGCATTCTGGTAGGGGCCAGCAGCATTCTGACGGCCGAAGAGATCGATCGGATCCGTCCTTTTGATCTCAGCAAAGCAGTGCCTCCCGAGGAGGTTGAACTGGAGCACGTGATCGTCGAAGAGTTTCGTCTGGCGAGGAAATTCGCCAAACCACTAGCGGTCAGCATGATCGAAGAGCGCGAAGCGGCCGCCTGTTCGCGCTACCTTCCAGGAGGCGGACGCAATGTGCGCGTCAACGTCACCATCAGCTCGTTGTCCAGTGAGCCGGTGCTGCTACCGATCTGGATTATGGTCTACCATTATCGCAAACAGACCTACCGTGTCCTGGTCAATGGACAGACCGGTGAGATCCATGGAGAAGCCCCCTTCAGCTACGCCAAAGCCGCGCAGGTTGGCCTCTTTATCTTCTTCGTACTTGCCATGCTCATCGCTATGAGCCTCTTCTAAGGTCGGAACTGAAATAAGCGACTCACGGCCTTTCCATATTCCATCGGGGAAGGCCACACGATCGGTCCGGCTTCTTGTAGAGTGCTGCTGACTTTCGGCACTTCCAATCCGCCTTCGATTCGGCCCCCCTTTTTTCGCTAACTGAATGCCAGTTCATCGATCGAGGGATGTCCCCCCTCTCAGTGCTTTCGCATCTAAATTAGGGTGTGGAGGAATCTTCCATGAAAATCGATGCAAAACGATCTGTAGGAATCGGAATTTCCCGTTGACTCCAGTCTTTTAATTTTGTTAAACATTTTATTCGCCGATCGTGAGGTTTTTGAGTTGCTAACAAGGGACTTTCAGCAAGGTAACCATCTCAGACATCAAAGGAGTGAGTCATGGGATTGCGAGTGGGCAAAGGGTGGTGCATCGTCGGTTTGTGGATGGGCTTGGCCGGGATGCTGTCGGTCACATCCTCGATTTCCGCAGCAACAGTGACCTTTGGAAGTGGAGCATCGCAGACGACGATCAATTTCGTTCCGATCGGGAATCCGGGGAATCCGGGAGATGCAACTGGCAAGCCGGTCGGCGCCGGATCAGTGGGTTACACCTATGCGATTGCCAAGTACGAGTTGAGTGCGGCTAATCTACTAGCTTACAACGCCGCTATGGCTGGCACTGGCCTGGAGATAGGTTTTCTCAACCGCGGGGCTCAGCGACCCGCCACCGGCATCGCTTGGAACGAAGCGGCTCGATTCGCCAATTGGCTCAACGCAGACCAGGGATATGCACCTGCCTACAAATTCACATCCCAGCAGTTCGGGTCAGTGACCAACATGGAGATGTGGTCTCCCACCGATACGCTAGATTACGATCCCAACAATCCTTTCCGCAGCAAGCGAACTCGCTATGTGCTACCGTCGGTGGACGAGTGGTACAAAGCGGCCTACTACGATCCGAATGCCAATGGGGGGGCTGGCGGCTACTGGGACTTTCCTACGGGCAGCGATGCTTCACCAACCAATGTTGGTAGCGGAACATTGCCTAACACCATTGTGATGGTGCAGCCGTTCTTCAATGGTCCTGCCGCTGTCGATCAGGCGGGAGGCCTGAGTCCCTATGGTGTGATGGGGTTGGGAGGCAATGTGCAGGAGTGGAACGAAACTCAGTGGCACGCATTAACCGATCCGTGGCCTTCGAACCCAAACATATCAGCCTCTGCTCAGCGTGTGAAACGTGGTGGACCGTGGCATACTGAGAACAACACACAAGCGAGATCAACTCTATACAATTTCTCTTTTCCAAATGCCAATGGCATCGATGATCTTGGTTTTCGGGTGGTGCAATTGAATGATCCGACGGCGCCGGTACCGGAGCCGGGTAGTTTGGCGGTGATGAGCCTACTGGCGCTCGGGGGGCTTGGCCGTCGGATGCGTTTCCGCAAGCAGTAAGTCGTCAGATCGATTGAGAAGTATTTTAGGCGCGCAAGGGTGTCAGGTACTTTGGCACCTTGCTTGCTGGGCCATTTTGCGGGCAACGACCAGATACCTTGGGGTTCGCGTGGCAGGCCGGGCGTTGGTTGCGTCCATCCAGCCGACATGCTGAATCTGAAAACCGCTCCGTTCCAATAGATAGGGGACGGTGGCCATGGTGCGGCATGCGGCTAAGGGCAGCAGGTCGACCAGCTCTTCCCACGGGCCGCTCCAGGCATCCCGATCGTAGAGGCCATCGATCACTACGACCGCGCCACCTTCGCGAAGCCATCGATGCCAGTTGCCGAAGGCGGCAAGTGGATCGAATAGTCCGTTGGTCAGTTGCCGTGAGGTGATAGCATCAAGGGAGCTTGGGGGGAAGAGATCAGCGTCTGTGGGATCGTCGCAGAATCCCTGAACCACATCGACCGTTCGCAGCGCCTCTTTGGCCTTCAGTCGCTGCAGCATCGGTGCGGAGGGATCGAGCGCCGTCAGCGACTGGTGGGCGCGTCGCAACAGCGTCAGGCAGAGAGCCCCGGTGCCGGCTCCTGCGTCGAGGATGGCGTCGGTGGGGCTGGGTTGCCAGTAGGGAGCCAAATCCTGCCAGATCGCCTCATGATCTGCCTCCTCCATCGCATCGGTCCAGCCATCGACTCGCATCGCTTCCTTTTCGTCGCAGATCTCCAGAATCCGGGCACGGATTGCAAGCGACCGACTCATGAGGGAGTTTCTCCGATCGACGGAGGGTGGAGTGGTTGGGGAAGGGATTCTTGATGGCCTGAGAAGTCACTTTGCTGACTTGGTTAGTGCCTGGACCGCACGTTCCAGCACGGCATCGACTAGCGGCGGGGCTGGAGGCTCTTCCATTGAGCCATTTTTCCAGATATTCCGATCTCGTTGAAGAAACGCCCACTGGGAGCGTTGCAGTTCGGTCAACTGGACCTCCATCCCCGGATCGGGTACGACGCCCCACTGAGTCTCTTGGGAGTCATTCCCTTTGCGGTCGATGTTGCGACCGCTGGGAGGGTAGTAGCGTGCGGTAGTCAGCTTCATCGCCTCCCGATTACCTTCCAGAGGGATGATGTTTTGCACGCTTCCTTTCCCAAAAGATCGCTCCCCAACGACGATGGCTCGATGCCGATCCTGCAGGCAGGCGCCGACCACTTCGCTAGCGCTTGCCGATCCTCCGTCGATCAGCACAGCGATGGGTACATTCGATGGCAGCAGGGTTCCCTTGGTCGCTTGGATGGTCGATTGTCGCCAGTCATCGCGTCCGCGGGTGGAGACGATTGGGCCTTCGTCGAGGAAGAAATCGCAGATATCGGTCGCGGCGGTCAGCAGGCCCCCTGGATTGGATCGAAGATCCAGAACCAGTCCGTCGACTTTTCCACGGATCGTTTCAATGGCCCGCCGGCATTCCTCTGCGGTTTTGCTGCCGAAGGAATCGACCTTCACGTAACCGATTCTAGGATGCTTTTCGAGCAGGAAGCTCCAGCTTCCATCGTCTCTTCGTCGATCCCCCTGCACCGATTCGGTCTCGATTTCAGCGCGCACCAGTTCCAATTCGATGGGGCTGGTGAACCCTTTGCGTTCGATTCTTAGTCGCACCGGCGTCCCGGCGACTCCTGTCAGCCTCGCGATCGCCTGATCGATATCCCAGCCGATGGTTGGGTTCCCATCGACTTCCAGGATCGCGTCTCCTGGCTGGATTCCAGCTCGCATGGCAGGGGTGTTGAAAAGGGGAGAGACGACGCGCAAGGGGCCATTGGCTGCGGGTTGTTCCAGCAGGATTCCTACCCCGCCAAACTGCTGCTCGATGATCCGATTCATCCGGTCGAAATCGTCCTTCTGGACAAAGCCGGAGTAGCGATCGAGCGACCCGAGCATCGCTTTCATGGCGGTGGCATAAAGGGCATGGCGATCAACTGGTTCCACATAGCCCTGCTCCACCAGATCCATGGCGAAGGCGATCTCCCGCACCTGCCGCAGCGACCGGGCCTGGAAATAGCAGAGCGATCCTAAGAGGAGCATCACCGCGAAAATTCTCTTATTGCGCAGCGTCATGGCATCCCGTTGGCCGGGCCTCCTGGCATGGGAACCATCGCTGGTTCCTTCTCTCGAAGCCGTCGCAATTGCCCACATGCAGCCTGGATCGGATCCCCCTTCCGCTGGCGAAACATCACGTTGATGCCTCCTTCCAGAAGGACTCTCCGAAAACGATGGATCGCGTCTGCCGAGGGTGTCTCATACGGAAGTCCCGGAACTGGATTGTAGGGGATCACATTGAGCAGTGCGGTCTTGCCCCCGAGAAGCTTCACCAGTTGCTCGGCGCACTGCAGGGAGTCATTCACATCGGATAGAAGCACATATTCGAATGTCAGACGCCGTCCAGTTTTCTGAAAATACTTTTCGGCCGCTTCCATGATGGCCGCGATCCCGATCTTGTGATTGACCGGTACCAGTCGATCGCGAAGTGGATCGTTGGGGGCATGGAGGCTGATCGCCAGATGGTAGGGTGCATCGGCTTCCGCCAGCCTTTCGATCGCTGGCGGCAGGCCGACGGTGCTGATGGTGATGCGTCGTGGCGAGATCCCCAGGCCCCAGGGGGCTCGAGCGACCAGCAGCGCTTCCAGGACGCGAGGGAGATTGGCCAGCGGTTCTCCCATCCCCATCATCACGATGTGGCTTAGCCGTTCGTCTTCGGGAAGCAATCGCTGCAGCAGAAGCATCTGCTGAACGATTTCCGAGCTGGTCAGATTGCGTTCGACGCCATCGAGCCCGGAGGCGCAGAAGACGCATCCCATCGCGCAGCCAACTTGCGAACTGATGCAGATCGATCGGCGGTCACCGTCGCGAAGCAGCACGCATTCGATCTTTCCTCCATCGGCCAGACGGACCAGCAGTTTCTCCGTCCCGTCGTCGCTCTGAGAGTGCAGTTCCACACGCACCTGAAACAGGTCGAATGATTCGGCCAAAGCGGTTCGAAGCGACTTGGGGAGATCCGACATCGCATCGAAAGATTCAGCTCGCCGCTGGAGCACCCAACGCAAAATCTGCTCGGCCCGGTATCCTGGCTGACCGTGTGTTGCCAACCAGGGCTTGAGCTGCGAAGGGGACATGCCGATCAACGAGGGGCGCTGGTTGGCATTGGAGTTGTTCCCCTCTGGCGTTATCTCTTCTTGCATGCCGATTCTCTCCCGCCCAGATGCCCCGGGAAGCTCGCCAAGTCGAATCCCTGAAAGGAACTCTACTGCCCGGCGTTTTCTGTGACTCGTTTCATGATACGCTGAGAGAAACCATTATGGACCCGCAGCCTTGAGGGTAGGAGGCCAACTCCAGAGAACCGATGCATCCCGACGACGAACTCTGCCTATGTTTCCACGTCACCTGGCGCAAGGTGATCAATTTCGCAAGGATCCATCGAATCCGTCGAGCGAGCCAGCTGAGCGGTTGTCAGGGGGCGGGGACCGGTTGCGGATGGTGTCGTCGGCAATTGGAGCGAATCGCCACCCGTATTGCAGAGGATCCCCCCGACCCATCGGAGCTGGACAATTGGTTGCAGCGTCACAGCCCGGCGCGGGATGCCTACGCCCGCGGACGCCAGCAGTATCTGGCCAGCGGCAAGGGAAATCCACCATCCGGGGGTGACGAGAAGATCGAGGAGCCGCTGCGGGACCCTCCGGGCACCGGCCCCGCAGAATGACCAGCGCTGGGAGGATAACCGTTGGTCCGGTTAACCGCGCACCCGCTGCCGCATCTCTTCAGCGGCTCGCTGCAACTCCACATCACCCTGCAGATCCACTTCCGTCTTGCGAACCGCATGGAGGATCGTCGTGTGATCGCGTCCTCCGAAGTAGTCGCCGATCTGCTGGAGGGACAGGTCGGTCCATCGACGAGCCATCAGGATGGCCAGTCCTCTGGCGCGCACAATCTGCGATCGTTTGGTATTTCCCCTCATCTCCGAAAGGCGAACTCCCAGGGAACGAGCTGCCGACTTGGCGATCAAGTCTAGGCTCGGGGTATTCGAACGATGTTGCTGCAGCAGCATTGCCTGCAGCATCTGATCTCGATCCTGCGGCTCCCGATGCTGCTGCTGCATCCATTGCAGGAGAATCCCTCGAAGTTGCATGGCGGTAACCCCATCGGGAACTCCCGATGCAATCCTCTGGCATTCCTCATCACCCAGCTCCATATGGAGCGATTCCGCCAGAGCCGTAATGATTTTCTGTCGAGCCCATAGCCCTGGGGGCTGGACATGGACTTGCAGTCCCGACATCAGACGACTGACCAGGGATCGCCGAAAGTCCCGCATGGTAGAGGGGACCAAAGAGGAGGTTGCTATCACCACGGCCTGTTGGTCGGCTAGGGCATCGAGCGTGTGGACCAGTTCCTCTTGGGCTGCATCACGACCGGCCAATTCATGCAGATCGTCGATCAGCAGACAGCGGCAGTCGCGATGTCTTTCCCGAAAGCGTTCCATATCGTCGGACTCGATCGCCGATTGGAACTGCCTCGCAAAATCGACTCCATTGATCTGAAGTGCTGGTCCCTGATCGGCGGCGATGCACCAACGAAAAGCCAGGGACATCGCCAGGGCTGTTTTGCCAGTCGCTGTGTCACCGAAGAGTATCAAGGGAGATCGATCGACCAGACCGAGAATCGCGAACGGTTCAGCCAGTTCGGCCACCTCGCGGTTTTCCTCGCCGGCATAAAAGCTAGAAACGATCCCCCGCCCCACCACACCATGGGGCCGCTTCAGTGGAGGGATCTCCAGCGGAATCTCGTGATATTGGTCGGTGATTGACATCGCTTCAGCTCGTTGCAACAACCTGTCGAATGGTGCCTGATTCAGAATCGTTCGAGTTGTCTTCGGTGACAACCATTTTTCCACCACAACCTGAAAATCTTTCCACGCAGCCGGCCGGAAGGCAATTGCATCGGAAAAACCGCTACAAAACGCACGGTGCCGGGGGTCGGCTTCCCCAGGTGTCCAAGTCGGGGAAAACCCCTGAAGTTGACTGGGGCGAATTCCGAACGACTACCAGGAATGGTCGGGGACGCCCGCAAGCCACTGCCGGTGCGCTTCCGTTTCGGCTCTTTCGACGGTTCGCCAGGAAAATCACCATGGGATCGGAATCTTCCCCAAGCACCCAGTCCAAGGCGAGCCGGGGGAAATCCAAATCATCGACCGAACGATCTGGAGGCCTTTCCGTGACCCGCTTCATTTGGCTGGTCGCCATCGCTGTCGGACTCTATTTCTTTTTTCAGCATTATCGGATCGCCGGCCTTCAGCAGATTCGGATTGAATCGGTCCAGTCCAATAGTCCGTTGCTTCCTCCTCCCCCCAGCGACGGCTCACTGCTGCAGCGCACCTGGGATCGCATCGGAAAACTGGCAAGCTCCATCACCTCCTCCGAGGGCGTTGCAGCGCCAGCAGGCAAAATCCGAATCGCCACCTTTCATCTGGGGCGTTTCAGCACGGCCAAGGCCTCCAAGCCCCATGTCATGGAGGCGCTGACGAAGATCATTCGGCAATTCGATCTGGTTGCAGTCCAAGACATCCGAGGTCCAGAGCAGGATCTCTTGGCAATGCTCTCCGACCAACTTCAGAGGAGTGGTCGGCGCTACGATTTTCTGGTTGGCCCTGAAGTGGGGCGGGCCACCGATCGGATGCGACTGGGCTTTCTTTGGGATGCCGATCGCATCGAGACCGATCGCTACCAGCTCTACAGCGTCGAGGATCCTCAGGACCTGCTCAGTTACGAACCGTTGGTCGGTTGGTTTCGTGCACGAGGGGTCGACCCCAAAGAAGCATTCACCTTCACCTGTGTCAATGTCGCCATCCACCCCTCGCGAGTGGAGAATGAAATCGGTCTGCTTCCCGAGTTGTTCAGGACGATCCGTCGCGATGGCCGGCAAGAAGATGATCTGATCATCGCCGGGGATTTCGAGGCGAGTGATTCAAGGCTGGAGTTTCTCAAGAGCGAAGGGATCGTGGCGACGTTGCAGGGGATCCCAACCACCGTGCGCGGCACCGCGATGCTTGATCAGATCCTTCATCCCAGAAGTGCGACGGATGAGTCGATAGGCAGAGCGGGCGTTTTCGATTTTCTGCGAGAGTTCAATCTTTCGATCGAGGAGGCGCTAGAGATCAGCGATCACCTGCCTGTGTGGGCCGACTACTCGATTCGCGAGGGGGGCGACCGACTGCATACCTACCCGCAAACCTCCCCCTCCTCCGACCGCACAGCGGTCCCCGCCCCCACGTTCGGACCAGCAATTCCAGCCCCTCCCATGGTGCCAGCAGGCCCCGGAACGTTCACTTCGGCGCCTGGGGGAATCGCGGCCGAACCGCCGGCGATGATGCCTCAGGGAATTCCCGTCGTTCCCTTGCCCGCGACGGCGCCACCTAGCAACAACACACCAGCACTCCCGCCTCCTTTCCCGGATCGCTGAGCCCTGTCGGACAAACCTTTGGTCTTCAGAGAATGGGAACGGTCGCGGTCCATGGAGCGATCTTGACCGGCAGCTTTCCATTGGGGGTTGATGCAGCGAGCTGCCTTCGACCAGGATGCCAATGTCTTAGGAGGCAAAGCACCCCATCTGGGTCAGGGGCTCTTGGGTTCGGAGAAGACCGCCTCAGAAGCCCAACCACCCACGGCGCGAAACTGGCCGCCGTGCTCCTGAGCGATCTGCCGAAGCGTCTGTGCCCCTTGGGTGCTGTGCAAAGAGATGGTGTAGATGGGGATCCTGGGCAGTCCATCCGACCCTAGATTCCACTGTCTAAGCCATTCCAAAGATGGATCGTGAATCTGTCCGTCGGATAGAAGGAAGATGGCATCGGGGTTCATTCCCAGCGCGATTCTCAGGGCGACGCCTGGGAAGGTTTCATACCCCAGTTCATGGTGCCGCAGCCAAGCCCGCAGTTTCAGCTGCGACTTGCGGCTGGCCATGAAGTAGCCATCGTGAGCGCCGGAACTGTTTTGAAATGGGTAGGTGTCGTGGTCGAAGCAGATGACGGCGAATCGCTGATCGGGGGAGAGGCTTTCGACCGACCGCTGCAGTTCCTCCACCGCCGACTCCCAGCGCATCCCACGCATGCTGGTCGAGCTGTCGACGACGAAGACAAAGCGACTTCCCAGTGCGCTGACTCCGAAAAAGGAGGCCCCGGTTCCCGCTCCTTCGGTCCCTCCCAATCCTGTCGCGCCCAGGGCACCACCCGCCTGCGCGATCTGGGAGGATGCGAGACCGCCGATTCCAGAAGGGAGTGATGGCAGTGAATCGTCAAGGGATGGGAGCGCGAGAGGCTGGACGGTATCCAAGGAGGTGGCTGGAGAAGGAGTTTCCAGCGTGACGGATGCAGGAGCCTCCGAGGACAGTGCGAATTGGCCGACCTCCAGGGTCTCCTCAGGACCGATGGAGGAGTCCATATCGACCACCAGATCGACGACCGACTCCTGCTCCAAACCTCCCACCGCGCCGACCAGTGCCAGGAAGAGGAGCAAACCGACATGCACCAGCCAGCTTCCAAGAAATGCCACCCAGCCGGAGCGACTTTTTGCGGTAGGTGTCATCTCCCCTTCCCATCCAAGCCATCGGCTTGATCGGCAGATCATCCACGCCTGAGAGGCACATTGCCCGGAGTTCAGGCGGAAAGCATCCAACTGGTTTGATCCTACCGCTTAGGGCGGAAGCGGTCAAAGCGCCGCCAAGACCTTTCGATTGGCCTGCTGGAATCAGCTTTCGGGGGCCGAGGGAATTTCTACGATCAGCAGAGAGATATCATCGCGTGGACCATTGGGCTGGCACCATGCCATGACATCCTCCAGCAACCTGTCACCTTGTGGGTAGATGGCTTGATCGCGGTGCTGGTCGATCGCGCGCAGCATTTTGTCGTTGGTGAACTCGGCCAATTGACCATCCATCGCTTCGGGGATCCCATCCGAATAGAGGAACAGTCGCTCCCCTGGCTTCAGATCGACCACCCATTCGTCGAATTCGACGTCATCCACCCATCCTACTGCCAATCCCTCGCCCGGCAGGAACTCCGCTGGCTCCCCAGGTCGTTGCAGGACCGGTTGAGGATGTCCGCCGCAGGCGTATCTGAAGCGATGGTTGCGCAAGTCCAGCACTCCATAGAGGATGGTGAAGTGAAGTCCTCCCTGGGAGTCCATGGGGAAGCGGCGATTGAGTTCTTCGACAACGGTTTTGGGCGGGGTGACTACCGGCTTGCCGCTGAAGGGATCCAGTCGCACCAGCAGGCTGGTTGCCGACGCCTGGGGGGCCAGGACGCGCCCGACCGCAACGGCCAGGAGGCTGCTGGCAGCGCCGTGGCCGCTGACATCTACCACATACAGCGCCACATGGTGTTCATCGAGCCGCGCGTAGTTGAGGAAGTCGCCTGCCAATTCCTCGCAAGGGATGTATCGCCACGCGATTTCGATCCCAGGGATCGGCTGGGATTCATTCGGCAAAAGCGATTTCTGGACACGAGCGGCGGCGTGTAGGTCGTGGGTCATTCGCTGATTCAGCGATGCCAGTTTGGTATTGAGCGATTCCAGTTGAGCGTTCCACTGCGTCAGTTTCTCTTTGGCCAGGGTCAACTGTTCGTTGCTGCGATGCAACTCGCGATTCTTCTCGACGGCATTTTCAAAGGTGGAGACGAGAAGATTGAGAGTTTGTTGTCGACCGGAACGGACCGTGTACGTTTTGCCATGAAGTGTCACCTTCAGTTCCGGGCCGGCCGGTTGCTGGTCGTCCTGGACTGGCTGAGTCAGCATCGACTCGACACGGCTCAGCAGGTAGGCCGGATCGTAGGGCTTGGTGACGTAGTTGTCGGCGCCGACGTCCAGTCCCTGGATGATGTCTTCTGCATCAGAGAGGGTGGAAAGCAGGATCACTGGGATGTGGCGAAGGGAGGGGTCGGTCTTGATGGCGCGGCAGAGCCCATAGCCGTTCATCTTGGGCATTTCGATGTCGGAGATCACCAGCTTGGGCAGATGCCGCCTGACCAGATCCAATGCTAGTTCCCCGTCGGCCCCGATATGCGCGATGTAGCCTGCCTGTTCCAGGCGATTTTTGAGCACCATTCCTTGGATGCGGCTGTCCTCGGCGATGACGATGACGGCAGGTGGGTCTGAGGGGGTATTCATTCAAGCCATCCGGTCAGGCAGTCCAAGGTAAAAGGCCCGGGTGATCGGCTGCCGGCGACCACCTGGGATCCAAGACGACTTCACTTCGTCACTTCTGTACTTCCCGGACGATCCAGGATGCGATGCGGTCCAGCGGGATTACGCGATCAGCCAGTTGCTCGTCGACCACTGCCTTGGGCATTCCGTAAACGACGCAGCCATCCGGGTGTTGCGCAAAAACCGTGCCCCCCTGCCGCTTGATGGCTCGACATCCCTCGGCGCCATCGCGCCCCATGCCGGTCAGCACTACGGCCAGTACATGGCCTTCGTAGACGGTGGCGGCAGAACGAAAGAGAACGTCGACGGCGGGTCGGCAATTGTGCTCGGGTGGATCCTCGTTGGTTTCGATCCGCACGCGTTCGCCTGTCCGAACCAACCGAAGATGTTTTCCGCCCGGAGCGATGTAGACGGTGTTGGGCCGGGCCTCTTGACCCATGGCTCCTTCGATGACCTGTAGCTGGCTGGCCTCGCAGATGCGTTGCGCCAGAGAGTGAGTGTATCCGGGGGGCATGTGTTGGACGACGAAGACAGGGACCCCCAGATCCCCGGGCAACTTGGGAATCACCTCCCGCAGAGCAACAGGACCACCCGTCGAGGTGCCGATCACCACCGCATCGATCCGTTCGGCCTTCGTAGCATTTTCTGGCGGCCGAGCGATTGAAGGGGGAGCGACAGTGGCGTTGACGCTGGACCGAGTTGGAGCGGCGGTAGAAGGCAGTGGGGCCTGACTGGCCATCAGGATGGAGAGTTTTTCGGTCAGTTGCCGGTGCAGCGCGTCGCGGTTGGCTTTCGCATCGGTGCTGCTGGGCTTGTGGATGAAGTCAAACGCGCCAGCCAGCAGCGCATCGGTAGTCGTCTGAGCTCCCTGGCTGGTCAGGCTGCTTAGCATGATGGCGCGAGCCCGACTCTTGCGTGCCTTCATCGCTCGCAGCACCTCCAGCCCGTTGGACTCGGGCATCTGCACGTCAAGCGTTAGGAGGTCGGGCTGGAACTGATCCAGTTTGGCCAGCGCATCTTTGCCGTCGATGGCGACTCCCACCACCTCGATGCCTGGGATATCGCGCAGGACATTGCGCACCAGGGTCCGGTAGAGTGCAGAATCGTCCACGACCAGGATTCTCATATCGTCCCTCTGACGCTTCCTATGGGTTTCAGCCCCTACCCGTCGTATCGCCTGCGGAAACATTCCGTTTCTGTTTCTCGAAAAGGTCCAGCAGTCGATCGGCATCGAACGGTTTGACGACGAAATCGATCGCACCCAGACGAATGCATTCGCTAAGCTTTGTAGCCTGACTGACAGCGCTGACCATGCAGACCCTCGCTTGCGGATCGCTGGCGCGAATCGCTCGCAACGCTTCGACGCCGTCCATTTTGGGCATGACAATATCGAGTGTCACCAGGGCGGGACGCAACCGCGTATATTTGTCGCAGGCTTCCTGTCCATCGGCGGCATGACCGACCACTTCCCAGCCAGCTCGTTCTGCGATCTCCTGAATTCTCAATCGCATGATCAACGCATCATCGACAATCAGGACTCGATAACTCATCGGGTGCTCCCTTGCGTTCCCTCGGAAGTCTTCATAGTTGAATCGGTTCGCTTCCCAGGATCTCCAGATGTACATTCCCGCTTGCCGCATCGACCAGTAGCCTTCGGCCTGCAGTTCCGCCGCAATGGCGCGCGACAACGGCGATTCTCGCCTGCTGCAGTGCGCGTTCGACAGCCTGCACATTCTGGTCGCCGATACTCGGTTGGTTGCTAGTGATCTGTGGAAACATGTTGGCGCCGCCGAGGATTTTGGCAACCGGCTGAATGACCTGAGTTCCTGCGATTGTGTGGAGTCGGCGCAGCAGTTCAGGGATCGCCGTATCGGCATACTTGCCCGGCAATTCCGCTTCCCCACGCGATTCCGGCAGAACGACGTGCGCTAAACCCACCAACTGCAGTCGACGGTCCAATAGCAGGACGCCGACGCACGATCCCAACAAGGTGCGCAGCTGTGCCGGAGCTTTAGCCACCGCCAGTTCGCCGATCGCCACGGCGATCGCACCACCCCCTTTGCCTGAGGCGTCGATCGAATTCATGGTGTCTCCCGAAGCAATTCGGTTGCCATCTGGAGCCCTGCGGCATCAGGTATCCATAGCCAGTGCCACTGAACCTGGCGGTCCTCGATCACCATCTGCGTCTGGGCGACAAGGACCTGGGACGATTCGATCGCCTGGTGGCTGAGCAGAAATTGCATGAGCGCTGGCGCATAGTCGCGCACAAAAATAGGTGGCGAGGGAAGCCATGCATCCTCCGAATGAGGCTCGCCCTCGGCGATGCTGGCGGACAGACGCTTCTGCAACGCGCACAGGAACGAGCAGGCCAGGATGTTGGCCGTTTCCATCGCTGCGGATCGTTCGATATCCCCCCACCTTCCTTGGCCTTCGTCTCGAGGAGGATGCCCCAAGAGCAAATCGGCCAGAAGCAGCCCTGCCCTGTCTTCGAAAGCGAGGATCCACTGGCCGCTGAGCCCTTGAGCCACCTGCATGATGCACATGCCGATCACCTGATCATCGGCTCCTAGCGACTCAGTTGCTGCCTGCAGCGACCGCGGCTGGATGCGATGCAACCGAACGGAGGCGGGGTGAGCCAGCCACTGGCTGAGGGCCTGGGAGGCTTCGCCCGCGCCCTGCTGGAAGAGAATCTCCAGATGTTCGCATTGGCCTGCATTCAGCATCGTGGCATCCTTTCAACGGAGAACTGCCTGTCAGGTCATCTCCACCGGCATACGCCGGCGGGTGCGCAGGCGATCGTGCACCAGCTCGATCGACGCTGCCACATCCAGCAGCAAACAGACCGACCCGTCTCCTAGAATACTGGCCCCTGCAAGACCGCGAATCGGCACGAAATTTTCCGAAAGGCTTTTGATCACAATATCCTGGCTGCCCCGAAGTTCGTCCACCTCCAGACCCATTGTCTTGCGGCCAGTCGTCAGGATCACCACTTCCACCCTTGCCCCTGCCGCTGCGGAGGCCCGTTCGGAAGTTCGACGTGGCTCTACACCGTTCCAGTCAAAGATGTCATCGATCCCCACCAGCGGGATGAACTCGCCACGCACCTCAATCGAGTCGCGGCCATGGACCGAAAGGACTTCGCGTCTGGGCACCGAGACGATTTCGCGCACATTCTCGATGGGGGCTGCAAAAATCCCGTGTGGCAGGCGAAACAGCAGGCTGCGAATGATTGCCAGAGTCAGCGGCAGGCGGATCTGAAATGTGGTCCCCACCCCAGGTCTGGAATCGACCTCGATGGTTCCATTGAGTTCCGCGATGCGCGTCTTGACGATATCCATACCCACCCCGCGCCCTGAGATATCGCTAACCTGTTCGGCAGTGCTGAACCCCGGATGCCAGATGAACTGCATCCACTCGCGATCGGTCAAGGTTGCTGCCGTCGCCTCTGTCACCAATCCTCGCTGGATCGCACGATCTCGCACCTTCTCGACGGCGATTCCTCCACCGTCATCTCGGATGGTGATCAGGACGTTGTTACCACTGTGGGTCGCTTCCAGCGTCAGGGTTCCCGCATCTGGTTTGCCCCGCTTGCGTCGGATTTCTTCCGATTCCAGTCCATGATCGATAGCGTTGCGAACCAAGTGCACCAGTGGGTCACCCAGTTCATCGATCATCCGCTTGTCCAGTTCCGTTTTCTCCCCACGAATATCTAGTTGGACCTTCTTTCGCAGTTCGGTGGCGATATCGCGAACGACTCGCTTGAAGCGATTGAACAGTGGCCCCACGGGAACCATGCGCGTGTCGAGCACTCCCTGCTGCAGGCCGTTGGAGACGCGGGTCAGTTGATCGATCGCTTCATTCCACTGGTCCATACAACGGCGGCCTTGATCGAGCGACTGGAGGAGTTCTTCGACCACCTCCATCTGCTCCCCGAGGGCTCTTCGAATGTCCCACACAGTCCCCTGGCCGCTGCCGTGGTCTGCGTCGATCTCCTGCGACATACCCTGCAGACGATCGCCCAGCGACCGGAGTCGTCCCAGAAGGCCAGATTTACGAAAAAGAGGCTGCATCTGTCTGGCCAGCTGGAGGAACCTCGCCCGATTGACTACCAGCTCTCCTGTGAGATTCATCAACCGATCGAGGCGATCGATGTCGACCCGCACGGTTTCGACCACCTTCGACTTGGGATCGGCCACCGTGGACTCCGGTGCTTCCTTCGACGAGTCCCGGACAGGCCCGCCGTGGGCGGAGGCAGCGACAGGTTTTGCTGCGTCTACAGGATGCGATGTCGTTGCTTCGGCCGGCCGGGTGGCCATTTCCTGAGGAGCGTGCGAAGGGGAAGCAGCGACCGACTGGTCGGGCTCCTCCCATTCATCTCCCACCGCTTCGATTTCCAAAAGGTCCACACCGGCCACATCGGCGGCCGATCGTACCTGGGATTCGGTGGCCGCCGTGCGCAGCCAAATTTGCAAGGTGCCCAGCGAGGCCATCTGCTGGCAGGCTTCCAGAGGTGGACTGACTTTTGCTAGTTCCCCCAGTTCCTCCAGGCGCATCGCAATCAGCTCGGCCTTCAAATGCGGCAATTCGATATTTCGCTGCAGGTATGCGATCACGCGCAGCACGCGCTGGCTAGTGGAAGCTGTTGTTCCGGGTTGGTCTTCGGCATGCAGTTGTTCGACTGCCGAAGGGGGACCGTCCTGAATCTCTTCCGCCGAAGTCGACGGCTTTTCTTTCCGAGGAAGATTTGGCGGATCGTTCGCCGTGTCTTCCTTGGTGGCGGTGGACGGATCGATAGACACCGCCGTCTGCTTCTCGCTGCTCAAATCAGCCAACGGCTTCGGTTTGGAGGAGACCGATTTAGTTCCCGACTCCGCTGTCGCGGCGGTATCCAGCCGCGTCATCAGCTCCTCCAGCAGTTCGGGGGCAGGCGCCAGAGGTTGGCCAGCGCGCAGCTTGGAAACCGACTCCCGCAAAAAGTCGATGCAGCGGAGAATCAGGTCCATCATTTCTTGATCGAGCATCGCGAGTCCGGAGCGAAGTCGTTCGAAATGATTCTCCAGGTGATGCGTCAGCACCGTGATGCTGTCCAAGCCCATCATGGCGGACGAGCCCTTGATCGAGTGGATCAAGCGAAACGTCTCGTTCAGTTGATCGGGGTTGGTGGGATCCTCCTCCAGTTGCAGCAGTACTTCAACCACGGCGTCCAGTTGTTCTGCCGTTTCATCGACGAACATCTGGAGGTACTGAGCCATTTCTTCGGAGGGAAGGCCGCTGGAGAGCTTAAAGTCGTCACCACTCATGATGCACCTTGCAATTCTTGGCGAAGGCGACTCAGGCCGCCGGTCCAATCCAAACGATCACTTGTCTTTCACGGTTTCTGATAGAGGAAAGTCGAGCGTTTTTGAAGCGAATCCAGCATGTCGAAAACACCTTCGGAAGGGCCTACTACCAAGTAGCCTTCGGGAGCCAGCGATGCGATCAAATGCTGTAACGCCTTTTTCTTCGATTCGCGATCGAAATAGATCATCACATTGCGCAAGAAGATGCAGTCGAACGGCTCGCTCCGCATCGGCTCCATCAAATTGTGTTGCTGAAATGAAACATGGTCCCGAAGCGTCTTGCCAACCACCCAGTTTTGGCCGCTCTTATCGGCCTGGAAATAGCGCCGTAATCTTTGCGGATCTATCCCCTCTACCGCGCGCGACGGATAGATTCCTTCGCGGGCGCGTTCCAGCATCTGGGTGCTGATATCGGTGCCCAAAATGGACCACTGCCAGCCGGCTAGTCGCAAGCGGTTTTCCTGAAGACAGATCGCCAGCGTGTAGGGTTCTTCGCCAGAGCTGCAGGCGGCCGACCAGATGCGGATGGCGGGGCTGTGGCGACCCTGGCTCCTTCTGGCGATTAGGTCGTCCAGGAACGGCCCAGAAAACCACTCGAAATGGCTTGCAGTGCGATAGAAAGAAGTCTCGTTGGTTGTCAGCGCATCGAGGAACCCAGCCACCTCGGCCTTTCCCGCTACGGAAGTCAGGTAGCGATAGTAAGCATCGAAGTCGTTGATCCCCGTCGCCTTCAATCGCCTTCGGATGCGGTTGCTAGCAAGTGTGATCTTGGTCGGCTCAATCTTCACCCCAGCCACCTTGTAAAGGAATTGACGAAACTTCTCGAACTGTTCTTCGTTCAGCCGTTCCTGTTCCATGGGAAATTCACCGGTCGATATTGCTGGGATCATCGTGCCAAATCGCTTGGCAGTTGGTAACCGCGGCGATTGCATGGCGGCATGGTCCTTCGGGGAGATCAGGTTTTGAAGCGTGCTACTAGGTCGCGGAGGCTTTGCGCCTGTGCGCCCAGCTGTTCGGCGCTGGCTGCCATCTGTTCGGCTGCTGCGGCATTGGATTCCGTCGTCTCGGAGACGCTGCGCATCGCCAGCTTGACCTGGTGGGCGCTGGTGGCCTGTGTTTCCGTGGAGGCGGCGATGTTGATAATCCCATTGGCGGTTCGGTCGACCGCCTGAACGATTTGTCGAAGGGCTTGGCCTACCTTCTCCGACAAGCTGGCTCCTTCTTCCACCCTCCTTGAAGATTCCTTGATCAGGTTGGTGATTTCCTTAGCCGCCTCGCTGGATCGTTCCGCCAGCTTGCGGACCTCGTCTGCCACCACCGCAAACCCAAGTCCATGCTCGCCAGCCCTAGCGGCTTCGATGGCGGCGTTGAGTGCCAGAAGGTTAGTCTGATTGGCGATTTCGCTAATCACTTGAATGATGTCGTTGATCTGTTCGCTGGATTTCTGAATCATCTGCATCGCGTGGATGGCTTCATCGACAGCAGCGCCGCCATTTTTTGCCAGGCCTGCCGACTCACTGGCCTGATTCCGTGCCAGACTTGCGTTCCGGGAGATGACCTCTACCGATTCCAGCAGTTGCTGCATCGAAGCCGTCACCTCTTCGACCGATGCCGCCTGCGTCTGTGCTCCCTCGCTCAGGTTGGCGCTGCTCTCGGCGATCGTCCTCGCCCCTTCATTCTGCTGATGAGCCGCTTCGATCACTTCGCTGATCAGGGTGCGCAGATCGGCGAACATTTTCCGCATGCTGTTCCCGAGTCGGCCCAGATCGTCATCGCTGACTACCGAGATCTCGCGGGTCAGATCCCCGAGCGCAGCAGCCTGCACCGAGTGGAGGAGGGCTTCGACTTTTTCTACCGTGTCTCGCCGCTGTGACTCCCGTTCCTGCTTCAGCTGTTCTTCCCGATCTTTGGCATGCTCCTGGTCGGTGATCACCTCCCAGGTCACCATCGGCCCCAGATACTGCCCTGCCTCGTCCAGGATCGCGGTGACGTTCAGGTCGAGGATTTCATCTCCTAAACGGATGTTCGCACGATGGGGCAAGTTGCCGGCGTCTGAAACAATCTGCCGCTGATGCTCGGGGCGTTTGTGAAAGACATCGATCGACTGACCGATGATCTCGTCGACGCGGCAAGGCAGCAGATGCTCCAAGCGACGGAGGGCCCGAAAGGATGCTGGGTTCATGTACCGGATGATCGACTGGCGATCTGCCAGAATGATCCGTACGGGAACGTTCTCGACAATCTGGGCGAAGGTGCGCAGCTGGATTCCCGCGTGAGATAGGGAGTTTGCGTCCATGCCCGGAAGCGAAGTCGCTTCTCCCGCACCACCCCTGTGCTCTTCTTGGGAGCTTCCCCGGGCTGCCGATCGTTTTGCCATTTCTATCTCTCTTTTCCCTAGGCCACCCGTTGGGGTCTCGATCCAGACCCTTCTTCCACCAGGGGACTGATTGCATTCTTCCCTGCGATCGCGGAGCCATCGGCTGCGTTGATGTTCAGCTGCTTCCTAGTTCGCGAAGGCCTACCTGTGCCACACGGTCCAGTTTCTCCGGATCCAGGAGTTCGTCGATCTCCAGAAGAATGACCAGAGTCCCGGCGACACGCGTGAAACCTGCGATGTAATGCGCTCCGTGGCTGGTCACCGTTTCGGGGGCAGGCTGAATAGCATCCTCGGAGATTCGCACCACCTGCGTCACGGTATCGACGGTGCATCCAATGGTGCGGGAGCCAACATTGACCACGATCGTCCGGGTCTCGTCGTCCGCTTCCTTGGGCGACAGTCCAAAAAGCTTTCGCAGGTTGATGATCGGTATGATGGCGCCTCGGAGATTGCTGACTCCTTCGACGTAGTCAGGGACCTGCGGCGTTCGCGTCACCTGTTTGAGGATCACGATCTCCTGGATCTGTTCGATGCGGAATGCATAGTCCTGGTTGTCGAGCCGAAAGGCGACAAACTGCGCTACATTGCGCGTCAATTGATCGGCTACCCCCTCAGCAGTCGGCTTGGTCACCATGGCGACGAAATTCCTGGCGGTTCAGAAGGAAATGGCTTGTGCCGTGTGGCGACAAGCCTGGATGTTTCAGCGATCCTCAAGGCCGCTTTGAATATACCTCCACCCTAATTCGCTGCCGCTCGAACGCCCAGCAAGAGTTTCCCGGATCGTCAAAGTCGCTGCCAAGCTTGATGATTCTGACGGTTCTAGCGACGATCCAAGTTCCCCGGTGCTTGCCCGGGCTCCGTTGCACTCCATCGACTCGCCTGGCCAACCCACTTCTAGGTGTCTCCGTACAATCGCTATAATCCGTTCCGCAGAATGCCCCACCTGCGATCTGCTTCCATGCGGGCCAGCTGTTTCCTGAGGAGTATTTCATACCATGCCGAAACTGACCGTCGAAGGAATTGGGGAGTTCGAAGTGCCCTCAGGCAAGCGGTTGACCGCAGCCCTGCGAGAGGAGGCGGGTACCGACCAACTTCACGCCTGCGGTGGCAAGGCGCGCTGTACCACCTGCCGGGTAGAATTCCTGGCGGGGGAACCCAAGCAGATGACGGTGGCCGAACAGACGATCCTCCGAGAGCGAGGTGTCAGTGGTGTTCGGCTCAGCTGCCAGATCCTCTGCGACCAGGATATGCATGTCCGAATCATCAGCCGTCTGGAAGGAAGCGGCCGCAAGGATTGCGGATCGCCTCTGGCCACAGAGATTGAGCCGCAACCGGTCGATTGGGTAGAACGGGGGTAAGCGGTATTTCGGGTTTTGGGGCGGCCCGATGTCCCGGACGATGGTACGAATCGATAGCCATCGCAGCGAGGGAAATGTTCGCCGTCTGCCATGCATCCCTATCCTGAGCTATCGGCCGGATGGATCGCCATCTGGCGGATTGGATGAGCGGTTCTCTGCGGGCTTGGTGGGACGGTCGAAGTCGTTCAGCAAGCAGGGAAGCAGCAGCAGGTCGCACAGGAGAGCGACAGCGATTGTGATGGCACCCAGCGACGCAAAGACGCGATGATCGCGTGTGTCGCTGAAAAGCACCGAGCTGAAACCTGCCAGCAGTACTAGAGTGGTCATCACCATCCCGCTCCCTACGGCGCTGAACGACTGCCGGATCGTCGTTTTGCGGTCTGCATGCCTCGGTTGCTCCAGCTGATAACGCGACAGGAAGTGGATCGTATCATCGACGGCGATCCCTAGACAGACGGTGAAGGCACAAACGCTGACGATCTCCAGCGGCTGGCCGGTAGCCGCCATCCAAGCACCCGCTGCCGCTAGCGGAAGAAGGTTCGGGATGACGGAAATGATCCCGATGCGGAGCGATCGATAGACCAGGGCCATCACTCCGAAGATGACGATCGCGGCCGATCCGAGGCTTTGCACCAGATCGGTGACAATCTGATACAAATTGCGCCATCGCCATATCGGCTCTCCCTCCATCGTCAACACCACTCCGGGATACTCTCTCTCCTTCTGTCTCAGCATCACTTCGATCTCCTCGAAGATCGGCTGATAGGTGCGAGTTCCCAGATCCTGGACGCGAAAGCTGATCGTAGCTCGCTGGTTCTCTTCATCGAGCAACATCGATTTCAGAGGGGGTGGAAGCAGATCGATCATCGAGCTTTTTTCGGCGACGGGTTGATCGCCGGGGAGCCATGCCAGCAATCGGGCAACCGATAGAGGGTGGCCGATCAGTGGGCGGTCTTTGAGAAAGGTTTCCACTTCTTCTAGGAGCTTCAGGATCTTTGGCAATGGCAGCGTGGAATCGTCCCAGCGCAGTTCGATACGGCATTGATCCAGGCCTCCCATCGACTCATCCATCCATTGCAATGTCTGCTGTTCGGGGCTGCCGCTGGGAAAGCTGCTGGCGCGACGGTCGTCTGGGCGCAGCGTCGAGGTCGCTGCTCCCAGAATTCCCAGGAGAAGGATCGAAAGCAGGCTGACCCAACGACTTCGCGCCAGGAAGAACTCCATGACCCTTTCGATCCCTGGCATCCAGCCATCGACCAAATTCCGCTCGGTGCCATCCGCCAGCCTGCGACTCCAACCGGTCCGGCAGATCAGAGGGATCACCAGCATCACGGAAATCCATGTCAGCGTCACACCCAGGACGCAGGAGATGCCGAATTCTCGGACCACCTGATGGTTGGCAAAGACCAGCGAGCCCATGCCGATGGCGGTGGTGAGGGAGGTCAGGAAGCATGCCATGCCGACCTCCTCCAGCGTTTGGCGGCAGGCTTCGTAGGCGCTGCGTCCCTCGCTCAGCTTGCGTCGGATATGCACGATCATGTGCACGCCATCGGTGAAGCCCACTAGACTCAGCAGCACCGGAAGAATGACATCGCTGAAGGGATTCAACTGCAACTGAAAATAGCGAAGTATTCCCAGTGTCCAGATGACTCCTACGATCGGCGCCAGGGCCACGGTGAACACAACCGAAAGTCCTCGAAAGAGGATCATCGCCATCGCCAGCACCATCCCGTAGCCGATCATCTGGTAAAGTTTCTGATTGCGTTCCTGATGTCTGATCATCATCAGGCGAATCGGCACGGGGCCAGTGATCGAGAATCGGATAGGGCTTTCTGGGAAGAGATCGGCTTGTCGCTGTGCGGTTTCCAGCAACCGATCGGTGCTGTCTTTTTCGTCCAGCACATGGATCCAGTTGTACCGGATCGCCAGCAGCAGGGTCTGGGCATCCGGCGAGAGACTTTGGCCAACCACCAACGGGTGCTGGGTTGCTTTGTTGCGTGCGACATCAAATCGCTGTTGCGTCGCTTTCGAACGTGGCAATACCGGTTCAGCCAGTCCGAAGATGTTTACTGGAGGGGTCTGATCGAGCCACTGGACGGAGGCGACGCTGGGGAGTGCTTCCAGCTGTGCAACCACTTGGCGGATCGACTCGGATCCCTGAGGCGAGAAGAAGTGGGGGCTTCTTGCCACCAGGATCGCATCAGCCTGTCCTAGTCCAGAACGGATAGCGGAACCGCGCCGACGGCCCCGCGAGGGACTTGGGGTCGTCCCATCCGATGCCTGGGACTCCTGTCGCTGGCTTTCCTCGGGGTTGGCAGGATGGTTCCATTCCTTCCACCAGCTTGTCAGGTCCTTTGGCCAGGAGGGCCATAGATAGCCTCCTGCAGCCAGCAGCGACAGCAGCAGAATCACCGCTACGCCGATGCGTGGGTAATCGATGAAGGAGGCAAAAAAACGTCCGGTCCGACCGCTACTGGATGCCACGATCACTCACTTCCACCCATCCAGAGTGCGGCTAGCTTCCAGCAGTTCCTCGCGCGTCACACGTCGGTCGTTGTCGCGGTCGATGATTCGGAACGAATAATCCTGAACGATGCGCGTTGCCTCAGCAAAATGAACTACCCCATCGCCATTTCGGTCGAATCGCCTAAGAAACTCATCGGCATACCGTTTGGCGTCGACTTGGGGCGATCTTGGTGTGCTAGCTGCCGTGTCCTGCGTGCTGCCGCCCGCCTGCCGCCATCCTCGATGGTTCTCTCCGTCGGCGGTGCGAGGCACGGAAACCTCAAAGAATGCGACCGCCATTTCCTCCCAGGTTTGATCTCCCCACATCACCACCTGGCCAGCATCCGGATTGGCTGGGTTGTCGCGGGAGTTATCGAAGGTGGCCACGAACTCAATGCCGTCTACCTGATCGAGATCAATCGGTTCTTGAAACTGATAGGTGTGCTGCCAATTGAAGTCGTAGCGGGGAACCTCCAGAAGGGTCTTCTGCTGGTTGCCTTGACGCGCGGTGAGCAGGAAGGACTTGCCACGAAGGTGCATGTGGGGAATCGCTGCCAACAGCCTGCCTCCCTCGGGCAGCAGATCGATCTGGGCGCGCACGGGATGATCGGACTGGCCCGCAGGGATCTCAAAATCCTGATCGATCGCGATCAAGGTGATGACTTCGTGAGTGATCTGCTGAGGATCGGCGAAACAAAGCCCTAGCTGGGATCGGTCGGTCTGGGGAGTTCCGTTGGGGGTGTAATGCATCTGGAAGACAAGTTTGGAGCCGGCCGGAACGCGTCGCGCTTGACCTTTTGGGAATGCGGTCGACCTCTGCCCTGGGACGTAGGCGGTCAACCATCCAATCCCCGACATCGGAGTGCCGTCGGGGGGGCGTATGAAAACGATCGCATGATGGACCACTGCGGGATTGCCTGGAATGATTTCCGCGCTGGAGATCCAGACATCTTCCTCAAATCCAGGGTCGACGACAAAGTACTGGTAGTCGACTGTCCCTTTGGCCGCAATGGCATAAGGCTGCTCGGCCATCGCGATGATTTTCTCAGGAACGGTTGGCATGCGCCAGCCGTGGTCGCCAAACTGAGGCCAGGTAGGCAACTCGGCCGGATCTCCGTAGGGTGTACCTGACGCCACCCACTGTTTCAGGAGATCGAGCGACTGGCGGGGGAAGTGCCTTTCATTCTTTAGAGGTTCGTTTCCGGCGGCAGCATGCCAGGGGGGCATTCTCCCCTGCTCCACTGTCTCCACCATCATCTCCGCCCAACCCCGGACCTCTTCATAATCGTTCATGCTGAACGGACCGATCTCTCCTGGCCGGTGGCATTCCACGCAATGCTGGATCAGAATCGGGGCGATCGATCGGCAGAAGGTGACAGACGACTGAAGATCGACCCCTTTCCTGTAACTGATCAGGCATCCCTGCGACTCGGTCTTCCCTTGCGCGACCTCTTCTCCCGAAAGCAACTGGTCGATCGCAACGGAAAGGTCGTTGGTGGTGGGCTGGCTGCGCTGGATGCCCGGGGCGTATTGGTCATCGATTCGCCCCTGGTAGTGCACGTTTCCCTCGCCATCGACAAGAACCACTTCGCTGGTTCTCTGAACCGAAAAATGCCTTGCGATTCGCTGGTCCCAGTCCTTGATCGTGGGAAAGCCAAGCGTCTGCTGACTCACATAGTCGGCGATGTCCGACTCCGAATCCTGTAGGTTGCTGAATACCGCCACAAAGCCAACGCCACGAGGTTGGTAGATCTGCCGCAGCGACCGCAGTTTAGATCCATACAGCTTGGCCAGCGGGCATTCACTCCCCAGAAACGCCAACACCCGAAATCGAGGCGGCTGGGTAGCATCATTCGCATTTTCCCCGGCCGGTACGTTCCGTTCCAATGCCTTGATTGCGTTTGCGATCTCCTGCCATGTCGATGGATCTTCTCCCAAGGCAGGAGTTGTTCCAAGCACCGTGGCCAGTAGCAACCAGAGCAGGCAGGTGTTGGGTGGCCAGAAGAACCTGAGGTTCGATGGGATGCATCGCATCATGCTGCAACACCTTGTGATTGGATTCCGAAGCTTCGTTCGAAGGCGAAGGCCTGCGGATGGTCCCTTGTAGCGATCGGATCGAGAAACCAGGTGCTATTGTCGTAGATCTTCTTCGTCGGACCAGCCCCATTCTTGGCGAAGCATTGGCCAGATGCCACCTCGGGACGCACCGGTACCTTAGGGAACGCCGCATGCGATCAGATCGTTACGCGATCAGGGGGCTGGAACTTCGGGGCCTTTTTCATCGACGACCCGTTGCAGCGATTCACGGAACTGCTTCAGGAAGGTCGGCCCCCCACCGACGAAAAGGTACTGGACGATTCCCTGTCGGTCGATCACCACCGTCTGAGGAATGGCGCTAGCTTGGTAGTTGCGGGCGGCTACGCCATCCAGATCCAGCGCGACTCGGGTCTTCAGCTTCAGCCGTTCCATGGCGGCCTGCGCTCGATCGGCTGGTTCCTCCAGATTGACCGCTACCAGTTCCACTTGGTCGGCTGGAAACTCTGCGATGATTTCGTCGACCTGAGGCATCGTTTTCATGCAGGGACCACACCAGCTGGCCCAGAAGTCGAGCACCACCACCTTGCCGCGTAGCTTGTCGAGCTGAAAAGTTTCCCCATCGAGCGTATCCAGTTGGATCGGTGGCGCTGGCCGGCCGATCAGTGCCGAACCTTTGCCTGGCTCTCGGCCGTCGGGAGAGTCCCCATCGGCTTCGGCGGTGCGGGGAGGGGGCGCGAGGGAAAGCTTCCAAGGGTTTTCCGTCAGGTCCTTGGCGACGAGATCGACATCGTTTCCGATCAGCAGCAGTTCGATCGAGGCAAGAGAAACCTCACATGCACCCAGCCAGGGGCTGGTGCCCGATAGACTTCCATCGGTGACACCACCGGCGTCCATGGTCAATCGCCAGCCCGATCGTTCGACCGCATGGATACGAGGTCGGTCCGCGGAACTCGCAGTGAGGCTGGGCTGAGTCTTCTGGGTAGCATCTTCCATCCAGGGGCGATCGTGCAGCCAGACGATCTGAGCGATCTTTTCTATCGCGATTCTTACCGGTTCACCGCGCACCTCGACGACAGCTTCCTTGTCATCCATCGAAACCAGTCTGCCTCGAAGATAGTCCCCATCGACCGATGCGATCAGATGGGAAGGCGGGTCGTTCTTGCGAGCTCGTGGGATCGTCAGCAATCGAGCCATCTTGGCGGCCGCAGGGGTCCGATCCTTCCGGATGCGTCGCAATTCAAGCGACTGCACCTGGGCATGAGGGACGTTTGCCGTCCCCGCAACGGCGGCATCAAACCGGACCCCTTGCTCATCGACGGCAACCGATCGGATGGATATTAGCTGTCCATCGCGCAGCGTCAGATTCGGTACCGTTGCGCGACGTGGACTGGGGACGCTGGAGGCACCTCCAGGGGTCACGACGCGACCGGGAGTCTGCGAAGGTGGGGTCCATTTCTCCGATTTCCGGTAGTCGATCCGGCCGCTAGCCGATGACGCAAGAATCAGCGGCTGCGGAGAGTCTGTCGGTTGCCACAACAAAGCGCCGGGCAAGTTCTCAGGGCTGTTCAGCAGGGATCCGTAAAGCTGCACACCGGGCAGCAAGAGGAGGCCTTCTTTGCCGACCGCCTTGGAGGGTTGGTACGGTGTTTCGGATCCTCGCAGTGTCAGCAGGGCCGAACGAGGAATCCTCAGCGGCTGGTCGATGCCGGGGGACTTTAGCACGATCGCCTCCGCATCGCATCCCAGCCAGCGCCCCGACCACCTCGACTGGTCGATCAATTCCAGTTGGACCCAATCCGCGACTTCGGTTGGCTCGGTGGGCGGTTCGGTGTCCCGCTGCACCACCACTTCGCTCAACTCCTCCCAAGCCATCGATACGGTCTGGCTCCCGTCCCTGGCCGCAACGACCAAGGGGTTACCGGCCTGAGCTTCTGGGATGGAGCCAGGAGTGGTTTTTCCAGCGCGATCGACGACATAGTCCTGCTCCCGATCCTGTTCGGAGGGGAGTGTCTGATTCCATTTTTGAATCCGCAGGTGCTCCAGTCGCAGCTGTCGCCCGTAGTTCTCCAGTAGAATCGCCGTCCCGGCCTCGGCGGCTTCGGTCGGCAGCACGATTTCGGCCAAGCGTTTCCCCTTGGCCGAGAAGACGGTGGCACGACCGGCCGGTTGGTCGAGGAAGATGGTCAGTTCGGCGTCATTGCGTTTGCGGTCGAGAGTTTCCAGGTAGGAAGCGTCGGCCTTTCCGCCGATGTCGCGCACTAGAGCCAGCTTGTCGTCCCAGACCTCAATCCCAAACGCCTTCCCGGCGCTGGTCTGTTCCTCTGTCACTCCCAGGGAGAGGACGAAATTGGGTTGTCGATCCCAGGACAGCCGCACGTCGATCTGTGCCCGCGGCGTCAGGCCAACCAGCCCGCGTACCTTCGAACCATGGTCTTTCGAAACTAACGACCCCGACTCCATCACCCACGGCAGCGACTCATCAAGCACCTTCCAGCCTTCGATCGAACTGGGGCCCTGGTAGACCAGGACCTCGCCCGTCTCCATCCGTTGTGCTCGCCGCAGACGCTCTGGTGGTATGGTCAAATCGCCAAGCAGTTGATGGCGGACGGTCCATCCCTGTGGACCGATCGCTACCCAGTCCCCCCACATCCGATCACCATCGGTCCACTCGAACGACCAAGCCGCGTGGGGAACACGCGGAGTGGCCCCGGCAGGGGCATCGATCGATCGAACTGCAGTCAGCGCAAACTGAAGTGGTTCTCGGAAGAGCGGGTTGGTCCAGCCCAGCATTCCCTCCCCCTGCCCCGGTTCCAACTGACCTTCGACAAAATCACCACTCTTGAGCCTCAGGCGGGCCTGGCCGGTTGCTGCCTGGCCGGTTGCTGCCTGGGCTGTGGCGGGGATTTCCTGCGCCGAAAGGGGCGTTAGCAACCACGCCGCGATGATCACCAGCATCGCTGGGATCGATCGCTTGCAGGATCGGCATAGCCATTCCAGGGCTTGGGGAGAAACAAGGGCTTTGGAAAAATCGATCGGCATGGTCTTACATCTTCCTTCGATCATCGCTCGTAAATCGGCAGGAACCGATAGTTGAGCGCCAGGGCCAGGAGGGCCATCGAGGTGTTGGTAGTGGGTCCGAGTTGTCCGGTGAAGCTGCCATCTTCTTTCTGCATCGACTTCAGTTGGCGAATCGTACTGGCATTCCATTTGCGCCACAGATCGACGTTTCCTTGGAAGAGCGCCTGGGCCTGATAGTAGCGTGCGTACTCTGGCCAGCTGGATGCCGATCCTTCCAATTGGTCGTCGATGTAACCGAGCGCTGCTTTGTACTGTTTGAGATCTTTCCGCTTGGCGATTGAAAACACGAGGGTGGCGATGGAGGACCTAGCGAGCGATTCGCCGAAGCCATCGAAGCCACCCGAGTAGCCGACGATGCCGCTGGGGCCCGTCATGCTGCTGAAGTAGCCGATCGCCTTATCGATCGCTTCATCGGGGACTTCGATCCCTGCATTGCGGGCTGCAAGCAGCCCCATCAGGATCGCGCCGCTGACCGAGGTGTCGGCATCGCGAGCATCTGGGGAGTAACGCCAAGCACCCAGTGGATTTTTCTTCTGGCTGGTCAGCGCGCAACGCACCGCGAGTTCCAGCCCTTCGCCAATCGTCCGCTGAGTTGCTCCCTGTCCCCGCTTCCCTTCCCACAGATCGCGATCGTCGACCGTCCCATAGGCTTCGGCCAGAGCCAACATCGCGAATCCATGATGGTACATGCTGTTGCCAACGTACCCGGTTTCACTGTTTTGATTTTGCAGGATCGAGCGGATCGCTTTGCGGATAGGGGTCCTGTAGATTCCAAAATTCGGATCCTCACCCGATGCCAGAAGCGCCATCAGCGCAAGACCGGTTGATCCCCCGCCCATCTCGCTTCCCTGCGTCCATGCCCCCGTCTCATCTTGAGTCTTGACCAGATACTGCAGTCCGCGATCGTACATCTCGCGCACATCGCGTGGGACGGTATCGCCACCACCTGCGTCGGGTGTCTGCCCATGGACTGGTCCGCGAATCATCAGGCTTGTTGCCAGGACGATCAGCAGCAGACAGCAACCTCGGAGGATGGGATTCACTGCGGTTTCTCCTGCGTGGGATCGGGTGGTGCCACCTGGGTGTCACGGACCGCTTCAAAGTCGAAGCCTTCCTGTTTCATCATTTCGATGATGCCCGCATGGGATTGCGATTCCTTCTGCAGGAGGGCCAGTTGGGGCGGATCAAGGACCTGGGCCAGATCCTCTTTGGGAATGGAATAGAAGGCCGCCTCCACCAAGGCGATCAGGCGTTGATCGTCCTTGATCGACCTACCCTTGCAGCGACTGGCAACCTTCTCCAGGATCGCCTCCCGCTGTCGGCTGGTCAGCGGTAATCTCTGTTCCAACCGAGAGAGCTCGATCGCCATCGCGGTCGCATACCGCCTCTCCAGCCGTTCCTGAAGATAGCGTCGCCACGAAGCCATCTGGTCTGGGGTCAAGGTGGCGGAAGTCACCGTCTCTAGCAACGAGTCCTTCTTGAAAAGGCCCCCGATGAACTTGTTCTGCACCGGCGAGAGGGCCTGTTGAATCTGCTGCATGTGTTCCTGATCAGGCTGCATCCCTTCGGTCTTCAGTCTTGCCAGTTGCACCATGCGAAAGAAGCGGGCGATATCTCCTTGTGCGGCTGTTTCCAGTTTCTGCTTTTGATCAGCCGTCAGTGAGCACTGCTTCTCCATCGCCTTGAGCTGCAACTGGACTTGGCTTAGCAACTGCCGGCGCACCTCCGGTTCCGGTTGCCCCTGGAATGCCCACGATTCGAACCAACCTGGATTCTGGACAATCAGCGCCTGCGCCCGAAGCGACGGCAGTGGCAGCGCACCCAAAGCGATCGCCAGGGTCAGGACCCCCAGCCATCGGTAGGCGCATCGCATTGGCCGCCAGGATCGAATCATTTTTCGATCACCTCCTGGTCGGGTTCCTGGGAGATCCCGAAGGAGACTTTCTGCAGCGAGCGATAGATCCGTTTTTGTTCGATATCGAGGTGCTTGAGAATGGCGGAATCGGGAAGCATCGGAAGGTAGCGGCGATTGGTCATCAGGAATCTTGGGTCAAAGTCGATGTTGGTGGATTTCTCGAGATCTTTTCGGATCGCATCGCGCTGCGAAGGTTCCAGGTAAAGTTGATCGTCCAGGAGAGCCAGAATGGCATCGACCGACGCTTGGCTGACGAACTTCGACCTCACCTTTCGCTCCACCTGATACGCTTCGTTCTGCTGGGGCTGGAGGATGGTTGCCAGTTCTTTGTCGAGCGCGCGGAGCACGGCGCGCTGCATCACCGAATGCGGCTGGGGGAAATCCTGACCAACCTGCAGGAAGGCGCCGCCACCCCGAAGATCTCTCTGCACCGAAACCTTCTTGGCTACCCACTTTCGATCGAACTGGGCCAACAGCTTTTCCTGCTGCTCATCAAGCTGGACGACGCGTCGCAAGAACGCCAGTTCCACCCGCAGCACTTTCTCTAGTCGTTGAATCGATAGCGCTTCGGGACCCTGAGCTTCCTGTGGGTCTTCTTCCTCTTTCCCTTCTTCCGCTGCTACAGGAGGTGGGTTCGGCTGGGGTTTGCGAACCTCCAACTCGACTTCCACTTCCCCAAACAGCTGCTCGATCTTCTGAATCGCTGCTTCTTTCTGGTCCGCTGCAGGTTTGGGGGGATCGGCATCCTGCGCCAGCAGCACATTGGCAGAGACAGCCAAAAGGAAGGCGATGAGAAGCGATCGACTTGCCAGTGGTGGAATCGTCATGGTCGGTCTCGATCGAGTCGGTTGAAATACTCGTCCAGTCCGGCGCGAAATTCCTCGGGAAGCGGATTGGCCTGTTCTCCAGTCGCCTGCTGGATCTCGCGCGATTCCCTGAATTCCCGTGGATTGATTCCGGTGCCGATCAAGGCGAGGGCTGAGTCCTTGGTGTCCCCTTTGCCACCACCACCGGGCGCCGTGCCACCACCACCTCCGCCCGATTTCGGGTTGATTCTCTTCGACTTCAGAAGAAGCTCAATCGCCTCGGTCTCCATCGCGATCGCCTCAGGACCGGTGTTGGGAAGAGCCAGTACTCCGCTGGCATCCCCCATGACGGTTTCGACCTGACCGAGCAGATCGAGTTCATCCTGAAAATTCTCCTGGGCTTCCGGCAGTCGCTGGATCCGCTTAACTAGGTCTGCAATGCGAGTCTGCAGTCCTTGCTGCTTGTCGCCCAGTTGCTGCCCAAGCCGCTGGTGTTCCTCCTCTTCGATCGCCGCCTTCGACTGTTCGGCGACGCGCGTCTCTTCCCGCAGATTCACCTCCGCCTCTAGGATCTGCAGCGCCTCGAGAATGATCCCAGGAGGCAAGCTGTCTTTCGATTTTCCTTCGGAGTCGGTCGACTCTCCTTTGGCAGTCGGATCGACCAGATCATCGGCCCAACGATCCAGGGTGTCTGCCCAGAATTCGCATTGCGCAATCGACATCCCTTGTTCCTTGGGGATCTCATCTCCCAGCGTCCGAAGCGCGGCCAGAATGTCACTGCTGCGCATCTCATCAAGCACCAGTTTGAACTGATTCATCCGTCGACGATCGAAGTAGGCCTGCAGATCATCCATGATGTTGGAGATCGACTGGCTGCTGCGTCCCTCGACATCGGTGAGCGAAGCCAGAAGTCGGCGATCGGCTTCTTCCAGATGGCTGCTTTGAGCAAAGAACGCCTGGATGCGATCGTTCAGTCGATTGGCTACCTGCAGTTGCTCCCGGGAGGCTGCCTTGAGCCGTTTGACCAGGGTGCTGCCTTCGAGGTTAGCCAGCACCTGATTGAGTTCATCTGAGATTTTTTCAAACTCAGTCAGCAGCTCCCGCTGCTTCTCCACGGCCTGCTGCACCTTGGGCTGTGCTTCGGATGGCTCCTGATCCTCCTGCTCGTCTTCCGCATCCGAGGAGGCGATGGTTGTGGAGGGAAGCGAAAGACGGCTGGGTGGAGAGTCCTTGGGTGGTTTTGGCTTTCCTTCCTTTCCATCCTTCGGATCGTCAGGAGCTCGTTGCGACGATTCCTGATCGCCGATCGATGGCATCTTCGCCGATTCTGGATCGGGTGGCTGCATCGATTCGGGAGATGGCTGGCTGCCCCCCGATGGATCGCGTTGCTGACCTGCCTGAGGTCCAGGGGGCGGGCTGGCATTTTGCGCAATGGATGATTTGGATTTTGCTGCCTGTTTCAGCAGTTCTTCGACCCCTGGCATGCGATCGCCGGAAATCTCCTCGAGCACTTGCAGCATTTCGGCCCAGCGGTCCAGCTGATCGGCTTGGATCTCCGAGTTTCTGGCAGCCTGCCGCACCAGTTCCTCGCCCACCTTGGTCAGCTGTGCCAGACGCCTTCCGTTGGCGGCTTCCGCGGCGGCCTGAGTCTCCAGCATCTGTCGAGCATCTGGCTGATCGAGCTGCTTGCCCTCCAAGGCGCGGAGCTGCTTGTTGGTTTCGTGCAACTGCATCTCTCGGTCGCGAACGTCGAGCGATTGACGGTGCCACTTGCTGAGCTGTTCGGTGATCCAGATGGCATGCTGGTCGGCCGAGAGCACGAAGAAGGTGTGGGGAGGCGAATAGATTCGGCCCCGTTCGGGGAGATAATCCTCCACCCAAACTCTCAGTTCGATCGCCTGAGGCTCGATCTTCCAGTCGTTGGCGTTGAAGACTCCTTGCCACTGCATCGCCGTCTGCTGCGGACCGCCGGCCGCCAGGACCTGTTCTCCGGCGGCGGGCTGGCCCACCAGCTCGCTGGGCACCCCCTTCCATTCCATCCCGGCGCGGCGGACCCCGAAATCGTCTCCCGCAAGAAACTGGAAATTGATCTGCTCGGTCACCAGCACTACTGCCTGACGCGGCAGCCCTTCGACCGAGATCGTCGGCGCGTCATCCGCCTTGGGAAGCAGCTTCAGCTCGAATGGCTGACTGCCTTCCAGCTGGTCGGCATCCTTCCAGGTCAGCACCCAGGGGGGCATCGACTCCCCTTCAACCGTTCGGGGTGGCGATAGAAACTGGCGGTCCTCCACCGGCAGAGCCCGCCCATCGATAGTGGCCGATGTTAAGGATCTGGAGGCGGTGGCACGGACCTGAACGCTGGATCCAGTGACGGCCTGGACCGATCCGGAGCGGGCATCGCGCTGGATCGGTTCTGCGATTTGAAGGTACTCAGGCAGTTGAATGCTCGCTTCGATCTGCTCCAGCACTGGTCGCAGCTTGGGGATCACCTGGAGACTCTTGCTTTGATCGCCAACACGGACCTCCAGCGAGGTATCGGCGGTCAGGGCGGGGAGTTCCATCGAGTAGCGATTGGACTGAAGTGGCCAGCGGCGATCGGGGTGGAAGGGCAGTCTTGCCGTCGCCTCGGCCGGCTTCCAGCGCGTCGATTCGGACAGCGCTACATCCAGCCTGGATGGCTCTCCATGCGCCACCACCAGAGGATCGGGAAGCGGCTGCAACTGGGCGAAGGTGTAGCGAGGGATTTTCTTCCAGGGAAAGGCGATCCGCTGCCACGCGTTGGCGGCAGCTTCCGGAAAGAGCGCCAGCAGTCCGATCGCCAGTGCGGCCAGAGCTCCTGCGGCGCCCAGCCACTGTCGAGCATGATGTCTGGGGGCCGAATTGGTGAAATCGCGTCCCTGGGCGGATTCGGCTACCTGCCGTAAGGCAGCGGCTACCAGTGCGGGGGACCGCTGCTGCTCCTGGCGGTCTTCCGCCAGCTCAATCACCCCCAGCAGCGGGTCGCCGATGCGGCGGTCGCGGCGTCGCAGGAGTCGGGCCAGTTGAGGGAATGTCCGCTGACGCCACACCCAGCGGTAGACGACCCAAGGGATCCAGATCAGCGACACCAAGGCGGCACCCCAAAGCAGCCAACGGATCGCAGGGGTGGTATCCTGCAGGCGGTCGGAAGCGAACAGGAGGGCATAGCCCAGAAGAATCACGGTGCACAGCAGACCGCACGCCTCCAGCAGCTTGGTGCGCCATACGTAGGTGCGAAACTGCTGCAACTGGGCCTGCAGCGTAGGAGGGATTGCCCAGCGATTGGCATCGTTGCGTTGTTGCATCGACGATAGCTCCTGTGGGTCTGTGCGTCCTCGCACCGATCTACCCGCTCACTTAGAACAATCCTAGCCATTTGCGACTGATCCAGAAAATGGCCAAACCCGAGATCATCATTCCTGCGACCCAAGGATTGCTCCAAAGCTGCAATCGCCGCAGTTGATCCGGGGGTTGGGGCAAGTTCTGGAGTGACTCGATCAGTTTGTCCCGTTGGTTCCATCGTACCACCTCTCCCTTGGAAACTCGGGCAAGTTCCTCGAGAACCTCGGGCCTGGCTGGTTTGCCGATCTGTTCCAGCGCCGATCCTTGCACAAAAATCGTTGTTTCGAGGGTGGTATCGGTGGCATCCGATCGGAGGGTGACGCGATGGGGCCCCGGCTCGTTGGCGGTCCAGAGTCCCGCGAAGGCCCCCCATTCGCCTCCCTGGGCCGCCAGGCGAATCCCTTCGGTCTGTCCTGAGGGAGATTCGATCCGAACCCGCACGTCCCCCTGCTGCATCGGTTCCCCTGTACGGTCCATCACGTTGGCCTGCAGGGAGATCGTCTGCCGCACCTGGGGCTGCTCGGGCGAATAGTACAGCCGCATCGATTCCCCTTTGGCCATGTTGCGTTGGTAGGCCATCCAGCGAACCACCTGGCCCCAGAAGCGATAGTGGTAAAGATCTTCCACCCCCTTGCGCCAACGCCATGCTCCATCGGTGCCCATGAAAAGGACCTTGCCGCTTCCAAAGGTACGGGTTGCCAGCAGGGGAATGCGACCGAAAGCGTTGGAGGCTTCCTGGTGGACTGCAAGGACCTCGCTGCCCGGTTTAGCGCGGAGCACTGGAGCATACCACTGAAAGCCAGGGAGTTTCTCCCAGACGGCTGTCGTCTCGTCCTGCGTATCGGCCAGTTTGGTCAGCAGGCTGCGACGACCCGATTCGGTCAACTCAAAATGGCTGGGGGTCCGAGTCCCCCAGCCTTCCGGTTGGGCGGGATCTAGGAGCACCGGATAGAGGTCGGCTAGCTCCGTCTCCAAGAGGCTGGACTGATGCCCCTGCCAGCCAGGCATGAACACCAGGCCGCTCGCCTGCTGCTCGACCAACCCCTTGAGCAGACGGCACTGTTCGACGGTCAGTTGGCCGTCGGCGATGCCGACATCGCCGAGGAAGACAACGTCGTATGCGGCCAGCGCTTCCAGAGTCTCAGGAAACGCCTGGAGGTAGTCCTTGTTGCCACCGCCGACTTTCCCAAGCCCGGGGTGAAACAGCAGGCAACTGACCTCGACACCTGGATCGCGGGATAGAGCGTTCCGCAGATAGCGATACTCCCATCGCGGCAACGATTCGACAACCAGGACCTTCAGTTTCTCCTCGCGGATAGCGATCGGGACGGTCTTGCTGTTGTTCTCCGAGATGACTTCGCCAGGTTGCTGAGGGACCTCCAGCGTCAACGTGTAATCGCCGATTCCTTCTGGCTTCCACACCACCGCGTCACTGGTTCGTCCCATGGGGGCGATCCGAAGGTCATGGGCAATTTCCTGGCCGTCGCTGGCCTTGAGGATCACCTTGGCCGCGATCGCACGAGGCAGGGAACTTTCGATCGTGAACGGAATGCGAACGGCCTTCCCAGCGATTCCAAAGGTGGGGGCATCCAGGCTGAGCAGTTCCAGGTCGGGAAGTCGAGAGGGGCTTCCTAGGGGGATGGTCCAGATGGGCGTCTCTGCCGTTCGGTACTGTAGAGCGGCTTGCACGGGAGCCGGTCCTTGATTCCAGTCGCCATCACTGGCAAGCAAGACCGCCTGCAAGTTGGGGTGACGCTGACGTGCGGAGACCAGCAGGTCGTGCAGGTTGGTCCCGGCACGGTCATCGGTTGCCGCATCCCCTCGCGTCGATGATCCTGCCTGCTTGCTGTCGGTGGTTTTCGAGTCGTCTTGCGATTCCTTCGCTATGTCGCTGGAGGACTCGATCAGGACATCGAAGCGTTCACGGAGCGAATCCCAGGCCGTTGGGTCGATCCAAGGCGAGAGCGCTTCCCGACGAGTCCGCGCCTGGGAATTCATTCCACCGACTGCTGCACCCTCCGTCGAATCGGCAATCCCCTCGACCACATCGCGCGTCTCCATGCTGGCCGAGGTATCGGCAAGCAGGACGATCGCTGGCTTCTGGTCTGGCCGATATCGCTCCACCCACTCGGGCTGATTGAGCAACAGCAGGGCGCCCCCAACCAGCGCCAGGCGAAGCAGTTCTAGAGCGACCATCTTTGGTCGAAATTGCCAGCGCCGCATCGCTTCCCAGCTGATCGCCAAGGTCACGAGAAAGCACAGCAGACTGAACGCCAGCGTCCATGGGGTCCACTGAAGTACCAACTCCCGCTCGGTCATCGCAGCGCCTCCTTGGCTACCGGTCGCCGCGGCATACAAAGGATCGCTTCAGCGATCAGGGCGGCGATCATCAGCATCACAAACAGCCGCCACACCTCGCGCACTAGACTGCTGGCCGATCCCGTCTTCTGCTCGACCTTCGTCAGTGGCAGACCTTCAAACAGCTTGTCGATCTGTTCGGGGGAGACCGAGTCGGGCTGGTCTTCCAGGTTGGATCGATTGATGGCGATCAGATTCTTCTCCGACTGAAACACCCCTGGCTGAAACCCAATCTCGCTCGAAAGGCTGCTGCCAATAATCCCAAGGGCCTGCCATCCTTCCAGGTCGATGTTGGAAGGGGAGGAAGTGGCAAGCGATCCCGCATCGATACCTCGGGTGCGACCTAGCGATAGTGTTCCCTGTTCGATCGCGCGCTGGATCATCGCGTAGAGGACGATTCCCTGCCGGGCGAGATTGGAGTCCGATTCCAAGGGGGATGCGCTACACAGGTAGACGGAGCCGCGATCGGTAGGGATTCGGGAGAGGACCGGAGTGCGATCGGCAAGGCTGGCCAGTGCAACCGCGTCTCCCTTCCAGGTACCGATCCCCGACAATTCGATTTGGCCGACGGGCAACGCGGCACCCGACCGGGTGGCTGCAAGCAGATCGCTGTCGCCCCGCCACTGATCGATCAGGGCTACCGGTTGCAGTGGCTTCCAGGCATCCCACTGAACTCCAAGAAAGGGGGTGCCGCTGTTGCCGGCATTCCAGTTTTCGGCGGTCGGCGGGAAGAGCATCAGGCTACCTCCGGAGGAGACGAATCGTTCGATTTCTTTAGCGCGATCTCCCTGCGGCATCGTCCCCTGCCAGATCAATAGTCCCACCTCCTGCCAATCGATCGACTGGGTGTCACCCCACGGCAATTGCTGGGCATCGCTTTGCTGTTCGGTCTGGGGTGGGATCCCGGCCGCCAGCGCCAGAGGAGCGGACGCGGCATCATCCTGGCAGATCAGGAGAGCTCGTCGTGGCGGTGGCGCGTCGAAGACGAAGTAGAAGGTGTTGTCGGCTGGATTGGCATCCGCGGGGATCGATACCTTCCCCCATCCGCGCTGGGTGTCGCCATCCAGGCGGATCCGATGTTCATTCCACTGCGCCTGTGGACCGGCTACTTCCATCTCCACCTGCGACCGGCTCCCTTCGATTTCGATTTCTACTGGGATCTGGATCGCTGGAAGATCGTTCTTCCCCTCGACGCTATCGCGCCGCACCACCCAGGAAAGGACCAGATCGATGCCTTGCGCGGTTCGTTCGCGACGAGCGGAGGTGACGCGGATCGAGCGGTTGTCGGTGGCGGCATCCGGGTAGGCGATCAGGTGGAATCGAACATTTTTGGGGAACTGCAGCAATTGCTCGCGCACCACCGACCAGATCGGGCTATCTGGCTGCCAGTCGCTGGTGCGAAGATCGGAACAGATCCAGATCTCGGTTGGTCCTGGTCGATTGGCGGCTAGATAAGCCGCTGCCTTTTGAAGCATTCCGGGAATATCGCTGGAAGCCCCAAACGGCTCGGTCTGAGGCGATTCCAGCAGCCCTTCCAGTTTCTCAAACTCCCGCGGTTGATCCGTTGCGGAATCGACCAGCACCCAGCGTTTGGAGCCGATCGTGGAGAGGGCTTGTCGGAGTTGACGACGCCCCGTCTCCAGTTTGGACTCTGCGCCTCCCAAGCTTTTGGCTTCCATGCTCGGAGAACGATCCAGCAGGACGATCGACGTATCGGGGCGTCCGCTGGCGGCCATCCCCATCAGTCCGCTTGCCAGGGGACGGCTGATCGCGAACACCAGGCCAGCGATGGCAGCCATTCGGGCAGCCAGGATCAGCCATTGCCGCAACTTGGCATACCCGCGCGCCATGCGGTTGGCGGTCAGGAGGAACATCATCGCTCCCCATCGCTTGGTCTGATAGCGCCACTGGTTGATCAAATGAATGATCAGCGGAACCAGAAGCAAAGGGAGCAATGCCAAAAGCCAAGGCTGTAGAAAACTCATCGACGACCGCTCCCTCGGTTCCTCGCTACCAGGAAGTCGGTGAGCACCGACTCGTGGGATCGGTCGATCGAGACGCGATGGTAGTCAACCCCTGTCTCTAGGGCAATGCGGCGAATCGCTTCGAGGTACTCACCCACGGCGCGCTGGTAACGCTGCGCGATCTCGCTGGGTTCGACAAAGATGGCCGGTCCACCTTCCATGTCTAGGAAACGGGTGGGTCTCTGGAAGTTGAAATCGATCTCTTCCGGATCTAGGAGATGGAATGCAGCAACATCGTGCTTGCGAAAACGAAGGTGCTCAAAGCAGCCCCGCCACTGCTCCGCATCGAGAAAAAAGTCGGAGAGGATCACCATCAGGGACCGTTGCCTGGTTGTTTCTGCCAGTTCATGCAGCAGTTCGTCCAGCCGCGTCGGACCCTGGCACTTGGCCTGCTCCATTTGATCGAAAAGGACGGTCAGGTGAGCGGGATTGCGGCGGGCTGGGAGATTCTGCACCTTCTTGTCGGCGATGCAGGTCAGCCCCACCGAATCCCCCTGCTGCACCGCTAGGTAGGCCAGGGCGGCTCCCAGTCGGCGGGCATATTCCAGTTTGCTGCAGCCGACGCTACCGAAATCCATCGACCCGGAGGTGTCGACGATGAGATACAGCCGCAGGTTGGTATCGGCTTCAAATTCCTTGATGTAGAAGCGATCCGATCGGCCGAAGGCGCGCCAATCCAGCCGACGGAGATCGTCTCCAGGAACGTACTTTCTGTACTCGGCGAACTCCACGCTCGCCCCGCGATGGGGGCTGACATGGCGTCCCGAGACCTGCCCCAGCATCGGTCGACGCGCGATGAGCGGCAGGCTGGAAAGCCTCGCCAGGATTTTGGGGTCGAGGAAACTCCTCGCTTTGCGTTCCGTCAGCATCCGCTTTCACCCTTCTGCATTCCAGCCACTGGGCGCCTTGATCGCCGCACGCAGGGAACCAGCGGCTCCGGAAAACCGTAGAGCGATTCGCTGGTTGCCGCTCCAGGGCAGCCGTTTCAGTCCGCACCTTCCTGGGTCGATTCTTGAACCAGTCGGGCGACGATTTCCTTGGCACCAATCTGTTCGGCCTGGGCGGCGAAGGTGGTGATCAATCGGTGGGTGAGCACCGGGACAGCCACATGCTCGACATCCTCTTGACGCACCAGATAACTCCCTTGCAGAGCTGCCCGCGCTTTGGCGCCCAGGATCAGATTCTGGACCGCTCGCGGGCCTGCCCCCCAAGCTACCAGAGGTTTCAGCCACTGAGGTGCGGTGGAACCCTGCGGCCGCGTCTTGCGGACAAGCCGTGCGGCATAGGTGTAGATATGGTCGGGCACCGGCACGCGCCGGACCAATGCTTGATGCTGCAGGATTTCATCGGCATGCATCAGCGCCTTCAGCTCTGGCAACTCGCCACCGGTGGTCGTCTTGGCGATCTCGATCTCCTCCTGCTCCGAGGGATAATCGAGTTCGATCAGCGACATGAAGCGATCCAACTGCGCCTCCGGAAGAGGGTAGGTACCTTCCTGTTCCACCGGGTTTTGGGTCGCGAGCACCAGGAAGGGGGACTGCAGCGAAAAGGTTTTTCCGACGACGGTGACCTTCTGTTCCTGCATCGCTTCCAACAGCGCGGCCTGGGTCTTCGGTGGTGCGCGGTTGATCTCGTCGGCCAGGATGATGTTGGCAAAAAGGGGGCCTCGAACGAATTCGAATTCCCGACGACCGCTCTGGGTATCCTGCAGGATATCGGTGCCGGTGATGTCCATCGGCATCAGATCCGGGGTGAACTGGATTCGAGAGAACTCCAGCGACAGGGTCTGGGCCAGTTTGCTGACTAGCAGCGTCTTGGCAAGGCCTGGAACCCCCATCAGCAACGCGTGCCGCCTTGCGAAAAGGCAGATCGCCAATTGCTCGATCACCTCCTGCTGCCCGACGATCACGCGGGAAAGTTCCTGCTTCAGTCCCCGATAGGCCTCTCGAAGCCGATCGATCGCCTGCACATCATCGTCGCTCAGCGGCCGCGCATCGCTCGCCATCCCTTGGGCCATCTGTCTCCCGCTCCTTTTCCCATCCTCTTGCCTGTTCATCGCATGAACCATCGCGGCACCAGAGCATGGCGCCAGCGGTCGAAAGCCCCACCGGGGGTCTCATGGCCCGATCCCCTCCCATTGTGGTTGCCTCGGCCAGGGCTTTCCAGCGAGAAACCGTACCAAGGGGATGGATTTCGGCGATCGGAACGGGCCGACTACTTCCTAGACGCCTTCCCAGGGGGAAAAGTTTCACGCTTCCATCGCTTTCCAGCGATGGCCCCAGTCGGACCATGGATTGTCCCCCTGGCAGAAAAGGGGGAGGAAGTTTTTCTAACGATTCCGCACCACTTCCAGTTTCACACCATCAAAACGAGCGATACCAGTGCCTCCGAACATCCCGATCGAAACGATCGCTTCTTTTGCGTTGGGCGGCACCTCGAACTCCCGCTGCTCTCGATGCCATTTTTTGGTCCCTAGGAAAGGACCGAGGAAATAGTAACCGATGCGATTGCGATCCTTATCGAAGAACTGGAGCACGATCGCTGCCTTTTCCTCCGGTCCCCCTCCAGTCTTCGTCTGCGTGGTCGAAACCCAGGTCGATAGACGAACCTTCCGGACCAACGTCCCATCCAGTGCCATCCCCTGCAGCAGCAGGGTGGGCCGATGCGGAACATCATTCTCAAAGACGATGTGTTGTGGTCCTTCCGGTGCGTCGGGATCTGACTCGACCCGCATCCCGAACTGGTAGTACCACCCCGGGCAATGCTCGGGATTATCCAGTGGCAGTTCAAAGTCTCCGTTGACCAGCTGCGGGTTGGATGGATCCGGGCGCACTTCGCGCAATTGATCGGCCTGACCTGTCATCGGGACAAAAAGGGTGGGACGCAGCGCCTCCTTCTCCAGCTTCCCATCCCGCTTGCGCATCAGATAGAGGCTCTGTTGGTACCGTTCTCCCACGGGGATCACCATCAGTCCCCCCTCAGCCAACTGCTCCACCAGGGGCTCGGGGACTTTCTCGGGCGAGCAGGTGACGATGATCTTGTCGAAGGGGGCTACCTCTTCCCAGCCCTTGAAGCCATCGCCGACTCGCGTGAAGACATTCGTGTACCCAAGCCTCTTCAGTAGCTGGGTTGCCTTCAGTCCAAGGCTCTCGACGATCTCGATCGTGTAGACCTCTTTGACCAGAGGGCTGAGCACCGCGGCCTGATAGCCACTGCCGGTACCGATTTCCAGCACGCGGTCGGTCGGTGCGGTTTGGAGCGCTTCGGTCATGACGGCGACGATGTAGGGACTGCTGATCGTCTGGCTTTCTCCGATCGGCAAGGCCATGTCGTAATAGGCCTTGTCCCGTTGGGAGGCATCGACAAACTCATGCCGCGGTGTGTTGCCGATCGCTTCCAGCACTTTCGGTTCACGCACCCCACCCGGCTGGAGCACATCCTCCAGCAACCTTTTGCGGGCCGCGCGGTACCGATCCTCGGAATCGTCCTGCCCATACAGCAGGGACTCTGGTCCGACCATCATCGCGGCTCCTCCCCAGAGCAGTACCAGAAGCAGCCAACGCAGCAACGATCTGGAACTTGGTCGATCTCCAATCCAACCGCTCTTTCGCTGCATGCTCATCCCCTTCTCCCGATCGCTCGAAATCCCGCTGGCAGCCACGCCGCCTGGAATCTTATCCGAGCGCGCTTCCCAGCTGAAAATGCCCTTCTTGGCGGCCCAAATATGCCCTGCGGATCCGCCCAGTTCCCGTTCCGCCCTACCCCGCTTGGCCGCAGAGCCAGCCTCTCCGCTCTATCGACCCCTTGCCTTCCAGGAATCAGCCAGCCACCACGGTTTAGAGGAAGTTGATCATTTTCATTGGCAGGCATCCAATCGCTCTGCCGATAAACCTTCTGGATTGTATCGATCGTGAGGCTTCACAGGGATCGCTGCCATGACGGTTAAAAGAATGCTTGCAGTTGCAGGGTCCTTGGTTTTCTTCCTGGCCAGTCATTGCCAGGCGCAGGTGCATCGCCCCTACGATCCAGCCGATCCTCGGCCCGATCTGATCCCACATCCACTCTATCAGGCCTGGGTCCCGTACCGGAAAATCTACAATCGACCTCGCTACCTGGGGGGCTATCTGGCTTCGAAGATCGAGCCGACCAGTCAGGAAGCGATGGCGTGGCACGATAACGTCAACGCTGGGCTTTATGGATCGGGATGCAAAACCCGCGCTCCGCTTTATTATTTCCCTAAGCCATGGGAAGCGCTCGAGATCGGAGCGCGTCCCAATCCCTACGATCCGGATTCGATGGCTAGGTACCAACAGCGAACCGCACAAGGAAGCGGCGAGTCGGTCGCTCCGATCGCCATCGACCGTCGCGAAAGCGCAACTTCGTCGCCACCTTCCAGCACCAGCCAACAAGACGCCACCGACCTTCCTCCTCCACTTCAGGTCGATCCGGCGGAAGTGCCGGTGGAGCTACCGATCCAGTAGAGCGGCCAACTCGGCCAATTCGCATCGGGAGGGGGTGACGTGGATGTGACTCCGGTATCAAACGGCGGTTCTCTGTTTTCCGAGAACTTCCTCGATGCTGCTCATCAGCCCATCCGCTAGGTGATCGATCTCCTCGGTGCCAATCGACAGGGGCGGCAGTATGGGGATCACATTCCCTAATGGACGAAGCCAGGTGCCGCGGCGAATCGTTCCCTGACAAACCTTCTTCCCGATTTCCTCGGACCATGGGAATCCTGTCTTGGTGGCGCGATCGGCAACCAGTTCCACGGCGGCAATCAGGCCGCGCTGGCGGATTTGACCGACGTGGGGATGGCTGGCCAGAGGGGCCAGCCGCATCGCCAGATGCTCGGCGGTGAGCGGTAGTTTCTGGAGCGTTTGCTCCTGAAACAACAGCTCGAGATTCGCCAGAGCAGCGGCGCATGCCAGAGGATTGCCACCGAACGTATGTCCGTGAAAGAAGCTTCGGGATTCGGAGTAATCCCCCAGAAACGCCTCCCATATCTCGCTGGTTGCCAGGGTCGCGGCAATCGGAAGATAGCCACCGGAAAGTCCCTTGCCGGTGCACAGCAGATCGGGTTCCACCTCTTCCTGCTGGCACGCCCACAAGGTACCGGTGCGTCCGATCCCGACGGCTATTTCGTCGGCGATCAGGAGGACTTCGTACTGGCGAGTGATCTCCCGCAGGCCGCGCAGAAAACCGGGCGGTGCCATCACCATGCCGGCGGCTCCCATCACCAATGGTTCAACGACCACGGCAGCCAATTGGTGCGCGTGCTGAGCGATCAGCTGCCGATAGCGATCCAGATACCATGAGCACAACTGGTCTTCGGGGATGCCTGGTGGAAGACGGTAGGTGTCTGGGGTTGGTGCTCGGATCGAGGAGAAGAGCAGCGGCTGGAACATGGAGACGAAACGAGCGATTCCGCCGACGGAGACGCTTCCTAGCGTATCGCCATGGTAGGCGCCCTCGACCGCCAAATAGGTCGTCTTCTCCGGACGTCGCCCGGTTCGCCGCTGCTGCCAGTACTGGAAGGCCATCTTGACGGCGACCTCCACCGAGCTGGAGCCGTCGCTGCTGAAGAAGACATGAGGCATCTTTCCTGGCGCCAGTTCCGCCAGTCGCTTGGCCAGCCGAATCGCCACCGGATGACTCATCCCAAGCAGCGTCACCTGCGCAACCTGATCCAGCTGATCGCGGATCGCCTGATCGATCACCGGATGGCGATGCCCATGGACGATGCACCACATGCTGCTGGCGCCATCCAGCAATCGAGTGCCGTCGACTGTCTCCAGCCAGCATCCTTCTGCGGACTGAATGATCGCCCCGTCGTAACTTGCCATCTGGGAGAAGGCATGCCACAGGTGATGTCGGTCCCAGTCTTTCAGTCGATCGGTTTCATCCATGAAGATGTTGGGGATGGACCTGTTGAAGGACTACCAGTGGATAATGATCGAAGCACCGCGACGAACGCCAAGCATCCCCGCAGCAGAGTCACCCAGCAGGCAGATCCGAAGCGGTTTCCCTGGTTCACCGACCGCCGCAAGTGTCATCGGCTCCAGCGAGGAATCGGGGGGATGAATCCCGAAGGTCTCATGTTCGCCGTCAATCACCACGCGCGTGGTGACTCCTGGGGGCAGTGGCGACCATTGGTCCTGTTGAATATCGGTGATCAAATCGCCCGATTCATCGATGGCGATCACCACACCCCGCAATGACTTGCTCACTGGGCGTCCCTTCGATCCTCAGAAAGTTCCAAGCGGCTGATAGGTCCTGACGTCGCCGCGATGACCGGCCAGCATCCCTTCCAAGCAGAACCCTTGCAGAATAAGTCCAAGAAGAATTGCCTTCCAGCCCCCTAACCCAGATAAGCCTCTCGGGTTTCGGGTGTGATATCCTCTTTTTCGTCACCGATGGATCGGTGGAGCGACCTGGAGAGGTAGATAAAGAATCAATGAAGGATTTCGTGAACCATCTGCACGGTGAAGACTTTGCGGAGGCCTTCTGGTTCGGTAGCGACAAGTTCTCCCGTTCGCCCCAAGAGTTGCGGGGGGACTAGGCGGGAAGACGTGCCATCATACGTTCCCGAGGTCGTGTCGGCGGGACGCTCCGAATGGGTCAGCCGGATGACACGTCCCAATTTCAATTGCGAAGCTGCAGAAAGGGCCGCCGCACGGCGCTGCGCTTCTTGGTAGGCGCTTTGGATCGCTTCCTGCTCCAGTTTGGCATCCAGGGGAGCCACATAGACCCATTGGACATCGCTGGGCAGGGGGTTTTGATTCTGCACAAAGAAATTCTGGTTTCCCGCCTGTCTCTGCAGCTCCGCCCATTGCTCCTGTTCCTCGTCGCTCATCTCGAGACGCTTCTTCTTCCCGGTCAAGTCGCGCTGTGCAACCTGCTTCCTCAGCGTCTCGGGAAGCAGCGCCAAGGCGTCAGCGTCATCGGTCGGTAGTTCCCATTCGGCTGTCGCTCTGCTGACCGCCACAAACGACTTGGGCATCGTCACCTCCCCCTGCTCCAGATCGGTATCGGCTTGATAGGGATCAGCTGGAACCAGACCGCGGCGAATCAAGTTCTGAAGCATCGGATGGTTCAAATCCGAAAAGCCCAGATAGCCGATGGAGATTTTGGGAGCCGAAAACTCGATCTGCGCCGGATCGGCTCGCATCTGCTGAAGCTCTTGGCTGACCAGCATTCTCTGGTCCGCAAGTGCCCTGAGCGCATCAGCGCCACTTCTACCTTCGCCACGCACTTCGATCACCACTCGCAGCCTCGTTGGGCGCAGCTTCAGCGTGTGGCTTCCGGTGGAGGTGAGTCCGCCGGAATTGGCAGCCGATGAGGAGTCCAGCACGGGATCCTGAGCCGCTCGCGCAGCCGAACCTGCGATGGCAAGGGACAGTAGCATTCCAATCCAGATCCCACGCCTACCCCCATCAAGCGTCCAGCTCATGCGCGACATCCTCTCGAAAGATCCTTATGACGACCGGCCAGCAGGAATCGGATGATTATCGATCAAATCAGCTCCATCGCAAATTCTTTTTGCCTGAGGTTTCCAGTTTGGTCAGCGGCCGAGGGCAGGAACGTTTCCGTAGCGATAGCGCAGCATCCATTCGACCGCCAGCATCGCAATGAGAGTTCCGACGATCCAGGGGAGGTTCCAGATCGACCTGGGAGGCAGTGATACATGGCGTTCCTGCGATCGACTTTCCAGGTGTTCCCAGAGCTCTTGGCGATCGGCAAATGGAAGGTGGATTCCCGAGCCGCTTCGGGAAAGTTGCTCCATCCATTGCGGCCTTGGCTCCATCGCCTGCTGTTCATCCAGATCCCCCTGCACCATCACGCTCACCGGTTCTGGCTGTGGGGTCATCTTGGGGACCGACAGCAGGAATTCGCCTGGCCTTTCCAGCACCAGCTCCATCCGATACCGGTCGGGGGTTTCCTGACTGCGAGTCATCAAGCGGGCCTCCTCGGTAGCGCGGCCCGGGGTGGGGCTGTTGTTTGCTGTGACCTGCAGTTCCACGGCATCACGGGGGGTGGCGGTTCCCAGCAGGTTGCTGTCTTTGGGGGCTAGTTCCACCCGGATCGGGCTTCCTGCCCGGACCACCTTGGGCTCTGCGATCAGTTGGTAATTGGGTTCGGAAGGGAGTGGAGGGCGTCGGGCCAGCCACCTCAGCCACTGCATCCAAAAGCGTTCGTACACGACATCTGAGCCAAGGAATCCCCGCCAGCGATAGGTGGTGTCGCTTCCCATCCAGACGCTCCGGCCCGCCCCAGTAAACTGCATCGCCATCACCGGAAGACCGCGAGCATCGTTCGCCAGCAGGCTAGCTGTTTCCCGCACCTGCATCGGCGATTGGGCAGCTCCCGTCGGTTTCAGTTGCCGCCACGTTTCTCCTGGATCCGGTGCGCTGACATCGATCTGCATCGGTCCAAGACGCCTAGCGATTTCCGTCAGCCGCCAAGGCCCCATAGCTGCGGTCATCCTCGCAGGAACCGGACTTGCAGGATCGGCCTGAACCGGCAGCAAGGACCCCATCGATGCCGAAAGGTCCTGCAGTCGCAAAGCGTTTCCCTGCAACCAGAAGACACCCCCACCGTCCTCGCGAACCCATCCCCCCAGTAGCTTGCCTATCCCCGATTCCAAATAAGCCGCTTGGGCATCGCAGACCACCACCACGTCCCAGGTTCGCATCTGAGTGGCGGAAGGGGGAAAGAGATCGCTGGCCGATCGATCCTGCTCCAAATAGCGGGCATCAGCCGATTCGAGGTAGGAGGCGACTTCAAATGCGGGCAACTCTGGATCGTTGGGCTGCCTGGCCCTTTCCAGGTAGTGCTTGAGGAACCGAAACTCATAGGATGGACCACTTGCGACCAAAAGGACGCGCAGGGGATCGCGGCGAATCTGAATGGTCTTGCGTTGGCTGTTGTTGGTCTGAATCGTCTCTCCCCGCCCCGGCTCAACTCGCACTTCCAGCACCCGCTCCCCCTTCCCTTCTGCTTTCCATCGCAACTGGAAAGGAAAGCGTGCAGGAAAGCTGGGAGCCGGCAATTCGATCTGGTCCAGCTTCTGGTTGGCCTGCGCATCCCACAGCGACAACCGCGCTGTCTCCATCTCGCGGAATCCAACTCCCTTGAGCAACCCTTCAACCAGAACCTGGTCCCCTTCGAACACCAGATCGTCCAACCGTAATCCTTCGATCATCCAATCGGGCCGCTGTTCGATCGGACCGACGGTGATTGCATCAACGGGATGGTTGGCTTGGCTGGCCAGTTGGGACACCAGCTCCAGTGGCGTTGCATCCGTCGCAGCTCCATCGGAGATCACCAGGGTGCCTCCCTCGGCCATCCCGTGCTGCTGCCATAGTTTCTGCAGACCGCTTCCTAGATCGCTTGCGCTGCCAGTCGCTTCCATCGACTTGAGGTCGCTCAGCTGCCTGGGTTCCAGAACATCGGCCACAGTGAAAAAACGCACGCGGAAGTTTTCGGTCCCCTTTCGAAATGCCTCGGAGGTCAACCAGGACTTGGCCTGGTCCCAGCGGCTTTCTGTTGCCTGGAATTCCTCCGTGGGATCGATGGAACTCATGCTCAGCGATTGATCGAGCAGCACCACCAACTCCGGTTTCATCCGCTCGACCGGTTGCAGCATCCAGCCTTCCAACATCCACAGCAACAGACAAAGGCTCAGCCATCGCAGCAGCGCCGCCAGCGACAAAGCGCGCACCGCCCGTCCAGGTGCACCAGCGGTGAGAAGCAGTTTGCCTACTCGCCGATCCAGCAATCGATAGGACCAGAGGGAAAGCAGGGCCAGGGCGATCACCACCAAGATGGCCAGCGCCGGTTGGGCGGTTAGAGAGAAGCGGCCATCGCTGAGCCACTGGGCATCAACCACGATCGAACCTCCCGTGGAGCCCTTGGGCGGTGGAGGAGCCCGGGCGATTGCCCGCAGTCTTGCGGATTCCAAGCAGTATCGACTCGGTCAGCAACAGCCCCAGCACCACGGCCAGGAACCAACGGAAGATCGGCCTTGCGATTGGAACCGCGGAATCTGGCAGCGTTCCATCCCCCTCTTTCCATCCTTTCGGCAATCGATCGGGAGGCAATGTGTCCATCGTCAGTTCTTGCATCGGGCGCTGCAGCGACCAGATCTTCGTGCAGGAAGGATCGGGATCATCCCATTGGTAGCGTCCTGCTATTTGGCCGGCTGAGGCGGTGGCTTGCCAGAGTCCTCCTGAACTTTTTTCCCAGCGGATTGGAAGCGGCTGATCCTCGGGATCCCGCAACCGATGCGATGGCAGGATGGCTTCGACGAAGGGGCTTTCCAGCATCATGGGAAGGGGACCGTGAAGCGGTTTGTCACGCTGTTCCAGCAGCCGATTCGCCAAGGAATCGATCAGAGGGACGAAACTGGGCCAGGCAGCCCAGGCGTTCCAGCCAGACTGCCCGTCGGGGAGAGCCGGCGCGGGTGCCGTGGCAATCCAGTAGGCAATCCCTCGGCCAAAGCGATGATGCACGATCATCGGATCACCGGCAGCGGTCTTCAGATCGATCGTCCAGGGGGGAGTTGAGGTGCTGCGGGAATCGTTGGAGCCTTCCTCCAACCGCCAGCGCCAATGGCGTTGGATCGGCGCATCGAGCAGTCCGCTGCGTGGATGGTCGCGAAAGGGAGCCAGCAGAGGGCTGGTGTATTCCATTGGATCCAGGATCGGTGAGATCGAGTTGCGGTCAAAAGGTAACTCCAGCTCCACCACTCCCTGCCACTGCCAATCAGGCAGTCCCCATTGGGTCCACGATGGAACCAATTCGCTCATCCGCTTGGCACCCTGCGCCGCCGAGACGGTTTGCGGACCACACCAGACGACCAAGCTGGCTCCCCGCTGCCAGCAGTCCTCCATCGCCTGGCGCGAACCGGGAGCTTCCAGCGGCACATCGCACAGCCAGATGGAACTGGAGGGGCCCAGCGCATCGACTTGCCACCCCGGAAGCATCCCTCGCTTCCAAGTGGCGGCGTTCCCCTCCAGCTCGGTAAGCGACTCCAATGCAGCAGCCACGAACCGCCCCGCCCGGTCCTTCCCCTCCAGCAGATCGATCGAGGGGGGCGGAAGCACTTCGACCTGGATTGCCGTGATTTGATCGGCCGGAAGACTGTTGCTCTCCCGCTGGACCGCGACCTCATATCGACCAGCAGTTGACGGGACCCAGGTCCACTCCATCGACACCCCACCCTCCTTTGCCTCCACCCTCTGGGAGGCCCGCTGGAAGCTATCGATCAGCCATCGGACCGCGACGCCTTCGGGCGGTGGATTGCCGATCCATCGACCTTGGGCTTGCAGCACACAAGGCTCTCCAGCGATCACCGGATCGGGAACCACTAGTCGATCGATCGCGAGGTGTCCTTGGGGATCGACCGGATGACGGCAGGAGACGATCTGTCGGGGGACCTCCTTCAGTTCTGCCGGAAGCAGTTCTGGATCGAGCGATGGAAGTTGTTCGATCCAGCTGTTGGACTCCAGATCGGATAGAAGGATCAACTCGAAAGCGGTTCCAACGGGTAGAGAGTCTTTTGCATTCAAGATGGCACCCGCAGCGCGCGAGAGGACCGTAGCCAACGACTCACCCGTTCCATCCTCCACCTGCATCTGTTCGATCAGCGGCAGAAGGTCGTCGGGGTTCAGGGACGGGCGAGGTGCAGACAGGCGCGCGGCAGCGCCCCCCAGCCAGATCGCACTTTGGCCCGGCTGCAGCGATTGGAGTTTCTTTCGGCACCACCGTTTGGCCAACTCCAGTCGATCGACTCCATCGACTGTCCAGCCCATCGAAAGCGAGGGGTCAATCCAGAAAAGGAGGCATTGCGGATGGCTCGCCTTCGAGCCGATGAAGGGTTGGGGGCCGGGTTGCCAAAGGGGCTGCGCGACCGCCAGCCCCAAAGCCAATAGCGCCAGGGAGCGGAGCCATCTCAGCCAGTTGGAGGGGGCTCGACGAACAGTAGTTGCCTGCGCCATCGCTTCGCGAAGGAACTCCATGGCGGGCCATGGCATGGTGGTTTCCGACTTTCGGCGGCGTCGCGCTATCAGCCATGGCACGATGGCTGCAATCACCCACAACAGCATCCAAGGGCTGTTCCAGTTCAACCAGGCGAATGGTAAGGGGCCAAGGATCGTCACTGGCATCCGGCAAGCTCCAGCGGCCTGGGGAATCGAACGAAGATGTCGGATTTCTCCTCGAAACTTCTCACCGATTCGAGATGGATTATCATCCTGCATGCCCTTGCACCGGGGCTCTGGTGCCGACCTCCTTGCGCATTGCTCATGGGAACCCCTTCATCGATCGATCAGAAGTTTAGCGACACCATCCAGCAGCGATTGATCGGTCTGCACCCAACTGAACCCAAACCCTTCGCTTCGACAAAACGACTCCAGACGCCGATGGTGCTGCAGGAAGACCTGGCGGTAGGTTTCGGCGATCTGCACCGGATCGACTTCTTCCCAACCATCCCCTTCCAGCGACTGAAACCGCGCTGGTGAGAGAAACTCGAACTTTGACTCCTGAGGGTCTGTGATCCGCAGCAGCATCAGATCGTGACCTTGATGGCGAAGGAATCGAAGCCCTTGAAAAAGGGAATCCTGGTCGGTCAGGAAGTCGCTGAGCACCAGAACCATCTGACGACGGCGCGATCGTTGTGAAAAGACTCCCATCGACTCGGCCAGCAGCGACCGACCGCTCCATGCTGCCCGGTCCAGATGATGGACCAGAGCCTGCCAGTGGCGACGTTGGGACGAGTGTCCCACCCAGGGGCATTGTCCATCGCCAATCAATCCCAAAGCGACGCTGTCGCGACGCTCCAGCAGCAGATAGGCCAGCGTGAGCGCGGCGACCTGGGCGTACTGCCATTTGGTTAGCTTCCCGGGGAGACTGCTGTAATCCATGCTGCGGCTATGGTCCACCAGCAGCGAGACGACCAGATTGGTTTCCTCTTCAAACTGCTTGACGAAGAGCCGATCGGAACGGGCGAAGACCTTCCAGTCGATTAGCCGTGTCTCCTCCCCGGGTGAGTATTCCCTGTGTTCGGAGAATTCGACAGACTGACCTCGTTTGGGACCGCGATGGATGCCAGCGCTGAGCCCTTGGAGGAGGAAGCGGCTTCGCACGGTCAGGTGCTTCAGACGCGCCAGGGTTTCAGGATCGAAAGAAATCGCCGAGGCTTCCACGCGATGCGCTCCTGTCAGCGGCCTGGTCGATAATTGCCTGCAGCAGGGAGTCGACGCGAAGGCCTTCGGCATCGGCCTGGAAATTCAGCTGCACGCGGTGACGGAGGACCGGAAGAGCGACACGATGGATATGCGATTCCAGAACCAGGGGCTCCCCTTCCAAAGCCGCCCACGCCTTGGCCAGAAGGACTAGATGCTGGCTGGCTCGCGGCCCTGCCCCCCAGGTGACATATCGCTTGACCTCCTCCGGTGCCTCGGGATCTCCAGGTCGGGTGCGCCGAGCCAGTTGCAGAGCGACTTTGGCCACTGAGGGGTCGATCGCGATGCGCCGCGTCAGCTGCATCATCGCCTCCCATTCCTCCTGGCTGACTTGTGGCTGCAAATTCACTTTGCGGTCGTCGGTCGTTCGAAGCACGATATCCAGTTCTTCCTCGACCGTGGGATAGTCGACCCATAGCTGCGTCATGAATCGATCCAGCTGCGCTTCTGGAAGCGGATAGGTCCCCTCCTGCTCCACTGGATTTTGAGTCGCCAGCACAAAAAATGGCTGCGGCAGCGGGTGCCGCTTGCCACCTGCTGTTACCTGCCGTTCCTGCATTGCTTCCAGCAGGGCCGCCTGGGTTTTGGGTGGCGTGCGATTGATTTCGTCGGCCAGGATCATCTGAGCAAAGATCGGGCCAGGAACAAATCTCAGTTCCCGGACACCCGCCTGACGATCCTCTACCAGCACCTCGGTTCCCGTGATGTCCGCAGGCATCAGATCGGGAGTGAACTGGATGCGGCGAAATGGAAGATCCAGCACCTGTGCCAGCGACTGGATCATCAGCGTCTTGGCCAATCCCGGCACCCCAACTAGCAACGAATGGCCCCCCGCCAGAAGTGTGCACAGCATCGGACGGATGACCTGCTTCTGGCCGACAATCTGCGTCGCCAACTCCCGCTCAATCGATTCGGCGACTTGGCGTGTCCTGGAGAGGAGGGCCAGGTCATCCTGCGGCAATCGGGATCGAGTCATCGCGTGGGGGTATCCTCTGGACGCGGGGAATGTGGAGTTTTGGTAGCATCGGTTGGGTAACGCTTAGTAGCCAGTTGAAAATGGTCATCGTGGCCATTTTCAAACTCGCAAAGCGCAGAGCCAAGCTCTGGGAGGCTCGCAATACTTTGGCCTTCGCCTACGTGTTGCAATCGCTTCCTTGCGATCAAGCGACCCATCAAGTTTTTCAACGAGCCGCAAGCCTGCTGACCCAATTCAAAACAAACATGATTGGAGAACATCATCGATCGGGTTGCAAGGGAATCGTATCGGTTGGTTCCCTTTTGACCAGTGTCGACGGGCCGCTGCGACAGAGCAGCCATCGCGAGGGAGTAGCAAGAACCAGCCAGTTGGAGCTGCGAAAGAGGTTTGCCCCCTGCATTCCCCTGACTCCCAGATCGACCTGACCCACCACCGCGATTTGGTTGTCTGGCGGATTGGGGGCGGCGAGCACCTGGAGGCTGCCGCTCATCGGAAACACCACCTGCTCTCCCGCCAGAAGCCCCCTGCCCCGCCCACCAAGCTGGGCCTCCAGAACATCGGGATAAAGTCCCTCCAGCCGTCCGCTGTATCGATCCAGCCATAGGACGCGATCACCACTGACCACCCAGTGCCTTTCGGTGGCTCCCAGCAGATGGACGACATGGCGACAAACACCCGGCTCGCTGATCCACCGCAGCTGGCCCGTCTCCCAATCGAACGACATCAAGTCCGGAGTATCGCAGGGAGCCACCACCACCTGATCGGCCACCAGCAACGGCGGCGGCGGATCCCGCTGTCGAAACGGGGCTTGGCTTCTCGTGTCGGTTTCTCCCTCAGGAGGACGCGGATAGGTCGCCAGCCACACCACCTCACCCTGATCGGCTTCCAGCGCCGCGATCACGCCCAGGCCGGTATCGACCACTAGGCGTTCCTCGAGGCAGCTGAGCCGTACCTGGGTGACTCCATGAGCGGATTCGAAACCTGCAGGATTGGAACCGGCCAGAATTGGGCTAACCCAAAGGGTCCGTCCGTCGATCCGATCGAAGGCAGCTACCCGCCGCTGCCACTGCGAAGCTGTCCGTTCGGTCACCACCACGCAGATCGCATCCCCCACGACGATCGGGCTTCCCTCGAACTCAGCCTTCCCCCACTCGGCCTCCGGTAAAGCGATCGGAAATCCTGGCAGCAGAGCTCCCTCCTTTCGCAAATCCAGCCCCACCAGAAGGCTCATCGAGCGGTTGGTTTGGGAGGTTCGTTCACGCCAAGCCGTCACCGCCGACCCGACTCGGGCATACAGGCAGTCGTCGATGAGGGTCAGCGAACTGCGAGGCACACCCACCACCGATTCAGCTGCTGGCACGTATTCCTCCTCAGCCACCTGTGTGTCGAACAGCACGCCGTTGCCGGAGACCCAGCGCCCATCTGGGTCGATCGACTGAGCGATGATGCGATGCCCGAGATTGCAGTAGAGGCGATCCCGATGCAGAACTGGAAAATAGCCTAGCAGCCCATCCGAAGATTCTGCCACACGGGGTTGGAGCCGATTGCGATCCATGCGACGAGGCATTGCGCCCGATGCGACCACCGGTAGCCACCTGCGCCACTCCTGATCGGCTAGGGGTGGCCCTTGTGCGAAGTCACCGGCGATCGATGGAAGTGGCTGGCGGTCCCCCAGAGCCATGGAGGGCTCTTCTAGCTTCGATCGTTCCATCGCGATCTTCAGACGTCGCTGCAATCCTTCTCCCATCGGCCGATCGAGGTCCTGAGGGTCCAGCGGCCAACGATCCAGTGCGTCGGGGAACAGTTGCTGTAGCCACTTCAGTTCCACCTCGGCGCGCCGCCACTGCATGGAGAGAATGGAACAGTCGACCATTCGCGACCAGGCGGTTGCCTTGGCAAAAGCCACCTGCGGCGATTGCGTTAAACCGACGATATACGTTCGGATCGCTTCAGGTACCTGCGTCGGATCCGATAGGTCCTTGGCCACCCAGTACCAGGGAATGCTTCCGCGCGGGGAGTCGACGGGACCCAGCGGCGCTTCCAGGGTCGGGTCGATTCTTCGGTAGCATCCCCTGGCTCGCTCTACCGCCCCCAGTTGCAACAGCCGATCTCCCACTTCCAGCCAGCCCGGGACCGCTTCCACTGCGTTATCTGGAGGCAGATTGGACCGGTCGGCCGTCTCCGCATCCCATGCCGCCTGCTCGGCAAGCCGCACGATCGACGCCAGCGAACTGCCGGGCGGCAACGGCCTCGCAGACCATGTGGCTCGCCAGGGCAAGTTGGCGTCAGGATCCAGATCCTCCTGCAGCCATCGACGCCTCTGACGCGCTTCCTCACTCCAGGTTCTTGCTCCAAGCCATCGCTGAAATTGATCCTCCTGAAAGCCTTGAGAAGTGGACGCCGTCGCTGGATCGTCCTTGCGCAATGGGATGGTGGCGATCGGCGGAAAGACTCCTTCAGGAAGCTGACGGCCCCACTCTTCGATCGACAGCGCCGATTCCTCCCACGCCTTGGCATCGATCTGGGAGGCGATTTGCCTGGCTCGCTGCATCGCCTGCGGTGCACCAGTTGGCAGCATCACCCCCGAGTCCGAACGGCCCATAGGTGGTTGGATGGCCCACAGGCGACCGGTGTCGACGGCAACATGCATTCCTGGCCAGCCCCCCCAACCCCAGATCACCCATCCCGAGATAAGAAGGACGAGCTGGCAAGGGGTCCAGGAAGTTCGGCCCGGCGACGTCATGGCACCCCATCCGTCACGGGTTGAGCGGTCGACTTGTTCGTGCCTAAATCGCTGGTCGATACCAGCGCACGGACATCTTTCTCCAGCAAACGCAGCTCTTCCGGCACATGCCAGTCGTAGGCCGCCAGCCAATCGCCTCGCGCGTCCATCAGGAGAAATTTTTCGATATGCTCTCTGGGACGATGAAGCCCGTGAAAGAAGACCTCGCTGGAGATCTTCTCCAGCTGCTCCCAGGTCCCGGTTAGGAACAGCCATCGCTCCGGGTCCGCCCGATACCGATCGGCATACTCTTGCAGCACTTCGGGCGTATCGACTTCCGGATCGCACGTGATGCTCACCAGACGCACCGGAATGTCTTTCAGTCGCTCCTGCAGCAATCGCATCTGATCGTTCTGCTGCACGCAGATGCTGGGGCATTTGGAAAAGAAAAAGCTGGCGATATAGGGTTGCCCGGCGAGATCCTTGGAGCTGATCGGTTTGCCGCTACGCTCGATCAGTTCGTAGTCGTGCAGCCACTGACCGGGGGGAAGGTCGCGAACCGATTCTCGCATTTGTTGCGCCAGTTGCCGACTGGCCGCGATCCGAGTTTCCGGGGAGTCAAACACCGCCTTGCCGGCGACCCCTTGGGTCTCCTGGAGGCTCTCCGAGACCGTTCCCTGCCCCTGGCCCTCCACTTGCGGCTCCAAGCGAGGTTTGCGTGGCGTGCTCCACCAAGCCGCTAAAAGTGCCAACAGAATCCCCACCAAAATCCATGGCCATCGATTTTTCATCGCCTTCCCTTCGGCTGCTTGCTCACCATGCCTGCTGCCAGCGCCGACAGACCCAACGCGAAGCCTGCCATCGCCATCCAGCATACCATTGGCCCAGGGATCCATCCGGTCGCTTCCATCGCTGGATCCAGGTGCTGCCGAATCCCGGCTACCACATAGCTCATCGGATTGACTCGCATCGCCCAGTGGAACAAGGTTTCGCCCCAGGTGGCATCGGGGTTCAATCCAGGGATCGGGAAGAGGGCTCCACTGAGCAACCACATCGGCAGAAGCACCAGATTCATGATGGCATGAAACCCCTGGGTCGAATCCATCGGCCAGGCGAAGAGCATGCCCAGGGCGGTGATGGCGATGGCCGCCAGAGCCAGGAATGCGATCAGCGATAGCGAAAGGGAGCCTATCTCCAGTGGTCCTAGAACAGCTGCAAGAAGGACAAACAGGAGCGCCTGCACCCAGGCGATCGCGCCGCCACCAAGGATCTTCCCAGCCGCGATGGCCCAGCGTGGCACCGGTGCAGCAAGCACCCCCTGCAGGAACCCGGCTTTGCGGTCTTCGATGATCGAGATGGTGGTGAAGATGGCGGTAAACAGCAGGATCAGCGCGATGGTTCCCGCAAGGTAATATTCCGAAAAACCAATTCCCCCCGCTCCCTGGAAGCTTCGCCCCAGACCGACTCCCAGCAGCAGCCACAAAAGCACCGGTTGCCCCAACGCACCAATGACGCGGCTGGGCTGACGGAAAAAACGAATCCACTCGCGGACCGCCAACGCCACCGCACCGCGCCATCCCGCAACCATCTGCCCACTCATGCTCGGGTGCCTCCCTGCCGACGCCTGGAGGTGCCGGGGCGGTCGGTCGGCAAAGAGGCTGGATCGCCCGCCAACGAACGACCGGTTTTTCGGAGGAAAAGGTCTTCCAGCGTCGGCCTAGCCCAACTCAATTCTCGCACCTGCTGCGGGAATTCGTCCAGCCATCCCCTCCAGTCGACCTCTGCATCCAGCCGGTCGATCAGCAGCTGATCGGCCGATTGTTCGATCTTGCACTCCAAGCGTTCCAGCAGTTGCTTACGGAAGGCTTCCGCCTGCTGGACGCCATGGCATCGGACGCGAAGCACCGCGTCTCCGAGGTCGGATCGCAATTCAGCCGGCGTCCCTTCTGCTACTTCCTTCCCCTGATCGACCAGAAGCAATCGATCGCATCGTTCCGCCTCATCCAGAAAATGAGTCGTCATCAGCACCGTGACCGACTCCTGGGCGCGAAGACTTTCGATCGTCTCCCAGAACTCCAGCCGTGCGGCTGGATCTAGACCACTGGTTGGTTCATCCATCAGAAGCAGCCTCGGCTGGTGCATCATTCCCTTGGCTAGTTCCACGCGTCGTTGCATTCCGCCCGAAAGCGACTGGCAGCGACTGTGCGAACGATCCCCAAGCCCGAATCGCTGCAGCCAACGTCCGGCCCGATCCCGTGCCTCCCCTCGGCTCATCCCGTACAGCGCTCCATGGCACAGGAGGTTTTCCAGGACCGTCAGCTTGGGATCGATTGCAGGGTTTTGAAAGACCACCCCCAAATGCCGCCGTATGGCCGATGGGTCCCCTTCCAAATCATCTCCAAACAGAGTGACCCGACCTTGCTGCATCGGAGAGATCGTCGCCAAAAGCCGAAACAGCGTGCTCTTCCCGCAGCCGTTGGGTCCCAAAACCCCGTAGATCGCTCCCTCGGCAACTCGCAACGAAAGGCTATCCAAAGCGATGCGATCACCGTAACGATAGGCGATTTCCGACGCTTCCACCGCTCCTTCCGCTCGGGCTTCCCCCATCGGCGACCTCATAAGCAGACGCGAAGGACCCATACCAGCAGCATCGCTGGCAGGTAAATCAACGATGCGCGAAGCAGGTATCGGGCGGTGATCGACGTCTGCTCCCGCCAAAATCGATACGCACCCCAAGCCATTCCCAGATTGGCCAGAACGCTCGCAATCCCCAGGATCCAACCCCAAAGGCCGTCGGCGCCCACCGACAGAACACCTACCGGGAAAAGCGCCAATGCAGGCAGCAATGCATGCCATGCCGCCAATCGCCCCGTCGGATCAACTGTCGTCAGCATCTGGAACCCTGCCGCTCGGTATTGTTCGCGATACAACCAAGCAATCGCCATGAAATGGGGCAATTGCCAAAGAACCAACACCGCGGTCATCCACCAGCCCAGCGGCTGATTCAACGATCCGCCTCCTGCCGTCCATCCGATCAGCACAGGTAGTGCCCCAGGCAAGGTCCCAATCAGAGTGTTGATGCTGCTGATCGATTTCAGTGGGGTATAGAGAAGCACATAGAGTCCCCAAGTGGCTAGCGCGATGGAGGCCGGAAGCGGCAGGCCCCCCAACGCAAAGACCGCCAGCCCCACGATCACAAGCAGGAACCCGAACCCCAGCGATTCAATCGCCGTCAGCCGACCCGCGGGTAGAGGTCTCCTGCGAGTCCGCTCCATCCTCGAGTCCCGTTCGATTTCATACCATTGGTTGAACACGCTGGCGCTTGCAGCCACCAACGCAGTCCCGACCACCGTCGTGACCACCGCTTGCCAGGAAAAGAGTCCTTGCGGCGCTGCCGCCATCGCCACCAGGGCTGTCATGACGATCATCAACAGGATGCGAGGCTTGGTCAACTGCAGATAATCTCGCCAAACGTCGCGCAGCGCGACCACCGTTCGGACCGACGCTTGGTCGACCGACGAGCGATTAGCAGCCAGTTCCGTTGTCTCCGTCGCCATCGTTCCCCCGTCCTGCACCCTGCCACCTGTTGACTTTGGAAGGCTTGGATCCAATCCAAACCCATCGTTCAGATTATCCCAATTCCCGATTTTCACCAGCCGAAACGGTGCTGGGTATGCCGATCGTGCCATGAACCTGGGAGGCGCCACCTGGCAGACTAGCCCTTATCGATTGCCTCCCGGCGACCGTCGAAACACCTTCCTCCGACTGGATCCCACTGCGCCGACCTGCCTCCCCCATCCACAACCACCAAGCAGTCGACAGGCCGATCAGCAGCGAACCGGTCGCCTGATGGCCAGTGATCACCCACGACTCAAAGTAACCTTTGGCCTGAAGCACGTACCGATCCAGCCCACCCAAGGAAATGGCCCAGGGAGAGGCGTAGCTGACAAACCAGGTTCCCACACCCAGACTCAATTGCAGCAGCAGCAACGCCGCCAAGCCATCGACAGGCCATCGAATCGCTTTGGACTGCCGCAGCGGTTTGGACCAACGACCCAGCCAAGCAGCGACGATCAGCAGGGTGACGACCGCTGCAAAGGTCAGGTGGAGGTGAACCCAGAAGGTGAATTGCGATGGGAGCGCCCATGGAACGATGTGGCGCACCTGAGCCCCCAGCACCAACTGGGTCAGCACAGCCGCCAAAATCGCTCGGGACATCCACAGCCATCGGCCAGGTACCGCCTGTCCGATCTGAAGCTTGGACGAATTCCAGGTCCTGCCCGCCCAAACGGCCGTCGCCACCGCCATCGCAAAGAAAAGTGGACCGGTGCAACCATGGATCATCGCCATCACCCGTTCGTCCAGCCGAACGCGAAGGCCTCCCAAAATCCCCTGCCCGATCACCGCGGCCAACACACCCACCGACCACCACCGCATCGAACGACTGACGTGCGGCCTCCAGGCGCTTCCCACCAAGCAGATCGCAAGCAGACCGACGAAGGTAGCAAGCAATCGATGACCATGCTCCACGAACAAATCAAATGGCCCAAGCAGCCAAGTGGAGATGGGATAGAGCCAAAGGTTGTATCCAAAGGTCCCGGGCCAGTCGGGAACTGCCATACCGGCATCCTGAGTGGTCACCAAGCCTCCCAGCCAGATCAGCGGGAAGGTGAAGAAGGCAAGAAGCCGAGCCCAAAAACGGACCCGCCCCATCGCGACGTCTCGATTCGGATCGGATGCTAGGCCCGAATCGACCATATCCATTTTCGCATCGACGCCTCGACCAGATCGGTTCATGGGATCTCCTTCTCAAGAGCCGGGCGATCGCTTCCCGATTCGATTCCGGCGATGGATCTCCCATCGTCGATGGTTTGGGACCCAGTGGGCAGGCCTAGCAACAAGGCGATCGATAGCCGGTCGCCTAACGCTAGCGCCGCGGTGGCACCCGAGGGTGACGATTGGGCCGCAGTTTCTCTTGGGAATTGTTCCGAGTAGGGAAGCCACCGGACAAAATGAACAAGATCCCAGACATCCTGGGAAGTCCAGCCTTGCGGATTGGCTGGCTTTAGAGGCAGCGCCGGCATGGGGGAACCATCGATGCCCCCGGCGATCCGCCGGTATAGATCCTGAGAACTGGCTCCTCCCCGATAAACTCCCGCATGCAGGTCCCGGGGGCGATCTGGGACCGGTTTTCCAACACCCAGCCGGCTCCATCGCTTCCACTGCGATCGATCCGTGGGATCGACCCCAGCACGAATCGTCCAATCCTTGGTCCATTCATCGTAGTCCACCACCCGGCCATCTCCTCGTCCGCTCTGGCCATGGCAACTGGTGCAGGCGGTCGCTGGCATGCCAAAGAGTTTTTCCCCCCGCTCGATAGCGGCCAGCAACTGGGACCGCTGAGGACCGCTCCAAAGATCTTCGATCGACCGGTCTGCCAGTTCGTTGTCGGGCACTTCCAGCACTTCTTGCGACGCTTGACGCCAACGCCGAAGAACCTCCGCCACCTCTCTTGCGACCGAAGGCCGAGAGTCCGGCGCTGTCGACTTCTGATCCGAAGGCAGTGCCGCCTCCCAGCCCTCTTCTCCCGACTCACTCATCGCACCAATCAGCCGACGTTCCACTTCTCCTCGCACCGACAGGTAGATGACATAATCGATCAGTGGTTCGTAATCGTCTCGAAAGTGCTTGCTCTCGGACAGCGACGCAAAGGATGGCATCGAGGTCCCGGGAATGCCACGCTTGAGTACCGCCATCAGATCGCTTCGAGTCGGACGACTTCCTACGGGAGTCGATTTGAACTTGAAGGTGCCACGGCGAAAATCACGCGGGTAGGGTGATAGATTGCCTGCCGTCGCGCCCCAGCCGTCTCCCGAGATACCGTGGCAGTGAGCACAGTGCTTTCGATAAAGGCCATATTCGACGCGATCTTCCAGACGCCGAACTGGTCCCGCCGCCCGTTCCAGCTGCTTGGGATCGACCAAGCTGACCAGCAGAGATGCCTGGTCGATGCCGCCGTCGGTAAGCTTTTGAGCGGTGGGCCAGCGGGGCTTGTCGGGGGTGCCAAACCAGTCGGTCATCACCGATTCCAGTCGAGCAGTCATCGCCTCTGCCGATACCTCACGGCTCTCGGAGACCTGGTGGATCTGGACGGCGCTCGGGCTAAAGGATCCGGGAGATCGGACATTGCAGCCGCCAAACAGTGGTAGGATTTCCAGGCAAGCCATCACCACCCACACCCTGGCCCTAACCTTGCAACCGATCATCGCTTCCCAATGTCCTTTTCCGTAAGCCTGCCACCAACCACCGTCGGTTCGCTGCACCAGTAGTTCACCGCAATTCCCCCTGGGGATCAACCCAAACCTAGTATCTTCCCAAGTCGCTGCGACAAAATGGGACGGTCGAGGTCCCCTCAGCACCGATCTATCAGGACCAAAAATCGTTGAAAGTGCGACGACAAAAAGGGAACATCTGGAATTTTTGCGGGCGATAAACCAAGCGAGTCAAAGGAGCAGGCTTCTCGCTGCCGCCGCCAGCCACAGGAAAGCCTGTCTCTAGAACGCAAGCCAGGCGATATTTTTGCCCCCCGACAGCCCCTTTCGATCGAATGGGGGAATCTGCTGGCATCACGCCCAGACGCCAAGGCGCGAAGAAAAACAAGATGGAGATATTTCGTCAGTACGCGACAATGGTCCCCCTACGCGAATCGACCTGTTGATTCGCATGGCAACAAGGTTTCGGGCACTGCATGAAGAAGGCGGGATCTCCAGCAGATAGCGCAAAAGCTCCTGGGCTCTGTCTTGCTTCGCGGCTTCGCGTGAGCCGAGCAGAGAGGTGGACGGTGACCCATGGAAATCAGGAGAAGAAAACGAGGAGGCCATCTGGGACGTTATCGCGTGGCGATTGAATTCGATCCAATCCGATACGTTTGCCCTCAGAAGGTCAACAGAGTCGATGCTTGATGCCGAGGGAGGCAGGCCGGAATGGATGGGTGGCAACTTTCGATCGCAGTAGGCGTTTTTTCGGATCCACCGACGAACCGAATTGCCCTCTAGCCCTAAAAAAAGCCGGCGATCCCTTGATAAGGAACCGCCGGCTGGCATCGATTTCCACGGGAGGACTCCCCTTCAGCGCGACGCATGATGGTCGGTCCGCAGGGAAGCCTGACTTACTGATTCTTGAACTTGTCGGCGCCGATGACCACCGTGCCAAGATCGTTGGCACCTGGCTTCAGGGTGTACTCGAAGTTCCCCTTCGCCCAAGCTTCCTTCTTCCCGCCAAAAGTCACCTCGTCGATCGATTTCTTCGAATTCTCGTGGTAGACCTTAAAGACCAATTTGGTTCCAGCGGGCAGTCCCTTGATCGTCAATTTTCCATCGGCATCGCTGACCCCAACGTAGGGATGGTCGACCACGATCAACTTGGCTTCCATCCAAGGGTGGACATTGCACTGCACCGGAATGGGAGCCGGTTCATCCTTCTCCAGCTTCAAGTCCTTCGACCCGCCTGCTGGGACCACGAAGTTTTGCGCCGAGTTGTTCAGGAAATTGAAATTGGCATTGTGCCCGGTGGTGTCCGAATTCTTGACTTCGATCGTCTGCCCCGGACGTGCGATGACAATGTGGGGAACAAAGACACACTCGAGATTGTCCAGAACGATTTTCCCGTCAGAAGGTTTCTTCAGATCTGGATGGATGTTCTTTTCGGTGATCTTCGATTTCTTCGCGTCGACCCACAGGGCGACGTTTTGAATCCCTTTGTTGGAAGGATTGACGATCAACCCCTCATCGTTCTTGCTACTTTTGGCGCAAACCGAATCCTTCGACATGTCCAGCGGGGCGCGAGCAGGGACCTTTTCGCCACCGTAGACGAAGGAAATCGTCAGGTCAGACCATGCCGCTTCCTGACCCATCGCTTGCCCAGCGCCACCAATTCCTGTCGCCAGCAACATGCCGACAAACCATCGCAATCCAGTTCGCACTCCAGGCCTCTCTTTCAGTAATTTCGTCTGCCTCTGGTCTCATCCAAAGATGGTCCCACCTTTCGTCTCCACTCCTCTTTCTGCATCACGAACGTCTTCCGATCGAATGGCAGAATGGAGTCCCTCTGCCTGTCATGGTAGCCAGCGATCCAGTGAGCGTCCACCAAACCACGAAGTCGCATAGCCGACTCGAAGACCAGGCGACGGGTCGATCTACCGAAAGTAGGTACGCTGCGAAGCTTCCGAATATCGAAATCCCACACCAAGGTGCGGCGCAACCGGCTAGAGAGAGAACCGAGCAAAACCCGATAGGGCTGGAACCCCTGAGGGTCTGCTACCTAGAAAGAACGATCGGTTGGACGACGAAATCTCTAAAGGCTTGCTCCGCAGACCCGTGCCGACCTGCACCTGCCAAAGTGTCCAGTCCCAGGACCAGGCTAGCAGAGGATGCCGGTTGGACATTCGGAATCCGTGCCCCGATGACAGATTCATCTCCAATTGCCCGACAGGGGATCACCGTCATCTCCTCGACTCATCGGCCCAAGAGGAGTCGCACCTTTTCCGGAGTCGGCTCACCGCTATTGAATTCTTCCAGCATCACATCGGCGTCCCATCGTCGAGCACTTTTCAGCTGGATGGCACCCGTGCCCGGCGCGATGTGATAGACCACCAGCGATTTCCGCTGCAGATCGACCAGACACACCTGCTGAGAACCGTCGGCAAGACCTTGCGTCAAAGCTATCAATTCACCGGCCGCTTGGGCAGATGTGGCAGGAGCGGCAGAGAAAGTCCCAGGCTGAAAGTTTCCGCCTTGACTCCATCCATTGAGATTCGTTAGCACCACCGACAGCAATGCGATCACCAAGATCCAACCCATCGAAAATGCACGCATGATCAGTTCCTTTCTTCAAACCGGTTGGATCTGTAGCGGTTTCAACGATTGTTCGCAACGGTGTTTCCCCGAAACATTCAAATACAGCACTTTCCTTCTGTTCAAGATGCGTCCGGCTCTTGTAATTAAATGTCGCTCGTGCTGGTCGTAAGGCCAGATCAACAAATTCCGGTGCCAGAGCGTCTGGGGCTGGATCAAGTTATGACATTTTCGAAGTCGATGAATCGCCTACCGATGGGAGGTACCATGATCATCCGATTCGCTTTGGCCGCTTTTGTGAGCCTAATTTGCTGGCCGACGTCGGCGTCGGCAGCGGTGTTGACCACCAACAATCTTTCGGCGACCGAGAACGGTTCCGATGCGGTTGCTTTTGCCTCGGGCGTGTCACTTGGCACGATGTTTCGGACGACCGGGACGTTGGCGGACAGCTTTGGGGTCAACCGGCTAACCCTGAAATTGCGGAATACCGGCACAGACACCTTTAACCTGTTCGACACGTTGCTGGGACAGGGAACGATCAAGGGTTCGATCTACACGAACGCTCCTCCCGAAGGTCTCGGCACGAAACTTCCAGGCAGCGACTTCATCAGCAACAGCATTCTTGCTGTTGCCCCGGTTCCTGCACTGGCCCCTTCGGTTGACGTCGACTTCTTCACGTCGGCACCTCTTTATCTCCCAGGAGCCACGACCTACTGGGTGGTTGTCGAGGGGATTAATGTGGCGACTACGGCCAAGCAGATCGAGTGGGTCTACACGTCGACAACTAGCGCATTCCCGGGAACCAATGGAGAAACTCTCGGTCGGCTTCTGCAGCAGTCGGGTATTCTGACTTTGGCGAATGATGGTCAGTATCTCCATTCGCTCGGATTCGACGTGATCAACACCGTTCCTGAACCTGCCTCCACCTCCCTGTTGATCCTGGCTTTGGGGGCGATTGGTGCCGCTCGGCGACGTCGCGCCTAAGGCTGCTCGAATGCCGCTGGCAGCCGAAGCTTGAAATCAAAGATTGAAGAGCCCCGGGTAAAACCCCGGGGCTTTTTTTGTCCAGCGGCCGCCAGAAGTTAGGCAACTCATGGCCTTTTGGTCCGGACCGGTGGAATTGACTTCCCGCTTCCGACTAGAATAAAAAGCCCACGGCGATCCTGCCTGCCTTGTCGCCTGGGAGACGAAGCGTCGAACTGGAATCTCCCGCCCCCTCCCGCCCCGGTACCTTCGATGATGCGATCCATCGCCAATTCGATCTCTAGCGGCTTGGGGCAGGCGGCCATGCCAATCGAGCAGAGTAGAAATTCCTTCGCCTTTCTCCTGGCCTGGACCGCTGCGGTTCTTTGCGTGCTGTGCTCCCAACCTTTGCTTCAGGGTGAGGAACCGTCGCGGGATGCCCGCGTCCCAAAGTTTGAACTCGATATTCAGCCCATCCTGACGGCTCGGGGATGCAACTCGGGACCCTGCCATGGCAAGTCGCGAGGTCAGAATGGATTCTCCCTTTCGCTGCTGGGATTCGATGCCGATTGGGATTACCGCGCCATCGTCGAGGAGGGGCGAGGCCGCCGCTTGTTCCCCGCAGCACCCGATCAAAGCCTTTTGCTGGTTAAGGGGGCCGGCCTGCAGCCTCACGGGGGTGGCGTCAAGCTGGAACCTTACGGCGAGGACTGGCAGACGATCCGCAGATGGCTGGAGGCGGGGATGCCTCGCACCTCACCAGAAGACCCGACCATTTCGGGGCTCCGTATCGAGCCGCCTCCGCGTTCCATGCAACCGGAAGAGTCGATCGAGCTGTCGGTGATCGCGATCTACAGCGACGGTAGTGAGCGGGAGGTGACGCCGATCAGCGCTTACCAGTCCAACGAACCGGCCATCGTGTCGGTTGCCTCCGATGGGAAGATCCAAGCCAGCGTACATCCTGGCGAAGCGACGATCATGGCTCGTTTCATGGGCCGCATCGCCACCTGGAGCACCGCCATTCCCCAGCCGGCCCCTTTCGACCCGGCCAGCCTGACGCTGCTCCAGTCGAGTCCTTCTTGGATCGACCAGATGCAGGCGGAGAAGTTCCGCGAGCTGCGTTTGGAGCCCAGCGCGCCGGCCAGCGACTCGCAGCTGCTGCGTCGCCTTTCGATCGACTTGATCGGACGGCTCCCAAGTCTCGACGAAGCGACGCGCTGGCTAGATGATGCTCGGACCGCCGAGGAGAAGCTGCCCGAGTGGATCGATCACTACTTGGCACAGCCTGAGTACGCCGACTACTGGGCCAATCAATGGGCCGATCTGCTCCGCCCCAATCCCTACCGCGTCGGCATCAAGGCTACCTTCTGGCTGGATGCGTGGCTGCGGGAGGTATTTCGCCAAAATCTGCCCTACGATCGCTGGGTGAGCGATCTTCTGACCGCTAAGGGAAGCAATTGGAAGTACGGTGCGGTGACGGTTTTTCGCGATCGCCGCGAACCAGAAGAAATCACCACCATGGTCAGTCAGCTTTTCCTAGGGGTTCGCCTGGAGTGCGCCAAATGCCACCAGCATCCCTTTGAGGTCTACGGTCAAAAGGACTTTTATGGGCTCGCGTCGTTCTTCTCGCGAGTCGGCTACAAGGGAACAGGCCTGTCGCCTCCGATCTCCGGCGGTGAGGAGATGGTATGGGTGAAATCCGAGGGAGCCACCAAGCATCCGCTGACTGGAGAGTCCTTGGGACCAACGCCACTTCTTTCCGAACCGCTGCAGTTGGCCGAAGGGGAAGATCCTAGAGCCAAGCTGATGGATTGGCTGAAACAACCAGAGAACCCCTACTTCGCTCAGGCAGCAGTCAACCGTATCTGGGCCCACCTCTTTGGGATGGGGCTGGTCGATCCGGTCGATGACATGCGAGCTACCAATCCTCCCAGCCATCCAGAACTGCTGGCCAAACTGGCCGATCATTTGCGCGAAAGTGGTTACGACCAAAAGACGTTGCTGCGCACCCTGGTCAGCAGTCGACTCTATCGACTCTCCTCCCAGCCCAATGCCACCAACGTCGCCGATCGCCGCAATTACTCCCGGCATTATCGCCAGCGTTTGCGAGCCGAAGTGCTGGCCGACGCGGTCAGCGACATCCTGGACCGACCGGTCTCCTACGCTGGCATGCCGAGCGGTTCTCGGGCCATGCAGATTTGGACGTTTCGCAGCGATTCGGAACTGCTGGATGCCTTTGGCCGACCTGATCCCAATCAGGATCCTCCCTGTTCGCGTGAATCGGAAGCGACGGTGGTGCAGGCACTCCATCTGATGAATGCACCAGGAATCCAAAATCGGTTCGCCGATGAGCAGGGCCGATGCCGACAACTGGCAAAAAGCCCCCGATCGATCGAATCGATCATCGAGGAGTTGTCGCTGCGGTGCTGGAGTCGAAGGCCAAGCCCCGAAGAGGTTACGGCTCTGGTAGCCGACTTCCAGGCATCCGGGCAGGACCGAGCCAAGTGGATCGAAGACTATGCGTGGTCGTTGCTCAATACACCAGAATTCCTTTACAAAGATTGACCGAAGAATCGTACCGAGAACCGAACTCAACGGAACGATGCAAGCAAGGGAGGGAGATGCGATGAGGCGACGCGACCTGTTGAAGCTGGGAGTTGGCGGATTGGCCGGCGGCAGCTTTACCGAGCTGCTGAGGATGCGCCAGCTGTGCGCCTCCGAGGGCCAACTGGATACCTCCCGCAAACCCTCCAGCTGCATTCTGATCTGGATGGACGGCGGTCCCACTCACTTCGAGACGTTCGATCCCAAGCCCGATGCGCCCTCGGAGATTCGCGGGGAGTTTCGCCCCATCTCCACCATCGTCCCGGGGATTCAGATCAGCGAGCATCTTCCCAAGCTGGCGGCGATGGCCGACAAGTACGCGATCATTCGGTCGGTCTGCCACAACCAGGGGAACCACGGCGCGGGGAATCACTACATGATGACCGGCGCGCCGCCGCGCATCCCGGTCGGCTGCGGGGCCTTCGTCAGCTTCCATCCCAGCCTGGGATCGGTTGCCGCCTACGAACGCCGCGCACCTCATGGACTGCCTGCCTACTTCAGCATGCCCAGCATGAGCCGCTCGGGGGGGCCAAATTTTCTCGGCGCTTCGTACGCACCGTTTGTGGTCGGCGGCGATCCCAATAGCAAGGGATTTCGCGTTCGGGATGTCGAACTCCCCTCCGGTATCGATGGCACTCGCTTCACCTCCCGCCGCGATCTGAGGAAGCTGGTCGATCGCATGCCGCGCTTCGACGCCCCTGCCGTCGCCGATCCCGTGGTCGCGCTCGACAGCCACGTCCAGAAGGGGGTCGATCTGGTGACCACGCCGCAAGCGCAGGCAGCGTTTGATATCGATCAGGAACCCGACGCGCTCCGCGATGCCTATGGCCGCAACGGATTCGGTCAGCGAGCCCTGCTGGCTCGGCGACTGGTCGAGGCGGGAGTTCCCTTCGTGACGCTTTATGATGGCGGATGGGACCACCACTCCGACCTCTTCGGCGCGCTCAAAAAACGGCTTCCCGAATGGGATCAAACCGTCGCCACCCTGATCAGCGATCTCGATTCGCGTGGTTTGTTAGAGACCACCATGGTGATCGCGCTGGGCGAGTTCGGCCGCACCCCCAAAATCAGCACCCTGCCCGGCCAAACGCTGGCAGGAAGAGACCACTGGGCCAATGCCATGTCGATTCTCTTCGCCGGTGGTGGAACTCCCGGTGGCCAGGTGATCGGTGCCACCGACAGTCAGGGGCACTCGGCCGTCCAGCGCGTCCTTGGACCCGAAAATTTCGTCTCGACCGTCTACCGCAAAATGGGCATCGACCCAGGCAAGATCTACCACACCCTGGAAGGTCGCCCCGTCCACCTGGTCAGCGACTCCACACCGATCAGCGAACTGATGGGGTGATGCGACGACTCATCCCCCCCAGGGCGTTGCCCTTCGAACCCAGTGCGTTACCCTGGGCTTTCGTATTTGGCCGCGTTGCGGCCAATGCCCCGCGCCATTTGATCGATGCGAAGGATGTGCAAATCGGAACCCAAACCGACGCTTCCCCGAACGCTGCGCGGATCTGTTTGGAATGGGCATTCCGTACCCTTCTGGACGCGGTACCCATGCGAAGCGCTGCCGTCCCCACCGTTCCAGGCCTTTCGAGGAAATGGCTCTGGTGGCAGGTCGTCACAGCGATCGTGCTTTGCAGCACAGTCCCTTCTTCGGCCGCACCACCCGAACTGGCGCGGTGGTTTCCCACCGGCGGCCAGCGTGGTACGACGCTGGAACTGAAAGCCGAAGGGACGCTACCCGACTGGCCCATCTCGGCCGTCGCATCCGATCCCCGCATCGCGCTGGTGGCCAAGGAAACGAAAGGTGTTTTTGAAGTCACCATCGCACCGGAAGTGCCGCCAGGCCTGGTGACGATTCGACTGCACGGCCCCCAAGGCGCCTCGGTCGCCAAACCCTGGATGATCGGCGGCATGCCAGAAGTGCTGGAGGCAGAACCGAACAACGGGGTGATGGAGGCGCAGTCGATCGCCAGTCTGCCGGCGGCGGTCTCCGGGCGACTGGAGAAAAGTGGCGATGTCGATCTCTATCGCGTCGCACTAACCGCAGGACAGCAACTGGTGGTCCAGGCAATCGCCAATCGTGGGCTCGATGCGCCGCTCGATAGCTGCCTTGAACTACTGAACACCAAAGGCCTAGTGGTCGCTCGCAATCACGACTCCCGTGGGCTCGATCCGATGCTAGTCTTCATTGCTCCCGAACCCGGCGAGTACGTGGTGCGGCTCTATGGCTTTCCTTCCAATCCCGATAGCACGATCGGCTTGGTGGGGGGAGAGGCGATGGTGTATCGACTGCTGATCTCCACCGGACCACGGATCGACGCCGTTTTACCCCTAGCGCTCTCGAAGGCGCATCCCAATTCGGTGCAGCCGGTGGGATGGAATCTTCCCGAGGCGATCACCGCGACCCCCAGGCAAGTCGATCCCCAGTCGCTGGCCGACCAGGTCCAGTGGCATCCCGATTGGGCGGAAGGCTACAGCCATTTCGCAGCCGACCTTCTCCCCTACCCTTCGCGACGGTTGGAAGCGACGGCGACCGTGCAGTTGCCACAGGCCATCGAACCCCCAGTGATGCTAAGCGGGCAACTGGGCTTGGCCGATCAGCGTCTGGCGGTCCAGTGGCCTGTCACCAAAGAAAGCCGGTGGCGAATCCACTTGGAAAGTCAGGCGCTGGGCCTGCCCGTCGATGGTCTTTTGGAGTTGTGGGACGCGGAAGGGAAGCGGCTGGTGCGGCAGGATGACGGAGGAGTCGAAGGCGATCCGAAACTCGACTGGAAAAGCCCCTTCGACGGCGTGGTCACTTTGCGCATCAGCGACCTATTCGGTCATGGTTCGGCAGAGCATCTGTTTCGGGTAAGCGTGCTACCGATCGAACCATCGTTTCGGATCCACAGGGCCGAGGATCTGGTGCGCGGCGAGGTGGGAAAACCGGTGGAGATCGCGGTGGAGGTGGAGCGGCGGGATGGGTGGAATACGCCGCTAGAGATCTCTGTCGAAGGGTTGCCCGAGGGGATGCAGTGCCCTCCGGTCCGTTCGGAAAATGAAGGGGATTCCGCCAAGAAAGTGGTGCTGCAATGGACCAGCGATCGACCGCTGCAGCAGGCGATCCGCGTCGTCGCCAAGCCAGCAGGCCCCCCGGACCCGCCCGCCCGGGTTGCCACGCAGGATACCACCACGATTCCACTTTGGCTCAGCGTCGTTTCGCCATAGATGAGATATACTGATTCCAGGGTGACCGCTGGACGCAGTCAAGCTGGCGGAACCGCCCTCTGGTTTGAAGCGGTTTGCCAGAATCGATGGGTGGAACAGGCGGTGCCCTTGCATTCTCCCGGAACGTATCGGTTCGCTTGCTGCCAACCGGCTCCTTTCCTCTCTTGCCCTTGGGAGTCCCTGACAATTGAACAGTGACGAAATCCTTCAGCGCATCCAGCAGGTGTATGGCGTCGAGAATTGGTCGGCGGGGTACTTTGATATCAACCGGCGCGGGCACTTGGTGGTGCGTCCCAATGCCGACAGCAAGCATTCAGCCGATCTGAAGGAAATCGTCGATCATCTGATCCAGCAGCATGGGATGAAGTTGCCGCTGATTCTGCGCTTCCCCCAGATGCTCCAGAAGCAGCTCCATATCCTCTCGGATGCCTACCGATCGGCGATCGCCGAGTACGGATACCAGGGTCAGCATTACCCTGTGTTTCCGATGAAGGTCAATCCACGCAAGGATGTGGTCGAGGAGTTTCTGCGGCTCAGCGAGCCCCTGCAGTGTGGTCTGGAATGCGGATCGAAGCCGGAGCTATACGCCGCGCTGGCGCAGCGGCAGGCGCCCAATTCACTTTTGCTGTGCAATGGTTTCAAGGACGAGGCGTTCCTGCGAGCCGCTTTGCTGGGGGTTCAGGCGGGCAAGCGTGTCGTGGTGGTAATTGAGAAGCTCAACGAGCTGAAACTGCTGCTGAAGCTGGCCGCCAAGTGGAAGATTTCTCCCTGGATCGGCCTGCGCGCCAAACTCTACTCGCGCGGCTCGGGCAAATGGGCCTCCTCGGGCGGCGAGGCGGCTAAATTCGGACTGACCACTTCGGAATTGCTCGACTGCATCCGCATCGTTCGCGAAGCAGGGCTGAGTGACCACATCAAGCTGCTTCACTTCCATATCGGCTCGCAGATCACCGACATCAAGCGGGTGAAGAATGCGATGAAGGAAGCGGCGCGCGTCTACTGCGAATTGCGGAAGGCGAAGGTGGAGATCGAGTATCTGGATATCGGCGGGGGGCTGGGGGTCGATTACGACGGATCGAAGACGCCGTTTGAGTCGAGCGTCAATTACACGGTGCAGGAGTTTGCCAACGACGTCGTCTACGTCGTCCAGACGATCTGCGATGAAGAGGAAGTGCCGCATCCGAATCTGGTCACCGAAAGCGGCCGGTTCATGACCGCCTACCACACCGTCTTCATCACCTCGATCCGGGATGAGATCGAGACGTTTGCCGACGACAAGCCCGAGGTGACGATCGACGAGGACGACCCGCAGACGATCCGGGAACTGAAGGAACTGCTAGACGACCTGAACGGCAAGAACTATTCGGAGTACTACCACGACGCTCTGGAGCACAAGGATGGGCTGCATACGGAGTTCAATCTGGGATTGATCAATCTGGAGGATCGAGCGAAGGGGGAGGTGCTTTTCTGGGAGATCTGCGACCGGGCGCTCAAGGAGGCCGCGCAGACGAAGGGGCCTGGGGAAGAGTTCGAGCATTTGAAGACGATTTTGGCGGCGAAGTACCTTTGCAATTTTTCGCTGTTTCGATCGGCCCCCGACAGCTGGGCGATCCGTCAGCTGTTTCCTATCGTACCGATCCATCGACTGAACGAAGACCCGAAGGATTACGCGACGCTGGTCGATGTGACCTGCGACAGCGACGGGAAGATCGATCGGTTCGTCGACCTGAAGGATGTGAAGGAGACGCTGGAGCTACATGAGTGGCAGGATGGTCAGGACTACTATCTGGGGATATTCCTGACGGGAGCTTATCAGGAGGTGATGGGAAGCCATCACAATCTGTTTGGCGACCCCAATGAAGCGGTGGTCCGGATCCAGGAGGGTGGGAAATTCACAGTCGAGGCGACTGGTCCTGGAAGCAGTATTGAGGACATGGTGCGCTACGCGCATTACACGGCCGAGGAGTTGCAGGGGCAGTTCGGCAACTTGATCGCGCAGCAGGCGGCCAAAGGGAAGATCGACTCCCTGCAGGCTCAGCAGGCCAACCAGCTTTATCAATCGCTGGCCAAGCAGAGCACCTACCTGGATTGAAAATGCAATCCATGCCGTTGCGCATTGAATCTCTGCGGCATGGATTCTCCGCACCCCCACACCCATGGCAAGGCCCCGGGCTTTCGTATTTGGCCGCGTTGCGGCCAATGTATCGCCACCGTCAATCATTGCGATGGACAGACCCATCGCAATGCCAAACGACACATCGCCGGGCGTTGCCCTCGGATGGTCATATAGCGAAAATGTCTAACGTAAACCAACCGACGTTGATGCGTTGTGTACCAAATGCCGCAACGCGGCATGATGAGAAAGCCCAGGGCAACGCCCTGGGTTCAGGCACCACCACAATCAACGATCAACCCCTAGAAGAACCGAAGCCCTGAAGGGGCGAGATTCATGCCTTAATCGTTCGCCCAAATCCTGGTGCATCTGGTCTTCTCTACGAAGAATCGAAAACCCACATTGGCCGATGATATTTGTGATGAACTCCACGCTTACCTTGGTGGGATTGTTGAAAATCAAAAGGGGACGTTGCTCAAGGTGGGTTCGGTCGCCGACCACATTCACCTGCTGATCGCTCACCCTCGCACCTGCGCGCCATCGGAGCTGGTATTGGAGATAAAAACTGGCTCCTCCAAATGGCTGAAGACCAAGGGAGCGCGATATGCCGACTTCCATTGGCCAAATGGATACGGGATGTTTTCCATCAGCCCTTCCCATCGTGCTGCTCTGGAGCGATACAGCGCCAATCAGGCGGAGCATCATCGGAAGGAAACATTTCAGGCGGAATACCGTCGACTATTGGAGAAATACGGCATCCCATTCGATGGACGGTATGTGTGGGATTGACCTACCAATCATTTCCATCCCAACTGGATGATCGTGTTTGGCAGCGTCCGGAAAATGTCCCATCCAGACGCGCCTTCGCGAACCTTTCATGCACCCCAATTGCCGTCAGCGCGGCATAAAAAAATAGCCCAGGCGAACGCCTGGGCTATCTACGAATCTTGTCGGTGCTTTGCTACCGACCAAAGTCCGATGCTAGAAGATGTTTTCGTAACCTTCCCGCATGTTCGGCTTGATCATCCAGTCGAACTGATCGGTTCCCTTGACCTTGAGTGCGGCCTGATCCCATTCCAGCAGTGGCGATTCGACTTCCTTGACCCCTTCCTTCGCTTCCCCGGCAGCCCAAACCGCCAAGTTGCCAAGCAGAATCACCTCAGTCAGCTTCCCGGCGTAGTCGGCAAAATTCGACCACGCTGGTTTGCCACCCTTGATCGCTTGGACCCACTCGCGGAAATGCCCAGGGCTCTTTTCCACTTCCACTTCCTTGTCGGTAGCACCACCCAGCAGATAGTACTCGGCTCCATAATCATCTGGGGAGAAGATCTTCCCCTTGTCGCCGATCACCAAGCTGCCGCTGTCGCGCATTTTCTGACCTTCCAGCAGCGCGGGGTCGACCTTGCGGCCACCGTCGTACCAGAAAACCTTCAGCGGAGGTCGCTTGTCGGTCGCTCCAAAATCAAACTCGATCAACGAGTTGGCCGGGAAGGTTTCGCTGTTGTGGCCGCTGGTGCGCGCCTTGACGGCGGTTGGATTGACCAGGTCGCAGCCAGCAAAAGGCATATTTAGCGTATGGCACGCCATGTCCCCCAACGCGCCGGTACCGAATGCCCAGAAACCACGCCACTTGAAGGGATGGTAGGCAGGGCTGTAGTCCCTTATCTTCTCCGGACCGATGTATTCGTCCCAGTGGATGTTGGCAGGTACCGGCTCTCCCTTGGGACGTGGAATTCCCTGCGGCCAAACGGGTCGGTTGGTCCAGACGTGGACTTCCTTTACATTGCCGATGACACCCGCCTTGATCTTGGCGGCCGCCTCGCGAAGACCTGTCTTCTCGCAACCCTGGTTGCCCATCTGAGTCGCAACCCCGGTCTCCTTGGCGATCTCGGCTAGGCGACGAGCTTCCCAGATCGTCTTGGTGAGCGGCTTTTGGCAGAAGCAGGCCTTCTTGTTCTTCATCGCCATGGCGGCGACAAAGCCGTGCAGGTGGTCGGGGGTGCTGACCGTCACTGCGTCGATGCTGTTGCCGACCTCGTCGAACAACTTGCGGAAGTCATGATAGACCTTCGCATCCTTGAACTTGTCGTCTTCCTTCCGCTTGGCGATCGTGCTGTCGTCGATGTCGCAGATGGCGACGATCTTCCCGGCGCGGGCTGCGTCGTCCGAATCGCTTTGCCCCTTCCCACCAACCCCGACGCAGGCAAAGCGAACTTCCTCGATCGCCGATCGGCTTTCCTTAGGGGATACCCCACCAGCAACCCAGTAACCGGCCGAGACTGCCGCAGAGGTCTTCAAAAACTGGCGCCGTGCCTTGGATGGTCGTTTCATCAAATGCTCCAATCCGAAAAATCGATGGTTCCACACAGGAAGGAAGTACAGAGGCAAGGGTCAGGATGCAGGACCATCCCGACCCGTCAACCAGTATCCCCGCTGGATTTGCCAATGCCAAGCCTTCCACCAGAAAAAGTCACCTAAACCGCCCTAAGTCACAGGTCAGTGGCCGACCACCTGCCGTTGTGCTGCCAAGGTGGATCCCCAGCCCAATGATGGCGGCGATGGAGAAACGCCTCGCTGGAGCTGCCTTGAGGGGACCAGCCCACTCACTAGCTTCCGGCTACCCTGCCCACAACCGCTTACCTGCAACCGACCTCCAGCAGGCGCGGAGCGACCGGGCGTCTACTTGGCATTCCACATCGATTCGGCAAGTTCCCTTTCCTGGGTGCGATCGCTACAGACGGAAACCAACTGGCCAAGTGCAAGAGCCGGTGGTGAGGAGGCCGAAATCATAGGATGCGTGAAGCCTGCAGGGGGCGAGATTCTGATGGCGTCGATTCAGGGGACGGGGGGCGGGATCGTGATGTGGCGTCCATTCTTTATTGGTCTGGGGCTGGCGATGGCGATTGCAGGGGTGCAGTGCCTCGTTGTCGACTCGGCCACCTTCGCTTCGGCTCCCGGTCAACCAGCCCCCTCCTCAGGGTCGCTTTTCGGCGGCTCCCAGGCTACCCTGGCTCCCCCGCAGACCTTCAAGCCCAAAGAATGGATGCCCTGGGGGCTGATCTTCTCGGGAGCCGTCGTCATCCTCTACTCCCGTAAGCTCAATCGGCTGTAACCGGTTTCCGTCAGCCTTCGGACTCGTTTCACCGCTCCATTTCTAGTTCCTGCCGTTTTTTGTAGGGCCAAAGGGAGCTTGCCTGCGGACGAGACTTTGCGACGATGGAGGGTGCGTCGGGGGGCGGATTAGCGATCTTTCGTGGGCCTCTCCAGCTACGGAACGCTCGATCGTCGACGGGGGGCCATGTGCAATTCCTTCCGTTGCCGGACAGTTGATGGTGCATGAGGTTTTAAAACCTCTTAGAAGGAGTGCCGGTGGACCAGCCAGATCGGAATCGTCCCAAGTCGCAGGAGCGAAAGGGAGGTGAGTCGAACGAGTCGCCGATCGAGCATATCCCGGTCGACAACTGCCCCAGCCTGCAGTGGTCGCAGGGGGCATGGACGGTGGAGGGATATTCCCGCGCTGCGGTGCAGACTTACTGGCGCGTTCCGGAACTGCGGGTGGGATTCGACTTGGGGAATCAGCCATGGGATCACATGGGGACCCCTACCTACTTCATCAGTCATACCCACATGGATCATATCGCCGGGCTTCCCGCCTATGTCGCTCGGCGCCGCATGATGAAAATGGATCCGCCAACGATCTATGCGCCGGTTCCCAGTCTTCCCGCCATCGAACAACTGCTCAAGGCATTCACCAGGCTGGATCGCGGCCGCCTTCCAGTGCAGCTGATCGGTGTGGAGCCTGGGATGGAGATTGAACTGTCGCGTGAGCTGCTGGTGACGACGGTTGCGATGCGACATTCGATGCCCTGCATGGGATTCATCCTGTGGGAACGCCGGAAAAAACTGAAGCCCGAATATCAGGGGCTGACCGGTGATCAGATCCGGGATATCCGCCTTTCGGGAGTGGAAGTATCGGCTGAGATGCGGCATCCCCTACTGGCATATGCAGGGGACACCACCGCACAGGGGCTGGACGACAATCCGGTGATGTACGATGCCGATGTGCTGATCACCGAGATGACGTTTTTGGCTTCTAGCCACCGCAAGGAATTGATCCATAAGCATGGGCACACGCACCTGGACGATCTGGTGCAGCGTCGCAGCTACTTTCGCAATCGCACCGTGATCTGCGGGCACTTCAGCACCCGCTACACGCTGACTCAGATCCGCCGACTGGTCCATCGTGCTCTGCCTGACATGCTGGATGGACGCTTGAAACTGTGGCTGGACTGATCATGCCCGATGCATCTGGCGGGATCTCTCCGATGGCCACAGCAGCATGGGGAGATCCTCGTCAGGGTCGGTGGCCACGCGCGGCCTACCTCCATTTCCCCTTCTGCCATCACCATTGCCACTACTGCAATTTCACCGTCGCGCCCTGGAACCCGCAACTGGCCGACCAGTGGCTGGCAGCTCTGGAAAAAGAGCTCTCTTTTCTTAGCCATCCGCAGCCCGTCCAGACGCTTTACTTCGGAGGCGGAACCCCCAGCCTGATTCCGCCAGACCAGTGGGATGCTTGGTGCCGCATCGTGCGTTACTGGTTGCCACTGGAGCCGGGGGCTGAATGGACGATCGAAGCGAATCCTGCCGACATCGACCAGCAAGCCTGTCGTCGCATGGCCGATCAAGGGGTCAACCGAATCAGCCTGGGTGGCCAGTCGTTCGATCGCGGCAAGCTACAGCGACTGGATCGAGACCACACGGGGGACCAGCTGAAGCAGGCGATCGATCTGGCAAGTCGCTGGTTTCCCGAAGTCAGCCTCGATCTGATCTTCGCCGCGCCTCTGGAAACCCTGCCAGAGTGGCAGCGGGATTTAGAGCAAGCGATCGCCTCCCCGATCCAGCACCTTTCCACCTATGGACTGACCTACGAGAAGGGAGCGAGGTTGTGGAGTCTTCGCGAGCGAGGGGAGGTGCAGTCGGTCGCCGAAGAGGAAGAGCTGGGGATGTATCTTTGGCTACATCATCGACTGAGGGAAGCAGGCTGGGATCACTATGAGATTTCTAACGCTTGCCTGCCGGGACATCGCAGTCGACACAACCAGGTCTACTGGTCGGATCAGCGATGGTGGGCCTTCGGTCCAGGCGCCGCGCGGTTTGTCGGGCGAACTCGCAGCGTCAACCATCGCAGCACGCGCCACTTCCTGAAGCTGCTTGACGCGGGTCAGTCGGGAGTAGCCGAACGGGAATGGTTGGACGACCAAGCACTGGCGCGGGATCGATTCGTCTTTGGCTTGCGACGGCTGGAGGGGATCGTCTGGTCGGAGTTCCAGAAAGCATGCCCCGCGCCGTTGTGCGAAGCGATCGAAGGGCTGGTGGAAAAACATCGCCACGAGGGATGGATGGAACTGCATGAAGATCGACTGCGGCTGACCGAATCGGGACTGGTGATTTCCGATGCGCTTTGGCCTGCCTATTATCAGGTAGGAGTTGGTTGAACTGTTGAGACTTCCCAGCCACCCCAAGAGAACGGATCCTCCAGTGGCAGTGGGGCGAAAGGTCGCGAACCTTCTTCGGTCAGACCCTGTTCTGATGCATTCCACCTTCCAGCAAGCGATGGTAACTGATGGATTCGAATGAACACGTTGGGTTTCCCGCCGATCCTTGGATCGATGGGAATTGGGTGCGGGGGGAAGCGACCCACCCTGTCTGTGATCCTGCAACCGGCCAGCAGATCGCCGAGGTGACGCATGCGACGCCGGAGATGGTGACCCGTGCGATCGAGGGAGCTGGCGCGGCACTTCGGCCATGGCAAGCCCGATCGGCTTTTCAGAGAGGGGAGCTGCTGAAGGAGGTCGCCCGGCGGATGCGGGCCGAGCGGGAGTCGCTGGCGCGATTGCTGACGCGCGAGCAAGGGAAGCCGCTGGCGCAGGCCGAAGCCGAGGTCGAATATGCCGCCACTTTCTTTCAGTGGTTTGGCGAACAGGCCAGGCGCATCGTTGGTCGCATCCAGCCCCATCCCGATGCGGCTCGCGAATTCCAGATCCAGATGCGCCCCATTGGTGTCGCGGGATTGATCACCCCTTGGAATTTCCCGCTGGCACAAGGAGCCAAAAAAATCTCTGCCGCGCTGGCCGCCGGTTGCTCTGCGGTCTGGAAGCCCTCCGAGAAAACGCCGCTGATCGCCCTGGCGCTGGGAGACTTGATGCAGCGCAGTGGCCTTCCAGCCGGTGTGCTTCAGATCGTGCCAGCACCTGGACCAAGCGTCGGAAAAGTCATGGTCGAGCATCCGCTGGTGCGCGTGCTGAGCCTGACTGGGTCGACGAATACCGGGCGCTGGTTGATGGCCGCCGCCGCGCCACAGATCAAACGCGTGGCGCTAGAACTGGGGGGCAACGCGCCGTTTCTGGTGCTGGAGGATGCCAACCTGGAGGAAGTGGTGGAGCAACTGGTGGAGCTGAAACTTTTTGTCTCGGGGCAGGTCTGCGTCACCGCCAATCGAATCCTGGTCGACCGAAAGATTGAATCACGGCTTTGTCAGATGCTGCAGCAGAAGCTGATGTCCCGTCGCGTCGGGCATGGATTGGATCGCGCCGTCGACGCCGGTCCACTGATCGATCCAACTGCCTGCCAGAAAGTGCAGCTCTTGGTCGATCAGGCGATCGCCGAAGGAGCGGAAGTGGTTTGCCAGAATCGCACGTTTGAAGAGGACCGCCGGCTGCAGCACGATCGGTTCTATCCACCGACACTGCTCCGCCATGTCGAGGATGCCATGCCGATCGCTCAGCAGGAGATCTTCGGCCCGGTGCTTCCGGTGTTGGCCTTCGATCGAATCGAGGAGGCGATTGAACGAGCCAACGGGACGCCGATGGGGCTGGCGGCGTATGTCTATGGGAGCCGCATCGATCGGTGCCAAGCGGTGGCCAGGGAGCTGGAAGTAGGAATCGTGGGGATCAACGAGTGGCGGCCGCTGAAGGCGGAGATTCCTTTTGGAGGTGTGAAGCAGAGCGGCATTGGGTCGGAGGGAGGCGAAGAGGGGCTCCACGATTTTTTGGTGCCCCAGGTGATCTCCTCACCCAAGCCATCGATCTGATCCAAAAAAAGAGTCGTGGTCGCTTGAGGTCAGGATCGCAGGGAGCGGTAGGCATCGATCAACCACTGGGCGGCCTGTTCGATTTCTTCGAGCGTATTGGTTCTGCCGATCCCCAGCCGCAGGCAGCAGCGAGCCTGATCTTCATCCAGTCCCAGGGCTGTTAGAACGTGGCTGGGGCGAGGCTGAGCCGACGTGCAAGCGCTGCCGCTGCTGCACGCCAGATCTGGGCATCGCAACATCAGCGATTGTCCTTCGACCCCAGGGAAGAGCAGATTCAGATTGCCGGCTAGGCGTGCTGCATGACGTGGATCGGGCCCGTTGAGGGCGAGTTGATCGATTCCTTGCTGGAGCAGTTGGTGGAGGCGACCGGAGAGCTGTTCTAACTTGGCCGTATCCGCCGCAAGATCCTGCCTGCACAGTTCCATCGCAGCGCGTAGGGCATGGATACCGGGGGTATTGAGCGTTCCGGAGCGGAGGTTGAACTGCTGTCCGCCGCCGATGACCTGCGGCAGCAGGCGGACCAGGCGCGGGCGCTGGCGAACAAAGAGTCCTCCGATCCCTTTGGGGGCGTAGGCCTTATGACCTGAGAAGCTCAGCAGATCGACGCCCAGCGACTGGACATCGATCAGCATGCGACCCAGGCACTGTGCGGCATCGGTGTGCAGTAGAGCGCCGACGCTGCGGCAATGATCGGCAAGCTGTGCGATTGGCTGGATCACCCCGACTTCATTGTTCGCCAGCATCACACTGACCAGCGCCGTTTGGTCGTCGATCTGCTTGCGGGCCTCTTCCAGAATGATCTGACCCCAACGAGGGTCACTGCTCGGATGCATCGGTAGCCACTGGATTTCAAATCCGTGCGTCGCCAGACGCTGGATCGGATCGATCACCGCTCGATGTTCGGTGATCACCGAAATCACCTTGCGTCGTTTCTGTCGGGGGTGAAGGCAGGCACCGAGAATCGCCAAATTGTTGCTTTCGGTGGCGCCGCTGGTGATGACCAGCTCTTCTGGTTGAGCCCCCAGCAGGGAGGCGATCGTGGCGATCGCTTCGCTGGTCTGCTGACCCACCCAGCGACCCGCCTCGTGTGTCGTACTCCCCGCATTGGCGAAGTGTTCGGTCAGCCAGGGGAGCATCGCCTGGACGACGCGGGGATCGACCGGTGTAGTGGCATGATGATCGAGGTAGATCATGTTTCGACCGGGGGCCAGTTCAGGAGCGGATCCGCGAGACAATCGTCCAACCCGCTGTCTCGATTGGAACCTAAGTCTATCACATGCGTTCGATTCCCGAGAGCTATTCCCCTTGGTGGTCGAAGGACGCTTGGTTCTACGGGACTTCCGTCTTGGTAGGGTGTGTGAGGCCGTCGATCGTCGAAGGATTCCCCAATGCGTTGGACTGCTGAAAGAAGGATGCGCCCCCTTGGCTGGTTGTCGCGACGGCGGAACACACCAAGATGGACGATGGACGTTTGGTTCTGGTGTGTTGGCAGTCGGGTGGATCCCCGCAAAGAACTGTCGTGTCGCTCTAACTTCCCCGGCGCCATGAGGTCACCTGTTCAACGACCGGCTCACACACCCTACGGGACAGGTAGCTGATATACTTTCGCGTTGGCGTAGACCGTTGGGCAATCTCGAATTTGGTGGAAATCGATTCATGGATGGCGATTCACGATCTGATGCAAACCAGTTGGCTTCTTGGACGCAGTCGCAAGTGGAGGCGATGCGAGATCAGACGCTATCGCAGATGCGCTTTGCACGCGATTACACCCTGCAGTTGATCGACGCGATTCCCGAGGAGCTTTGGACCACCCAGCCCTCCGGAACAACGACGCACTTGGCGTGGCAGATAGGCCATCTGGCTGTTTCGCAGTACGGGCTGATGCTGTTTCGGCAGCGGGGGCGAGGCGAGGGGGATTTGGAGTTGATGCCAGGTTGGCTGCGGAAGAAGTATGGACGGGGAACGCAGCCCCCCGAACCGTCGCAGTGCGAGTCGCGCGAGGTGTTGCTAGAGATGCTGGGACGGATCGACGAGGCGGCGCATCGGGAAGCGAAGCGATGGGATTGGCAGCAGTTTCTGGAGTCGACCGACATGCCCTATGCAGCCTGGCCGATCAAGCTGGGGGCATTTCTCTTTTGTCCGCTTCATGAATCGATTCATGCCGGTCAGATTGGACTGTTGCGACGATTGCTGGGATTGGAGCCGGTGCGCTGAATGTTTCGGCAGAGCGGACGGCAGATGGCGGCGAAAGGAGGCGAGGGGAATGGATTTTGTGGCGATCGATTTCGAAACGGCCAGCCAGCGTCCCGATAGCCCGTGCCAGCTGGCGGTGGTTGACGTGCAAGGAGGGGAGATTCAGGCCGAGCAGTGTTGGCTGATTCGTCCGCGATCGATGGATTTCAGTCCCCATTGCATCGCCGTTCATGGGATCCAGCCGCATCAGGTAGCTGGGGAGCCCCAGTGGGATCAGCTCTGGCGCCAGATCGCTCCCTGGTTGGAAGGACGCCTGGTGATCGCGCACAACGCTTCGTTCGATATGCGGGTGTTGAGTGAGACGCTTGCGACCTACGACCTCGCCTGTCCGGATCTCGATTACAGCTGCACCCGTTTGATCGCGCGGCGAGCGTGGCCCGAAGAACATGGGTATGGATTGAGTTCGATTGCCGAGCGATTGGGGATTGTGTTTCGGCATCACGATGCGCTGGAAGATGCCCGAACCTGTGCCCGAGTGGCGCTGGAGGCAGCGGCCAAGACCGGATGCCAGACCTTTGGGCACCTCGAGCAGCATTTGGGGATCACGCGAGGCCGATTGCGACTGGGGCAGCTGATCGGTCCTCGAACGATGCGCAGAAAGAAGGTGGCGTGCGAACTGGAGCAACCGCCTTCGGCACCGGCGCCCCGACGCCGATCGCGATCGGCCCGCGCCGTCGACCAACTGGCGCACTTGGACGGGTGGCTGCAACTGCTTCATGGAGCGCGCCCTCTGGAGGGAAAGTCGGTGGCTTTGATCGGAACGCTTTTTGGCATGCCGATCGAAGAATCGTTGCTGCTGCTGGAGGCGATGGGAGCCACTGTGCAAGGACGGCAGAATCTGAAGACCGATCTGGTGATCCTGGGGCAGGCATCGGCAACTTCATCAAGCCAACCCGACCAGCCACTGGGCGTCGCCCAGTTGACTCAGGCCACCAAGCGCCAGGCCGATGGCCAGCCGATCAAGATCCTCACCCAGCGTCAGTTGCTGGCATGGATTCCCGGGGGCATGGACCGGGTCCGCGAACTGACCGGAAGCTGAAGGCGGTCGGCGATGGGCGTTTTTTCGATCACGCGTTACGCCCCGTAGAGTGCGTGAGCTGTCTTCCTGTGGCATGGCCGTCTCGGCCATGCAGGCCTTGCCTGCTGCAGGATCGCTCCGCCCGCGACCCGACAGAAAACCAACGTTGATCGGCCATTGGTTTTTCACGAGCACGAGTTCGGATGGGAGGGCGCGGCTTGCGTAGGGTGTGTGAGCCGGTCGTCGATCGAACGACCTTATGGTGATTGGAGGCGTTGGTGCGCCGCTGTGGGCAGTGGCAGGGATCGACCTAACCGCGAACACACCAGAACCAAGCGTCGATATGCAATTAAGTCTTGCGAGCACGAGCACGAGCACCGGAAGGAGAGGTCCACTTTGAGGTGGGGAGGTTAGAATGGAAGGAAGTGTTTAATCGAGTCGGAGTGGCGAACATGTTTTTTCGCGGACGGCAGAAGGAGCTTGGTGATGGGTGCGATTGGAGCGATGTTGGCCGATGCGGCAGGGGTTGCGGCAAGGTATCAGGCGAGGCTGACGGCCGATATTCCTGTTGAGCGATTTGGGAGGCTGGCCGAGACGTCGGGAAGTCTGGTGCAGTCCAATCACCCCGCTTTTGTTCTGGGCCATCTGGCGCTTTACCCTGCCAAGGTAATGCAGGTATTGCGACTGGATTCGACTCAGGTGATGGTGCCCGAGGAGTTTCTTCCCCTATTCTCCAAAGATGCAACGTGCCAGGATGATCCCGATGGAACGCTGTATCCAAGCAAGGATCGATTGGTGGAGGTCTACCAGCATGGTTACGGGCATGTGCTGGAGGCGATCCGCCACGTCGACGATGCCCTCTTCCTTTCCGAGAATCCGATCGAAGGTCCACTGAAAAAAGTCTGCCCTACGATCGGTGCCATGGTCGGCTTTTATCTGGATGGGCACGTCATGATGCATCTGGGACAGCTGTCGGCTTGGCGCCGCTTCGAAGGAATGGCTCCGGCGTGACCAAGCCACTCAGGCACGGGGCCGATCAGTCGATTCGTCGGATGATCTGGTCTGCCGGGTAGCGGACTTTCTTCATCGCAGCGTAGCGGTCGGACCCGTCGCGGTAACCAGCCGCGCAGGCGACCACCGTTTGAAATCCTTCGGCTGGGATCCCCAGCAGTTGGTCGTACTCACGCGAATCGATTCCTTCCATCGGACAGGTATCGATTCCCAGCAGAGCGGCCGCAGCCATGAACTGCCCCAGAGCGATGTAGACCTGTCGGATCGCCCAGGCATCAGGATCAAAACCGGGGGAGGCCAAGGAGCCCAGAAGCATCCGGCGAAAGCCTTCCATCTGCGAGCGTTCCAGTTGACGCACCTCGACGATCCGATCGATCCATCGATCGATATCGTCGGCACCCAGATTGGTCTGAGTCGCCAGGACCAGCATGTGGGAGCAGTCGCGAGGTTGCGTCTGGTTCCAGGAGATCGCTGGTAGTTTCTCCTTGATCTTCGGGTCGGTGATCACCCAGAATCGCCATGGCTGCATGCCATAGCTGGAGGGGGTCAGCACCAGCGATGTCTCGAGCGCTCCCCAGAGGTCTTCTGGGATGGTTTGCTTGGGATCGAACTGCTTCGTGGCATAACGCCACTGAAGTTGTTGCAGTAGTTGCTGAGGGGAGATCGGTTGGCTGTCCATGAGATTCCTGATGGAGTGGAAGGGAAAATGCCGAAGCTAGGGTCGGACCAGGGGCGAGGCGGGGTGGCCCCGTTTCAGGGGGTTTTTTAGACCTTGTTGGTCGCGAAGGGATCGTTTATAGTTCTGAGTTCCCCGGGTATGGGGTTGTGCAAAACGACGGAAAGCATGGGTTGTTGAGAACCGCCTTCGGGTGGATTTTGAGGGGTTGTGTCATGAAAGACGGCATCCATCCGAAGTATCAGGAAACGGTAGTCACCTGTGGTTGTGGCAACTCGTTCACCACACGCAGCGTCCGCAAGGAACTGAAGGTCGACATTTGCAATGCTTGCCACCCTTTTTATACCGGCAAGCTGAAGTATGTCGACACGGCAGGCCGCATCGAGAAGTTCCAGAACAAGTTCGCTGCCGGAACCTATTCCAGCCTTCAGTCAGGCAAGAAGAGCACCAAGAAGAAATAGCGACTCGGGTCCGGCGGCTGCGCAGGGCCTGGAGCGGGTGAGCGACGAAGGTAGATAGTTCGCGACAAACAGCTCAACCAGAGCATGCCGCGGCCGATTGCAGGCTGGCGGCATTTTTTTTTGGCGGTGCGGCGTCCCCGCGGGGGGTGATCGAGCGAGGCGGCGATGAACATTCGGCAGCAGTTGGAACAATCACTTCAGCGGTACGAGGAGCTGGAGCAGATGATGGGCGACCCCCAGGTGCTCGCCGATTCCAGCAAGATGGCGTCGGTCGCTCGCGAACACGGATCGCTGCTGAAGACAGCGACCAAATACCGCCAGTACAAAAAGATGTGCGACGACATCCGCGGGCTGACCGAGATGGCCGAGAGCGATGATGCTGACGAGCGGGCGATGGCAGGCGAGGAGCTGGAACTGGTGCGCACCCAGAGGGAGGCTCTCTGGACCGAACTGCTCAATGCCACCATCGGCGGCGAAGATGCCAATCGCGACCGATGCGTCATGGAAATCCGAGCCGGTACTGGGGGGGAAGAGGCCGCCCTTTTTGCTCGCGATCTCTACGAGATGTACAAGCGATTTGCCGACCTTCGGGGTTGGAAGGTCGAGATCATGGATGCCAGTGCCTCCGAGCGTGGCGGCTTCAAGGAAATCATTCTGGGGTTCGAGGGAGAGCATGTCTTTCGGGATCTGCAGTTTGAAAGTGGCGGCCATCGCGTGCAGCGGGTTCCTGAGACGGAGACACAGGGTCGCATCCATACCTCGGCGGCAACTGTGGCGGTGATGGCCGAGCCGGAAGATGTTGAAGTCGATCTCAAGCCAGAGGATTATCGCATCGACAAATTCAATGCCAGCGGCCCAGGCGGTCAGCATGTGAATAAGACCGAGTCGGCGATTCGGCTGACCCACTTTGAGACGGGGATTGTGGTTCAGTGCCAGGATGAAAAAAGCCAGCACAAGAATCTCGCCAAGGCCCTGCGAGTGCTCAAAAGCCGCATCTACGATAAGAAGCGGGAGGAGGAACTGAAGAAGCGGTCTGACCAGAGGAAGAGCCTCATTGGGTCGGGGGATCGCAACGAACGGATCCGAACCTACAACTTTCCCCAAAATCGACTGACCGACCACCGCATCAATCTGACCCTCTATAAACTAGGGGATATCATCGCAGGCAACATGCAGCCGGTGACTGACGCCATGCTGGAGCATGAGCGCGACATGTTGCGAGGAGACATGGAGGAGTAGGTGGCCGAGAGCGACGAGTGGACCATCGGTCGGTTGCTGAGCTGGACAACCGATTTCCTTCGCAGCCATGGCTCCGAGGCACCCAGATTGGAGGCCGAGGTGCTGCTGGCTCACGCCAGAGGCTGCTCCCGAGTCGCACTCTATACGGCGTATGCCGAGTTGGCCGACCAGAAGCTGCGCGATCAATTCCGCGATCTGGTCAAGCGTCGCTCCAAAGGGGAGCCGGTGGCCTACTTGGTCGGACACAAGGAATTCTATTCCTTAGATTTCGAAGTCAATCGGGATGTCCTGGTACCAAGGTCCGAGACCGAACATCTGGTGATGGCGGCGATCGACTGGGTGCGGCGTCGGGAGAAACCGTCGGCTGCCGGTCAGCCAATGCGTATCGCCGACCTGTGTACCGGCAGTGGATGCGTGGCGGTGGCGATCGCCAAGCACCTGGCGGGTGCCAGGGTCGTCGCATGCGATCGCAGTCCCAGGGCGTTGGAAGTGGCCCGTCGCAACGTCCGACGCCACCAAATGGAAGATCGCGTTGTGTTGGTGGAGTCGAACTTGATGGAGCCGCCCTTTCCGGAAGGGCCATTCGATCTGATCGTCAGCAATCCACCCTACGTCACCACCAGCGAATACAGTCAGTTGGATCGGCAGGTGAAGGACCACGAACCGCGTGAGGCGTTGGAGGCGGGGGAGGATGGTCTGGCGGTGATTCGGCCGCTGATCGCCCAGTCCCTTGGCCGCTTGGTGCCAGGTGGCGGGCTGATGATCGAACTTTCTCCTAGTATCGCCGGTAGCGTCCTAGCCCACCTCCAGTCGCAGGGGGGATGGGATGCGATCGGCTGTACCAAGGACCTAGCGGGGCACGACCGCATCGTCCACGCGACCGCTCGGGGCCCCCTGCCCTCCAGTTGACCCTCAACCGACGCAAACAACACACCGATCGCTTCGATACCCGAATGCTTAGTGCGTTCCACCCAGTTCCAAGTCGATAGCCCATAGCCGATTGAAGAGAAGGAACTTCTACGATGATGCAGATGGAAAAACTGGTATCGCTTTGCCGACGACGCGGCTTTCTGTTCCAGTCCAGCGAGATCTACGGCGGGATGAATGGCTTCTGGGATTACGGCCCGCTGGGGGTCGAACTGAAGCGGAATGTGAAGGAGGCGTGGTGGCAGGATATGGTCCGCGGCCACAACGAACTGCGACAGCCCGACGGGGCACCTTGCACCTACGAAATGGTGGGGCTCGATTGCACCATCCTCATGCACCCCCAGGTCTGGAAGTGCTCGGGCCACTACGATCTCTTCCACGACTACATGGTCGATTGCCGGCAGACCAAACGCCGCTACCGCGTCGATCAGGTACGGGGACGGTGGGTGGAAGCCAAGGGGCAACGGATCTTTGTCACCACCATGGTCGAGCCGGATTTGCAGGAAGAGGATCTGCTCCGAAGGACCCTAAAGTTCTTCAACCTCCGCTCCAAGGATGCCGAGTCTCTAACGTGGGATTCTCCCTGGACGACGCTGGACCAACTGAGCCCTGCCGAGCAGGCGACCGCTTTGGGACCCGACGCCACCGAGGCGGGTACGCTGACTGAGCCACGCGAATTCAACCTGATGTTCAAGACCTTCGTCGGCGCGCTCAGCGGGGAAGAAGGCGCTGCCTTCCTTCGTCCCGAAACCGCACAGGGCATCTTCGTCAACTTCAAGAATGTGCTCGACAGCACCCGCGTTCAGATTCCCTTCGGCGTCGCGCAGGTTGGCAAGAGCTTCCGCAATGAGATCACGCCACGGAATTTCACCTTCCGTAGCCGCGAGTTCGAGCAGATGGAGATTGAGTTTTTCTGCCATCCCGATCAGTCGCGGCAGTGGTATCAGTACTGGCGCAATCGCCGCATGGCTTGGTACACCAGCTTGGGATTGGCTGGCGAGCGATTGCGACTGCGCGAGCACAGCGAGGATGAGCTGAGCCACTACTCTTGCGGGACGGCGGATATCGAATACGCGTTTCCCTTCCTCCCCGAAGGAGAGTATGGCGAACTGGAAGGGATCGCCCACCGCGGTGATTTCGACCTGAGGAGCCACATGGAAGGGAAACTGGATCCGAAAAAGAGACCGCTAGAACTGGAGAGGGATGCCAACGGCCAGCCTCGCCATCGCGGCAGCGGAAAAGATCTGACCTATCGCGATGAAGCGACCGGATCTCGCTACACCCCGCATGTGATTGAACCATCGGCTGGCGCGGATCGCGCGACCCTGGCCTTCCTGTGTGAAGCCTACGATGAGGATCAAGCGCCCGACGAATCGGGGGCGATGCAATCGCGCGTCGTGCTCCGGTTCCATCCTCGCGTTGCGCCTATCAAGGCAGCTATCTTCCCGCTGGTTAAACGCGACGGGATGCCCGAAATGGCTCATGAAGTCTATGCCTCGCTGAAGAAACACTGGAATGTTTTCTATGACGAAAAGGGGGCGGTCGGACGACGCTACCGTCGACAGGATGAAGCAGGGACACCCTACTGCATCACCATCGACAGCCAGTCGTTGGTCGATCAGACGGTGACCGTTCGCGATCGTGACACCCTCGAGCAGGTGCGGGTCAAGGCGGCCGATCTGGTGGGGGAAATCGGACAGCGCATCGGCGGCTAAACGGGGCCCAACCGCTGGTCCGCCAAGCCGGATCGTGGGGATGGACCTGGTGGATTGCGACGGCCGTACCGGTTGGGGGGGAGGTCCCTGGGATCGAACCGAAAACGGCCTGGAAACCCAGGGCATGCCCTTCACGAAGCAAGCGGCTGGCGGTCGAAGTAGAGAAAACAGTGGAATTTGTTGTCCCCACGGACTACCGTGGACTAAAATTCTGCGTGGTCTCTTCGACCGGGAAACTCGCCGCAATTTTCTTGTTTTGTTGACCCAGCAAGGTGGTGCTCTCGATGGCCAATTACATCTCATTGGAAGAAGCGGCCAAGAAACTGAAGGTGACCGTCGATGAGGTGGTCGAGATGCTGTCGCGTGGCGAAATTTTCGGCTACCGCGATGGAACCAGCTGGAAGTTCAAGCCCGAGGAAGTCGAGAGGGCTCTAGAGGAACAGTCCGGAGGTTTGCTGGACGAAGGGACCGATCCCAGTGGTTCTTCGCTGGTGATTTCCAGCAACGACTTTGACCTGGGAACCGGATCAGGCTTGTCAGGCTCGCGCAGCGGTGCCGGAAAAAGCGGCCGACGAAGCGGAAGCGATCTGCCACTGATCGAAGACGGGGATGACTCGCTGGATCCCCTCGGATCGGGAGATCTGGAGCTGGGGGATGAACTACGTCTGGCCTCCGACAGTGGAAGCGAAATCTCGCTTGGGGATTCTAAAGACGGTGGGCTAAGCATTGGACCGGTGGAGAAATCGGACGTTCTCGGTGGGACCACCAGCAAGTCGAAGGCCCCTAAGGAAATGCCGCTTCAGGAAGATGAAGACGAGTTGGTGCTAGGAACCGGCAGCGATGTTCAACTAGCCGCCGACAGCAACATCAACCTGGTCAGCCCCAGCGACAGTGGTCTGTCGCTGGACGACGAACCGCTCGACCTAGCCGGTTCGGGAATCTCTGGGCTGGATCTAGGTAGCGAGGGCTCGGGGCTCAAAAAGCCGAGCGCTTCGGGAAGCGGATCGCTGGTCGATTTCCAGCAGGATCAAGAATTCCAACTCTCTCCTTCCAGCGCCGCTGACGCCGATGACGACAGCGGTTCGCAGGTGATTGAACTGGAAGATTCCGCCGATTTCGGCGATGGGGCAGTTGCTCTTCCTACCTCGGGTAGCCTGGATGATTTGGCTGCAGACTTGGGAGGTGGCGGACTAGGGGCCGGTGCGTTGGGAGGTGCTGGACTGGGGATGGACGAAGCGACTGCGGCGGGACCTGCCGTGGTGCGAGCGACCCCTGAGATCCCCTTCTCCATGTTGCAGGTTGGCGCATTGCTTTCCATCCTTCTGCTGATGGGCTTGGCGGGGATCCTGGTCACCGACATTGTTCGCAATCTTTGGGCGTGGTCCGACAGCGATAACCTCACCTCGGGCTTTACCCAGATGGTCATCGAAGCCGCCGGGATGAAGTAACGGTTTCTCGCGATCCCCTTGGTGATGTACCTGCTAAGGTTCTTGCTCCCGCTTCCCCAAGGAAGAGTTCCTAGGGTAGGAATCGCTGGCATGGTTGGCGACCCGTCTATTCGGGTCGCCGTGCGGGAACGACTCTTTGGCCCGTGGAACAGGAAGGCGTCACGCCCACCCGCTTTTGAAAAGCTAGCCTTTCGCCTTCTCACACAGTCCCTCCCTTGCTTTTGGCCCCCGATGACTTGCCATCTATTCCATGCGGCTGGCCATTCAGCGTAGGTCCGACGTTGACTTCGAGAGTCGAATTTCCTATCGATCGCATCGAATGTCGGCGGGTGTCGCCGCAGGAATCGGCATTGGCGAGGGACAGCGATGGCCTTGAGCAGGAATACGCGTGTCGATCGGCGACGACTGCAGTTGCTGGAGGCAACGGCGGAAATGTCGTCGGTATCGCCTCCCAAGCGGACTCGACGCAGCGCACCAGGCGCCAGTCTCGAATCCCGCCTGTTGGCAACTCCCGATGAGGGGTTCAGCGAGTCGGTGCATCGTTATTGCCGTATGCGGGTATTGGACGCGCTGCCGGTGCGAAGTCTATCCAGTGGAGCGGCCGTAGGCGGTCTTTGGGCTCTTTGGCTGATGATGGTGGGGCTTCACTGGTGGATTTATGTACGGCCGGGGGAATCTACGAATCCCATGCCGCTGCTCTATCTGTTTCATCTTCGATCGCCCCATGGGATCGCGCAGTGTCTGGTCTTGGTCGCTTTAGTGCTGACCACTTTGATGTGCTGGCTGACGTATCGATTGCGATCCTGTCAGATGAACGACTATCACGCCAAATATCGCATCTGGTGGGTGATGGTCCTTGCGGCAGGATGGATGACGATCGACGCATCGACTTCCCTGCTGAGACTGGTAGGCGCCTCGATCGATCGGTGGACGCAGGCCCAGCTAGGGTATCCCGGATGGGGTGTCGCCGCAGTCGCAGCGTCGATAGTGGCAGCGCTCCTTGGAATACGAATGTGTGATGAATTCCGCAATGCCAAGGGAAGTCTTGTGCATTGGCTGATCGGCCTTGCCGCCTGGATCGGTGCGGGGCTCTACGGCACAGGGCTTTTGAAGATCGGATCAAGCCCCGCAACGCTCGACTGGTGGGTGGGGAGTTGTTGGTTGGCGGGAGTGCTGGCGGTATTCATCGCCGTCGCGCAGCATCTGCAGATGGTCTATGTGGCGGCGCAAAGAGACCTGCTGGAGCGTCGAGGCTTGGTGGGGCCGAATGCCAAAGCCCTTTCGCTCCATTGGATTCCCGGTCGCTATCGCAAATCGGTCGGCCTGAAGAAGGCAGGCTCGGACCAGTCCTGGGAGGATGGGCAGGCAGAGGAAGAAAAGGAACCGATCCAGGTGCCTGGCTGGGTGCAATGGGTGATGCGTGTTGGAGAGCCACCGCCGAAAGCTGAGGAGTCTCTTCTCGGGGAAGAAGAGCAAGACGATGTGAGGGCGGGCAACACCGCTTCGCAGGCATCTGCGGCAAGAAGTGCGCCCGAGGCAGCCAGCGATTCCATCAAGAGCAAGGCTCCATCGACTCCACCGGTTGGCTCGGCATCGGCGACTGCCAGCACGAACGCAGCAACTCGAAACCCTGCTGCTCCCGTACCAGCGGCAGGCGTCGCTTCATCCGGCAAAACGGCTTCGGCAGCCGCACCCAAGAGCTCGTCAATCGAAAAAGGGAAAGCCACAGCGGATCCTGTGGAGTCCGATTCATCGTCCGGCCGAAGCTGGATTCCCTGGAAACGCAAGGCCGCCGATCCTGTCGTCTCCAGCGAGCCCTCCGGCAAGACTGCCGGCAAAGCGACTGCCAAAGGCGGCTCCCCCGAGGTAGCTCCTAGCGATTCATCGTCCGGCCGAAGCTGGATTCCGTGGAAACGCAAACCGGTCGAGGAGTCCTTGGAAAAGAGCGACACGGATGCCGCAGCGGGGGATAAACCTGGGTTTTCGTGGTGGAAACGGAAAGATGGCCAAGTAGCGGCCGTTGGCGCTGCCGCCAGTGGTGAAGGACGGACTCAACTCCTTGGCCGTCTGATGGCCAAGCTCAAGCGAAGTTCGGATCCATCTTCGGAGGATCCCGTTGCATCAAGCCAAAAGAGTGGAAAAGCGGCATCGGCCGACGTCGATTCGGGTTCGGAGGGGACTGGCTGGAAACGATGGCTTCCTGGTCGCAAGTCCACAGAGACCGAAGAGGTCGGGACTGCAAAGGGGGAAGTGGCTGCCAAGTCATCGTCGACACCCGGCGAAGGTGCGACGACCAAAAAGGGGCTTTTCGGGTTCATGGACGCCCTCAAGTTGAAGCCACCAGCGGAGGAGCGCGAGGGGGAACCGCAATTCCAGGAAGTCGCCTCCAAGTCCCCCGAAAAAGCAACGCAGCGGGCTGAATCGTATGAGGACGACGACGATGAGGACGATTCACAGGACTCGGGAAGGCCGTTGAGCAAAGCGGAAAAGAAGCGATTGCGTCGCGAGCAGATGCAAAAGCGAGCGGGCTGAGTGGGGACCGGTGACCGACGAAGCGAATCGGGCAGCAATGGCCGGATGCCTTCTTGTGGCATGGCCATCCCAGCCGTGCCGGCCTGACTCCTGCCGGTTCGACCGGACCGTGAACACACCAGAACCAAGCGTCGATGAGCGATTGAGTATCTCGAATACGAGCACGGGTTGGAGGACCGATTCGTGGGGGCGATCGATCAGGATGCCCCGTGCTGGCTCCACCTTTCCGCCAGCACCACAAGATGTTCGGCGGCGCGAACCATCTGGTCGACGCAGACAAACTCCTTGACGCTGTGGATCATATGCTGACCGCAAGAGAGATTCGGGGTTGGCAGCCCCAGTTCGGTGAAGGCCGCACCGTCGGTACCTCCACGAATGCTCTCGGTTCGACAGGGCCGCCCTAGGATTCCAAACGCCTCTTTGGCAAGCTGAATCGATTCGGGGAGTCGCCGCAGGCCATCTGCCATGTTGCGATACTGCTTCCTGATCGTCCACTCGATCGATAAACCGGGCATTCGCCACTGGACCATCTCCCCTAGTTGCTCCAGCCGCTTTGCGTAGTGCTGCAGGGTCAGGGTGTCGAAGTCGCGCAGCAGGATCGAGACAGTCGCTTCGGCTACCGATCCACGGATCTCATATGGATGGACGAATCCCTGCCGTCCTTCGCTGGATTCGGGGCTGAGCCAATCGACAGGGAGCATCGATACCAGCAGGCTAGCAGCGCGCACCGCATTGACCATCTTCCCTTTGGCGATGGAGGGATGGATATTGATACCGCGCAGCTGCGCGATCGCCAGATCAGCCGAAAAAGTTTCCTCGTCGATCGTTCCCTCCCCGCCACCATCCAGGGTATAGCCCACCGTGGCACCGGCCTGCCTGGGGTCGAACCCATGAGCCCCTTTTCCGATTTCTTCATCGCAGGTGAAGAGGATCCGAATGGGGCCATGCGGCAGGTAGGGGCGTTCGATCCAGGTCTGAGCGACTTCCATGATGACGGCGATCCCTGCCTTGTCGTCGCCACCCAGCAGCGTGGTCCCGTCGGTGACGATCAGCGAGCTACCGATCATCTGATCCAGTTCGGGGCAGTCCTGAGGAGTTAGGGAAAGGTTTCCTTGACCAAGCCCGATCGGGCCTCCTGAATACGACTCGATCACGCGTGCATTCACTCCATCGCCTGGAGCTTCTGGGGAGGTGTCGAGGTGGGCGTTGAGCAGAATGGTGGGGAGTTGTCCTGGAATCGTGGCAGGAATGGTCCCCCAGACTCGTCCTTGCGCATCGTGCTGGACATCCTCGGCCCCTAGTTGCTTTAGCTGTCGGGCGAGAAGTTCTCCCAATACCAGTTGTCCTGGAGTGCTGGGAGTCTGCTGGCTGTTCGGGTCGGAGGCGGTGCCGATCGCGACATACTGAAGAAATCGTTCGATCAACCGCGCCTTGTCGATCGGGGGAAGGGATGGCGTCAAGGGTGTCATGGTAGGGGAGCCTGAAGCAACAATCGCTTTGGGGGATGCATGAAAGATACCGTCATTGTAGCGGCCTGCCGGGAAGTGGGTCTCCTTCGAAGCACCCGGGGAAGTAGGGAGGAGAGGAAAGGCCCATGCGAGAGAAACCTCTTGAACCGATTCCTCGCGATGGTGCCCGCTCGCAGAGAATCGGCTAGGATAACGAAGTTCGCAAATCTGGATGACATCGATGGGTGTCGCGCGAATTCCCTGGCGAAGCGAGACTGCAGCATGGCGACCAGCGGTGACGTAAAGTATCTGCTATTCGATGTCGAGAGTATCGCCGATGGCGATGCGATCGCCAGAACGCGCTACCCGGGTGAATCGATTTCGCCGGAGCATGCGATCCGGAGGTTTCGACAGGAACTGGTGATGGCTTCGGGGCGGGATTTCATTCCCCATACCTACCAAATTCCCATCACCATTGTCGTAGCCAAGGTCCGCAAAGATTTCTCGCTGATCGATATCGCGTCGCTGGATGAGCCGCATTTCCGACCGCATGTAATGACAGAGCGGTTCTGGCGGGGATGGGATCACTACAAATCCCCGACCCTGGTCACCTTCAATGGTCGCGGATTCGATCTGCCGCTTTTGGAGTTGTCAGCGTATCGATACGGATTGTCGATCAAGGACTGGTACGGTTCCAGTGAATCCTCCTACAAGCAACCTCGAAGTCGGTACAACATCCAGTCGCACCTGGACCTGCATGAATGGCTGACCAACTTTGGCAGCACATGGTTTCGCGGCGGACTGAATCTGGCGGCGCATTACCTTTCTAAACCAGGGAAGATGGATGTGCAGGGGGATATGGTTCAGGAGTTGTACGAGTCGAAGCGGCTGCAAGAAATCAGCGACTATTGTCGATGCGACGTCCTGGATACCTACTTTGTCTTTCTTCGTTGCCAGCTTTGCATCGGACGGATCAATCGAGACGAAGAGCGAGATCTGGTGTCCAAGGCAAAGGCATGGATCGAAGAAAAATCATCGGAGCATCCGGTCTACAACCGGTACCTAGAGCAGTGGTCGGATTGGATCGATCCATTCGAGGCGGCCGAGCCCCTTGAGGGACCCCGGGAGTGAGCTGCGTTTCTTGGATGGCCCATCCACCCAACAGAGCGTTTGCGGCCTTCCGCTTGAATTTCGTGCTCGTGCTCTTACTCGAAAAACTCAATCGCCCATCGGCGTATGGTTGTGGTGTCTTCTCGGTCTGGTCGATTCCTGCCACTAGCCATAGCGGCGCACCGACGTCTTCGATCGCCATAAGGATGTTCGATTGACGACCGGCTCGCACACCCTACGGGCTGGGTTCCAACTTTAGCGGGACGGAGCAAGCCTTTCGGTTCGTCGCTTTGTGTGGCCCTCAGCAGGGCTCGTGCCCTTCCGCTGCTGCGGCTTGCATGCCTCGACGACCGGCTCACTCCCCCCGCAGTTCGTCTCGTACTCGGTGCATCGCGTTTGCCATAGTGGATGAAGCCTGAAAGACGAAAAGGACCGAAGCGATGGATGGTTGCTCGAGGATCATCGCCGCCATGAGGTTGGCCCTGCAACGTGCTTGCGACTGGTGACTGCAGCGCAGTAGAATCGCATCGACGAGCCGAGTCTTTGCCTGAACGCCCTGCCCTTCCCTCTTTCCCCTTCCCTTGCCTCGAAAGATTTTTCTGGCCGTCGATGGGTTGAAGGTCGATTACTGGTTCCACTTGGCAGCCCGCCCCCTTTGACCTTGCTAACCGCCGCCGCGATCGTTGGCGAGACTGTGGAAGGAGACCCCCTGATGAAACTGATCGAATTGCCTTGGCCAAGCATTGCCAAGCTGGCTCCCGATACTCCAGTGGTGCTTCCGATCGCAGCGATCGAACAGCATGGGCACCATCTTCCGGTCTGGACCGACAGTCTGCTGCTGGGTGAGGTGATGGAGCGAGTGGAGCGGCGGATGTCCGACCGCATCCTGGTGGCTCCCTTGCAGTGGCTTGGCAACTCCCATCATCATCTCGATTTTGCTGGGACGCTTTCTGCATCGCCCCGGACGTATCTGGATCTGCTGGCAGATCTGGTCGAAAACATGTTGCAACATGGTTTCCGTCGCATCATCTTCGTCAATGGCCATGGTGGGAACGACATCCCCTGCAAGCAGGCGATTTTCGAAGTACGGCAGAAGATTCGGCACCGTAGCGATTGCCTGCTGGCGATGACTACCTACTGGGGGCTGGGAACGGAGCCGTGGCGCATCGATCCGACGATCCATCAGCGCCAGATGGGGCATGCATGCGAGTGGGAGACTTCGATGGTGATGCGGCTGAAGCCGGAGCTGGTTGCCAAGTTGGAAGGGCTTTCGGTGGTGGAGCCCGGGGAGCCTTTCACGCCGGGTACGCGAGCCTGGATCACCAAGGACCGCACAGTTCCTGGGCATATCGGTTGGCCGCATCTGGCCACTCCGGAAAAGGGGGAAGTGCTTCTGTCTGCGTTCTCTGAGGACGTCGAGCGTTGGCTGCAGCGTATCGTCCAGTGGGATGGCCAATCATGGGATGGATGAGCCAACCGGCGGGGGAGGAAGCTTCCGAGGGGATCTCCAAAAAGGTTTGGGCGATCGCTCTCCTGCTGCTATTCGCTTCGGCAATCAATTACATGGATCGACAGACCCTTGCGGCTTCGTCGGTGCGTGTCACGGCAGAGTTTCAGATGACCGAAGAGCAGTATGGGCGGGTGGAAGCGATCTTCGCCAACACCTTCGCCATCGGGTCGCTCTTTTTTGGGATTCTGGTCGATTCTATTTCGGTGCGATGGCTTTATCCTGCTGCGCTTTTGGCTTGGTCGCTGACTGGATTTGCGACCGGCTGGGTGGAAGACTATCAGCAGCTGCTATGGTGTCGAGGAACGTTGGGGTTCTTCGAGGCAGCGCACTGGCCATGCGCACTGAAAACGACACAACTGCTGCTACAGGCGCGAGGGCGAGCTCTTGGGAACAGTGTGCTGCAGAGCGGCACTTCGATCGGCGCGATCCTGACGCCGATCGTCATGTGGTGGATCATGGTCCAGATGGGGCTCAGCTGGCGCATTGGATTTCAGGGAGTGGGGCTGGTGGGCCTAGTCTGGATTGCGGCATGGCTGTCGATCACGCGAACGGCCGACTTTCAATCGCCATCCTCTCCATCCGATTCGCTTGGTGTCCAAAACGACACCGGGCGTGGTGGAAACAGCCTTTGGAATGAGCTTACCGATCCGATTCTGGTTCGAAGATTCTTCGTGATTCTGGTCGCCGTTTCGATGATCAATACCTCGTGGCAACTGGTGCGAGCTTGGCTCCCCAAAGTGCTTCAAAATCAGGTCGGCTATACCGAAACGCAAACACTCTGGTTCAACTCCCTCTGGTTTGCCTGTACCGATATTGGATGCATCGGTTCGGGATTTCTCGCCTACTGGTTGGCCAAGCGAGGCTGGAGCGTCAAGGGTTCGCGAGTCAGCGTATTTGCTTTATGCGCCCTGGCGACTGCCAGCTTAGCCTTCTTCCCTTGGATTCAGCGACAGCCGCTGGTGATGCCATTGGTCTTTCTCATCAGCGGTGCCGGTCTGCTAGGGGTTTTCCCTCTCTACTATTCCTTTTCTCAAGACATTTCCCGCCATCGCATGGGCTTGGTGACCGGTTTGGCTGGGGCGATGGGATGGATGATTTCATCTCGGTTTCAGGTCTTGTTCGGACGCTGGGCAGATCTGGATGGATCGTACAGTCGCGGGATGGTGATGGCAGCTCTTTTGCCGCTGGTCGCCATGATGGCCTTTGCATGGTTCTGGCCCGACGAGGACTCGGAGGTTTCCAAGGAGAGATCAAGCGATGGATAGTAAGCCGGAGGATGGCAAAAGGGTGAGGGTATCCGATGGTGCCACGCGGCGTCGTTGGTTGCAGGGGGCAGCGGGGGCCGCAACCGCCCTTTCCCTTCCTTCGCAGCGAGGATGGATGAGCCTTGCCCGGGCCGAAAGCAACCCGATCAAACGGATTGCATTCCTGGGAACCGAAGTGCGTCAGCACTCCCATGCCCAGCACTTTCTCGATCGCCACGCCATGGGCTACACCTGGGGCGGGCGATGGCAGAAACCGCGTTTCGAGATTGCATCGGTCTACATCGATCAGCACCCGCAATCGGATCTGGGAAAGCAGCGGATCGAAAAGTACAAGCTAGCTTCGTATCCGACGATCGCCGAGGCGCTGACGCTGGGCGGCGACAAGCTGGCGGTCGATGGAGTGGTGATCATCGCCGAGCATGGAGACTATCCCGCCAACGAAAAAGGTCAGCGACTCTATCCTCGCTACAAGTGGTTCAAGGAAGTGGTGAAGGTTTTCGAGCAGTCGGGGCGCAGCGTTCCGGTCTTCAATGACAAGCATCTTTCGACTGACTGGGGCGAGTGTCTTGAGATGGTCGAGGACTCACGTCGACTCGATTTTGCCTTCCTCGCTGGCTCCTCTCTTCCTGTCACTTGGCGTCATCCTTCGATCGATCTGCCATGGAATGTACCGATGCGGGAGAGTGTCTGCGTCTGCTATGGAGGGGTCGACAGCTACGATTTTCACGGGCTGGAAACGGCGCAGTGCATGTCCGAGCGACGGCGAGGCGGAGAGGTGGGAATCGCGTCGGTGCAGGCGATTCGCGGGGCACGGTTGTGGGAGGAACTAGCCACCCAGGATCGCCTTGTCACGCGCCAACTGGTCGTCGCGGCGCTCACTCGCAGCCACAACCTGCCGGTCGAGGGAGGGTATCCCACCGCGCCGATTACCTTCGAGTGGGCCAGAGAGAAAATGCCCGATTCGATCGGGTACCTGATCGAGCATCGGGATGGATTCCGCACCACGATGCTGCTCTGTCCGATCCAGGACTTCAACTACGCCGGGATGCGGTCCGACACCGGGGAGATCGTCTCCTGCCAGATGTATCTTCCGATGCCAACTCACGGTTCCACTACGGCGGACTTCTTCAATCCACTGGCGCGGCATATCGAGACAACGGTGCTAACGGGGAAGGCACCCTATCCGGTCGAACGGACGCTGCTGACCAGCGGGATGGTGATCGGTGGGGTGGAGTCGCTGCATCGAGGTGGTGAGCGAGTGCCGACGCCGGAAATGAAGGTAGCCTATCAGGTACCCGAGGCGTCCCATTTCTGGCGCGAGTGATCGATGGAACGATGGGATCTGGCGGTGGTCGGTTGTGGAGGGATCGGTAGCGCTGTGCTGTGGCAGGCAGCGCGGTTGGGACTGCGCGCGGTCGGTCTGGATCAGCATCGGCCTCCGCATCACTACGGAAGTTCCCACGGTATCAGCCGCATCTATCGGCAAGCCTATTACGAACACCCCGATTACGTCCCGCTGCTCCTGGAGGCAGGGGACGAGTGGCGACGGCTGGAGCGGGAGTCGCGCTGTCCGCTTTTCGACCAAACCGGTTTGCTTTATGTCGGTCCGCCTGACGGGCAAATCATCCCCTCGGTGCTGGCCAGTTCGGAAACCTACGGGATTCCCCTGCAGCGTCTTAACAAGGCAGAAAGCCACCGGCGATTTGCCCCTTTTCAGGTCGAGGACCACCAGGAGGTGCTCTTGGAGCCTGGGGCGGGATCGCTGAGGGTGGAGCAATGTGTGGAGGTGGCGATCGATAGGGCTAGGGAGTTGGGAGCCACTGTGGGATTGGAGGAACCGGTGATTGGCTGGGAAAGTCAGGCCGATGGGATTTGCCTGACGACAACTCAGCGATCCCTGGTGGCTCGCCGCGTGGTGGTCGCCGCGGGACCCTGGGCCGCCTCCTGGTGGTCGACCGAACCGGTCCGTCTGCAATTGCTTCGTCAGGTCATGCACTGGTACGAAAGCGACCTGAAGGGATTGCGTCAGTCCGAGGGGGCTCCAGCCTTCTTCTACGAAACGTCCCGCGGCTTCTTCTACGGTTTTCCTGCCTGCACCCAGGGGATTTTGAAGGTTGCAAGGCATGGTCATGGCCACCCGATCGCGACGCCCGAGTCGCTAGATCGATCGTGGGACTCCCAGGAGGCTCACGAGGTCGAGTGGTTTCTGGATCGCTACCTACCAGCTCAATGGACTGCCGTGCGTCAGGCGGCCTGCATCTATACGATGAGTGAAGATGCCCATTTCGTGATCGATCGATCGGAGCAGGACGAACGGCTGATGATCGCGTCGGGGTTCTCCGGCCATGGCTTCAAATTCGCCGCTGGCTTGGGGCTACGCTTAGCCCAGTGGGCCGCCTCCGGCGAGATCAATCCGCAATGGAGGTTCCTGGGCTGGAACCGATTTCATTCCCCAGGCTTGCAGCAGGGTGGGTGAAGTCATTAGGGCGCCGGGATACCAACTGTCGTGATCCGGTTGGGCCTGTTGGCCACTGGACCCGGCTCTTTCCGCTTTGGGAAAATCGGAAAGACTGATAGGATACCCCGGTTCGGTCGGGTGGAATGGATGGCACGCAGGGAGGAGGCGACAGGGGATGGTCAGGGAGCGGATCGTAGGCGGGAGCGGAGAGGACGAAGAGCCTTTTGAATCGACCCCCGAAGGTTCGTGGGACGGTGCGTCGGTCGATCCCGCACAGCCCACCGAAAGCGATTCCATCCTCCGGCCGAGGAGGCTGGCAGAGGTCGTTGGCCAGCGCGAGGTGGTCGAGGTGCTGGAGATCGCCATCGATGCGGCTCGCAGAAGGCAGGAACCGCTGGGCCATATTCTGCTGGACGGACCACCTGGGCTTGGCAAGACGACTTTCGCCACCTGCGTGCCACGAGAGCTTGGGGTGGCAGTTCAAATGGCCAGCGGGCCCAGTCTGAAGGCTCCCAAAGAACTGCTTCCCTATCTGACCAATCTGACCCACGGATCGGTGCTCTTTATCGATGAGATCCATCGCCTGCCCAAGGCGGTCGAGGAGTATCTCTACACGGCGATGGAAGATTTTCGGATCGATATCGTTCTGGGGGAAGGTGTCAACGCAAGAACGCTCAATCTGCAACTGAAGCCGTTCACCCTGATTGGCGCCACGACGCGGGCCGGGATGCTTAGCGGGCCCTTGCGAGACCGCTTCCAGTTGCGCCAGCATCTTGGATACTATAGCCAGGAGGATCTCGTGGAGATTCTTCGACGCAATTCCGTCAAGCTGTCGGCGGATCTGGACAACCAGGCGGCTCAGGAGATCGCTGGCCGATCGCGTGGGACGCCACGAGTCGCTAACAACCGCCTTCTCTGGGTGCGGGATTATGCTACCAGCCGCGCCGACGGCCGGATCACTCTCGATGTGACGCGGCGAGCTCTGCAGATGACCGGGATCGACGCACTGGGACTGGATCGCCAAGATCGTCGCTATCTGACGACCTTGCTGAGGGTCTTTCAAGGGGGGCCGGCTGGGCTGGAAGCGATCGCGCATACGATGAGCGTGTCTTCGGATACTTTGGAAGATGAGGTCGAGCCGTACCTGCTGAGGTCTGAACTGATCGTGCGGACGGCTCGTGGACGCTGCCTGACCGCTCGAGGCATAGAGCATTGCCAGAGGGAGTCGAGTCGCTGACAGGACGCGATTGCCGTCGACTACGTCGGGTACACCGGATGATCTCGATCAAGGGTGCATCGGCGGCATCTTCGGCTGGCCATCGACCATGCATTGGCGGACGCGCCCCTGCAGCACTTGGCCTGCCAGAGGGGTATTCGTGCCTCGCGACACCAGAAGCTCTGGATCGACCGTCCAACGTTCTTGAGGATCGATCAAGATCAAATCGGCTGGCGCACCGACGCGCAAGGTACCAGTGGGGAGACCAAGCAGTCTGGCTGGATTGCAACTGAGCTTCTCGATCGCTTGGCTCCAGTTGAGAATCCCTGGTGCGATCAGGTAGGTGATCACCTCGGCCAGCGTCGTCTCCAGGGATATCATCCCGAAGGGAGCCTTGTCGATTTCCTGGATTTTTTTCTCCAGCGATCTGGCCTTGTGCCCACTACTGATAATGTCGATCGTGCCATCGGCAAGGCCAGCTTGCACTGCGACGACGTGCTCCTGAGAGCGGAGTGGCGGATTGACCTTGAAATGGCTGTCGAACGACCGCAGCGACTCATCGGTCAAGTGGAAGTTGACGGGAAACACCCCGGCAGTGAATCGAAGTCCCCGATGCTTGGCGCGCCGGCACAGTTCCACGCTCCCCTGTGTCGATACAGCGACCAGATGGAGAATGCCTCCTGTAGCTTCCAGCAATCTCAGGTCCCTGGCGGTCGCCAGATCTTCCGCTTCGGCTGGCATAGGGGGTAACCCCAGTTGCAACTGAACCAGCCCTTCATGCATGACTCCGTACGGGGACAGCGATCGCACCTCGGGCTGATCCAGCAGTGGGATGCCGAACATCGAACAGTATTCCAGAGCGCGACGCAGGAGGGCGGTGTTCTCGATAGGTCGTGGGGCATCGCTGACGGCGATCACACCGGCTTCCACCAGCGAACCGATCTCCGCCAGTTGTTCCCCGGTTCGATCTTTGCTGACGCAACCGATCACATGCACCTTGCAGGCGGCCAGACGGGACGCTTTCTCGAGGATGAACTGCACGGCCGCCGGGGAGTCGATAGGAGGCATGGTGTGGGCCGAACAGGCGAGGGAGGTGAAACCTCCGGCGAGCGCCGCCTGGCAGCCACTGGCAATCGTCTCATCCTCTTCCCGACCCGGCTCCCCCAATTCGGTTCCGATATCGATCAGGCCGGGGGCCAGGATGCAGCCGGTGCCGTCGATTCGGGGAAGATCCTGTGGGAACTGACCAGGGACTGGATCGATGCCAGCCACCAATCCATTATCGATCCAAAGAGTTCGGATCCCATCGATCGACTGGGAGGGATCGATCAATCGGGCCTTCTCGATCAACCAGCTGGACTTCGCATCTACCGCCATGGATCAGCCTCGTGCAAGAGATTCCGATGCTACTCGCCGTCCTAGTAGCAGCCACAGCACCGCCATACGGATCGAAATCCCATTGGCCACCTGGTGCAAAATCACCGAATGATGGCCATCGGCCACCTCCGACGTCAGTTCCACACCACGATTGATGGGACCGGGCGCCAGGATCAGCACATCCGGTTTGCTCCTTGCCAGACGCTCCTTGGTCATCGCATAGAGGAGCCCGTATTCGTGGACCGACGGGAACGGTCGCATCGTCTGGCGTTCGAACTGGATGCGAAGCAGGTTCAGGACGTCGCAGCGAGGGAGGATGTCGTCGAGTCGATGGGAGGTTTCTACTCCTAGTTGTTTCCAGCGGCGACTGACCAAGGTGGCCGGGCCGCAGACGATCACGTGCGCACCCAGTTTCTGCAGTCCCCAAATGTTCGACCTCGCGGTGCGACTGTGCTCGATGTCTCCAATCAGCCCGACGGTAAGTCCCTTCAGAGATCCACGGTGCTGCCGGATGGTGAGGATATCGAGCAATCCCTGGGTGGGATGCTCATGGGGGCCGTCACCGGCATTGAGCACGCTGCACGAGAGGTGCTTGGCCAGAAGATGTGGCGTTCCAGGAGTCGCATGGCGCACCACCACCGCATCGACCCCCATCGCCTCGATCGTCTTGGCCGTATCGATGAAGGTCTCCCCTTTGGAGGTGCTGGACCCGGCGGAAGAAAACTCCACCGTGTCAGCTCCCAGGCGTTTGGCTGCAAGGGAAAAGCTGTTGCGAGTCCTAGTGCTGTTTTCGAAGAAAAGATTGGCGACCGTGAAGCCTCGCAGTAGCGTCAGACGATTGCGGCCTTCCTGACTGGCTTGCGCAAAAAGTTCTGCCAGGTCGAGAATCGACTGAATCTCTTCTGCCGAATGCAGTTCTAGACCCAGCAGATGATGGTGCTTCCACGACTGGGACCAACTTTCCCAATCGGTTGGTTCCCCGCCTGTCTCGTGACCGCTCACCTCCGCCCCCCTGCTCTGCTGGCCGCCGATCAACTCGCCTGCCAATGGACTGTCGCCGACTGATTGTACGGCATGCAAGCATTGATGAGGAGCGGTAATGAGGCGGAATGGGGGGCCGATAGCGACCCTGACGGTTGCGTTGAAAATGCTTGTTGCGTCGACTTTTCTTTCAAGATCCGTTCGGTGTTGGGCCGATGGAGAGAGGGAGCCGGTCAATTCAGGCCAATGGGCTACCGGCATCGAGGGAAATTTTCGACCAGATCCCAAGCTGCTTTCGGACTGATCTCCAGCGGTGGGATGTTCCTGAGGAAAAAGCTTCCATGAACCAACAGCGAATCATCCGCCTCATTGGTACCAGCCGGATTGCTGCCAGTCTGTGCCTAGGGGTCATCTTGTTTGGTAGTGGCTGCACGTCGATCCTCAATGACAAAGCAAAGGGACCGCTCGACAATCTCGACTTCACCCAGCTCAAGCGCGAGGGCTATCCCGTGGGGGTTGCAGCCGCTTCGGTACCTATGGCCGCCGACCCCGACGCCGCACCAAGTGTCATTCTGCAGGTGAACAAAGGGAAGACGCACATGGAGCGGATTCCGTTGCCTTCGGATCGACCGATGTTTGTTGCCGATCTGTTGAAGGATGCTCAGCTAGTGGAAAAGGTGGGGAAGATCCAGATCGATATCTACCGACCAACCGGACCCAACCAGCCGCCCGTTCGCATGCGGGTTGACCTGGACAGCAAGGGACGCAATGTGATGGAAGGTCAGAACTATTCGCTGCGGCCTGGGGATCGTATCGTCGTCTCCCCGAACCGTAAGACCAGCCTGGATCGCTTCATGGACCGGCTGGTCCCCTTCGCCAAACGATAGACAGATTCCGGAGTACTGCCAGAGCCATGCGCTGGATCGACCCGGCACAGAGGAAGCGATCGCTGTTGGGGCCGGTCTCCGCAGAGAGCCACGGCAGCATTTTTCAGTTCATTCGACAATTCTGTGAGTCAGTCTGTTAAGAGCCAACCACTGCTACTACAACGGCGCCGTGCGGCAATCGCGGCCTAATCCTGGCAGTACAGCAGGGAGCCGTTCTCTTTTGAGCCAGCGGACTCAGGCAGAAAAAGCTTGCAACCTTCCAATACCACTTGGAAGATTCTTCGTGGTGCGGCGCAAGTCGTCCTGTGACGTGAGCGAATCCCATCGAATTGATTGCATGCGATCGCTGCCGACAGGATTCCAAATAACCGCATCCTCAATCGTGGCCTGTCAACCGCCACCGATCGCGGAACAACGAGATCATGGCCATCACCATCGCGGCGATCATGCTCGCCGTCACAGCAAAGTAGGTGATCAGCAGCGGGAGATTCCCTGAGCGGCTACGGGTCTGCCCGGCGGCGCTGAAGGTTTCTCCAAAAGGAACCGCCTGGATGGCGGCCAGAGGGCTGCCAGCCCCCAACCATTGCCACGATTCGGCTGCCGCCACACGCGAGAAGCTGCTGATCAGGTACCAGATGGCGATCGGTCCCAGATACAGCAGCAGCAGAATGGCGTAGGTGTACATCATCGAGACGGACGTTCGCCGAAATAGGGTGGAACAGAGCAGCGCGAGCACGGAATTGAAGGTGGCCGAAATCAGGATGATCGCCATGTAGGCGAGTACCGAAGGCCAGTTACGTGAGAGATCGGGATTGAGCAGGAAAGCGAGAAAAACAGGCCAGAAGAGGAAGGCTGTTAAAACAAACGAGACGCGAAAGCCGGCCAGCCACTTGCCCCAGAGAATCTGCAAGGGAGCGATCGTGGTGGTCAGAAGTAAGTCCAGTGTCTGACGCTCCCGTTCACTGGAAATGCTCCCCGCGGTAAAGACTGGAGCGACCAGGATGTTGAAGATCGCGACGTACTCCATGTACCAGGAGCTCAAACTGGTACGAAAGAACAGCAGAAACGCCATCAACGGACTCGCAAGCAGCATGCTGATCTGAATCACCAACCTCAGCATCAATGTCCCTTGGCTGAAGAGTTCGGCGTGGATCTCTTTGTCGTAGACCGGGTTGGCTCCGTCCTGCATCAGCGTCTTGCGGCGAGGCGGCGCGAAGAGTCGATCGGGAAACTGATCTCGCTGCAAGACCAGACCAACCGCCTCCTGCTGCTCCTTCTCCAAATCCACCACCTCGCTCCCCTGGCTTCCGACGTCGGGGGGATAAAGCAGTCGGCGGGCGGCGACTCCCAGGCATGTGAACGACGCGACCAGAAGCAGTCCACTGGCTATCGCGATGCCGGGGAGACGGATGGCTGGATCGAGCGCCAGGAGCCTCCAAAGAAGAAATCCCAGAAGCAGCATTGGCAGAAGAATCAAGTAACTGACCACCAAAGAAGCGCTGGTCCGCTTGAAGTAACTGCTGCACAAAATCGAAACCGAGCCGAAGAAGATCAGTGCGCACAGAAGCGCAGGGTAGGTAATCAGCAGCTCCAGTGGCGATACCCCACCCAGCGGAAGACAGAGCATGATGATCGGAAGCGAAGCGATCATCAGAACGAACAGGTGGGTCAGCGAAGCGATCAGCTTTCCCAAAACGATACGGGTAGGAGACAGCGGACTAGCAAGGAGCATCTCATAAGTCTTCCGCTCCTTCTCCCCGGTGATCGTCCCGGCAGCAAAACTAGGCGCCATCAGCGAAGTCAGAATGAACTGGCCCGCCAAAAAAAAGTCGACCAGTTTCTTTGCTGCATCCCCACCCACGACCTTGGCGTCGCGAGGGTAGGCAATCAGCACGACAGCCGAGAGAACCAGCTGGAAAAAAAGAAGCAATAGAAAAGCTCGCGGCGTCCTCAAATTGACGATCAGTTCCCGCTGGAGAACGGGGTTTTCACGGAGCCACATCCGATACTTCCTTCATGCGATCTCCCGATGCTTTATCGCGACGCCAAGCGAATCTCGTCCGCTCCACCACCGCTGGTTGCCTTACAGCCTAACCCATTCTCTCGAAACAGGAGAGGTTCCGCATCCCCGCCGCTAGCCAGGGTTCATTGGGCGAGCTGTAAGTAGTTGCCGGGGTTTTGCCACTGTCGATCAGGAGGGACTCTCCTCGGGATGGTATCGACGTGGGTGCCTCCTTGTCCCGCCGGTGCAATCCAGCCTCGAGAACGCGAAAAAATAACGCTTTTCTGGGGAGTTCTATCGATTCGAGCTTGAATTATGCTGGGTTTTCACCGGGGAACTCACAGAACAGCGCCTGTTAGGTTCCCACCTTAGATTTCTGGTGAAATCGAACGATTTTCCTCATGAAACGCACTTTTACACCGATAAACGATTTTTTTTTCTATCATACTGATTCCATCGGCAAATTCTCATCCCGTTGAGACTTCAAAAGCTTCCGGCAAATAGAAGTCGAATCCCTACTTGGGGGGTTGGGTTTTGCGATAGACAGAATTTTTTTGCACCAATGCGGTCGTCTGGCGGTGCAATTCCGCAGGCCCTTGTTTGCATTGCCCTCTCGATCAGGAGAAGCATTTCTGCGCGTATGAGTACCGATCAAGCGAAGAAGTCAAAGCGTGCGAAGTCCTCTGGATCCAGAGGCTTGAAGGGCTTGAACACCCGAGTTTTTTTCCAGACACTCCTGGTGCTTTCCATCCTTGGGGCCGCTGCTTGGGCGTTGCATCGAATCCAGTTTCGTCGCATCACCGGTTCTTTGAAAGAAGAAGCAAACCAGAAACTGGAATCGAAGGATTACCGTGAGGCCATCCCCCTGTTGGAGCGACTGGTGGCGTTGGAGCCGACGCGTACCGATGAGGTTGTGGACTTGGCCGATGCTCATTTCCAAAGCTACAAGGATCAGGCGACCGCCAATCTTCCGCAGGTCATCGACCGACAGATCGCTTACGACACCGCTGCCATAAGTGCCATCGAACAGAATCCGAAGCTTTCGGATCGTGCGATCGAGATCAAAAAGCGGATGGTTGACAAGAATCTTCAGTCGGGCCGGTTCGAGACAGCCTATCGGCTATTGGCTTCGATAGCGGGCAAAGACCCGGATCCGTGGGTCGCCAAGAAGACCGCAATCGCGCTGCTGGGCAGTCGAAACTCCGGAGGAATTTCCACCAATTCGAATTCGGCCAATGTGCCGCAGTGGTTCCTCGAATTGAAAGAAAAAAACCCCGTCGACCAACTGCTGGCGCTCCATGCTGCCGATCCGGCCGATGCGGAACTGGTGGCCACTTTGGTTCCCCTGCTGACGCGCTATCGATCGAAGGAATTGTTTGACGGATCTTCGCTCGCGAACCTATCCGCCAGGGCATTGGCGGCCGAGGCTGGCCGGTTAGTCGATGTTCTAGTCGATTCCTCCCCGGGTGAAGAAGCCTACATGCTGCGGGCCTCCCTGGATTCCCGAAGCCTTAAGGAGCGGAGGCAAGATCTGGAAAAGATTCTAAAGTTGAATCCCGATCGATCGGATGCCATGCGAATTTTGGTGGAGCTGCAGACCGAGGCTAGGAGGACCAAACAAACCGATCCTGCGGTTTTGATGAAGCCAGAAGAGGTTGTTTCTCTACTCGATCGCATCGATCAGCTGAACAAAGAGCGGCCGACGGAGAACAGTCTGTTGCGGGGCTACTGGCTTGCGCAGGAAGAAGGAGCCGCATCGGCGGCCGCATACTGGAACAGTCAATTGGATTCGCTCGAACGACCCATTCTGGTCCTCAGCGCCTTGTTGGACCTCTCCCTGGAACAGAACCAACCGGCTCAGGGAAAGCAGTATCTTCAGAAGATGATTGAGGCATTCCAGTCCCCCAAGACGCAGAGGACGCCACTGGAGCAGCAGCAGGAAGGGTGGTTGCTGGGCCAAGCCCAGGCGAAGATGGCCTATCGCGACGGAGATATCGGCCTGGCGACCAAGTTTTTAGAAGAATCGGGGATTGCAGGAAGCGGCGAGCAGCAGAAGCTGCAGTGGCTGCGACTTCTGGAAGGCTACGATCAGATGGGCCAGGACGAAAAGGCCCTGGAAGCTGCCAAGCAAGCCTTGTTGCTCGATCCAAAGGATCCGGAATGCATCCGAGCCTACTCGGATCAGCTGGCCAAGTCCGGGCAGACCCTCCAGGCGATCGAGCAACGGCGGTCGATCGAACAGATGACCGGCTTCGATCACTTGCGGATCGCCCAGTACCTCGTCCAGCAAGCGGAGCAGTCGGGGCCAGGAGAGGTCGATTGGGCTCTCTTCGAAAGGTCCTGCAACACGGCGAAGAGGTTGATGGCCGAAACTAGCGAGTCAACTCCCACGTGGAAGGTCGATTTGGTACAGCTTTCGGCCATCGTTCTTCGGGGAAAGTCGGTTTCGCCCGATGTGCTTGAAGCAACCCTTGTGAAACGGTGCAACGAGCTATCAGAAGCATTCCCAGATGACTTGGAGTGCCACGAACAATTGATCGTTTTTCTGAAATCCAACGCCCCCTCGGCTGATTCCGAATCGCTCTGGGGCCGCTTGCAGAAGATCAACCCTGATCATCCAGCAATAGCCGTCCGAACATTTGAGCGGATGCTGACCGAAGGCCAGGCGGGAGCCGAAAAGTTTTTGGAGGAGTTTTACGAGAAGCATCCCGCTCCTGCCGTCCGGCGCCGAATGATCACCCACGCATCTCTCCGCGGACGCTGGGACGATGTCGAGAGATACACTTACGGGGGCCGCAGGAGCAATGAAGTGGAGGGCGCCGAATTGGTCCAGACCTGCGATTTGCTGTTGCTTGCACCACCCGATCCGATCGTCGCTAACTCGGCTGAGGATCGAGCCCGTCTGAGGCAACAATGGCTGGATCAGATCGCAAAGTACGAAACGGCATTGGAGTCGAGAAAAGACTCCGACGGGTTCTCCTGGCGATTGATTCGGCTGCGGCGCCTATTGCAAAAGCCCAACCTGTCGGCCGCGGATCAGAAAACTGCCACGGACATGGCGTTTCAGATTGAACAGCTTCGCCCCAATTGGGGCGGTAACTACGCTATCAAAGCGCGTCTGGCAGAAGTCAAAGGGGATACCGCTCGAGCGATCGATCTGTACGGGATCGCATGGAGCCGCAGTCAACTCTCAGAAGAGCTGATAGAACGTTATCTCCTGTTGCTCGCGCAAGCGGGCCGCCAGGAAGAAACGATGAAGGTGATCGACAAGCTGAAGCAAGCCTCGATCCGTCGAGACTCCCTCAACGATCGCATTGTGGAACTGACGGAACAATCCTCGGCGATCTTTTCTACCGGAGCATATCTCGACTCTCTGATTCAGCTACAACCGAAAGACGCATCGGTTTATCTCCTCAAACACTATTTTCTCATCGATGCTGCGAAAGACCTAAATGGCGACAAGCGTCGGACGATGTTGCAGGATGCGGATGAGATGCTCGCCAAGGCCGAAGAGTTGGACTTGGGGACCGGCGATAACGTAGTGGTGGCGTCGATTGCAAGGTCTCACGCGAAAGGGGACAACGACAAGGCCCTCAGTTTGATCACTCAGCTTCTCTCGAATTCCAGCGGTCCTGCAGGCCGGCGATTTGATCTGGTTGGCAGATCGATGCGGATGTTGGGTCGGACAGAGGAAGCCATCGAGTACCTCCAGAAGGCGATTGATAATGGAGCCTCGCGGGTCGACCTGGGCCTGGCGATCGCCCGCGCGCATATCGACCTGGGCCAGCAGCAGCAAGCGCTCGAGACATTCCGGAAATTGGTGAAAGACTACCCAGATCAACTGGTTTGTAAGCAGCGTTTCCTCGAGTATCTGGGCTTCCTTAACACCCCGGAATCTTGGGAGGAGGTGCGGCGAACTCTAAACATCAACCAGCTATCCTGCACCGATGTGGATCGCTATTTCCTGGGAACGACGGTCTTGGCTTTTGGCGACGAAGGTATGGTCGATGAAGCCATCAAGGTACTGGAAGCCAGCGATTCGATCAGCGATCAAGAAAATGCAGTGCAATTGGTGCTCTCCAAACTGCTGCTGCGGCGGGCCAAGCATTTGCGGATCATGAATCGGCCCCAAAGCGAGGTGGTCGAAGCCTATGAGCAGGTCATCAATCGATTGTTTGCGGCAAGCGGGCAGGCGGATCAAGTGGTTGTCCTTGGATCGCAGTTGGTTCAGGCCCTGATGGCAGATCAGCTTCCCGACCTAGCCAATTCCGTCATCGCCAAACTGGGCGGAGTCGCCGATTCGGGAGCCGCCGTCGCGAGGCTTCGGGCAAAAATCGATCATTTCCAAAAGCGCCCATCGCGAGAGATTGCCGAATCGCTTCGGGTATTCGCAGGCGATGCATCCCAACCGGTCCAGAGCAACCAGGAATTGCAGGATCGTTTGGCCGTCGCCCGTTCCAATCTCGCGCTGGGTGATCCGGTAGCCGGAGAGCAAGTCATTCGAAGGCAGATTGAATCCTTCCCCGGGATCATCGGAATCTATGGACTAGCTACCAGCACCACCACCAACAAGGAAGTCCTGACAACCGCCCGCGATTTTCTTCGCAAGCAGATCAAAGAGGACTGGGGTGGAAGGCAGTTATCCGCGTACGCCCTGTTCCTCTCCAGAACCGATCTATTCGACTCGGACATCCCTGAGTTGGTCGCTGCCATGAGAGAATCGATTGCGGATATGGGATCCGAGGGGCTCGCCTTGGGCGCCAATCTAGCATCCTTGTTATCGGCGAAAGGCAGCTATCAGGAGGCGGTGGACGTTCTGATGCAACAAAGGAAGTATTGGCCGAACGATCCGTCGCTGGCGAACAACTTGGCAACTTCCTTGGCGGAGATTCCAGAGCAGAGCGCCCAGGCTCTCTCGCTGTCCAGCCAGTTCTGCTTCAACGAAGAAATACCCCATTCCGAAGTCCTGGATACCCGAGGCTATGTTTTGCTGCGACAGGGGCAATTGGATGACGCTATTGGTGTGCTGAGGATGGCGGTATCGATGTCGAATTCTCCCCGAACGCGACTCCATCTGGCGGTCGCCCTGCTCGCTAAGGGCGAAAAGGAAGAAGCGGTCCGAATCGCTTCCGGGATCCAGGATGTCGATCTCCTTGGGGAGCTCCTAAGTCCCTATGACCGGACGCAATGGAAGCAACTCCAAGCGGAGATGACCGGCCCTGGCGGATCCTGATCCCAAACTGTGGACCACGGCAAAACCGACGATGGGGGCATGGAAGTCGCCATCGCCGATGGAGCGGCAGTTGGCCTGACGGCAGCGATCTCGGCATGAAGTGGGGTCGGAGTTGCTGGTATCCGACGAAGGGAGCCTCGCAGTCCTTGAACCTGGGGTGTGTGGAACTTGCTGAGTTTGCGGCGGGGCGATGTTTCCAAGGGAATCGAAAGCCGGCCGAAGTTTCTAAAGATCAGATAGCGGAAACTAGAAGAGCCCCAAACGATCGGTGGGGTGAGGAAGGCGATTTCCTTCGTCCGGTCGATTCCCGGTCGCACACCTGCGGGAATCGACCTCAAACCAATGGATAGAGACTTCGTGCCGTACCCGTTTACGCCGATTCTTTCTGAACAGGTGTCTCTTTGCGATGGCAAAGAGTCCCGGTTGCATCGACATCGACCGTGTACTGCGTTCCCTCCTCCTGTTCCGGCAGTTCGTACATCATGTCCAGCATCAGTTGCTCGATGATCCCTCGCAGGCCACGAGCACCCACCGATTTGCTGACCGCCTGCTGGGCGATGTTTCGCAGCGCCTCGTCGGTGAAACGAAGCTGGCAGTTTTCCATCGCAAAAAGCGACTGATACTGTTTGACCAGCGAATTCTTCGGTTCCGTGAGAACCTTGATCAATCCTGCCTCGTCGAGCGGAAGCAATGGGGTGATAACTGGAAGCCTTCCAATCAGTTCAGGGATCATCCCGAACTGGAGGATGTCCTCCGACTGTACCTGTGGAAGCAGTTCTTCCGCCGTACCATCTTCGCGGCGGCTGTTGGGTGAACCAAAGCCGAGTGTCTTTCGGCCCAATCGCTTGCGGATGATCTCTTCAATACCGACAAACGTCCCACCACAGATGAAGAGGATGTTGGTGGTGTCGATCTGTATGTACTGTTGTTCCGGATGCTTGCGACCACCCTGGGGTGGCACATTCGCAACCGTACCTTCCAGCATCTTCAGCAGCGCCTGCTGGACCCCTTCACCCGAGACGTCTCGGGTGATGGAGACATTCTGGCTGGTCTTTCCGATCTTATCGATCTCATCGATGTAGAGAATGCCACGCTGCGCTGCCTCGATGTCGAAATCAGCCGCGTGCAACAGCTTCAAAAGCAGATTCTCAACGTCTTCGCCTACATAGCCGGCTTCGGTCAGTGTTGTGGCATCCCCGATGGCGAAGGGAACGTTGAGCATCTTGGCCAGCGTGCGGGCCAGAAGCGTTTTGCCGGAACCGGTCGGTCCCACCAGGAGGATATTCGACTTCTCGATTTCCACATCCTGGTTACCGGCCCAGTCGGCTGACAGCCGCTTGTAATGGTTGTGAACCGCCACCGCCAGAGTCCGCTTGGTGGTTGTCTGGCCGATCACATACTGATCCAGATGGTCGACGATATCCCTGGGGGTAGGAATGTCGTGGAACAGCTTCTTGGTCGGTCCTCGGCGGCGTTGCTCTTGATCGAGAATCGACTGGCACAGTTCGATGCAGTCGCCACAGATATAGACATCACCCGGCCCTTCGACCAGAGGACCGACATCGCGGTAGCTTTTGCGGCAGAACGAGCAGATCGCGTTCTTTTTGGTGGGGCCAGCCCCCGATCCGTTTCCGCGACGCGACGCCATCACATCCTTCCCAGAAGGCATACTAGACTCCTTGAAACGCGGCTCTCGCTTCGCTTTTCCAGGCCTCCTCCAGGGAAGCTGGCTACATGCAAAGCCAAACGCCGCTCAACGCGTTGACAGGGAAGCTCGAGGCCACATCGACCTGTTCGATGATTCCATCGAAAGGATCGATGCACCGAGGCTTCCCTGACCACGGTTTCGAGCCGTACAACCTTTAGGTGTTTGACATGAATGACGACGGGACCCATCTCCGAAAAGGCCCAGACCGCTGGGTTGGGATCAGTTTCCGGGAGAAGGATTCTCTCCCGGAGGTTCCGACCCGCCCAACACCGATTCTATGTTTCGGAATTCCTTGTCGCTAATGTCACCTCGCCGAAGCATTTCCTCGAATTTCTTCTTGTGGTCGGCAGTCGTTTTCCGGTCGTTCTTGGAGAAATCGCGCATCCTTACCACGAACCAGTAGCCTGCAAGACACAGAGTAAGAAGAACCAGCAAAGGCGCTATCGGCAGTTCGGTCCACATCACTCATACAATCCGACGTTCTCACGCCAAACACAAACGAATCCCGCCGCTTGCCATCTCATCCTAGGCGAGGGGGATATCGAAAGTCCAGAGGCTGCTTCCAGGCGATTCGAAAAAGCATGCAGCTTAGGGTAGCCCGGGCCGGTTCGATCTTGAAGTCCATGAAAAAACCGACGCCTCAAAGGAAGGCGTCGGTTTGGAAGACCAAAGGTTTGGAATGCTTCCCGAGCATCATTCAGGAAGCCGCTTGACCTGCAGATTGCGGAAATGGACTTTGCTGTCCGGGTCATGTGCCTGGAGGGCAAAGGTGCCCCAGCCGAGCCGTCTTTCGAAGTCGTCAGAAAAGGGTTTCTTTCCCTCGGGCTCCATGTAGTCCACAAGCGTTTTTCCGTCGACCTTCAGGACGACGTGACGGCCTTCGACGATGATTTCCTGGGTGTACCATTGATCATCCTTGGCCGGTGGTTCCAGTACGTCGGCCACGGCATACAGGCCGCTCGATTTCTTCGGGTCCGATTGGGTGATGTTGACTTGGCACTCATAGCCATACTTAGGCCATCCACTCTCCTGGTAACGGGTGTGGAAGTAGATTCCCGAGTTGCTGCCTTTGGTGGTCTTCACCTCAGCCTTGAAATGGAAATTCTTAAATGGTTTCTCGTCGCCGACATAAAACAGGTGGCTTCGTGGACCTTTGCACGTCAGGGTGCCGTCCTCGACCTTCCAGCTGTCTGGGTTTTCATTGGCTTTCCAGCCGCTGAGGGTTTTTCCATCAAATATCGACTTGAATTCCGCACCCGCGTCTTGAGCGGTGAGCGGTGGGATCGATCCGAAAAAGGCCAGAACGCCGAAGACCAACAGGTTCAATCGCATCGACAGGTTCCTTGAAGGGAGGAGGAAAAAGGTTGGAAAAAAAGCCAAGTGCCCAAAGCACCTGGCTTGATGGATTGGTTGGGACACCAGGTCGGTTACTTCCCTTTGACGTCGCCGCCAGGAAGCTTTCCAGCTTTGATCTTGTCGCCAAAAAGGGTGCCGTCCTTGGCCTTCATTTCCAGGACTTTCTTGAAGGCGGCTTCGATCTCCTCCTTGCACTTCTCTGGCTCTTTCTTGAAGCGGTCCGGAGGGAAATCCTTCTTGGTCAGCAGCGTGCCTACGGCGACGCCGTACTCGTTTTTCATCTTCTTATTCTCGCCGTCGATGTGGCAAACATTGCATTTTGCCTCTTCAACCAGCTTCACAAAATCCTTGTTCTCATTCCCCTTGGTGTAGGTTTCCTTGAATTGGTCTCCAAACTGCTTGATCGCCCAGGCGGGCGAAGCACTTTGTACGGCCAGAACCCCAACGCAACAGACCATCAACCATCGTTTCATGAACTTGCTCTCTCCCTTATCCGTCGAACCCGGGTTCCATCGCGGCCGACAAGAAGAGAGCCGGCGAGTGACCCTGTGAAAACCACTGTAATCTCTTGGCATTCGTCATGGCAAGCACCCGCCAATTGGCTGGCGCCAGGCCTTGGGATCGGGCACGATGCTGGGAATGGATTTCCCGGAACATCGGACGATCTGCTGGTCTGATGATACCAGCCCCTAGGGAGTTCCAACCCCGTCGCTGCTTCGAGGGATCGGGAGGGTTGACAGATCGGTCCCAAGATCGAGCGGTTCCAGCAACTCAAACTCCCTGGGAGCCTTTCTGGCGAAGGAATAACTTTGGGGAATCCCCGATCGCCATCGGACCCCTTTTCCCAGTTGACGCTGGTCTCGTTCGGGAAGCTGCTCCCAGGTCATTTCGCGCGCTACCCCTCGCTCGCCCGATGCCTGCACCAGAAGCAGTGTGGCTAGGTCCCACCGGCACTGGCGAAGATCCCAACTGATGCACGATTCCCAAGGCAGCTCTTCCGGTAAGCCTTCTATCTGAATCCACGGCCATTCCCCCTCGCTCCAGAGAACCGATCGTTGGATTGACAGCTGGACCCAGGGGGTGGAAGGGCTTGTGAGCGTGGTTCGACTCGGAATCGTGCGGCTACTGGGCAACGTCAATTGGGCGAATCCGCGGCCGTTTAGCAGCGTGGACCGCTCGATACGGACTCGCAGCAAATTCGTTCGATCGTTGCCTGGATCGGAGACTTGAAGTTTCAGGATGCGGCTGGATACAGCCACCAGAAGATGGCTGGCATCCACCTGGGCTCCTCCCCCTTGCCAAGTCAACCAGTCGGCATCGCCGCGAAAGAAACACCTGTCGAGCGTCACCTGGGTACTCGGTCGCTCGATCTCGCTGCTGGCGGCAAGCGAGGGATCTCCCACCTCAAGAAACCCGACCATCCCTTCATGGGAAGGGTGCCGCATCGTGAAGCCGCACTGCCGCGCCACGAGTCGCCCTTGGGGAGCGATTTTCATGCCATGGATGGGCCGATCCTCGCCGGCCCCAGCGCCAGCCAAGCTACCAGATCCCTCAGCCAAGTCTCCGATCCACTCAAGGTTTTCCAGGCTCAGGGTTCCTTGCTGGATGGAGATCCACTGGCGATCCTCCGGTGATTCCGGAGACCATTGCAACAAGGGGCGGTATCCTGCGGCCGGCGCGATTTTCAGATCGCGTCGCAGCGCTAAAGTTCGGCTGCACCGCAAGTTGTTGGTTGCGATTCGCACTTCCTGGATGCTGGCCACCCGGTCAATCCAATCGATCGCTTCTTCCCAACTGCTCACCGAGATAGCTCCCTCGTAGCGTCCTTCCAGTTGGCTGGGGGAGATAAGAATTCGCTCGGGCATCAGCCTCCGCTCGCTGGCGGCTACGGATGGCTTGGCGACCGAGAGCGCCGGTGCCTCGAGTGCTGCCGAGTCGTTGGAATCCATCTTTGGCAGAGGGGGCCGGCCTGAATCCTTATCCTCAGTTTCCGGCCCGGTGCGTTTTCCCGGCGGTGAAGCGATCGTTCCTTCGTCAGGAAGCGGGTCAGGAAGCTCCAGTTCAGGGACAGACCCGATCCCAGGGAAATTGGAGCCATTGGAAAGGGACGATGAAGGAAGGCTGTCTCCCGGCGGTGGGACTGCCTCCTGGCGATCGCTCCTGTTGTCGGCTTCTTGGGGACGGGGGGTGATCGTCCGTGGTTCGATTGAATCCTGGCCTTGTCGATCGAACCATTCCATTCCGGCCAGAACCAACCCCAGGACGGTGCCAGCTGCCAGCCAGGGGAGAAATCGCCGAATGGTTCTAGGAGCCGGAGCCGGACTGGTATCCGATCGAGAGACGTTGCCTGCCGAGCCGCGTTGCAGGCCCTCGCGCCTGGATAGCTCATCCAGGTCGGCGATGAGATCTCGCGGTTGTTGATACCGCTGCGATGGCTTCTTAGCCATCAGTCGACTGAGAATGGCGACCAGATCGCCGCTCAAATCTTTCCGCATCGCGCGTGGATCCGGCGGCTTCTGGCTACCATGCTGCAGCAGTTTCTGCAGGGCGGTGCCATCGGCAAAGGGGGGCTGTCCGGTCAGCAGGTAATACCAGGTGCATCCAAGCGAATAGAGGTCGCTGCGGACATCGGCGATACGCGGATCCCTTGCCTGTTCTGGTGAGATGTAGTCAAAGGTCCCCAGGGTCACTCCCGTAGCGGTGATCTCCTGGGGTGTGCCCCCCGGAACGTCGCTCCACCGCGCCAGCCCCATATCCACCAGCTTCGCCTGGCCCTGGGGGGTGATGAGGATATTGGATGGCTTGATGTCGCGATGAACCACACCCCGAGCCGCCGCATGCTCGAGCGCTTCGGCGATCTGCCGTAGATAATCGACCGACTCCTGGACGCTTAAAGGCCCCTCGGCCGTCACCAGATCTCGTAGGTTGCTCCCTTCGATGAACTCAAAGACGATGTAATTCCAAGGGGTCGATTCCCCTACGTCGAAAACGCGAGCGATGTTGGGATGGTCCAGCTTGGCGGCGCTCTGGGCTTCCAGCTGAAAACGCTGCAACGACTCCAGATTCGCTTCCGCCGCCGGCACCACTTTGATGGCGACGGTCCGCTGAAGACGCAGGTCGCGGCCTCGAAAAACCGCCCCCATGCCTCCCCCGCCGATCAATTGATCCAGCTGGAAGTGCCCCAGTTGCTTGCCCTCCAAAACCCTCGCCAGCTCGGCAATCCCTGCAGCTCGGAAGAAATCGCTGGCACCCGCTGCCGGCTGCTGGCTGATGACGGTCTTGTCCTCACCTCCCGATTTTGCGCGCGAGTCGTCCGAAAGCGGCGCTCCATCGGTGGGCTGGCTGGAGTCCTGGCTCATGAAGAACGACCTCCCTCTTCGTTCCGTCGGCACCCTGTCCAAGGGACAGTTGCAGCATCTGGTCCCGCCGCCTGACGCAGGGGCCGACAGGCCGGCTTCACCAGGATTCCAGTCGGTGCGGTATAAAGAATCGAACGCAGCGTCGATTGTTCACCGTTGCACGATTCCAGGGAAATCGACCACGATTGACTCCCTTTATTTTAACTCAAGGTTCTCCATGGTTCGCGTCCTTTCTTTGGCCGACGCCTCCGAAGTCCCGGAGGGACAGGGGCGAGCCTTCCCGGCTGGGGAGCAGATGATCGCGGTTTTTCGCGAGGAATCGCAGCTTTTTGCGATCGACGATTTCTGTCCTCATCAGGGGGCTTCCCTGGCGTGTGGGTGGCTGGAAGAGGGGGCCGTCGCCTGCCCTTGGCACGCCTGGAGATTCTCGATCCGCACCGGCCAGTGGCTGGATAACCCCCGACTGCAAGTCGCTACCTACAAGGTGTGGGAGGAGGCAGGGAAAATCTGGGTGGAATTGCCCGATCCACCTTCGTCGGAAAAAGACGAGCAAGCCCTCCCGCCTCCCTGCAGTGGAAGCGAAGGTTCATGAACGATCAAGCGGCTGTGGGGACCAGGTGGCGGAGTCGCCTGGCTGCAGAAGCTGCGGAATTGCTCGAGACCTTTCGCGCACCTGCCTAGCCCACTGCGTGGCATCCTGAGCGATGGGTGGCCAGGTGTTGAAGTGGGATGGAAACACCCAGCTAGGTTTCAACCACTCGATCGCCTGCAAGGAGTCTTCCGGGCCCATCGTGAACAGATCGCCAATTGGAAGAATCGCTACATCGATCCCCGAGGGACTAATCCACTGCATGTCGGAAAAGAGCGCGGTGTCTCCAGCCACGTAAACTCGCCCCGCTGGCAACTCCAGAAGAAAGCCACCGGGTTGGCCACCATAGGTTCCATCGGGCAGCTCGGAGGAATGATGAGCGATCGTCATCTTGACCCGCCCTTCGGGTAGTTTCGCCCAACCTCCTAGGTTCATTCCGATCGTTCTGGCAACTCCCTGCTTGGAAGCCAACCATGTCGCGATTTCGTAGTTGGCGACACAGAGGCTGTCGCAACGTTTGGCGATCGCTGCAGCATCCAGAATGTGGTCGACATGCCCATGGGTGATCAGCACCACGTCGGCTTCGACCTGTTCCGGGGAGCAAGATGCCGTGGGGCTCTGGCTGAGAAATGGATCGACTAGCACTTTCATGCTACCGGTATCCAACATCCAGCAGGCATGTCCCAGCCAAGTGATCTTCAGCATCGCTCACCCCTTCCTTCCCAGCAGTCGGCTCATGTTTCTCTTGTACCCTTCCACCCCAGGCTGGCCGTAGGGGTTGATCCCCATCAGGCGACCTTCCACCACAGTCGCCAGCATCATCATTTGAAAAAACTGCCCCAGATGCAATTCATCGATGCAAGGAAGGTGCAGCGTGGTAGTGGGCCGGCCCGCATCCCAGAGCGCCTGATTGGTGCCTCGCACCGCTGCGTCCAGCAACTCAGGCAGGGTGCGGTCGGCCAGATCGTTCAGGCGGTCGGCATCGCTGGACCGCTTGCCCACTCGCAGAGGATCGAAATGCGTCTGATCGATGACAACCTGATCGATCACCTTGTCGCGGGTCCCTTCCTCGTGCTGCTGGTGGCGCGAATGAAGATCGCGGGTGCTGACGATCGTCACTGGAGTAAATCCCATTTCCTGTTTCCCGAGGCTCTCGGCCGCCAACTGGTCGTACCACCAGCCAGTTGCCTCCAGTGCCTTGCTCCAGACGCTGAGCACTCGGGTGTCGATGCCGCGTTGCTGCTGGAGCGCGTGATGGACCGCCACCCATTGCAGCACGATGTTCTCTTCCGGTGGGGCTTCTTCGAAGTGACGCGTCATCGCCACGGCTCCTCCTAGCAGTTCGATGACGTTCAGGCCCAAGAGGGCTGCGGGCACCAGACCAACCGGCGAAAGGACCGAAAACCTGCCACCCACCCCGTCTGGTACCTCGAATCGGTCGGTCCATCCCTCTTCCTCGGCCAGTTTCGCCAATTTGCCGCTAGCCCCGGTCACCGCCACCACGCGTCCGGCAATCTGATGACGGTCCCCCTGACAATGTCGATCGAGCGCCTCAAGGAACTGCCTCAGGGCGACCGCCGTTTCGATGGTGCCACCCGACTTGCTGATCGCCACCAGTCCCCATTGATCGTTCGGGTCATCGCTTCCTCCAGATAGGGACTCGCTTCGCGAACGAAGCAGATGAAGCAGTCCTTGGGTTGCATCGTTGTCGAGATTGTTTCCTTCGAAGTAGATTCGAGGCCGCGAACCCCGATCGCCTCGATCCAGTTCGTTCCAGTACGGCTGACAGCAGGCATCCATCAGCGCCTTGGCGCCCATGTACGATCCGCCGATTCCTAGCACCACCACGGCGTCGACTTCCGAATGGAGTCGATGGGCCATGCGAAACAGCCTCCCCAGTTCGCTCTCCCGACGATTCGACTCATAGTCTTCCAAAAGCCGCTGCGGCAGCCGCACAAAACCGGCGTCCAAAGGCTGCATCGCCTCGGGCGTCTCCTTCCGACCTGCCAATTGTTCCAGTTCCTCGCCCAGCATCGCATCGCGGATTTCCGCCAACCTTGGATAGTACGCTTCGACCTGTGCCAGCGTCACTCCATGGACCGGATGGGTGGCACCGGAGTAATCCAGTCGCAAAGGAGCCAGAGTCTTTTGGCGAGGTTTCATGATGAATCGCTTGAAGGAATTTCTTGATGGGATGCATCCGAGCCATGAGGTGGAAGGTCAGCAGTCCGATCGATCTTGTCCGGCAATTGGCTCCTGATCGACTCCCCTGCCCTCCGACACCTAAATTAGATTGCCTGAGGGCAAGCCGCCAGGGTCCCTCCAAGCCAACGGATCTGGTCCGGCCGTCCTATCGGCATGCCAGCGGCCTGAAACGGCAGATGAATGACGGCCGATGCCAGCCCTTCCAGGAAGACTGGTTGCAGTCCGTTCCACCTTTGCGACAATATGGAACCGACCGAGGAGGGATGGTCCTAGTCCGGCCTTGGGCATGGGCCATCGATCGATCGCGATGACTTTCACCGGCACGCCGCCACATTCGAGGAATAGCATGGATCTACATGATTTGACACGCGATCTGCAGCTTTCCGGAGACAGCAAAATCGTTTTGTTGGTCGCCGATGGACTGGGTGGACTGCCGATGCATCCAGGGGGAAAAACCGAACTGGAAAGCGCGCAAACTCCCAACCTCGATCGACTGGCAAGCTTGGGGGTGCAGGGAGCCAGCATTCCGGTCAAACCAGGGATCGCACCAGGAAGCGGGCCGGGACACCTGGGGCTTTTCGGCTACGATCCGCTCCGCTACCAGATCGGCCGCGGGGCTTTGGAAGCCACCGGGATCGGTGTTCCCCTGCAAGGCAACGACGTGGCGATCCGTTGCAACTTCTGCACACTCGATGAAAAAGGAAACATCGTCGATCGGCGCGCTGGACGAATTCAAAGCGAAGAGAGCGCTGCCATCGCGCTGTCCCTAAGACAGATTCAGATTCCCGGCGTCCAGATCCTCGTCGAACCGGTAAAAGAGCATCGGTTCGTCGTCGTCTTTCGCGGCGAAGGACTAGGAGATCGCGTGTCGGATACCGATCCGCAGAAGACAGGCGTTCCCCCGCTGGATCCTGTGGGGCATGACCCCGCCAGCCAGCGCACCGCTGCCGTCGCCAAGGAATTCCTCGCTCAGGCCCGCAAACTGCTGGCCGGCCAAAAGAAGGCCAATTTCCACACGATGCGAGGCTTTGCAGCCAAGCCGAATCTGCCCTCCTACCGGGAAGTCTACGGCCTGCGAGCCGCGGCCATCGCCGTCTACCCGATGTACAAGGGGCTGGCGCGACTGGTAGGAATGGACATCATCGGAAATGCTTCGACCCTCGAAGAACAGGTCGCCACGCTCAAGCAGGCATGGAACGATTACGACTTCTTTTTCCTCCACTTCAAATACACCGACAGCACCGGGGAAGATGGCGACTTTCAGGCCAAGGTCCAGCGCATCGAGGAACTCGATCGAGCGCTCCCGGCCATCGAATCGCTCAAGCCCAACGTCCTCATCGTCACTGGCGATCACAGCACCCCCAGCTACCTGAAAAGTCACTCATGGCACCCCGTGCCCACCCTGCTGGTTTCCGACTGCTGCCGCCCCGATCCGCATACGGCATTCAATGAGTCGACCTGCATTACCGGCGGACTTGGGCACTTTGAGTCGCAGTATCTGATGGCCCTGGCGCTAGCCAACGCCGGACGCCTCGGAAAATACGGCGCATAACCTCCGGCTCGATGAACGCCAAATTGGCCAGCATCATCATCACGCCGAAGGTGACCATTCCCAGAGCGATGGCGATTCCTGCATGAACCGCCATCGCCATGCTCAGTACCCAAGGCCTCGTCGACCTCGGCCACACCAGCGCGCAGTAAAACAGCTCCCAGAATAGCGTCGCATGGGTCGCTAGCGAAACCATCATGGGATACCGACCCAGCCAGGTCAGATCCAGCGACTGGTATTCGTAACTGGCCAGCGCATACCAGGCAGCGCTTCCATCCCACCACATCCCACCGCGCAGCTTTCCCAGCCCACCAAACAGATAGATGACGCAAAGGTGTGTCTGAATCAGCCGTGTGGCGATCCGGTTCCAAGAACCCCCCGGCTCCGATTCCAAAGATCCGCCCGACTGCCGGCTATCGATGCTCCATCGGTCTCCACTTCTTCCTACCGACAGATAAGCCGCTAGGAGGATCACAATCTGATCGAGGCCAAAAAGCATTCCCGTCATTCGATGCGCCACCATCAGTCCCATCCACCAACTCAGTGGAACACTCCAGCGAGTCTTCCATCCGATGGCCATCATCAACGAAAGAGCGATCGCAACCATCTGGTGCACCCGGATCCCGATCGGATGGTCGAACCACCATAGCCAGCTCCACTTGTACTCCTGACTGTGAAATTGAGCGATCGTGTGGCGATCGAGCCAACTGGTGGCGCCCATCCAGGCATCAATCCGCATCCACCAGATCAGATGCATGTAAGCCAGCATTAGCCCGGTCCCGATCCGAAGTACCGCTAGCGTGTCCGCCATGGCTGGTGCAAACCAAAACTCCGACCAAGCTTGCCAAACACCGGTGACCCGTCGTCGCCAAAGAGGTTCATTCATCGTTTTGCCCCCTCCATCACCGGGGAAGAAGGCGATCCAGGTGCTACGAGCGTCGTCGCAGGGGCCATCGCATCGGGTAGTACTTGGTACGACCGTGGATCATCAAGACGTAGCCGATCGCCAAAAAACTGGTCTGGGTCGGGCAGCGGATGTTCGATGCGGTCCAAGCGGTACGATCTTCCCTCCAGTTCCTCGTCCAGATGGCGTCGAATCGATCGGTCGATCGCCAGGAATCGCTGCCGGTCAGCCTCCCAGCGAGCCAGAAGGTCAGGACGCTGCGCCTCCTGTGGATCGGGCTGCGGCGCTACCGCCAGCCCGTGATAGAACTCCGCCAACATGAAATGACGATGGTAATCGAGCCGCGGCCAGTGCCGTTGACGGTCAGGCCAGCGACTGGATGCTTCCGATGGATCGGAATCGAGGCGGGTGACCTCCAGCAGGTGATTGGGGCCGGGATTGGGCGCAAAGAAAAAATAGCCATGGTCCCAGTAGAAAAACTCGACGTAAGGAGCCACCCATCGCCTGAGCGACAGAGCATACGGCGCTCCTTCCAGCACAGGCGACCTGGAAAAGAAACGCAATGGCTCGGCAACAATCCCCGCCAGATGCAGTGCAATCAAGAGACTCAAAATCCCATGCACCAACGGCGCAGCGCTTTGCTGCCGATTCCCTTTCCCCCGATCCGCCGCCATCGTTCCCTTACCTCCCCACTTCCTTGTGCATCCCGCACTCTGCCGTCGTTCCGAAACTTCCCGAAGGAAGACGATCAGCCGACGGTTCCGGCAAGGTATTTTGGAACGATTTGGTCGACTATGCCTGGCGGGAAAGATCTTTCTTCAAGAACTCGATCCCACAGCCTGCGCTACCTGAGGATTGTAGGGGATATAGCGGCCCGCATCGCGCCGCCAGCAGTTGACTGCTGCACTTCGACCCCGTGGTCGCAGCGGTAGGTTGACGGGGCTGGTCCAAGGGCAACAAAGAAGGTCCGACTGAGATGCTTGTGGGTGGCGATCACTGCACTGCCTCCGTTGGGTTTCCCACTTGGAAGGTCATCGCATGGGTCACGCCGTACTGACAGGAACCTTCTAAGTGGAAGCAAAAGACGTTATTGGGCGCAAGCTCTTTGTGTGCAGCTGCGGGCACAAAAGTAGCGGAAGGCGTACGCCGTTCCGCTAAAAATGGGGTAGTAACTTCGGCATGGCACCGTTGTGGAGCTGTGGGTGGCAATGGAACTACTGACCCATCGGATGGTCGGATGGGGAACAAAAAACCCCTGCGGAATCCGCAGGGGTTTTGAATGGTGACAGTCTGCCGACAGCCGAAGGAACTTACTTGGCAGCCAGGCGCGAGTCCGAGTCTTCGAACTGGAAAGCCAGTTCCAACTGATCTCCCGCAACAAGACGCAGCTGCTGCTTCTTGGTCTGTCCCTGGTGGGTCACTTCGACCGTGTAATCATCCCAAACCATCCCTTCCCTCAGGTTGGCTGTGGTGAAGGTGCGAAGCTCTCCGTGGCTTTCGGTGCTATTGCCGGCAAGCGTCACTTTCGCATCCGCGGGAACTCGCAGAGTGACCTTGGTCTCCAGTTGTCGTGGGGCTTCGCGGAAAGCGATCTGCACGGTTTCGCGGCGGCCACCGGCAATCACCACCGATCGCTCTTCAACCAGCTTCTGCTCCCCTTCTCCAACCTCGGCGCGAATCTCAAAGCGATAGCTGCTCCCTGCTTCCACGCCGCGACTGACGTAATGTCGCGTCGCTCCGGTGCTGGTCGTAGCCTTCCCGTTGATGAATACCTTAGCCGAATCCGGCACCTGAACGTACAGATGGATCGCATCGGGCTCTACCGAAGTGGTCGGGGTAATGATGGGAGCCATCGAGCCGGAGGAACCTTCGTAGATCACTCCATCCGAAGGAGTGGACCACGAACTGCCCGAACTTCCATAGCCAGATTCGTAGGAGACGCCACCCGAACTGCCGCCACCAGAACTGCCGCCACCCGAACTGCCAAAGTGACCGTACTGATAACCACCGGAGCTACCGCCCGAGCTACCGTAGGAGACGACGCTGCTGCGATGCCCGCTGGACCCATAGCTCGTCGAACCGTATCCGCTCGATCCATAACCGCTCGAACCGTATCCGCTCGATCCATATCCGGAGCTACGGTAGGTATGACGTGCGGCGTGATGGTGATGAATCTTGTCATGGAGATGATGCAGCAGCGCTCTCACCGGGCCGACATGACCATGTGATGCACCGACATTCCCCGACGATCCATAACCTCCGGCATAACCGCCGCAGGAACCATAGCCACCCGAGGATCCATAGCCGCTCGATCCACCGTAGCCGCCGCCATAAGATCCCCAACCGGCGCCCATCGAGCCCCAGCCACCCTGCACTGAAGCGATCGACATGCCCAAGGAAAGGGCCACTGCCAACATTGCATTGCGAACCATGAAGTACATCCTTCTTTTACCCGAGTTCCCAAATCCAGCCCGCGTGCTGCCTCCGCACCACCAGACCATGAGGATAACTGGGTTTTCTGGTACTTCAAGAAGACTGCGGGCTTTTTGCGTCTTGAGACGACTTTGCTGTTTGGGATAGATGGGGTTTTTGCAATGGTTTTGCGGCTTGTGGTGGCCGGGCCGGCAAACGGGGTCACCCAGTCACCCTGCCAACCATTGCCCTCCTGGAGACTGCTGCCTCCGATAGGGCCCGTTTGCTCCAATAACCCTCGGAAAAGTCACTTCCGAACCGGTGCCTGAAAGCCTTCATCCAGGATTTGAAAGGTGTGAATCCCATGAGGAAGCGGATCACGATAGGTCCAAACCAGTCGCTTATCCGGGGTGACCTCCAATAGCTTCACCGCTCCCGGCTTGCCCTGGCCGTAACTGGCGATCACCGTATTGCCATTGGCTAGCCGCTGCGCCCCGCAGGGATCGACCAAAAGTGGCTCAGGAAGGTCGTTGTTGCTCAATCGCCAGACGATTTTTCCCTCGCGATCGAATTCCACCACGATGTTGCCATGCGTGCAGGTCGCTAGGGTGTTGCCCGAATCGGTTCGGATGGCGGTAAACGGCCAGCACTCAGGCGGCTCACCGGGAGTCTTCGCCTCCCAGATTCGGCTGCCATCGCTTCGATACTGCCGCACGACGAAATCGAGCAGTTGGGGGACCAGGTAGGTACCATCCTCCAGTTTTCTAGCCATGCGCGATTGCAGATGATGATCGGCTGTCTGCGCTTCCAGAGGGATCGTTGCAAGGATCGCTCCAGAGCGGTCGATCTCCAGCAATCGTGGCGTGGCTCCCGCTTCGCTGATCAAATAACGGTCAGGCCCAAGCGACTGGACGGTGTTCACCTCGGACTGCGTCCCCTCAAACCACATCACCTTCTCCCCCTGACGGTCCAGTTCCACCGCCGCACCATGCGGATAGCGATCGCTTTTGCTGATCGCCAACAGGGTGTGGCCATTGGCCAGTCTCCAGCCATCGCGCGTGGAACCTTCGTAACGCCATACCACTTTCCCTTCCGCATCGCGTTGGTAGGTGCGAGGCCCGAAGGCCAGCACTTCGTGGCGGATCCCCGCAGAGGATTCCTGCACGGCTGGGGTATCCAGGGGATCTTCCGATCGCACCTGTCCGCAAAGCATCGCGCCGATCGCTATGCAGGCTACCGTTGAATTGTTGAAAGGAGAAGAAAGAAACATGCGCCATGTGATTGCCATCGTAGGATCTCCGGGAATGTCAGCTAGCCTTCAGGGCCACATCGGGAGCGATTTGCTGGAGGGAACGTCGCCGTGCAGTAGAGTTCAGTCTTGGTCGCGCTGCCAGATGGGCTCCTCGATCTGTTCGGTGCCGATTACTTTTCGCGCCGGGAGCGGCAGCGACCTGCCAAGCACCCACCGATCGAAAGGATCGCCATCGTACCCGGTTCAGGGACTGAAGCGGGTACTTGTAGGGCCATCGCGGTGAGGTCCCGATGAAACGGGTTGGACGAGATGAAGGTGGTCGCTGCACTGGCCGTCGAAACGGAATAAAACCAGCGATGCACGAAGCTGACTGCGTAGAGGGTACCGTCGGCTCCAAATTCCAGATCGACAAAGTAGCTGGCCGGCTCGCCGTTGAACATGGAACCAACCGTTGTCGCAGCAGTCGCTGAGCTGGCGATGTGGAAGAGCGTATCGCTATTCAACCCTGTGTAGCCGCTCAGGTAGATATCCCCGGTCGACATCTGATAGGCAACGCCAGTGATCAAGTGACCGGAAAGGCCGGTGATGACCTGAGCCGACGTGACGCTGGAGGAGCCCAGGTCATAGAAGAAGAGTTCCTGGCTGGCATTGCTGAATCCCCAGAGCCCCCCGGATCCCATCACCAAGTCGGCGATCTGAGTCCTCCCGGTGGGCCCCACCGGAATCGAAAAAGCTCCGGTGACATCCCAGAGGTTGCCCGAGGCGTCTGTCGAATAGAGCGTTCCGGTGGAAGAAAGGGCTAGGCTATCGGAGTAAAAACTCTGACCCAGGATCGGAATCTCCAAGTTGGTCGCCATCGGTACCAAGTAGCGTGTCTGGTTGAAATTCAGCGTGGTGGCAATCGGAGCCGCTGCACATTGCAGCGCCGTGCCCATCCAGCATCCAGTCGCAAAAAGCCACGGTAGAAGTGTCGAAAGCACGCACCAGTGCGATCGACCCGGATGCCGGTTTGCTGGCGCACCTTTAGTGCGATCTGCCCTGAGGCTTGGAAACCTGAGCCCACAACCGGCGTTCCAATGAGAGCGGTCCATGAGAGGCAACCTCCAGGAGAAAGTTGTATAGCAACCGAAAGACAGGAGAGCCGTCACGTCTGTCGGTATAAGGCCTTGGGGTGGCCGGTGTCCAACGATTTTGGATCATTTGGATCCATTTCGTCGACCAGAGACTTTTTTCCTGGGGGTATCGAGTCGACTTACGGTCGGCCTTCCGCAGGAACCTTTCGACGCCAATGAGCGACCTGCAGGTGGCCAAAGGAATGCGATTCCTTCCATTCCCAGTCTGCCGGGTCGAAGAAGCCACCACCGTCGTCCAGGGGCAGGCCGATGTCCTCAGGATTGAGGCTGCGGACTAGGATCCAGACCCCCTGCACTGCCTCAGGCCACGGAAGATTCAGGTTCCACTCCTGGGCGCGATTCGATACCACTATGGCATTACCGGAGATTGCCTCCCACTGAGCCCGCTGATCGTCCGTCAGCGACTGGGGGTGGGGATACACCGCATCGATGGCAAATCGCAGATACGGAATCGAGGCCTGCTGCATCGTCTCTTCATTGGCGGTCTCCACCAGCATGGGTGCCAACACCAATCGCTCGCTCCAACCATCCCCTTCGCTTGCGATCCACTGGATGGCTCGTTCCCAGTCCTCACCTCGCAGCCAGATCGTATCGCGCATCGATACCTCCAGCGAGTTTGGCAGCAGGGGGAGAAGGCTGAGAGCAGCGGCTGGTATCCATTTCCATCGAGCCAGTCCGTTTGCTGGAACCGCTTCAGAGATCCGCTTGGCCAGACACCAGGAGATCCAGGCCACCGCCAGTGGGTAGAAGCCAATCCAGTAGCGAAGGTGCGAGGCACCATTCCATCCCAGCAAAAAACTGATCAGGTACATCACGATTCCCTGTCCCAGGACGAAGGCCAGAGCGACGGAGGCCACAGGGTCGGAGGCCACAGGGTCGGGATGGGGCGAATGGTGTCGGCGGATCGATCGCACCCCTGTTGCAACGGTTTCCCATACCAACCACAAGGCGGCCACCACAAACCAGGCATGCCAGCGATGGCGCAGGAAGGCGATCCAGCTGGCATCCATCGGCGGCCAGAGGACTTTGCGGTCAGCCATCAGGCCGATCCAGGGAAACAGCAGGCCCAGAGCCAGGATCGCAATCGACATTTCGCAACCGCGCGCCATGAGGTAACGAAGCCAACCGAAAGAGCGGCTTGGCACGGATGGGGACGCCGTCCACGACAACAGCCAGGGGAGCAAGATCCTGGCACTGGCGCTGGCGACGACCAGGGCAAGCGATGTCAGGTGGGTTGCCAGGAGGGCTATGGCTCCCAACATCCACCAGGGATCGCTACGCCATGGAAGAGAATCATCGGGGCGATCGGGTTGCCCCTGCGATCGACGATGAAAAATCGCTTCGGCAAGTTGGATGTCACGTATCATCAGCGCCACCGACAGGACGCAGACCATGCCGTAGGGCCTCACTTCGATCGCGTAGAACCACGCCACAGGATCGATCAGTATCCAAATGGTAGCCACAAACAAAAACGCGGCTTGGCATCGCTGGCTAGAGGAAAGATGCGAGGCGAAGAAACGACATCCGATCGCTAGGCCGCCTGCCCAAAGCAGACCTACTAGTAGACGCGATTGCCAGTCGGAGGACAGGCCGATCCAGTGGGACAGTCGCAACAGCCCAAAAAAAGCCGGCACCTGATTTCCCTGAGCGGCTCGGGCAATCCAGTCGGGTGCCTTGGCCGACCAGGCCGACTGAAGTTCGTCGATCCAGAAGCTCTCCTGGATCGCGATCAGAGGTGCAGCCAGCGACGCGAAGAGCGCCAGCAGTGCCAGTTTCCTCCAGAACGAAAAAGCGTCGGCCGGACTTCGCGAACCTTCGATCACAGATCACCTGCGGCGGGGTTGCCGTTCGCCGCTTTGGCGATCTCCCGAAGTGGCTTTGGGAGTGGGAAGTGGACATGTTCCTCCCGCACCATCTCCTGGCGGACCGATGCCCCATAGCGTTCGACCAACCAATCCACCGTAGCCTTGACCATTTCCTCTGGAGCGCTGGCTCCAGCCGTCAGCAGGACGCGATGGGATGACCCAAACCACGCCGGACTCAGGTCTTCCGGACCATCGATCAGGTAGGCCGCCTTCCCTTGCTCGGCCGCCAATTCCTTCAGTCGCTGGCTGTTGCTGCTGTTTTGGCTTCCCAGCACCAGGACCACGTCGACTTGGGGACTGAGCAGTCGCACCGCTTCCTGGCGGTTCTGCGTGGCGTAGCAGATATCTTCCTTGGGAGGGCCCTCAATCCACGGAAAACGTTCTTGAAGACGTCGAATGATCCGCGTGGCATCATCGACGCTCAGTGTCGTCTGGGTGAGGTAGGCCAGCTTAGTGCCTTCGGAGAACTGCAATCGGTCGACCTCCTCGGTGTTCTCCACCAGGACGATCGCCTCAGGTGCCTCGCCCATCGTCCCGATCACTTCATCATGACCCTGATGACCGATCAGCACGATCGTATAGTGGTTCTTAGCAAAACGGATCGCTTCCAGATGCACTTTGGTGACCAGAGGGCAGGTCGCATCGATGGCGGTCAAGTTCCGCTCTTTGGCCTGCCGACGGATTTCGGGTGAGACGCCGTGAGCGGAGAACATCAGCGTCGCGCCGGTTGGGACCTCGTCGACCGAGTCGACAAAGACTGCGCCCTGGCTTCGAAAGCTGCGCACTACATGCTGGTTGTGCACGATCTCGTGGTAGACGTAGACTGGCGGACCAAACTCCTGGAGAGTCATCTCCAGGCTTTTGATCGCCATATTGACCCCCGCGCAAAAGCCTCGCGGTGCGGCCAGTACGATTTCCATCGATGCACTCCCCATCGCAGCGGTTGAAATGTCGGTTTCAGGAAGCCGGTTCTTCCTTGCTCGGGCATGGCTGTTCGCCAGAAACTCCTTTCGCGGAACCTGCTGGCACGCCTCGCCCCACTCGGATCTACCGGCCCAGGACGTTATGATACGGACGGTCTGGCGGCTTCGCAAAGGCAACTGGCGGCTTCGCGGGGGGCCCTTCGTGATGTTGCTTCGAGGCCGTGCGCCTGTTTTTCTCTCTCACTTCCTTCGTTTCTCTCGCAGGTGCCATGGGCGGATCAGGACCTTGGATTGACGCCGACCTGGCCGCGTGGGGCCCCCAGGGCCTCGCTCTTTGCAATTCGCTTGAAGAAGCCCAAAGGTATTGTCGCCAGCTGGCCACAGGGCACTACGAGAATTTTTCGGTCGCCAGCTGGCTGTTGCCAAAATCGCTGCGGCAGGATTTCTCTAACATCTACGCCTTTTGCCGATGGTCGGATGACCTCGGGGATGAGGCGACAGGGGATGCCGCTCACCGACTGCGGCTGCTCGATTGGTGGCGCGAAGAGTTCTTGAGATCGTCCGATCGACCCAGTGGTCATCCTGTGCTTCTGGCCTGCCGCAAGACGATGGACGAACATCGTCTATCCACCCAGCCATTCCTCGACCTCGTCGAAGCCTTTCAGCAGGATCAGACGCAGACCACCTACGCAACCCAGGAAGAGTTGGACCAGTACTGCGCACGCAGCGCCAACCCGGTCGGCCGGATTCTACTGGAGCTGGCCGATGTGCGGAGTCCTGAATGTCTGCAATGGAGCGACCATCTCTGCACGGGGCTTCAACTTACCAATTTCTGCCAGGATGTTTCGCGGGATGCGGAGAAGGGCCGCATCTACCTGCCGCGCGACTGGTGGTCGTCCCCCAGAAAGACTTCACCGATGCTGGCCGAACCTTCGGAAACCATCGAAGTCGATCAAACGCAGTGGCTGGATCGCCGCGTCAGCCCCCACAAGCAGCGATTGCTGGAGCGATGGACGGGGGTCGCTCGATACCATCTGCTGGCAGGTACCCCACTACTGGATCATGTGCCGCGGTGGCTGCAGCGAGACCTAGCGATGTTCCAGGCCGGGGGCCTGGCGGTTCTCGACAAGATCGCAGGCCAGCAGTTCGATGTCTGGACGGAGCGCCCCAAGCTATCCAAGCTGCAGCATGCCGCAATCGTCGCCCATCATTCCTTTCGACCGATGGGGCAAGATGCCCGGCAGCGACAACTGCAAGAAAGCCAGCGCACCTGTCGCCGTATCGCTGCCTCCAGTCGCAGCAGCTTTTACCGCGCATTCCAACTGCTGGCTCCCAAAAAACGACGCGCCATGGAGGCGATCTACGCGCTGGCTCGCTGTGTCGATGATCTGGCCGACCAACGTGGGCCGACTCCCTCCGGCCACAGAGTATCCAATCCCCCGTTTGATCCAGGGAATCTTTCCGAGTCCCAGTGGGATGGCTGGCTGGATGCAGTCGCCTCCAGTACCTTCCAGATGCCACCCCAGGCGAAAGAATGGTCTTGGTTGCAGCAGGACCTGTTCCCAGCTGTCGGCGATGCGGTGCATCACTTCGCAATCCAGCCGAAGTGGCTGAAAGATCTGTTGGTCGGGGTCCGCATGGACAGCCAGCCGATGGTGCGGATGGAAACCGAAGACGACCTGTGCCGGTATTGCTACCATGTGGCATCCACCATCGGGCTATGCTGCCTGCGGATCTGGGGCAGCCAAAGCGACCAAGCCGATGCGATGGCAATCGAATGTGGCTATGCGTTCCAATGGACCAACATGCTTCGCGATATTCGAGAAGATGCAGCGATGAATCGCATCTACTGGCCTCGCACCGAACTCCAGCGATGGGGGATCTCAGAAGCCAGTTGGCTGGCTGGAAGACCCGATGGACCATGGCAAAAGATGCTCGCCGATCGTATCGAACGAACGCGGTGCGCCTTCGACCAATCCTGGTCTATCGTCGATCACCTGGATTTCGATGGCCAGCGCATGTTCAGCCTTATCTGGCAGTCGTATCGGCAACTGCTGGAACGCGTTTCGGCCAGGATCGATAGGTTGTGGATCGAGCGGGTGCGGGTGGAAACCGGCACCAAAGCGAAGCTGCTGGCAACTCACTGCCTGAGCCCCTGGTTCGTTCGCCAACCAAAGCCACCGCTACGATGGTCCACAGAGGCCTGCGCCAGCCGATGAACAGTTCCCAGAGGCTTCAACCGATTGCCGTCGTCGGAGGCGGTTTGGCAGGGATCGCCGCCAGCTTGACCTTGGCCGATGCAGGACACCCGGTGGTCCTGCTGGAGGCGCGCCGCCGCCTGGGGGGCCGCGCCGGTTCTTTCTTCGACGAATCCACCCAACAATCATTCGATTACTGCCAGCACGTCGGGATGGAGTGCTGCCACCACTTGCGCTGGTTGATCGAACGATTGGGCCAAAGACCTAAGTGGCGCGTCGAGGACCGCCTCTGGTTCTTTTCGCAACCCAATCGACCTGTCTCCCTGAAGGCAGCGCCACTTCCCCCACCGCTGCACCTGGCTGGGATGCTTTGGAAATGGCCCGGCCTGCGATGGCAGGATCGACTCGCAATCGCTCTGGCATCCCTTCGACTATGGAGCTTTCATGACCCGATCCGAGCCGATTCCATGCTGGCTATCGATTGGCTGAAAGCAAACCACCAAACCTCCCGGTCGCTCACCGCCTTCTGGGAGCCGATCCTGGTCAGCGCTCTGGGAGAACAGCTGCCCCGAGTCACCTTGGCGGCCGCGCGCAAAGTCCTGGTCGATGGCTTTCTCAAGCAGCGTCTGGGCTACCGCCTTTGGATCCCGCAGGTCCCACTAGCCGAACTCTTCGATGAAGAAGCGCAGACGATCTTGAGGCGTGCAGGAGTCGATGTGCGGCTACAGACTCCCGTCCAATCGCTCCTCTGGGATGAAGGACTGGCGACTGGCCTCCAGATCCAAGACCAATCGCTGGAGGTAAACGCTATTGTTCTGGCAGTCCCCTGGCATGCCATCGGCCGAATCCTGTCCGACAGCCATGGGCAACCTGGGTTCCCCGGCGCAATTGCCCCCTCTTGGGAGCAAGGGATGCAGGCCGCCAGCTCCCTGCAAAGTTCCCCCATTACCGGCATCCATCTCTGGTTCGATCGACCCTGGTTGAATGCCCCTCACGCCATCCTGATAGGTGGACTGTGCCAGTGGATTTTTCCAGGTCCCCTGGGTCCCTCAGCCGCATCAAACCAACAGCAATCCCCTTGGTATGCGCAGGTGGTCATCAGCGGTTCAAGACAGCTTCCCAAAGGGGACAGCCAGTGGATCCTCAAGGAGGTGATGGAAGAGATCCACCGCATGTTTCCCGACGCTCGCGCTGCCCAGCTCCTAAAGGCCCGCGTCGTTACCGACCCCCAAGCCGTTTTCAGCATGCAGCCAGGGCATCAGTCGATGCGTTGGAAATCGGATCGGTTCGCCTCCCAGCGACTTTGGGTGGCCGGTGATTGGACCGATACGGGATGGCCCGCGACGATGGAAGGCGCGATCTTGTCGGGACGCCAAGCGGCCAGACAGCTCCTGCAGTCTCTGGGCACCCCGTCCAACGATGGTTCGACCGGTTTGGGCAATGCGACTGCCTGAGCCGGTGTGCCTGAGCCGGTGTGGATTGAGAGAGGAGTTGCCCACCCAAAGAAAAAACCCACAACCGATCGGCTGCGGGTTGAATGGTTTTGTGGGAAGAACTGGCCAATCAGGAATCGGCCAGAGGCTTCTTCTTTTCCGTGATCGAAGGGGAACTAGCCGACTTCTCCGCGTTCAGCTCAATGTAACTCTTCCAATCATCCGGCACGTTGTCTTCGTGGAAAATCGCCTCTACCGGACACTCCGGTACGCATGCTTCGCAATCGATGCACTCTTCGGGATGGATGTACAGCATCTTATCCCCTTCGTAGAAGCATTCGACCGGGCAGACGACAACGCAGTCGGTATAGCGGCAACCGACACATGGCTGGGTGACGACGTGAGCCATCTGGCTGAGCCTTTCGTGGAGAAATTTATCGGACAGGGCAAGGACGATTGGTCCGTGCCACGATCGCAAAAACAGTGGGTCTTGGCAACACAGGCAAACTGTGGCCAAGCACCGGAATGGTAGGAACCTTTTTGGCCTCCGTCAAGCCAGTTAGCCGCTCTACCGGGGGACTAATCGGTCTCAGGGGAACCCTGAAACGCACCGGGAGAGGCGCCGGGCTATTTTCCGCGCGCTGGGGAGTCGAGTACAGGGCAAGCCGGTCGGTCCGCTGGAAGACCCCAGCGATCTTGAATGTCAAAGGGGAGAGGGAAGGAAAGCGAGCTTGTTTTGTCGGGCAAAGGTTGCTACCAATCGGCCTCAGCCGTGGGCCATTCCAGCGATCGCGCCTGCCCAGGGCCGAAAGAATCGCGCATGGAGAGCCCTCGTCATGACTCCTTCACCCACTCTTCCACACCATCGACTGCCTGGTCCCGGCTGGAGGAAGGGCAAAACAGCCCGAGCCATCGCTTCCGGCTTCGGTGCGGTGTGGATCTCCATGCTGTTGCTTGCAACGGGATGCACCACTGGTCCCAGCAAGCGAGAATTGACGATTGAGAACCAGCGTTTGACTAGTGAATATCGAGCGCAGAAGAGGGAACTGGAGGATCTGCGGGCGGAGAACGATCGACTAGCGACGCGACTTGGCTATTCGTCCAGCCGACTGTCGGCTCGTCCCCCGATCACTCCACCTGCCAGCCTGTCCCCCTACCGATCCGCCGCCGAAGACCCAAAATCGCTCGATCTTTCCCGTCCCTGGGATCGAGGAACATCCACGAGTTCGCGTCCTCCGATCCAGGCCGGCCCCACCGACCGATCTGCCGCCAGTCCGCAGTGGCGCCCGTTGCGTCGCCCCTGAGCTGCGTCGATAGAAAAGGTCCATGCGATCATTCCGTGGGGCAATCGTCACCCACTGCAACACAACGATGCCATGCTGAAAATGCCATGCTGAGATTGCGGCCCGATCCTAGCCGCCCGATCCTAGCGACACGGCGCGCAAGCCATCCGGTTTTTTGTGCCGGTAGACGCAGACCGGAGGACTTGCACCCTACCGATTTCGATTGGAAAGAGGGCGGCTCCTTGCCACACTGCCTCAGGGAGGATGCGATCCACCCCGAGTTGGCCTAGAAGGCTTGCATCCGTAGCCCTCGCCCATAAAGGATCATCCCTCCCACTGCGTTTGGCCTGAAGGATACTTCCTTTCAGTACATGCAAGCCATGCCAGGACCTTTCCTGGGCAACTCCAAGCGAACGCAGTGAAGCGATCGCTTCCGAGAAGAATCCCAGAGGGACCAAAAAATAACCTGTCGACCCCGAATGGATCGACAGGTTGCTGCAATCGTGAACGGTGTGTCCTTCGGTTGGCGTCCCCGCCAGATGGCTTTTGGGGATGCCGCGCTAGCGCTTCTCTGCTAGTGCGAAGAACCATGCACCGGCTCGGCATCGTCGATGCGCATCCGGTAGAACGACCTCCAGATGAAATACTGAGCGATCGCCAGCAGGATACCTGCGATGATCCAGGCGACCGACGGATTGAATTCCCGTCGCATCGATTCACCCAGTGGGACTGCCAGGAGTCCAAAGAGCGTGGTGAACTTGATCACTGGGTTCATCGCGACCGACGAGGTGTCCTTGAATGGGTCGCCCACCGTATCCCCGACGACTGTGGCATCGTGCAGTGGCGTTCCCTTGGCCTTCAGTTCCGTCTCCACCAGCTTTTTGGCATTGTCCCAGGCGCCACCCGCATTGGCCATGTAGATCGCCTGGAAGAGTCCGAAAAGGGCGATCGACAGGAGGTAGCCGATGAAGAAGTAGGGGCCGACAAACGCAAATCCCAAGGTAGAGAAGAAGACAGCCAGGAAGATGTTGAACATCCCTCGCTGGGCATAGATGGTGCAGATTTCCACCACCTTCTTTGAGTCTTCTACCGAAGCGCGGGTGACCCCTTCCAGCTTGATGTTCTCCTTGATGAACTCCACCGCGCGATAGGCACCGGTGGTGACCGCCTGCATCGACGCGCCGGTGAACCAGTAGATCATCGCGCCGCCGCCGATCAGGCCCAGGAGGAACGGTGGATGCATCAGCGAAAGATTCTGCAGCAGCTCCGGCTTCAGGCCCTGCGTCAATTCCATGATGATCGAAAAAATCATCGTCGTCGCACCGACAACGGCGGTCCCGATGAGCACCGGCTTAGCGGTCGCCTTGAAGGTGTTTCCTGCGCCGTCGTTCTCCTCCAGGTGGGTCTTGGCTGCCTGGAAATCGGCGTCGATGTCAAAATCCCTCTTCAGCTCTTCGCGAATCCCCGGGATGTCCTCAATCATCGACAGTTCGTAGACCGACTGAGCGTTATCGGTTACCGGACCATAGCTGTCGACCGCGATGGTCACCGGGCCCATCCCGAGAAATCCGAAGGCAACCAACCCAAACGCGAAGACGCTGGGAGCCTTCATGATGTCGACCAACCCCTGCTCGCCCACCCAGTAGGCGATCGCCATCAGCAACATGATCGCCATCCCCAGCCAGTAGGCGCTGAAGTTGCCGGCAACGATCCCCGAGAGAATATTCAGCGAAGCGCCACCTTCCTTAGAAGAGGTCACCACCTCCCGCGTGTGCTTGCACTCGGTCGAAGTGAAAACTTTGACCAGTTCGGGAATGATCGCCCCAGCCAAGGTTCCGCAGGTGATCACCGTCGACAGTTTCCACCACATCGTCCCGTCTCCAAGGTCCTTGATCAGAAGGTAGGAGGCGATGTAGGTGAGAACAACCGAAACGATGCTTGTCAGCCAGACCAGATTGGTCAACGGATGCTCGAAGTTCATCTTGTCCGCATGCTCGTACTTCGATTCCGCCATCCTCTGATTCACGAGATAGGAAGCGCCGGAGGCGACAACCATCATCACGCGCATCAGGAAGATCCAGACCAGCAGTGGTACCTGGACTGCTTGATCGGCCGCTAAAAGAATGAACGTGATCAGCGCCACGCCGGTCACACCGTAGGTTTCAAAACCATCGGCGGATGGGCCGACCGAGTCGCCGGCGTTGTCCCCTGTGCAGTCGGCGATCACGCCAGGATTCCGCGCGTCGTCTTCCTTGATCTTGAAGACGATTTTCATCAGGTCGGAACCGATGTCGGCAATTTTCGTGAAGATACCCCCGGCGATCCGGAGGGCCGCAGCTCCCAGCGACTCGCCGATGGCAAAGCCGATAAAGCAGGCGCCGGCGTACTCCCTAGGGACAAACAGAAGGATGCAGAGCATCAGGAACAATTCCACCGAGATCAGCAGCATCCCGATGCTCATCCCCGCCTTCAGCGGGATGTCGTAGCAGGGATAGGGCTTGCCACGCAAGGCAGCGAACGCGGCTCGCGAATTGGCGTAGGTATTGATTCGGATCCCGAACCAAGCAACAAAGTAACTACCAGCGATCCCGATCAAAGAAAACAGAAGGATGATGATCACGCGGTCGACGGGCATGCCGGAGCGAACGGACCCCGTGGCTGGGTCGGTGAATGGCACAAGCCGACCGAAGTAGAAGGCCACCACCGCAGCGATAAAGGCCCACAGGATCATCAGGAACTTCCCCTGGGTCACCAGATAGGTCTTGCAGGTTTCGTAGATCAACTCCGAGATGCCTCGCATGGAAGCGTGGACTGGCAGATTCTTCAACTGTTGCCAGATCCAGAGTCCAAATCCGAAGCCAAGAGCGCTGACCAGCAGGCCTCCTAGAAGCAGCGTTCGGACGGGCACGCCCATCATCGTCTCGCCATCCATCGAAGGCAGGATTAGGTTTGCCTCACCACCTGCTGCTGCATGGGCATGAGCTGACTCGGACGATCCGGGATTGGCAGAAGCCCCTGCCATCATCACCGAACCACCTCCCTCCTGCCCCCAGGCTGTACCGATCCAGACCGGAACCATCGCTACAGCGGCCATCACCAATCGCCAAATCGTCGCCAAAACCAATTTCTGCATGAAACACCTTCTGTTCTAATGAGCGAGCGGTCGGCTGATCACCACTTCAGACCGAACTCCCTGGACCTTAGGCGATGCCCGCCCGTCGCCTCACGCGGACCCCTTCGCAAACGCGGTCATTCGTAAGCAATAGTCAAACGAATTCCTTTAGACTATAATCAATGGCATACATTCTGCCATAGAGGGTGCGACAACCTGCCGCCAAGATGTCGATCTTAGCCCTCCCAGGTCGCAATCTTCAGAGAATCGTTATCATCGATCCCCAACCTACCAGTCCGCCCGGAGGCGTGTCGCATCGCTGCCCCTTGGCGCCGGCTCCCATGGATGGCTTCTGTTTCACGCACCAATCGATGGTACTGCTATGACCCAAGACGCTTCGATCCCGCTGACGGTACGGCGAGCCAGCCGCGGGGCCCTGATCGCTCGACATCCCTGGGTCCTTCGAAGCAGTCTGGAGAAGGTGCCTGCCGGATTGTCGACCGGGCAGGTAGTGGAGCTGTTCGATGAGTCGGGGCGTTGGATTGCCTGGGGACTTTATCACCAAAATTCGCGAATTGCAGTTCGCATAACTAGTTGGAATCGGCAGGAGCCTTGGGGGGATTCCCTTTGCCTTCATCGGGTCGACCAGGCGCTGAGACTGCGAAGAAGTCTTGGCGAGTTTCATCCGCAGGGGGCCGAGAGGTTGATTTTCAGCGAGGCGGATTTGTTGGGTGGGGTGATCATCGACCGCTATGCCGATTTGCTGGTGGTGCAGCAGACCGCCGCGGTGCTGTCCCCTTGGATCGGCCAGATTGTGGAGCGGATCGAGCGGGAGTTGCCGGTGCGTGGGGCGTGGCTTCGTATCGATGAGAAGACGGCCAAGGCGGAGGGGTTGGAACCAGGGGGCCGGTGGCTGGGTGCGGACCCGGGTGGTGGGGCTCGTTGGATCGTGGAGCATGGTCTTCAGTGGCGGGTCGATCCGCAGGCGGGGCAGAAGACAGGATTTTATCTCGATCAGCGCGACAATCGCCGTGAGGCGGCGCGCTGGGTGCATCCTGGAGACCGGGTGCTGGATGTCTGTTGCTATCACGGCGGTTTTGCCTTGACGATCGCCCGGCATGCAAAGCCCGGCAAGATCGTTGCGATCGATTCCAGCCTGGCCGCGCTGGAAGTGGCGGAGGAAAATCGCCGTCGCAACGGGATGGAGCAGGCTCCGATCGAATGGTTGCGAGGCGATTTTTGGGAGTTGCTGGATGAGGCGCGAGACCGCAATGAGCGGTACCAGGTGATCGTTCTGGATCCACCTCGTCTGGCAGGATCTCGGGATCAGATGGCCGCCGCCCTGCGCGCCTACCATCGGCTCAACGCCACCGCCGTCGGCTTGCTAGATCCGGGTGGGATCCTGGTGACCTGCAGTTGTTCGGGGCGAGTCGGACGCGAAACGTTCGAGCAGATGCTACTGGGGGTCAGCAAGCGCACCGGCCGGGATCTGCAGATCCTTCGACGCCTGGGGGCCGCTCCCGATCACCCGACGCTGGCCAGTTGTCCCGAGACCGATTACCTGAAGTGTTTCGTTTGCCGTGTGCTGTGATCGGAAATGGTGCTTCCGTCGATGCGTTGGTCGGAGGCGAGCGACGGGCGATGTTACCTAGTTCATGTCAGCAAGTCGATCGAGAGATCGTACCTGTACAGGAGGATCAGCTGATGTTGCATCGAACAGAGGTCTCGACGCGCAGGCTGGGTGGGCTGGGCAGGATTGCGCCTGCGATCCTCCTCCTGCTGTCCTTGAGCCAGCCTTCCGTGGCGCAGACCCCTGCAGCGACCCCCGCCATGCTTTTCGAGCGAAACGGATTTGGATTGTCGGGGGTGTCAGAAAGCCAGATGCTCCTTTGGTTGGTCGCCAGTTGCCTGGGACTCCTGGCCGCTCTCCCTGGGATGCTGCTCTATTACGGAGGTCAGGTGCGTCGGAAGAACGTCGTCCACATGATGGCGCAGTTGACCACCTTGGCAGCCGTAATGGGCCTGATCTGGGCGCTGGTTGGTTACTCCCTAACCTTTGGCGACTCGGGCAGATGGAATTCCTGGGTTGGAGGATTGCAGTATGTCGGCCTGAGCGGGATCCAACCGGTCCGTGATTCTGCTGCTAACGCGGTCCGCTGGCCGATGGCATCGGCTGTGCCGCAAATTCCGACCATGGTTCATCTGCTAGTCCATGGGATTCTATTCTCGCTGGCATCTGCAATTCTCTGTGGGGCATATGCTGAGCGGATGCGGTTTTCTGGGATGCTGTGGGTGACGATCGCCTGGGGGGTGCTCGTCTACTGCCCGGTGGCCCATTGGGTATGGGGCAATGGGAATCCGTCGACCGGTGCGAACGGAAGGGGCATGGATCTGTCGGGAGGTTGGGTGGTTCACGCGCTGGTTGGAATCGCTTCTTTGGTCGTTGCGATCTACCTGGGACCCCGTCTGGGGCATCGTCGGGAGCCGATGCCGCCACATAACCTGACCTACACGGCGGTGGGGGCCGGCTTGATCTGGGTGGGGCTGATGGGGATTCATGCCGCTTGCAGTGGAAGTCCCGCCGAGCGTCATTTGATGCAGTCGATCGTCGCGTTGGTGTCGACTCACCTAGCCGCCGCTGCAGGGGCTATGGCGTGGGGGTTGGTGGAGTGGTGGGATCGAGGCAGGCCTTCCTTAATGGGGGCTGCCTCCGGACTTCTGGCTGGCTTGGCGGCCATCGCTTCTGGGGCGGGTGTTTTGCAACCGATAGCCGCCATCGGACTGGGAGGAGTCGCAGGTTGTCTCTGCTACCTGGCCTGCTCGCGACTGAAAAATCGCATCCTTTACGATGACGCGCTGGATGTTTTTGGGATCCATGGAATTGGTGGCATTCTTGGGGGCCTTGCCGTGGGGCTGTTTGCCTCCCCGGTGCTGGTGACCCCAGGGCATCCCGAATGGATCGGTTGGTGGTGGGGTGGGAAGTTGCTTACCAGTCAGTGGATTCTGCTGGCATGGGTGATCGCGTACGATACCGTCATGACGCTGGCGATCCTCAAAATCGTCGACATGGCCTGTGGGCTGCGTGTGTCGGTCGAACAAGAGCGACAGGGGTTGGACCTGACGCAGCATGGTGAAGAAGGCTACATCTGGTAAGACCTGAGGAAGGTTGTTCGTGAAGATCTATCCGGTGGGACGCGAGGACCTGGCGCCGTTGGAGGCACCCGAGCGATTCGCGATGGAAATCGTTTACTTCATGACCCCGCAGGATGCAAAATCGGATCATCCCACAGGGCCGGGAGAGTACTGGATCGATCGCAAGGATGTCGATCGTTGGCTGGAAGATGGCTGCTTCCGGATCGTTTCTCCGCTCGACGCCCAAGTCCAAGCGGAGATCGAACTGACGGAGTTCCAGGAACAGTGGTTGGAGTGGATGCAGCAGCACCAAATCGAGCTGGTGCGATTGGTGCGCCAGTGACCGGGAAATGCGGAGTTCCTGACGATCTTTCCCTGGCAAACGATCCTCAAGGCTTGGTCCGGCTGAAGGCCCAAGGAGTCGATTGGTATCTGGAACGATCCTGGTGGCCTTGGCCGGGAGGCTGGGGAAGACCCCATGCGGTCTCCGGTAGGCTTCATGGATTGCCTGTTTATGTTCGGCTGGCACAAGATCGGCACATCCGGTCGTGCTTCCTCGAAGGCCATTGGCCAGCGCCCCTGGAGGATCGATCGACGGGAGACGGCTGGTGTGCCGCAGGGCCTCATTGGCGGCAGTTGCTCAATCACTGGAAGAATCTTTGCAACGATAAGGGGCTGGGAAACGGCACCACCCA
>JBEISR010000026.1:0-68093 GCA_040375295.1 Planctomycetaceae bacterium
GGTGGCATGGCCGGGACGGCCATGCCACGGTGTGCTAGCACTCAGAAGGTGCCACCCACCTTTTGAACCGCTTTGCTAGCTCTTGAAAGGTGCCACCCACCTTTTTGGGAACCGGTCGATTGCTGCTATTGGTCGATTAAGGTGCTAGCTCTCAATCGGTGCCACCTAGCACTTCAATTGGCTCTCAATCGGTGCCACCCACCTTTTGCTGACTTTTGATAGCACTTCAATCGGTGCCACCCACCTTTTGGGATTCCAGCCGGTTTGCTCTCCGCTCAGCCTTCCCATTGGGGGTTCCGCGACGTCCCTTGAGGATAGGGGCGGCTACCCTAAGTTTCCCTCAGGGAATCTTTCCATTTTGCGTAGTCTTTATCGCCTTTCTTCCCCGGTGGAGGCCGTCGCAACCCTCAAATCCTTCCAAACCCGTAACCTTTTCCTGCCGGCTCTTTCCTCCCGCCTTTTTCTGCCTACGATTCCTCAGGCAAGCATTCCACACTGGTTTGGGGATTCCGCGGACATCGATCGAGGCGGGTTCGATGGCCAATCGACTGGAAAATACACCCTTGGGTGTGACGAATTCTCCGAACGATTCGATCGGTGCCGGTCCCTAAAAAGGACCTGGAAGAGCGTTTTATTGAGCGGAAAGCCTGCGCGTTGATCCTTCCTTCGCGATCCCCGGGGGACCGCTTAGCCGTTTTCGAGCCTGACTCTGGTGGTGCACATGACCGACCCGCTACAACCTATCGCTGGAATGACGCCCGCCGAGCGGTTGGCGGCCGATTTTCGTCGCCTTGGCGTAGCTTCGGGAGAAGTGCGTATCAACCACCTGCGATCTGCGATTCATCGAGGGTCGATCCAGATTGCAAGAAGTTGGTATGGACTCCAGGAGTTGGCTGAATTTTCTCCGATGGAATCCGATCTGGCAACGCTTCTAGCCAGTGCCTACCGCGTTCTGGACCCTCGCAATCGCCCCAATTATCAGGAACGCATTTTTCTTGCGTGCTTGTCCGAGCGGCCACATCCAACTGAGCGACGCATTCGCCCCGGTTTGACGGAGACCAGGCCAAGTCTCTGGTCGGCCATCAGTAGGATGGCGAGCAAGCAAGACGAGTTGCAGCAGGCTGGCGTCGGCCTTTCGCCGGGAGAAGCCGCGTCGTGGCGACTGGTGGGGATCGATCCGGATCCCGAAGCGGACGAACTGTCCCAGGCCAATGCCGCTTCGCTGTACGGCATGTTGGCCGACCGCCCGGAGCACGCACGCGACGGAAAACAGGACCAGCGGACCGGTGCAGGAAATAGCGTCGAAAAGGCTAACAAGCGTGGCGCCCTTCCGTCCCCTCTGTCCAATCCGATCGCACTGATCGGAACGGCCGCTCCGGGAGCCGCCACCCAATCCGACTCCAAAAAAGGTCATCCCTCCACCAGCACGCTGGAAGAACGGCGAGAAGTGGTGCAGTCGCTGCGTCAACTGACCAAGGGCAAGCCTGTCAGGAAACAGTCAGCGGCCGCAAAAGCCACTCCGCGCGGCGTCACTCCCGCCGCAGCCAATCCGTCGGCCTCGGCCAAAAAACGACCGGCCCCCGTACCATCGGTTACCACGCCGTCGAACGCCACACAGAACCGTAGCCTCGCGCCGCCTACCCCTCCAACCCCAGTTGCCGACGCGACAGCGAAGCGAGTCCAGCGGCCCGCCATTTCCGGAGACAAGCAGTCCCAAACTGGCGACCGACAACTGGCGTCCAAGAGCAAAACCCTCGCAACAACCCCCAACCGGACTCCCTCCAAAGCACCGGCGAAAGCCAAGAAAAAATCACGGCCAGTCGCAGCAATTCAAGGGAATCCAACCCAGCCTGCAATCGCCCTAGATGGCCAGAAGGGGACATGGACGCAATTGCTGCTTCGGTGGCTGCGATGGCCCCTCGCCCGATCCCGCTGCTCACGCGACTCCAACGTCAGCAAGTGGATCGATGGTCTTTCAAATCCTCATCGCGATTCATCGAAAAGCGTCTAAGCGAACGCAGCACGACCATGCCCCTCCCCGTAGTCGGCACAAGAAATCTGCGCCATCGCATCATCGCGTTGCCGGAATCCCAGGAAGGCTAACCACGCAAAGCAACTCCTTCCACCAATCATCCCCAGTCCGTCATGAAGCGACGAGGAATATGGCGGACTCTTCATGGAACTTGGCGCCGCACCACCGCTGCACTCTCATGGCCAGCCGGGAATCGGGCTGCCATTGAGCCTCCCCGGGGTCCAGGGCTTGGAGAACACCGCCACTGAATTTGGCAATTCTCGAGGAAAAACCGATCCGGTTGATCTGGCAACATCTCTGGCGTTTCAGTGACAACGCCGAACCTTTTCGAATCGAAAGCCAGCTCTCGGTATCGGGCATGACCTGCACAAACGCCAAGCCCCGGGTCCCCATGCAGCGGGTAGCTCTGTGCCCCTTCCTACAATGAAAGGAAGTGCTGAGTCGTCCAAGAAAAAGATCGTCGTTCGGGAACTCGCTGATCGATCGTTCGATCGAATCGCAGCGATGCCGACGATCGAAGGACGAAGCAAACAGCCATTGCGAAGAAGAATTCATTTGGGGGAAGTGATGGAGCGAGCAAGCAATCTGGAAGAACTGCGGCAAAGTGGCTGGAAGTCGCGATCGGTCAAACAGGAGGTGCGCGAGAATTTTCTGCAGGCTCTCGCCTCCGGCCAACCGCTCTATCCTGGTATCGTCGGCTACGAAGATACCGTGATTCCGGAAATCAACATCGCCCTGATCGCCGGCCACGACCTTCTGTTCCTCGGAGAGAAAGGGCAGGCCAAAAGTCGCCTGATGCGTTCGCTGGTCCGGTTCCTCGATCCGCAGCTCCCTTACCTTGACATCCCAGGCTGCCCCGTCCACGAAGACCCTTACCTTCCCATCACCACCGTGGGAAAGAAATGGGTGACCGAACGGCATCCGAAGGAGATTCCGATCGCCTGGTGGAACCGCGAGGATCGCTATGCGGAACGGCTCAGCCCAGGAACCAAGTTCGCCGACATCATTGGCGAAATCGATCCGTCACGCCTCACATCGGGGGTCTCGATGGGAGCTGAGGAAGCCCTGCACTTTGGCTTGATCCCACGCATGCACCGAGGGATTTTTGCGATGAATGAACTGCCGGAACTGGACGAGCTGGTCCAGGTCGGGCTGTTCAATATTCTCGAGGAACGGGATGTGCAGATTCGAGGGTATCCGATTCGCTTCGAACTGGATCTTTTCCTGATGTTTTCTGCCAATCCCTCGACCTACAACCGCAGTGGCAAAGTGATACCCCAGCTGAAGGACCGGATCGGGTCCCTGATTCAAACCCACTACCCGCTGGAAAGATCGTTGGGGATTGAGATCATGCAGCAGGAAGCAGGGCTGGAGATGGGGGGCCAGCATCCGGTGCAAGTCCCTTACTTCATGGCGGAAGTGATCGAAGAGATCACGCGCCAGGGTCGCAAAAGCAAGTGGGTCGATCAGGCCTCCGGTGTATCGGCTCGATTCTCTCTTGCCAACTACCGCACCATGATCGCCTCAGCCCGCCACCGCGCCGCAGTCTTGGGGGAATCGCTGGCCGTGCCACGCATCAGCGACCTTGGCCACTTGGCGACCTCGTCGCTAGGCAAATTGGAACTAGATCTCATGGGATCCCACCAAATGACCGAAAAGCAGGTGCTTGAAGCCCTGCTGGCCGGTGCGGTCGAGACCGTCTTCAAGCAGTATGTCGAAGAGCACGGTTTGAACGCGATCTCAGATCATTTTTCCAAAGGTGCCAAGGTGGAAGTCGGGGATATGCTCCCCAGCGAGCAGTACGCACAGGTGATGCGCGATATCCCCGCCATCTGGGAAAAGGCGTTCGAAGTCAACGCTGGCCAGCACCCGGCACTCCGCGCCTCGTGCGTCGAATTCGTTCTAGCAGGACTCTATTCGATGGATCGCATCAGCCGAAGCCAAAAACATGGGAAGGTGCGATATGAGTTCTGACCAGCCGACCAACCAGCCACCTGATGCTGGGGCACCCTCACCAAACAACCGCCGCAGCAAACTGGGCGGCATCATCCATACCTACCAGAAATACAACCCTGCGGAGTTTCCCAGCCCGCTCCAGCCCCCTCCCGATCTGGTCAGCCCCGCCTTCGAACAGGCGCTTCAGTACGGCTCCTTTCGCAAACTGACCGAAGAAGAACTTGCGCGCGCCGTGCGCCTGGACCCCAGCCAAATGGCCAACCTGGGGCCCAGCATCGATTTCCTGAAAGCGATGCTCGAGGAACGCAAACGCCGGATTCTTTCGACCTACGAAACCGAACAGGTGGTCAAGGAAGCGGCCAAGAGCTACCACAAGACAGTCCGTAAGGCGAATCCTCCGGAATCCCTTCGGTCGCTTTTCAAGAAAGCCGCCGATACCGAACAGATCTACCTGCTAGAGCGGCTCTGGTATCGCATCGGCGACGATCAGGATCCCTTCGCCAGGCAGATGGTGCACCTCCTGGAACGACTGGGAGAAAAGTATCAGGTCGACGAACTGGCCGCCAAGTACCACTTCACCGGCCGCAAGTCGATGGATGTACCGCAGGCCATCGAGATCAAAAAGGAACTAGAGCAGATCGACAAACTGCTTAAACAACTAGACGAAGCCGCCAAGACTGCCCAGCTAGGGGTGATCGACATGGAGGCGCTTTCGGAGTTCGCCGAACCGGGGGACATGGCACCGCTAGAAGAGCTGAAACGACAGCTGGAAAACTACACACGCGAAATGGCGCAGCGGCAAGGCCTGGAACAGGATGGCCAAGGCGGATTTCGGCTCACCCCCCAAGCCTACCGGCTCTTTCAAGGCAAGCTGCTGCAGCGGATCTTCTCGCATCTTCAGCCATCGCGCACCGGCAGACACACCGCGCGAGTGGAAGGGGATGGGGCAGTCGAGCTTCCTTCCACCAAGGAGTACCAGTTCGGCGATTCGATTGCCAACATCGACACCACCCAGTCGATCCTCAACGCCCTCCGAAATCGTCCCGACGAACGCCCCGTCAGGCTGCGGCCAACGGATATGGAAGTTCATCAGACCCGCAACAACCCCAAGTGCGCTACGGTCGTCGTGATGGACATGAGCGGATCGATGCGCTACGACGGCCAGTACATCCACGTCAAACGCATGGCGCTGGCGCTTCAGGGCTTGATCACCAGTGAGTACCCAGGAGACTTCCTGCGGTTCATCGAAATGGCCACCTTCGCGAAGTTAAAGACCTCCGGCGAAATCATCGAATTGATGCCCAAGCCAGTGACGATTCACGACCCCTGGGTGCGATTGAAGTGCGACATGAGCCGTGAAGAGATGCAGGAATCGATGGTGCATCCTCACTTCACCAACATCCAGCATGCCCTGCGGCTGGCCAGGCAGAACCTCACCTCCGTCGACACGCCCAACAAGCAGATCATCGTCATCACCGATGGACTGCCGACCGCGCACTTCGAAGACCAGTGGCTCTACATGCTCTACCCACCCGATCCCCGAACCGAAGAGGCGACCCTGCTGGAAGGAGCCCGATGCCGTCAGGCAGGAATCACGATCAATCTGTTCCTGATCCCCAGCCTCTCCCAATCGGAAGAGGACATTCGATTCGGCTATCGGCTTGCCGAAACCACCAAGGGACGCGTCTTCTTCAGCTCAGGAGAAGATCTCGACCGCTTTGTCGTCTGGGACTACGTCGATCGCAAGCGAGAGATCCTTCGGTAGCCTAATGGGTCGTCACTTTCTCTAGCGGATTACCGAAAAGAAACGCCGCGTGGCATGGACAGTCGCTGTCGACCGCTGGTGAACCACCCAACTCCCGTTTATCTTTTTCGATAGCCCGCAGGGCAGATACCGGTCGCAATGGAGATCGGCATCGATGCGTCCAGCGAGCCAATCCAAAAGAAAGGATGCGACATGAGCTGGGATGTCGAGATGATTGTGGCGATGCACGATCGCACCACCGCCGACTGGCACCATCAGCCGATCGAAAATCAGGAGTCGGGATGGATGGAATTGGCCTGCCAACAGCATCGGTACAACTACGAACTCTGGCATCAAGAAGATCAGGCCCGCTCTCCCGACGCCGACGACAGCACAATCGCAGCAGTGAAACGGGCAATCGACCGACTGAATCAGCAACGCAATGATGCCATCGAAAAGTTGGATGATTGGCTGACCGAACATCTTCAGGCCACAGGCATCCAGCCACGCGAGGATGCCCGTCAGAATTCAGAGACCCCAGGCAGTATCGTCGATCGACTGTCGATCCTCGCGTTGCGGATCTATCATCTGGACGAGCAGCTGCAACGATCGGATGTCGACGAAGCACATCGCCTAAAGGTTTCCCAACGACTGGCGATCTGCCGGTTGCAGCAAAAGGAACTTGCCACATCACTCCGTCAGTTGCTGGAGGCGATCGTAGCGGGATCCAAGCGCCACCGCACCTACCGGCAGTTCAAGATGTACAACGACCCAACCCTTAATCCCTATCTCTACAATGCCAGCAAGTCGACCGCCAAGTCGAAAGCGGCCTCATCGGAGTGACCGTCTCTGGCATGGACCTCTTGATCGACGGCTACAACCTGCTGCACCAAAGCCCTTCCATGACCGTCGATCGGGGTCCTGGCTGGACCCAAAGGGCCAGAACCCGTCTGCTCCATTGGCTGGCTCGCCATCTTCCGCTTCCCGTGCAGTCGAAAACTCTCGTCGTCTTCGATGCTCCCAAACGACCAAGCAGCCTCGATCTGGAACCCGATGGATCCCAGACGATCGGTAACCACCGCACCGACGGATCGGCCATCGAAGTCCGCTTTGCCATCGGCTATCCAGAAGCCGATCAGTTGCTGATCGATCTGATTGGAAAGCACAGCCACCCAAGTAAACTTCTTGTCGTCAGCTCCGACCGCGCCATTCGCACCGCAGCACAGCGCCGTCGATCCGAACATCGGGCCAGTCAGGAATGGATCGAAGCACTGCTGGCTAGATCGCCCCAGGCCCTGCCACCTCGCTTCCGGCACCCACCAAGCGATCGTTCATCCCTACCCGCGTTCGATGCAGGCAAGCCGCAACCCACCGATCCAGACTTCAACTGGATCGCTTGGTTTGGACTGGAAAGCCGGCCGACATCCATCACCACCACCTCGCAAGAGGCCGAGCGTTCTCCGCGGAACGAGGTGGCGAATGAAGCGAAGAATGACGCGACGAGTGAATCTACTGGTCGCCCAGGGGCACCAGCGAAAGTGCAACCCGACGCTCCAGGCAACAGAAAGAAAAAACTTCCCGGCAAGCCACCGCACCTGCCCCCCGACTGGAACCCAAACGAGTTTCTGGATTCCTAACCGTCTGCATCATGAGTCGACCGCGCTGCAACCGACTCCCAAAACGACTTCGCATCGGACGGTCGATGGGATCGATCGAAAGGCTACGCCAAAGGCAAGGAACGTCGCGCCCTGCTAAACCGACAACGCGATAGCAGTGGCAGGCCAATACCGCTCATCAGTATGCACAAGGTTCCCGGCTCGGGGACCGCCATCAAACTGTAACCACCAATGCTTGCAGGATCGACCTGGAACTTGAACGATCCATCGATCTGGAGAAAGGTGCCAGGAAACAGAGCCGGAGTGGAGCCGAAGGTGGGGGTCCCAAACACGGTGGCCGTGAAGGGGCCGGGGGTCGTCCATAAACCTGCGTACGAAACCGAGTCCAGTTGAAAGACCGTGCCGGCGGTGTTGACCCCGTAGTAATCGAGGCTACCAGCGAAAGCTGCAAAACTTCCAGGAGGCGTCTGCACCGTTCCGCTCAGAAAAAAAGTCGGAAATAAAGTCGGTTGCAAAGGAAGGCCCAATGCATCGAGCTGGAATTCGATGCTGAAACTGAACGCCAACGTGGCGAAACCGGTCGTCGTGATTGCCGGTTGAGAAAGGAAAATATTGCTGAAGGTCAAGGCATAACTGTTGCCGGCAAAAGAAGCCACTAGGTCACCACTAGCTTGATCCAAGGTGTTTGGATCGGTTGTCAAAGGCAGCGTGATCAGACTTCCGTTCCAGGGACTGACAGTTGGCCCTGTGTTGGTGATCCCTGCGGGAGGCCCAACGGAATTGGTGTCGTCGAACTGGATAGCTGCAAATGAGGAAGTGGGGGTGTTGATCCCCAGGATCGCAGCATCCCCTCTGGCACCTGCAACCAGCCAACCGATCGCGCACACCACTGCGACCAGACGATCCCAACCCCTAACTCCATACCAGCCAGCCATGCACTCGACCCGTTCCATGATGCAGCTCCTTGTGTTTCATCTTGACGCGATCAATCCACCTCATCCTTCACCCTTCGAAATCAACTGCCTGCACTTGGCTCAGGCCACCCTTTAGGCCACTCTCCAACATCCCCAGAGATGCCCCAGGCCTACCTACAAATGGGGGGCAGAAGTTAGCCTAGCATGCTAGAGACCGCTTTACCAACAATTCCCTCCCAACCGGCCGAACTTCCTCAGGGCTCCTTATCCGTCCGGCTCCGCTCACGCTGTGGTGCTGGCGGGGAAACGCGAAAGCCAACCTGTAGCCACTTGCCAAGCAGATCCCTCGGAGATGGCATCGGGATTCAAGCCAAAATCACCGGGGCCGCTGCTACCCGATAGCGCCATTGGGCTCGGTACCCTGGCCTAGCCCTCTCCCACCTCCCGCAGGACTTGGCACTGCAAGGCACGAATCAACGCTCTTGCTTGTTATTTGCTTGGGACCGGGCGATTTCTCGGATATGGTATACTGCTTGAACTTTACGGGGCTCCCCTGGTGGCCGTCCCGTCGCCTTCGCCAAACCCTGTCCCCGTCGCAGGTCTCTTGTCGCCAGGAGCGTTGGGATGAACCAGCCAAATCGCGATTACACCGATCTCCTCCTCTCCAAAGGGATCATCAGCCTCGAACAGTTGACCGAGGCGGTGAAGCTGGGGAAATCGGAGGACAAATCCGTAGGCGAAGCCCTGGTGGCTCTCGGATACGCCACCCCGGAGGAGGTCACTCGGGCACTGGCCAAGTTCAACAAGGTCGAGTACGTCGACCTGACCGAGACGCGGATTGCCGACGAAGTCATCCAGTTGGTGCCCGAATCGGTCGCCCGCGAAAATGCAATCATCCCCATTTCGGAGGATTCCGGCACAATTCGCGTGCTGATTTCCAACCCTTTTGACATCGAGACGGTCGAAAAACTGCGTTTCATCCTGAACCGCAAAGTCGACACCGCGCTGGCCCCCAAGGAGCATATTCTCGAAGCGATCAACCGCTACTACGGGCAGGTGGAAGGGGAATCGGCCGACTCGATGCTCCAGGAATTCACCGACACGCAAATCGACTTTACCGAAACGCAGGAAGATGGAGCCGACATCGAAGAGGGGGTCGATGAAAGCGCCGCCCCCGTGGTGCGTCTGGTCCACCTGATGATCGCCGAAGCGGTGCAGCTACGCGCCAGCGACATCCACGTTGAACCTTTTGAGGACCGCGTCCGCATCCGCTATCGCATCGACGGCGTGCTGGTGGAACGCGATAGCCCCCCCAGACGTCTGCTGGCGGCCATCCTTTCCCGCATCAAGATTCTTGCCAAGATGGATATCGCCGAACGACGACGCCCCCAGGACGGGCGGATCAAACTCACCGTTGGCGAAAAAGAACTCGACCTTCGCGTCTCCATCATCCCTACCAACCACGGCCAGTCGGCCGTCATGCGGATCCTCGACAAAGACAACATCAAAGTCGGGATCCGTCAGTTGGGCCTGGCAGAACGCGACTTCAAGATTTTCACCGGCCTGATCAAGCGACCCAACGGAATTTTCCTGGTCACCGGCCCCACCGGTTCGGGGAAAACCACCACCCTCTACGCCGCCCTCAACGCGCTGAATCGACCCGACCGAAAAATCATCACCGCCGAGGATCCGGTTGAATACTACCTGCAGGGGATCAACCAAGTCGAAGTCCGACACAACATCGGACTCGACTTTGCACGCATCATCCGCGCCATGCTCCGACAAGCCCCCAACATCATCCTCGTCGGGGAGATGCGAGACACCGAGACGGCTTCGATGGGGATCCAGGCATCCCTGACTGGACACTTGGTTTTTAGTACACTGCACACGAACGACGCGCCCAGCGCCATCACGCGGATGACGGATATGGGAGTACCCGGCTACTTGGTGGCCAGTAGCGTCATCGCGGTGCTGGGGCAGCGTCTGGTGCGGAAGATTTGCACTCGTTGCAAGCAGCCTCACAATCTCTCCGACAGTGTCCTGGCCGACGCGGGGATTCCCCCGGAAGTGGCGGCGGCCGCCAAGGTCTCCCGGGGTAAAGGCTGTCCCTATTGCCAAAAGTCAGGCTACCGAGGCCGCATCGGGATCTACGAACTGATGGTGGTCTCCAACCGTCTCCGGGAAATGATGTTCCAGAACAAGTCGACTACCGAACTTCGGGAGCAGGCGATCCGGGAGGGAATGACCACCCTCTACTGCGACGGGATCCGTAAAGTGCTGGGGGGAATCACCACCCTGGAGGAGGTCTACAAGACCGCCAAGCGGACGGAGCAGGATGTGCTGGCGGTCCAGAATGTGATCAAGGAATTCACCACCTGAGTCGACTTCCAGGGAGCGGACCAGCCCAGCTATCCAGGGGCGGCCCCGCGTCCACCCCTGCGGGTTGCGTCCTAGGCAAACAATCGCTTTTTCGAACCGAATCGCGAGAAGGAATCGATCTCCCATGGCAACTGTGCTTATCGACAAACTCCTCCAGGCTTGCGTCAAGCAAGGAGCCAGCGACATTCACATCGTCGTCGGCCAGCCTCCCGTTTTTCGGCTTCACGGAAGGATGCGCAAGCTGGAAACCAAGGTGCTGGAACCCGATGACACGATGGCCTTGATGAAAAGCATCGCCCCCGAACGATGCCAACGGGAACTCCAGGAGTCGGGTAGCTCCGACTTCGGCTTTGCCTTCGGCGATCTGGCTCGCTTCCGCGTCTCGATCTTCAAGCAACGCGGCTTTGTCTCGATGGTGCTGCGGCAGATCCCCAACGACAAGCTGACTCCCGAACAGTTGGGGCTCCCCGAGTCGGTGGTCAAGATGGTGCTACGGCCGCGCGGTCTGGTGCTGGTCACCGGACCGACCGGATCGGGAAAAAGCACGACGCTGGCCAGCCTAGTCAACTACATCAACGAAACCCACGATCACCATATCATCACGATCGAGGATCCGATCGAGTTCTACCATGACCACATCAAGTCGACGATCAATCAGCGCGAGGTGGGGGTCGACGTCCCCAGCTTCTCCGAAGCGATTCGGCGCGCCTTGCGTCAGGACCCGGACGTCATCCTGGTGGGGGAAATGCGCGACCTGGAAACGATCAGCGCGGCGATCAGCGCGGCAGAAACCGGCCACATCGTTTTCGGGACGCTCCACACCAACAGCGCTCAGGGCACCGTCAACCGAATCATCGATGCCTTCCCTGGAAACCTCCAGGACCAGATCCGCACCCAGCTGAGCACCGCGCTGCTGGGAGTGGTGGCTCAAACACTGATCCCCAAGATTGGCGGAGGCCGCGTGGCTGCCTACGAAATCCTGGTAGTCACCCCTGGGATCGCCAATCTGATCCGCGAAAACAAGACATTCCGTATCTCGTCGGCCATCCAGACCGGCGCCAAATTCGGGATGAATCTGATGGACGATGCTCTCTTCAATCTGTGGCGGGATGGCAAGGTCACCGTCGAAGATATCCTGGCTAAGGCTCACCGCCCGGACGATCTGGCCAAGCGAATCGTCAACGCCCGCCGCGGCGTCGCCGATGACGCCCCAGGGGAAGAATTCGATCACGGCAACGCCTGACCTGCGATCGCGCAACCCCTTCGGACCCGCTTTTTCCCCCTCGCCATCTCCAAGAATTACTTGAGGAACTCCTGCCATGGCCGTTCGAAAGCTCGGACAAATCCTGGTCGACATGGGTTTCATCACCGACGAGCAACTGGTGCTGCTGGTGGAAGAGCAGAAGCAGCAGCCAGGGGCGTTGATCGGCAAGGTGGCCGAAGAGATGGCGCTGATCACCGACAACCAACTGGCTCAGGCGCTGGCCGAGCAGATGAACATGCAGGTGGTCACGCTGGAAGACAACAAGATTGCTCCCGATATCTTGTCGAAGATCACCGAGTCGATGGCGCAGCTCTACCGGGTGATTCCAGTGAAATTCGACGGCTATACCCTAACCGTAGCCACCTGCGATCCCCAGAATCTGACCACCCAGGACGAACTGCGGACCTTCCTGGGATTCGATATCCAAATGGCCGTCTGCACCGAACGGGAAATCAAGCAGGCGATCGAAAAACACTACTCGTCCGACCTGGAGAGTTTCGAGCGAATCGTCAGCGACCTGGCCAAGGATGAGGAGCTGTTTGCAGCGGCAAGCAAGATGATGAAGGATGGCACCTTCGACCTCGACGGGGCCGAAGCCTTGGCCGATAGCGCCCCAGTCCGAAAGCTCTTGAATCTAGTGCTCCTCTTGGCGATCAAGGACCACGCCAGCGATATCCACCTGGAACCATTCGAAGACGAATTCCGGATCCGAATCAAGGCGGAAGGGGTCCTCTACGAAATGGTCCCCCCGCCTCGCCACCTCGCCTTCGCCATCACCACCCGCATCAAAGTGATGGCCAACCTCGATATCGCCGAACGGCGACTTCCCCAGGACGGCCGAATCGAACTGATGGTCGGGGGCCACCCAGTCGACCTGCGAGTCTCCGTGCTACCCACCCTTTTTGGTGAGTCAGTCGTTATGCGAGTGCTCGACCGCTCCGTCGTCTCACTCGACCTCGGCAAGGTCGGCATGAACGCCTCCACCCTGGAGACCTTCCGCAAAATCATCGAACGCCCCAACGGCATCATCCTGGTCACCGGCCCTACCGGATCCGGGAAGACCACCACCCTCTACTCGGCCCTCAGCGAACTCAATCACATCGAAGACAAACTGATCACCACCGAAGATCCGGTCGAATACGACATCGACGGCATTGTTCAAATTCCGATCGACCACGACATCGGCGTCACCTTCGCCTCCTGCCTCCGCGCCATCCTTCGCCAAGACCCCGACAAAATCCTCGTCGGGGAAATCCGCGATCTGGAGACGGCCGAGATCGCGGTGCAAGCATCTTTAACTGGGCACTTGGTTTTCAGTACACTCCACACGAACGATGCGCCCAGCACCATCACACGCATGAAGGACATGGGGATCCCGACCTTCTTGATCACGGCGACCGTCGAAGCGATTCTTGCTCAGCGTCTGGTGCGGCGCATCTGCACCAAGTGCCGGGAGGAGACCGATCCGCCTCATGAGATGCTGATGGACCTGGGATTCGACCCCAACAATCTGGGGGATAAGAAGTTCTATCGCGGGGCCGGGTGCGACGCCTGCAACAACACCGGCTACAAGGGGCGCATCGGGCTGTTTGAGCTGATGATTCTCAATGACGAGCTGCGGGACATGATCATGACCAACTCCACTACCGACGATCTCCGCAATCGCGCCGCTGCGGGCGGCATGGTGACGCTTCGAGAATACGGCCTCAAGTACGTTCTGGAAGGGGTCACCACCGCCGACGAAGTGGTCCGCGAGACGGTTTTGGACGGCTAGTCGACCGGTCGTCCGTAGGTTCCCAGGGGGGAGAAGTTCGCTTTCTGCCCCGTTTTATGCGCCAAAACGGCGAAAAATTCGACGAATTCCGGCATTCTGCCAACCATACTCATAAGTCGCCTGGAACCGCCCGCAAAGCCCTTATCCAGTTGGGGCCCCTAATCCAGTTCGGGCGTAGCCCATCGATCGCTTGTCCCAGATAAACTGACAACCTGTTGGTGGCCGACGCTTGTCACGGCCACCACACCTGTGAAGTCTTCCCAAAGCAGCAGGAAACCGAGCCATGCCGATCTTCCAATTCGAAGCGATGGACCGCACCGGTCAGGAAATCAAGGACGTTATCGAGGCGGCCAACGAAGAAGAAGCTCAGTCTACCATCCGGCAGATGGGCTATTTCGTCACCAAGATTTCGATGAAGAAGGGGGCCGACGCTAAAGTGGCCCCAGGTGCGAAAAAGAAACGCCCCTTCGCTCTCGGTGGAGCGAAGACCAAGCACATCTGCACCTTCACCCGTCAGCTCTCCATCCTTCAGGATGCCGGTCTGCCGATCCTTCGCAGTTTGAAGATTCTGGAAAACAACCAGAAGCCGGGCAAGCTGAAAAACGCTCTGATGGACGTCTGCGATGAGATCGAAACCGGTTCGACACTGTCGGAGGCGATGTCCAAATGCCCCAAGGTCTTCAGCCGGCTCTACGTCAACATGATCAAGGCCGGGGAGGCGGGGGGTGCCCTGGAAACGATTCTGCAACGGTTGTCGGACTTTTTGGAAAGTGCCGAGTCGCTGAAGCGGAAGGTCAAAGGGGCGATGATCTACCCGGTGGTGGTGGTGATGGTCGCCTGCGGCATCCTCACCTTCATCATGTGGAAGATCGTTCCCACCTTCAAAAAGATGTTCGAAGAGTTCGAACTGAAACTGCCCCCTCCCACCCAGCTGCTGATCGCGATGAGCGATTACGTGGTGAACTACTGGTTCCTTCTGCTGCTGGTGCCGATCGGCTATCTGATGGTGATGAAGCTGATTCGCAAGTTCCGGCACGGCCGGATGGGCTACGACATGTTCATCCTCAAGGTTCCGGTCTTCGGCAACCTGATCGAAAAGAACATCCTGGCGCGAACCACGCGAACCCTCGGAACGCTGGTCACTAGCGGTGTGCCGATTCTCGAAGCCCTCAACATCACCAAGGAAACCGCCAACAACGCCTTGTTCGAGCGGATTTTCAGCAAGGTGATCGAATCGATCCGCGAAGGGGATGTGATCAGCAAGCCGATGCAGAAGTTCTCCAGCCCCGGCTTCCATCCGATGGCCCTTTTCTTCTGGGCCCTCATGGGTTCTTTCCCAGGAGTGATGGTGCTGTCGGTCGCATTGACTGCAGGCCGTGGACTGAACTCAGGAAAGAACAAAGGAACATCCGAAAGCCTCACCTACATGGGCGGCTACATGATCCTGCTGGGGATGGTTTTCGCCGGCCTCTTTTATGTAATGAAGATGAAGAAGCGTGTGATCGACGACCTGGTGGTCAACATGGTCGACGTCGGTGAAGAGACCGGCGAACTCGACACGATGCTCTACAAGGTCGCCGACAACTACGACGAAGAAGTTCGCGTGATGACCGAAGGATTGACGAAGTTGATCGAGCCGCTGTTGATCGTCTTCCTGGGGCTTGCGGTCGGCTTCATCGTCATTTCGCTCTTCATGCCGCTGGTCAGTCTGATTACCAGCCTCAGCAGCAAGTAGCGGGACTAGCGGAAGGGAATTCGTCGAGCTGCTTTCTGGTCGAGCGATCGCCAGGAAGCACTCGGCGGAAGGCTCGGAACGACGACAGACTTCGAAACATCCAAACTCTAACGATCCAACTGACGATTCCCCTGGAGGGAGGCACCCTGGCGATGATGCGATCCACTGCGACTCGGCGAGCTCCTCGGCATGCATTCACTCTGGTCGAAATCTTGGTGGCTATTGGGATCCTGGTCCTGCTGGCCGCCATCGCCACCCCCGTGGCGCTCAACGCCCTGAAGTCCGCGCAGGCTTCGGCGGTCAAAATGGAAGTCAACGGACTGGCCGACGCGATCGAGCAGTATCGGTCGAAGTATGGCGACTACCCTCCCGACGGAAGCAACTGGACGATTCTGGAGCGACATTGCCGCAAGGCATTTCCCCAGATTCTGCAGACCGAATTGAATTTGCTCCGCAGGGATATCCTAGCGACTCTCAACTACTCCGGACCGGGCTTGCCGGCAGCCGACTCGGAAGGTTTTCGGGCGATGAGCCCGGCGGAGTCACTGGTCTTTTTCCTGGGTGGCTTCAGCAGCAATCCCCAGCGTCCTTTCACTGGACCGGGTGGTCCCTTCGCCTTGGTCCCTGGAAGCACCTCGGCCTACCAGTACAACCCAGCTCGCGAAAATGCTTTTTACGAGTTCAACTCGGGCCAGTTGACCCTGACCACCACCAGCTATGGCGGACAGACGGTAACGGTCAGCAACGATGAATCGCGATTCCAACTGGGAGATGCCGCCAATGGTCTTTCCGAGGCAGGGGATCTCCTGCCTGTCTACCTGGACAAGTACCAGCGCGCTCCAATCGTTTATTTCGACAGCCGCACCTACGCCATACCTGACCCCAACGCGACTGGTACTGGATATGTCTACGTCAACCGTATCTCGTCGCCGCAGTTCGGGACTGCTGTTCCGTATTTGTCGGATGAGATGAATACGACGATTGCACCGTCTCAAAACTATTTCCAGAACAAGCAATCGTTCCAGATTGTCAGCGCCGGGCTCGATGGAATCTACAGCGACGCACTTGGGATTTTTTCCTCCAAGTCGACGCCCAACATTGGAGTCGGCGACTTGCAGGTCTACCAGCGCGGCATGAAGACCGCATCCAAGTCGACTTCCAACACCTACGACAACACCGCCAATTTTTCCGACATGGCCAGACTTGGGGATGTCGCTCGCAAGGCGACTGTCTCCGACTGATCCTGTCCAAGGAATGGCGAGATGGGGGAGTCTTTCGTCGGGGATGATAAGAGCTGACCGGTGGTGGAGTAGCAGGACGTTTGCAGCAGCGGGAAGGGTAGGGGGCCATGAAGCGAAAAGTGATAACGCGATGCGGAGGAGGCCTCAAGGCTGGTCGCCGCGGTGCGTTCACGCTGGTCGAACTTCTGGTGGCGATCTCGATTATCGTCATCCTCGCGTCGCTCACCATGGTTGCCATGCGGGGAGCCCAGCAGGACGTTCTGGAATCCAAGACCCGCTCCACCATCGCCAAGATCCACGAAGTGCTCGCCTCCAAGTGGGAAGGCTATCTATCGCGACCGTTGCCCTTAAAACTTCCCACCGTCGCCTTTCAGGCTGATCCGACAACCGGCCAGCGGGCTCTTTCCGCCCGAGAGATGGCTCGGCTTCGACTCTCGGCCATCCGCGACCTAATGCGGATGGAGATGCCGGATCGAGTCACCGATCTGAGAGGGCCGACGCCGCTGGTTGCGAGGATTTTCGAGGGAACCGCCAACATGACCAGTTTCCCAATCTCGGTTGCTGCTCCTGCCACCCTCCGCCGTATCAACGAGATCATCACTCCGAGTATTGCCAGCACGAATCTCAATGCGGAACTTCTCTATTTCCTCGTCTCCAGTACTTCCTACCAGAATTCCAGCGCGTTGGAGCTTTTTCGCCCCAGTGAGATCGGCGATACCGACAGCGACAACATGCTGGAGTTCATCGATGCCTGGGGGAAGCCGATTCAGTGGATTCGCTGGCCGGCCGGCCTGGAAGGAGGAGCCAGCCCGTTCGACCTGGATGACCCATTCGTCAGCAATGTTGTCGGTAGCGAAACCTCCAAAGATCCCTTGGACCCGCTGAGTTCTGATCTCTATTTTGATCGCGACTTCCAACCCAAAAATGTACTGCTTAGGCCAGGTGCAGGACTTTTCCCACTGGTCTATTCGCTGGGCCCGGATGGCCTGAGCGGAGTGCGAGAGGAATTTGGCGCAGCCTTTTCCATGCCGACGGGTTCTGCTAGTCCGCCATGGCCACGCGCTGGCATGACGCTACCCCCCGGTTATCCCAATTCGATTTATTATCCAGATCCATATCACCCCAGAGAACAACCTTTGGCGCAGCGTCTGGGAGCGGTGATCGACCCCAGCAGCGGTGCCGACAACATCACCAACTTCGACCAGTTTGGAGAGTCGCTATGACCTGCTTGCTGGGTGCACGCTTCAATCATCGGCGCGGGGTGACGCTGGTGGAGCTTCTGATTGTGATCGGGATCACCTCCCTGATCGCCGCAGTGGCATTGCCGTCGGTCAAGACGTTGCTGAAGGATCGCAAGACCAATCAGGCGGCGATCCAGGTGCGCGGCTTTATCGAATCGGCCAAAGCGATGGCGATCGCCAAGGGGCGCGAGGTGGCGGTAGTGCTGGACAGGATGAGCGATGCGGGGGATTACAACGCAGCAGGGAACAACTGGTTCAGTACTGAGGCTCGCGACCTGCATCGCAATACGGTGCTCCGGCTAAGCCTTGCGGAAGTGCTGCCTCCCTACACGGGCGATCTCGACAACAGCACGTGCATTCTGGAGCTTTCCGATATTCAGGTTGGATCTGCCTTTCTCAACAGGGCGCTGATCAACATCAATCAGAACCCATCCCTGGTTCGATTGATCGACAGCAAGCTGATCGACAAGATCGCCTTCAGCGACCGCATGGAGACGTTTGAAGTTTTGGTCGATGACTGCACTTACGATTCTTCGACTGGGATTGCCCGGATCGAGTTCATCAATAACAGGACCGCCTCACGCGCGATCGTCAATCGCGCACCCTCTCGAGTCTCTGCCGGGCCTCACACCTTCCGCATCTACTGCAAGCCCAGGCGACTTTATGCCAAGCCAATGCAGCTGCCCAAGGGAACCTGCATCGATATGAGCCTCAGTGGTCGCGGTGTGGACGGGTTCAGCTTCTCAGCACAGCAGATCGAAGCGTTCGACCCCAAAAACACCCTTGGGGTCAATCAAGTTCGCCCCATCTATCTGGTTTTCGATTCCCAAGGCGCGATGGCGTCGCTTTATGGAAACTTCTCGGGGCAACCGGCGATGACCAAAGTGCTGCCGACCAGCGACGTCTATCTGCTGGTGGGCAAGACGGACAAAGTGGTATTCCCCGGCGCGACATTCAACAACACGACGCTCTATCAGGCTTCCAATCTGGCTGATAGCACCAGCTACTGGGTCAAAGTATCGGCCTCTGGCGGCCAGGTCTCGATGGCTCCTGTGCTCGCCCCCAGCCTGACACCGGGGGTGGGGGGAGCGGTTTCCCTTTCGACGGCGCTGACGGAAAGTCGCGGCGCGGCACAGGCCAGTGTAGACCTGTCGGCTCGCTGATCATACCCATAGGACGCGCAACCATGCATCCTTTCCTGTCGAAAACCACCCGACGCTTCCTCGCATCCACTTCTCGGCGCGGCACGACGCTGATGGAAGTGCTGTTTGCGATCGGTATTGTGCTGGTTGGCTTGGTGGGGATTGCGGCGCTGATTCCTTTGGCAGGACGGCAAGTGGTCGACAGCAAGACGGCGACGCTGGCAGCCTCCATGGCGCAAAACAGCTATCGCTCCATCGAAGCCGCCAACATGCACGTTCCTTCCACCGATCGCCCCTGGCTGATCGCCAGGGATGCACCGACAAACGCGCGTGAATTCTCTGCATACGGCAGCTTCGAAAGTCTTATCGATATTGAAGCTGCCGCACTGGTTAGCGCAAGCAACAACTCAGTCTCATTTTCACAAGCGAAAACATATATTAGCCGTCGCGGATATTGCATTGACCCTCTCTTCTGGAGCAGTCAGCCGGTTGAGCCGCCAAACGCACAGATCCCTTTTCCTCACCCAAGAGACGCAGCCCTTGACTTTCCCTATCGTCGCTCCAGGTTTCCTCATTATCACGAACTTTACAACCCTATTTACGACGCAGTAACATTCAAAGCCCAAAGTCCGAAATTGAATATTGTTTCCAATATATCTTTTATCGAAGACACATCTCCACCTCGGATGATGCGCATTACCTATGCAGCAAGTCCCTTTGCTCCATACATTCCTGCGCGGGCTAGATTTGCCGAAAGCATCTTCGCATCGTCCGATGACGTCACGAATCCACTCAGCAGCGGGGACCGAAGCCTCAACGGGATCCGCGGCTATTTCACTCAAGGAAGCGGCATGGCGCAGGGGGAAAACCTGATGCAGGTCGCAAGCTCCCAGGGCATATCCTGGATGGCGACTTTGGCCCCTCTGGAGCAAGCGGGAAGTATCGTCAACAACCAGTTCCGCTTGTCGGTAGTTCTTTTCGCTAATCGCGATCGATCTTTTGATGCTTCAGGCATCGGCCTCGATATTAAAACTTTGCCCAACAGCGAACAAGTTGCTTGGGCCTACCAGCCTGACTTTACCTCAGGTCTTTCCAGATTTTCAATGAGTGGTCCACCGCCTGCAGTACCTACACCTCCATTGATGTACGAATACAGCTATTGCGGGGAGAACGGTTTTGCCGTCGATCTTTATTGGAATAGCGCCTATGCGACGCCGGTGAAGGTAGGAGACTGGGTGATGCTGTCGCGACGCTGGCGGACAGCGGCCGACAGCGGCAACGCACTTCTTGATGAAATGAATACGGTTCAGGTGCATCGGTGGTATCGAGTCGTAGGTGCGATGCCCACACAAGTGGGTGTTCCAGCGGTACCACTTCCGCACACACAAACCAATCCGGGAGGTGTGACGCGCCAGAGCTTACAGTTGCTGGGGCCAGACTGGTACTTCCAATATCCGGTGAACACCCCTCTGGGAGGCAACAATGCGATCCCAACGACTCCAATGGATCAGCAGCGTCCGACGCAGGCAACGATCGTGCGGGGGGTGTCGGCCGTTTATGAACGAACGGTGAATATCCCCTTGGAATGATGGACAAGAAGTCGAATGGCGGGCGGTTGGCCCGGGCCGACAGGTTTGGAAAGAAGAGCTGAAAAATGGCGGATCAACTGCTGGTGCAGGGGATCGCCACAAGCGGCAGGGATCCTGGATTCGGATCGATCGAACAGGCCATCTTGCGGATGGCAAAGGCAGGTACAAGATGATCCGTCGTAGCTTAAGACAATCGGACCGATCTGGCTTAATTCTCCTGATCGTGCTGGGCATGCTGGCGCTGTTCAGCTTGCTAGCCACCACGTTTCTGGTGCTGTCCAGCCAATCGCGCAGCGCCTCGGTGGCGATCGCCACCGTCAAGTTGCGTCAGCCCGACCCTCGGGCGATAAGCGACTTGGTGGTACAGCAACTGGTGCGCGACACCAACGACACGCGTTCGGCCTTCTTCGGCCACAGCCTTCTGGCCGATGTGTATGGCCCCAACCCGATCCGGACTACCGCACGGCAGGTCCCCAAGGTACTGGGCAAGGACGCAAACGATCAGGCGTTCCTCTGGATTGCAATGAACAATCCGGGCAACAACACCCTAGCGGTCGGCCGCGACGCCTACAACGGTAGGCTGGTCACCTTCCTAGCTGGTCCGCTGAAAGGCAACTCGTTTCGTATCCTCGATTACATCGGCGAGTTCAACAACGCGGCCTTAGCCTATTCGATCGTCATCGATCTTTCGACACACCAAGGTGGCATGCTGACGGGGGACATTCTATCGGGCACCGTGGCGGTTTCGGTCACCAAGCCGATTCGGAGCTGGCTGGCCGACCATCCGCTCCATCTAGTCCAGGACGCGCAGGGCATTGCTTACCCCATGCTGATCAATGATGCCGCCTTCAACGGTGTCGGTTACGGACTGAACCTCAGCAACGGGTCGCAGGATGTGGGGGAGACGATCAGCATCGGCGGAAACAACGTCACCATTCCTATGGGACTGTTTCACAGCTACAGAGACACAGCAGCTTGGAAACTGGGAAACACCAACGAAGGATACGATGTCCCCGATTACCGCGATTACTTTCTCCACTACCGTGTTTTGGGAGGAGGCTCGCAGTCGCCCTCTCAGCGGCAAATCCCTTCCTTCCATCGGCCAGACTTGATCAACTATCTGACAGCTCTCTACGGCAACCCGACCTCGATGACTCCCGCACAGGTACGGCAGCTGATCGAGCTGCTGGAGTTTGCGATGGCCAGACCCCTGGCGATCAACATCACCGGTCCCTCCTTCCCTACACCATCGCCTCGTTTAGTCCGCAATTCCTATTTCACTGGTCGGCCACCCAATGCATCGGGGCAGGTACCGATTCTGGAATTGAATCTCGACCAATGGGGGCAGGCGCCAGCCTACTTGGAAGAAAAGAAGCTGCAGGCCTATGTCCATCAGCTCATCAATGGCGAATGGGATGTCGACAACGATGGCGATGGCGCCAATGAGAGCGTCTGGATCGACCCGAACCTTCCCCTGGTGCCTGCACCCGATGGTCGGATGTTGAAGGTGCTTGTCGCGCCTATGATCGTAGACCTGGATAATCGATTAAACCTGAATACCGCAGGGGACCTTGCCCAGGCGGATGCCAACTACGTAGTCCCGGTCAGCAATTCGTTCACCCAATTCCTGGAAACCAATCCCGCCGCGAGAGTACTTTCGCAGGGGTTCGGCTATGGACCAGCGGACATCAGCATCAGCCATATGCTTCCGCCTGGCAACTTCCAGGCGGGGCAAACGCCCTTCCATCTGCGCGGTGGACCGGACAGTGTGCCTGGGCTGGGACAGACCAGTTTCAATCCGGATGGGAATGATCTGTTGAGCCGGTTTTATGAGCGGGAGTTTTCGGCGGAACACTATCATGGCCCTGGTGGTACGCGACCTTCGGCAGGATTGCCTCTGGCGCGTCGTGGCGGGTTCGCGCTAGGTGTCGACCGAAATGGAAATCCCCTGGTTCTGCAAAATCAGTTTTCTGGATCGGTTCCGGATGAGCAGAAGAACGATCCGTATGAGTCGGCACCGATGAAGGATTCGGGGAGCGATCGGCTGTTCTCACTCATCGAGCTGGAGAAGATTCTACGTCGCGATGATGCCACAGAAGCCCAGCTTCCCGATCGTCTTCGCGAAGTGCTCGACTTGGCGGCTGCGGGTAACGTCAATCGCATTGTGACGACGCGAAGCGCCGAACTGCGGTATGCCAATATCGGAACACCATCGGGGATCAATTCCCCCTTCGGCGCCAGTCTTTTGGGATGGCTCCATACGCTCTACCAGGAACGCCTGACGGCTCAGAACAACACCCGGTTTCCTGCTGTCCCCAACACGTTGGTCGGGCGTCAGCGGTTCGCCAGCCTCTTTCCTGCAGACTTTCGTCAGGGGTTGAGGATGAATCCAAACCAACCTTTCGGCAACGGTCGCGACGATAACGGCAATGGATTGATCGATGAACCTGTGGAGCTGGAAAATGTTGCGCAGCAGGAGTCGTTTCCGGTCGTCCAGTCGAATGGACCGGTCGCCGTCAACTCCGTCACCGGTGTCTATGGAACATCGATCGGGAATGAACCAGCCAGGCTGGCCAGCCGTCAGCTATTGGCAAGGCAGATCTACTGCTTGGCCTACATGCTGACCCCGCTGGACGGCGTCGACTTGCCTGGCGTGCCAGCTGGCGATGCCAGATACAAGCAGAAGCGGGCCCGAGTGCTGGCGCAGTGGGCAGTCAATATCGTCGACTTCCGCGATGGCGACGTCGCGATGACTCGGTTTCCCTACGACGAAGATCCTTTTGACAACGGCAGCAGCAGCAACCTCCCGTTTGAATGGGAACCCCAGCCTGGCAATGTGGTTTGGGGGATGGAGTTTCCCGAGCTGCAGTTGACCGAGTCGCTGGCGTTTCATGACAAGAGAACCAAAGACACCGATCAAGATAATGGAACGCAGGGGACCAGGGTCAATGCGGCGATGAATGCCGACGATGATTTCGATCAATACCGATTGCCTCAGGGATCGTTGTTCTTGGAGCTTTACGCGACGCGGACTACCGGAAGCGCCACCGACCAGACTTTGCCTGCGGCCTCTCCAAGTCTGTATGTCAATGACAACGGTCAGTTGAAACTGGACCTGGGAAAGATGGCTCCCTCCAGCCCGACTTTTGGAAGGCAACCCGTCTGGCGTGTGGGGATCAGCAATGTCGAGCAACCAGGGCAAAGCCCCAACGAGCTGCTGCGAAACGGCTCAGTCGCCAGTCCATCGTTGCTGTACCAGTCGTCGATCAATGGCGACAGCGATGGGGATGGCATCAACGACCGCGAGGGAAGTGGACTGGTTTATAACTTCGACAATACGACTGCCACCAGCCTCACCTTCGATCGGATGGTCTGGTTTGCCAATGTCGATCCATCGGCCGGTGGCAATAACTTGCCGATTCCCAATTTGACCGGGAGCAGCGATCCTCGCAGAGATCAGTACCCTAGAATCTTTTTCAGCCGGAACAATGCACCAGCTTATCTGACCGGTGGATCGTATGCCGTGGTTGGCCCGCGTCAAACTACCTACACGGGATCGCAGAATGTGGCCGCCTCTACCGACCACTTGCCCAGCCCGCAGCGTTTCGTGCTGACCCCCACGTCGGTCGAAACCTATTTGCTTGGTGGCAGTCGTTTTGGCGATACAGCAGCGTTGCCGAAGGCGACACTTCCGTCCGGCAGCGCCGTCAAGCCGGCGGTTGGAATCATCGCGGCTGCCTCGCGGTTGACTGGTTGGAACGTGCTCGACAATGCAGCGACTGGGGTCATTGGGACAGGGCTGAATATCTCCGAACCGCTCCCGATTCAGGGACAGCCTTACTACCAATTGCCAACACAGCCGCTCGATTCGACCGATACCGGCGGATCGGCTGGCGGCTTCAGCTACCCTGGATTCCGGGACATGCCGATCGATTCGTGGAAGGATTTCAGCAAGACCGCAGGCAAGACCCTTCCTGACCAGCCCTTCGATGAAGATCCGGCTCGCAATCGCGTCCTGCTGGATGCCAACATGCAGAACATCGGCACCTACGCCAATGCACGCACCGCCTACCTGCAGCGACTGGCTGACCCTGATTTCCCCTACGATCCCGAAACCAATCCGTACATCACCATCGATTGGATCAGCCTCGACTTGACCGTTTTCTCTGGAGAGGACGACGAAACGAAGGCGCCGGGCAAGAATCAGACTCCCACCTTCGCGTTTCAAAGCCGTTACAAGGACGGTTCGTCCGCGAATCAGGGTTACAAGCTACAGGCCGGGATCGGCACTAGCGCCCCACCACAAACTCACGGATCGATGCTCTTCAGTTACTCGACCGGAGAACTGAGGAAAACGGAAGTCTTTACTGGTTCGCCAATGGCAGCAACGCAGAGGCCCCATTTTAATCGGCAACTGGGTGACCCAGGATTCCCCACGCCGCCCAATCCTCAAGATCATGTCGCGAGTTCTTCGTCGTTAGGGTTTTTGAACCAGGGTCGCCCTTTGACCACCAACGCGTCCACCCTTGCCAATTATGATGCCTTTGGCCCTCCCTTATCCCTGGGCAACAACAACCCATTCAACGGCGCACCTCAGACAGTAGCCGGTTCTCTGTTTTGGTTCAATCGTCCTTTCGCAAGCCCTTATGAGCTGATGCTGGTGCCAGGTGTGGGGCCAGGGGAACTGAATCAGACGGCGACGACCCTAGACCGGTCGAAGCTGTATGCCAGGCAGACCAGCGACCGACTGCGTGCACCATTCGGGCATCTGATGAACTTTTTCGAGTCATCGCCGAAGGGGGCGGGGGAGTCGGAGTTCTATTTGTTGATGGAGTTGATGGAAACGCCGGCTCCTTACGCCGATGCGGCAGTGGTAAAGAATCCTGCATCCCTCCAGCAGATTCACGCGGGAGGCGACACCGATTCCGACTTGATCCGATCAGAGATGCTGTCGGACTATTTCGCTCCCAGGAACTTCATCCCCTCGATGGTCAATCCAGGCAAAGTGAACATCAACACGATCCCAGGGGAGCAGATGTGGAAGGGAGTCGAGCTGAACTACCTACGGGGATCAGCGAGAAACAACCCAACAACAGGGACCAACTGGGCCCAGATCGCCGCCTCCAGACGCGGTTATGCACCCGCCAGCAATCCGTTCCTGGTGGACCAGCATCCGAACTTGAATCCGGCCTACCCGACGCAGTTTGCAGGTGCGTTCCGGCCTGGCCTTCTTGGAGCGGTAGGACCGGTGCTGGCCGGGGAGGCAGCCAAGGATGGCAGCGGGAATTTGCAAAGCACCCGGCTGCGAAATCTGGTCCGCAAGTCCCACACGCTGTTACGACCGGACACCGTTCCGTCACCGGATCCATTGCCCGACGGCGCCACGCCGCTCATGCTGGGAGGTGCCAACGCGCAGCAACTGGGACTCTATCGCGACAGCGACAAGCAACCCTTCATCGCGTACCAGCGTCTAACACGACTGCCCAACCTGGTGACTCAGCAATCGAATGTTTATGCCGTCTGGATGACGGTTGGATTCTTCGAATTCGATTTCGAAAACAGCGGGATTGGTGCGGAGTTCACTGGCAATCGCGGGGAGGTCACACGCCACCGATCGTTCTACATCATCGATCGCACCACCCCAGTTGGTTTCCGGCCTGGTGAGGACCTCAATACCGACAAGGCGATCCTGCTGAGGCGGTTTATCGAGTAAAGCGCCAGTGGATGGGATTCGGTAGCGACTTTCAGCAGATCCAATCGGCCAGCGGCAACGCATCATGAAGAAAAAGATCGATATGTGCAAAGACATTCAGCATCGCCAAACGAAGTGTTGCGGATGTCGTCGTGCTTTGGCCGGGTTCACACTGGTCGAGGTGCTGATCGCGACCGCGCTGTCGCTATTGATGATGATGGCGCTGGCTGAGGGATTTAAGAGGATGAGCGACAGCATGACCGATGGCCGGGCCAATTTGGCGCTCAGCGATCGTCTTCGCTCGGTGACCGGAACCTTGCGGAATGATTTGGAAAGGTTGACGCTGCGACCGCAACCTCCCCAGAATGCCATGACTGGCAGCGGCTACTTTGAGTATTACGAAGGTCCGATCACCGATTACTCAGCCACGGTCAACAACGTCAATCTTTCGGCAAGTATCGCCAATGGAGCGATTCCTACCAGTCGCTTCGGGGATGTCGATGACATTTTGATGTTCACCGCACGAGCGATGAAGGAACCATTCAAGGGGAAGGTTCCTTTCGCGCTCCTCCGCCAGGCACAGGACGCCACCTACATCCCAACTGTAGCGGAATGGAATGACCTGGTGACGATTTCCTCTGAGTATGCAGAGATCGTCTACTTCATGCTGCCGGCGATGAATGCGACGACGCCGATCGATGCTGCGACAGGACGGATCAATGTGATCAACACAAAGAATCCGGGCTTTCCCGATGAGTACCGGTTGTTTCGCCGCGTGCTTCTGATCCGGCCTGATTTGAATCGGCTTGGTTCCCCTCCTGGCAGTGGCGTCCTGACCAACACAGCAGACAGCAATTCGATCATGTACGCCAATCCCTCCCAGCCGATGCTGGGGATGGCCAGCCTGTGGCAGCGATGCGATTTATCGTTGCGCAGGGTCTCCGACGGCAATCCCTCCAATCCAGATCCCGTCGCAGCCAATTCGCTAGAGGATCTGGCGCTGCGCGAGAATCGCTTCGCTCACGGAATCCTCCCCTCGACTCATGCATCCGTAAGCGGCTATGGGCTGACTTCTTCTTGCACGATGCCCCTGCTGGCGCTGACCACTTCCAATGCCGCACTCGACCCGGTTGTCTCTTATTTCCCTGGCAATCAGCCCTTTAACGGGTTCCTGCACCCCTCGTTTGCGCTCTCTGGGGTGCGTGCTGGAGAGGACATCCTGATGGCCAATGCGGTAGGATTCGATCTTCGGGGATACGATCCCAAGATGCCGACTTTTTATGTTAGCGGACCCGATGGCGTGATGAGCTCTTCAGCTCTACCGGATGATCAGACCTGGGGGGCAGCTAAGAGCGACGATCTTCTTTTGGGTCCCATGGACCCTGGATTTGCTATGGCGATGCGAAGCAGTTCTCCGCCGGCCTTTCCTAACCCGGCTCCCGTACCTGGACCGCGGGGAGGCTTTGCCGATCTCGGATGGGGCCTGAAGGTGATGGCTCGGTTCGGCCAACTAGGCTACACACTACCGTCGGGGATGGCCCCCTATCTGGTTTCACCACTGAGCGGCTTGCAGCTAAACTCCAGTACCAGCACGGGGCTGGATATCGCCGAGGGACTGTTTCGATCGGGATTGGTGATCGGCGGCAGCGGTGCGAATCCTCTGCTGCGTCAGGTGACGTTTGATTCTTGGAGCAATCGGTACGAGGTGGATGGGCGTGTGCAGCGAGAGATCAACCTGACCACTCGCCGTGGAACCTTTTGGATTAATGGACTGGCCGATCTTGGCTATTCCACCTCCGTCAACGATCCAATCCTGGTACCCGATCGTGGTACCAATGGACTTGAGGACGAAGTGGGTGGGATATTCGACGGATGGATCGATGATCCTTCCGAGTCGGACACGATGGCTCCATTTCCTTTTCCGATGGGGGCCGTGCAAGTCTTGGTGCGGACCGAAGATCCAGGGACAGGATTGGTCCAGCAGATGTCGGTGGTCCAGGACTTTGTGACACAGTGACGATCGATTGCTGAATCTGGGCCGGCAAGCGCATTCAAAAGCCACCAAACAAACTCTCCGCACGCTTGCGGTAGCCACCATCGCCAGATGGTGGATGTGCTCATTTGGGCATCGCATTCAAAAGCACCAACCAACGATCTCCACTCTGACCGGCCGCCTTCTCTTCCCTCCGTGATCTCTGTGCCTCAGTGAGAGATTTTTCGGCAAGCCTCCCGAGGGTGTCTCACGGAGGCACCAAGGGCACAGAGAGAGAAGAGAGATTTCTTCAAGGTCCGAAGGGCCGACGCGGGCTAGCATTCAAAAACCAGCAGCATTCAAAAGGTGCCACACACCAATTGCAATCGCCTTTGGTGGCGATGGTTTCTCAACGATTTGCATCGACCTCCACCGCGTGGCCGCGGTGGCTACCAAGTGGTGTGCCATCCACCTTTTCCCAGGATTCCTAGCTTTTCAGTGCTGGCCTCATAATCGCTAAAAGACGCACAGACTAGAAAAAATGAATCGAATGGGTATTCTGAGAAGAATTTTCAGCCTGAAAGGCTAGTATCTTGCCACACCTTGAATTTGACTAACCCAGAGGCGATCTGTGGGGTGGTTCTTTCTAGGGGGTAGGCGTCATGAGTGTTCGTCGTTTGGGTCAAAGGGGATTCACGCTGGTGGAGCTCCTGGTGGTGATTTCCATTATCGGAGTCTTGGTGGGATTGCTGCTTCCTGCTGTTCAGTCTGCACGCGAAGCAGCAAGGCGAGCCAGCTGTCAGAACAACTTGAAAAACGTCGCCTTAGCGTCGTTGAATTTCGCCACGACCAACCAGACTTTCCCGAAAAACTCGGTACGTCCCAATGGCCTACTGAACTTTGGAACACAGGGTGTTTCTTGGATGGTCGGAATCCTCCCGCACATCGAACAAAATGCCTTGTTTGACCGACTGGAGTTCCGCCAGGATCCAGTCTTCAGCTTTTTTGGTCGACAGGTCTACTTGTTTGGAAATCAGACTGCACAAAATTTGGCGGTCGCTCAGACCCGCGTCCAGCTATTTCATTGCCCCAGCGATGGCACTAGCTTGGAAGCGTTGACCAATCGGGGCGAAGCGAAGTGGTTTCCGTCGATCATTCCGCTTGCCGGAACCAGTTATAAGGGTGTCATGGGATCTCTGTGGAACTGGTACGACCCATCCAATCTCACCTTGGAAGCGACCTTCACGGGAAAGCGGGGTTTGGTAGATCCTGTGGTCAATCCGGTCCTTGGCGGGAGCGACGTCAGTGGCGGGGGCAGGCAAGTATCCCTTTGGGCTTTTTGCTCCAATAACGGAATCTATCATCCAGGATTCATGAGAACGGGGACGGCGATCGGACCAGAACGACTCGACTGCCAGACCCGCCTGTCGGACATCAAGGACGGCCAGTCGAATGTGTTCCTGGTGGGTGAGGCAGTAGCGGCCTATTCGCGTCGCACTGCATGGTTCCATTCGGTGATGTCGACCGCGACCACCGCACTTCCTCTGAACGATCGCGCCCGCTGTGCATCGACAGGCAACCGTCGCAAGGACCTCGAAAGCTGCGACGCCATGTGGGGAGACAACTCCGGGTTCTACAGCAACCATGTCGGCGGCGCCCAATTCGCTCTGGCTGATGGATCGGTCCGCTGGGTTTCCGATCAGATCGACCTTTTGACCTACCAGCGGCTGGGATCGATGGCCGATGGTCAGTCCGCTTCGATCGACCTGGATTGATCAGGGAAGCATCGTTTTTGCCGAAGGATCGCCGTAGACATCCGGCCCCTCCTGCCATCAGTCGCTCTTTCCCCATCAGCTGGGAAAGAGCGACTTTCTCTCGGTGCAGGCCGCGGAATCGGCTGGGAGCAACCGGCACACTGTCCACGATGCGGCGTCAGTCGCGACCTCTTCGGATAGGCCTCCCATGCGAACCCAAAAGGTCCAGTATCGACAGGATTTGTACATCGCCGCCGCAAACTAGCGCCCCAGCGACACCATTTGCACGCTCTTCCTGCCCCTTCACGGCGCGACCTTACTCTCTCCGATCGCTCGGCCACCCCAAACACCATTCGAAGCATTTTTCTAGCGAATGCTCCGCCATAGCTCCACACTGGCGATCCCCGTCGGATCAAAAAAGCACAGCCGATTGGTTGGTGGTTCTGCTAGCCCTTCGGCCCACCCAACTTGTGGGCGATGCGTCCAGAGCGGAACCAGCCTTGGGCGTCTGATGTGGGAAAACAGCGATCCCAGGCGCAAGCGACTATCGGGGCGGCGGTTTCAGGTCCAACCGTAGGTGAATTGATCGGTTTCTGGTTGCTTTTACAAAGCCCGATCCCATAAAATCAATCGGAAAGTGATTCCTTTTACTCGTCTATTCTGGGGAGCCTCGATATGCCCGTTCGTTTTCGCCCTCGACCAGCCTTCACGCTGGTGGAATTGCTGGTGGTGATCGCCATCATTGGAGTGTTGGTCGGTCTGCTGCTGCCAGCCGTTCAGGCGGCTCGTGAAGCGGCCAGGCGAGCTTCCTGCCAGAACAATATGAAGAACATCGCACTGGCTGCGATCAATTTTTCGACGACTGCCCAGAAGTTTCCCAAAAACGCCACGCGCCCCGATTCCAGCGGCAATCAGACGCCCAATGCGATCTCTTGGATGACCGGTATCCTGCCGCATCTGGAGCAGAACGTTCTCTACGATCAGGCCAATTTCGTACAAGACTCCACTGCGCCAGTCTATGGCCAGATGCAATACCTGACAGGTCCTTTGTCCGTTCCTGCGAACTTGGCGGTCATCGCAACTCGCATCCCCGTCTACCAGTGCCCCAGCGATGGGACTTCCTACGAATCGCAGACCAAGCGAGGGGAAGCGTCTTGGTTTCCCGCCGATATCGCGATGGGTGGCACCAGTTACAAAGGGGTGATGGGATCGCTGTGGCTGTGGTACGACATGGCCAGCCCCCCTCTGGATGGCACATTCACCGCCAAGAAGAACGCCTTCGATTCTGCGGTCAATCCAGCGATCAGTGGTTCGACCGTCAGCGCCAACGGCAAGCAGATTTCCGTCTGGGCCTTCAGCGCCAACAACGGAATTTTCTACCCTGGATTGATGGTCGGCACCGCCAACGTAACCCCCGACCGAACCGACTGCTCGACACGCCTTGCTGACATCAAAGATGGTCAGTCGAACGTCTTCATGGTGGGCGAGTCGATTTCCGATTACAGCAATCGAACCGCTTGGGGTCATCCTTACTTTGCCACCGGCACCACGCTGACGCCGCTGAACGACAAAGCCAAGTGCCAGTCGACCGGCAATCGCACCCGCGATCTGCAGGCCTGTGCAGCGATTTGGGGCGACAACTCCGGCTTCTATAGCTCCCACACCGGTGGTGGTCAGTTCGCCATGGCCGACGGTGCGGTCCGATGGGTTTCCGATCAGATCGACATCCTGACCTACCAGCGGCTGGGGGCGATGGCCGACGGCAACGTCGCCAACATCGAAGCCGACTGACGTTATCTCCTGATCCATTCACTGGAATCGAAAACCCCCGAGGCGACTCGGGGGTTTTTTCATCGAGAACAGCCCATGCGGGACGACGCTCTGTGAGCGAAACCGCATCGCGTGAGGAGGCGATGTTTGGGCACCGCTTGCGCCCAGGAAGCTGCTCTCCAAACCCTCAAATCACTTGCCCTCGCCAGCGCGATTGGGCTTCGGCATGGAAGCGTTGATTTCGCGGCGCCAAACCTCCAGTCGCTCCCGCATCATGGCGGCTCGCTGTGGTTCAATCGATGCCATGTTGCGTGACTCGGAAAGATCCGATTCCAGGTCATAGAGTTCCAGCCGGCCATCCTCGAGGAACTCCATCAGCTTCCACTGCCGCATCTGGACGACACTGACAGGCGTGGTTCGCCATCGATTCTTTCCTTGCCCGAGATAGCCAGGGAAATGGTGGAAGATGGCGTCTCGCGGAAGTGTTGTGGTCGGATCCTTGAAAAGTGGTTTCAAGGAAAGGCCATCGAGCTGTTGTGGGGGTGGCGGTGCGGCGGCTAGTTCTAGTAGGGTAGGGTAGAGATCGACGTGGAGCGTCGGTTCATTGCAAGTGGTGCTGGCAGGGACGATCGATGGCCAGCGGGTGATCAACGGGACTCGAATCCCACCTTCGTAGAGGCTTCCTTTCCCATGACGCAAGGGAGCATTGTCTGTGGTGTCCTCCTTTTGATCTAACCCTTCGCGCTGATAGCCACCGACTCCGCCGTTGTCGCTGGCGAAGATCACCAACGTTCGATCGGCTAGATGGTGCGTCTCCAGGCTCTTCAAAATCCGCCCCACGCTTTGATCGATCGAATCGATCATGGCGGCGTAGACCGGATTACGATGCCCTCCGACTTCTGGTTTGTCTCGATACTTGGCAATCAGTTCCTCCTTGGCCTGCAATGGGGCATGGACGCCAAAGTGAGGCAGATAGAGGAAGAAGGGTCGGTCGCGATGGCGGTCGATGAAGTCGACCGCTAGATCGGTGAGGTAGTCTGCTAGGTAGGTACCATCCGGGAGTTCGGTAGCGGGCTTGGTTTCAAATTGAAAGTGTCGTCCTTCGGAGATCACCGCTTCCAGGAATCCCCGCGACTTGGGATGAAAAGGACCAGCCTGTCCGATATGCCATTTTCCGAACATGGCCGTGGCATACCCCGCTTGCTGCAGCGACTCCCCCACCAGCATCCGATCTAGCGGCAACTGCGTTACATTCTCGACTGGTCGCAGCGGTCGCATGCTCCAGTCAAATCGATCGATATCCCCCACGGTATAAACTCCCGTCCGCGCTGGATATTGTCCACAGAGCAATGCCGCGCGCGTTGGGGTGCAGTTCTGGCAATGATGATGATTGAGCCAACGCATTCCTTCCTTGGCCAGTCGATCGATGTTGGGTGTCTCATAAAAACCGCTGCCGTAGCAAGCCAAGTCGGTGTAACCGAGGTCATCTGCAAGGATCAGCACGATATTGGGACGAGCGCCGCTGGCGGTGTTGGACTGAGCGCCCGGCACTGGCTGAGCCATACCCGGATGGCCCAAACCAGACAGCCAGATCCAAACCAAGCAGATCTCTATCCAGCGCCCGGCAAAGCTTGGCAAATCGAAATGGTGAGCAAAAGTCATAGTGAAAACCCTACCGTTGGTGTCATTGGGCCAACATCCTGGGTCCATGGTACAGCGCCGCCCGAGGATGGAATCGGCTACAATCAACATGCTTTCGAGGGTTGCTGGGGAAACCTGGCGACAAGGATTCTGTAGCCGGCCGAATTGGCGTTGGAAAAAGCGTTCCAGAGAGGGTGGATTCATGCGTGGGCTGAAAGGACAAGGGCTGCTGGAAAGTGGGATGCATTCCGCTGAGTCGGGAGTCGCGCAAGCGTGGAAGCGATGGAGCCATTCCTATTTAGCCGGGGGGCTCTTTGGACTGGGATGGCTACTGGTGAGCAATGGTCCGGCAGCAAAGGGAGAGGAAGGACCTGCGATCGGCAAGGCGATCGCGGCGGAATCGGCTGCAAGAATCACTCGAGACATTCAGTTCTTTGCTTCTGACGCCATGGAAGGACGCGGCGTGGAAACGGCTGGGTTGATGCACGCCGGCGACTGGATTGCCGGACGGCTTCAGAGCCTTGGATGGAAGACCGATCTGTTTGACGGAACACCGTTTCAGGCCTTCAGCATTGAAGGACCCCTGAAGATGGGAGCCTCGGAATCGAATCGCATGACGCTGATCGATCCTCAGGGAGCTTCGATTCCTTGGAAGCTATCGGAGGATTTCACCCCCGTTTCGCTGGGCAGCAATGCAACGGTTACGGCGCCCCTGGTCTTTGTCGGGTACGGGATTTCCGCCGATGAGGGAGAGGGCAAACTGCAGTATGACGATTACGCGGGGATCGATGTCCAGGACAAAATCGTTGTCATCCTCCGAAAGGAACCACGCCCCAATGATCCAGAGAGTCCCTTTGAGGGGACGCAGTCCAGTCGCTATGCATTCTTTGCGACGAAAGTGACCAACGCGGTTGCTCATGGAGCCGCAGGGGTCATTTTGGTGAACGACAAGGCGACTTCGGAGGAATCCAATGACGCCCTGCTTTCGATCGATGGCGCCGGACGCACGCCCAGGGGAGGGAACAAGATCCCGGTCCTCTTCGCACGCCGGGCTACAGTCGATCCGATCGTGCAGTCGGCCACCGGAAAAACCCTTGCCGATCTGGAAGGTGAAATCGATAGCGATCTGAAGCCACGGTCGGTGGATCTTGGCGGATGGAAGGCAGAAGGCCAGACAGAACTGATCGAGGCATCGATCAATGTCCGCAACGTGATCGCGATGCTTCCGGGAGAGGGCGAACTGGCCGACGAATATGTGGTCGTCGGGGCTCACTACGATCACGTCGGCATGGGGGGACCTGGGTCGCTGGCGCCAGGCACCATCGCTGTGCACAACGGAGCCGACGACAATGGGTCTGGGACCGTAACGCTGATGGAGGTAGCCCGCCGACTGGCGATTCAGCCGCCTTCACCAAGGCGAACCCTGGTCGTCATGGCGTTCTCAGCCGAAGAGCGAGGACTGCTGGGAAGCCGGCACTACTGCCGCAATCCTCGCTTCCCGCTGGAAAAGACGGTTGCCATGGTCAACATGGATATGGTGGGACGATTGGATTCGGATCGGCTGACGATTTTCGGAACAGGATCCGCCAAGCAGTTTGATGCCTGGGTCGATGCGCTCAATGCGAAGCATCAATTCGATCTCGATAAAGTACCGGCAGGTCTGGGGCCAAGCGACCATGCTTCGTTCTTTGAAGTTGGCGTTCCGGTCTTTCACTTCTTCACCGGACTGCACAATGACTACCATCGCCCTAGCGATGACCCAGACAAGGTCAACATCGATGGTATGGTGCGGATCGCCGATATGGTGACCGAACTGACCCTTCAGCTGGCAACGACCTCCGAGAAGCCAGAGTTTGTGAAGGTGGCGGGACGCGCCAACCCACAGGCGGTCGTCCCAAGACGGCCTCGGATGCAGATCCAACTGAAGACCGATGCCGAAGGGGTGGTGATCGAAAGTGTCGAATCTGGGGGAGCGGCCGAAAAGGCAGGACTGATGCCTGGGGACAAACTTCTGGAACTGGCCGATAAAGAACTGGCAGGACCGGATGCGCTGCTGGAGGCTCTATCCAGCCACAAGATCGGAGAGACGGTAACGGTCGAGTACCAGCGCGGAGAGGAAAAGAAAACGACCGACATCACCTTGGTCAAATAGCCAGCCTCCAACCGACTCGGCTGACCGGCTTTGCCCTAGGCAATCGGTCGCGATGATCCGTGAACTTGCCTCAAAGGCTGCTCCAACTGGGCGGCGGCATCGAGCTAGGCGGGGAGTTAGACGCGTTGACACCGGTTCCCACTGAACTGGGGCTGCTTGTCGCGGTTGCCGGTGAATAGCCTGCAGCAGGAATGACGCTTCCCTGCTGTCCGCTTGGGCTGGCATGCCAAGCAGCGTCGACCACGGTCGGGTTACTGACCACAGCATTGCTGATGGTGCTGGATGGTGGTGCGGTCGAGGAGCGAAGGGAGGCCTGCGCCGAGGCCTGCTGCACTCCACTGGAACTGGGCAGCGAAGAGGTGCTCGGAAGCACCGGTCCCGCGCCACCGGGCATCGAGGGGACGGAGGTGGAAGGCATCACGGCTCCTGGGGCCGCGCTGGCGGCGGGAGCTTGCGGAGAGTAGACGCCGGGCACTGCGTAGCTGCCCGTCGGTGGTGGTGGGACTCGTGTCATGCTGGGAGCAGTCCCCCACGTCGCCGGGGGCTGCGTTCCGTAGGGGTAACTGGGTGCTGCACCGTAACCAGGAGCTGCACCGTAACCAGGAGCTGCACCGTAACCGGGGGCTGCTCCATATCCGGGGGCTGCACCGTAACTGGGCACGGTGCCGTATGGATTAGCGTAGGGGTTGGGATTGGAGTGGCAGCCAGCCAGCAGCAGAAAGCTGCCGAGCAGCCAGGCGGAGGACAGAAAGTGACTCCGTCGAACATCGAATAGACTGCTGGCCATGAGAACGGGCCTTGTGCTGGAGATTGAAGGATCGATCGGCATGCGGCTGTTTGGCCACCTGCGCGCGGATCGTAGAGAATCACCGATCCGCTTCCAAGAGCAGATTGATCGCTGCTTGATCCCCCATCAAAAATTCTGTGGGATGCCACTCGCAGCATTGCCGATCCCTATCGCAGTTGCCCCTGGAATGCCAGCACTGGATGTCCGAGGGGTGCCAAGTCTTCATAAGCTTGGGCAGCCTGGACCTGGCGATCGGGAGCAGTCGCCGGCGAGAGCATAGCCTTCCGGTGGCCATGCCGCCGACAACACGCATTTCGATGAAGGGAATGCCCTGCCTACTTGGATGGTTGCGGGTGGCGATCGCTTGACTGCGCTAGTTTGGAATCACCCAGAGCAGGTCACTGGTCGGCTTGCGACGGACCGCAGGATTGGGACGCCGTTGCCGCAAGGCGCCGTGCAGTCGCTGAGGGCAACTCTTGACCCACTCAATTGTCAGATCGACCAAATGCTCCAGTAGGCTTTGGGCCACATGGCGGGGCAGAGGAGGAAGATCAAATCGTGACCAGTTTTTTGGATATCAGAAAAGCAGGTCACGGCAAGGCTGGCAATGGAGACCACTCACGAAAAGCTGCTGCTTGGCCAATCACCTGACCATCTTCTCGATCGACCATCCACAGCCAAGCTTGGTGGATCCGAAATCGGTTTCCCAGCTTGGAGATACGGATCCCGCTGTAGTCGTCGACGAAGCCATGCCTGCGAGTCGACTCCAAGATACGCTCTCTCTCTTCGCGATGCACCGGTTCGGCAGTCAGCCGCGAAGGCATCCCAAGAAACTCCTCCAAAGGCATTTCCCACAGGTCCAGCGCGGCTCGATTCCCGTAATGAAATAGCGGGTCGGGTTCATTCCCATGAGCGACCACAACCCATGGGCTTTCCCACAATTGGCTCGCCAGCGGTAAAGTCGACTGGCTGGTGTCGAGCAGGCTGGAACCGGTTCGCCTGCGAAACGAAGCCAGCAGGACTTCTGCCCAGAAATCCCCATCCGGGATTTGCGAAGAATCAAGCGACACAGGGGAGGCTCCCGAGCGAAGGAAAGCTTTGCCGATGCGTCGGCTCAGCGAAGGAGAGTCCCCGATTCTAAAAGTCTGATCTCAACCGAACAATCGCACGAATCACCGCAAACAAACTCCAACGGGGGAGGTCCGGCACCACCCAGTATCGCTAGTAAATGCGGCGATTCCCGCTCTCTCCCTCAGCATAGCCGTCTCCCCCGATGCTGACACCGCAGACAAACACCGATCCAAAATGACATGCCGACACCGCCCGAAAGGTGGGTGACACCAATTGGGAGTTTAGCTACCAAGCTCCCTCGCAACTTTTTCCAGGCCCGGAGGGCCGACACAACTACTGCCGGTGGCGACAGCCACCGGTGGGAGATAGGAAGAACCTTTTTCACTCCTCCCTCCCCGGGGTTGGTACTTTGGATAAACAGCCGGTGTCGTGCTGCAACGGCACCCACTGGGATTTCACAAACCCTTCCGATATATAGACTTACGTTGAATGCGAATCCAAAAGGTGGGTGGCACCTATTAAAATGGTGCTTCTCTCAAGTTTCCCCGAATCTCATCTGGGCCCGGAGGGCCGACGCAACGACTGCCGGTGGCGACAGCCACCGGTGGGGGAAAGGAAGAGCCTTTTTCACTCCTCCCTCCCCGGGGCCGGTCGGCCCCGGCACGAGGTTATGCCGCCCCTTCGGGGCTGGTGTTTTGGGTAAACCTGCGGCGTGTTGCTGCAATCTAGGTTCCTCGAATCTTCTTCCAGGCCCAGAGGGCCGACACAACGACTGCCGGTGGCGACAGCCACCGGTGGGAGATAGGAAGAACCTTTTTCACTCCTCCCTCCCCGGGGTTGGTACTTTGGGCAAACACCCAGTGTCCTGCTGCAGCGGCACCCACTGGGATTTCACAAACCCTTCCGATATATAGACTTACGTTGAATGCGAATCCAAAAGGTGGGTGGCACCTATTAAAAAGGTGGGTGGCACCAATTGGGGTTTTAGTTATTTTGGGGGAAGGACCCTTTGGTTTCCAAGATGGACAAATAGGCAACGAATGCGGATTGCCGCGTTCGGATCAAGGCTCCTGAGCCTCTTTTTCGGCATCCGGCAAGGAAGGAAAAAAAGGAAGAATCGGAAAGCTAGCTAAAATGTGACGGAATCCAATTCTTCAGCGCCGAAACTGAAGGGTTGCGATAGGGTTTGAATAAAGGTGTTGGCCCATCCCCCCCTCAAGCTGGGAGGCTAAGCCAATTGTCAGGGTGTGAAAATAGAGAGATCGCGAATTCATTCGCAAAAGATGTCCGGCATCCCAATTCTGCATTTCGGTGAACTACTTGCAGACTCTGCCAGACAGCGTGTCGTCAGAAAAGAGATCTAGTCGCATGAGTCGTTTGAAGCTTTCGCTGGCCCAAGTTACTGCTCGGTTCGCTCTCGGCTGCCTTCTGGTCGGTTCGTCCTGGTCCCCGCTGTGGGGAGCCGACTGGAATACAGTTGGAGTCCTGGCGGCACTGGTGGATGAGCCCAAGGTGGCCAACCAACTAGCGCTTTCGGAGGCTCAGCTAAGTGCCATCCAGCAGATCGTCAAGGAACGCGAAAATCTGGCGCTGGGACTGTCCGCTCAACTTCGGGACCTCCCACCGGAAGATCGCGACATGAAGTTACGGCAATTCGTTCGAGAATCCGAACGCGCCGCCTTCCAGCTCCTCAACGCCCAACAACGCTCCGCTCTCCAGAAAGTCCGCCTCACCCGCATCGGCATGCTCAGTCTTGCCGACGAGGAAGTGGTCGAGACCGTGGGGCTCAGCGAAGGCCAAGTCCAGCAGGTGCAGCAGATCCTTAGCAGCCGCCCCGAAATCATTCGCCAGGTGGGTCGCAGCGAAGCACCAGCAGAAATGGACCGCCGGCTGAAGTCGGTTTTGACCGTCTCCCAACTGGCGACTTGGCAGGCGATGGCCGGTCAGTCTGCCGATGCAGCCTCGGGGACATCAAAAGAATCGCCCACAGAGTCGGTCGCGAAAGCTTCACCAACCGACACTCCCTCCGAAGCTCCTATGCCGCGGCAGGAACCGATTGGCTCGGCCAACGAAACCGACGAGAGCCAAGCAATCCCGGTGGCTCCCATCGCTTCAAGCCCTGGGGACGCGGCGGAGATGCCTGATGCTTTGCAGCCACCGATCGGCTCGCGTGATGCGACCGCCTCTTTGCCGTTGCCCACCGCTCCCAACACCCAGCTGTTGCTGAACTTTGATGGCGAGCCTTGGGAGAACGTGCTGAAGTGGCTGTCCAAGGAAGCCGAACTCAGCCTTCAGACTGACCTCTACCCCGCAGGCACCTTCACCTACCGAGATCCCTACCGACGATACAGCGTCGCGCAAGCGATGGACATCATCAACGGAGTTCTTCTTGGCAAAGGGTATTCCCTGGTCCGCCGCGAGCGAGTCCTGATGGTGCTCGACCTGGGTTCAGGCGAATCGGCTGATGTGATCCGTGGCTACATCCGGGAAGTCGCCCAACTGGTCGATCCGATGGAACTGGATGACCGCGGAGAGTACGAACTGCTCAAGTCACTGTTCCCTCTTTCGCGAATGACTCCCGATGAAGCGAAGAAGGAAATTGAGATGCTGATTGGCCCGCAGGGATCGGTGATCCCTCTGCCATCTTCTTCCCAGGTCCTGGTGACAGAGACGGCTGGAAAGCTTCGGCTGGTGCGTGACATGTTGATGCGGGTGGAGGACCCCACCACCGGCCAGGGCACGATCATCACCTTGCCGCTGAAGAACCTAAGCGCCGATGAGCTCCTGGCCGTCGTCCGCCCCCTGCTGGGGTTGCAGGGTGAGTCGAACACCTCGACCGACATCAATCTGTCGACCGATACCTTTGGCAACACGATCTATGCGACCGGGTCGGCCGAGAAATTGCAGAAGCTTCGCGATCTGGCCAAAGCAATCGATGTGGCTCCCGAAGAGAAATCCGGGACCAACGTCGATGTGGCACAGCCCTCACTGAAGACCCATCGTGTCATCTCCAGCGATCCCGACACCGCATTGGAAGTGCTGCAGACGTTGATGGCGGGAGCGCCCAACGTGCGGCTGGCGAAAGATCCGATGACCAACCACATCATCGCATTCGCGACCCCCGACGATCATGCGTTGATCGAAAAGACGCTCAAGGAACTTGCCGGAGACAGCGCCGACTTCACCGTCATTCCGCTCAAACGGATCGATCCCCAGGCCGCGCTGCTGACGCTGGAAAAGTTCTTCGGCAAGAAGAGTGGCGAAGGAGAGAGCGGTTCGAAGGGACCGACGTTCTACGGCGATACGCTGGCGCGCACGATTATGGTGCAAGGAACGAAGGACCAGATCGATCAAGTCCAGGCGCTCATCGGCAAACTGGAAGAGAGCGGGCCGGCTGCCTCCAGCTTTGGTGATTCGATCCGCACTCTGCCTTTGACGGGCCGTTCTAGCGAACGGGTGATGGAACAACTGGAGCAGCTTTGGCAGAGTGGTGGCAAGACCAACCGCATTCGAGTGATCAAGCCAAAGGATCCACGGCGCGATGCCCGCCGCCAGCCGAACACTCCTGGCTCAGGAACTAACGCGCCGGCAAACAACCCATCAAATAGGTCGGATGTGCCTCCGTCAGCTTCTGCCGTTCCGCCCAGGGGCACTCCGGAACTCCAGGACACACTGCCCCAATCATCAGAGGCTCCCGCAACCCAGCCCCAGAGCGATCCTGCGGCCCCTCAGCCAGAACCCGCTGCACCTGCCAATCCAGAGATTGGACTTCGCGCGGTCCCTGCCGGTCGCTGGACCAGTACCGCAGCATCTCAGCCCCCGGCACAGGACGACGCCGCACAGAACGCAGCGCCCGCTGATTCCGCCGAGGCCTCCAATAACTCCGTTGCTAGCGACTCGCCCGCCGTGGAAGCGACGCAGGAGGGAGCCAACACCCTGACCGATCCAACAGGCAAGGAAATCGTTGTCATCCAGGGCCCCACGGGCTGGGTTGTCACCTCCAACGACAAGCAGGCGCTGGAAGAATTCGAACAGCTGGCGAGGATGCTCAGTGATCAACTGGCATCGGCAGCAGCCGAACCGACGGTGGTCTATTTGAAGTACGTGAAGGCAGAAGCAGCAGCCGAACTCCTGGAGAGCATTCTTTCCGGCGAAGTCTCCTCAGGCGGTGGTGGCGGCCTTCTTGGAAACGTCGCCTCCGGCATGCTGGGAGAACTGGGCGGCGGACTGATCGGTGGTCTGCTGGGTGGCGGTCGCTCCTCCAGCAGTTCCTCCTCTTCTTCATCCGGCGGCATCGCTTCGGGCGACTACACCATCACTCCCGATGCCCGTCTGAACGCTCTGATTGTCCAGGCCGCACCGCTGGATCTGGACCTCATCGAACAGCTGATCGACGTGATCGATCAAGAAGATAGCCAGGTGGAGGTGGAGACACGAGGCAGCCCACGCATCATCCCGGTGATCAATGGAGATGTCGAGGAAGTCGCCAATGTGGTGAAGAGCGTCTTTTCGGATCGCATCGGCGGCGCCGAATCCGGTGCCGCCCAACGGCCCCCATCGCCTCAGGAGTTCCTGCAAGCACTGCGCGGCGGGGGCGGTGGCCGTGGCGGTGGGCAGTCGAAGGTGAAAGAGATGACGATGACGATCGCCACGGATCCCAAGAGCAATTCGTTGATCGTCACCTCCAGCAACCAGATGTACGAACAGGTTCGGGAACTGGTCGAGATGCTGGATCAGGCAAGCGTTGCCAATGAAGAGCAAGTGCAGGTGGTGCAGCTTGGGGGCAACGTCAACCCAACGGTCGTCCAATCGGCTCTCCAGTCGATCCTGGGATCCAAGGTCCAGACCAACGCCACGGGGAATACCGCCAACAATAGCAACACGAATAACCGCACTCGTCAAAACGGCAACCAGAATGGACAGGGATTCGATCCCAATGCATTCCGTCAGATGATGATGCAACGCGGCTTTGGCGGCGGTGGCTTTCCTGGAGGAGGCGGCTTCCCAGGAGGCGGCGGTTTTCCCGGAGGCGGTGGCGGTTTTGGTGGCCAGCGCGGTGGGGGCCAGGGCGGAACAGGGCAGGGCGGCTTCCGAGGTTTCGGAGGTGGCTTTCCCGGTGGAGGTGGCTTTGGTGGCTTCGGTGGAGGCAACCAAGGCGGGGGTGGACAGCGCGGCGGAAACCAAGGGGGTGGTGGGCAGCGCGGTGGCAACAATCGTGGCGGGGGACGCTGACCAGTTATGATCACCGAAGCGGGCGAAATTCTACTAAGGCGCGGACTGCTGGAACCTGAGCAATTGCAGCAGGCCAGACAGCGCGCCCAAGGGGGATCGGTCATTGAATCGGCGATCCTGCAGGGCTTTGTCAAAGAAGAGGCGGCTCTTCAGGCACTCGCAGAAGAAGTGGGGCTCGACTACGTCGACCTCAGGCAGATCGATGTCGATCTGGAACTGCTCAAGCAGTTTCCCCAAAAGCTGATCTACCGCCATGCGATCTTCCCCATCCGCCGCGAAGGATCCTCTTTAGTCGTCGCCACCAGCAACCCGCTCGACCTCTACCCGCTCGATGAAGCCTCCGCGACCACCGGCTTGATGATTACCCCGGTGGTGGCTGAGCGAGATGAGATCGCCAAACTGGTCAAGAAGCATTTGGGGGTCGGTAGCGAGACGGTCGAAGGGCTGATGGCAGCCCGTGGAGACGGAGACGAGGAGGTGGAACTCCTCGAAGACATCGTCACCGACGGCAGCGAAATGAGCGAGATGGCTCAGGAAGCCTCGGTGGTCCGACTGGTCAACGAAATCCTCGTCGAAGCAGTCGACTCCCGCGCCAGCGACGTCCACATCGAATCGCAGGCTTCGGGCTTGGTGATCCGATACCGCATCGACGGGATCCTGCATACCCAACCAGTCCCGGTCGAGATCAATCGCTTCCAGGCCGCGATCATCTCCCGCCTGAAGATCATGGCCCGGCTGAATATCGCTGAAAAACGGCTCCCTCAAGACGGCCGCATCAAGCTGAAGGTTCATGGCCGAGAGATCGATATCCGCCTTTCGGTGATTCCGATGATCCACGGCGAAGGCCTGGTGATGCGTATCCTCGACAAGGGGGCGATGAAGTTCGATCTGCGAAGCCTTGGGATGGACCCAGATACCTACCGAATCTTCAGTGAACTGATCCGCCTGCCGCACGGAATCATCCTGGTGACCGGCCCCACCGGCTCAGGAAAAACCACCACCCTCTACAGTTCCTTGCTGGAAATCAAATCACCTGAAAACAAGATCATCACCACCGAAGACCCAGTGGAGTACCAGCTGGAAGGGATCAACCAGATCCAGGTACACCCGAAAATCGGATTGACCTTTGCCGCGTCGCTGCGAAGCATTCTGCGGCACGATCCGGACATTGTGCTGGTGGGGGAAATCCGCGATGCCGAGACGGCGGAGAATGCGATCCAGGCGTCTCTTACCGGCCACACCGTCTTCAGCACGCTCCATACGAATGATGCCTCCAGTGCTTTCACGCGAATTGTCGACATGGGAATTGAACCGTTCCTGGTGGCCAGTACCGTGGAAGGAGTGATGGCGCAGCGATTGGTTCGCAGACTCTGTCCGCATTGCAAGGAAGCCTACCAGCCATGTCGTGACGAAGTGCCCGATGATTTTCCTTGGGATCAGCTGGGGGCGGGGAAGCTCTACCGAGCTTCGGGGTGCCGGATCTGCCGTCAGGTGGGCTATGCGGGTCGGTTCGGGATTTACGAGCTGCTGGTCACCACCGAAGAAGTGCGTCAATTGGCTCATGATCGCGTCAGCGCCTTCGAGATCAAGAAGGCGGGGATCCGCGGCGGGATGAAGACCTTGCGGATGGATGGATGGCGCAAGGTGATCGAAGGAACTACCAGCATGGACGAAGTATTGCGGGCGACCAAAGGGGACCGGTAGCCTGCGGCACCCAAGAAGAACGAAGCGTACCGAATGCCTGACTTCGCCTATGTAGCCAGAGACCGCGCCGGAAAAAAAGTGACCGGCATGCTGACAGCCGCCTCCGAACGGGAGGCGGCCGCGCAGCTGGGTACCAAATCGCTTTTTCCCATCCAGCTCACGATCGCTAAGGGAACCAAGGCTCGCGTTACCGGCCGTGTTAAAGGTTCGGTCATGTCGACCGTCTACTCGCAGATGGCATCGCTGTTGCGAAGCGGCGTTCCGATGCTCAGGTCGTTGACGGTCCTCACCCAGCAGACCAACAACCCCACGCTCAAGACGGTGCTTGGCGAAGTCAAGGCAAAGGTCGAGGAGGGGGAGTCGCTGGGGGATGCCATGGCCAAATTCCCCCGCGTCTTCAACGAGATGTCGGTCAACATGGTCAAGGCGGGAACCGAAGGCGGATTCCTGGAAGACTCCCTAGAGCGGGTTGGAGGCTTCATTGAACAGCAGGAAGACCTCAAAGGAAAAACGCTGGGAGCTCTCGCCTATCCCCTGTTCATCATGGGGGTCGGCGCCATCGTCGTCACCGTGCTGCTGGTCTACTTTGTGCCGAAATTTGAACCCCTTTTCGGGAGGATGCGAGAACGGGGATCGTTGCCAGCAGCCACCGAACTGCTGCTTGCAATGAGTCGGTTCATGCAATCGTACTGGTATATCGTGCTGGGATTGATCGCTGCCGCATTCATCGCCCTGCGAAGCTATCTGGCGAGTCAGAAGGGGAAGCGACTGGCCGACTGGGCCAGAATCAAGACGCCGCTTCTGGGAACTGTCTTCCTCAATCTCGCAGTGGCTCGTTTCTGCCGCGTGCTGGGAACCCTCTTGGAAAATGGTGTCCCCATCCTCCGTTCGCTGGAGATCTCCCGGCAAGCCACCGGCAACCTGATCCTCTCGGACGCGATCGCTAAAGCCAGTGAAACGATCACTGCCGGGGAGCGACTGGCCAAGCCGTTGGGGGAAAGCGGCCACTTCCCCCCTTCGGTGGTCGAAATGATTTCTGTTGCTGAGGAGTCCAACACGCTCGATAAGGTGTTAGTACAGATATCTGAAGGTCTGGAGAAATCGACCTTCCGAAAATTGGAAATCGCCGTGCGACTTCTGGAGCCACTGATGCTGCTGCTGCTAGCAGGGGTGGTGATGTTTGTCGTCCTGGCGCTGATGGTTCCCGTGCTCAAGAGTTCCAGTAGTTTGTAAAAGAGGATCGCGAGGCACCCAGCGGTGCCGACCGCTCAAGAAAGGAGTTGGTGTCACAAGATGAATCGTTCGATGATGCAACGCAGGAGACGGCTAGGCCGTCGCAAAGGTTTCACCCTTTTGGAAGTTCTCCTGGTGGTGGTGATTCTGGCAGTGATCGCCGGGATCGTCGTGGTGAACATTTTCTCGACTCAGGACGAGGCGTTCAAGAAGCTGGCGCAAAGTCAGGTCAGCGCCATCTCCAACTCGCTCAAACAGTACCGCCTGCTAGTGGGATCCTATCCCTCCTCGCTGTCGGCATTGCATGAAAAGCCAAGCGACTTGGCGGATGGATCGAAGTGGTCGCCGGTGCTCGAAAAGCCGGTGTCGCCCGATCCTTGGGGCCGCCCCTACGAATACAAGCTCAATGGGAACACCTTTGAGATCCGTTGCCTGGGTCCCGATGGCCAGTCGGGGACCGAGGACGATATCGTCAACTAGCGAGTTTTGCGACCGCAGGTCGCAACAGTTCGCACCTTGGGGCGATCGAGTCAACCGCTCGATCGCTCCACCAATCCAGGCCGGTCGCTCCGCAAGGAGCCCGGCTGACGTCGTTTTCAGCGGTGGAGCCTTTTCGCCATGCCAAACCAGATGATCGAAAGATCCAGAGCAGGGTTTACCCTTCTAGAACTGGTCTTGGTGCTGGCGATCCTGGCCGCGGCGCTGGCGGTTGCGGTCCCCACCTACGACAGCATGATTGTCGAGCGAAGGTTGCAGGAATCGGCAGAGGGGATCGAACTGAAAATGCAGGGCTCGCGCGTCGAAGCGATGCGCACCGGACAGGCGCAGGTCTTTCGCTTTGAGATCGGTGGGCGTCAGTACGTGTCGGATGCCTGGCTGTCCCAGGAGGACAGCCTCAATGCGGCAGCGGGTGCCACGCAGGTCGATCTCAGCGGCCAACGCGTCGAGATCGGCTCGTCCAATCCCTATGCATCCACCCTCGCACCGACTTCTGGCACCACCATCCAGTTGCCCGAAGGAGTCACGATCGCGTCGGCCCAATCGGTACGTGATTCGCGAGCCGCTTTGGCCGAACAGGAGGCGGGGATGGCAGGTGGAGCGACCACCACTTGGTCGACACCCATTCTCTTTTACGCCGATGGCACCTCGACCACCGCGATCATTGTCCTCCAGGACACTCGCGGTCGCCGACGCTCGATCCAACTCCGCGGCCTGACAGGTCAGTGCCGCCTCGTCGACCTCGCCTCGGTTGGCGCCGGGGAGCTATAAACGATGCACCAACCAGCCATCCGATCGATCCGAAAAAAACGCCCGGCGCTGACGCTGCTGGAAGTGATGCTGGCCCTAGTGATTCTCGGAGCAGCAGCGGCGGTACTGGTGCAGTCGATGCAGTTGGCCAGCGACAGCGGCGTGCAGTCGCAGGAACTGCTAGCAGCGCAGCTGATCGCCGAATCGAAGATGTCCGAGATCGTCGCGGGACTGATCCTCCCCGAGGCGATGCCTTGGACTCCAGTCAACTCGTCGATCTCCCCTACCCAGTGGTACATCCAGCTACAGATTCTGACTCCCGAAATCCCCGACATGATCGGCGTGCTGCTGGAGGTGACCGACGACCCGAACCGCCAATCCCCAAGACCTACCGACTACCAGTTGGTTCGATGGATGATCGATCCGGCACTGGGACTAGATCAGCTTCCCGCCACCAGTTCTCCCAGCGATTCTTCTGGCGGGAATGCCAGCGGTGCAGGTGCTGCCTCCACTTCGGGAGGTAGTGCACCATGATCGCTTCTCGCAAACACCATCGACAGCGCATCGAAAAGCGACGGCTTGGCTTCACGCTGCTGGAACTGCTTTTGTCGCTGGGCTTGACGGTACTTGTGACCAGCTTGGTCGGCTTCCTGATCCAGCTTTATATCGCACAGAATTCGGCCGCACGGGAGCGGATACAGCGAGCCCAGCTGGCCAGGACGATCCTGACGACGATCGCCGAAGATATCCGTAGCGTCATCCGCTACCAACCATACGATTCCAGCGCCCTGGAACAAGTGCTCTCGGGCGCCGTAGCGGGGATGGTCGGTGGTGGGGCGGGTGGACTGATCGAACAGGCGATGGGAGCTACCGGTGATTCGGCAACATCCGACCTGTCGACTGGCGACTCGACCGTCAACAGTTCCTCCCTGCCGCCACCCCCGGGACTCTATGGGACCCAGGCGATTCTCCAGATCGATGTCAGTCGCCTGCCGCGGCCCGATCAATACTTCGTAGAACAGCGCGACCTATTCAGTGGGCAACTGGCCGATGTACCTAGCGACATCAAGCAAATCTCCTACACGGTCCAGGCCCCAAGCAGTTATGGAGTTCAGGATCCACTAGCAACAGGCGCTGCGGTCGGAAGTGGTGGTGGTCTGGTACGTCGCGAACTGGATCGATCGATCAGCCAGTGGGCAACCGAACAGGGACAAGGCGATTCGCTCAATCGAACCGGTGAGATCCTGGCAAGCGAGGTGCTTGGAATCCAGTTCCAATACTTCGATGGAGCTCAGTGGTTCACCGAATGGGACTCCAGCCAATTGGGGCTTCCGGCGCTCATTGCGATCACTATCGCCATGCAGGATCCCATCGTGGCCGCTGAGAATCCAGTGCAGCCCGGCTTGGTCCTATCGGGCCTGGATACAAGTTCGCTGCAGGCGAGCGGCATTCAGATCTATTCGCTTTCGGTCGCAATTCCGGGTGCCATGCTGCTGCCCAAACCCTCCACGGAAGATGGTTCCGGCAATGATGCATCAGGCATGGGATCGCTTGGACTGTAAGGCGGCAAGGCAGGGATGGAACAAAGGAAGATCAGCATGAGCCGACGGAAGAAGAGAAGTCAACCGCATCGCCCCTGTCGGCTTGCGGTCGGTTCCACCCGCCCAGCCCAACGCGGTGCCTTTCTGCTGTTGATGGTGTTGCTAGTGATTTCGGTAGTGACCCTGTCGGCGCTCTCGTTCAGCGAATCGATGGTGCTGCGCAACGAAGAATCGGTACTGGCCGGCAGGCAGCTACAAGCGCGCATGGCCGCCGACTCGGGACTCGATTCCGTGCGACTGTTCCTCTCCAGTCCTCGCGAGGTGCGAGAAGAAGCTGGAGGCCTTTGGGATAACCCAGACTACTTCCAAGCGATCAACGTCATCGCCGATCGGAACGTCGAACGAATCTGCAATTATTCAATCGTCTCTCCCAACCTGGATGAAATGGGAAGCTATTCGGGTCTCCGTTTCGGTCTCCAAAACGAATCCGCTCGATTGAATCTGAATGCGCTGGTGGTCATCGACAAGCAGTTTGGCGGCATGCAGCAGATGACCGGTGGTGCCGACCTATCGGCGATGGGAATCCCCTCCGAACTGAGCTCCGCCGCCGATTCCCTTGGATCGCTCACCAACGTCGGCCGACAGTTGCTGATGGGACTACCTGGGATGACCGAAGAGATCGCCGATGCCATCCTCGATTGGATCGATGAAGACGAGGAAGCAAGAGAGTTTGGTGCCGAAAGCGATTACTACAGCCAGCTACCCAATCCCTATCGAGCGATCAACGAACCCTTGCAGTCGGTGGAGCAACTGCTGTTGGTTCGCGGAGTGACGCCGCAATTGCTCTTTGGCCTTGATCAAAACCGCAACGGTTCGCTGGAAGCATCAGAACTCAACGGCGGGGTGCTTGCCACCGTACCGGGAGCGATGATGAACGCCAATACCGCAAACGCCGAAGGGGAGTCCGCCCCATCCCTGGGCTGGGCCCAGTATCTGACGCTTTACTCCCGCGAAAAAAATCAGGACCTTCAAGGCACCCCACGCGTCTTCGTCAATGCAGAGGATCTGACACAACTGCAGGCCGATCTTTCGACAGCCCTTGGAAATGAAGATTGGGCTACATTCGTCATCGCCTACCGGCTCTTCAAGAGCCAGCAGCAAGCGGGTATGCCCTCGGGTGCTGGCGGAACCGGTGACGGTGGTGGTGGAGCGGTAGGTGGTGGCGGACAAGGGGGCGGTGGCGGAAGACCTGGAGCTGGCGGGGGCAGACCAGGGGCCGGTGGTCAAGGTCCAGGCGGTCAAGGTCCAGGCGGTCAAGGTCCAGGCGGTCAAGGTCCAGGCGGTGGGGGCGGTGGCGGTGGCGGTAGACCTGGGGCCGGCGGGGGCAGACCAGGAGCCGGTGGGCAAGGTCCCGGCGGTGGGGGCGGTGGCGGTGGCGGTAGACCTGGGGCCGGCGGGGGAGGCCGATCCGGCGGACGAACCGGCGCTCTTCCCCTGCTCAAGTCCGATCGAACCGTGGTCTTCGACTTTCCATGGCAGCACTCGGTGCGCCAACCGACTCTTCAGCTTGACCCGGATCGACTCTACCTAGCCCAGCGAGGTGGACGGCCCGGTGGGGGAGGGCAAGGCGGCGGTGGACAAGGAGGCGGCGGTGGGGCCGGGGGGGGAAGACCTGGGGCCGGTGGCGGACAAGGCGGACAAGGCGGTAGACCAGGTCCTGGTGCTGGCGGCGCACAAGGTGGTGGAAGGCCTGGTGCTGGCGGCGGACAAGGCGGCGGGATAGGACGGCCCGGAGGGGGGCGACCGGGCGGAGATGGTATGGGTGGCGGCGGTCGCCCTGGTGGTGGTCGCCCCGGAACCGGAGACGGGCAAGGGGGCGGTCGCCCTGGCGGCGGTGGCCCCGGTGGTGGTCGCCCCGGAGCCGGAGGGTCCATGGGAGGTGGAGGCTCTTCAGGCGGTGGCTCGAGTGGAGCAGGAAAAATGGTCCCCTGGACTGCTGCGGCCACCAGCCAAGTCGCCTGGGATCTGACGCAGCCCGCGCAAGGTCAAGTCGGACAGATCTTGGAACTGATCGACGCCTCCTTCACCGTCGATGTCAACGGAGAGCAGACCACCTTTTTATCCCCCTTTTCGTCAGATCCTGTCGCGATGGCAATCTATCTGCCGGCGTTGATGGACAAACTCACTTCGGTAGAAAGTCCAATTCTGCCCGGCCGAATTAATATCAATGAAGCCCCCAGAGAAATCCTCGCGGGTCTGCCCGGCATGACCACGGAGATCCTCGACGAAATCCTCCAGGCTCGCAGTGACGGCAGCGAATCGGAAAATCGCAAATTTGAGACTTGGCCGCTGGTGGAAGGTTACATCAGTTTGGAACAGATGCGCTCGATGGGAGCTTTGTTGACCGGAGGCGGGGATGTCTACCGCGCGCAGGTGGTTGGCTACTTCGAAGAAGGCGCCTCGTCAGCGCGTCTGGAGGCAGTGATCGATGCGGCCGACGCGACCCCAGTCGTGATTTCCTATCGGCGACTGGACCACCTGGGGCGAGGCTTCCCGGCAGCAACCTTGGGACTTCGAGGAGCCGCGATGGGGCTGACAGCACCACCGCCTCCCTGAAAACGACTGAATACTTGTGCAAACAACGATTGTTCGAACAATTTTTAGGTGATTCAACCAGAAGGACACCAACGGATGGCTCGCTATATCGCCGTCGATTGGGACTCCAAAGAACTGAGGGTGGTCGGCGGCACCCCGGGATCGGGATCGGTGCAAGTCGATTTCCTACAGAGCGTTCCTCTGTCGGTCGATGCAGGATCTCCTGAAGCCGCGGTCGCTGAAGCGCTGGCCAAGCTGATGGCAGAGGGAGCGATCGGCAAGGGGGATTTATTGCTGACGGCCAATCGCAGCAGCGTCGAACTGCGATCCCTCCAGCTGCCTCCCGCTGATGCCAACGAACTGCCCGACATGGTCCGATTTGCCGCCCAAAGCCGCTTCGCGCAGCTGGGGGATCAGTGGCCGCTCGATTACCTGCCGCTGCCTTCCGATGGATCGACCGATCAAATGGTGCTGGCGGCCGCGATGCAGGGCCCCGCGCTGATGCGACTGGAAAAGATTGCATCCACCTCCAATCTTCCGCTCAAGCAAGTCCGCCTGCGCCCGCTCGCCTCCCAAGCCCTGGCGGAACTGGCTCGCGGAGACCTAGCCAGCAGTTCCTCCCTGCTGATTCAGCGCACCGGGGACGAACTCGATTTGATCGTATCGCAAAGCGGTGTCGTAACGCTGATGCGAACCGCGAGAATCGCTGATGGACAGGTCGATCTGGCTGTCAAGTCGCTGCTGGGCGAGATCAAGCGGACTAGGTTTGCAGCCGAATCTCAGGAACCTAAGGCGACGGTCGAGCGGCTGGTGCTGTGGGGCGACCTTGGATTAGGTCAGGATCTGGCCACAACCTTGCGGCAGGAAACGGGACTGGCGGTCGATTCGCTTGGGCTGAGCGATGCGGTGACCTGGAAGTCTGGGGCAAGCGTCTCTGCCGCGGGCAATGATCCTGAACGGTTTGTTCCCGCGGTGGGTTTGTTGGCACAGGCCGCCGGCACCTCCAGCAACTCGATCGATTTTCTCAACCCGCGTCGACGGATCGAGGTGAAACGCCCGTTGTGGCACTACATTGCCGCTGCGTCGGCTGCAGCGATCCTGGGAGCGATCGGGCTATGGGCCTACCTCAGCCGCCACCGTGCACTCGATTCGGAAATCGCTCGATTGCAAAAAGCCAACAACGACATGACCCAGACGGTCGAGCTATCGCGGAAGTATATTCGCGACTGGCAGAAGGTAGAAAAGTTCCTTCAGGCCGATACGAACATTCTCGATGAGATGGTCTACATCTCGGAACGTTCCCTGCCCCCCGAACAGATGATGTTCGGCGACTGGGCCTACACCCTCAACGCGGCAACCGATATCGGTACCTTCAGCGGACCGGTGACGATGGTGGAACCGGAACTGCTTACTGATTTTGAGGAAAAGCTGCGGGACGATCGGCATGCCGTCAGTGGCAAACAGGTCAACGAGACGCGAGACAAGAAATCGATGTACCGATGGATTGGCACAACGACGATGGCCGTCCAACCCAAGTCGGTGGACGAGATCGATGCACTGCTTCTAAAGCCACCTAAGCCCGGAAAGATCATGCCATCCGAGCCATCGCAGGTGAGCCCCAGCGATGCGGCTGAATCGGAGACTTCGTCGGAGGGCAAGCCAGATAACAAGGCGGAAGAAAACTCACAGGACAGAAAGCCGCCCGTCACCGATCCGGCCCCGATCGCCCCGCCAGTGGAAAAAGCCTCACAGGACTCCAGTTCAACGGCACCCCAGCAACCGCTCAATGCCCCTTTCGCCCCGGTACAACCTCCAACCGATGGCGCACCACCTTCTCCCCAACAACCTTCAGAAGCGATCCCTACAGCGGTTCCCGGACCTGCTGCTGTTCCCGCTTCGGCTGGTCAGGGGGATCCAGCTGAAAAAGCTCAACCTGCTGTACCTGCACTACCCGATCCAGCTCAGCCTGGGGATCAAGGAGCTGCCCGATGAACCAGCGCGAACGCTTTTTGGTTGGAGTTGTCCTGCTGCTGGTCTTCGGAGTGGGATCTCAATTCATCATCTCACGTATCCGCAAGGGGTTCAACGACAAGAACCTTCGGATTGCCGACCTCCAAAAGCAGATCTCCGACAAGGAAAACACGATCAGCGACGGACTGTTCGCTCGGGAGAAATTCCAGAAGCTGACCAGCCGTTCGCTGCCGACCGACCCCCAGCAGGCAAGCCTCGACTACCGCACCTGGCTTCAGGAAGTGGTCGATGAATCGGGGCTGGCTGAACCGACATGGAGCCGCACGTCGGAGCAGACGGAGAAGGGTGTCTACCGCAATCATCGCTTCAACCTCACAGGACGTGGCACCATCCAGCAATTGGTGACGCTGCTCTATCGGTTCCATGAAAAAGACTATCTGCACCGGATCAGCAACCTGAAGGTCAATCTGGTTCCCAATGAACCTTACAAGCTGGCGATTGGCATGACTGTCGATGCACTCAGCCTGGATGCGGCGGATCCCAAGCAGAAGCCACCCGAGTCGATTTCGCATCGCGTGGGTCGGACGCTGGCGGAATACCAGCAGAAGATCGTAGGCCGCAACCTGTTCGCTCCGGCCAACCACCCTCCAAACGTTCGCGAAATGGCCAGCACCGAAGTGGCCAAGGATGATCAGCTTTCCTATGAGCTTGGGGCGAGCGATCCGGACGGTCACGAACTGGAGTATGCCTGGGATGGCGAGGTCCCGCAGGGAATGCGACTGGACAAGGCCACCGGAAAAATCTCCTGGTCCCCAAAGGAACTCGGCGAATACCAAGTGGCAATCGCCATCACGGACAAAGGTTTGCCCAGCCAGAGCAGTTTCCAGAAACTGACGATCAAAGTGGTGGAACCGCCACCTCCACCACCACCAGAGAAGGAAGAGCCATCGTTTGACATCGCATCGCAGGCGTCGATCAGTGCCCTTCTGGTCGGCAGTGATGGCAAGCCGCAGGTTTGGATCCGATCCAAGCTGGAAGGAAAGACGTTGTTCCTTTCGGTGGGAGATCCCATCAAACTGGGGAGCGTGATCGGCAAAGTGGTGGCTGTCGGTGCCAACTATGCCGAATTTGAAAGCGACGGAAGACGCTGGACCGTTGGATTGGATGAGTCGCTGGCGGATGCCTACCGGCGTTCGCAGATCGATTGATCGATGCGATGCGGCAGGTTCATGGGAAAGAAATTTGCAAATCGAGAAGGTGAAGGCTGGGGCAGGGGAGGGCTAGGCCTTTCCGGTCCCAATGGCCACCAGCAGTTCCATCATTCCGTCGATGCCTTGCATCGGGATGGTGTGGGGACCGGTGAACGAAAACCAGCGGACGTCGATCGCCTTCTCCTGGATCAGTTCATGAAGCCACCGACCGGTCTCAATCGGAAGGATCATGTCCTGAGTGCCATGGCTCTGAAAGACTCGCGTACCTGCCAGTCGTCCCGCTGCTTGCCGCCATGCCGATTCGCATAGAAGGGCTCCAGAATAGATCACCAGCCCCTCTGGTGGTTCGATCGCTCCTCGGAGGGCCAGGTCAACAGATAGCATCGCGCCCTGGGAAAAGCCTGCCAGGACGAGGGGAGTCTCTTCCAGTCCGTAGGATTGCCTTGCCACCGTCACCAATTCCTCTAGCGCTGCACGTGCCGACTCCATCCCCGGGGGCTGCTGGTCTCTCAGTTCGTCAAACCCACCCGATTCCGCCATCATCAACAACTGAGTCATGTTCAGCCGCCACCAGGCACGACCACCTGGCATTCCTTCGTCCGCCAGATCGATCGGAGCTTGCGGAAAGATCAGAAGCGGCGAGATCGCCAGTCGGTCTGAACGCTCGGCAATGAGGTCTCCCAGCCCCACCAAATCATCTCCGGGTGCCCCGAAGCCATGGCAGAGCACCACCAGATGGGTTGCAGGTCTCTCCGATGGATAGCAGACAATCGCCTGCAGCGAACCGAGGATCTGTGTCGCCACTTTCCACATAGAAAGCCTCGTTGTTGGAATGGACGAACAATCCCCCAACCAATACCGCTCGCAAGAAACTACCAGCCAAGGCTTCTGCATTGCAGAGGTCAGCGGACTTCTCGGAGAGCCGACCAGCTCAAATAGGCCAGCATCAAGGATCCCACCATGAATAGGATGTCCATCAGAATGGACGCCTTCTGGAAAGGAATCCCGGCGACTAGATCGAGCAAAAACAGAAGAAAGACCAAGCCGGCAACGCCAAACCCGGTCCAACAAAATGCTTTGGGCATCTAGTAACCTCGGAGTTTTTCGCACCGTTAGGGGAAAGGTTTCGGAACTTGGTCGAGAAGCAACAGTATAGTTGAACTTGACCGACTGTCACGCAAGCGGTTGAGAAAAATAGACCGCCGGTCAAAATCGGAAGCCGCTATCTCCATTTATCGATTTTACAGCATTTTTTCAGTCATTGCGGTCGGAAAGTGCCCTTTGACCGGTCTTCCAGGCGATCCAAGGTCCAGCCATGTGGTATCCAGGTGAAGAACACGTGTAGAAAAGCTGAATTTCAAGGCCTCTTCGATCGCTATTGGGTGCTCGATTGGAGCGCCCGTAGCCGCCCCTCCCCAGCTCACCCCAGTTCTGATGCGATTTGGATCGCTGACGCCAACCGGACCGGGCGGGAGGTGAAGACGCTGTACTTCAGGACGCGTCATCAAGCTTTCCTGCACCTACAGCAAAACCTTACGGCAATCACGCAATCTAAAGCTAGGCAGCGCGTCTTCTTGGGAGTTGATTTTTCCCTGGGGGCTCCTGCAGGATGGTCGGACCTCCTGGGGCTCGACGGGCCAAGTGCTCCCTGGCAACGATGGTGGCAGGAGGTGCGGCAGGTCATCGAAGATCACCCCGACCAGTCGAACAATCGCTTCCAGGCGGCCGCACACTGGAACGCCATCGTATCGGGCGGTCATTTGCCGGGCCCCTTTTGGGGTCGCCCTCAACGCGTCGATCTGCCGAACCTACCAGCGCACAGCCCTACCTTCCCATTTCTCTTGTCTCAAGGTCGCTCGGTAGCCCGAAAGCGGACCGTTGAGACTAGGCTCCCTGGGACGCAGGAACTATGGAAGCTGATGGGAGTCGGTTCGGTGGGCAGTCAGTCGTTGCTGGGACTGGCGATGTGCCATCGATTGCGATTCGAATCGCCCTTTCGGGATGCGATCGGGATTTGGCCAATGGAGACAGGCTTTCTCACCAGCCCATCATCGGATTGGCCACAAATCGTCCTGGCTGAAGTTTGGCCAGGGATAGCCAGGCAGCAGGTAAGCCAATGGCAGGACGAGCATCCGGAGTCGATCATCGATCAAGCGCAGGTCGCAGCCCTCGCGCAGCATTTGCGGGACCTGGATCGCCAGCAACAGTTGGTCCGCTGGCTTGCCCCACCGCCGGACCTGACCGGCCAGCAAATGGAACAGGTCCTGCAGGAAGAGGGATGGATTGCAGGTGCTCACGCCTGTATCTAACGACCTAGCTGCATCGCCATCATCAAATGCCAGCAACATCGACTCCCCACGTGGCATGGCCGTCTCTGCCATGCAAATCGCCCGAAATCCCAAAAGGTGGGTGGCACCTTTTGAATGACTGCACTTCCACCATCTGGCGATGGTGGCTACCGCAAGCGAGCAAATACACAAAAGGTGGGTGGCACCTTCTGAATGATAGCTATTCATGAAAAGCACTGGCATGGCCGTCTCGGCCATGCAAATCGCCCAAAATCCCAAAAGGTGGGTGGCACCTTCTGAATGACTGCACTTCCACCATCTGGCGACGGTGGCTACCGCAAGCGAGCAAATACACAAAAGGTGGGTGGCACCTTTCATCATCGACCAAAATGACCATTCTGAGGCGACGAAGCAAGTGTGATATCATTCCAACTTAGGACGGATCGAACTACGTGGCATGGGAACCAGAACGCCCTAGAACATCAGGACCAATTTCCGTGATGGCCCCTAAATCCCAACGCTCCCGCGTCCATCTCGCTTGCCTCTGGATCGCCCCTCTCTGGTTCATCCTTTCGCAAGTCGGCGCTGCCCAGGAGGCACTCAATCGACTGCAAAAGGAATGGCTGGACCAGATGCAGCAGACGCGGCAACAACTGGCTAGCCAGCGAAAGGAAGTCCCCGCCCGCTCGTCGCTCCAGCACATTCGCGCCAATCTCCATGTCCACTCGAAGCTCTCACACGACAGCCGTGGAGAGATCGATGCGATCGTCGCTGCCGCCAAACGAGCCGGCACGGACGTGCTGATGTTCACCGAGCATCCTTCGGAGGAAGTCGATTTCTACACCCAGGGGCATGCCGGCATGAAGGAAGGGGTGCTGCTAATTCCAGGAGCCGAAACGCAGGGGATGCTGGTCTACCCAACGCTCAGCCTGCGGCCATTTCTGCAAGCGGCTCCCGAGGAACTAGCGGGAATCGTACGACGACGCGGCGGTCATATCTTTATTTCCCACCTGGAAGAACGGATGGAGTGGCAGGTGCCAGGGATCACTGGCGTCGAAATCTACAACACGCACGCCGATTTCAAGAAACAGGAATCGCTCGTTAAAGCCTTGCGTGATCCGATCAAACTGGTCGCTCTGGCCAAGCTCTTCAACGACTATCCGCAAGAGTCCTTCTCTGCGCTGCAGACCTACCCAGAGGACTACCTGAAGCGATGGGACCAACTCTGCCAGATCGCCCCCCACACCGGCGTCGCTGCCAACGATGCCCATGAGAACATCGGCATCCGCATCCGACTGGCCTCCAGCTCTGAAGTAGCCATCGAAGACGCACTGGGAGAAACTCTCGCAAAACTGCCTAAGTTGGTCGTCGCTCCCTTCCTGAAAATCCCTTCTGATGCAAAGGAAGGAGCGATCCTCTTCCAGGCTCAACTGGATCCCTACGAGTATTCCCTTCGCCATGCCGGTACCCATCTGCTGGTCCCATCGCTCGACCGCGATCATGTCTTCCAGGCTCTAGAAGAGGGAAGGGGCTGGGTCGCCTTCGACTGGCTTGCCGACTCCAAGGGAACCCAAATCACCATCAACAAGCCCAAGCAAGATGGTATCGGTGAACGGTGGGAACTGGGAAGTCGCATCGACGCAGCTCAGCTACCGCTTGACCTTCGGGCACATGCCCCAATCCCATGCCAGTGGCGACTGATCCGCAATGGAGAACCGATCGAACAAAGCTCCGGGGAAGTGGCATCCTGGAAGTTGGTGACTCCGGGAATCTACCGTGTCGAAGGGTGGATCGAAACAGCGGAGGAACAATACCCCTGGTTGCTCGCCAACCCCTTTTACATCCAGGCCGACTCCCAGATTCCAACGCCATGAAACTTGCGAGACTTCGTGTAGAACACATCCTCTGGGTAGCCTTCGCCTGCCTGCTGGCAGGTCTCTTCGGCGCTCTCCACAACCAGATCTCCTTCACCGTCTCTCAAGAGTACTTCACTCGCTTCAAGTTCATCCAGTTTCGCATCCCAACCACTGTGCCGCCGCGACTGGGTGCGTCGATCGTCGGCTGGCTAGCTTCCTGGTGGATGGGACCACTTCTGGCGGCATGCATCCTCCCATTCGCGCATTGCACCAGCCAGCCCACCCAACGGGCGCACCGGACGGGAAAAGCCTTTGCCATAGTGGTCGTCGTAGCCGCTGCGATCGGACTACTGGGACTGCTGCTGGCGATGGTGACTGGGGATCCGGAGACGATCGAGCCGCTATCTCGCTACGGCAATGCGATCGACGACGATCTGGCGTTCGCTCGCGCCGGTACGATGCACAATTTCAGCTATCTAGGAGCTGCTGTCGGATGCATGGCGGCCATCTTCTGGCTGTTCAAAAGCCGCCATGCATCGAGTTGAAATGGGCACCCCAACGTCAAACACGATTCCTCAATCATTCGTCGGATGAGTCCGACTGCCAGAGCCATGGATAACGCTTCAGCTTGGGGAGAAGCCAGCGAGGCGTCATGAAGAGCAGAAACAGGAAGCCAAAAATCGCTCCCAATATCGCTCCTCCACCTCCGCCCACGTAAGCCGTCATGACGCCGTTAACCAAACTACCCGTTGCATCCAAAGTCACGTCCACGACCACTCCTTGTGCGGCAGCTCGCTGCCCTTCGAGTGAGAAGTACATGACCGCCATCCCCAGGATGGCGCCCAGCAGGATCGACCCCAACAGGATGCCCAGTTGGGTTAGCAACAGAGCGGTCCAACCCGAGTCATTCAGTTTTCGCTGAACATTTTGGTCCGATCCCATCGGAAATACTTCCTCAATTGCCATTCCGCCAAGGACTTTCCAACCGACTTTCATCCCCGCCTCACCCGATCGCTGGTCCCCTATTAGCTTTTGCCCTATTAGCTTCTGCAATGTGTGGCGGTCCAGATGCGAGTTCTGCACTCAAGCCGTCCCGAATCCCCGTAACCTTCTTTGCAATCTTGGCGACTGCAACAAGCCCCCGCAACCCTCCATCACGCTTTGCGATTGGAGGGACAAAGCCACCGGGTATCAATCAGCCCCCATCCCTCGAACCATCGCTTCGATCACGGTCGGGGATCGCGTTAGTATCGCGGGTGCAAAACAAAAGCGATGGCGGAAAAAGTGCTACTTCGTTTCCCCACCATGCTCTACCTCGGTAGATCTCTTGCTATCTAGTTCTTTGGTCATCAACTTGCTTTGTCCATAGATCGACGCCAAAAAAATCCAGACGAAGACAAACAAGAAATTACGCAGCACATCAATCGTGCGCACCAACGCTCGATTCGTCCCCTGCAGATAACGCAATAGCTTTTCCGGAGTATCGATATCGGCAGTCTGCTCCGGATAACCGAAGGTAGAGAGAACGGGTGTATGCGGCAGAAGAAACCAGAGACACAGAAGCACCGCCCCCAGACCAAGGGCGATGCCACGCTGCCACCACAGCCACTTTCTTTGCTGACCTTCGATCGACTTCGCCTTAAAGAACCAAAACATGAAGAAAAAATTTAACGCCAGAAACACCAGCAATAGAATCAGATGAAAGTTTGTCTCTTCGAAAAGCATTTTCTAGCTCCTTGACTGGACCAGCACGACTCGCCAAGAACGGAGGAACCAAATCTTCTAACAGAAACTGCAGTCTAACCCGCTAGGTCGGTCGAGTGGTCATCGGAAGCCAGTCGCAATCCTTCGATCGGTTCCATGCATCGTCCCGCTGGCCACAGCACATCAACCAAGTCCAGATCCTCGATCGGAAATGGCGGCTCCACCACCACCCCGACTCCTTCGCCTCGCCCCCAAGCATCAAAGGCATTGGGCAGCCATGTTTCAGGATTCTTCATCACTCGATCACCCGCCTTGAACCCTTTTCCCTCTTCGTATTCCCTCATCGATCCTTGGAAACCCTCATCAGTAGAAAAATCGTTCCGCAGTACACTCTTCTGAAAGCAAGCTCGAAATGGGATCGATCTGAGATTTCTTTGGGCGCTGATCCCAGACAGCCAATCAGTAGGCTTCTATGGTCTGCCGCCACCCAAGAAAATGCTAATCACTTGGCTGCCAAGCGGGGAAGCTCTTACCGCGTGACGGCCCTCTCGATTGGGTAGGGGAGTCGGTTGGTCTCACGCGAAGACGCCAAAACACGAAGAAAGACAAGACGCAGATCATTCGTTTCTGCATGACGACCGGTTTCCTGCGCAATTCGATCTGGCGATTCATTGGAACCTTAAGGGTCCATCCGGAAATTGTGTGGGTTACGATCGCTTCACTGCCGCGACTCAAGAATTGCCCTTGGCCACAGCACGCAGCGACCCTCCAGGTTGAGGTTTGTTTGCGACTCAGCTGTAGGGGAGGTGAGGTCGGTTTTTTTACCGTCCCCCAGGAAGGTTGAGATCCATCGTACGCCTCGCATCCGTAGCTCTTGCCCCTACGACTCCATCCCGCCCACTGCGGTCGGCCGGACGGATACGACCCACAGCAATGTCGGATGGACCCGAAATAGCGTTTGCAACCGATACAAGGCCCCTGCTGGGCGACAGAGGACTTAGGCATCGGCTCACCGCACCCCTGAAATCCTCACTCCGTCGCCACTAGATTCGCACGAACTTCACACCCGCTCGTTCTTCCAGTCGCTTCCGCAATCGGTCGCCGAAGGCAGAGGCCGGAGTCCAGAAGCCACCCACTCGCGCCGAACGATCCAGATCGGTCGCCAGGCAGACAGCCGCCTCGCCCAGCATTTTGGCCGTGGAGCCATAGCCAGGATCGCGATCCCCAGTCACTTGAACTTGCAGCGTCTGGCCCTGCGCCGTTCGACCAAAGAGTCGCAGATCGAAATACCCTTTTTCCTGTGTCGCCACACTTGGCCCCTCACCCGGTTTTGGGAGAATCCATCGCTTCAACAGATGACGCACCGGACCGAACGCAGTGGCCAGCATGAAAGCCCCCAGCCCAAGACCCGCGGCATTGGCCAGAATCCTGCCGCCGATTCCCTTCCCTTTCAGCACTGCTTCGTCGTACTGAAACGAACGACCATAGGGATACCCCAACAAGGCATTAGTGCGATGCACGATGCGCGTGTTGATGCCAGCCATCACGAAAGGAGAGATCCATCGATCGAAGTCGGGATCGAATGCGATGGGCATGTCGCTGGGCTGCCGGATCCGCTCCCCCGAGAAATCGACACACAGCCAATAGGGATCTGCTAGCTGCTCTCGAAGCTTCCGGCTGCCAGCAGTTTCCTCAACGACGTTCAGGAGACTGGCGACAGTACCGCCCGATACGCCCCCCTTGGCATCTGCCAATCGGAGTTTGACTTGCGAGCAAACTTGACCGAAGCAGGAAAGTGCCTCCTGCTGCAGAAACCAGACTCCCAGGTCCGATGGGATCGAATCAAATCCGCAGCAGTGCACGATCCTCGCTCCCGATTGCTTCGCCAAGTGTGAGTAGCGTTCGATCATCCTCCGCATCCACGGCACCTCTCCCGTTAGATCGCAGTAGTCGGTCCCCGAATCGACACAGGCCTGCACCAGCGGTTCGCCATAGAGGGCATAAGGCCCAACCGTCGATGCGACGACTCGCGTCTGACGGCACATGGCATTTAGCGTTTCCCGGTCGCGCGCATCGACCACCAACCGGCCGATCCCTCGCGCCTTGGGGCCAAGACTCTCCTGCAGCATCTGAAGCTTGTCCAGCGACCGCCCCGCCATCGCCCAGCGCAGAGAACTCGAATCGCCGTATCGTTCCATCAGATACCGGCAGACGATCTGCCCGACAAAGCTGGTGGCGCCGAAGACAACCAGATCATACGAGTCATTGGATTCGAGACTGCCCATGATGCATCCTTCAAGCGAAAGCCACGCAGCAACCAGAAATCGACGCGACGTGTTTTGCCCACAGTCTATCACCCCCTCTTCCAACGGCGCACGAAAGGACAACTCTGGGCTGGAAATCGCCTTGTCGACGAGCGGTCGCGACAGGAAGCAAAGAAGAAACTGTCAGTCTTTACCCACCAAGACGCTGTGGATCGCGGAACTTTCCAAGACTTTGCCGTCGCAAATGGAACGCAGGAATGGAAGGGAGAAAGTCCTTACCGAGGCGGCAGAAGCGCCTCAGTCGCTGGTTGACTTGATTTGCTGAAAATCACCAGCCTTCCAGCTTGTCTCGATCGCGGCCTCGGTTGGGCCGTAAAGCCTGATGATGGCGAGGTAACTTTCGCCAGCTACCGTTGCCAACCGATTCGATTTTTTATCGTCAGATACTTGGGGGCCGGAGTCGATGTCGGTGCTACCGTCATCGTGTTGGGATGTTTTGTCACGGGAGCCCAGCGAAGGTAACAGCTGGCCATTAGCCAGCCGTATTGATTCTTCCAACGTTCGTACATGCTCTCGCTTACCTCCACGTGCTAAAGGACCGCCGCAAGGTCCTTGCCGGCATTCAGCATGACTGCTGCATCACGCCACTTCGCCACGACCTTTTCTGGTGAGTCCCGTTTCCGTCACTGCTTGCTACTCTAAGGGCTCCATGCAAAAGGCTCGCGAGACCCTCAGAACGCATGGATCATTTTCTTTGTAGCAGGCTAGCAATTGGTGGTACGCATACTGACAAAAAAGCAGGGGTACTGCGAGGCTTGGGGCTTTCGCAGTACCCCTGCTGATGGTGATCTCTTACCCGCGTCATCGACGCCTCTTCGCATCAGCGAAGGCTAGGCTTCGTCCGACGCGCTCGGCGCCATCCGTAAAACCCCACAGCGCTGACCAGCAGCACCGAAGAAGGCTCAGGAATCGCCGTGATCGTGTAGGTGGCATTGAACCCCTGAACAGGAAGTCCCGCCAGCGTCGGACTGTTGGCGTTCAACTGATCCAGCGACATCGTGTAGGTCCCCAATGCCAGTCCGGTGGTGTCCAGCGTCAATCGGCCGTAAAGCTGATCGGTGGTACCAACGTCGATCCCGCCCAACTGGAAATTGGTCGAGAAGGCCTGACCGGTGGTTGTCGTGATGTCAAAGGGTGTTGACCCCAGCAAGAAGGTGACGCCCGAAATGAATTTGCCACCGGTGCCGTTTCCTGCACCTGCGTTCACGTTCACGTCGATACCATCTACCTTCTGCGTACCCGAGCTGGAACGAACAAAGACCTCAAAGATCCCATTCGATCCTTGCGTGATGGTCTGGCTGAGCGGCGAGAGGGAGAAGACGATATCCGCCTTTCCGACCGAACTTAGAAAACCCAGCAGCATGACCAATGTTAAGCAAAAACGCACCATAATCACCTTCCTTTCAGACGATTGGCCTTGGGCCGAATCACACACGCGATTCAACGATTCCTCGGCTGACATACCTATAAACCGAAATCCCAGAACGAACGCCGCTGGCGACCCAGATTCGAAAATAGATAATCTGCAAGCGATTCGTAAGAAGAACCTGCCGAGTCGTTTTCGCCCTGGCTTTCCGAGCCACCCCCTTCCGACTCCCCATACCGAGCCAGCACTGCCATAACTGTCATCATTGGCTCCCTGCGGACCCCATGGATGGCTCCAGTGTCTCGCACTCCAATTCCACCCGATCGCTTCTGATCGTTGTCGATCGGATCATTTCCGCCAGGAAGTCTAGCCCCCGAGTCGATACCAAAGGTGCCCAATCCCCCTTCGCCTTCACCCCCATCACCGGATGCGGGAATGGTGATGTTGCCGATCAGCACCGAATTGGAAACGCGGCTCTGCAGGAACGAAAAATCGGCGCTGGTGATGCGTCGGTCTTTGTTCACATCCCGCATGTCGGTGATCGGCACAATCGCTGTGCTGATCGAAACCTGCACGGCGCTCAGGTCGGCCGATGTCAATCGATACGGTGCAACCCCATTGACCTCACCCAGTGCATGACCCAAGTAGTAAACATCTCGCTCAGTCAGCCCCGTGTTGGCATTCGCCTTGACGATGATCTGAAGCCAGCGATTGGTGATCACTCCATCCGCCCACTCCAGGCGAGCTCGCGATGGCTGATCTGCTACTGCGGTTACGTCGATGGCCATCGGTGCGGGAGCCGAAACCCAGGTACTTGGGTTCTGCGTCCCGCTGGCGCCTTGCGGCGACATTCTAAAGATAAAGTCGTCGACAGCCAGCGATGAAGCGGCCAAGCCGGCTACATCCAGAATCACTCCGTTGATCCCGCGACTGTAGTTGATCACGTTGGCAAAGGTTGTCGTCTGTGCTGAACCACTGGCTCGAAGCAACTGCTTGCCGCTATCCAATGCACCAGAGACGCCACCTGTCGATTCAAATCCCGAACCGTTGTAGAAAACCTTCGAATTGGTGATCGTCACCAGCGCGGTGATCTGGAATGTAGCGGTGGAGGAGCCACCATCCTCGTCGGTGCCGGTAATGGTCACCGTCTGGTTGGAAATCGCCGCAGTGGGGGTGTAAGACCAATTCCAAGTGCCATTGGTATTCTTGACTACGGAACCGATCGAAGCCGTGAGATTGACGGTATCGGCCGCTACGTCCGACCAGGTTCCCGAGTTGGTCAAAACCGTGAGCACCGGGCCGACCACCGTTGCGGAATTGCTGGCCAACTGAGGGGCGCGATTGGTGACCGAGTAATGGAACTGGACGCTTGCAGTGCCTCCTTTGCCATCATCGGCCGAGATCGTCACCAGCGTGGAGGCCAGATCATCCAGGCCATCGATACTCCACTGCCATGTCCCATTGGCGTTCTTCTGCACCGTTCCAACCGAAGCGGAGAGAGCGACGGTGTCCCCCGTGTCGGGATCCGACCATGTGCCTGTGTTCGTGATCGTCGTACCTTCAAATCCGGAAACACTGGCCGCATCGACACCGAGACTCGGTGCCGAATTCGCTACCACGTCGACTGGACGCGACACGATATTGCTCAGCGCATCGACGGCGCCACCGTCATTGACGCGGAAGGAAACCGTGCGAATTCCGGAGGTCGGTGGTGAACTAACATTTCGGTAGCGGATCGATCTCAGCGCGGACTGGTAGGCCGATATGGTATCCGTTCCAGTGAGTGTCAGGACACCCGTCGCTTCGTCGTAAGCACCAGTGATTGCTGCCGTATTGTCAAATAGCAACCGATCCTCGATGGCAACCAATCCTGGGGCAATCGAAATCACCGCACCAGCGATCGTCCCGCTGTCGACATCGCTTAACCCAATCCCCGGATCGACGACCACTGCGGCTCCACTGGTACTAGCCGATCCACCGGAACCCACAAGAACAGGCGCATCATTGACGTTGGTTACCGTAATAACAAAATCCTTCTCAAACCATAGTCCACCCTGGTCGGTCGAACGGATTCGCACCGAATAGCTTGACTTGGTTTCGAAGTCCAAGTTCCCGGTCGCTCGCAGATCCGCCCCATTGATATTGAACGCAGAATTGTCGGTGTCCCCGGTTCCGGTGACTAAGGTGTAGGTGAATGTATTGCTCGCATCTGGATCGCTGGTGCTCAAGGCTCCCACCGTCGCATTCGCTCCAGCGTTCTCGGCAATCGACGTCGACGATAGCGAAATACCGGTTGGCGTCTCATTGACGTTGGTCACCGTAATAACAAAATCCTGCTCGATCCACAGTCCACCCTGGTCGGTCGAGCGGACTCGTACCGAATAGCTCGACTTGGTCTCGAAGTCTAAGTTGCCGGTCGCTCGCAGATCCGCCCCATTGATATTGAACGCAGAATTGTCTGTATCTCCGGTACCAGTGACCAGAGTGTATGTGAACGAATTCCCATCGTCCGGGTCGCTGGAACTCAATGTTCCTACCAAAGCATTCTCACCGGCATTCTCGGCGACGGTATTTTTCGAGAGAGCAATATTCGTAGGTGCGGAATTTCCGATGTAAAACTGCCGCACATAATCGTCGGGATTGCTGCCAGTCACCGTGCCGTCTCGGTTGCCGTCAAGACGATTGCCCGCCGTATCGTGGATGCTGTTGCTGGATCGTCCGAATACGGTCAAACGGTAATCGCCGTCGGGCCGCGCGCTTCCCGAGGGGAGAATGCTCAGGGCCGTCACGCTTTCGGCGGTCGATGAGTTGTAGCTGTAGCTTGGTGTCAGCGGATAGATGACATCGTCCGAGTCACCAAAAGTCCCATTGACTGCCCGGCGAAGCTCATAGTTGGCAGGAGCTTTGGCATCGATCGCGTTGACTTCTTCGCTGAAGAAAACCTTGATTTGATTGAGGTCCAGGTCGCGTGCACCGGATACCTCGATAAAGGCGGGGTCAGTTCCTAACACTTGGGGTGGCGAGGCATCATTCGAATTGCCTCGAAACTCGTAGGCTCCCATGTCGGCGTAAGTGACTCCAGGGGTAAGCACAAATCGGATCGATTCGGCATTCGTCAGCGTGCTGGCGTTGTTGTAGGTCGAGAGGACATGGATGTTGCCATCCCCTCGCGAGATTCCAACCGTCGGAGTCAGGCCGGTGTTGCCACTGCCATAATGGAATTGGACCGTGCCATCGCTCACGAGAGTCACGGAGAAATTCACATCCGCGTCGTTCGCTTCGTTGGTCGCATTCCAGCGGATCGTGACCTGGCCTGCGACCGAGGTGTCGACGAAAATATTGTCACCGGTACCATCGGTTCGCAGGTTGTCCCAAAGCGGAGCAATGATGCGATTGGCCTTCAGTTTGTCGGTGGAATTCGCGTTGTCACCTCGCGACATAGGCCCCGAGAAATAGAGGAAACCCTCTGTCGAGACCGATACGCTTGTGTAGTTCGATTCGTAGAACGGGAAGGTGAATCCTGCGGGAAAGTTGAGATTCCAATAGGTTCCATTGCTGCGCCAGCCTTGGGCGGTTCCGGCGGCGACGAACTGGTTGGATCCGAGTCCAGATTCGACGTAATCGGACGAGCCGGTGTTGCCAACCCCTGGGTCGTTGACCCGAGGACGCCCCAGGATGTCGGTTGCGGGAGCAGCCCAAGCGTCTGCAGAGTCAATGGCTCCTGAAAGACGGGCTTGATAGAAATTGTCATCCAAGCCACCGTTGTATCCGGTACCCAGTGTGCTGTATCCAAGCACATTGTCAGCCCCGTCGAGGTCGACAAAGTTGGGATTGCTATCGATCGAGCGACCGTCCTGCCCGGTCGCTAGTCGCCAATCGGCAAGCGTATCCCGTTTGGTAACCCCACCTTGATCCCAATAGCCGACGTTGGCGTTGACGTCGGGACCTGTGTAAAGCAAGTTGTAGTTGCTTGAAAAACCAGTCTTACTATCGTTGGCAACGTAGATGTCGTAGCCAGCATCCACCCAGAGGATATTGTTTCGCAGGGCTACATTGGTGGAGTTTCCTTCGATCAGCACCGCATTGCCGACGGGTTGGTTGACGGTGTTGTTCGTGATGCGTGCACCATTGCCTCGCTCAACCCGAATCCCTTGGTTGCTGTTGGCATAAACGAGGTTGTTCGTGATCTCACCTGAGAAAACTGCGTAATTTGCGGTCCATCCGGCTTTATCGTGGGTAGAGGTCGAGACCGCCGCAGTAGAAAAAGATGGCGGTCTTGAAGTTTTCCCGGTTTCTGTAGCCACCCACTCGGCGCTTGATAGCCATGATCTTGCTGTTGATTCCTTCGGCCACC
>JBEISR010000016.1:0-116026 GCA_040375295.1 Planctomycetaceae bacterium
AAATTTCTGTACCACTCGCTATGAAGGTAACAATTGGGTAACTGGTGAGGTCGGTGGCACACGCGTGTGGTGCTGGAGCGTAGGCGCAGCCGAAGCGGAAGCAACACACGCGGCTGCGATAGCCGCTGGGGTCCGATAGGCCAAGCTGGTGTGTGGACGGCAGCTGTTGTAGTCTTCCTTCCAGGCCCAAGTGAGCCTTTTTGCGGCCCCCAGGGTTTCGAATTCCTCGATTGCCAGGAACTCATCGCGCAGACGGCTATGGAAGCTCTCCGCATACCCGTTCTGCCATGGGCTTCCTGGTTCAATGTAAAGAGTCGCTACGTTCATCGACTTGAGCCAGTTCTGGATCGCATGAGCAACAAACTCCGGGCCGTTGTCGCTTCGAATATGTTTGGGGACTCCTCGTTTCGCGAAAAGTCCTGCAAGGGTGTCGATAACGTCATTGCTAGTGATGCTCCGCGCAAGGGGTCTATACGCGATCTCTTGATTGACGGCGGTTACTGGGCGAACGGGGATCACCTCTACATGCCGGCGTTTGGCCCGTTTGACGTAAGCGACCCTAACGCCCCGTCACTTTACACTGCGATTGATGTGGGTGAATGGATAATGGGGGGAGCAACGTACGACTTTTACGGAAACTACTCATTCACAGGCGGTTACACCAGTTCATTGCCCGGAATTCGAGTCGCAACGTCACCCTGGCTGTGGGACCCCGATTACCCTGGGGGCTGGACAGTTAGCTCCGCGTCGGACTTGTTTACCGGCGGAGCTATTGTCGCTTTTGAAACAAATGGCGCAGTAGTACCTGAACCATCCTCGTGGTTGTTGTTTGCAGGCGGAGCATCGAGTCTTTTATTGATACGACGTAGAAGACGGTCCGCTCATCTTTGCGAGGCAAGCGTAGCATAAGGGTACAATTATTCGCCCAACCATCCGATGCACGCGAGGCGGCGGCGACGTCCTCGCAAATGGTCGAATCACGCGCGCCGCCCGCGTGATCGGTGCCGTTATTGACACCAAATCGCAGGTTCGATTCCCGGTGGATCGCGACCGAGTCTCACAACCGCTTGTGCTGATTCCTCCAGCAAATCGTTGGGCAGCGACGGCGGCAACATTCAGGAGTTTCACGATGCGGGTTTTCTTTCCTTGGCTGCTCCGCAGCTCCCTCGCGGTGGTTGCCGTCGTCACCAGCACTCTTTTACCTTCCAGAATTCAGGCAGGAATTCTCTTCCCAGGGATGCCATTGGAGGTCGGATGGACGGTGAACCATAACGCCGCCACCAATCTATTCGAGTACCGCTACCAAATCACCAACAAGGGGGCAAACATCGTTGATAACGCTCGTTGGACCGTCGCGGAAGACCGACTGAGAGGCCATGCAGGGCTTCATGATGAGCAGAACTTTCAAAACGATGGGGGCATCTTTCAATACGATCGCAACAAGCCTCTTTTTCCGCAACACAATTACGACTGGAGAGATCTGGACATCAATGCCGGAGCTACCGTCACGATTGGCTTTGACGATGTTCACGGCCCCTCTCGGGAGATGTGGGAACTTGAACTGGGAGGAGCGTCGGTAACCGTTGCTGACCGAATTGCCCCGGTCCCTGGATTTGCCACCCAAGGCGAAATCAGTCTGGATCAGGGTGGTGGTCTAAGGAAGGCTTACGCGCTAGTTGGTTCGGTCGCTGAACCAGTCGCCGGTGGATGGAACTACAAGTACTTCTTGAGGAACACTGGAAACGTTGTGATTGGCCCAGATTTTGTTCCCAATGTCGATAACTATGCGGACTTCTACGTGGAGGAACATCCAACGCACGCTGGAATCCATCACGAGCGGTTCAACCAGATCGACAACGCCAAGGCGACTGCATTCGGATTTGACAGTCCGGGAAAGCCGGCACCACTTAAACTGCACAACTACTTCTGGGAGGGAATCGGCAATCAAGCTGGTGCCCCCTGGAATCCTGGCGTCGTGCTGACCCTAGGATTCTTCGATATCCATGGGCCTGCTTTTGTTCCGTGGGGCGGCAGGGTGGTCGGATCGTATCAGGAGGGATACTTTGATTCGGAAGCTAGCCTAGCACCTGTACCAACTCCCGAACCGTCTACCCTCTGTATCGGTGGATTCGGAATTCTGGGTCTGATTGGCAAGCGGTTGCGAAAGAAGAACTCCAGCGGCATGACCAGCCAAGCTGGTTGAATTACTGAGGCACGATGAATCGCTTTTCCATTGGATGGGAGGAGCCCCACTAAAGGTTCCTCCCATCATCGGTTGCAGTGGCCACCGGCAGTTCTTGTGCCGGCCCTCTGGGCCTAGAGGCGTCGATAATCCGCCTACTTCTTTGCTTTCTTGCGAGGAGCCGCTTTCTTGACGACCACCTTCTTGGTGGCGACTGGCTTGACGACCTTGTTAGCCTTCTTGGCAGAAACGCTACGATCGGTTTTGGGGGCCGCTGGTGCTCGCTTCGACGCCGACTTCGCACCCTTTGCCTTCTTGGGCTTGGCCTTCTTCGCGCCGGGTGACTTCTGGCTGCCGCCGAAAATCGCGTCCCAGCCTTCGGAATACTTCTGATTGCTGCCAACTCGTGTGATCGTCACAGTCAAGATCCTCTATTTCAAAACAATCACGGAATAAAAACCAGGCGCCTCGTCGACTCTTCCGCTCACGCATCGTTTGTAAGCCATCGTCTGGCGTTCCCTGGATTACGAATGCAGTTTCTTGTAGCGGAATCGGCGAGGCTGGTCATCACCAATCCCCAACCGCTCCTTCCGCTGTTGCTCATACGTCTGAAAATTCCCCTCGCACCAGTGCACGTACCCATCCCCTTCGAACGCGAGAATATGGGTTGCAATCCGGTCGAGGAACCATCGATCGTGGCTGGTCACCACCACACATCCTACAAAACTGAGAATCGCTTCCTCAAGGGCTCGCAGCGTATCGACATCCAGATCATTGGTCGGTTCGTCCAGCAGCAGCACATTGCAACCCCGCCTCAATAGCTTGGCCAAGTGCACCCGATTCCGCTCCCCACCCGACAACGCCCCAACCTTCTTCTCCTGGTCAGTCCCCTTGAAGTTGAATTTGGAGACGTAGGCGCGAGCATTCATTTTCTTTCCGCCCATCTCCAGCCAGTCGTTCCCTCCGCTGATCTCCTGATATACCGTCGCGTCAGGATCGAGCGAATCGCGACTTTGATCGACATACCCCAATTCTACCGTCTCCCCGATCCGCAAATCGCCCGAATCGGGTTTGTCCTGCTGGGTGATCATCCGAAAGAGCGTCGTTTTACCCGCACCGTTCGGGCCGATCACACCAACAATCCCACCGGCGGGAAGTCGGAAGGACAGGTCTTCGATCAGCATCTTGTCCCCAAAACCCTTTTTCAGATGGTCGGCCTCCACCACCACCTCACCTAAATGCTTACCTGGCGGGATCTGAATCTCTAATTCGTCTGGCCGATCCTCAAACTGCTCACTAGCCAATTGCTCGTACGATGCAATTCTTGCCTTGCTTTTGGCTTGCCGAGCCTTGGGGGACATCTGGATCCACTCCAACTCTCGAGACAGGGTCTTTTGACGAGCGGCCGCCTGCTTCTGCTCGATCTCCAGTCGCTTCTTCTTCTGTTCCAGCCACGCCGTATAGTTCCCTTCGAAGGGGAACCCCTGCCCACGATCCAACTCCAGGATCCACTGCGCGACGTTATCGAGGAAGTAACGATCGTGCGTGACCGCAACGACGGTTCCGGGATACTGCGCTAAATGTTGCTCCAACCACGCCACGGCTTCGGCATCGAGGTGGTTGGTCGGTTCGTCGAGTAGCAGGAGATCGGGCTGCTGAAACAGCAGCTTGCAAAGCGCTACGCGTCGCCGTTCTCCACCGCTAAGCCGATCGACTGCGGCATCCCCGGGAGGCAGATTCATCACCGACATCGCCACTTCCACTTGGCGATCCAACTCCCAAAGATTGTTGCTGTCGATGATATCCTGCAGTTTGGCCATTTCATCGCAGAGCTTCTCCATCTGCTTGTCGTCGGTGACCGACCCCAGCAGTTCCGAGATTTGCGTGTAGCGATCGACCACCTGACGGCGCTGAGAAACCGCTTCTTCGACGTTCCCCTGGACATCTTTGTCCGGATTTAACTGGGGCTCCTGCTGCAAAAAGCCGACAGTGAACCCCTGGGTCAGCCGAGCAGTTCCGTCGAAGTCCTTATCTTCACCAGCCATGATGCGCAGCAGGGTCGACTTACCGGCTCCATTGGAGCCCAAAACCCCGATTTTGGCTCCAGGATAAAATGCCAGCCAGATGTCCTTCAGAACTTCCTTCTGCCCGCGTCGTTTGGTCAGCCGTTCGATGGTGTAGATGTATTGACGATTCATCGGATTGTTCGTACCACCCCGGTTTATTCCGCTCGCTGTTTGTTACCAACACTGGTACGAATTTTAGCCGTTTCTATCTCCCTGGATAGAACCGAGAAGCCAAGTGGACTGGACAACGACCAGAACGACTATTGAATATTCCGAATCGGATATCCACCATCTGGCGATGGTGGCTACCGCAAGCGGGAGGACCGTGTTTTGAATCGTCTCTCTTCATTGTCAAACATCCCCGTAGCCACCGCGGCCACGCGGTGGAGTGCTGCGCAATACGACCATTTGAGAAGATCCACCATCTGGCGATGGTGGCTACCGCAAGCGGGAGGACCGTGTTTTTAATCGTCTCTCTTCATTGTCAAACATCCCCGTAGCCACCGCGGCCACGCGGTGGAGTGCTGCGCAAGACGACCATTCGAGAAGATCCACCATCTGGCGATGGTGGCTACCGCAAGCGCGAGGAACACCCATCCTCTGGCGATGGAGGCTACAAATGAAAAGAGAAGGAAATTCGAGAAGGGTTTCCCGCTACGGCTTTCGCATCAGATCGCTCATCTGCTCCAGCACATAAGGAAGAAAGACAATCCCGCTGTAATGGTCAGCCATCATCCGATGGTGGTGATCTTCGGATAACCCTGCTGCGGTGGCTAGCAGATCGCTGTTGCGTGGCGGCACGACATCGTCGAAGCGGCCACTGAACATCCACATGCGATTGGCGTCGATGCGATGAGCCAGCCGCAAGGGTTCAATGCGATTGAGCATCTCTTTCAGTTTCTCTGCATCGATTCCTGCCTTTTGCATTTCCTCGCGCATTTTTGCCGCGTCCTTTTTCCCTTGCATCATGACGCTGTAAAGATCCCCTCCAGCCAGCAGGATGAAGGTGCCATGAAATCCGCGGTCCAGGCCGGCAACAGTCGCCGCCACGAAGCCGCCCAGGCTAGTTCCCTGCAGCGATATTCTCCCGTCGTCGACGCCGGGCAAGACACTCACCGCATCCCTTGCGCGCCGAACATCGCCGATCCCCTGTTGCATCGCTCGAACGATCTGCTCACCAGAGCCTCGTCCTTCCGGAGTTCGCCTGAGTCCGTAGTGAGGCAGCTGGACCATGAAGGCGTGAACCCCCTGAGCCCTCAGGCCCTGGGCGATCAGTCGCCCGACGGTCATACCGCTACCCGATTCATGCACCACGACGGCTGCGGGTGCCAAGGCGACATTCCCTAGCTTGTCCTTGACCGCATACCACTCCATCGCCACCCGATCGTTCGCTTCGTTTCCGATCGGCAGCGGGCTGGGAAAGCGCACCACCCAGTCCCCCTTCCCAGGCTCGGACTTCTCCAGTGCCACTTCGAATTTCCCGGGCTGCCACACCAAACCATCCAGGCAGACCTTGGCGTCTTCCTTCCCTTCTTCCCCGGGCTGAAGACTGTCGGCAGCATCCCATCGCTGATTCAGCGAAACTTCGATCTTCTTCGAATTCTCCGGGAGTTGCCGTAACAGTTCCTGAAGATCAATTCGGGCATAAGGCCGGTCGGCGGCGGGGGATTGATGGTCTGCATTTGCTACGTAGAAAACGCCATCTTCTGGGACAAACAGGACGTTGTGCAGATTGGAATCCATCGCAACCGGGCGGCACATCAGATCCTTGGCCCCCTCCGCGTCGATCTTCCCATACTTTTCCTGGACCCGTTTACGGAGCAGGTTCAGCCGATCACCGGCGGAGAGAATGACGGCGTCGGGGATTCCTTCGCCCAACAACTCGTGCCCCTGTCCTGGCTGAACGAACTGAATCAATTCGGGAGTCGCAGCAACCCCCACTGCCGACTTCTCTTCGCCATCGGCAAAGACATAGTAATACTCACAGGTGCGAGGGCTATCGGCCCATAGCTTCTTGACTTGATCCAGCGAGGAACACTCTTCCAGAGCCCTCCTCATCAATGTGGCCATCGGAACACCGTCCCACTTCCCTTCGCCGCGACCACCCATTTCTCCCAGCGATATTTTCTCGGCGTTCATTCCGCTGACACTGCCAATGAAACTGGCGTAGCCGATGTTGGCGAAGGGAATTTGTCCCTCGGGAGCCACGATGAACGTTGTTGCGCAATCCTGCAGGCCGATCGCTGTCATGTAGTCGAGCACCCGGCCGTGATAGAGTTTGCCACCTTCGGTTGCGTCGCCGAAAAGGGCAAAGCCTGAACAGTGGAAAAGTTCCGGAAAGACATTCACTACTTCCATCAGATCGGGGTCCAGATCCAGCGACTTGGCCAGCGCCCGAGTTTCCACCTTATGGCGTTCGGGAATGTGAGAATCCAATCGCTTGTAGGCAGCTTCCAGATCGCTGGGGAACCAGCGGCCATTGGCGATGGTCTGAGCGGTGCCGAACGCGTAGAGGACCGAATCAATGCAGCGATATGCTTCCTCTTTCAGAAGTGCACCATGAGCCGTCCCAATCTGCTCTGGAGTTCCACTCAGCAGTGCGACTCGCTGGCCATCGATCCAAATCAGTTTCCCATGATCGACGACGCGCTCCGCCATCTTCGGTTCCGTCAATAACTTGGAGGGACTTAACACCTCCAGCGCCCGCCGAATGCCTCGCGCAAAATGCCTTTCTAGTTCCGCTCTCGTTATCTCTTCAACTCGCCAACCTTCTGGAACAACGATTTCGCTCGAGGTTTGCTCTGGTTCCGACAGCTTCAGTTCGATCGGCTGCCCATCGATGCTGCCGATCAAGCGGTTGGGCTCAAATCGCCATTGCACTGAATCGATGCGATAGGGCATCGCATTATCCTGGGGAGGTGCGAGCAGTCCGGAGAGGATTTCGGCGAGCGGCTGAGCGTCGATCGTGGTGGCGATTGGAAGATAGGTAGACACGGAGGTGCCGGGCGAGATCAAGCGACGGACCAGTCCAGCGGCAGCCATGTGATCTTTGGCATCGGTGGGCCCCGCACCAATAAAGGCGACTCGGTGCTTGGGCAACAGCAACGCCGTTTTTGATTCCGTCCTCCAAAATTCCATGGCGTATTCCGGATGCTCAGCACGGAATCGGTACGCTCCATCCTCCCACCGCACCAAACTTCCAGCGACATCTTGAAGGCTACCGCCAATCTTGATCGATCCCTTGGCATCGATCTGAAATGCCGCGTCCGTTCCCGTCCAGCAGTCGACCCACGGCTTGCACTGAGCTGCAAGTGCATCGACGCGGTCTTCCGCGAGGAGCAGGGCAGGGGAGGAGATCCAATGGAGAGCCAAAACCGCCAAAACAACTAGATGGGAAGAGAAGTATTTCATCGCGGGGAGACTCCAAGGAACCGGGACCCGTCGGAACGATCATATGAGCCGGGGAAAAGTCTTGTCGACCATCTGTGCATCTTGCCCCCGAAGCTGTGTGCTTCAAGGGGTGTCAACTTGATTGGCCCCCTCGGCCAATTCCTCTCCCCCATGGACTTTGCCCAGTGGGAGAGGGGAAGGACTTTGGGACCTTATTGTTCGAGTAGGCACGGAACTGCTGTTCCGTGCCTAGTTCTCTTCACGAAACCGACGCCTTTATCTCTAGAGAGTCGCCTTCATGCCATCAAGCATCTTCAGCCAGGCTTCCTTCTGCTTTTCGACGATGGCTTCTGGCCCGGTCATTTTGACGAAGACCGTTCCGGCGTTTTTCGTCTCAATGATCACTCCCAGCATCCGGTAGTTGTTCATTTTTTTGACCCCACCAGCACCGCCAGCAAATGGCCCACCCATCGACTCCTTGAAGGTCCCTTTGAGATCGACCAAGTGGAGGGTCTGTCCGGAGACCTCCTTCTTTTCGACCACTTCCTTTTCCGATAGTTCGAACTGCCCCTTCCATCGATCGATGTTCGCCTGGATGCCACCACCCGCCGACATGACCGTCACGCGAGCTTGGTCCGCTTCCTTTGCATCCTTGGGTGCACGAAATTCGTACTGGATGATGTTGGACTTGGGCGGAACAACTTTCCAGTCCGCAGGGGTCTGGAGTTCCAGAAGGCCATCAGCAAGAACCATCTTGGAGGCGGCCGGCGGATCTTCCGCACGGATAGTTCCAAGAGCACCGGGAATCAAAGTCATGACCGCCATCAAGCACCAACGGGTCGACCTAAACATAACGATGCGACTCACAATAAAACGCCTCGGAAAGAAAAAGTACGGGGGCGATCGATGGGGACAGATGCGAACAATTCAACTCGCCTGTACCCGCCAACCATTCGCCTCATCCCACCTGTCACTTTACCTTAGCAAATCGGGGTAACAACCGAAAGGTTTTCTTGATTCCAGTATCTGCGAAACCAACTCCCCACCGTCTGGGACTCCCTAGAGTGCGTCGGTCACGCAAGTCGCACGAATCTCCTTGGCGGAGCGATTTCACTCCAGAGGAACAACTTGCATTTCTGAAGATACCGACACGCGTCGCCTCCTGTCTTGGCAAAATGTGAAGAACATTCGCAGGGGGAAGGCAGCAGCGAACTGTCTGGCGGGGCGGAGTTGGCGTTCGGTGGATCGCTCCCAAGCGGTCTAGGATCGTTGAAGAATATCGGAGTTTTGATCAATCTGGGGGACGGCGGCGGCACCTGCTGAGACGGCCGAAGCTCCGAAAAAGCAGAAAATTCCCCCTGCCTAGCCCATTCGCCTAAGCTATTAAGTGAACCTGCACCGCTTTTGGGCGGTAGAATCGAGTAGATGCCCCTTGCTTCGCTTTTCTCGGCGCATTGTGGAAATTTGAGAGTTTCGGTGGAATGCACACCGTGATGCCCACAAACTGTCCGGAACGCAGCTTTCCGCAGACGCTTGGTAGAAGTACCGAGCGACAGGTTTTTCGTCTCTTTTTCCTGCTGTTCTTGGTTATTTGTCCTTGCGGGTCGCAAGTCCGTGGCGGTTGCACTCACGCCCAACCGGCGGGTTGGTACAGTCACCTGAGAAGCGACTTACCAGAGACGATGAAAGCAGCCGACAACACCCGGTGGAATGGCTTGTTTGAAGTGGTTTACGAAAATGGGGAGTTCGTTTACGTCGTTGGGGCATCAGACAATCATTCGCATCTTCCCAGATGCGGTCGAGACGCCGAGGAGTCTTTGAGGCAACTTGCCCTCCATTTCGGCGCCTCGCGTGGGAGTTTTTCACCAGCTTCGCAATCGCTGGCACCGAATCGATTCCAACGCCCTAATTTTCGCTACCCCAGCGAATTGTCTCTCGGGCATCTGCTCGATGGCTACCTCTTGTTGCCCGAGCACCCTCCAAGATCTTAATGAAGGCAGCGGCGGGGTTGACTCGTCGCATTCGATACGAAGGTGGACTGTTTCTAGACACAGAGACAGGGATCACTGGGAGCATGGGGTAGGCGATCTTCGATTGAGCTCACCCCAGTAAAGGAAAAGGTTGGAAAGTCCACTGGACGCTCCCGCCGATCATGTCGGACACGCCGACGTAGATTCCCATCGTTTCAGCCTTGTCGCAGTGGATTCATCGCACCATGAGTACGGCCGATCTTTCTTCGAGTGGCGGAGTCCCAGGAGATTCGAGTGTTCCACGGAAACCGCAGCGAGCTATTTCGCCGCGAGTTCGGATTCTTCTAGTCATTGTTTTGACTCTGTTCTCCCTCCTTTTGGCCAATGGGCTCTACCTCTCCACCATCACCTTCTCGGAGTGGTGGACGGGGCTGACGTACCAAAACTGGTTCTACCAACTGATGTTCCTAGGTCACTTGGTGCTGGGACTTCTGCTGGTGGTTCCGGTGATCGTATTCGGATTCTTCCACTGGAAGGCGTCCCACAATCGAAGGAATCGACGTGCAGTACGGATTGGCTACGCACTCATGGCGATTGCCATCGCGGTTCTGGTGACGGGGATTCTTCTGATGCGGGTGGGAGCATTTGAGTTGCGTCAGCAGGACCTGCGTAGGATCGTTTACTGGCTCCACTTGATCGCACCGGCCGCCGCCATCTGGCTGTATTGGCTGCATCGCTTGGTCGGGCCTCGAATCAAATGGTACGTTGGCCAGCGGATTGCGATTGCGACGATCGCCTGCGTAGGACTTCTGGTGATCGCACAGATGCAAGATCCCAGGAAATGGAATCAGACTGCGCCGAAAGAAGGTGAGAAGTACTTCCGGCCTAGCCTCGCAAGAACTGCGACCGGCAACTTCATCCCTCCCGAGGCCTTGCAGAACGATGAATATTGCAAAAAGTGCCACGAGGGGATCTACGACGATTGGTTCCATAGCGCTCACCACTTCAGTTCGTTCAACAATCCCGCCTATCTCTATGCGATCCGCGAGACGCGAAAAGTGGTCACCGAACGTGATGGATCGGTGCAGGCGTCCCGGTGGTGCGCGGGGTGCCATGATCCCGTCCCCTTTTTCACGGGCGCCTTCGACGCTGCTAATTATGACGATGTAAACCATCCGACCTCACAGGCCGGTATCACCTGCTCTGTCTGCCATGCAATCACTCACGTCAACAGCCAGAGAGGCAACGCGGACTATGTGATCGACGAACCAGTGCATTATCCATTTGTCTACAGCGATAACCCGGTTCTTCAGAAAATCAACGAGGTACTTGTCAAATCCAAGCCGGCGTTCCACAAAGCCGAGATGCTGAAGCCATTCCACAAAACAGAGGAATTCTGCAGCACTTGCCACAAAGTGCACCTGCCGAAGGAAGTGACGAATTACAAGGAGTTTCTCCGCGGTCAGAATCACTACGACAGCTATCTTCTGAGTGGGGTATCGGGGCATGGCGCCCGAAGTTTCTACTATCCGCCTAAAGCCGCCGACAACTGCAGTTCATGCCATATGCCACTGCAAGAGTCGAATGACTTTGCAGCCAAAGCCAATGGGCCCGATGGCAAGCGAACCGTGCACGACCACTTTTTCCCAGGTGCCAATACAGCGCTGCCTTATTGGCGAGCTGACGAGAAATTGGTGGAACGAGCGAGAAGCCTGCTGGTGGGAAGCTGCCGCGTCGATCTTTTTGGGGTTCGAGAAGATGGAGTGATCGAAGGCAAGCTGACTGCCCCCTTGAGGCCCGAAGTCCCTTCACTGTTGGCAGGAAAATCGTATCTGCTGGAAACCGTGATCCGAACGCTGAAGGTTGGACACCACTTCACGCAGGGGACTGTCGATTCGAATGAGGTGTGGCTGGAAGTAACGGCTACTAGCGGCGGGAAGGTGATCGGAATCAGCGGTGGCCGCGATGAATTCCAAAAAGTGGACCAGTGGTCTCATTATGTCAATAACTTCGTGATCGATCGTCACGGCAATCGTATCGCGCGACGCAACGCTCAGGATATCTTCGTCGCTCTCTACGATCACCAGATCCCACCTGGATCAGGCCAAACTGTTCATTACCGCCTCGATGTTCCTGATTCGATCGATGCACCGATCGAAGTCTCTGTCCGTCTGCTGTATCGGAAATTCGACAAAGGCTACCTCGACTTCATGAACCAAGCCTTGAAGCCTGGGGACCGAGGCTTTTACGGTTCTGGACCGGCGTCCGAAACACCTAACCCGCTCCCGATTACCGTCGTGGCAGAAGATCTGGTCGTCTTCCCGATCGTCACTGCAACCGGTACCCAAGTGGCTGCAGAAAAGCCGTCCAAGCCACCCGTTCCAGAGACTTGGCAACGCTGGAACGATTATGGAATCGGCTTGTTCCTCGCAGGTGGCTCGCAGCTCAAGCAAGCCACTGAGGCGTTCGCCGAAGTAGAGAAGCTGGGCCGATATGATGGCCCTTTGAACCTGGCCCGTGTGCAACGAGCCGAAGGGGATGTCAATGCAGCAACCCAGTCTTTAGCTCGATCGGCCACCATGGACCCACCACCGCCACCCTGGACCTTCGCGTGGCTAAGCGGTGACTTGGCCCGCATGCAGGGCGACTTCCTTGAGGCAGAGAAGAACTATCGAAGTGTCCTTTACGATCAATCCCAACAGCGCCGCGAACGTGGATTCGACTTCAGCCGGGATTACATCGTTCGCAATGAATTTGGCCTGACCCTGATGGACCTCACCGAGCTGATGGCCGCTCGCGGCAACCCCAGCCGTTCTCAGGAATATCTGGATGAAGCAAAGAAGGAATTCGAAATCGTCCTGTCGCTGGATCCGGAAAACACCACCGCTCATGCCAACTTGGCAGACATTTACGAGCGGCTGGGGGATCAAGAAAAGTCAGCGTATCACCGAGATCGGAACCTCCAGTACAAACCGGACGACAACGCCGCCGATGTGGCGCGACCGGTGGCCCGTGAAAAGTACCCTGCGGCCAATTTCGCTGCAGAGCAACTGGTGATCTACTCCTTGCATCGCCCGGAAGCTCCCGGGCTTGGGGCAGCCAGTGGTACGGCTTCGTCATCGGCCGAACCGGTACCCCCCCAAACGGATTCTTCTTCTGAAAGCGCACCCGGCGCTGTAACCCAGATACAATCTTCGGATGAAAAAGAGGGATTGAGTTCCTCCTCCGATCCGGCCGCGCCTGCAGCAAGCCCTTGAGCGATGGCCGGCTCACACTCATCTTCTAGTGTATCGTTCGCCTCTGGTAAGACTCCATGACAAATCGAAAGAATGATCGCAACGACGATCCGAACGACCTGCCGCAGGACGATTACGTTATCTCGGTCGCTCTGCGCCGATCTCTTGCCGTCATCGGAATGCTCGCGGCCGTCGCACTGGTCGCTTGGGGAGTCTATTCGGCAGGAAAACCGAAACCGGTGGAGGTGGTGACCCAGGTTCAGGCACCTGAAATACGCGAAGTCGAACGGTCAGTGCTGCCAACCATTCCCCTGGCGGATGTCACCACTCAGGTTGGCATAGATTTCCTTCATCATACGGGAAAGGAAGGGGAGCGACTATTGCCTGAGACGATGGGAGGAGGTGGCGGTTTCTTTGATTTCGACAACGATGGAAATCAGGACATTCTCCTGATCAATGGCTCCGATTGGGCTTGGTCCAGCAAGGTCACCACCCCCAAGCCGACGATGAAGCTCTACCGCAATGAAGAGAAGGGATCTAAGTTCGTTGATGTGACGCAGGAAGTGGGCTTGGACCATGTGTTCTATGGCATGGGACCGGCATTCGGTGATTTCGATGGCGACGGTTGGGTTGATCTCTTTGTGACCGCAATTGGTGGAAACCATCTGTATCGCAATGAACAGGGAAAATTTATCGATGTGACCAGTCAGTTTCGGGTAGGAGGTGGCGGCGAAAACAGGTGGAGTTGCCCGGCGATGTGGTTCGACTTCGATCGAGACAATGACCTCGATCTGCTAGTGGGTGATTACGTCGTTTGGTCGCGGGATCTCGATTTGCGGAACAATTTCACCCTCACGGGAGTGGGTCGTGCGTATGGCCAGCCAACCAACTTCGGTGGAACCTTCCTGACGCTCTATCGAAACGACGGCGAGCAGTTTACCGACGTGTCGGAAGCGGCAAATCTTCAGATTCGCAATGCAGCTACCCAAGTCCCTTCGGGAAAATCGCTTGCTGTTGCACCCGTCGATGTGAATCGCGATGGATGGATGGATGTCATGGTTGCCAACGACACCGTCGCCAACTTCCTGTTGCTCAACCAGAAGGATGGCACATTCAAAGATGTCGGGGTCACCGCTGGTGTTGCTTTCGATCGACGTGGCATTGCTACGGGCGCCATGGGCATCGACTGTGGTTTTCTTCGCAACGATGACAACATGGCCATCGCTATCGGAAACTTCGCCAACGAACCCTGTAGTCTCTACGTCTCCCGTGGTGCTAAACCGCAATTCTTCGATTCGGCCGCTCTCACTGGCTTCGGCCCACAAACGCTCCTCCGCCTGACCTTTGGTATTTTTTTCGCAGATATGGATCTGGATGGTCGATTGGATATCGTCTGTAGCAATGGCCACTTGGAGGAGGAAATTTCGAAGGTGCAGCCGACTGAACAGTATGAGCAGCCACCGCAGTTGTTCTGGAATGCTGGATCGAAGGCAGCGACAGAATTGGTAGAGCTGAGCCGCGATCAGGTAGGCGATGCATTTCTCAAACCGATGGTGGGGCGAGGGGCCACCTATGCCGACATCGATCTGGATGGCGATCTGGATATTCTACTGATATCCAATGGAGGACCACCAAGACTGCTGCGCAACGAACAATCGCTCGGGAACCATTGGCTTCAGGTTAAGCTGATCGGCAAAGCGCCCAACCGTGACGCGATCGGCGCTGAAGTGAGAGTCCAGTTGGGAGATTCCCTTCTAAGACGACAGGTCGCCCCCACGCGAAGCTATCTGTCGCAATGCGAACTGCCCGTCACCTTTGGCCTGGGTAAGGAAAACAAGATCTCCAAGATGGAAATCGCTTGGCCAGATGGCACGCTGCAACTGATCGAAAATCCCCAGATCGATCAGAAGGTGACAATCGAACAGTCGTCCCCCTGACCTGCCGGGCGTCGCGTGCAGCTCGAGATTGAGCCCCGATGTTGGAAGCGTGTAGAATGTACGAAGCGTCCTCCCAGCAAGACGCTTCCTGCCTCGCGTTCCTTCCTCTCACGCCGGGATGTGAAATGATCCTTTCACGTTCGATGACTCTTGGGATTGCTTCACGGCTCTGCAAGCTAGCGCAAAAGTCGACTAGCGTCTTTTTCTTTGCAGTCCTTATCCTCTGGGTGGAAGCTGCAAGCTCGTCGGTCCTTGCGGAATACGCCTCTGAGCAACTTTACGTCGACACCATCAAACCGCTTCTGAAACAACGGTGCTACGCCTGCCATGGGGCGCTCAAACAGGAAGCAGGACTTCGCCTGGACACTGTCCAATTCATCAAATCGGGAGGGGACAGTGGTCCAGCGATCCACCCCGGTGATGGTGCCGGCAGCCTTCTAGTTCACCGCGCCTCGGCAACCGATACCACGCGCATGCCTCCGGAACACGAAGGGGAAAGGATGGAGGCTGAGCAGTTGGACCTGCTGCGTCGGTGGATCAACGAAGGGGCACCGGCACCAGCACAGGAAACTCCCGAACCGGATCCTGCGCAGCACTGGGCATTCCAACCGCTTGGCCCTGCCGCCATCGCTTCTCCGTCGCTGGCTGCTCATCCCATCGATCACTTCCTGGCAGCCTCCCAGCAGACTCGTGGTATCGTCGCTGCCCCTATTGCCTCTCCTCCAATGCAATTACGACGGCTATGGCTGGACTTGGTTGGCGTGCCTCCGCCTGAGGAACTGGTGAAGCAGTGGAGCGAAGAAGATATCGACGAACCTCGATATTTGTCGATGGTCGAACAGCTCCTTGCCGACCCAAGGCATGGTCAGAGGTGGGCAAGGCACTGGATGGATATCTGGCGATACAGCGATTGGTGGGGGCTGGGCGATCAGCTGCGCAACAGCCAAAAACACCTCTGGCACTGGCGTGATTGGCTTGTCGAAAGCCTCAACCAAAACACGCCGTACGATGAAATGATCCGCCAGATGCTGGCCGCCGATGAACTCTATCCCGGCGATTTGAAGAAGCTGCGAGCGACCGGATTTCTAGCGAGGAACTATTTCCTCTTTAACCGCCACCAGTGGATGGACGAAACGGTTGAGCACGTCAGCAAGGGCATTATGGGCGTGACAATGAATTGCGCGAAATGCCACGATCACAAATACGATCCATTCAGCCAGGAAGACTACTATCGGATGCGCGCGATCTTTGAACCCTATGTGGTACGCAACGAAATGATTCCCGGCATATTGAATCTGGAGGAGAACGCTGTCCCAACTGTTTTTGATGGCCTGTTGGAGGCACCCACATACCTTCTGATCCGCGGCCAGGAAACCAACCTGGATAAGAACCGCAAGCTAGCCCCTGGAGTCCCACAGATTCTGTCGGGCGACCGCTTCCAGCCTGCACAAATCCAACTGCCCATCGAGGGAGCTCAACCTGCCAGCCGACCGGGTGTCATTGAAACCTATTTGGAACATGCCAAGAGGGAAGTGGCTGTAGCCGAAGCCAATCTGCAGCAAGCCGATCAGCAACGAAAGAAGGCCGAAGAGCTTTTGGCTCACTGGGAATCCAAGGACATCCCTGCAGTCCCCGTGGAGCCATCCAAAGGAATCGCTGAAGCAGCGAGAATCTATGACTTCGCGGAGAAAACACCACTTCCTTGGAAACCCATCAGCGGAACCTGGACTCCAACCGATACCGGATGGAAACAGTCGATGGATGGGCCTCAAGGCTCGGCGATTGAGTACCACGACCCCATTCCGGAAGCAATCGACGTCACGATGGAGTTCTCGACCGAAGGGGGTAGCCAGTGGCGCAGCGTTGGAATTTCTTTTGACGCCGTCGATCGAATGGTGGGCGGTGAGTCCAAACGTACCGAAGAGATCTCCATCTATATCAGCGCCTATGCAGGTGGGCCAAAGATCCAAGCATCTTTCATGAAAGATGGGCAATGGAATTATCCGGTGGAAGCGGCCGTATCGTTGCCGGTGGAACTGAATCGTCGATACCGCCTTCGCATTCTTCGCCGGGGCCAAAGATTCAACGCGTTCGTCGACGACCAGTTGAAAATCTCTTGGGACTGTCCGCTCCCCAAGGCAGCGCCTCGCCTGATGGCCACCACTTTTGATGCGATCGCGACCGTCCACCGGATTTCGCTGAAGACATTGGACGACCAGACGCTTCTGGTCGACCCAAAGCAGGGAACGGCTCCATCGGAGAATCCGGAATCGCTCGAGGAAGCCAAGCGATTGATGGCTGACAAGAAACTCTTCCACGAGTCGGCAGGGCTGCTTGTGGGGAGTAGGCGGGCGGAGTTGGAGGCGGTCAAGCGGCGAGCTGAGGCATGGAAGCAAGCTTGGAGGAATAGCCCTCCGGGAACGACGACAGAACCTGAGGGGGAAGCCGCAGAGCTTGCGCGGGAGGCGCAGCATGTGGCCAATATTCGTAGCATCGAACAGCGCGTGGCCGATATCAAATGGAAGATGGGACGATCCACAGCTGCGGAAAAACCCAAACTGGAAAACGAACTTTCCGGACTCCAGGAACAGCTCCAGAAGACCATGGCGTTGACCGACGAGCAAAAGAGAGCGGTGGCGATTGCCCCCTTCGAAGGAGCGCGGTGGTTTCCTACCCGTTTTGCCTCCTCAACGGCGGACGACCCAGCGGTGTCCTTCCAGAAGACCAGTACCGGCCGACGTACTGCCTTGGCGCAGTGGCTCACCGATCGCTCCCATCCACTGACCGCTCGGGTTGCTGTCAATCACCTTTGGACTCGACACTTTGGCCGCCCATTGGTCGATCCTCCTTTCGACTTCGGACGCAAAGGATCGCCACCACCACAGGTCCAACTGCTGGACTGGATGGCGGCGTGGCTGATCGAACAAGATTGGGATCTGAAATCGCTTCATCGACTCATGGTCACCTCCGACCTGTACCGGAGGCGATCGGAGTCGGACACGGTACCGGCATCGCATCGGATCGATCCCGAAAACCAATCGTGGTGGCGAAGAGCACCGATTCGCCTGGAGTCGCAGGTGGTGCGGGACGCAGTGCTTGCCACCGCTCAATCACTCGATTACTCCTTCGGTGGTCCTCCTATCCCAATCGACCAACAGAATCCGTCTCGCAGGCGCAGTCTTTATTTCTTCCACTCCAACAACGACCGCAATTCCTTCCTCTCCCAATTTGACGAAGCTCTGGTGAAGGAGTGCTATCGTCGCGAGCAAAGCGTGATCCCCCAGCAAGCACTGGCTCTTTTCAATAGCCAACTTGTTCTCGACCATTCGACGATTGCCGCCAAACAATTGCTGACGGAAGCAGGCGTAACCAAGGGATCGGTGGACACTCCCGAGAAGGAGCAGCAGATTATCCTAGTGGCGTTCCGCAGGTTTCTAGGTCGTCTGCCTACGGAGGATGAAGCCACCGCCTGCCGCGAGGCGATGCGGGATTTCAGTCAGTCGGGAGCCGATGGAAGCGCAGCGAATCAGTGGGAGCATCTCTGCTGGGTGCTGTACAACCACCATGAATTTGTGACTCTTCGGTGAATCTACAAGACCCCATCGTCCGAAATTGGGCGCGAAGACGAGTGAACCATTTGCGAGGATGCCTAAGATGACTTCAAGCGACGCTCCAAAGGCCGCAGTTGGTTGTTGCGGACGCCCAAACCGCCGCAACTGGGTTCGGCAACTGGGCGGGGGGCTTGCACCCATTGCACTCGCCTCGATGCTTCATCGGGATGCCACGGCATCCTCAGGCTCCGAATCGCTCGCCGCCGGGCCCCATTTTGCTCCCCGAGCCAAGAGTGTGATCTGGCTGTTCATGAATGGTGGCGTCAGCCACATGGAAAGCTTCGATCCCAAACCGATGCTTACCAAGTACGCTGGGAAGACGATCGCCGAAACACCATTTGCAGAAGCTCAGGACCCCAAAAAACTGGCGATCGAACGATTGGTGGTTCCCGACGGCAATGGCAATCAGAGGAACACTCTGTACCCACTGCAGGTTGGATTTAAGAAGTATGGCCAAAGCGGGATCGAAGTCAGCGACTGGTTCCCTCATCTGGGAAACCAGGTCGACAAACTGGCAATTGTTCGATCGATGTGGACCACCGACAGCAACCATGGAGCCCAGACACAGTTTCACTCTGGACGCCATCAGAACGATGGCGACTTCCCTACGCTGGGTGCGTGGGTCCACTATGGCTTAGGAAGCCTGAATGAGAATCTGCCGCAATTCGTCTCGATGGGTTTCCGTGAATACTGGAATCGCCGCGATGGCCATTATCTGGGTCCCGCTCATGATGCCGTGCCTTTGAAAATCGACCCTAGCAAGCCCCTGGAGTTTGGCAGTCCAGAATCCCCCTCGGGAACGGCTCATCAGAAGGTAGGGTTGGGCCTATGGCGAAAGCTGCATCAACTTGAAACTGCGGCTCTGCCAGAAGATGCTGCGCTGGCCGCGCGGATTCAGTCCTATGAACTCGCCTTTCGCATGCAGCAGTCGGTTCCCGAGGCGATCCAAATGCAGGACGAGACGCTGGAGACGCAGCAGCTTTATGGGATTGATCGTCCAGAAACCAAGGACTTTGGCACGCAGATGCTTGCTGCACGTCGATTGGTAGAGCGAGGGGTTCGATTCATTCAGGTGCAACATGGAGGTGGCGGTGCAGGGGCCTGGGACGCTCACGGTGGCCTGAAAGGAAACCATGCAGCCAATTCCCTTGCGGTCGATAAGCCGATCGCGGGCTTACTGATCGACCTGCAGCGGCGTGGGCTACTGGATGAGACAATCGTCGTGTTCGCAACCGAGTTTGGAAGAACACCAGGAGCCCAGGGTTCGGATGGACGCGATCACCATATTTTCGGCTTTTCCGTCTGGCTTGCAGGGGGGGGCATCCAAGGCGGAATCGTACACGGTGCGACCGATGAGATTGGATTTCATTCGGTGGAAAACCGTCATTATGTCACCGATATCCACGCCACCATCCTCCATCAATTGGGGCTCGATTCGAGAAAATTGGAATTGCCGGAACGGAAGCGATTGGAAATCGATCATGGTGTTCTCATTCGCGAAATTCTTTCCTGAAAATGCCTGCTTTGCGCGGTAAGATGAGGTGTCTCTTCTCTGACGTCTCTTTCCATGCGAGCGATTCGGTTATGCATCGTTTTTCTAATGGCTCAGCACGACTTGGTTTCCTTGGATTTGCGATCATGGGCATATGGATGCCATCGATCGCAAAAGGACAGATCGGACGTGCCCCTTCGATTGGAACGCATTCTTCCAACTCGTCGGCTCTGGTTCCTGACTCTGGCATGGCCCTCATGTCACGAAACCCCCGCGCAGCCTGGAACAGCACTCTCGCAGGCAATCAGCTCAGCGGAGAAACTCACCGTCAAGGCTATCTGCAGCTTCCTGGGACCAGTGTCCAGGTCAACGTAATCGACCTCGAACAGTTGGATAAGGCGATCCTCAATTCCGTGGCTGATCCAGTTCCTGGTAGCCTGCGGCGGCCTTCGCCGATCTCGGCATCGAACAAGGATGCCAGTTCGAATCGCAGTAATAAAGCGACCGGGAGAAGCAATTCGACGAGCGGCACGAAAAGCTTCCAAGACGTACGTTCGGCCGGCCGCAATCCATCGGCCGCACGCGATGCCGATACGGCTTCCCGCTTGGTGCGAAGGGCGCAATTGCCGACGGAGGCCGATCAGCCATTGACGCAAGGCTTTCGTCGCTCGGGTGAACGCCCCTCCGACTACGCCTACATGGCGCTCCTGAATCATGCGAACTCTCACCATCTGGTAGACACACCCAGGGAATCATCGCTGGATGAAGCCGTGGAGATTCGATACTGGCTTGAGAAAGCGCAAGAGTCGGCCGCACGCGGCCACATGGCCGCCGCTCAGGTATTCTACGAAACAGCATGGACTCGACTTCCAGAGACCAAGCGAGCGGCAATCGCCAAGCAGTTGGAAACAAGTCAGAAGGAAAAAAAGGATCGCCGTCGACCGTAGAGTTTTAAAGCAATCACTTAGCTAACATCGCCAAGTGTCGAACTGGCTGATTGCAAGTCGTTCGCAGCCATGCACCCTTTGGTAGCGATGGCTAACTGAAGAAAGATTCGGCGATAGGAACTACCTAAAACTCTTTAATCCGGCAACAGGCGTTCCTTGAGAGATTCGCAACAGGCGAGCACTTCCTGCCGGTGCCGAGCCTCTAGCATCCACTGGGGTAATCGACTTTCCAGGGATCGATTGACATAGCCATGTTCATTCTTCTGCCTGGGCCGCTGGGAGCGCCCAATCCAGTCGATCAGGAAATTCAGATGCTTTTCGTTCATCGCCCAAAGCTGTTCACCACAGCAGGCATGGACCAACCAAAGCTGGATCCCAAGGCCTCGGATTTCTGCTCCGATGTCGTACGGATGGATCGCCAACTGGTCTCGCACCAATCCGCAGTGACTACAGGTCAGTCGATGGCAACCCGCTTCGCTTTTCGTCTCAGGCGACTGGATCCAATGCACATGCGCCTGCTTCTGGCATCGCGGGCAGCTCACCAACAACTCACCCATGAAATCCGATAAAAAATGTGGGTCCATCTCATTCCTACTCCTTATCGAGCGATCGACAATCCCATTGCATTGCTGGAGGCGAATTAGAAACCTGGCCAAGTCACGATGGGATCGAACGAATATCTGCTCACGGGTTTCGATTCGAGCATCTACCTAGAAACTGCATCGGTTGGAAAGATCCAAGCGGAGGGCGATCCTGCCACCTTGGATCGGAATCTAGCGTTTTGCAGATAAAGGAGGCCGAGGATTCCCATACGCTGCGAGGTGCTTGAATAGCTCTTCGACCACCTCCGGAAGTTCCTCAGCCAAATTCGTTTTCTCTTCGGGGTCATCTAGATAGTCATAAAGCTCCAGTTCCACTTTTCCATCTCCACTGTAGGGCTTCCACTCCACTAAGCGGTATTGCTCCGTCCTAACAGCCCGTCCAAGGATCTCTCCTTCTTTTCCTCGTCCGCGGGGATAAACATGCAAGATATGCTGCTTGGTCGGGACTCTGGAGTCCAACATATGCGTTACAAGGGAAATTCCGTCCAGGGGACTCGATGGAATCGGAAGTTTGGCCAAATCGCAAAGCGTAGGAAACAGGTCGACCGATTCGACAAGCCCATCGGATCGGTGCGATGGCAAATCCGGGGCGGAAATGAGCAACGGAATTCTCGTAGCCTGCTCGAAATTCGAGTGTTTGCACCACAAACCATGGTCCCCCAGATGCCATCCATGGTCCCCCCAGAGGATGACGATCGTGTTCTGCTCTAGACCCAATCGCTTCAACTCGTCCAATACCTTCCCGATTTGGGCGTCAACGTAGGAAGTCGCAGCGTAGTAACCATGCAACAGATGCTGCTGCATCGATTCCGGAACAGGATCCTGCTCCGAGATCCCTTGATACTGACGCAGTTCACCAAATCCGTGCATGGCGACTTGGGGAGCATCCGCGGGTGCGGACTGGTAAGACGCTAAGGGAAACTTATTCGGTTCGTGAAGATCCCAATACTTCTTGGGTGCAACAAATGGCAAATGCGGTTTAACAAAGCCAACCGCCAGAAAGAAAGGGGTTTTGGGATCCTCACTGGCACGGCGCAGCCGAACGATGGCCTGGTTGGCTACCGCACCGTCGGCGTAGGTTTCATCTGGTACATCCGCTACTTCGGTTGGCGGACCTTTCGGCTTTCCCTTTGGATCCTGGTTGCTGAACCTAGCTTCCTCACGTGTCATGGGAGTCTTCGGTGGCCGATTCTCAGGCAGCGCATATTGCACGACCTTGGCCTTCCAAGACGGGACACTCCAAGACAGTTCATCATCACGATTGCCATGGCCGACGTGAAAAATCTTTCCCAGGCTTTCCGTGCGGTAGCCATGCTGCTTGAACCACTGAGGCATCGTGATCAGATCCGGACTGGCATCCCTGAGATGGGTGCCAAGGTCATAGATGCCAAGTGTCGTTGGCCGGAGACCTGAAAGGAGCGCATTGCGAGACGGGGAGCAAACCGCCTGATTGCAATAGGCTCGCTGGAACACCACCGACCGACTTGCCAATTGATCGATATTTGGTGTCTTCGCCAGCGGATCGCCATAACAGCCCAGCGCCGGCTTGAGATCATCCACGCAGATCAGCAGAACATTTCGTTGCTCCGCACCCGATGCCGAAGTCTGCATTCCCAAAGCTAGGAAAACGCTGAGAAGAACAAACACCCTGTACCAACCAACCATGATGCTGCCTCGATTCCCTGAACGAGCTAAAAATTCGACTGACGGCTTCGGCAGAAACTCCACAAACAGTACCAAAACAGCTCCCGCGACTTCGCGACAGATCAAGGATTCGAATCACACCTTGAGCACTGCAGCCTCTGCAAACTAGCTCTATCGTTGTACCAGCCTTCGAGCTGGATTTTGCCTGTCTTACCCGTAGAAACAAAGCTTTAGGGAACGAAAAATGGTTCGTAATGCATCTCCACAGCAGGGGAGAATTCGAGCGACTTTTCGTCGATTCGATCGAGTGGGAATCCTTCGATCGCTTTTAGAAATTCATGCGAAAACAGTTCTGAGAAGAGCTTCTTACGATCCTCGATCGGTTGCAGTCCATGTTGGGACAGCGCATCCAATCGATCGTATGCCTCTTGTAGCATCTTACCGAAAGCAGCTTTTCGCTCCTCAAACTTCTCCAGAATCTCCTCCTCGATTTTTTTCTGTACTTGCTGTTGGTACCCCTCCGCGTCGACCACTACTTCCAGTCGCTCCCGGCCGAAGAACAGATCCTCCGCGATTGAAGCAACACGGGGATCAGTTGAGATACAAATATGATCGAATTCGTGCAGAAGCAGACGGGACTTCCAAGCCCCCTGCGCCGAGAAGAACTCTGACAGAATGATTTCATGCTTCATCTCAAAGCTGAGTTTCTGGTACGCAATCGACGCAGCCAATCGATACTGACTACCGGATGAAGCAAGCCATCGATAGCGGAATTGAGCACGATGCCCTACCTCGTATTGGAATTTTGTCAGGCCTTGTTTTCTAGCCTCCTTTAGCGGACGATCGTCAAAGCTCCATCGAACCTTGCCGCGATCAATCAGTCGCAGAAGGTGTGGTGGCGCCTCTTTCAGGAGCGAAAGCACACGATCGGCGTCAGGGTCGCTAAGAGCCGCGGTGCCGTTGTTAGCAGAATCGGCAGGTGGATTGTTGGTGGCAGCTACAGGATCCTGAGCCATCAAAGGAAGAAGCCGAAGAAAGCAGCAGCATCCAAAAAAGATCGCCAACGCCCGCGATCGCAGCCCCATTGCTTTCGGCTTGCTATCGGAAATCCCTACTCCTTCTCGCCTACACCACACAGCTATGATTCTCCGAAGGATTCTTCATGGTCCTCTTCGACGGTATCCAGATCGACCGATCGTTCAATCGACTGCACGAAGATTTTCCCATCCCCCATACGCCCGATTCTTGCAGCTGCGGCAATCCGATCAATCGCCTCCTGGACCAAATGATCCTCAATCCAAAGCGTGATTTCGATTTTTGGAAGGAAGGTCAATGAATACTCCCCTTGAGAGTAGCGATCCAGGTAGCTTTTCTGACGTCCAAATCCCTTCACTTCCCGCACATTGATTGCCTTGAGGTCCAATAGTTGGATTGCATCCAGTACATTTTCGACCAGGAAAGGCCTTACCACTGCGACCACTTGTTTCATTTTTGTGCTTGCCGGTGGCTATCTTCGTAGCCACCTTCGCCGAGTGGATGATTTGATATGGGCTTCGCCCGCCAACTTCCACCGCTTGGCAGCGGTGGCTACCTGACGTCAACCTAAAAAACTCTTCGTAGCCACCCTCGCCAGAAGGTGCATTCTATCGATTCGACACCTTGCGCAGCACTCCACCGCGTGGCCGCGGTAGCTACGGGCGGGTTGGGCAATTAGGAGAGATGGTTACGAACAAACGATCCTCCCGCTTGCGGTAGCCACCTTCGCCAGAAGGTGGATTCTATCGATTCGACACCTTGCGCAGCACTCCACCGCGTGGCCGCGGTGGCTACGGGCGGGTTGGGATCAAACTTCCTGCACTACACCCCATCGCGCCCGCACCGGCGTTTATCACTTGGCATCTACCTGCCGCCAACGTTCGAACCGCTGGAAAAAGCGTTCGCGAATCGATTCGATCTTTCCCATTGCAAGGAACCAATCGTACTCGAACTTGAGTCCAGGAGTCAGAGCGAATGTGGTAATCGGTGCCACATAAGAACATGCAGCCTTCCCGGGTGCGTCCACACGGTAGCAAGTCATTTGCTTGGCAACCGGAACCATCAGTCCGATGGCATCACCATCGGGTCTGCGATAAGCCACCCAAGGCTCGTGCAGTTCGTGGTACTCGTTGCGCGAACCAGGGTAGACACTTCGCACCGCCTGCTTGCTCCACGCTTGCCCTGCGCCAGCCACTAGAAGCTCGTTCCAATCGGAATCGATAAAGAGCGCCGGTATTTCCTGGTGCCTCGCGGCATGAGATCGTTCGCCGAGGTACTCCATCGCCATGCGGCCCACCAGTAGGCCCCCCTCCAGTCGGATGGCCTGGCTCAGTCGAAACTCTGGCAGTGTCTTTCCAGATGCCCAGTGGACTGCATGGCTGGTACAGCGGACTTCTTGATCGGTTGCGTGCCATTCCGCCAGTCGCGGGGTCCCGCCTCGCCAATCACCTCCCTGCACCGGATTGTATCGCCACGGTGTGTCGTTCCACTTGCTGCCATCCTCATCGCCGTAATAGGACTGCTGCAGGTAGCGTCCCCGATCGTATCGGTTCAAACGATTGGGTGCATCCTGGGTGGGCGCTACAAATCCAACCGCTCCCCCAGATGCCGGGAGTATGCCGACGCAGAGTTCCTCGTTCTGAAGCACTACCGCACCTTCCAGATCAGAAACCTTCGCCTCGAAAGCATGCGCGAGACCGGGGAGGCTGATGACCATACCAGATGCCAAGCCGAAGAGTCGCCGAGAAATCCTTGGGGGCAGGAGAGTCGAATTATCCTCAAGTCGCAACATGATGAAAACTGCCTGTTCTGCGCATCGGGAACAACGATCCATTGAAGATGCTGGTGGCCGTCGGGTGGACTGGGATGGACTTGCCTTCAAGTAACCCCCTCTCCTAAGTGGAGCAATCCCACGGAGAATGCAAGTTAATTTTCCATCCGGTTTTCGACCCTGACCACCAAGAGTGGATACCTAGCGTCGCGATTCGAGGGCTGGAACCCAATCATCAGCAATAACGCGACTCCCATTCCCGGATCGACTCGGCGATCTGCGGATCATTGGGAAGACTGCCTGTCCTTTGACGTGCCTCGAAGTCCGCAACGAAATCGGACAGTCGTTCCTCCAGCGCCAGCCGGGAATTCTCCGTGAGACGATCAAGGAAAAGAATACCGTCGAGATGATCGGTTTCATGTTGGATGATCCGAGCCATGAAGCCACCGACGGGTTCGGCAATCTCGTTCCCTTGTAGATCGAATGCGCGAACGAAGAGCGTCTTATTGCGTTTCACACGACCTCGTATCGAAGGGATCGAAAGACACCCCTCTTCTTCCTCTTCGACCCCCTTGGCTTGACTGATCACTGGGTTGATAAAAACCCGCTGGGTTCCCTCATGGGGACTTCCGGTTTCATTGGCGACGAAGAACCGAAGCGGAATTCCAACCTGTGGTGCCGCCAATCCCACCCCCGAATGCTCGTACATCAGTTCGAACATTCTCCGAATGGCAGCACGAAGATTTTCATCAACCCGCCGAATCGGCTTGGCTGGATGTCTCAGGATCGGGTGGGGAAAATGCAGGATTTCCAAGATCAGCTCAGTTTTGCTAGACAGATGTCCGATAAATCGCTCACCAAAAGTGCCATTTTGAAGCAAATCGGCCGGGGCGTAAAGCGTCAGAGGCAGTGGACAGCCCTTGCCAATTGGCCTTGGAATGACTAAAAAATCAGCATGCACCTGTAGCTCAATTGGATAGAGCATCGGTCTACGGAACCGAAGGTTAATGGTTCGAGCCCATTCAGGTGTACTTTCTTCCAGTTGGCTCCCGCCCGATGATTGCGGCGGGGCAACTCTTGGTTTTCTTGGGTTTACCCTGAGTTTTTGTGTCGATGCCACCTCCCGTTGGGGGTCCGTGGTGTTGTCTCCCGAGCGTCCCTGCAAGGTTTGAGGAGCGCGAGCAGAACTGGTGGCGGATACTCGCCACGGTCTTTTAAACCGCTAGGCAACTTGTCAGCTGTTCCCTGGGTATTTGCCCCATGTAGCCATCGCTGCGGGGAAGTGGAGTTCGACATAGACCCCATTTTTAGTCTTCTGCCATCTGGCGATTTCGGCCGCGAAGAGTTTTTTTGAGCTGCCGCTCCAACTCGAATAGTCGTCGACCGAGCGACCATCACCTTCTTAGCAGTCGCTGGCGACTCGGCGAAAAAGCCGCTTCCAGGACTTTTTGCACATCCAGGGCAATCGCCGACCTGAAGGCCGTAACAGATCATCAACTGTATTCAATTCCACCAAAGCGGTGCACCGCGCCGCCTTGCAAAGGTGCGGACCATAGGTGACGACATGGTCCATTCCGATCGGGACGAAGCGAAGCAAAAGAGGACTTTTGAAATGCATGGTGACTACCCCATTCGAAATCCAAACCTGGGATGGTGGATCTTTTTCATAGCTCTGGTTGCCTTATGTCCTCCTGGGCTCACCTACGGACAGCCGTGGGATTCGCTGCCGGGGCAAGTCCAGGTGACACGAATCGATGGGCCGGTGATCCATTACGCGACGTTCCAAAGCCACAACCAGAAGGTGGTCGAAGCGGCCGGGCTGATCTTCATGACCCACCTGCGATCCCGAAACGAAGCCTATACCGATCAAATCTGGCGACTTTCGGCCAGTAGGGATGGTGGAGTTGGTTTCGTGACGATTGCCGAACAGTCAGGGGCGACCAATCCTCCAGTGCTTGAATGCGATTCCAATGGCAACCTCTACCTTTTCCGCGTCGATTTTTTGAGTGGTGACGCCTTTCTGGATCGATGGGAAGCAAGCCAACTTCGGTCTTTTGTCGACCATCCGGAACAGCCTCGCCCCATGGCGAAGACGACTCGTATTCCCGGAGGTGCAGCGGGCAAGTATGCCGCGATGATTGATCCACAGCGAGATCGGCTCTATTTATTCTCCCACAACAACACATTCCATCGCATGCAATTGGATGGGACTCTCCTCGATTCCCGTGTCCTTTTGGTGCCCGGCCCTAATGGTATGCTGCAGTACCCGCTTTTGTCGCTGAATCCTCAGGGACAGCTTCACCTCGCATGGACCACTCAGAAGCATGGCCAGTACATGTACCGAGACATCCACCATATGTTCTCGGACGATGGGGGCGACAGCTTTTACTCTTGGCAGCCTTCCGGTGAGCCACCCAGCGTTCGGTTGGAGCTACCGATCCTCGCCGATGAAACAGGGCCGGCTCTTCGCATCACGCTGGACGACGAATTCGAGGTGCACACTTGGCTAGCCAGTGAGCTGGCAACCACACAACATTGGCATGGCTTTTATCAGGCTCAAACCCAACCACCCCGTCAGCACTACGTTCGCTACGATTTGAAAACTGGAAAAAAGCAGGTCGATCAGTATCCCAGGGTTGGTGGAAAAAGGCTAAGTCTCAGCGGGTTGGATGGTTTCCTTACTTACCACCCTTCCGATCCCAATCGGCTTTTTCTGATCGGCAACGATTCCGGGCACCTCGCCTGCTTGGTGAGCGACGATGCCGGGCAGTCATGGCAGGATTACGCGAGATCCGAACAGTCCTTTGGACTTTACTCCATCGGAGGATTTCGCCAAGTCACCAACGACGGCGCCATCATCGGATCCTTCACAGACCAAAAGCCACCTGACGCCATCACCGATCAGAAATCGACCGTCTACTTCTTTCGCATCGATGCAAACCATGCAGATCGATGACAGTCCATCGAGTTGAAGCGTGATGCAACCTGTTCGCAAGTGGACTGACTGGTGGTTCGTAGCCCCGAGAGACAACAAGAATGCGTTGCAATCTGATGCCTTCGATTCCAATCGACTCAACCAAAGCGTTTGCAAACTGCTTTCGGTGAGGTCACTAATCTCCCTCCCTTTCGCTAGGTAGAAACTGATAGGAATTCTCAAAGATCGATCGATTGACGATCCAAACATCGGTCGGTTCGGTCTGCCTCCTTACCACGTAGTCACCCGACTCCCCATCCAACCGCCCCCAACTTGCAATAACGAAGAAGGAGTTTTCCATCTGCATCGCCTCAACCAGCGGCCCATTGGGGCGCGGATCATAACGCTCGAACCCCTCACCATCGACCTGACCGGTTGCCGTATAGCCACCGAGAAGCGATTTTTCTGACTGTGGCCAAAACTCGCCCGCGATCCCTCGACAAACATAATCCCCCGGCTTGGCCGTATGTTTACCCTCAAGCGAAACGACTTCTTCCACTTGACTGGCACGGCGTGCCCACAACGAACGATTCTTTTTCGCGCGACGGAGTCGCACTGCTATTTCAGGCAGTAAAAAGCCATCCGGATTTAGGTGCATTGATTCTTCTCTATCCTCTCGGATATCCGCCTTTCCGCCTTGGTCTTCGCCATCATTTCGGTAAGCGAGATTCAATTGCACTGTCTCTTCCGATTGACTGTAAAGGAGGATGGCATCGAGGATACGTTGGATCTGCCGATGGTCCTTCTGCTGGTCCGACGGCCGCAAGTGATCCCAATCGACCATCCCCGGCCGACGGCGATTTTCCAATTTCCCCTTTGGATTTCGCTCGCCTACCGCCCAGTCCTGAAGCAAACGCTCTGCCAAATAGCGATTATGCTCCATCCGCACAGTGGCCTCCATCAACCGACTGAACTCCGCATCAAGCTTTTGGGGTTCGAGGGACAGGCCCTTTCGACTCCACTGTCTTTCGATGCAGTGACGCAGCAATTGCTGTGCATCAGTGATCTGACTTCGCTCGACCAACAACTGTTCTCCCATCGATGCGTCCGAACCTGGAGGGGAGATGATCTTCAGGGAGAACACCGACATCTTCGCATTCAGGTGTAGCGCAGCTTTTCGGTTGCTCTGAATTTCCCAGGGGGAAGCACTGGAAAGCGATTTTGAACGATCGCGATAGAAATCGCGATACAATTCCTCGGCGAGCTTTCTGACCAGTTCGCTGTTGAGCTGGTCGTAGGTGCAACTGGTTTTACAATCTCCCCATGCAACGCAGTCGGGACTGTGATCAACCTGCAGACGACTATTCATCAACTCAAAAAGTGATGGATGATCGGGGACGTAGGCAAATAAAGAAACTTCGTGGTCCAGATTCCCGTAACGACTCCGATTGTCGACCTTGAGTCGTTCGTCGAGCAACTCGCGCAGTTCGATCGCTTCCGCGCAGTTCTCTTCGTCATTGCTGCTACCGACAAATACGAGTGGCCGGACTCTAGGAGTCTTGCAGACGTCCGTCAGTCGGTCGACGAATACCGGCGAAGTGATGCCTCCTTCAATCTCGACGAAGCCCCCGTTGACAGCAAAAGTGACACCCGTACATCGGTTCCAGTCGACCGACTCATCGCTGCTGGATACCGAAGTACCTGCAGAGTTCACTAACTGGACTCCATGGCTCCAAAGATCCAGCTCCCCTGGAGGATTCCAAGGATCGACAGGTTCGGTAACTCCGGTGGGAAAGAACTTGGGGTAAAGCGACTGGAACATCTGCACCGACGATCGCTCATCGGATCGGTGAACAATCGTCATTCTAGACCGCTTAAGATTGGAAAAATGAGCGTTCTCGGCGAGGAAGATAGCAAGGGCCTGGTTGGTACTTCCGAATCCGACGAGGATGTAGTGGGCGACCTCTTCGGCCTTTTTCGGCCGTCGTTTGATCACGTACTCATCGAAAAGGTTGCTGAGCGATTCTTCGAGGGGATTGAAAGCGCGGATAAGCGGACGGATTTCACAGGAATGGCCAACGATGCGCTGGACGTTTTGCTGCAATACCGATTCCAGCCGCATGTGATGGAGGTGGACGTGCAACTTCGGCAGCCCCGTTCCAACTTCGCACGTGGAATGCTGCTTCATGATGTCAGCGGCGATATCGAGGTTGACCTCATCCGAACCGGTCACAATGAAGACTTCCTTCGCCTTATGGCACCCGGCCTTGAGAAGATTTCTCTCCTGCATGGCGTCGGCGACTAGCACGATCGCCCCCAGTTCCCTCATTTCTTCAATCCCTGAACGAAGCGGATTTTGCTCGATGATCGTGACGGGACGGTTCCTGAGTAGATCTACAGCCAGTGTTCTACCGATTCGGCCCAGGCCACAGATAACGACGTGCTGACGCTGTAGAAGCATTCTCAAAGACTGCACCGGTTCGGCGAAAAATCGCACAAATGCTTCATAAGCAAGCATTGCCAGGAAGGTCAGTCCGAACATGCGGCCAAGTCGCGTCCAGATCGAATCGTCACGAGTCACATCGCCTTCACCGAAAAACTGGCCCCAGGCTTGATAGAGATGGTCGGAAAAGAAACGAGGAACATCCTGAGCGGACTGGGTCGAATCCGTTGTAGCGCTGGCTACACCTAAGTAACTGCCAAGAAGGCATGACCCCAGACCGATCGTCAGAAGAGCCAACAGAATATATCCACGGTATTTTTCTAGCTGACGGAATGCCAGGAAGGCTACTGACGATGAGAATGTTCCAGCAAAGAGGCTGAGGAACTGAGAGATGACTAAAAGTGCCAGGATCGTGGTGACAATTCCATGGATCGCATCACCCCACTGGAACTGCAGATCCCGGGAGATGCTAGTGATCATCTGATTGTCCAGTGATTCACCCACGGCGATTGCCTTTGGAGCCAAGGAATAGATTCGATCGAATGTCGGATCAGCCTAAAAGATTTGCAGAACCAGGATGACAGAACGTCCCACTGCCACAGGTCATGCAGAGCGGACTAGATCTTAACGGATCGTTTGGCACCTGTCATTTTTTTAAGACTCGAAAGAAGTTGAGGAGATCGCCGGACCGCAACCGAACCCATCTACGAGGCAATGAAGTCAATCGTTTCTGATCGCCAACGGCCAATCGAAGCCAGTGCGAATCTACAAATCCAAAATGGAACACAAGCCCTGCGGATAGACTACACACCCACAGGGATCATTTTTGGGTCCACGCGGATTATTGAGGCCATCGATCGCTTTACAGCATCGGCTGGGAATCTTGTTGGAACGAGAACGAATTGCACTGGAATTGGGCGTTTCGTTCAGGGGGCAAGCATTCATGAGTTGATCGAGCGCAGAGCTACGACGCCCGAAACGCTTGGACCAAGGACCGACGCCAACGCGGTGGTGACAGGACTGGAAGTTTGAACGAACACTTCGCCAGTTGCCTTCCAACATGACGCCTAACCCCTCGTTCCAACAGATTTACTTCGCCGTAGCTGCACCAAGCAAGCGTCTCTTTCCTGCTCGATTTCGCCGTACAAACGCGTCTGTTGATTTCCAATGTTGTGTGCAAGCGAACATTCCATTCGAACCCGTGGAGGCGACGGATCGGGTGAAGGCCAATGGGAATGGGCAAGCCGAAAAGCTGTTCGTCGAGGGGAACGGTGGAACGCACCGGCAACGTGTTGCGGATCGCACTGGCCGCGAGGCTTCGAAAGGAGATCCAAAAGGAGGGTGTGGGTTCCAGCGAAATGCTCGCCTGACTCAAGATCGCAACTCAAAGGGTCGACGAGCGTGACGCACGAAGTGTCGGCGGTTGGACGGGCATTTATGCCAAGGACTGGACTTTGTGTCCGGGCAATCAGATAACGGCGAGCCTGTTCGCCCGGTTCCTCATCAATCCATGAGGCCGTACCGTCGTGTAGGCTGCGCGTCGATCTGTCTCAGGAAGCAAGCAGCGAGCAGCACGAGCCAGAGGAAGGCGATGAGCGGAAAGGCGAGCGCCGTCTCCGCCGGTCGGAATCAGATGAGCACCAAGGTGCTCGGAAAACCCAACAAAAACAGCCGTCAGAAGACATCTTCTGACGGCTATCTGGTACATTCTCACCGGGATCAAAAATGGGCGGTATTGGACTCGAACCAACGACCTCCACGATGTCAACGTGGCGCTCTAACCAACTGAGCTAACCGCCCGAGAGGAATCCGACGGAACGGATTCGGTGCCGGAGTGCTTCATCGGCCGGATTGCATCGGCTTCTGAATCCCCAGTCCCTAGGTGCGTTAGTGTCGACGTGAACCGCCCAATCGTCAAGTGGTCCCGCCATCCAGTTGCTCGTGCGATTCGCGAAATTCCGAAGGTTTGAACGAAAAATTCCACCTTCCATGTTGACCCACCCTCCCCGACTACTCGATAATTTCGAAACAACCGTTTTTTGAGGCACGGTAGACCGGCTGTGGCCGCCGGGCGGGGATTGGACCTCGCATCTGACCGTGGAATCGCCTCGATCGTGTTCATTCAGGAAAGGGCAAAGCAATCGACCGCAGTACGACTCAACCGCCGGCGAATCGTGTCAACAATCAGATTCGTATCTCCCCAATTCGCGTCATCGGTCCCGATGGTGCGCAGCTTGGGATCATCTCGACGGACGAAGCACTGAACCGCGCCCGAGACGCGGGGCTGGACTTGGTGGAAGTGGCTCCTAATGAAAAGCCACCCGTCTGCCGCATTATGGACTTCGGCAAGTTCAAGTACGAAAAGAACAAGAAGAAGCACAGCAGCAATCACGCTCACCAGACCAAGACTAAGGAAATCCGCCTCCGCCCGAAGACTGGCGAGCACGACATCGATTTCAAAGTCAAACAGGCGAAGGGTTTCCTGCAGCACAAAGACAAGGTGCAAATCTCCGTCCTCTTCCGTGGCCGCGAATTGGCACACATTGAAGAAGGCGCCAAGGTCATGGAGGCGGTGATCGCCGAGCTGGCCGAGGTGGGGAAGGTTGAAGCACCGCCCCAGCAGAATGGGAAACGAATGATCGCCACCATGGCACCGAAGTAATCGGGCTGCTGAGTTTGCACCCAGGACTCGCCCTGCAACAGCCGGCGTCGAAAGTAGACGTCGGCTGTTTTTCTTTTACAGCCGATGACTTTTTTTTCCGTCGGCAACGCTCCCGTCGGGCAAGATAATCCTAGGTTACTTAGTTCGTTCCCTCACGCCGGAATGCGGTTTCAAGCGGAACAAATAGCGCATCGAGTGATCTGGCTTGCTAAGGCATTTGGATCAGAGCCTTACGACCGCCGATTCGAACTTACTACCGCATGGCAAGCCTTGGTACCATCGCCTACCCAAGGGTCAGCTTGCTGGCTGAATCAACAGCCAGATTCGGGTCGGAAGTCGCATTGCCTGAATGAAGTATCTGCCACCTGCATCAGCTGGTGCAAGGTGCTGAAGCGACAGATCGTCGGCGGTCCATCGGGCGGTTGCGAGCATCGGACCTTTTGCCATGTCGCGCCATTGGTCCAAAAGGGGCAAATCGCTCCTAGACAATTCACTCAATTCCTCTTCGCCGAGACGACTCCATCTGGCTCGATAGATCGGGAAACGTTTTGGATCTTCCTCCGAAAGACCACCATAAAACAGATCCATCGCCTCAGTCGAACACTCCAGCAGGGCCAGTGACCGTGTGGATCGCAAAACGGCGGAAGTGAGCGTGGCATGAAAACTGGCGGCGGGGAAATGAATGTCTCTCAGTGAATCGATCGTCTGCCAGGTTACCACTCCATCACGGCCGGACAGGACCTCCAATGCTGGAATGAACAGTCGATGATAAAAGCCTAACTCCCCGGCAATATCATCCATCAACCTTTCGATCGGATCATCTTCCTGACGAAATACGGGGATGGCTAAAAGTTCGGGAGTCGCATGCTGTTCGATACGACGTTCCGAGTGAGTTGTCAGGCGATGCGCGATTTCGTGCCAACGCGTGAAGAACCCACGTCGACGCTTCGTGCCACGACAATCGACAACCGCCACGAACCGATCACCATCCTGAAGAGTCGCCTTCCGTCGTCGGATCAAGGCTCCATAAATCGGATTGTCCGCGTCGTCGAAATGGTCTCGCAATACCGCGAAAATTGGGTCCCGTTTCTTCCGGGCATAGATTTCCGTCAAGCGATCAAAGTCGCGATCATCGGAAATCTCCTCGGTCACCATTTGCAGACGCTCAGAAACCAACTGCTCCAGTTGGTTAATCGATCGAATGGCTCCCACTTGCGAGACCCACGCGTCGACTTGGCGGCGACAACCCTCTACGATCGACTGTCTAACTGATAGAGCCGTTCCGTCGCCGGGATACATCCCAAGATCCTCGGCAAGAGAACGAACTTCGTCCTCCCGATCGCTCATTCGGTCTCCAGAAAATCCTTCGTCGCATTATAAAACTTGGCCCAATCCACTATCTCAAGGCTCTCCGCCTTCTTGCTGCGTCGGTGTGCCAAAATCTGCTTCTGCATGTCCAGCAGCATCATGGTTTGACGAAGAGACAAATTCTCCGCCGATGCGAATTTAGCAAGCGATTGAGGAATATCCAGAGAAAGCGTTTGAGTCTGCGTCCCCGTCTCACCGGTCATCAAAAAATCGGTCGATAATCCCAGCACCTTTGCGATATCCAGAAGATTGGCTGCGCTAAGATTTCTCTTGTTGTTTTCGACTTCCGAAATGAAACTCTTCGACAAATTGACCTTCGAACATAGCTGGTCCTGCGTCCACCCCAGCTCCATACGCCTTGAGCGAATGCGATTTCCGACTCCAAACGTCACGATTCAGTCCCTCCGAAGGGTAGCGCTCCGACCCCAGTTGCCCCATTCCAATGCCTAGGTAGTGTATACCGCGTGGCCATTTTCGCACGGGGGAAACACCCTACAAAAGTCGGGTTTTTGGCCGCACACGCCGAATTTTAGCAAGAACCGATGAAAATACACCGTTTTCTGGTAGGAATTTTTACTATCACCAAACCGTCGATACCCACTACCGCAAGGGGACAGAAGGGGACCAGCCCCCTTGAGCCGCATTCGGCGGCCTCAAGAGTGGAAGGTGCCGGTAATAGACCTCCAGGCAGAGGCAGGACAATGCGGTCGAATAGACTGTGCCGCCATATCCTGACCAAGGGCAGTCGTTCGGCCAGGCCCCTTTCTGAGGCCCAAAGGTGAACTGCAAGGGAATAAGTTGGGACTTCATCGCGTCGTTCCATCTTTCCCACTTGGGATCCCCTTCCTGCACCAGAGCCAGACTGGCGTAGTACCACGCGTAGAGATTCACTTTCTGGGATGACGGTGGACTGGCCGTCAGGAAGTCGACCGCCTCCTGATGGGCCCTCGCGTGATAGGGGAATCCTAGTAAGCGACGGCAGGCTAGAGCCTCGGCCGTCATGGCATAGCTGGGGGATTGGCCTGGAACGATACGAGGCCGATAGCAGGCAAGCCCACTGCCCGGTTGGAGGGTGACGCTGTCGAGGAATTTTTGCATAAGCGACTGATGCATCGCTGGGATAGGAACTCCCGCCCGCATTGCACTTTGCAGCAACATCGCCTGCCAGCCAAACTGGCTCAAATCGCCAGGATCATCCTCGTCCCGGACATGATAACGCCATCCACCACTATGTCGGTTCTGAGCGTTTTGCGTGTAGGAGACCGCGCGCAAAACGGCTGGATACAATTTGGGATCGCCTGTCGCAGCATAGGCTTCACAAAGCGCCAGGGACGCTATCCCGTGGCAGTACATCCGCGCAAAGTAATGCGACCGCTGCTGGCCAATCTGATCGCGTCCTGAAAGATCTCCTGAGTTCATCTGCTGGTCGACCAGAGCAAACAAGCCTTTCCGGATCACTTCTGCATAAGGTTGCTGCTCTTGCTGATGATGGTAACCCGCGCCCAGAAAGGCAAGGAGCGCCAATCCTGTGATCCCCGTATCGGCATCGCGGCCCGTGCCATCGCGATGCTCTCCCAAAGTCTCTGTTTCCTGCCCCGCGCCGAATCGCGATGCGTCCCAAAGGCCTCCGTGCCCTTGACTTCTCGCCAACCAATCGAGCGCGCGATCTACCGCCTGCTGTGTTCGATCGTCGCCCCCAAATCGTTTGGCAATCTCCAAATGCTGACGCGAGATCTCTGCAGCTGCTGGTGGAGGTGTCCAAGCCAGAAGTTCCTCGTTACTTCCAGATTCCTGGCCAGATGCCAAATCCTCGAGAGACTGCGGATCGATCGGATTGTCCGCCACTTGAAGATCATTTTCCCTAGAAACCGAAATACTAGATTCGGCCACCGTCTCCCTTGCCTCCGATTGCGGGATACCCCACCAGTCAACCTGCGAAGGATCGAGCAGGTCCAGCGGCCACGCCTCCCCTTGCTCCACGCGGTTTCCCAGCGGATCGACCAAACTGAATCGATTGGAATGCAATCGTCCGGCGGTCGACTCCGATGGCTCACCCTCTTTTCCAACCTGATCCAAATCCAAATCCTCCCGCGAAGGCTTCAAGGCGTCCGAAATTGACTCGGACTCTTGCGCGGAATTTATCGATGGACCTAAGTTGGACTTGCGCGGTACATCGAGCCCATCCTGGCTTGTATTTTCTACTTCGAGATTTTCAATGGGGAAGGGATCCGCAGCTCCTGGCTGCATCGGCTCGATCACCCAGGACAGCTCTCGCGGCTTGATGGTAGGATCAGTCTGCCACAATCCAGGAGGGGCCAGAAGCTCTCCGTCTGGATCGCCCGGCTGGCCGAAATAGAATTGATGCAACAGAAGCAAATGGATCAGCGAAGCAAATCCAATCCCAAAACCCAGAGGCCTATTGGTATCCCAGAGCGACCAGACGGCGAAGGCGCCACCAAACAGCAGGAAAACTGCTGAAGCCCACGCGAACAGACCTGTGCTGGCCAATGGCAAAGCGAAAACCATCGGGTCGGTAGTGGAGTCGAGCATCGCAAGCCAGCTCCGTGTCCTTCGCCACCTGGCTTTCCAACCAACCTCAAGAAACTGACTCGATTGATTCGAAAATGACCTGCCGGCAAAAACGGGATGGAGCCGTGCAATTAGTAGTTTGCCCCGCCATTGACGACCGCCATCCGCACCGCATCAATCCCTGATTCACTGACGGCGTTCATCACCTGCATCATCCATTGATGCGTCACTTGTCCGTCCCCCCGAACGACAACTCCAATCTGCGGGTTGATCGACTTATCGCTGCGCAGCGTTTGCTGGAGTTGAGCCAACGAGACAGGCTGGCCATCTACGGTCAGCGTTCCATTGCGGTAGACATTCACCCAGCGGCGCTGAGCGGCAGGGTCGGTGGAAGCATTGCCCTGGATACGCGGTAGATTCAGCTGCAACTGGTTCTCGGGATCGGTGAACTTGGTGCCCACCATGAAGTAGATGATCAGAAGAAAGACCACATCGATCATCGGTGTCATGTTGATCGTAGGCAGCTCATCTGAAGAGGCAATTTTGATCGCCATTCGCGTCGACCTCCATTGCCAAATCAGGCAGCCCGTTTCGATCGCGAACGACCACGTGAGCCATCCGATTCACTGAGACCTTCGGCGCTGATCATGTCGACCAACTGCTGCGAATAATGGTCCATCTGAATCAGGGCGCGATCGACTTTGCTCAGGAAGTAAATCGATGCGAGATAGGCCGGGATAGCAACCAGCAATCCCGCCGCCGTGGTGATCAACGCCTGACCGATACCTCCAGCAAGTAGGTCAGGTCGTCCAATCGCACTGCTGGTGGCGATGGCGTTGAAGGATTCCATCATCCCAAGAACGGTTCCCAACAATCCAAGAAGCGGTGCGACGTTGCTGATGGCATGAAAGACTCGCAGGTTCTTCTTCAGCTTCTGGCTGCTGCGATCCCCAGCATCTACCACCGCTTGCTCGATCTCCAATTGCGGTCTGCCGTACTTGCGAAGCGCTGCCAGCAAGATATCCGACATCTCGCTGGGATTCCGTTCACACAGTTCGATCGCCTCTTCCTTCTCCAGTTGCTGCGAACGAACCTGCTCCAATAATCTCTTGACGAATGGCTTGGGTACCAAATGACCCTGCCGCAACGAAATCCATCGCTCCACCGAAAAAGCGGTTAGCAGTAGCGAACAGAGCGCGATGGGGTACATCAGGATTCCTCCCTTTGCAAACCATTGGCGCAAGGTGCCAGTGGAAGCTGCGGAGGGAGTTGCGGAATTCGCCCCGAAGGGGGTCGAAATGGAGGCGCCGTCATTGGGGAGTGTTGGCATTGCCTGTGGGCTGGCCGTGGCGATCCGAGCGGCCGGGTTGTTCCAGCCCGGAGGCGGCATAGCTGCCGATCCCTGACCGGCCATTGCACCGCCGAACCTTGGCGCTTGAGCCTGCAACGATCCGGGCAGGCTCAACGCGAAGACAACCAACATCGACAGGTTGGCGAGAAAGCTGTTTTTACAACTCTGGCTGTCACAGCTCATTGCAAATCGATCCGCCGGCGAAACGAAACATGCATCGAGGCCCAAGACCTCAATCTCTGTCGTCCTTCATCGACCAGCGGCAAGCCAAACCATCCGGAAAAATCGATACATTTTGTGTCGCAACGGCCTTGGCTGCTAGCATTCCGAGACCACCCTCAAACCAGCAATCATTTCCGTTAGCTGTCTCAGAGAATAGAGCTAGATAAGCCGAAGGGAATTGCGACTGCATTATCCCTTCGATGAGCCCAAAACATCGAATGAAGTTCGATCCACAGCTCGGTTGCGACCTTACTTTGGCCATGGGATAATGCTGTTTGGTTCAGGATCGCCAATAGAAAGGGACAGCATGCTTTCTCCGAATCGATGCATCAATCTGCTGGTGGCCTTGTCGCTCCTGGTCCTTGCGGTTGGGCACACCGCATCGAAACTCCATGCAGCCGATCGCCAAGAAGGCCCAGGGGCGAGGGAGCCGTCAACCCTGGCTGAAGAGTTTGGCGCCCCGGTTCGTTCCACTCCCCCGAGAACCGCAATGGAGGAACTTGCTGGTCTTCATGTTCCGCCGGGATTTGTCGTCGAGCTTGTCGCAAGCGAACCGCAAATCGCCAAACCGATGAATCTGGCGTTCGATCTGCGTGGCCGCCTCTGGGTGACCCAGACAGTCGAGTACCCCTATCCTGCGAAGGAGGGTGAGCCATCGCGTGATGCCGTGGTGATTCTGGAGGATCGCGACGGAGATGGACTTCGTGAAACAGTGACTCGGTTCGTCGAAGGGCTGAACATTCCGATAGGCGTTCTCCCCTATGGCGATGGTTGCATCTGTTTTTCGATCCCCGATCTGCTTTGGCTTCGCGATACCGACGGCGATGGGCTTTGTGATCGTCGAGAGAAGATTCTCGGTCCCTTCGATACGACACGTGACACGCATGGCATGGTCAACAGCCTGCGACTGGGGCCCGATGGCTGGATCTATGCCAATCATGGATTCAACAATCAATCGAAAGTCCAAGGACTCGATGGCCATTCCATTCAGATGAACTCCGGCAATGTCTTTCGTTTCCGACCGAATGGATCGCGCGTCGAATTATTTACGCAAGGACAGGTCAATCCTTTCGGCATCGCGGTAGATGAGTTTGGGTTCCTCTTCACGGCAGACTGCCACAGCAAACCAATCACGCAGTTAATTCGAGGTGGATGTTATCCAAGCTTTGGTCGCCCCGATGATGGGCTGGGTTTCGTCCCATCGACGATGGAGCATTTGCATGGCAGCACGGCCATCGCCGGGCTGGCGATCGGCAGTGAAGGTGGATGGCCCGACGCCTATCGCGATCAGTTCTTCAGTGGGAATGTGATGACCTCGCGGATCAATCGCAACCGGATCGTTCGGCAGGGTGCGACGGTGCGGGCAGAAGAGCTACCGGATCTACTGACTAGTGAAGACCCTTGGTTTCGACCGGTCGATCTGCGTTTTGGGCCTGATGGAGCCCTCTACATCGCCGATTTCTACAATCGGATCATCGGCCATTATGAAGTCCCGCTAGACCACCCCGATCGAGATCGCGAACGAGGCCGAATCTTTCGTATTCGAATGGCCAATCCAGCGACAAGCCAACCCAACCTGTTTGCTGCATCCTTGAAGGAAAAAGTAAAACTCCTCTCCGACTCCAGTGCGACCGTCCGCCGAATGGCGCGTGAATCGCTGGCCGTCAGCCAGGATGCAGACTGCGATGCAGAGCTTGCCAAACTGCTAGCAGACCGCGAAGCGGCTTCTGTGGCGATGGTCGAGGCGATGTGGTGCTGGCGGCAGCGACATGGGAAACTTCCAGAATCATGGTCCACACTGCTGAACCACGACTTACCGCTGGTCGCCGTCCATGCAGTGAAGATGGCCGATTCCTTACCAGCTTTTCATCGCTGGGATGAGTTGTTAGCGCGTTGGCAGGTCGCCGCAGTCGATGGCGATCAGGCGGTGGTAGAACGAGCGATTGTGGAGGCGATTGGGCATGCCGGTCCCTTTTCGGCGCTGGAGCCGCTGATCGATCGATGGAACCAGACTTCGAAAGATCCAATCCTGAATCAATCGATCAAGATTGCGATGAGAGATCTACTTTCGCGGATGGGTAAAGAGCAAAAGCTTTTCGCAGATTGGGTCGATCCCAGCGCCCCCAAATCCCCCCTGGCCATTGACAGTCCGAAGGTGGAATCGCTGATTCCGGTCCTTCTTGCTCTTCGCGACCAATTGCCGCTGGATCCACTGGTCGCCTGGGTGATCCGACAGGATAAGAGTTCCGATCGCATCGCGCAGATCCTGCCTACCATCGCCTCCGCCGCATCGCTGGAGCAGTCCGATCGCATCCTGCCGATGCTGGACAAGGTCTACGGAGAAAACCCAGAGCAATTGGGGGATCAATGGATCCAGATGGCGGAAGCTCAAAAGAAACGATTCGGTAAAGTGGCTAAGCGATTGGAAGAAAGACTGCAGCAATGGTACGGGGAAGAAACGAATCGGCTAGCGATTCTTCGACGGCAATTGACTGGCCCGTTGCTTCATTTCCATTCGACCGATCGCGAAGGGAGGTGGACCTCCAAGCCATGGGGCACCGAAACGCGACCTCGCATGGGAAGTACCTCGCAGTTGCTGATGAGCAGCCTGCAGCTAGGAGAATCGTACACGGGTCAGATGCAGACTTCCGTCTTCCCGGCTCCCGCATCGCTACGTTTCTGGATTGCCGGTCATAACGGGATGCCCAACGAGCAAGACCACAAGAAGAACGCTGTGGTTTTAGAGGAAGCCAATGGCAGGGAGATCGCACGCTTCTATCCGCCTCGCAACGACACTGCGATCGAGGTGTCTTGGGATGCAGGAGAGCTGAAGGGAAAGTGGATCCGCCTGCGCGTTCTCGACGGGGACGATCAGAATGCATACGCCTGGATTGCAATACGAACGATCGCAAGCCCTGCAGATCAGTGCCTGCAGGCCGACGCGTCATTGCAGAGGCTGCTTCGCGCGTTCCGAACGGTCTCTTGGGACAATCCTGCTCCCACGGCTTGGGAATGGAATGCCGATCAGTCGCTGGATCTTCTCGGGCGATACGAATGGGTCAGTGGACTGCTGCGCAGCGAATCGCCGGTCGCCTCGGCTCTGCTGGAACAGGCCTTTCCGCAAGGCTGGGCCGAAGGGTGGGAAGCCGGCGGTCAAATGGTGTTGCCGGAAAGTGGGCCCTTCAAGGACCCCCTGGAACGGCAAATCCTTCCAGCTCTGCGCCAGTTCGCGACTGCTCCCCAACAATCCTTGGTCGCTCAAGGTCTTGGATCGCTTGCCAAGGGGCGTCCCTGGTTAGTGGAGTCGATGGAGAAAGGGTGGTTGAGTCGTGATGTGCTGTTGGATTTCCCTGACTCCTGGTGGGATGGACTATCCAATGAACCGATCGATATCGCACTCAAGGGGATGAGGCCGGAAGACCGATTCGGAAAGCAAGAATTGCAGCAATTGGTCGCACAAAGAATCAAAAATATCCGGTTGTTAAACGGTACCAAGGAGCGAGGCAAAGTGCTGTTTCAGGAGAAGTGCGCGCTTTGCCATCAGCTAGCAGGGCAGGGGACTGTTTTGGGGCCGCAACTGGAAGGGGTTGGCAAGCGGGGCCCCGAGCGGTTGTGTGAGGATATTCTGCTTCCCAATCGCAACGTCGACGAAGCCTTTCGAACTCGCGTCTTGTTAACGACAAGTGGTCAGGTCCTTACCGGCTTGGTACGTCAGCGGGGAGAAAATTCGATCGAACTGGTGGACCAAAAGGGAGTGGCGACGACGTTGCCAGTGGAGGAAATCGAAGAAGAAAAGGGGAGTGAGTTGTCGCTGATGCCTGCCAACTTCCATGAATCACTCGACGATCAGCAGATGGCCGACCTGCTGGAGTTTCTGAAGCAGTGAAAAGAGGAATGGCCGCGATGAAAATTGTGCGAAGCGTTCATCCGTAGCCACCATCGCCAGATGGTGGATCTTCTCCCCGTAGCCACCATCGCCAGATGGTGGATCTTTCTCGCTGGAAAAAGCTTCTTCTCCACCGCCTGGCGGCGGTGGCTACACTGACGCGGGGCTACCGATTTTCCTTGTCCCGTTCGCCCCAGGTGCCCTACCAAGATGATGGCATCTGGGCGACACTGGAAAGCTGTGAATGGCATACCGACTTGGTGGCCGTGGGGTATGGCTTGGAACACGGAAAGGCGGGCAGGAAGGTGGAGTCGTTTGGAGACAGATTGACAGACGCGGTTCGCCGGAAGCGCAACGGGGTTTGCGTAGGGATCGATCCGCATTGGAAGCACATGCCACCATCCATACGGGAAGCAGCGTCGACCGACGCGGTTCAAATCGGTCGCTCGATCAGTTCCTTCTGCCAGGACGTCTTGGATGTGGTGGCTCCCTTGGTGCCAGTGGTTAAACCGCAGGCTGCTTTCTTCGAGCGTTGGGGGCTGGCAGGAATGGCAGCGCTGGATGAAACGCTCAAGAAGGCGAGAACCAAAGACCTCCTGATCATCCTGGATGGCAAAAGGAACGACATCGGTTCGACTGCGGAAGCCTATGCCGAAGGATATTTGGGATCGGCTCCGGAACACCCTTGGGGTGCGGATTCGTTGACGGTCAGCCCCTATTTGGGCGAAGACAGCCTCACCCCTTTCGTCTCTCATGCCCAGCAGACGGGTACAGGAATTTTCGTCTTGGTGAAGACCTCCAATCCAGGAAGTGGGTTTCTACAGGATCTTGCAGTCGACGGTGGCACGATCTCGCAGCGCGTGGCCGGGTGGGTGGAGCAGCAGGCGGCAAGGACTCGCATCGTCGGCCCGTATGGGTCGGTAGGTGCGGTGGTAGGGGCGACGTATCCCGACGAGCTGGCCAAGTTTCGCGAGTGGATGGCTCATGCCTGGATTCTGGTGCCGGGGTATGGAGCCCAGGGCGGCAGTGCCGCCGATGTACGGGGTGGTTTCGACCCACAGGGGCTGGGTGCCATCGTCAACAGTTCGCGTGGCTTGCTATTTGCTTATTCAAATCCGTCTTATCAGAAACTGGATCGATGGCAACTGGCCACCGAACGGGCGGTCGTGGATATGATCGAAGAACTTCGACGGGAAACTTCGCAGGGTCGGTTGTGATTGACGGCTTTGCTGGTACGAGTGACAATTTGTTGAACTGCTCTTGTTGATGAAGATCGGTGAGCCCTTCGAAGAGGCATCAGCCATGCGCTATCTGTCCGACCTGGATCCAGAAATTTTTGGTGCGATTCAATCGGAGTCGACTCGCCAGCAGGACGGGCTGGAAATGATCGCCAGCGAGAACTACACCAGTTTTGCGGTCATGCAGGCAGTGGGTAGTATCCTGACGAACAAGTACGCAGAGGGATACCCAGGACGACGTTACTACGGTGGCTGCGAATTTGTCGACGTAGTCGAGCAGTTGGCGATCGATCGCGCCAAAGAGTTGTTTGGCGCCGAGGCTGCCAATGTGCAGCCTCACAGCGGCTCGCAGGCCAATACCGCTGTCTATCTTTCCTGCCTCCAGCCGGGCGACACCGTTCTCGGGTTGGACCTAGCGCAAGGCGGGCACCTGACACACGGTATGCCGCTGAATATCTCCGGCAAGCTATACAAATTCGTTCCTTATGGAGTCGATCCGGTTCATTTTCGGATCGACTTCGACCAGGTCGCCAGGCTGGCGAAGGAGCATCGGCCCAAGTTGATTGTTGCGGGCGCCAGCGCGTATCCGAAGCAGATCCCGCATGAAAAATTTGCCGAAATCGCACGGGAGGTTGGAGCGCGATTCATGGTTGATATGGCCCACTATGCCGGCTTGGTGGCTGGCGGTGAGCATCCCAATCCAGTTCCCGTGGCGGACTACGTCACGACCACTACCCACAAGACACTTCGTGGTCCGCGAGGAGGGCTGATCCTCTGCCGAAATGAATGGCTGAAACCAGTTAATAGCGCCGTTTTCCCCGGTATTCAAGGCGGGCCCCTGATGCATGTGATCGCTGGCAAAGCGGTCTGCTTGAAGGAAGCGATGCAACCGGAGTTTCGACAGTATGCCAAAGCAGTGATTCGCAACGCCCAAACGTTGGCCGATCGCCTTCAAAAAGGTGGGGTTCGGGTTGTCGGCGGTGGCACCGAAAACCACTTGGTACTTGTCGATGTCACTAGCATCGGCCTGGGAGGGAAGGCTGCGGAAAGGGCGCTCGATCATTGTGGGATCACGGTCAACATGAACATGATTCCTTTCGACCAACGCAAACCGATGGATCCCAGTGGCATCCGCATCGGCACCCCCGCCCTGACGACTCGCGGTATGGGAACGGGGGAGATGGAGCGGATTGCCGATTGGATCATTCGCTCCCTCAAGGGTGCAGAAGACATGGCACTGCACCAATCGATCGCGGCGGAAGTTAGGGAAATGGCATCTAGTTTCCCAGTACCAGCACAGGATCAACCGATTGCCGCACGCTGACTTCTCCTCCATCGGTCACGACTCATCGAAGGAATCTTCCAATGGCCAAAGCCAAGATATTGATCGCCGATGATCACGCCGCAAATCGCGAACTGCTGGAAGCGTACTTGGACGACATGGATTGCGATATCACTTGCTCTATCGATGGTAAAGATACTCTGGCGAAGATGGAGCAGTTTCAGCCCGATTTGGTACTGCTAGATGTGATGATGCCACAGTTGAACGGATTTGAGGTCTGCCAGCGAATCAAGGGAGACCCCAAAACCTCATCCACCATGGTGCTGATGGTGACCGCTCTCAATGAATTGGGAGACATCGAGCGAGCCGTGAAGGCGGGGACCGACGATTTTCTGACCAAGCCAGTCAATCGCGCCGAGTTGCTAAAGAGAGTTGGCAACATGCTGAGGCTGAAAGAGACGACCGACGAGTTGGACCGATTGCGACGATACATCGAATCGATCGAAGACCTTTCGGATCCACAAGCCAGTCGACGCAGGTCGAGCGGTTCGTGAGTCGAGAGGGACGACAATCTTGGGGTCGTTTCAGCGACCCCAAGCGGCTGCGATTGTTGGCTCGCATCGAATCCCAGGTGCCCTTTCGAATCGAAGAGCAGATTGCCTTCGGGAGAAGAGTTCCATGGATACGGGTTCTCGACGCAGATCGGCTTTTGGAACGCGCGATTCGTCACCAGGAAGAAGGTTACGAAGCTTGGGATCCGTTCTGGGCCGCAACATGGCGAGCCGCAGATGGGATGGGGCATTATCTGCAGAAACTGCCGCTAGCCGGTGCAAGGGTTCTAGAGATCGGATGCGGTAATGGCAGAGCCGGCGTCGCAGCTGCGATGATCGGGGCTTCCGTCACCTTCACCGATGCAGCCACCACGGCGCTGTTGGTCAGTCGGTTTCACGCTTGGGATTGGATGGATCGCTGTCGAGTGCGGCACCTGCGATGGCCTTCGGATCCCTCCTTTCATGAACGCTTCCCCTGGATCGTTGGAAGCGACATCGTTTACGATCCAAACATCTGGGTAGAACTGGAAGGCTGCCTAAGGAACCACCTTACGAAGGATGGGCTGGTGCTTCTAAGCGAACCGCAGAGGCACACAGGCGATCGATTCCTGCCATGGATTCGCGAACGAGGATGGCAAGTAGAACTCGATTTCTTTGATCTGCGCGATGGCGGGCTGCCGATTCGCATTTTCAAATGCCGGCCAGGAATCCATTAGCGACGAGATTCGAATGGCTCTTCCGATCCGGTTGCCTGCGGATCCACATGGCTCGATACGCCCCAGTCTCGCGTCAACCAGATGCATCGCAAGAGAGCCTGAACCGATTCTTTTCAACATTTGCATTGCAAGTCCCCTCGAAGGATGCTCGATTGACCTACTGCAATGATGTTTCATGATAAGCGGCGGGTGATGCCGCATGACGTCCGGCCCTTTCAGTGAAATCCCTCATGTCCACTGGCCCAATTCGACGCACGGTCTTTCGCAGCCTGCTGCCCGTTTCCCGGGAGGCAGCGTTTGCTTACCACGAATGGCCGGGGGCACTGGGCCGACTCTTGCCTCCTTGGCAGTCGGTCACAGCGACGCCTCCCACCAATGGATTGAAAGATGGATCGCAAGTGCGTCTGACCCTTCGCATGCTTGGAATTCCTTTGCACTGGCTGGCAGTGCATGAGGGGTACAATCCCCCCGAACTCTTTGTCGATACCCAAGCCAGTGGGCCATTTGCATTCTGGCGCCACGAACATCATTTTCAGGAGGGGCCAACGGCCGGCACTAGCATTCTGGAGGACCAGATCGCCTATCGCCTTCCGTTGGCCTTCGCCAGTCATCCGCTGGCGGGAAGGTGGGTGGACCGGCAACTGGCGTCGATGTTTGCCTATCGGCATCGGATAACCCAGAGCGACCTGCTGCGACAAAGCCAATTGGCGGTTCATCGCGGCAAGCGAGTCGCAGTGACGGGCGCTACCGGTCTGATCGGATCGATCGTATGCCAATTGCTGGAGAGTATTGGCTGCTATGTGATACCTGTGGTGAGAACCGGAGGAGCGACTGCGCGGGTAGACACCACACGAGATACCCTGCGATGGGATCCTGCCAGGGGATTGTTAGACCCTGCGAAAGCCTCCGGACTGGATGCCATTATCCATTTGGCAGGAAAGAGCTTGGCATCTGGGCGATGGACAGTGAGAAGCAAGGAGCAGATGTGGTCCAGTCGCGTCGATGCGACGCAACTGCTTGCTAATCAATTGGCCGGTTTGGCGGAGCCTCCCAAGTCCTTCGTTTCCGCTTCGGGTGTCGGTATCTATGGCGACTGTGCTGATCGATGGTGTGCGGAAGATGCACCGCCGGCAGAGGATTACCTGGGTCGAATGGCTTTCCAGTGGGAAGCAGCCAGTGAACCACTGAGAAAACGCGGTGTGCGAATCGCCCAGGGACGATTGGGAATCGTGCTCAGTCCACAAGGGGGCGCCCTGCACGCAATGCTTCCTATTTTCCGATTGGGACTAGGTGGTCCGCTGGGTGCCGGTGACCAGTACTGGAGTTGGGTAGAGCGGTCGGATGCCGCAGCAGCATTCGTTCATCTTGCTTTGGAACCGGGATGCGAAGGACCTTACAACATTTCCGCAGAAACACCGGAAACCAATCGACGATGGACCCAAGCCATCGGCAAGGCGGTTGGGCGTCCTGCAATCCTGCCAGCCCCTGCCTTTGCACTCCGATGCGCGATGGGAACCGAAATGGCGAACTCCATGCTGCTCTCTAGCACTCGTGCCGACGGAGCCAGACTGCGACTGGCGGGGTTTCAGTACGCCTTCAGTGGCTTAGCCGAAACATTGAATTACTGCCTGGGAAGCGCCAGATTTCCAACCCCATGAAAGATCTTGAAGATCTGAAGATTTCCTCGAGACGACCAGGAACTCCCTGGTAGTCCGCAGCGCAAAAATGTGCGAAAATTCTTGGTCTGGACGGTTTCTTCGTCACAGAAGCGTTCCCCATTCATGAACTTCCCCATGCCTGAGGCGGCGTTGTTCCAATCGTTCGGGAGTCGGTTTCCATGCAACCCCAGCAGTACCTCCATCGCGTCGTCAACCGGATGGATCCCAGCCGAAACGTCCTGCTGAACATGACAGCAGAAGAAGCGGAAGCGCTGGTCGGATCGGGGCAGGCCGACGCAGCGGGAAAGATCGAAGGTCAGTTCGCGATCTGCAGCCAACGCGGCCGCCTCGTCTATCTGGCTCGTTCCATCGGGCGACCGATGCGGTACTTTTTGGCGAAAAAATCGGAGGGCCCTTGCCTGTATGTCGCTGAAACAATGAAAGAGATTTTCCGCGACCTCCAGGAAGAGGGTTTAGCAAATCAATTTCATCCTTCCTACACACGCATGGTGCCCGCCCACTATCTGGTTCGACTGGAGCTGATCGGATGTCCTGACCCGAATCCAAAATACGATCGCTTTTTCACCCCCGAGCGGAACATCCACCCACTGAATATCGATGTGATTGGTAGGCTGTACATCGAACGACTGCTGCATACGCTGGACCGGTGGCTGGATACGATTCCCAGGTCAGCACCAATTGGTGTCCTGTTTTCTGGAGGTATCGACAGCGGTGCGGTCCTTCTTGGGCTCCATCACCAGATCCTGCGACGCGGCGAATCGCCATCACGACTGAAAGCATTCACCTTGCGTGTCGACGGCGATGGTCGCGATGCGACTCAAGCCGGACGTTTCCTGGATCAACTCGGCCTCGGGATGCTCTGGGAACCGATGGATGTGGCAAGCGATCAGATCGATTGGCGAAGCGCGGTGCATGCGATTGAAGACTACAAGCCGCTCGATGTGCAGAGCGCCGCGATGGGCTTCGCTCTGTGTGCCGCCATCCGCAAGCAATATCCAGACTGGAAGTACCTGATCGACGGCGATGGCGGGGATGAAAACATGAAGGACTATCCCATCGAGGAGAATCCGGAGCTGACCATCCGCAGCGTCGTCAACAACTTGATGTTGTATCAGGAAGGATGGGGCGTGCACGCCATCAAGCATTCCCTGGTTTACAGCGGCGGACAAAGCCGAGGTCATGTCAGGTCCTGGGTGCCGGAGGTCGCGCATGGATTTCGTGGTTTCAGTCCTTTCGCCATGCCCACCATGATTGAAGTGGCCGAGGGAATCCCCTTCGCAGATCTGGCTCAGGGGGATGTCCGCAAACTATATCGCATCAAAGGCGAGGTCATCGGATCGGGAATCGAGCAGGTGCTAGGAATCCGTATGCCGATTTTCGAGAAATGCAGATTTCAACATGGAGCGGTTGGGGAACAAGCCACTCGCCAATTGTTTCCTGCGGATGAAATGGAGTATCGAAAAGAGTTTCTCGACGCATGGAAGAAGTAACACTGGCCTACGGAGGAGAAAGGAATCGACTCCTTCGTCGCGTGCTGCGTTCTGACAGATCGCCACTGGACCCGATGCGGCATCAGGGAACCAAGATCGATTTGGAATTAGGCCCGGGCAAGTGCACCCGCCGTGCCGCGACGCTCTTCCTGACCGGCATGGAGTGCCCCTTCCATTGCTCGATGTGCGATCTCTGGCAATTCACCCTTGCTGATGCAACTCCCGTCGGAGCGCTCGCCCATCAGATCGAAGAAGGGCTAAGCGAGCTGAGTGAGCCGTGTGATTGGGTGAAACTTTACAACGCCAGCAATTTTTTCGATCCGCGAGCCGTGCCGGAAGAAGACCATGGCAGAATCTCTCAAGCAGTGGCGCACTTCGAAAGAGTCATCGTAGAAAACCACCCTCGCCTGATGGGCGCCAGGGTGCTGCGGTTTCAAGATCGATTGCAATCTCAACTTGAAATTGCAATGGGCTTAGAGACGATTCATCCGATATCGATGGCTTGGCTAGATAAGCAAATGTCGCTGGATGACTTTGGAGCAGCGATGGAATTCTGTGGCAAGCACGGAATTGACCGCAGGGTCTTTCTGATTCTACAGCCTCCGGGGACCCCTCCCGAAGAGGCGGTCGATTCGGGACTGCAAGCGGCGAAGCTTGCCGCCAGCCTGGGAGCTCGGCACATCAGCATGATCCCGCTGCGATCTGGCAATGGCGTCGTCGATCGTCTGCTGCACGATCAATCGATTCAGTTGCCCGACGCATCTCAATTGGAACAGTGGCTGTTCGCCGCTCAGAAACTCCTGCCGGACACGGTGATCACCGTCGATCTCTGGGACTGGGAGAAGATGGAAGGGCATTGCCAAGAATGCGTCGAGGTGCGTCGCGAGCGATTATCTAGGAGAAATATCGCCGCATACTCCACTGAAAATCGCATCCCACAGCCGTCCAGTTGCGGCTGCTTCATCACTCCAGAGGAATGAACGACTTTCTCTCGGATCGAGATGTGCCCCACCCTTAGCGAACCCGGGGATCCACTTGTTCACCGTTTCAATGCACTACGGCGTGGTTAGCGGTGACAGGTGAGTCAGTTCTGGAAGTAGAGGATTTTCGGATACCGCTCGCTGGGCGTTCCTGTTTTCCTCGCCAGGATGAACGTATGTGGGCGACGGTACTTAGGAAGCCAGAATCTTGGATGGCGCAGTGTGGCGATCGAGTAGAGCAATGTGGCCGGTACCACCAACGCGTAATCGAGAAACCCCATCCGTTCGTACTTCGTGAAGGTGTAGGTTTCTATCCGCTCCGTGCTGAAGCCGCAGATTCTCATCAGCTCATTGAGTTCCCAGCAGGTGTACTCATGCGTGTGCTGAATCATGTAACCTGGGAACTGCTCGCCGTGAAAGTAGGTCGAGCACTCCAAGGGGTGCACGCCCTGCATCGCGCGTCGAATGGAATGGTACGAAATCAGGTTGGGGGTCGTCACCAGCATCCAGCCTCCCGGCTTGAGGACGCGATGCGCCTCCTGCAGCATCAAAGCCGGATCGCGGAAAAGGTGTTCGATCACCTCACAGCAGAGAACCCCATCGAAACTATTGCTCTCTAAGGGAAAAACCCCCTTTTCGATATCGAATAGCTCCCTTTTGAACTGGACCTCCCGGCCACCGCGGTGGGTGTAGGTTTGCGTCAGATTAGCTGCATCCTCCGGTCCAGCAATTGGATTGGGCGAATTTTGAGGGATCACCTCGTAGGAAGTCAGTTCGGCTACGGCCAAAGAAAAATGTCCGTCACATCCCAATTCGAGAACCCGCCCCGATCCTTTGGGAAGCATGTTGATCGACGCTGCGATGCGATTCGCACCGTGCTTGAAGTAGTCGGATGGTTGCGGCGAAAACTCATCGAGTATCCGAATCAGTTCTTCACCGTCTTTGACGTACATCCCAACCTCTCATGATTGCTGAAAAAGTCGCTTGCCGAAACGAAAAAACAACTAGCCAAGGTCTGAAGGAAAACGATTTTCAGTAAGGATCTGGCAAGGAGCAAGTTGATTTCGCATCGGGGACTGGAGTATAACACGCGGCTTTAGAGTGTCAATTTTCAGGGTAGCGAGGCTCTTGCAACACATTGCCTCAACGGTTTCGCAGTGACTCATCCGCTATGCAGTGGTTCAACCGCAACGCTGTGACTTTACGCTATGCAGTGGTTCAACTGACGCCAGATCGGGGACGCATGGAGCTGAGAAGCTTGCGTCAAACTGTCGCCTGGGATTTGGCAAACTCCTTCATCGCAAACACTCGCGGACCGGCACTTTGAGAAGAAGCTTGACGGTCGTATCGACTTGGCGAAGTTGCTTTATATAAAAGCTGAACTCAGTTCATCACTAAGACGGGGGAGCTGGAAAGTGGGAAGACAATTGAAGTCAAGCAACCGTTTGGACAGTCATCGAGTTCCCCTAGCGAAGTGGCGACTCTCTCTCATTTTGGCGATCGCGGGAATTGGCGGGCAACTCCCATTGGCCGCATGTCAGCAGCCAGAATCTTGGACGGTTCACGCAATCAACGACCAAGTCGATTTCGAAGCTTGTGGCGTTGCGGACTTCAACGGAGATGGAAAGCTGGATGTCTTCTCGGGGGATTCCTGGTATGAAGCGCCAGAATGGAAGAGGCACAAGGTTCGATCACTTCCTCCCTGCCCGAATCCCCATTACCAGGAAGACTTCTGCGATGCACCGATGGATGTGAACGGCGATGGACACATCGACATCGTCACCTGCAGCTATTTCGGGAAGCGATTTGGGTGGGTGGAGAATCCCGGGGCCGATCCGACGCAACCCTGGAAGGAGCATCAGATTGACCTGCCGGGCAACATGGAGACCGCTGTCCTGCTGGATATCAATGGCGACGGCCAAGCCGATTTCCTGCCGAATACCGGTAATGTAGTGGTATGGTACGAACTGACGCGGCGGGGTGCCGATCCCCTCTGGACAAAGCATGAACTGGGAACAGATGGGGCGGGGCACGGAGTTGGCGCTGGCGACCTCAATCGAGATGGCAAGATGGACCTCATCACGCCTTCAGGATGGTGGGAAGCGCCGGGATCGGTAGACCATCAATGGGTTTTTCACAAAGAATTTGATCTAGGAGCCGCCGGCATCCTGATCCATGGTCGCGATGTGGACGGCGATCAGAAGACCGATATCGTCTGGGGCATGGGACACGGCTTTGGACTCTATTGGATACGTCAACAGCAAGACGCCCAAGGCAATCGAACCTGGCATAAGGAGGAGATCGACGGCACCTACTCCCAGGTCCACACGCTTCACTATGCAGATCTGGACGGCGACGGCGTCGAAGAACTGATTACAGGAAAGCGAGTCTACGCTCATGAGGTGGAACCGGGGGATGTGCAGGCGCCGGTAGTCTACGCCTACCAGTTTGTCGCTCAAGACGCCAAGTGGAAGCGAACCACCTTGTTTCGAGGCCAGCCCGCAGCCAACGCACCTACGAATCCTCAAGAGCGATGGGCACTTAAGGATTTTCCTAGGGGAAGTGTCGGCACCGGGTTGCAAGTTGCGGCAGTCGATCTCGATGGAGATGGCGATACCGATTTGGTGTGCCCTGGCAAATCGGGGCTCTATTATTTGGAAAACCCAAAACATCCCTAACGATCCCATCCTATCAATTCACGGTGCCTGCAACGGCCAGCTACCTGGTCGTCTTGGACTGGATGGATCCTCTTGATGGAGTTTCCGGTTGTGATGAATTGGAGAAGTGTTTGGTGGCTTACCGCGATCATGATGGCATGGTGTCTTTCCGGCGAAGCCTATCCCCAGGCGGCACGATACGCCGATGCGCCCCAGGCAATGCCTCCCTACCATCGCATCCGATACGAAGCTGCGGCATCCGGACAAGGGCTGGAGTTCGCTGTCCAGTACACCCTCTGGATCCCTCCAGAGGCAAAGAGGCTCCGCGGAGTCCTGGTCCATCAGCATGGATGCGGCGAAGGCTCCTGCCGATCAGGTCTGACAGGGGCCTACGACCTCCATTGGCAGGCGTTGGCGCGCAAGCACCAACTGGCCTTGATGTCGCCCGTCTATGAACAGGCAGAAGGGGCGGATTGCCAAAAGTGGTGCGACCCCAGAAACGGATCAGACAAAACATTCAGGCGCGCCCTGAAGGACTTCTCAAACCAAACTGCTCACCCAGAACTGGAAGAGGCGCCCTGGGTGTTATGGGGACATAGTGGCGGAGGGCATTGGGCCGGTGGCATGCTAATGCTGCATCCAAAGCGGATCGTCGCCGTCTGGCTGAGATCGGGGGTTCCCTTGCTGGCAGACGATCCCTCAAAACCCTCGATCCGTCCACATGTTTGGCCGCTGGAGGCAGCCGATGTGCCCATCGTCTGCAATCTGGGGACACGCGAAGGTGTGACGGTAAAGGAGGAGCGATTCGCGGCGGTCTGGCCGGCGAATGAACTTTTTTTCCGCACGACGAGGGCGAAGGGAGCTCTGGTGGCGGTCGCGGTAGACCCATTGTCCAGCCACGATTGTGGGAACCAAAGGTACTTAGCCATCCCCTGGCTGGACGCATGCCTTAAAGTCCGCTTACCAGCCCAACCCGGACAACCTCTTCTATCAATGCCGCTGGATGTAGCATGGCTTGGCAGATTTCCTGATGGCGATAACGTGCCCCTGGATACCTCTCCGCGAGATCGATTCCAAGGCGATCCGCTGGAGGCATCTTGGATTCCCAACGAGTCGATCGCGAAAGCCTGGGCTGAATACCAAAAAGACGGCGCCGTCAGCGATGGAACACCACCGCCGGCTCCAAAAAATGTCACCGTGTCGCGAGATGGACTCCTTAGCTGGGACTGCGATGCGGACCTGGAAAGCGGTCTTTCCCACATGATCCTTCTACGACAAGGAAAACCGATCGCAGAAATCAGAGCGACCGGCAATCATCCGTTTGGACGACAGATTCTCCAGGGTCTGCAGTACAGCGACACCCCGACCTTGCCGCTGACACCGATGACCTATGCGATCGCTGATTTTTCGGATGGTACGGAAGATGAGTATCAACTCGTCGCCGTCAACACGGCAGGACTTCAATCGGCTGCCACCACCGTTTTTCCAAGAACACTGCCATGAGACAGGTTAGATCGCAGCCTCTCTGATAGATGGGGCTGAACTCCATTCCCACCGCAACAACCATCGAAAGCAAACGCTTGAACATGATAGAGAAAAAACGACTGGGGCAATCCGATCTGATGCTTTCGCCACTTGGCATCGGAGCTTGGGCGATCGGCGGGGCTGGTTGGGCTTTTTCGTGGAGTCATCAAGATGATCGAGATAGCATTCGCGCGATACACGAAGCTCTCGACGCAGGGATGAACTGGATCGATACAGCCGCTGTCTATGGACTGGGGCATAGCGAGGAAGTGGTCGCCGAGGCATTGGCATCTTATGGCGGCTCTCGCCCCTATGTTTTCACGAAGTGCGAGCGTAGCTGGGATGCAGATCGTCAGATTGTAAAGTCACTCAAGAGCGAGTCGATTCGAAAGGAATGCGAGGATTCGCTCCGACGCCTGCGAGTCGAAACGATCGATCTTTATCAGATCCATTGGCCGGAACCCGAAGAAGATATCGAAGAAGGCTGGCAGACGCTTTTAGAACTGCAACAGGCTGGAAAGATACGTTGGATTGGTGTTTCCAACTTCCATGCTCAACAGATGGCACGCATTTCGCCAATCGCTCCTATTACCTCCCTTCAGCCGCCCTACTCTTTGGTCCGTCGCGAGATAGAATCCGAGACACTTCCTTACGTACAGGCGCATGGAATCGGTGTCCTGGCTTACTCTCCCATGGGATCCGGCCTGCTGACAGGAGCGATGAACCGCGAACGGATCGCTCTGCTCCCGCAGGACGACTGGCGCCGCCGTAGCGTGCATTTCCAGGAACCTAAGCTGACCCGAAACCTTGCCATTGCACAGAAAGTGGTCGAGGAAGCGCAACATTTGGGCCGCTCGCCGGCGGAAGTGGCGCTGGGATGGGTACTCGCTCATCCGGCTGTCACGGCAGCCATTGTAGGACTGCGATCAGCCGATCAGGTAGCGGGTGTGCGCGGGGCGCTGGACTGGAAAATTCCAGCGGATGTGCGTCTACGATTGGATCAAGCCAGCCAGATAGACTGACGGAATAGTTGCTTCCAAAGATTACTTGATCCCGCAATTGGCAAAAGACTAGGCTCTTCGGGATCACTTTTTCTGTTCGTCGAACATTCGATCCAATTGAACTACCAGCTTCTCCAAAGCGCGCGCTCGATGGCTTAGGCAATTCTTGACCATCATCCCCAGTTCGGCAAACGTCTTGTGGTACTCGACCAGTTCAAAGTAAGGATCGTACCCGAATCCAGCCTCTCCCCGCGGTTCCTTCGTGATCCGACCGTGGCACTCTCCCCGAGATGTGGCGACGATGGTGCCATCAGGTTTTGCGACCGCTGCCGTACTTACATAGAAGGCAGCTCGCGCGTGCTCAGCTACTTGGGAGAGCTGCTCGATTAGTTTGGCGTTGTTCCGTTGGTCGGTAGCCCCTGGTCCAGAGTATCTCGCGGAAAAAACGCCAGGTGCGTTTCCCAACGCGGCAACGCAAAGGCCACTGTCCTCTCCCAGCGTCCATAGCCCCGACGCGTTGGCATAGTAGGTCGCCTTGATCTTTGCATTTTCGAGGAAGTCACTCCCAGATTCCTCGGGCTCTTCCATCGGAGGCAGATCGCCAAGACTGACCAATTGCCAACCCAACGGTTCCAGCAGTGCAGCGACTTCTCGCTTCTTCTTGACGTTCCCGCTACCGACCAGCAATTTCTTTCTCTTCAACTCGTCCACTTTTTCGCTTTCTCCATTGGATCGGGCAGGCCAAGCCGCTTTGTGATGGCTTCGACCACCTCGTCACTTGTGATCTCAAGAATCGCCGAAGCATCCGCTCGACGACGTTGTCGGCTGGAGCCTTCGTGGTAGCGCTTCTGCAGCGCGATATCATCACGCCAGTAGGGTCCGCTGCGATGCGGCAGGGTTGGTCCAAACAGGGAGACGCTGGGGCGGCCTAGCATGGTTGCGACATGAAGGACCGAAGTGTCGCCAGAGAGGACCAAGCGAGCCTTGGAGACCAATGCGGCAGCTTGCGTCAGCGTGGTCGCAGGGGCGAGAATTGCATGTCCATCGCTGGCAACTGCTGCCTCCTGAGCCATCTGCAGTTCTTTGTCGTTCCCCCAAAGCATGATGGTTTTCCAGCCAGCGTCCCTCCACATCCTTCCGGCGACCTCGCCAAATCGCTGTGGCGACCAGTTTTTGCTTGGCCAAGCACTTCCAGGATTGAAGAGCAGATACTTTTGCTCACTTAGCCCCAGTTGGGCCAGCGTCGACTCTGCCCATTCACGATCTGCAATCGGCACCTGCCAACCAAAGTCAAGTGATTCCAGATGTGCACCCGCTGCCTTCGCTAACCGGAATTGCTTATCGATCATGTGGCCATCACCAACTGTTACCCGATGGCTGTACCACCACCAAGCTGCCTCGCGAGCCTGAGAGCGGTCGAAGCCGATTCGCGTTTTCGCGCCGCTAAGCCAAGTCAGCAAGGCGCTCTTGAACAGCCCCTGTGGATCGATTGCGATGGTCGGGGAAAAACTCCGCAATTGCCCTACGACCTGCCTGAGCAACTGTGGTCGCTTGAGAAAACCTTTTGGCAAACGCATTACCTGATCGATATCGGGGTGATGCTGAAGAAAATGAGACGCGGCGCAGTCGACCACCCAGAGGACCTTGGCCTGCGGCCAGTGGTGCTTGAGCGATAGCAGCATCGGAAAGGTCAACAGGTTGTCCCCGATCGCGCTAAGTCGCGTGACTAGAATACGAGGAGATTGGATGTCGTTGGGCTTCATGGAAGGTTCCTGGTAGATGAGCGATCCGGCGACCCCAAGGTCAGCAGGCATCTTCCCGGTCTCGTTCCATCTTGAGGAGAGCGTATCGTTTTTTGCCGCTTCGGATCACCGCCACCGACTCGCTTGCCAGATCCGATCGCCCCAACATCCGGTCGACTTGATCGACGCGACGATTGTTGATGGCGATCGCCCCCTGCTCAATACTCCGCCTGGCTTCCCCTTTGCTTTTGGCTAGTCCCGTCGCGCACAGGCCGTCGACCAAACTGACCGACTGCGTTTCCCACATCGGCTGTGGAAAAGCGGCGCTGGGAACATCGACGAACAGATCGAGCAGTTCACGGTCGCTGAAGTTTTCAATCGACGCGCCCGAGAAGAAGACTTCAGTCGCTTGCCTTGCACGGGCAAGGCCGTGGCTTCCATGTACCAACTCGGTTAGATTCTCCGCCAAACGCTTCTGCGCCGCCCGCTCTTGCGGCGATTCCTTCACACATCGCTCCAGGTCCAGGATCTCTTCCTGAGTCAGATCCGTTAAGAAGCGGAGGCCGCGGGAAACATCGTCGTCGGCAACATTGACGAAGTACTGATAAAAGGCATAGGGGCTGGTTTTGTCGCCATCCAGCCAGACCGCGCCGCGTTCCGTTTTACCCATTTTTCGACCATCCGAGGTCAAAAGTAATGGGCAGGTCAGCCCATGCAGGGAGATCCCGTGCATCCTTCTGGCCAAATCGATTCCGGCAGTGATATTGCCCCATTGATCGCTTCCACCAATCTGCAACCGGCAAGCATGCTCCTTAGCCAGATAGGCGAAATCAAACGCTTGCAGCAGCATGTAACTGAACTCCGTAAAGCTCAATCCACCATCCTGTCGCTCCAGCCGCTGCTTCACCGAATCCTTAGTCAGCATGACATTGACCGGCACGTTTTTGCCAACATTGCGCAGAAAGTCGAGAAACGAAAAGTCTTTCATCCAATCGAAGTTATTGACCAGCGATGCAGCCTGATCTCCTTCAAAGTCCAAGAACTTGCGCATTTGCTGCTGAAGGCCAGCAACGTTCTTGGCCAACGTCTCCTTGGAGAGCAAATTGCGCTCTTCGCTCTTTCCAGACGGATCTCCTACCATTCCCGTCGCGCCACCGACTAACGCGATCGGACGATGCCCTGCCTTTTGAAAGCGTCGTAGAAGCACCAGTGGCAACAGGCTGCCGACGTGCAAACTGTCACTGGTGGGATCGAAACCGGCATAGACTGAGGTTGGTTGCTTGAGAAGTTCCATCAATGGTTCATGGCCAGTAGTCTGATGGATCAGGCCCCGCCACTGCAGATCTTCCAGAATCTTCTCCAAACTTCCATGGCTCATGCCATTTCCTCCATCCTTGTCAAAACAAACGGGCGAACGCCTCCTGAAGTGCGAAGGCGTGGATCGGCGATCAGGCTCTTTTTTATACTCGACTAGCGTCGAGAATCGAAGAACAGACAAGTTGCCGATGACAGGGAAGGAATGCCGTGCGTCTCTGGGCAATCGGCTTTTCAGCCACCCAGGAGATCTCCCAGATTTTTCCCGGACGACGCTTCGGCTCGCAGTGCAATTTCAGCAAATCGCATATCTTCACGGCGTGTCACTTTGATATTCCATGGGGAACCCTCGACCAACCGAACAGGGTATCCTGCGTGTTCCAAGAGTTGCGACTCATCCGTCGGTGACAAGTCACCTCGCATCCCATAGGCTCTTTCCAACCACTGGCGCCGTGCGACCTGGGGGGTTTGAGCCTGCCAGAGTCGATCACGGGGGACGGTTTGCGCGACACGCCCCTCTGCGTCGCTCCGTTTCACCGTTCCATGGATCGGCTGTGCAAGAATCGCAGCCCCGTGCTCGATCGCCTGTTGGGCGACCGAATCAAAGGCCTTGCGGGTCAGGCAGGGCCTTGCTGCGTCGTGTACAGCTACCCATTGGATTTCTGGTCGCAACCGTTCAAGCCCCCGCTGAACGCTCTCCCACCGCTCGTCCCCCCCAAGGACCCAGTCGATCCCCAGCATCGCCATCGTCCCCGACCATTGTTCCTGAACAAATTCTTGATCGTTTGGATGGACGATCAACACGATTTGCTGAACCGATGGATGCCCCACGAAGACCTCGGCAGCGTGCTGCCAAAGCGGTTTCCGATCGATTTTCTGGAATACCTTTTTGAGTGGCCCTCCACCAAATCGCTCACTCTTCCCGGCCGCCGCCAGCAAGACTCCCAAAGATTGTTCCATGGCGAAAATGCACCTGCCCACTGAAGATGACCGAAGGTTTCGGGAAAAACCGACTTTTTTTTAAAAAAACAGAGAAAAAAGCGAGCAGAAAGGATCGCTATCCCAGAAGATTATAAAGTCGGGAAGCTGTGTCCGAATCCGGAGTCCATTGTTCTCTTTCATTAGTTTTTCTGGTTCGACCGACTTCCCAAAATCTTCTTTAGGAGCTGCTGGTATGAAAAAGAGCATGGGAATTCGGCGGGGCTTCACCCTGGTGGAGCTGCTGGTGGTGATCGCAATTATCGGCGTGCTGGTTGGCCTACTGCTGCCTGCCGTTCAGGCGGCTCGTGAAGCTGCCAGACGGATGCAGTGCCAAAACCATTTGAAACAGTTCGGTTTGGCCGCATTGAACTTTGAAAGCTCGTTCAAGTTCCTACCCCCAACGCAACACACCACGATCAAAACGCTGGCCTCCGGCGCCAGGAACACCTACTCCTCGGGGGCCACAGCACAGGCACTGATGCTCCCCTATTTTGAGCAGTCGAATAAGTACAACCTGTTTGACATGGATTACAACGTCAACAGCGATGCAGCGATCGCTCCTGGCATTCCCGCCAAGCCCGGCGCCAACAACGCCGCCCGATTCGGCGACGTGCCAGTTTTCCTCTGCCCGTCCGATCCGTCGACAGCGAACTATTTCAACGCTGGAAGATTGAATTACATGGCCTGCATCGGTGGGGCGAACATGCGTGGAGGCACCACGATCGATGGCATTTTCGCGATTCCCTACCCAGTCAACGGGGAGGAAATGCAGGGGCCCAAGATGAGCGATGTCCTCGACGGGACTTCGAACACTGCTCTGTTCGCCGAAGTGATGCGTGGCAGGTTAGCATGGAATGCAACCAACCAGTTTGACAACACCACGGCCTTCATGTCGACCACTGCTTTCTCGGCAGCTCGCCTCCTGGATGGTCGCCAGGTTCCGCAGTGCCTTCCCGGTGCTCCGTCCACGACAGGTTCCTGGATCCGCTACGGTGGGCATCAGTACTATCGCAACCTGCCTCAGAACTTTGTCTATTCCCACACGCTGCCACCCAACTGGAACGTCGATCGGAAGAATCCGGCATCCCAACGATACAATTGCGGAACCACCAGTTTCACGGTCGCACACATTGCCGCTTCCAGCTACCACGCTGGCGGAGCCAACATGTGCATGGCTGATGGCTCGGTACGCTTCGTCGGCGACCGGATCGAATTTCCGGTCTGGCAGGCTTTGGGCAGCCGCGCGACAGGCGAAACTTTTGACCAGCCTGAGTGATGGTTGGTTTATACCACAATTGCTATGCCACAACGGAGTCCTCATGGGCTCCGTTGCCATCGTAGAAGATCAAAGTCCATTTTGGGGGTTCCCATGCTCTGTCGAATGAATCGCTTTGCATTGATCTTGACTGTCGCTTGTACCGGTGCCTCTTCCCTCGGCTTGACAGGTTGCTCCAAGCCAGCGGCAACGCAATCAACGGCTGCTCAGGGACCCTCGATCAACGATGGATTGACTGACCTGCGCGACATGCTGAAAGAGGCGGCCGACAGCAACACAGCCCCTCCCACATCCCAGGAAGAAATGGTCGCTTTCGATGCCGTTCACCCTGCTGCTGGGGCGTTCATCCAAAGTGAACAGATCATCTATGTCTGGGGATCGGCCCTGAAGCCCAACGGCGGGTCTGCACAGAAAGTAGTTGGTTACGAGCCGACTTGCGCGACGACGGGGGGGCAGGTGCTGCTGGAGAATGGCGATATCAAGCAGGTATCTGCCGCGGAATTTCAACAGCTTCAGAAATAAGTCGATGGCGAAGACCGCCGATTGGCAAGCCTGTTTTTGCCGGTTGTGTGAGCCGTTTGCCTTCAAAGGGATTTGGTACAGCGATCCATTTGAAAGGATCGAAGTGGTTACCAATCCGAACAACGAGACATGGAACACACCAAGCCCAGAGCGATTTGCAGGGCCGCTGGTGTGTTCCACCGTCAGAAACTCCAGAACGGGATCGTTCTATCATTCTCGAGCAAAGCATGGACCGGCGACTGTTTGAGTAAGTCGACGGCCTCAGACACCCTACCAGCTACGCGGTATTTCTTCTCTTGCGGAACTGGATGAACTAACATCCCGAATATCGTTTAGAGCTCATTAGTTGATCTAAGAAATCAACTCGTGAACCACCCTCGCCCCCTCCACGCCGGATAGGCGAACATCCAGTCCCTGGAATCGCACGCTGAGCTTTTGGTGGTCCAGTCCCAATTGATGGAGCAGGGTGGCGTGGAAATCATGCACGTGCACCGGTTGATCGACTGGCCCAAACCCTAGCTCATCCGTTTCACCATGAATCAATCCAGGACGAAATCCACCACCGGCCGTCCACATGGTGAAGGCTTCGATGTGGTGATTGCGCCCTGTCGATTCTCTCACCTCACCCATCGGCGTGCGTCCGAACTCTCCACCCCAGACGACGATCGTATCCTCCAGCAACCCACGCCGTTTCAGATCCTGGACTAATGCCCAGCATGGCTGATCGATCTCTTTACAGATCGAAGGCAAATGCGTCTCCAGATTTTCTGTTGCGCCACCATGATGGTCCCAATTGGTATGGTACAGCTGGATGAAACGCACACCTCGCTCAACCAGACGCCTGGCCAGCAGGCAGTTGCGAGCGAATGAAGTTTCCTTGGGATCTTTGATGCCATATAGCTCCAGCGTCTCGACCGTCTCCCCAGCCGTATCCATCAGTTCGGGCGCACTGGCCTGCATGCGAAACGCCATTTCGTAACTGTCGATTCGAGTCTGTATCTCGGGGTCACCCGTCTCTTTCTGGCGTCTTTCGTTCAAGCGCCGAACGGTATCCACTACCTGTCGCTGCTGAATTTGCCGATCGAGCGATGGATCGGAGGGCATGGGTGAGGAAAGATTGAGAATGGGATCTCCCGATCCTCGCAAAGGGACCCCCTGAAAGCCGCTGGGAAGCATCCCACTGGTCCAGAGGATGGCGCCACCACGCGGTCCTCTCGGTCCGCTTTGCAACACAACGAACCCAGGAAGTTGCTGGCTTTCGCTTCCCAATCCGTAGGTGATCCAGGCACCCATGCTTGGCCTGCCGAACAGGCCGCTACCGGTGTTCATGAAAAGCTTTGCTGGCGCGTGATTGAACAGGTCGGTCTTCATGGTTTTGACAAGGCACAGGTCGTCGACCATCTTGGCGGTCCAGGGCAGCAAGTCGCTGACCCAGGTACCCGATTCACCGGCCCGCCGGAATTGCCGCTTGGGTGCAAGCAGCTCGGTTCGGTGGCTGCTTCCCATGAACGCAAACCGCTTCCCTGCGATCAAACTCTCAGGGATTGGCTTGCCATTCCATCGATAAAGCTCTGGCTTATAGTCCCACATCTCCAATTGACTGGGACCACCTGCCATGAAAAGGAAGATCACTCGCTTCGCTCGCGCCGGGAAATGCGGTTCTCTCGGCGTCGATGAAGAATTGGCCATCGCGATGCCGGAGCCTGCTAGAAGGTGTGCCAGACCGATGCGGCCAAGCCCAACGCCGCAATGCTGAAATAGGTGTCTGCGAGTCCCCTGCCAGGGAGCTTCCGGCTGCACCATTCGCGTTGTTTCCAAGTCAGCTCGCTGATTCATTGCTTCGTCCCCCAAAACCACAACCGCATCGGAACCAGCACCAACACCCTATAGTTGCCCTATTCCCTGGTGATCGCTTCGTCCAGGTTGAGAAGGATTCTAGCCTGAGTCCAGCGGTCTAAGCCTTCCAATTGGGAGAGCTCCCATGCATCGGGGCGGCGGGATATCGCGGCACGCAGCGCCGCCGCCAACCCCTCACGCTCAATCCTTCCCGCCATCGCCTCAGCCAACTCTACATGCGCTGGATCGTTCAGAAGCGTCAGTGCCTGCAACGGCGTGTTGCTTCTCAAGCGTCTTGTGCAACTGCTAGCGGCATCCGGGGCGTCGAAAACGGAATTGGCGGGGGCAGGAGTGGCACGATAGCAGAAAGTGTAAAGACCTCGCCGAAAACGGTCCTCACCCTGGCTTAACTTCCAGCTTTGCTTACCCTGTCCCTGATTCAAAATGCCGTCGGGGATGGGCGGAAAAACGGAAGGACCGCCTACCTTGCGGCACAACTGTCCGCTAGCCGATAGCAGCGCATCCCGGACCAGCTCCGAGTCCAGACGGAGTCGATTCTGTCGGGACCACCATTGGTTCAATGGATCCAGTTGCTTTGAATCTTCGCGGAGGACCGAAGACTGGCGATAGGTGCGCGATGTAACGATCAATCGATGCAATCGCTTGACGCTCCACCCCTCCTCCTGCCACGCAACCGCCAGCCAATCCAGCAGTTCCGGATGGGTTGGAAACGCGCCTGTAACGCCAAAGTCATTATCGGTGCTCACAATACCAGATCCGAAAAACTGAACCCAAAAGCGATTGACCAGGACGCGCGCGGTCAGGGGATTGGCCGGATCGACAAGCCAACGAGCAAGATCGAGCCGTGTGGGTTGACTGACCATTGCGAATGGATGCAGAACTCCCGGCGTTCCAGGCGTTACCAAGTCCGCCGGTCTTGTGAAATCTCCCTTGATCAACAGATGAGTCGCCCGCGGCTCCTTCCGTTCCTTCATCACCAACGTTGTTGGGATTTCCTTTCGCTTCTGCTCCAACTCTTGCAACCGCTTGTCCAGCAGCAGGAACTCTTCATCGGCTTTCCCGGTGTGCTGGACGTAGAGTTGCCTCTTCTGGGCGGCATTGCGTTTCCCCAATTCGACACCAAGTATCTTCTGGATTGCCTCTGGCAGCTTCTTCTTTGCCACCTCGTCCAGTCCAGCTTCCCAATCCTGCATCGCCTGCTGCGACGCCTCCAATCGACTAGCCAACTGGCCCTCAGTCGCTTCGATATCCCGCTTGATCTGGTCGGGATCCAGACCAGGAACTGCAACGGGGATCGAAGGTTCATCTTGATTGTTGAAGAAACTAAATACCTGGTAAAACTCTCGCTGAGTCAACGGGTCGAACTTGTGGTCGTGGCACTGCGCACAGCCCAGCGAAAGCCCCAACCAAACCGTTCCGGTCGTGGCGACTCGATCAAATACGCTGTCGATCCGAAACTGTTCGACGTCGATGCCTCCCTCCTGGTTGATGGGAGTATTGCGATGGAAGCCCGTCGCGATGATCTGTGACTGCGTCGGCTCCGGAAGGAGATCCCCCGCGATCTGTTCGATAGTGAATTGATCAAATGGTATATCGTTTTGAAACGCCCGAATAACCCAATCGCGATAAGGCCACATCGACCGTGGTCCGTCGATCGAATATCCGTTGCTGTCGGCGTATCGCGCTTGATCCAACCACCAGCGCGCCCATTTTTCGCCGTAAGATGCGGACGACAGCAATCGATCGACCAGATGCTCGTATGCAAGATCAGGATCCCTCCGGTACTCATCCAGGAACTGATCCAACTGATCGGAAGTCGGGGGCAACCCAACCAGATCTAGACTGACGCGTCGCACGAGCGTCTCCGGCTTCGCTTCCGGCGACCTCTGAAGCCCCAGAGGCTTCAGGGATCGATCGATCCATGCATCAATCGGATGATCGGCCTTCGAGTCGGGGAGTTCCCACTTGGTGGGTCGTTCGAAGGCCCAATGGTCTGCATAGACTGCACCGTCTTCAATCCACTCTTCCAGCAGCCGTCGCTCTTCCAGCGTTAGCGTTTTACCGCTTTGCGGTGGCGGCATCACCAGATCGGGATCGGACGAATGAATCCGATCGACCAGGCTGCTCTCCTCTGGTTTGCCTTGTCGAATCGCACCCGCCCGCTCCGCCTCCTCACGAAGATCTAGTCGGAGGTCGGCTTGGCGATGGTTGGCATCCGGACCATGACAGGAAAGGCAGCGATCGGCTAGAAGTGGTCGAATTGTCTGCTGAAAATGAAGTCTCCTCGCCGCATCCTCGTCACTCGATCCTCGACTTGCCCCTTGGGCTAGCGCCGGATGAAGGCCCGGATGAAGGCCAAGAAACAAAAGCATGGCGGTCAAAAAGACGATCCAAGCCGCATGCATGTTTCGAATCCTGCCACGCCGCGCTGCCGGAGTCGTCGCCCACATCGCTGTTTTTCTTTCAACTAGTGACTTCGCAGGAATGTGATAGCCTACCAATTGGGATGCAGCCGTACGGAAAACGGATCCACCCGCCACTTCGCTCCACCCCCGCTCGTTATTCTCACTACTCCAGACTACTCGATTGTACGCCAGCCGGTCGCTCCGCTGGATCCGATCCAGTGTGCGGTAAGTGGGCGGAAGCCCTGAGATCCCTGTCGGATGGATTGTTCCGGAATTTCTACCTTCGGGATCGATCCCCTCTCAACCTCCCTAAATCGCTCGTCACAACCAAAAAAGGTGGCAAGTTCCGGTCGAAAACCGACCGCCGTTCTCCTCCCTCTGGACTTGCAGCAGTCGAGGAGTAGGCTATAATTTCGCATCTCGATGGACGTTGCTTCAGGCTGCGTCGATCTGGGGTCGTAGCTCAATTGGTTAGAGCACCGGCCTGTCACGCCGGAGGTTGCGGGTTCGAGCCCCGTCGGCCTCGTTGCCATGAACCCAGCGGTTTCGATCGATCCGCTGGGTTTTTTTGTCGAATGGCCGCAGGGATTCTGAGAATTCATCGCTTGCCATCGCCTACTCAGCGGGGCGTTGGGGCCTTCCCAAACGCCCTTGCCAGCCAAGCCGGGGTGGGTGAAATCCGACGGAAAGAAAAGCGATCCTCCCGTGAGTTGAAAAGACAACTCCTAAGGCCTGGCCGCAAATTTTGAGTGGCTTGGACAAACTGTTATCGGGTTTCTCTAGAACTTGCCAGACATGCCACCTGGCACCCCCCAACGAACCAAACCGGGCGCTCAACTCCGCCGCCAACTCACTGCCACCTTGCCCTGAGCGTCCCGCCCTAATTCATCGCGAATCACATAGACGAACGACTGGTAATCACCAAGCATTCCGGGGCGGAAAATCAATTCCTGCGATTCCAAATCAACAGAGACGGAGGAGTCGCCATAACTGGGCCAACTGACCCATTCGGACGGCGCATTGGGATCTCCAACGGCGACCAGCTCCACCCGACCTCCCGATAGACTGGAGTCATTGGCAAGCACATCAAGTCTTACAGAAGATCCAACAGCCCCCAACTCAAAGAAGTCGTTGCGGGCAACCGGAGCCCCCGCCTCCGCAGGAACGACGACCGATATCGTTCCCGAAGCGTAGGTGGAGGTAACTCCTAGGGTGGTGTAAAGAAACGCAAAGACATTCAAGGTGACACCCTCAGGGGCGGAATAACCCAGGGCTGGCTGATACGACAGATCGGCAAGGATCTGATTCACCTGAGGGATCGAACCGGTGATCCATGCTCCATCAGGAAACACGGGATAGAACGTTGCGTCGGTTGCGATGACATCACTGCGGAGCGTACCGGCATTCGATAAACCATAAGGCGGCTCACTGAAAGCAAACCGCAAGTAGACTCCGACGGTATCTTCGGCCGCCCCCGTGTGATCAATCTGAATGCGTCCTCGCCCAGACTCATCGCGGAGCTGAATTTCCGTCCCCGCTGCCGTTCCAATCGCAGGCCCATTGATCGCTAGGCCAAAGGAAGGAACCTCATCTGGAACTACCTGGTAAGTGACCGATACCGTGGCGGTCGAGGTGCGTCCCAAGTTGTCGATGATTGTGTAGGAAAAGAGATCAAAGTTGCGGAACTGACGAGACGGAGTGTACCGCACTAAAGAAAGGCCGCTGGCATCCTGCACCACATCGACCGATCCCGAGATCCCTTGCGACACCGCGTCGATTCGTATGCTCTCCCCGACATCATTCGCAAGTACGTCAATTTCGATCGCGGGCAACTCGGTCGCGTTGATAGAAAAAACGCCATCGCCGAAGTCGTCGTTGGCGATCAGCGGAGTCATAAAATCCACCGTGTCGCCTGCATTCAATCGGTTGATCACCAACATTGCATCAAGAGGCGTAACCCAGCGATTACCCGTCACATCGACCATTCGCAGTCCTGACGCATCCTCCACCCTTGAAGGAAGAAGCATCGATGGCTGCTGGTTCAGATGATTGATCACCAACAATGCGTCGATCGGACCCATGGTTCCATCGTCATTGGTATCCATGGGCCGCTGATCGTTGTGGAACATTTCGGTCGCAGGATCAGCGAACTCTAACCCAAGGCCACGATCGAGAATATCCCATTCCATCCCCTCCCACTCGAAGGTGTAAACCATCTTGTCGCCCAGCCCATCGGCCGGAACGCGAGCCCGGATCGAAGCGAGGTCTACCGACTGCAAATCGATACCAAGTTCAGTGTCGATCCATTGAGCCACTTCGGTCGCCATTGCAGAACGCGGGTCATTGGCCGGAAGATCGCTCACCATCTGGCCCCGGACCATCGAGACAGCAAAAAGCTCCATGTCGCTAGCCATCGTCCATCGGGACTCCAGACTTTCTATCCGAAAGGTTCGTCGCCGACGCGAAGCGAGATCCGTCGATGCCTTTGTCATTCTCAATCGAAGAAGGCGGGAGCAAAGAGCATTGCGTGGCATGGCTGAGACCCTGAAGCGACAAGATACGGAGACTCTTGAAGTAGGCTAGCCACCCACCACCGCGCGACAAGTCGCACCGTTCCGATTTCCCCATAAAAAAAGGAGAATCTCGCTTTAGCCGATGCGAAAAAGATGGAAAACAGGGTGCGAAAAACCTTGATTTTGCAGGCTACATAAAATGGGGAAGTTGACTCCACCCTCAAGGCTCCCATCGCTGTCCGGTCTCTCTTTCCGACCGACCCTGGGTCCAGTCGCTGCGCCTTGACCTATGGGTTGCCTAGCTCGGAGGGAAACTCCGAGCCGTTCGCTAGCTACGACGACCCGATAAGTCGATGGCTCACCGCGATGGTGCCATCAGGAATTCTCTTCCCCATCCTCCCCTGACTCAGGAACTTCCAGGTCTTCCTCGAGTCCGCTTGGGACGCTTGAAGATGGAGCAGGCCGCTTTTCCCCAGTCGGCTCATCCCCGATCTGCGAAGTTCCTTCGGAGGGGACTCGCACAACCGCCGCAAGGGTGTCTCCTTCGTCAAGACTCATGATCCGAACCCCTTGCGTATTGCGTCCGATCACATTGATCTCACGCACCAATAGGCGTTGCACTTTTCCACGAGCGGTCATCATGATCAATTCGTCGCTGTCATCGACACGGGAAATCGCGACCACACGACCGTTCCGCTTGGTGGTCTTGATGTCGATCACTCCCATGCCACCGCGTCGCTGAGTCCGATAGCGGTTGGACGAACTGACATCGTCGGCATCCTCCGCCTCCACTGGCTCCACTGGCTCTGCGGGAGTTACATCGATGCCTTCGGTTGCGTCCAAACCTTCCTCGTCGGGCAGGGGAGCAGCATCACGACCGGCCAATTCATCCCCCGGTCCAAATTCGGTTCTCTTACCGTAACCATTGACGCACGCGGTCAGCAACGTTGCGGTAGGATCCGCCACAACCATCCCGACCAGTTCGTCACCCTTCTTCAGAGAAATTCCCTTGACCCCCGAGGTGTTGCGGCCCATGGGCCGCGCATCCGATTCGGCAAAGCGGATGGCTCGCCCACCCGCGGTTGCTAGTACGATCTGGTCGTTGGGCTTGGTGACTACAACGTCGACCAGTTCGTCTTCTTCCCGAAGCTTGATGGCGATGATACCACCCTTCTTGGGCCGGCTATAAGCCTCCAGAGGAGTCTTTTTGATCACTCCCTTTCTGGTTGCCATCATCAAGAAGTGACCTGGCAGATTGAAGTCTCGCACAGGAACACAATCGAGGATCTTCTCATCGGGTTCCAACTTCAAAAGATTCACCACCGCTCGACCTTTGCTTTCGCGACTGAGCGAAGGGATTTCGTAAACTTTTTGCCAATAGACCTTTCCGGTATTGGTGAAGAACAGAAGGTAGGCGTGGGTACTGGCCACGAACAGATGCTCGATCGGATCCTCTTCCTCGGTCTTCGCCCCTGCGATACCTTTCCCGCCTCGGTGCTGAGCCCGATAGGTGGTGGCCGGAACTCGCTTGATGTAGCCTCGATGAGAAATCGTAACGACCATGGTTTCTTCGGTGATCAGATCTTCCAGGTTGTAGTTGCCCACTTCCTGTTCATCGATCTTCGTTCTGCGATCGTTTCCAAACTTCTTGGCCATCTCCAGAAGTTCTTCCTTGATGATCGCATAGATATTTTTCGAATCCGAGAGAATCGTCAAATGGTTCTCGATTTCGGCCAGCAGTGCGGCGTGTTCCTCAGCCAGTTTTTCCTGTTCGAGGCCGGCAAGCTGTCCAAGGGTCATCCGCAAAATCGCGTCAGCTTGAACGCTAGTAAGTCGGTACGAATCGGCGACGCCTCGTTCCCTCTGAAATTCCGCATAACCTGCCGGTCCTAGAGCCCTTTCCATCATTGCGGAAGGACAATCGACGCCCATCAACGCCACTTTGGCTTCCGCCTGTGTACGGCTGGCGCGGATGATCCGAATGATTTCGTCGATATTGGCCAAAGCCAAAAGAAGGCCTTCGACGGTATGACGGCGCTTGCGAGCTCTAGCCAACAAGAATTGCGTCCGTCGGCGAATGACCAACACGCGGTGACGGAGGAATTCCTGTAGCAACTCCTTGATGTTCAGCTCCCTGGGCTTTCCGTCGACCAGGGCAAGGAAAATCATCGAGAAGGAATCTTGGAGCGACGAGAACTGATAGAGCTGATTGAGGACCACTTCGGGGTCGTGCCCCTGCTTGATCTCGATCACCAGCCTAACCGGCTCCTTCAAGTCGCTTTCGTCGCGGATCGCCGAAATTCCTTTGATGCGTTGCTCCCGCACCAGTTGCGCAATCCGCTCGACCACTCGATCGCGCTGCTGCTGGAAGGGAATCTCATGAACGATGATCCTGGAACGATTTTTTTCTTCCTTGATCGAAGTGCGTGCCCGCACGATGATCGTCGACCTACCGGTCCGATACGCCTGCCGAACGGCATAGCGTCCGCAGATCACACCACCTGTCGGGAAGTCGGGCCCCGGAATGATTTCGCACAGTTCATCAATCGATACCTCCGGTTCATCGATCACGCGCACCAACGCTTCGCAAACTTCGCGTAGATTGTGCGGCGGTATGCTGGTTGCCATCCCCACAGCGATCCCGGTCGCACCGTTGACCAGAAGATTGGGGAACTTCGATGGCAGCACCACTGGTTCCGTGCGGGATTCATCGTACGAGGGAATGAAGTCGACCGTGTCCAGTTTCAGGTCGTCCAGCATGGCCGCTGCGGCCGGCGACAATCTGGCTTCGGTGTACCGCATCGCGGCCGCAGGCAACCCGGCGATCGATCCGAAATTCCCCTGCTTGTCGATCAGGACATGGCGCATATTCCACTCTTGCGCCATACGCACCAGTGTCGGATAGATCACCGCCTCGCCGTGCGGATGATAATTGCCGCTGGTATCCCCCGAGATTTTGGCGCACTTGACGCGGGCAGCGCCAGGGCCAAGATTCAGATCGTTCATCGCCACCAGGATGCGCCGCTGGCTTGGCTTGAGACCATCTCGCACATCGGGAAGTGCGCGCGAGACAATCACGCTCATCGCGTACGTCAGATAGCTGTCCCGCAACTCATCTTCAATAGGCTGATCGACCATCCGCCCCTCATTGGAACCGCCTCCTTCGTCGTCTGCGGTCGGAAGGTCAGCGGCATCGGGTATGGAGTCATCAGGTGGGACATTCGACACGGTGTGTTTCCTTGAACAAGCGGGCGCCGCAGACCTTGCGAACGAATAGGCTCTTCCCTGTGGTAGCGGGCCCCAGCGGAGGTTCCAAACCTCTTTCCAATAAGGCCTCTGATTCTAGCTTTTTCCACCACTTTCCACAACGGGCCAGAAACGCTCTAGACCCCACAAAATCAAGGAAAAACCTCAATTTTTCGCGACCCCTGATCGGTTTCCTGAAGCTCTAACCTTTCCATCCAAGAACACGGTGCCTCCACACGCCCAAAAACGGACTTTGCTTCGATCCGATGAGGGCCCTGCTGCCGACTGTCCAGGCTACCGGAAGGATGGTCGCCAAGCAGAAAGAGATGCGAGACTGGCACGTGCGTCTCCCAGGTCACTTCCCCATGAGGGCCGCGGTAGTGAATGTCGCGAACCACCCATGCTTTGGACAACTGGCCTGCCCCCATCGACCACCGGACCTGCAATGGCTGGATCGCTGAAACAGCAGCCCCCTCCCACTGGTCCTCGGAATCCCCAATCTGCGATACCTTCGGCAATGGCCACGGCCACATTTGCTCTTCAACTCCCTCGATACCAACCCGCACTGCCGAATCGACATGCCCGACGACGATTCGCACAAAAGTAGACGGACCAACTCTCAGATCCCTAGCATGGGATCGCTGCCCCTGGGCTGATTCAGAAGAACCGGCGGCGACTTGCCAATCCCCGTTTTCTTTTCGATGCAATTTCACCTGCCATGGATCGACGGGATGATAGCCCTCTACCTCCAAAGAGAAGCCTGCCGAGAGGTCGGAAAACTCCATCACCATACCCAAATCAGAGACAGTTACCGACGGCCACGACTGGTCTGCGTCCCGCCAATCTTCGTCTGTGATAGCAGACGGCTGCACAGGATAGTCCGATGCCTTCCGCGGCCAGGGGCTTCGATGGCGATAGCTAAGCCCCGCTCCCTGGCCATCGAGACAATGCCAACGATCCGTCGCTGGAGATTCAGGTTGCCAGACTGCCAGCAGCGTCGCCGACTGAAGAAAACGCCAGACCGACTTGCGAATCACTTGTCCATCGATCGCTACGTCCCCATGATGGATCGCCAATCGTTCGCCGGGCAAACCGACCACTCTTTTGACATGCCACTGCCCTCTCCCGACGTCCCGAAAGACGACCAAATCGTCCCGTTCCACCCGGTCCGCGGGCCCCAGCGGCTTGATCGTCACCAGCTCCCCTTCCGCTCCGCCAACCCCACTAGCCTTCAGCGGTTTGCCGCAATGCGGACAAAGCCAAGTCGGCGCCGCAGCTCGGCTTTCGAATACCTGCATCTGGGTTTCACACCTCGAGCAGATTGCCGGCAATCGCCCTCCCCGCAGGGTTGGCTCCATCGAGTGTCCAACGACTCGATGCCTCGCCCCATCAGACTGAAGGCTCAATGATGCACCCTGGAACGAATCAAACGCGAAACGCCAAAGTCCGATGGCCAACAGAGACGCAAGGGAAATCGCGACGATCCCAATCCATCTTGGACGCTTCCTTCTCGTTTGATAGTCGTCCATCGTCAGTCACCGGGGTCATTCGACCACATCATCTCTGGTATGGCCCGCGAATCGACCAATGAGTTATCCTCATGATTCTAGCAATTGGAAGCTCAAAGGCTCCCGTAGGAATCAACGAGTCACGGGAGTGAACTCTTGTATTTTGGATCAATTTCTGAGCATTTGTGCTCCTGCTCTCTCATTGACCAGACCACGGCAAACCACCACCCGCTCATCCAAAACCGGCCTAACATGCCAAACGTTTTTTAGGTATTCTTCGGATACGAAGGAATCCCTATCCTCGCTCATTCAAACCCGTCGCAAGGGTTGTCCTACACGGTTCGTCACCCGAACCACCACCCAATCGACATGCCAATCTCGATAGACAGGAAGGTAGAGCCAATGCTTTTTGAAGGGAAAAAAGGTCTGATACTCGGCGTTGCCAACGAAAACTCGATCGCCTGGGCCATCGCCCGGACGGTGATGGAACAGGGAGGAACCTGTGGCTTTTCCCATCTTCCCGATCGGCCCGACGATGAGCGTCAGCGAAACCGGCGACGCGTCAGCCAACTGACGGATCAGTACCCACAGAATGTTGCGTTCCTCGAACCACTGGATGTGCAGAGCGACGAGCAGATCGCCGCCTTCATGCAGATGGCTGCCGGAAAACTCGGGACCTTCGATTTCCTGCTCCATTCGATCGCTTTCGCCGATCGAGACGATCTCTCACGCGATACCATCCAGACCAGCCGCGCTGGGTTCAAGCTGGCGATGGACGTCAGTTGTTACAGCCTGATCGCGGTCGCGAACGCCGCCAGCCCCTGGTTCTCGGAACGCGCCTCCGTAGCGACAATGAGCTATTTTGGGGGAGAGAAGTGCGTACCGGGATACAACGTGATGGGGATCTGCAAAGCGGCTCTCGAGGCAACGGTGCGCTATCTGGCCTATGATCTTGGGCCAAAACAAGTGCGAGTCAATGCTTTGAGCGCCGGCCCGCTGCGGACACTGGCAGGCCGAGCAGCAGGCGTCGATGAAATGCTCGACCTGTACGAGCATATGGCGCCGCTGGCGCGCAACATCACCCACGAGGAAGTGGGACGCACCGGTGCGTTTCTTTTGAGCCCCTCCAGCGATGGGATCACTGGTGAGGTGCTGCACGTCGATGGCGGCTACAACGCCATGGGAAGCCCCGGACGTCTTCTCGACCGCATCCCCAAGACTTGATGCAACAGTCGATTGATCCGACCCGCCTTAAGCTCGAATGAGCCGACAGTAGTTTCTTCAGGCCCGAAAGGGCCGACACAGTGAATGCCGGGGGACGAAGTCCCCCGGTCGCCGCCACTGGTGGTCCAGTTGCTTATGGCTTGGATTGCTTCATCATATCTCCCGGTTGCTACCGAGCGCCCATCTTATAAGCGGCTCAGGAGAGTCCAATTCATAGGGGCGAAACTTGGTGATTCTTCCGGTTGCATCATCGTACAGCAACATGACATTGGCGTTCATTTTCTGGGCGGTGGGTTGATCGATCAGATTGTTTGAGTCTTGAGCGCTCATCGTCATCAGAGCACGCAATTCAAAATCTTGCATCGACTGCCTAGGAAGCCATCGCGGGATGGAACTGGCGTTTTGAGCCCACACGATCGCGTGCATGCCCACCGCAGGTCCTTCCCTCAACAATTCCTGGAAAACTGCATCGGGAGCCGGAGTCCCAGAATCTCCAAAGGAAAAATCATCCGACTTGCGGAAATCCCGAAATCGCTCCAGCGGACTGACACACCACAAAACGGGCTCCCAGCTACCATGGCCCTGGCTGATGCGATCCTTCAGTTGCTGATGCAACCGCTCCAGCAACGGTACCGCCGAGCGCGAATCGGCAAGTTCCATCTGTGGGACAAGCCCCGCTAGTTTGGCCCCAAGACCTCTTTCCGAATCACCGGCCTGACCATCGAAGATGGCCAATTGCAACTTATCATGCGATGCGATCGGAAGGCTTTTCACTGCCGAAGCGATCCATAGCGAAAGACAGTGGCCTGCCATTCGGTCGTTGCTTCCCACCAGAAGCAGATTTCGTCCCGCGCTATCGGAAATCGGCAAACGCAACGCCGGTTCAATCGCAACACTCTCGCCGATCAGCAGCTCCACTTTTCCGCCTGCCATTCCCCCAGCAGGGAAACCGGAAGTCTCAGCCGACCACTTCGCTGGCTGATGGCCATTGAAGACGACGCATCTTGCCGCATGAGAAGGACGGACTTGATGCGGCATCTCACGAAGTCGCTGAAGCTGCTGATCTTTGTTGATCCAGGCGACTTGAAAGGGCTGATTCCCTTCCACCCTGCCACCCGCATCATTGTAGATCGCTTGGCCGGGATGCCGAAGTCGTTCAGCCGCCAGATTGTCCTCACTGAGTATCATCATCGCATCGGAACCTTCGCACTGCATGGCGACCCTCACCGCCATCTGAGCCAGAGTGGTTCGCGGCAGTGTGTAAGCGCCTCCCAGGGTTTGCGATGCCAGGATGGCGTGAATTCCAAAACTTCGCCCCTGCCGCACGATGCGATCCAGATACATCGAAGCGGTTTGCCCCAGTTTGTCATCCTCGACGAACAGCTCCTGAAACTCATCGATCACCAGCAGCACACGGGGCATGGGCATGTCGGGGCGAGCCTTTCGCCATCCCGCGACGTCCTGACATCCGACCGACCGGAATTGCTCCCCACGCTGCTGCATCAAACGGTCCAGATACTCCAGCGCGCTGACCCCAAACTCCCGCTCGCTCTCCATCGCGATGATGTCGGCATGAGGCAGATTCGCCTCCGCATAGACCTGGAACTCCACCCCCTTCTTGAAGTCCAGCAGCACCAGTCGCAATTGATCGGGACCATAATCGATGCAGGCGCTGGTGATCAGTGTGTGAAGCAGCGATGACTTTCCGGAACCTGTTTTCCCTGCGACCAAGGCATGCTGCGCGGTTCCTACCCCCAGCCGCAGCTTCTGTATCCGGCCTACTCCCGATTTTCCGATCGCCACCTGCAGCCCTTCGGCCGATGACGCTTCCTGTGGATGATGCGACGAGTCAAATAGATCTCGGAACGGAACCTCGATGCGGCTTCCCTTCAATGTCGCCTCCCCTACTCGATCCAGCCAACCATTCCATGACGATGGGGCAGGGGGTGCTGCGACGTGGAGCGGTTGACCTCGAAGGGGGGTATTCTCGAGCTTCAAAGTCCAAGGCGTTTCGGGCGACGGCTCCACCGGTCGCTCTGCTCGTACCTGTATCCCCCGCTCCTGGATCAACGACTCAGAAAGCCAGGTAGGCCACGGGATGGACTGATCCACCAGCAACACGGTTGCAATACCGCACCGCGGCCCGCTCTGTAGCAATGCCTGCATCGACTTCCAAGAGGCTTCATCCAGGCCTGCAGGAAAACCAGCCCAAACCAGCAACCGGTACGGCTCGGCCAAACTACCCGCGTCGCGATTGAACGCCCGCAGATCGGGGTAGCGGTCACGAAGCGACTGCTGGATGATGTTTTCGGTCTGATAGGCCAGTTGCTGCAACTGTTCGTGAATGTGACTGGCCTGAGTCCAGATCCGGTGCGACACCAGCGCAGGATCGTAGTCGGCCAATCGCATCAACCAAGCGTAGTCTCTACCAAGTCCTACCGGGTCGATCACCAAAGCGCGGAAACGTCCTGGTGGAAAAGTTGTCCAAGCCCGCAGCATCAGATTGGGAACGATCTTGCTTGCCAACGCGGAATCCAGCTGAGACGATCGAACCACCAAAAGACCGTCCTCGATGAATCGAAGAAACAGTGGCCATGCACTCGATTCGCCCATCGCATCCCCCGCCGGGATCCAATCGGGGCGAGCACAGACACCAAGTGGCAGCACCCCCTCTTCGGCTGCATGGTTGCCCAGGGGAATCGATTCTTTGCCCAAATCCTGCCACTCGGGGAAAGACTTAGCCATCGCCTGCTGCCACTGCGTTTCTAATTCACGAGTGGCTGCGAGCCCCTGAGCCCAGCGAGCATCCACTGCCTTTTGATGCCCTCTAAGCTGTTCGGCTTTCCGTCCCGCTTGCTCCAACGACTGCAGCTCCACCTGCCTGAGACCTTCTTTCTGATCGACTTCCAATCGGTTCCATTTGGGGCTCTCTTCCGCATCGATGGAGTGCAATTTCTGATTCCATCGCATCTTGCTCTGGAGTCGCCGACTAGACTCCGAGTGTTTCAGATCAAACAGCGCAAGGTTCGCATCCCGCTGCAGATGTTCGCGCTGCGTCCGCCACTGCTCGTCCATCTCAGCAATACGCCGATTGGTGTCTTCTAGAAGGCGCTGCCGATCCGCTTGCGCTTGATTTTCAAGAGTTTGCATCCAACCCGTACACTGAACCCGTGCGGACTCCACCATATCGCTTGCATTAGGGACAACCCGCTTCCCCAGCAACGACAGCCAGGGGCGCAATCCCAGGAGCAGCAGCATCGGTACCAGAACCCCAATCCCCAGAGCGGTAACCGCAGTTAAGAATGGTCGCCACTGCTGCTGGTGAAGGAGCCAACCGGCGATCGATGCCACGATAACCCCAAAGGCCCATGGTCGCCACGATTCGCTCCACACAGCGGCGGGGTGGCGACTGAGCGACTGGGTGAGATTCTTCATCGAAGCCAGAGCCTCGTCCATTCTCGCCGTATGCTGCTGAACCGATTCTCCGGTTGAGGCGGCTTTGAGGTACTGGCTGGGCTGAAAAGGAGCCAGTGGAGTGACGGACAGACTACGACGGGCCATGGCATTTACCATCTCACCGTAAGCCGCTTCTACCTGCTGAAGTTTTTGGATCGCTACCTGCGCATCCAGGGCTCGCCGTTCGTCAATTTTCCGATGCTCTTCATTCATTTGCGCAACGGTGTTTGCCCGCTGAGTTGCGTGGGCCTGATCCCCTTGCTTGATCGCCTGATTCAACTCCTTCTCAATCCTTCGTGTGCCCCCCTTCTCGTCGCTGAGGCTGCCGGCAATCGTCGCCTCGAATTCCCGCCATGAGCCGTCAATCTGCTCATCCCATCGATCGAGGAATTGGGAAGTTCGTCTTTGATGATCCTCTGCCATCTGCTGCAATGATGCCTCCAGATGCTTGCGCTCCTTCGACTGCAACTGCAGAATTTGATCATCCAATCGACTCTCGACTTCGCTTCGCTCCTGGAACCGCTTCCGCATCCCGCGCAACAATCGATCCTGCCATGGGGCAATACGAAGGAGGTCGATTGGCCGCTGCTGGCTCGCCATAACGTCACTCATCCATTCAATTAATACTGATGTCCGTTTGTCCGGAACGATTCACTGACTTCCGCCCTGCTGCGGGTCCTCAAGGCGTCGCGACGCCTGATTGGCCCACTCGGCACACTCGGTAAGTTCCTTCGACAGCGCATCGACCACTCGGCTCCAGTCCGCAAGACTTTGTTGTTCGAAGATCTCCGCCTGCCGGTCCCGCCAGTGCTCCATCACCCCATCGACCGCATGATGGAAGTCTCCCTGAGCCTTGCGCAACTGCTGCGCGCATCCCAGCATGTCATGCCGCATCCTCATTGGCTGGACTCCCCCGTCGGTTTTGCTGCGGAAATCTCAGCGGAGTTTTTTCGTTCGCCATCGGATGTGCGCGAGCCGATTGTGGGCGAGGATGTTGATAGATAGGACCGCAGAGGGAGAAGGATCTTCCCGAGCCGATGATGAGCTTGCGGCAATCCCGACTGGACCAGCTCGTCAAGCGATCGAATCTTGCGATCCAGTTCCGGTACCATTCTCTGCCATTCGATTGCCGTCTGTTTGGCAAGGGCCAGTTTGGCTTGGCACAGTTTCTTCCGCTCGGTCCACAGATGGAGGGTTTTTCGCTCTGCGCTGCAGGCTGGAGTATCGCTGGCTCGACTCCGCGATTCGCACCTAGCAAGTGATTCTCTCGCTTCGGTCCACCTTCGTTCGGCTGCCACCAATTGCTGTGTCCAGTAACTAGGCGCCTCCTCTTCGACCCAACGCGTCATTCGATGCATCTGTTGTAATGCGGCTTCCACCTGTGCCGCCAAAGCCGTGCGGGTCTCTCCGATTTGCTCTTGGAAACGCGACAGCGCTTCCACGTCGGTTACCCTTGCATCAGCCATTGCGCTGATACTCCTCGATCAACTCCGCTTTCCGGATCAAGTAGGGAATGTACCCCTCTGTCGTTTCCAGCAAGCGTTGCAATTGCTTCCAGTGGTCTTCAAACTCAGCCGAGAATTTTCGATGCTCCTGGTCTCGCCAGGAGGCTCCTAGCCGTGACATTTCCTCTTTGAGTTTCGACGACGAATCGCCCAATTGCGAATTAAAACGTTTCAGCATCATGGCGAAGTGCCTCAGCTGTTCTGGATCGACGATGGCCTGATTCATGTGCGATTCCCCCTGCGACATTTTTGCTGCCGCTACCATTAGCCCAATATTTGACTCAACGAGGTAAAAGCTCCAAGCGATCGATACGAGCCTGAATGGCCTGGGCTGAATCGCTATCCAGTTGTTTCCACAACTGCAAGTATCCCAGCGCAGGTTCCACCCACCCCTGCGACTCCGCCAATTGAGCTGCTGCATCCAGGGCCTTGCACCGCACAACATGCGGGGAGAGAGGATTGCGAGCGATGGCGGCACGCCGATAAGCACTCAATGCTTCCAAATAATCCCCTCTTTGTTGAAGAATTCGCCCCAGTTGGAATCGGGCATGCCCTCGCAACTCGGGAATCTTCTCGGCTTGTTGCAGCCGCTGAAAAGCTTCCTCCATCTGCCCCAGTTGGCAATGCGCAGAAGCCAACGGCAACAGCAGCTCTGTCTGCTCCGAATGTCGCTCCAGTCGACTTGCACAAACCGAAATCCTCGTGTTTGCGTACGACACCTCCGCCCGCTCGGCATGCTGCACATTCTCTTCCGTCGGATGCTCTTTGGCCTGACCTTGCGCCGAAATCAACTCGGCTTTGGCGACCTGATGACGAGCTTCTTCGTGGAGGCTCAGCAAGCCATCATGATCGGGTTGATGAGCAACCCCAGAGTCGAGTACGCGGAGGGCATCTCGCCACCGCTGCTGCTCGAAATAAATCTCCGCCAGCTCCAGGTACGGCTTTGGATCGGCAGGGGTGTGACGAATTGCCTGCTCCAACTCCTGATATCGCTGCAGTTCCACACGCGGTTGCGAAGGCTCAGCAGGCTCCCGTTCCGACGGACCATTTCCCAGCGAATCGGCGGCTGGACGACGCAGCAGCAGGTCATCGACAGCCTGAAATCGCGAGAGAATCTTCGCGCCTGCCTGGGCGCTGGTGCCCGTCTCCTTGGACCCCGACTTGGCCATGATTCAAACATCTCCCTTTCCATCGTTCGGCATTCGAGCATCGCTCTGCTGCCTGCCGCCTCACCCCATCCGCGCGGAACCGGTTGCCTGGCGATTGCTACAGAAAAGGGGGGCACTTGGATCGCTTACACCCCCTCAAATCCTTCCTTTAGTTCTATTCCATCGTCGGTATGTCGGCTACGAGCGACCGAAATTCCTCAAAGAATTTCAACCCAGAGGCAAGTCTCTCGCCGCTCCTTCACAACCGGACGGCTGGTTTTCCCGCCGCGAAACATTTCCTGGGTTTCGCGTCGTCACCAAGCGAAAGGGACGATGCTTCCGAGCCTGTCAGCCCTCATCCCGGCCTAGCAGTAACGAGAATGCTTTTCAGTTCCAGTCAGGATGAGAACGGAGCCATTCGGGCGGGACAACGTTCCCCAGGATCTGGTCGCCGACGCGATGGACCAACGATTTCCAAGACTGATCGTCCAGCGAAAATATCTGGTCGCAGCTAAGGCAGGAAACCATCCAGCCACCGACCTGCAGTTCCTCTTCCAGTTGACCTGGACCCCATCCGGCGTACCCCACAAAAATCATGCATCGGATTTCTTTCAGCAGAAGCAATGCCGAAAGATGCTCGCCTAGGCTGGTGAAAGCGACACCATCCGCCGAAAGGTACTGAGCGAACTCTGGGTGATCATGCAGCGTCATCAACCGGGTCGCTTCCACGGGGCCGCCATGGAAGACCGGAATGTCGGAAAAGTGGGGCAATTTGCTTGGCTGCACCCCTTGGCTTAGCAGCCAATCAGCAAAGGATTGCCCGGTGTCTCGATTGAGCACCACGCCGATCGCACCTTGCTCATCGTGGGTCACAATGTAGACGATGGTGCGTCGAAAGTTGGGATCTTCCAGATAAGGGGAAGCGATCAGGCATTTTCCTGCGATCGATTCCACGCTCCTGCCTCCTTCCACCAACAACCTGCCCAACTCCAGCCTACACCAAATCCAATCAAAAGCGATTCCATCCCCTCCTTCAATTCGCCGCTTTGCCGCAGTTGACGGATCAGAATCGGCAAGGTCGAAGAAACCGTGTTTCCCATCGACTGCAGCCGGATCGGCAGACGCCGGTCATCCACTTCCATCTTCTCCTGAAGCAGTTTCAGCATTTTGGAGGTGGCTTGATGAAAGAGCAACCAGTCAATGTCCTCCAGTGTTCGGCCAGCGCTACGAAGCACCTGATCGACAAGCTGCGGGATGGCATCGACGGTGAAAGTCATCAAGCTGGCCCCGTCCATGTAGAGTCGACTGGCCCATCGCTTACGGCCGCGAGGCTGGATAGCATCCTTAAGCGGCCTAGCTCCTCCCTCGGCCACCAGCAGGGTATCGGCTCCAGACCCATCCGTACCGAACTGGAAACCACCAAGCGACTGCTGTTCGGAAGCAACGATCCAGGTGGCAGCGGCTGCATCGCCGAAGATGGTCCTCAGGCTGCGATCCGCAGGATCGATGTACTTGGAATAGGTCTCGGCGGTCAGCAGGAGCACATTCCTCGCCTGGCCGCTGCGGATCAGCCCTTCGGCCATCGACAGTCCGTAAACGAAACCCGAACAGCCGAGATTGAAATCGAAGGCGCCGACCGAGTTGGGAAGCCCCAGTCGCTGCTGGATCAGACAGGCTGTCGTCGGCAGTGGGTAATCGGGCGATTGCGTGCAAAGAAGAACAAAGTCGCACTGGCTGCGGTCGATCCCAAACTCACGAAACAGCTTCTCAGCTGCCGCCACGGCCAAATCCGCAGACGTCTCGTCAGCAGCCGCGATATATCGCTGCTCAACGCCGGTCTTGGCAGCGATCTCTTCAATATTCCATTGCGGATGCTCAGCCGCTAATTGCGCGTTGGTTTCCACTCGCGAAGGATAGTGAACCGCGATCGGACCAATCTGTGCGAAAGCCACGGAATCATTCCTTGCAGATGCCCATCCACACCGGTCGGCCGCTCCTCGCCCCGCCTCGATTCTCCGGTGGGATACCAGATCTTTATGGTAGCATGGATCGAGCTGGCGAGGATCACCACTTGGGGCGTTTGAGGATCTCGCTGACGATCAGGGCTGCCCGTAGCGTCTTGGGATCGCGAATCAGGTCGCGAACCGTTTCCGATCTGTCGATGGCACCGGACATCGACTGCGGCGCCTGCTCGGAAAGCTTGGGAAGCGTGCCTACGGCATGATCGATCGATTGCTGGACATGCCGCTCCAGTTTGTCTCTTTCTTCCTCTGCCAAGTGCCGCGACTCTAGCTGAGACAGCGTCGATTTCTTCGCGATTCTCGAAGTTCGCGAATCGGTCGACGATTCTCGGACTTCGTCGCTGCGGGAGATGCGTCGAACCGGCGCCTGCTCGACGGGATCAAGAATTTCGACCACCTCCACTGCGGCCCTCTTCCGCTCCTCCTGTCGGCCGCTGACGGTTCCCGTTCGCCCGGAAGCAGCATTCTCTTGCTGGCGCAGCTTATCTGCACGCTTCTTCGCGGCTTCCTTGAGAAAGGCTTCTAGATCCACGTTGCAACCCTTTGGTGCGCTAGGGAAATTGGGGAAATCAGCCTTCGGTGGTTTGAACCAACGAAGGGGTGCCCGCATTGCTAGTTCCCGCGATGGACCGACGCATTTCGGTATCGGCGTCGACATTTTTCAGCCGATAGTAATCCATGATGTTCAGCTTTCCCTGTCGCAGAGCCGTCGAAATGGCTAGCGGCACCTGCGACTCCGCCTGCACCAGCGCCGCGCGACTCTCCTGCATCCTGGCGATCATCTCCTGCTCGGCCGCCACCCCTTCAGCTCGCTTGCCTTCCGCACGCGCTCGTGCGACGCGAACATCCGCTTCAGCGCGATCGGCCTGCAAACGGGCTCCGATGTTCTCCCCGACGTCGATGCCGGCGATATCGATCGACACGATTTCGAAGGCGGTCTGTGCATCGAGTTTCTTGGCGAGCACTTGCTTAGAAATCACATCGGGGTTTTCCAACACCTGCTTGTGGCTGTCGGACATACCGATGGCCGAAACAATCCCTTCGCCGACTCGCGCCACAATCGTTTCTTCCGTCGCACCGCCGATCAATCGCTGCAAATTCGCTCGCACCGTAACCCGCGCCTTGACCTTCAGCTGAATCCCATCCTTTGCAACCGCATCTAGGGAAGGTCGCGATGCTCCCTTGGGCGGACAATCGATCACCTTCGGATAGACGCTGGTCTGCACCGCATCCAGCACATCTCGGCCCGCCAAGTCGATCGCCGTCGCTTCGCGAAATGTCAGCGTGATCTGTTTGCTCTTTCTTGCCGCGATCAGCGCGCGGATCACCTGGGGGACGTTTCCGCCCGCCATGGCATGTGCCTGCAGGCTGGCCGACGTCAGATCTGGATCCTTCAACCCTGCCTGTACCGCCATGATCTTGCTGCGCACGATCGTCTTCGCATCGATCTTCCGGAACCGCATCCCGATCAAATCCCAGATCGTGATGCCTGCATCGGTCAAAACCGATTGAATCCACAACCAGAAGAAGTTGGCGAAGATCGCCAGGAACGCCATCAAGGCGAGGAAAAAAATCGCTGCTCCAACTAACGCCGCGATTGCCGCCGGAGAAATCGAATCACCCATGGCTGGTTTTACCCCCGATTGCAACTCCACCAGGATTCCCCACAGTCCGACGCGACGCCGAACCAAGTGCCAAGGAATCTCAGGCCCGATCCGCATTGCCTCCTAATATTAGTCTAATCCCCCTGTTTTGGCCACCAAAGCCTTGCTGCCATCGGACCGCTCCATCGTCGATTCCCAAAGAAAAAAGGTCCCTGACTCTCGCCCTGGGGTATCCTGATCTTCAGCGCAAAGGATTCGGTGCCATGCGGCTTTCAATCCGCTCTGGGCACTCTTTTTTGGGCCGCATGCACCCCAATCGACCCAAGCCAATCGGCCATTCTCCCAAGGAGACTCGGCAGCCCTACCCCTTCGCTCTACAATCTGCTGAATTGTCGCCCGCTTTCAGTTTTCAAACGCGTGACGATTTTCGCAAAGGTCGACGGGGTGCCAGTCGGCTGGTAATCACCCAGCATCCCCCTAAGGATCGCCGGACCGTTCGTTCTTCAAGGAGAGTCTCAGTTTGGCACCGATCACCATCGCCACGCTTCTATTTTTGGTCGCGGTTGTCCTGATCCTTCTGGACATCATCATCCCATCGGGCGCGATGCTGCTGGTGGCGGGGATCGCTGCTGGCCTGGGATCGGTGCTCTTCGGTTTTCGGGATAGCTTTTCCACTGGACTGACCTTTCTGATCCTCTTTCTTGCCGCGATCCCGATCCTCTTCATGGCATTTCTTCATCTATGGCCCAAAACCGGCCTAGGAAAAAAGATTCTGGGGGAAATTCCCAAAGCCCAGTCCTACCAATGGTCCGATGCGACAAGACTTAGCGATGCGAAGCAGTTGATTGGCGTCAGTGGCGTCGCCGAGTCGGACCTGCTTCCTTCGGGAACAGTTAGGATTGAAGGCCATTCGTTTGAATCGCTAAGCGACGGTCCACCGATTCATCGGGGAGACTCTGTACGGGTGGTGCGCGTCGACATGGGCAGATTGGTCGTCGTCCCCGGTTCGCTCCACACTGGAGCACCGGCACCTCGAATCGATCACAGCAGTCCTGCGACCAGCGCTCCCTTGGTTCCACCACTGCAATCGCAATCGCCAGTGCCTTCGGCTGTACCAGTCCCACCTCCAACCGCTGAACCGCCGCCATCCCCGTCACCCGCTCGAACGGCCCCCAGCCAGCCCCCTCCACCAACCCGCTCGCGACCGGGCGCCAGTGTCTTCGATCTGCCGTCGGAAGAATTGGGCCTGAACCCAGAATCCACCCCGGAGTCAGAAGAAGCCCCTGCCCCAAAACGTCAAGAAGGCACCTGACGCAACTCAAGTAGGCCCTCGATGTGCGACGGCTTTTCGGGAATCCAACTCTTTCGCTTCCTTGAGACTGGCCCCAATCGATGGATACCAAGCCGACGGGATCGGAGCCGATGCACCCTGCGTGCCTGCCGATCGACCTGCTGCTGGCAGACTGCCAGATTCAGCGAGGCCGTCGCGGAGGACCAGGTGGACAAAACCGCAACAAAGTCGAAACGGCGATTGTCATCGAGCACCTTCCCAGCGGTATTCATTCGCAGTCGCATCGCCTTCGCACTCAGGCAGCCAATCAGGAGGCTGCAATCTTCCAACTCCGTTGCCAATTGGCGATCGCGGTGCGAGGTCCTGTCGAGCATCTTCCTGCGACATGCCAACAACTCTGGCAGGGACGTCTGCGGAATGGGCGCATCGCTCTCTCCAGCACCCACGATGACTTCCCCTGCATGCTGGCGATCGCAATGGACCGGCTTGCGGTGGAAAACTGGCAACCAGCCCGCGCCGCTGCCGCTCTTCACATCACCACCAGCCAATTGATCAAACTGGTCCGCAACTACCCTGCCGCCTTCCAGTACCTGAACCAGCAGCGCGGTAACTGCAGTTTACCGCCGCTTCAGTGACGGTGTGAACCCGTCGCGTTATCAAGATGGTAGAGCGATCCTGGTTTCCGGCTCTTTTCCTGAATGCACCCAGGTTTTCTGGCTTGTCGCCTTCACGCAGAGTGCGGCTTCCGACATTCTAACGCATTTTAGAATGTAGCAACCACTTTCGAAGCCTTGCGCCAACTCACGAATCCGGACTCGCTATCCCCTAAAAAACCCTCAGAACAGACGGTTGTAACCATTGAGCGCAGCAACGCGATAGGCTTCCGCCATGGTGGGATAATTGAAGGTGGTGTTGATGAAGTACTCGAGCGAATTGTGTGGCGCCGGCTGCTTCATGATCGCCTGACCGATATGGATGATCTCCGAGGCGTTGGGGCCAAAGCAATGGACCCCCAACACCGCAAGCGTTTCGCGGTGGAACAGGATTTTCAGCATGCCAATGGCACGCCCGGTGATTTGAGCCCGCGCGAGACTTTTGAACTGGGAATGACCGACTTCGTAGGGGATCTTTTCCTCGGTCAACTGCCTTTCTGTTTTGCCGATCGAACTGATCTCTGGGCTGGTGTAGATGCCGTTGGGGATGTCCACCAGAGAAAGGCAGTGCTGGGTACACCCGCAAAGGTGTTGCGCCGCAGCGCGTCCCTGCATGTAGGCGGCACTGGCCAGCGAGGGAAATCCAATCACATCCCCTACCGCATAAATTGATGGGACATTGGTCTGAAAAAACTCATTGACCTGTAGGCACCCGCGACTGTCTGCCTGCAAACCGATCGCCTCAAGCCCAAGTCGATCGGTGTTGCCCGTTCTTCCGTTGGCCCACAGCAGAACATCGGTCTTCACTTGCTTGCCACTTTCCAGAGACAGCACGACGCCGTCTGGCCTCGGTTCAAGCTTCTGGAATGTCTCATTGTGCCGAATCAGGATCCCAGAATCCCGCATGTGATACGCCAGGGCATCGATGATCTCGTCATCGAGAAATTCCAGCAATTTCGATCGCGTGTTGATCAGATTGACTTTGATTCCAAGGTTCCGAAACATCGATGCGTACTCACAGCCGATCACCCCCGCCCCGTAGATGGTGATCGAGTGAGGCTTCTCTGTCATGCCGAGGATCGTATCGCTGTCGAAGATTCGCGGATGGCGGAAATCGATCGCATCCGGGCGGTAGGGTCTTGCCCCAGTGGCGATCACAATCGACTCACCCCGAACCCGCGTCTCGCCATCCAGTTCCAGAGTATTGGCATCGATGAATCGAGCATGCCCGTGCAGGACAGGGACACCATTCCGCTGGTAAAACGCCTGCCGCATCGACTCCTGTTTGGCGATGATCGAATTGGCGCTGGCCCTCAGTTGCATCAGCGTCGGACTGACATTGACCCCCAGTTCCTTCAGGATCGGATTGTTCATCGACTCCATGACGGTGTAGATGGAAAATCGAAGTGCCTTGCTGGGAATAGTGCCCCAGTGAGTGCACCCGCCACCGATTCGGGAGTACGCTTCGATCACGGCGACCGATTTGCCCCCTTTGGCAGCCTGCATCGCTGCCCCTTCGCCACCAGGTCCGCTGCCGATCACGACGACGTCAAACGAGTTTTCCATCACTCCGCTCCTGTTCCCTCCGGCCACCCAGCCGCGTCTAGCGACAATTCTTTATACTAGACGCCTCAGGGCCCCGGCAGGAGGGGCATTTCGGCATGATTGGGTCGACGGATGCACCGCATCAACGGAAACCAACGGCCGATCCCCGGTCGATCAATAGGATCTGCTGGTTCCGATCGCGCCATCCCCAAAATAGCCCTATCCAGAACAGCCCTATCCCAATCAGAAAGGAGCTCGGTGACATGGAGCAGCAGTATTTGGAGCTTCTAGCCAGGGTGATGGAAACCGGGCACCCGAAGTCGGATCGCACGGGAGTGGGTACCCGAAGCATTTTTGGAGCCCAGATGCGGTTCGATCTGTCGGACCGATTTCCGCTACTAACCACCAAAAAGGTCCACTTCCACAGTATCGAAATCGAACTTCTCTGGTTCCTGCGCGGGGAAACCAACATCAAGTTCCTGAAGGACAATGAGGTATCGATCTGGGACGAATGGGCTGATTCCGATGGGGAACTGGGACCGGTGTACGGCAAACAGTGGCGAAGCTGGGAGTGCCCAGACCGATCGACGATCGATCAGATCGCTGAAGTCGAAAGACAGATTCGGACCAACCCCGATTCCCGCCGCCTAGTGGTCAGTGCCTGGAACGTTGCCGACCTGCCGAAAATGCGGCTTCCCCCCTGCCACCTGCTGTTCCAATTCTACGTCGCCGACGGACGGCTCAGCTGCCAGCTCTATCAACGAAGCGCCGATCTATTCCTGGGCGTTCCCTTCAATATCGCTTCCTATTCAATGCTGACGATCCTGATGGCCAAAAGCTGTGGCCTCCAGCCTGGGGAGTTCATCCATACGCTTGGAGATGCCCATGTCTACAGCAATCATTTCGACAAGGTGAAGCTTCAGCTGGAACGTGACGTGCGGCCGCTTCCCACCCTGGTGGTCGCTCAACCGCGCGCCTCTATTCTCGATTACCAACCAGGGGACGTGCGATTGGAGGGATATCATCCCCACCCAGCGATCCGTGCCCCGGTCGCAGTCTGATCAAATTCACCCCGAACAGTTCAGCCGATGGTGTTTGCCATAGGCGCCTACTAGACGTCGACGCGCCTGGTTGATCTACCTAGGCTGCTCGATTGGAAAAGCATTCGATTACGATCAGCAATCCAATGGATCGCCACGAATCGCCGGATCACTGGGCATGGTTGCAGTCAGGGTCCAGCGGCGATTGGACGCCAACCTCTTCGACAGGGTGGAGAAAGAGGTAGCGCCAAACTGGTTCATGCAACCAACTTCCATCTGCCTTGCGAAGCGCAGAACCTCCAGGGACCACACAGCTGTGGGCTCGCTTGGCATCCCCCTTCACATCGGCCGAGGTGATCAGGCGGCGAGTCGATTGATAAGGAGGCGGATGCTGATCGACGTCGACAAGCGGCCCCAGCCGCTGCAAACCCAACAGCTCCCACGATCGGCAATAGTGATCGCCGCTCCAGCCATCATCCAGCGTGTGCGTGAACCCAAAGTAACGCTCCAGCGGCGTCGCCGAAGGTAGCCCTTGCCATGTTTCAAACTGATCGCGTGGCCCGCAAAACATCACCACCCGAGCCACCTGTTGGTGTTTGGCAAATCGCGCGGAAGTGGTGGCGCCATGGGAAGCACCAGCCATCACCACACGGTCCCACCGTACAGCAGACTGATCCTCCGTCAAATACTGCCCCCAGGCCGCTTCCGGAGCCTGCTGATGCAGCCAGATCAGAAACTGCCGCACCCGCTCCATCATGCCATTGGGCTTGGCGATCTCGACCACCTCACTGAAATCCTCTCCCGTCGCCGCCTCCAGTCGAATCCTTCCTAGGAACTCCGTGTCCCCCGGAGGTACTTCCTTCGAGAACTTGGAAAACCATCCATTGGCATAATGCACTCGCAAGGCATGGAATCCGTAGCTGGCCAATCGGTCGAACAGCTCTGGACTCCTTCCCATCATCCAGATCACCAGCCTCCCCTGCACCTGCGGTGCCATCGGATCGAAGATCGCCTGCTGGAGATCCTGCGGCTTACCTTCCTTCTCCAACAGGAACTGAATCGACTCGTCGGCCGTCACTCGGGGATCGATCTGGCTGGCGCGAGCCTCCCATCGCTGAACTAAAGGCGAGAGAGGTACCAAAGTGGTCCCTTGAGCCGATGCGTAGGGAGCGTTCTCCGGCGTAATGAGCAGAGTGAAGAGGACAAAGCCACTCCACCGACAGAAATCACTCCACCAGCAGAAGCTTGAAGTCTCTTTCATGAAGCTCGATCTTTCCGATTACAAATACCAACCGATTTCGGGAAACGCCATCCCGCAGGAACTCGTGGGCGCGCCGGCAAAGTTTCACTGTTTCTCCCCAGCCCTACGCCATCGAATGGTCGTCCGAGGTTTGCCGAAGAGGGGAACTTGTGAGCCGTGGGGGCTACTGGTAGTGTAATGGAGTCACATGCCAAGGAATGGGGCAGGGTGGAGCGATTATCGGGAGGTGCAGGAGCGGTTCAACCGTTCTCTGGACTGTCCGAAACCAACTGGAGCTTGATGGGTAGCAGGCAACCAGAAGGTCTTGGGCCAGTCGACCGATGCCGGATTGTTCTCCCGTCCTTCCGTGCCGCTGCCTTGTGATGGGCGCGGCGACTGCTGGCAGCAGCGACGGCTGCCGGTCGGTTTGGTGTTCCGACAATCGTTCCTCGTGCTAGAAGAGACATTGCAGCAATGGCTTCCGATTCCAAGTACAAACTCGAGTACGTGTGGCTGGACGGTTACCTACCCGAACCGAACCTGCGGAGCAAAACCAAGATCGTTGGCAAAAAGCCTACGTCGATCGCCGATCTGCCCCTGTGGGGATTCGACGGCAGCTCCACCCAGCAGGCCGAAGGGCACAGCAGCGACTGCGTACTCAAGCCAGTGGCGCTCTACCCTGATTCGACTCGCAAGAACGGTTATCTTGTGATGTGCGAAGTGCTTCTGCCTGACCTCACTCCTCATCCTTCCAACTTCCGTGCAACGGTTGGGGAATCGGAAGACCTGTGGATCGGCTTTGAGCAGGAATACTTCTTCATGGAGAATGGTCGGCCACTAGGCTTCCCCGAAGCGGGCTATCCAGCTCCTCAGGGTCCCTACTACACCGGCGTCGGATACAAGAACGTCGGCGATATCGCTCGCCAAGTGGTCGAAGAGCATATCGACATCACCTTGGATGCCGGCATCGAGATCGAAGGGATCAACGCCGAAGTCGCCAAGGGCCAGTGGGAGTTTCAAATCTTCGGTAAGGGCTCCAAGAAGGTTTGCGATGACCTCTGGATGTCCCGCTACCTCATGCTCCGTCTTGGCGAGAAGTACGGCCTGGATATCGAGTTCCACTGCAAGCCGATTCGCGGCGACTGGAACGGCTCCGGCATGCACACCAACTTCTCCACCAAGCAATTGCGAGAAGTTGGGGGCAAGGCCTACTTTGAAAAGATGATGTCCGCCTTCGAGAAGTACCGAGACGAACATATCGCTGCCTATGGTCCAGACAACCATCTCCGCCTGACAGGGCTCCACGAAACCCAGTCGATCGACAAGTTCAACTGGGGTGTTGCAAACCGCGGTGCTTCGATCCGCGTGCCCCACAGCTTCGTCAACAACGACTACAAGGGATACCTCGAAGATCGCCGCCCGAACTCCCAAGCCGATCCATACAAGATCATTTCGCGTCTGCTGAAGACAATCCAGTCTGTCTAGTCAGTTGACTTTCGGAATTCTGAAACTCCGTGAATCCCCGGCATTTGCCGGGGATTTTTTGTTGCATCGAAGTCGATGACCTTCGAGTGGCAATTGAGTCATCCGAGCGATTCGGCTACGATAACGGGCGAAACTGCTGCAGACAGTTTCTTTCAATACGGGGTCATAGCTCAGTTGGATAGAGCAACGGATTTCTAATCCGTAGGTCGTAGGTTCGAGCCCTACTGGCCCTGCTGCCATCGCCGGGCCCACTGCCGAAGTCGGGCCCTGCTCCCTTGATCGGTGTTCTCGCCGCCATTCAAAAGTCGATGGCTTCCTGCGGCGCCAAGGCTCATGGCGAACCTATCGCCATCACTTTGCCTGGGTTCATGCTTCAACCGTCGCCTAACTGCTCTTTCGCTGCGGCTTGGGAACAATCCCGAAATCTGGGAAACTGCTAGCCCCCCCGTGGAATGTGCGACCGGTCGCAAGATAATGATCGAAGACGAAGACTCCGTTCCGAGAGTTACCCGATTGAAGGCAGCGGAGAATAGCTGGATGACCACATTCCGGACAGGCGGCGCGCAGTCCATGATCTTCCAACAACTTTTGGATCCGCTTGGCGAACTCTTGATTCTCCCCAAGCGACCCGAAGCTCCATCCTTGAAACCCAGAGAGGTTTTTCTTGATGATCCGCTGGATCGTCTGCTGGTACGATGCAATCTCTAACTCCAATTGCGTCAACTGCGGATCGATCGCTGCAATGGTCGGCTGAGGCAGACGGAGACGCCGTGTCAGCCCTTCCTGCAGCGAATCCACCATCCCCTGAAGACTCTTCAAAATCGCCTGGCGGCGACCCTGCATCAACGGCATTTGGGCGGCCAAGACCAACTCCAACATCGCAAACGGTGTCTGCTGATGGCAGATCGGGGCAAAAGCCAATCGCCATTGAGGCGTTGCTTCACCACTCTTCCGCCGCGATGTCGGTTCCACCAACATCGGTTGTCGCTGCTGCCATGCAATCTGGACCAGACGGTCATGGCGTTTCGACATTGCATCATCCCACCCCAGGGTCTCCATGCGATGACGAATCGCAAAGCAGGCATCGGGGGAAGCCGCTGCCCTCAGCCAAACCATGCCGGCAGGGGCATGCAGTAGGGAACAAAGCGTCGGCAGGAGTTGCTCCAGATACAGCTGCAGCGAACCCTCTTCCTCGGCCAAGCGAAAAAAACGGCGGACCACCTGTTGCGATGGCGGCGGCAACGGATCGCAGGCCTGCTGCAGGCTGACACGAAGTGTCTCGGCATTCATCGGCCACCTCTTGACGCTCGCCATGATCCAACATGGCTCGCCATCGCTTCGAACCGCAATTCCAGCCAACGCGGGTATGCGATGGCTAATCTGGCAGCAACACCCGAAGCCACCCAATCGCCATACCCGTCGCGCCAACGCCCATGGGATGCCCAAACCCGCCTGTGGGTTCCATCGATTTCGTTCAAAAAAATCGAACGATTTGCTCGATCTGGTATCTTTTCGACGAACTCCAGTTTATACCATTAGTATAAACATTCCAGGAATCGCGAAAAAAAGCCGAAGATCCTGAAGATGTCGGTGTTTTAGGGAACCAGACAGAGGCGTCTGCGCATCAGATGGGGCGCAGCGCATCGTCTCCCAAGGAGTCGTTGCTCGTCGGTTCAAAGCGGTCGAAGTTCTTACTGAATGGGATCGGTCATGTCGAGTGTTCCTTCGCAGGAATCGGTCGAACAGACAAAGCGTCAGATCCGGACGCTGGTGCAGGAAATCTCCGATATGTCCAAAGGAGAATCTGCACCTGCGGAGTTTTATCCCTCCGTCCTCCAGCGAATCGTCCAAGCGCTGGTTGCCAACGGAGGCGCCATCTGGCTGCTAGAGGACGATAAAACGCTGAAGCTGGCATACCATATTTCGATGGAGCCCGAATTACTGGAGGTAGACGGCGACAGCGCAGGAAAGCATCTGAGGCTCCTTCGGCGGATTGCTCAAAAAGGGGAAGGCGAACTCATCCCGCCGATGACGGTCTTTGGCGAGCAGCAGGCGGAGGCGAATCCGACTCGACATCTTTTGGTGGTCTGCCCGTTTGGATCTGGGAAACAATTGGTTGGGCTGATCGAAATCTTTCAGCGGCCAGACGCACCGCCCGATACCCAGCGCGGCTATCTAAAATTTGTCGATCACATGTCCAAACTCATGGGCGATTGGGTCAAAGGCCAGTCGCTGCAGCGCGTGTCCGACCGCCAGTTGCTCTGGCAACAGTCGGATGAATTTGCCAGGCAAGTCCACGATAACCTCGATTTGCGCGATACCGCCTACGCCATCGCCAACGAAGGTCGACGCTTGATCGAATGCGATCGCGTCGGAGTTGCGATCCTGCGCGGCGGCAAGGCAAAAGTTATCGCCATCAGCGGGCAGGATGCTATCGAAAATCGATCGAACATCATCTCGTCGCTCAACCAGCTTTCCACCCGTGTCATCAAAAGCGGTGAAACGCTTTGGTACGACGGTTCTACCGACGCACTGCCTCCGCAGCTGGAAGAGGCCGTCGAAGATTATGTTGATCAGTCTCACAGCAAGAATATCGTAGTGCTTCCAATCCGCCGCCCTGAATACACCATCGAAGGGGATGTGCAGGCTAAGGAAACAAGAACGACGGCCGAACGCCCAAGAGAGATCATCGGAGCGTTGATCGTCGAACAGATCGAATCTTCATTGGATAAGGACACCCTTCAAGGTCGAATTGATCTGGTCTACGAACACAGCGCGCGAGCGCTGAGCAACTCACTGGTTCATAATGATTTGTTCTTGATGCCGGTGTGGCGAGCTCTCAGTCGCGCTACCTGGATGTTTCGAGGCAGCGCTCTTCCGAAGACCCTCGCCATCCTGGGCACCGCACTGGCTGCACTGATCGGGATGTTCCTGATCAAAATCGACTTCGATCTCAAAGGGAATGGGATCCTCAAACCGGTCGTCGAACGGCAAGTGTTCGCGCATGTCGATGGTGAAATCGATCAGGTGCTGGTCGAGCATGGGACGGTGGTCCAGGCAAATCAACCGCTGGTGACTCTAAAGAATCGTGATCTCGAACAGCAGATTGCCGACCTTCAAGGCCAGTTAGAAGTGACACTCGGACGATTGAATGTCATCCCTTACGAGAAGGCCAACAGCACCCGCTTGACCGACGCGGATCTCCGCAAACTGGAAAGCGAAGAAGCCGAGCTGGCCCAGAGGAAGATCAGCCTAGAATCCCAGCTTGCCATCCTCAATGAAAAAGCGATCCAGCTGGTGCGACGTTCCCCGATCGACGGGATCGTCACCACCTGGGATGTCGAAAAAACGCTGCGTACCAGACCCGTGGTCGCTGGCCAGGCTCTCCTGTCAGTCGCTAAGACCGATGGGAAATGGGAGCTGGAAGTGTCGATGCCAGAGAAGCGGATGAAGTATCTGGATGAAGCGATCGCGAAAACCTCCGATGGCTACCTGCCGGTAGATTTCATTCTGATGACCAATCCGTCCCAGCAGCTGACCGGTAAACTCTCCGCAGCGCAAATCCACCAACGCGCCGAGGTTGCCGAAGAGGAAGGGACCGTAGTCAAGCTTCGTGTTCAGCCTGATTCCATGGACGGACTGACGCGCCCAGGCTCCAAAGTGATTGCCGACGTCAAATGCGGAAAGGCCAACGCAGCATTCGTCTGGTTCCACGAAGTGATTGAGTGGATACGAGCCAACCTGTTGTTTTAGGCAGACACCGAAAACAAGCAAACAACTCCTGTTACCGCCATTGAGTGCAGGTTCCAACTCCCCACGGATCTTTCCTATGAAATACACCTTTCTCCCAAAGCTCGTTCACGTCCGCCGCAACGTAGCTATCGGACTCCTATTCGGGACTGCGGCGTTGGGTGTTTGCAATCCCCTGGCAGCTCAGTCCAGCGAACAATCGAATGGAAGCTTTTCGATCCAACCTCCTACGTTGCCTGGTGCGCCTGCGCTTCCTGGAATCGCTCCCGGCCCCACTGACCCTGGCAGAGCCACCACTGTGGCGGTGCAGCCCAACCGCCCTGGAACCCGACTCGAGCTGGTTGATTCCAAAGCGATTCTCACCTACGTCAACGACACCGACATCACCGCAACGGCCGACGGAATCTTGATGCGAATTGGCGCCGACGAAGGTTCGACGATCACCAAGGAGAGCATCCTTTTGGATGTCGACAGCCGAATGGTTCAGGCGCAATTGAAGGTGGCTCAGAAGAAAAAAGAAGCTGCCTCTGAGAAGGCTCGAGATCGTTCGAACATCGAGTTTTCTGAGAAGTCCTACGAAGTGGCCAAGTTGCAATTGGAGATGTTTCAGAAACTGGCAGATCGGGATGCAACGTCTCTGATGGAACTGGAATCCAAGCGATTGGAAGCGGAAAAGGCACGATTGGCAGGCGTGGTTGCTGAAGTCCAAAACCGACAGGATGTTGCTGCCGAACAGGTGGCGGAAGCGGAGGCAGAAGCTGCATCGGTGGAACTGCAATTGCGGCAGATTCGCGCTCCGTTCGATGGCGTCGTCGTCGATCGAAAGAAACAACTTTTCGACTGGGTTCGAGCCGGTGAACCTGTGCTGCGACTGGTGGGAATGGAACGGGTGCGTGTCAATGGACGCATCAGCGCACAAGATCTGCAAGGACCACCTCACCTGCTGGAAAATGCACCCGCGACCGCCATCATCACCCTGTTCAGCAACGGGACGCCTCAAGGCACCCAGGAAGTCAGCATCAATGGCAATCTGGGATTCGTCAGCCCAGTGCTAGATCCAAGCGGCATGTACGAAGTCTGGATGGAAATCGAAAATCAGCAGGTCCAAGGTCGCTGGCTGCTTCGAGAAGGGATGCGTGCCCGATTGGTGATACCGACGCTTGGTGGCTGAGTGAAAGTTCGACGCTTTTCAGCAGACCTTTTCGACGAATACCACTGACATTTTCGGGAATCGATTGAAATGACAACCATGGCCGACAGCTTGGTCAACAGCGCAATGCGCCCCGTGCGCGTTCGTCGCCGTCCCGACCTGGAAAGTCGGCGCCACAAGTACGGAGGCAAATCGTTCTGGGTGGTCAAAGAGCCTGTGGGGCTAAACTACTTTCGCTTCCACGAAGAAGAGTTTGCCATCCTGAACATGCTGGATGGAAAAACCAGCCTCCAGGAAATGAAAGATCGCTTCCAGTCCCAGTACGCACCCCAGCGGATCACGGTGCAGGAACTGCAGCACTTCATCGGCATGCTCCACCGTAGCGGCTTGGTGATCTCGCACGCGCCCGGCCAAGGAAAAAGTCTCCGCCGACGAGCCGATACCAAGAAGAAAAAAGAATGGCTCGGCAAGATAGCCAACATCTTCGCCCTGCGATTCCGCGGCATCGACCCCGAGCGACTGCTGAACCGATTACTCCCATGGTTCGGCTGGCTTTTCACCCCAGGGGCTCTGATCGGGGCTCTGATGCTGGGGCTAGCCGCCCTCACCTTGGTGCTGGTCAACTTCAACCTCTTTCGCTCCAAACTGCCGACCTTTGAGCAGTTCTTCGCAGCCGACAACTGGCTGTGGCTGGGAGCGACAATGGCGGTGGTGAAGGTCCTGCACGAATTTGGCCATGGACTCAGTTGCAAGAAGTTCGGAGGTGAATGCCATGAAATGGGCTTCATGCTCCTGGTATTCACTCCGGCACTGTACTGCAACGTATCCGATTCCTGGATGCTTCCAAACAAATGGCAGCGGATCTTCGTCGGCGCTGCGGGGATGTATGTGGAATTGATCCTGGCCTCGATCGCCACCTTCCTGTGGTGGTTCAGCGAACCTGGACTGTTCAACTTCCTTTGCCTCAGCGTCGTCTTCATCTGCTCGGTCAGTACCCTGATGTTCAACGGCAATCCGCTGCTTCGCTTCGACGGCTATTACATCCTGATGGACTTGCTGGAAATCCCCAATCTACGCCAGAAGTCAACCGAAGTCCTGAAGCGATGGTTCCAGCAATACTGCCTGGGAATGGAGCTGCAGGAGAATCCCTTTCTGCCCAGGCGCAATCGCTTTTGGTTCGGACTTTTTACCGTCGCCTCGGCGATCTATCGCTGGGTGGTCGTCATATCGATCGTCCTCTTCCTTAATGCCGTTCTGAAACCCTACGGGCTTCAGATTCTCGGCCGACTCTTCGCCATCACTGGCCTGGGTGGGCTGATCGCACAACCGCTCTGGTCCACCATCCAGTTCTTTCGAACGCCCGGAAGGATCTCCAAGATGAAACGAGGTCGAGTCATTACGTCCGCGGTGGTAGGGGCCACGGCCGCAGCATTTTTTGCTTTCTTTCCTTTCCCGTTTCATATCGATTGCGCCGTCGATATCGAACCGGCTGACCCCCATCAGGTCCGTGTTATGGTCCCAGGCAATCTGGTCCATCTCGAAAAGAAGCCGGGGGATCGTGTCAAGGAAGGGGAGGTGATCGCGCGGCTGGACAATATCGCCATTCGAGCCGAAGAGGCGAAGGCGGTCGGGGAGCTGGAGGTAGCCAGGAAACAACTGGAGTTCGCCGAAAGGACCGCCCGACGCTACACGGATAGTGGTGTCGATGTGCCAACGCAGGCGGCGCTGGTCCAGGCGAAAGAAAAGAGTCTGGAGAAGATCCGCGAGCGGATCAAACAGCTCACGATTCGCAGTCAAATCGCTGGGACTATCATCGAGCCTCCGAAGAAAGAACAACCGCCACAGGCAGCCAGTGGAGACCAGCTTCCAGGCTGGACAGGCAGCCCCTTCTCCGAAATCAATCGCGACGCCTTCTTCATGGAGTCCGATCTACTCTGTCTCGTCTGCGCCAACAACTCGATGGATGCCATCCTGGTGATCGATCAAGGCGATATTGACCTGATTCGTGGTGGCGAGGAAGTGGAGATGCTGCCCGAATCGGCCAGACTCCGAAGTTTGAAGGGAACTATCGCATTGGAAAACATTTCCAAAGCGGAGATGAAGGAAAGCCCCGCCCACCTCGCTGCTCAGGCAGGCGGTGCGCTGGAAACCAAGATGGATGCATCAGGGAAAATGATGCCCGTAAGCGTCTCCTATCAGGCGCGTGTCCCCCTCGAAGACCACGATCTGACACTTCGCAGCGGCTATCGAGGACAGGCAAAAATCCATTTGGCATGGAAATCACTTGGCTGGCGATTGGCGCGAGTCATTATGAAGACGTTTCATTTCGAGTTTTAGGGCAGGAAAATTGTTTTCCTGTTTCACTTTTTTTTCGTGAGGGTTGAAAGACATGGCGAAGGATAACGACGGGGTGGAATCGGGTGCCGAAGAACAGGTGGCGAAGCCACAGCAGCAGATGGTGCAGGTCCAGGTTAAGGACGAAGATGCACTGGCGCTCTATGCGAATTTTTGCCGCGTGACCGGTTCTCCTGAAGAGCTGATTGTGGACTTCGGTCTGAATCCACAGCCAGTCGGGATCCCTCGCGATCCCATCGTTGTCAAGCAGCGGATCATCATGAACTTCTACACCGCCAAGCGACTGCTGGCAGCTCTTCAGATGTCCGTTCAGCGACATGAAGCTGTCTTCGGTGTCCTTGAGACCGACATCAACAAGCGTTTGCGCGTTCAGCAGTCGTAATCGGATACCGATGAATCTCTGCTAGATCTGGAAAGCCGCGGGAGCCATCCGCGGCTTTTCTTTTTTTCGGACCTTCAATCGATCATTCGTCGGCGCCGCCAGCTCTCACGACAAAGCCGCATCTATGGTCGCTTCGCCCCTTGGTGTCTTCGCGGGAAAACAAATCATTCCAGCGCCCATCTGCCCGCCAGTTCGCCCCTACTTCGCTGGAAACCAGACTTCCGGGGCGAGGTTATAGGTTGTGACTGGCGATGCACCACGCGACGAATCATGACCGACCGCAACGATTCCAAATTGAGGGTGCGTCGTAGCGAATCGCTCAAGCTCTTGTGGATCCATCACGAAACAGGCCGTAGCAATTCCGTCCGCCTGCGTGGCAGTTGACGCAACCACAGTAACGCTCTGCCAGTGCATTGCCGGCATCCCACTGCGCGGATCGAGAATATGCCCGTAGCGTTTGCCTTGAAAGTAGAAAAACTGCTGAGCCGCACCAGAGGTGCCCAAAGCCTGATCCTGCAAGTGGAATTCACCCAGCACTTCGTTCTTCCGGTAGGGATGACGCAGAAGAACCGCCCAGCCCCTCCGGCCAGTCCCATCCTGTCGCTGCCCCATCGCCAGTGCGCTGCTCTGACCTGCATGAAGAAAGATATCGATCATTCCCTGCTGCCTGAAACCCTCGGCTGCCAGATCGAGCGCCAGTCCCTTCCCAATCGCTCCTGGGTTGATCTCGAGCAACGCTACCTGCTTGCTTAGCCTTCGCGACGCCGGATCCCAGATCAAACGCTGGTAGCCAGTGGCTTGGATCGCTGCAGCAATCTGCTGCTCGCTGGGAAAACGCCCCTCGCGCCGAAAAAAGCCCCATGCCTTCGTTAGATGACCTGTAGTGAAATCGAATGCCCCCTTGGTCCATCCAGCAAGCTCCAGACCCGCTTCGATCAAGCGAGCCGTGACAGCAGTCAGCTCCATCGCATGCCCCTCGGGCAGACGATTCCATCGTGACAGCTCGCTCTCCTCGCGAAAGACGCTCCACTTCGATTCCAGCTCCCCCACCAGCTCCAACGCCCCAAGCGCCGCCTCAGGCCCACCAATGTACTGCCCAGCATTCATCAGGACTTCGAAGGGACAAGCCATGGCGTGACGCGAAAATGTCCATTGGTGCCGTACCACCAAAGGCTTTACCACCTCTTGCTCTTCCTTTTCCTCCGGCAGATCCATGGCGTTCTCCTCCATCCACTGGCGGCCTTGCTCAATCCAACGCTATTATAAGTTTCTACGGATCGTCCTCCGACCCAGGTTCCGAAAACTGTGATCATTGCGGTACCATGGCGTCCCCAGGCTTCGATTCCAGAGACCCGGTCGCAACCGACTATCCCGAGTCGATGCATGCTTTCGGCTCTGGCAACCCAATGAACGGAATCCAATCCCCCTCCGATGCCAGTTAGGATCCAACGATGCATGACTCGTCGAAATCCTTTCGGTTTTTTGGTTTCTTCGTGATCCTTGCGATTCCTTTTTCGTTCCTATCGGCTCAAGCAACCAAGCCACGTCCCTCGCGTCAGAAGCCACCTGTCTTCCAGTCCAAAGACTGGGATAAAATTTTCTTCTCTGATGTCGCAAGCCAACTTCAGGGGGAAGATCCAACCACAAGTACCGCGGCTGCTACCATGGAGCGGGAGGCTACGGCCGACGTCCAAAAGCCCACCCCCGACAGCCCAGCCTCAACCACCGGCAACTCACGATGGCTACAGAGGATCTCCAGTGGATCTCTGGAATCCTTGGTCAAGGAATCCAAACTGCGTTTGGATGGTATCGTGACCACCCCGGCGAAATTCGCTGGTGGAGGTTTCGAGGATGCTCGCCGGGAATTCACCCTGCTGGCACTCCTCTTTGCAGTCATCGAAGAATATCCCGAAGAAGTGCGCTGGCAAAAAAGCGCCAGCCTTGCTAAGCGAAAATGGGCTCGCGTGGCAGCAGGAACCAAAGTCGGCTCTCCCCAAGCCTACAACGAAGCCAAACTGCGTCTTCAAGATCTCGCCGAAATGCTCAACGGAAACACACTCTCAGATGCCGGTGCCGCAGACGAATTCATCTGGGCCGAAGCAGTCAATCGCGCCGAACTGATGAAGACTCTGGAAGCAACCCTACGCGAGCGAATGATCCCCCTGGCAGGGGACCCCAAAGCAGTAAAAGAGCAACCGGAAGAGTTCTCTCAACTGGCGGAGTTGATCGAAACGATCGGGGAATCGTTAAAATTGCCGGGGATGCCGGAAGCCGACCAGGAAAATTACCTGAAGTGGTGCGAAGAAATGATCGCCAATGCCGAATCCCTTCAGCAGGCGGTGTCGCTAGGTAACGCCGATGCGGTCAAAGCCGCCTCTGCGAAGATCGACCAGTCTTGTTCCAACTGCCACAACGACTTCAACTGAGATCAGGGTGATGGGGATTCGATTCGCTTGCCACGCATGCAAGAGATCCTTGCATCTGAAAGACTTCCAAGCCGGAAAGCGAGGCAAGTGTCCCGATTGCGGTGTTCGGTTTCGCATCCCTTCGGTCGACCAACCCTTTTCTACCCCGCTGGACGATGCGCCGGAAACTGCTGAGTCACCGCAGGCGACAAATCCACAGTCGCAAGCCCCAGAAGTACCATCGGAATCAGCCAACAACTCCAACAACGCCGCAGGGCAACGGAAATCTTCCAGTGGTGAGCCTTCTTCGGAAGCACCCCGCCAGCGACGGCGCAAGTCCTCCGTCCCTCCAGCCGTGATCGATGTGGAGTACGAACTGGTTGACTCGACCGCCACATCAGAGGGTGGCAGCAACAGTTCGAGTCGCCAAAGACCGAAAAACAATCGGGACGAAGGCTGGTTTTGGATCAGCCCAAATGGTCCTCAACGGATCGGCAGCCTGGACAGCGGGCGCGTGGAAAAGTGGATTCGCGAGGGGCGTTTGCGCCGCGACCATCTTGTCAGACAGGGGGATCAGAAGGAAGAGATCCTTGCCGGTGACGCTTTCCAGGCAATCTTCGAACGAATTCAAAACGCCTCCAAACTGCCTCAACGCCCACCCCTCTTGAGGCTGCCCGTCGAAGGTGAGAAACCGAAAGGTCGTGACGCCGACAGCAAGCATCGACAACGATTGTCACGTGTTGCACAGGGCACTCCAGGAAGTTCTTCCAAAGAAAATCCAATCACGCCGGCGGAACCAAGCAGTATTGAAAAGAGACTACAAAGCAAGCGAGCTTCCAAGCAGATAGCCAGGCAGTGGATCAATATCCTTTTGGCAATGGCAGCCATCGCACTGACAATCGCTCTGCTGGCGATTCTTTGGTGGCAGAGCCAGAACGCGGGAGGCTAAACGACCGGCGGTTGGTAGAGACTCGAAGACGACTTCTAGCCGATCGTAGGACAGGTCCATCCGACAATTCCGCGGGTCGTATCCGTCGGCCGACCGGAGGAGGCGGGATGGAGTCGTAGCGGCAAGAGCTACCGATGCAACGCTTGCGATGAATCTCACCCTCCCCTTGGGAGCGTGACTGGGTGCTACGGCCACCGGCATTTCCTGAGTCGCGGCAGCGAAGCGATCGCAATCCACCCATAGTCCGGATGGATACTTTCAAAGGATCCGTCGCGGAGGCAATAGCGCGTTGGAGGCAAGCAGTCCTCCCACCAGCGACATGGCGACAATCATCGTCCCGAAAGCATACTCGACCCCCTGTAGCGTCTGCTGATCCAGAAGAGCGGATAAGGATCGATATCCCAGGGAGCCCGGAACCAAAATGATCATTCCAGGCGCAAGAGGCACCATCGCCGGACGATTGCAAAGCCGCGCATAAAGATTGCTACCACAGCCAACCGCAAGAGCCCCTAGGAACGACCCAACTTCCACTCCCATCGATGCGGTGGCCAGACGTGAAACTGCGAAGCCCGCGAAGCTCACGGCGATGATCACCGGCCACTGAGGCAATCTCGCTCGAAAGAGTATCGAAAAAAGCACTGGTGCAACCGCTCCCGCCAACCAGGAAGCGTACCAAGGCAGCATCAGTCGCTCCTCCGGCAAATTGCGCCACGATTCCGCGATACGCCACGCGATCGCAACTCCTAGAAATAATGTCAGTAGCGTCACCAAAGCTCCTGCCAGCCTTGCAACTCCCGCCGACAAATGCCCCATCGCCAACTCCGTCAGGGCTATGGTCAGGGGAAATCCAGGCAGGAGGACAATCAAGGCGGCCAAGGTGACAATTCGATCGTCAATTGGATGTATCCAGTGGGCGAATGCAAGACTCACGGATGCTGCAAAAAAACCAGCCACAGGGAACAACAACCCAGTCTCATATTTCCATTTCCCCAGCCACCATTCAATGACAATCAACCCCATCCCGATGCAGGCCGCAAGAAGAATCTCCAGCGGCGCACCGGAGAAAAGCACCGCCACAACGGCGCAAGCCAAACCCACCGATAGCAAGGTCAAACCAAATCCAAAGGGAGGCGGCGAGGCAGCGATTTGCTCCATCTGAGTGAGCGCCTCTGGTACGGTGGTCTTTCCGTCACTGATGGCATCCAGCACCCCATCAAAGCGAATCAGCTTATCGACATCCACACTCCCGGAATCAATCCGCCTCATGTACGTCCGTTCGCGCTTCCCAGCACCCAGAGAGACCACCAGCGCCGTCGGGGTATATAGAAAAACCCCCTCAATACCCATCCTCTGCGATAGATAGGTCATCACGCGTTCCAACCGATGCGACGGTGTCCCGTAGCGATGCAGCAACTCGGCTGTACGGATCAAAAATTGATGCGCCCGAGAGATCTCTTCCTCTTCCGGGCCCAAGGTGTCGCCGCCACCCAACACTTCACCTGCCATGGTCGCTCCTGAAATCGGTCTCCTGCGGTCCGCCGATCGCACGCACCAGCGAATCTCTCCGCAGTCCGGCTAAACCCAAGCTTACGGAAGTTGTCCACAGCGCGGACGTTGAACCTTCGGCATCTTCATGAGTCCACAGCGATCATCATTCTACCGCGCTCAAAATCTGAACCGCTCGACGACCGTTCGCCAGACCAAGCTTCGCCCAATAAGCAGGCTTGCCCTCAATGCAGAGGAGAACCGGTTCATCCACCGATCGCTGGCAGTCGACGATATCTCCCTTCTGAAGGTCACCCCATCCCTGCCCGCTCACCTGCGAATGCACTAGAAGAGCGTCCAGTCTCATCGCGGTTTGGTCATCCGAATCCTGCATGCCCCTTCGCTCGTCCGAACCGACCAACACCTCATCCACGACTCGACTGTGGACTGCCAGACGCAAAGCACCAGTCACCTCGCCCACACGACAGTTAGCTTGCCACATCGTCCAACGATCATGTGGGCCGCTACGGTCGTGTGGAGTCATGCTGGTGGTTGGGACTTGAGCGAAGCCCAAACGCTCAATCCCTGGCACAAGGCATCCTCCCAAAATTTCCTCAAGCGGTTGAATCGCTGATTCCGCAAGGAACAGTTCAAGACCGCTCATGGGGCCTTCCGGAATGCACAATTCGGCGCGTTCACCCAGGAAGCCCATCAGGCATCGCCAAAGCCACCTTGTCTCGACCGACAGGTATCCAATGCTGTTGTTGTCCGGTGCGGTCCACCGAAAGATAGTCCACTCGGACAAGCCTTCCTTCCGTTCTTCAACCGCGACGATCCGAGGGGCGTCTTGCAGCGAACAGCTCAAGCCGACCCGAAGAGTCAGTTGCCGCAGTGCCGATTCGAATCGATCTCGGCACCAACGTTCCAGCACCCATCGCCCAGAATCGCTGTCTGCGACAGGATAAACACGAAGCGCCCACTCTTCCGATCCATGCGATGGCTGGTTCATCGAAATCCCCTCGCGTGCCTAGTCAGCTTGTGTAGCACCCCCTACCCACCCGATCCCCTGGGTAGCTAAAGAGCCAGCAATTGACTGCGGACTGTCTCAAAAGCTGCGGAAAAATGGAAGATCAAAGATTAGGTCGCTCGGGATTTGGTCCGGCGCCCCCCCCACAAATCGAGCGGAACAAAACATCGATGGCCAGTTCGTGTCCCTGTGCCATGGAGAGGTCAGAAACCCTCCCATTGGCGATGGCCATCGACTGTAGGAACGATCAGAATCCTGTTCCGTTTCTAAAGGAGCCTTGTCACCCCAGCAGAGTTTAAGTTCATCTGGGTTGGTAATGGACCTACTGCCCCAGGGTATTGTCGCATGAACCAGTTCTTGTGCCGCCCCTCCGGGTTGGTCGATTAGGTAAACAGGCAATCGCGAGATCGTACTCCAGACGCCGTTGTGGCGCCGTTGTAGCCCAGCGGCGCTAGCCTTGGGGTTCTTTCCAAACGAGTTTGCTGTAACCAGGATCAGTGCAATTTCCGGGCGATGCCATCATGGTTCACTCGGAGAGGAATCGCAGATTCCGCAAACCTTTTGACCGTAGATCGGCCATTACCGGACTGCGAAACCGCACCTTCCTTTGCTACCATAAGGAGGCGATCGCCGTTGCCCAATTGGGCATCCAGACGGCGGGCCAAGGAAGCCAATCAGACTTGCAAGGGTGGGAAGCACGGAATGGAAAAGCTACCGGACTACGAGGTACTGGGCAAATTCTATCTGGGCAGGGAATACGACCTGGCGAAAAGGGAACTCGGGTCGCGTCGAATCGACTACGACGCACGAGACCTGACCACCCATGCCCTGTGCGTCGGGATGACAGGGAGCGGGAAGACCGGTCTCTGCATTACGCTACTTGAAGAAGCAGCAATCGATGGCATCCCTGCCATCTGTATCGACCCCAAAGGGGATCTTGGCAACCTGCTACTCACTTTTCCGCACCTCAAACCAAGTGATTTCCTTCCCTACTTGGAACAAGGGGAAGCCACCAAACAGGGGCTGACGATCGAAGAGCTGGCCACGCAGACGGCCGAGCGATGGGAGAAGGGACTTGCATCCTGGGAACAGAATGGTGCGAGGATCCAGCGACTTCGCGATGCCGTCGACATGCAGATCTTCACCCCGGGCAGCAGCATCGGGACCCCTCTGACCGCCCTGAAAAGCTTTGATGCGCCGCCTCAGGAAGTCCTCGACGATGATGACGCGTTTCGCGAGATGGTTTCGTCGGCTGCATCTGGCATTCTGACGCTCCTGGGAATCGATGCCGATCCACTCAGCAGTCGCGAGCATATCCTGTTGGCGACGATCTTCGATCGCGCGTGGCGATCTGGAAGAGACCTGGACCTTGCCGAACTCATTCGATCGATCCAGACCCCAGGAATTGATCGAATCGGCGTGCTGGACCTGGAATCGTTCATGCCTGGAGATCAGAGAGCCAAGCTAGCCAATACACTCAACAACCTACTGGCCTCACCATCCTTCGCCGGCTGGCTGCAGGGCGAGCCGCTTGATATTCAAAGGCTGCTTTATACACCTAGCGGAAAACCTCGCATCAGCATTCTCTCGATCTCGCATTTGAATGATGCCGAGCGGATGTTTTTTGTGACGCTGCTGCTCAGCGAGTTCGTCGGATGGATGCGATCGCAGCCAGGCACCAGCTCCCTGCGCGCGATTCTCTATATGGATGAGATTTTTGGCTACTTCCCACCCACCGCCAAACCACCTTCCAAAACACCGATGATGACCCTGCTGAAACAGGCGCGCGCATTCGGTATCGGCATCGTCTTGGCGACTCAGAATCCCGCCGATATCGACTACAAGGGATTAGCCAACATGGGAACTTGGTTCCTGGGTCGCTTGCAGACCCAGCGCGATAAGGACCGGGTGCTGGATGGTCTGGAAGGAGCGGCAAATAGTCAGGGACAGTCGTTTTCCAGGGCGGAGATGAGCCAGACTTTGTCGGCGCTGGGCAATCGAGTCTTTCTGATGAACAACGTCCACGACGATGCACCGACGATCTTTCAAACGCGATGGGCTCTTTCGTTTCTCCGCGGCCCACTCTCCAAGCCACAGATTCAAGGCTTGATGAAGGAGCGGAAAAGCGAAGGGGCTGCACAAAGGCAAACATTTCCCGAAGATCGTCCTGCCTCTCCTCCAAAGGCACCTAGCAGCCCGATCGGCAAGCGGCCAATCCTGCCACCGGAGATTCCGGAAAAATTCTGGATCCCGGACCGCGCTGCATCCCATGAAGCCAGAACCATTTATCGTCCCACCCTGATCGCTCAGGCCAGCCTCCATTTCGTCAAGGCATCTCCCGCCATCGATCACTGGATGGACGCTCACTGGCTAGTTGATTGCAGCGAAGGAACCCCGGAACCGGTGTGGGACCGCGCGGTCGAATGGAATTCGCCACTCCGTCTATCCCCCAGCCCCGATGATGGATTTCTCTTCGGGGATGTTTCTGCCGACTTGATCAATCCTAAAAAGTACAAGGAATGGGAAAAGCAACTGGCCGATTTTCTGCTCCGACATAAACCCCTGATGATCTATCAAAGCAAAGCACTGAAGAAGTCGAGTCTTCCGGGGCAGGATGAGGAGGATGCCAGAATCGAAATGGCGATGCAGGCGCGAGAAGCCCGCGACGCCGAAGTGGAAAAACTGCAGGCCAAATACGCCACCAAACTGAAATCACTGCAATCACGGATTCTGACTGCGGAACATCGCGTGCAACGGGAACGCGAACAGGCCAAAACTCAGCAGAACCAGTCGCTGATCAACTTGGGTGCTTCTATTTTCGGTGCATTGCTCGGCAACAAAATTGCCAGCAAGAGCAATCTTGGGAAAGCCTCCTCGGCCGCTCGGAGTCTAGGGCGAGCCCAGGCACAGAAGAATGATGTTGTCCGCGCCGAAGAATCCCTCGAAGAACTGCTCCGCGAGCAGCATCGAATCGAAGAAGAATGCAGGCAGGAGGTCGACCAGATTGCAAGTCGCTTTAGCCCTGAGAATCTGAAGCTGGAATCGATCGAGATTCCGATGCGCAAAAGCGATCTCCGCATCCAATTGCTCGGTCTGCTTTGGGTCCCCTACCAAGTCGACTCTCTGGGTATCGCTCGTCCACTCGTAGATTGGGAGTCGTAATTTTATGGCCGGGTCAAAGAATGTCCTCGGTGGTCCACTGGCGACCTGCAGCATGTCACCGCGCACCGGTTTCTATCGGGATGGTTGCTGCAATACAGGACGAGACGATGTCGGGCTGCACTTGGTATGCGCTGTCATGACCGAGGAATTTCTTCGCTTCTCCAAGATGCGAGGCAATGACTTGTCGACTCCCATTCCCGAATATGATTTTCCTGGACTTCAGGATGGCGATCGCTGGTGCCTGTGCGTGCTTCGATGGAAGGAAGCCCTGACAGCAGGTCAGGCACCGCAGGTCATTTTGGATGCCACCCATATCTCGACGCTGGAATTTGTCGACCTGGAAGACCTCCAGGAACATGCCGTACCAATGGACTGACCGGCATCTGCCTGCGAGTTCCCTTCGGGCATAGTTTCGCCCCAAACGCCGACAACACGATTCGACTCATGAGAAGTGAGGTTGGGCGATGGCCCCCTGCGGATTCTTCGTCTACGGCACCCTTCAACGCGGGCATCTCCGCCAGTCAGCGTGGCCGCTTCCACCCGATCGCATCGAGCCGGCGATGGTGCGAGCCGTCCTCTATGATCTCGGGCCCTTTCCCGCGCTGCTGGAGGGAGACGACTGGGTGGCCGGTGAACTATGGCACTACCAGCCAAATCACCTACCGCGAGTGGCTCAGGCGCTCGATCGCGTGGAAGGCTGGGATCCGCTGGGCAATTCCGAGATTGGCTACCGACGCGATCGATGCGAGGTGGTGCGGATCGATTCCCAGATGACGCTAGAGGCCTACACCTACTGGTTTCTCGCAAACCGTCTTCCCGAATCGGCCCAAAAAATCGCCCCCTGGGACCGCGTTGCCACCTCGCTCGTCAGTCGATGGCCTGCTCCCTGGTCCAACGTTCCGAAAACTCTGGTAGACGAACATTTTTTCGGGCAAGACGCCGAAAAAAACAAAAATACTTGACACCCTGAACCTCCCAATCAACCTAAGCCCTAGATCCGGAATAACCGCTACAGGTATCCTTTTCGGCAGGGCTTGGTAATGACAATCCGACGACTCTGGTCTCTCTTTGCTTGTTTGCTTGTCGTTTTCTGCCTCCCATCCCATGCGACAGGCTCCCTGATCGCGTTTGTCGCCGCAGAGACCGACATGGATCCGGCGATCCCTACCTCCTTCATTAATTCCACCATCAACGGACTGGGGCTTCCAGGGTATCCCCCTCACGATCCCAGCGACCTTCACGACAACGCCGATCCGTCCAATGCTTGGTTGAGTGGTGCCGGGACTACCACCGGCAACATCTACCTCACCCTGGCGGGCAGCGCTTTGGTTGACAGGATTTACCTCTGGAATATGAACTCTGGAGATACCGACAACCTCCCCCCGCCAACTAGCAGGACTCCAGGGTCGACAGGAATCCAATTAGCCAATCTCTACCACTCTCTGGATCTACTCGGCACAGCAACAACCACATCCTACACCCCGATCAGTGGCAATCCCTTTCTGTTCTCGCAGGAAACGGGAACGACCAGCGGTGCGCAGTTCATTGAGTTCACCACACCGATTCTTGCGAACTTCCTGAAACTGGAAGTCGTCAGCAACTGGGGCGACTTAACGCAAACCGGTTTCTCAGAAATCGCCTACCGCGAAGTCGTCGTTCCTGGCGCCATACCAGAACCCTCCAGTCTTGGCGTTTTTGGCGGACTTGCCTTGGCCTACCGTGCCATGCGTCGCAAACGCACCACGAAGTCCTGAAAGATCTTTATCAAGGGCCATCGCTTGGCCGGGTGGTCTTCAATCGATACAAGCTTCCCTAAGGATGCTGGAAAACCCTCCCTCTAGGCCTGGACCGATTTCGGCGACGCCGCATCGGTTCGATAGCGCGATCCCAGGGAGTCATCGCAGACGGGCCGAACGGCAAATTCTGCTCGAGGTCGAAAATAAAACCGGTCGGACTCCAAAGTCGCCCAGACTCCTGTTTGCCTAGACTGCAGTTTGCCTAGACTGCAGTTTGCCTAGACTGCAGTTTGCCCAGACTCCTGTTTGCCCAGACTCCTGTTTGCCCAGACTCCTGTTTGCCCAGACTCCTGTTTGCCCAGACTCCTGTTTGCCCAGACTCCTGTTTGCCCAGCCAGCGCATCCAACCCCATCTCCACCGCGTACGGATCGCTGGCCGGCTATTCATGAACCCAAGGTCTCCAAAAATTTGGAGTATCGCCGCTCTGGCGATGGGTTTCGATTAGCAACCAGTCGGCCCATTCCAAATCGACAACTTCCACTGGAACTGGGTACATTTCTGGATGCTCAACCGTTCCGTCCCCGTGACAGATTGGACGGCGAGTGGCCTTGACTTTTCGTGATACACGCAACAATGTATTCGTGGATTGACAGATCGATGGCAAAAACGAAGCGGCCTGTCGCAGGGCCGGTGAATCCCTGCCCGCCAAAGGCGAAATTGAGTCAGCGACCACCGATGACTCCAGAACAGGCCCGTGCTGTCGAGTCGCTATTTGAGGTTTTGGCGAACGACACACGGCTAAGGATTTTGCAAGAGATCGCCACCAAGGTGGAAGCGACTACACAGGAGATTGCGGCATCGCTGGGGATGAAACCTCAAGCGATCTCGAATCAGCTGCAGCGATTGCAGGACAAAAAAATCGTGATTGGACGTCGAGACGGAAACCATGTGTTCTACCGAATCCTGGACCAATGCACGATTGTCTTACTAGAGCGTGGGATCTGTATGGTGGAGGAAGAGGCCAAGCGTTAGGCAACTCTTCTGGAGACTTTTTAGAGGAGACCTTGGAATGAAACGTCGACAGTTGATGGTGCACAGCGCCGCCGCCATGGCCACGGTGGCAGCACTGAGTTTCTCCGCAAAGGCTCGGGATGAACAGAGCGGCGAAACTTGCTGCAGCGATTGCGGCGATTGCCGCACTGCTTGCCTCGCATGCGCGGCAGGATGTATGGATGAACCGGGGCGTAAAGAGTGCATCAAGCTGTGCCTGGACTGCGCCGATATCTGCGGCGCGTGCGATGCAATCGAAGCTCGCAAAGGCGCCATGTCGGCGGCGATGATGTCTCTGTGTGCTGAGGCTTGCGAGCGATGTGCTGAGGAGTGCGAAAAACACCAGGACGATCCCTGTTGCAAAGCCTGCGCGGAGGCCTGCCGTGCCTGTGCGAAGCGATGCCGCCAAGGCGCTACTTCGAAGTGATTGAAAGAACGCTTGGCGGAAAACGTCATCCGAGCTATTGCTAACCTGAATCGCAATAGCTTTTTTATGCTGCGATCGGAAAAATCGCTCCATCGGGATATGCTTATCCCACTTCCATATCGCCCCATGACTTCGCAATAGAAATTTTCCCTGCCGCTCGCTGCACGCTGTAGTCATCCCTCATTCGACTGGCCTGAAAGCAATTCTCGGATAGCTCTGGTGACTTCTTCTCCCTTTTGACAGTCGTTACCTATCGAATCAACAATCCGATTCGCCTTGTCGCGAACTGTCGACTCACTGATCTCAAGTCGCTTCAGAACCTCAACTGCCATCCGGATCCCGAAAAAGCTGTTGGCCAAGTCGTGAGCTAGCTTGGAATACTGCCGTCCTTCCGCTTCAGACATCGCCCGCATTGGCTGTATGACCATTGCTGAAGAAGCCTCGTCGACTTGATTGGAACTGTCGAACGAAACCTCGCAGTCCATTTCCAGGGATCGACTGACCAGGAATTCAGCATCGTTAACGAGCTTTTGGATCTCGCTGAATGGGACAGGTTTCAGCAGATGGTGATCAAATCCTGCTTCCCTAGTTCGTTGGCGGTCCCTATCCTGCCCCCAACCCGTCAGCGCTACGATAAATATCTCCCGTGCTCCAGGCAGCTTCCGAATCCTCCTCACCGTCTCAAATCCATCCATGCCGGGCATCCCCAGGTCGAGAAAAATCACTTCGGGATTGAACGCCAACGTACGCTCTATGGCACTGCTTCCGTCGTAATTGGTCGCAACCAAATGCCCACACTCCGACAAAAGAAGCGACAGGCTGTCCGCCGCATCGATATTGTCATCCACAATCAGAATACGGCGAGAGACAATCTCTACGTTCGTCATCATTACCTCCATGGTTACATCATGACGGATATTAGTCACCGCCGACGCAGTTTGGGCTTCCCTACGGCCAGCGATATCGCTGGCCATACAAGCCACTCAGAAATACCACCCTGCTGGTCGAGGATCGCAATCGCTTGAAAATGTGCCCAGCCTATGCTGCCGTCCTTTCGCACCACCTGGTACTCCAGTTCGAAAAAATCCCGGTTGGTGATCGCTTGAGCAATCGCCTTCGGGACCAGAGGTTGTTGGTTGGCTGGGGTACAGCGATCCCGCCCAGAAAGATTCGGCTCCGGTGGGTCGGCAAGGAAGTCCTTTCCTTTCAAAGAACTCAGATCCTTCCAGTCTGCACCGATCCGATAGACAACTTCGGAGCTGCCGTGTACCAATGCCTCGAACTGTCCCTCGCACTTCTGGTGCAGCCTCGTCCATGCTTCGCCGTAAGCGTCCAATTTTAAGATGAGCGGAAATGCAATCCAGCAATTCGCGATCGGAAAAGGGCTCGATTAGGATTTCGTCCGCTCCGACCTCCAACGCCACAGCGAATTTTTCTGCGAGTGTTTTTAGGGACAGCATCACGACAGGCAGCATCACTCTCTGCCGGTCGGCTCGTATCTGCTGGAGCAACTCAAGTCCATCCACCTGAGACATGATATTGTCGATCAGCAGCAGACTTGGAGGCGATTTTCGCACCAGGTCCAATGCAGGAAGCTCATCAGATGCCATCTCAACAACATAATCTTCCGATAGCAACATCCGGAGATATTCCATCGTTTCCGTACGATTACCCGCAATGACAACACGGGGCTTCACACCACGAACTTCGCTATCCGAAGGTTCTCGTTCAACCGCTGTCTCGCGAAGCTTCTCCAGCGCCGTCGCATCCTCGGCGGATAGAAGTCGCATTGCCTCTCCCACAGCGTACTTCGATCGATGTATCGTCGAATTGTTTGCAAAGGAAGCTGGGACGAGTCGTTCAGCCGACTGAGCCGTCCCGGAGGGAATCCTGACAATAAACGATTTCCCAACACCCACGATGCTTTCAACGGAGATCGTACCCCCGTATAGTTGGACCCGATCAGCGACCAGGACCAATTCGATTCCTGTCCTCTCCTGCGAACGACCAGTTACACCTTTTGGCCGAGATAATCGATCAAACAATCTGGGAATCTGCTCCGCCGGTATCCGTACTCCGGAATCCTTCAACCGCAATTCGGCGAGCCCATCGAGCTTCGCCAAGCTGGTCACGATCCGGCTGCGAAAAGTGAGTTTTAAGTCGTTGCAAAGTAGCTTCTGGACAATTTGCCTCCACATGTCGACATCGACATAGACCAACTGCCTCAGCGGAGGGCAGTCCACGCTCGAATCCAGATTCGCTTGCTCACAGGCCGACCGAAAGCAGTGCACCAGTGCCCTTGTCATTCCAGCGAGTTCGGCTGAAACACCGTCTGGGCCTGAAGTCGGTAGTTGCCTCAGGAATTCGCTCATCGCACCATCCTCATGAACCACCGCAGTCATCTGGCCTGGCACTCGCAGGAGTTCAACCATGGATCAGAGTAGCGGACAGGAGTCGCGTGAGAGACGAATTCGCCTAACAAGGACCAAAAGAGCTTTCGCTGGAATCATTTTTTTAAGACATGGTGGATTCACTTACCTTGGATGAGGGGACATAACACGGGAAGAGTCGTTGCCGTCTGCGATTCTGGTGGGCGACGAACACTTCATCGAATTCGATTGGATTCGCTTTTGGAAGGCAAGCGCCTACCTTGCGTTGACCGACAGGGGTAGCCGTCCGGCCAACCGCACTGGAAGGGATGGAGTTTTATCGGCATGGGCTTCGTATGTGAGCGTCCATGGCAAGCTCGGCTAGGATCTCGCCCTGCCCTTGGGAGGGTGACGAAGTGCCGTCGTATATGCACAACCAACTACAACCTTGCGGATTGAGCGCCGAAGATTTTCGGGATGGGTCGGAGTGGATCTCATCCGCCCCGTGGGAGGGTCGCGAGGAGCAAGCTAGTAGGGGCTTATCCTTCCGCTCAATTCATCGCGCACCATTCGCTTCCAAATGAGCGATACTGCTGGTCGCGACGAATGCGGAAAACACGAATAATAACCAGGAAATGAAGACTCCCGAAGAGCTTTCCGAAGCAGCACGTCAAAGACCGTCACACCAGGACGACTTGCGTCATCAGATGACTCTCTTTCTTGCTTCCCCATCGACCCAAAACTTCCTCCGATGGCTCGCTGACCAGCCCCCCACCACCCAGCACCACGCGCTGCTTCAACTCCTAAGCAACCTCACCCAACAGCTCAGCCAACTCCAGCCCCCCTGACCTCAGGCAACCTATTCTTCCACCACCAACCTCTCTTGGATTTTCCCAGGCATCCCTCCGGGGCAAAGCAGGGGGAGGGAATCGATCACTCACTCATTCCGCCTGCGTTCTAGCCCCAGAATCACCACAAAAACTCAACCCACTAAGGACTGCTGGTTTCTACTTCCTTCAACAACAATCCAGCCCCGGTGGGGTGGCATAACCTCGGCTGGGCCTGCGAGGCCCTGGTGCATAAAACTCCCTCTTCTCACTACAGTTGAATCGCGACATCATCCTTAATCTCACTGTCGCCGATTGGGGCCTCGATACAAGCCCGTAGGGTGTGTGAGCCGATCGCACAGCAAATAGGGCGAAGTGACTCCACCAAACCTCAGCTCATCGAACATCGACTTGACTCCGTCGTCGCGATCGCGAACACACCAGGACCAATCGCTCGGAGGAAACAAGAGGAAGAAAAATAGAAGGTTGCCACCCCACCGGTGGCTGTCGCCACCGGCAGGGGAAGTGTCGGCCCTCCGGGCCTAAAGAGAGAAGGTCGAAGCAGCGAACTTAAACATTTTCAACATCCAGATCCATTCCGCACGGGCGGGACTCCCGTACCACAATGTGGGTTTCGTAAACGACTCTCGGTTTACCCACTTCACCAGCCCCGGAGGGGCGGCATTACACCTGCCGGGGCCGCGAGGCCCCGGAACTCGAAGGAGAGAAACCTCCCTACTATACCCACCGGTGGCTTTCGCCACCGGCATGGGCAGTGTCGGCCCTCCGGGCCGGAAGAGAGAAGGTCGAAGCAGCGAACTTAAACAATTTCAACATCCAGAGCCATTCCGCACGGGCGGGACTCCCGTACCACAATGTGGGTTTCGTAAACGACTCTCGGTATACCCACTTCACCAGCCCCGGAGGGGCGGCATAACACCTGCCGGGGCCGCGAGGCCCCGGAACTCGAAGGAGAGAAACTTCCCTTCTATACCCACC
>JBEISR010000042.1:0-33661 GCA_040375295.1 Planctomycetaceae bacterium
ACTGGTGGGTCATGGGTCTGGTCTCCTTTTCAGCTTGGTAACTAAAAAGAAACCAATCCTGGCCCACTTTTTCAAGCAGACCGACCGCCCCAGTTCCGTTCTCGTTCGTTCGCTGCGCTCACGAACTCGAACGGAACTGGAAAGCGATGAATTTACAGAAGAGAAGTTACACTAGCAACTTCGGAGCTGCAGGAGGCAGAGCGTTGCTATCGCGAGGCATTATCGATCGCCACCAGCCTGTTGACCAAGACTCCTGAAAGCGCAAATCTCCTCAGCGCGACTGTCGAACTGAATGTGCACCTGATCCGCTACGAGCTCAGTGCGAATCGTCTGCAAGTCGCTGAGTCGCATCTTGATGAGTCAATCCGATATGGAAGCAAATTGAAAAGCCTTCCCGACAGTAGTGAATCGCAACTTAGCGGCCTCAGCAATCAGATGAACGTTGCACTGCGATTTTTGCAGGACTCGGAACACAGGGACAAAAAGGAGGCTTGGACTGACAAACTGAAAACGGCGGGACTGCTCCCCTGACACCAACTCGTCATCTTCTCCCATCCGTTTCTTCATGAAGGACCGCAATCGCTTCCGTCCCCTGGACCGGGCCGCTCAGCCTACCGCGATCGCCAACAGGAACCCTTGGACCAAGGAGTCTCCCGACCATCGGTGCAACAGAGGTGGGTCTATAGGGCCACAATAGGTCAAAAGCAGTCGACCATCGAATCCGTCTTTCGGCTTGGCAGGCCCCTTTCTGTGGAATTCGGTTCGTTTCCTCTCGATCCTCCCCATGGCTACCGATGCAACACTCCCCCTTGCGTACCTGAACACTCCATCTTCTGAATACGACGGACCAAGGTGCCATCGAAGCCAGCGGCGGGAATCGACACGCCCTGCTTTCGACCAAATCCGAATGCTCCGCCACCTTGATTGTTCTCCTATCGCTCGTCACGATTGTCTCTGGCCGATCGCCGCTCGATCCGTTCCCTGGAGACGCTCATGCCCCTGCTGGTCACCATCCTTTTTAGCGCCGTGGGAGCCATTGCGGACTACTTCCTCAAACTGGCCAGCTCGAAACCCACCCCTTGGACCTCCTGGCAATTTGTCGTTGGGCTTCTACTCTACGGTTCCACCGCCTTCGGGTGGCTGTATGTGATGAAGCACATGAAATTGGCCGTCGTGGGCGTCGTCTACACCGCGGCGATGCTGGTCCTCCTAGCGCTGATCGGCTACTTCTTTTTTGGCGAAAAACTGTCGCTACGAGAATGGGCCGGGGTCGGCTTGGCCCTGGCAGCCGTTGCGCTGCTGAGCGATATTCATTGATGGGAAAATAAGTCGAGCCTTCACGATTTGATCTCTCGACTGCGTGTGCCATTCCTTATGGATAGTGGAGACTCACTCATCATGTTGGACCGTCTTCCTCCTGCCACAACGCGCCGAAGCCTGCTGGCCTCCCTGGCCGCGCTGCCTTGCCTTTCCGCGTCTGCACGAGTGCCCAGTCGACTGCTGCGATTGGCTATCCTGACCGACCTGCATCAGGATGTGATGCATGACGCACCGGAGCGATTGAAACAGTTTCTAGATGCTGCCGACACCGCCGATGTAGACCTGGTGATCCAGCTGGGTGACTTCTGCCAGCCACACCCACGCAACCAGCCATTGATCGATCTTTGGAATAGCTGCCCACGCCCGAAATTCCATGTCCTGGGAAACCACGATATGGATGGCGGCTATCGCCGCGAGCAGACGGTGGAGTTTTATGGCATGCCTAGTCGCTACTACACGTTCGATGCGGGCCCCTGCCTGGGAGTTGTCCTGGACACGAACGACCCCGGAGGGACTGCCAAAGGGTACAAGAAATGGATCGCCGAGGACCAACAGCAATGGCTCCAAACGCACCTGGCCCAAGCCGATCGGCCGTCGCTGATCTTCCTGCACCATCCCGTCGACGACCCCAACGGGATCGAAAATCGCTCCCAGGTCCGTGGCATCCTCGAGCAGGCACAGAAGGATCGCCCCGACTCGATCGCCGGTGTCTTTTCAGGACATTTTCACCAGGACTACGCGATCCAATTGCAGGGAATCTCCTACTTCCAAATCAACAGCGCCTCCTACGTCTGGCTCCCAGAAAACGCCCATCGCGAAACCTATCCAGCCGAACTGCATCACAAACACCCCTACCTGAAAAATGTCGCAGCCTACCAGACCCCGCTTTGGGCTATTGCGACGGTTGATGTCGATCAGCGGACCGTTTCAATCGAAGGCAGGCAATCGCAGTGGCAAGGCCCAGACATCTGGCAGCGCGGCGCCCCCGAGTCGGAATACCCACGCGATAAGAACCGTCCTGCGATCAGCAATCAAAAGCTGAGCTGGTGAGGTGCTAGGCGGTCGCCGACGGCTTCGACTCCTGCAACTCTTCCGCCGCAGCTTCGATCGTCATCCGATGCAAACCAACTAAATCCTGACGCTCGAGTCGCCCCCCTAGGTAGCCACCAGCAATCACAAAAGCGACCGTGATTCGTTGACGAAGGCACCAGCGGAATACCATTCTTTCCCGCTCCAGCAACACTCGTTTGGAGACGCCCTCAAGTCCGCCATGCGGACAGAATTCGAATGGATCCATCCCCGCATTGTAAAGACAGAGATCAAATCCCATGTCTCGGGATGCAAGGGTTTCCAATTCATGCTCGATGCAGGTGAGGTAATCTGCCCCATGATCGACCATCACCAAGTGGCTGTTGTGGGCTGGTTGGTAGCGATCGAACGGATGAACGGAAAGATCGACCTGAAAAACCTTCGACTCGTTGGAGATACAGTCCTGACTCCCTCCCCCGCAATGCGCATCCATATCCAGAATCAGGACGCGCTGACAGCCGGCCCCCAAGGCCTTCTTGGCGGCGATCGCCAGTCCATTGACGGCGCAAAATCCCTTCCCCATCGCTCGCCTGGCATGATGCAATCCCGTCGACAACGAACCAGAGATGCCACAGCGTCTTGCCGCCTCAACCGCGGCAACCACACCACCACTTGTGGAAAGCACCATCGGAAAAAGATTCGGCTCCCAGGGAAACCCGTGCGATTCCGCCAACTGCCTCGGATCACCAGATTCCAACGCTTCGACGTATTCGACGGAGTGCACCTCCATCAGGTCGCTTTTTTCGAGTGCTTTTGGTTGCTGAATATCGACGCCCGGTATGGGATTCTCCCGCATAGACTCAGCGATCCAGGCTGCTTTGCGAGTCGTCTCAAAGGAATGGGATAGCAGAGTAAATGCTTGGTCGAAGAAAATGTTCACTACTCGGCTCCTATTTTTCCCAATGCCTCGCTGCACGTCGTCTGGCAGGCGGGGGAAATTCGGATTGAAAAAGCATGGAGCTTAGTGAATACAAGGTCTTGATCGCATCCAAATCGAACATGCACGCCGAAAGAGCGAGGACGCTGGATCAAACCCGAGTCGACGGCTACCAAGATTCTAGCCAAATAGATCATTTATCGGCCAAGCGACTTGCTGCCGAACTGGGAGCCTGATGGCCGCTGATCTAAGTTTCCCCTGCGATCCAATCAAGGATTTCGCAGGCAGCAGTTTTTGTACTTCTTGCCAGAACCACAAGGGCAAGGGTCGTTGCGGCCAACGCGTTGATCCATGTTGCGGATCGGGTCGACGCGAACGGGCGGATCGGATGCTTGGGCCGATGAAGGGGCGGAAGGAGCCGCCTGCCCGCGAGCCGCAGCAGCCTCGGCCTGCGCGACCTGCCGAGCTAGGTCGGCGGTCGACTGCGGCGTGTCGTGCCTGGCCGAAGTTTCCACAAAGGTGCTGCCGACGAAGTCCTCCGACAAACCTTCCATCCGGAAGATGATGTCGGTCATCTGCTCCCCAATCGAAAACCACATTTGTCCGTACATCCGCATTCCCTCGCGTTTGTACTCCACCTTGGGATCCATCTGCGCGTAGCTCTTCAGCGAAATCGCCGATCTCAAATGGTCCATCGCCAGAAGATGATCCTTCCAGGCACCATCAACGATATTCAACAGCACCTGCCGTTCCATCCTTCGAATCTCAGGATAGTACCGTTCATCAATCGCCTCGCGCACCATCCTCCGAACTTCCTGCTCGTCATAGCCAAGCCAACGATCGCCCTCGGGAAGATCGAGCTGGCTGTGCTGCATCCACTGACGAAACGCATCCACGCCAGCTTGGGATTGCGGCAACTGGGAAACCTTCGTGCCCGGTTTGGCCCCAGAAAACAGCTTGGCAACCACATCGTGCGATTCCTTCGCTACTTCCTTCGAGCGTTGCTCGGATCGCTCGCTGGCGGCATGCACCCCATCCAGGCTCAATTCCGACGGGATCTCGCTGATCCGGAGCGATGGATCATCGAATCGGTTGGCCGCCCAGTCGAAAAATTCGGGGGCTCGAATCGTCGTCGTCTCCTGATTCTGCCCCGGAACCCGGAAGTTCATCAGACCAGCCATCACCGGATAGGATACCTCACGGCCACGATAGGCTTCTTCAGCGCTCCGGTAGAGCATCTCCTTGAGTTCCTTCGGCTCCTTGTCGGCGCACTGAGATGGCGCGATCTGAATGCCGAATTTATTGGCCATCCACTCGCACAGCATCTTCATGCCATAGGCTTCCTGCAATAGCGGAGCCCCTGACAGAAGATCGACATCGCCGATCTTCTCGCGGATTCGTTCCAGCAGGAACTCATCGACCCGATCACGGCCCACCTTCTTCAGCTCGGAAACGCGCATTTGGGTTCCGAAGCGGCTATTGGCGAAATTGACCAGCGCTTCCCAGTTCCATTCCGATTCCTCTTCCTCGGAGGGAAGGTTTTCGTCGATCGAATCGAGGATCTGCGTCTCGGCCGCCCGCTCGGCCATGTCCTTTGCGTAGTAGATCGCCGCTTCCGCGTCGGTGGTTCGGAAGTCCTTGGCGTCCAGTTGGCAGCCCAGTCGCGGCCCGGCCCAGCGGGCGAACGATTCGGGCCCGAACATCGGGTCGGTGAATTGATCGACGTTATGGTGAATCTGATCGCGAATCTGCTCCAGCACAATGTCGCGACAGGAAGTGCCGTCGAGGATTCGCTGACGATAGGAGTAGACCCGCTTCCTCTGCTGGTCCATCACCTCGTCGAATTCCAGCAGATTCTTTCGAATATCGAAGTGGCGTTCTTCGACTTTCTTCTGCGCGGCGGAGATGCGTTTGCTGACAAAGGAGCTCTCGATCGGCTCCCCGTCCCCCATCCCCAACTTGCCCATCATATTGCGGACCCAGTCCCCGGCGAAAATGCGCATCAGGTCATCTTCCAGGGACAGGAAGAACCGACTGGTCCCGGGATCACCTTGGCGACCGCATCGACCGCGCAGCTGCAAGTCGATTCGCCGCGACTCGTGCCGCTCGGTACCCACCACATAAAGTCCGCCGATCGACCGAACGAACTCCCCTTGCTCCTTCATCCGCTCCTTCTGTTCGATCTCATGCACCAGCCCGTCCCACACCTCGCGTGGCACATCCAACCGAGTCGGATAGGTGTGCTGTAGGCGCGCCCAGGCCATCGTTTCGGGATTCCCGCCCAGGATGATGTCGGTACCGCGGCCTGCCATGTTCGTGGCGATGGTCACCGCGCCAACTCGTCCCGCCTGCGCGATGATCTCTGCTTCGCGTTCGTGATTCTTCGCATTGAGCACCTGGTGAGGGATTCCCCGCTGCTCCAGAAGCTTGCTCAGTCGTTCACTCTTCTCGATCGATACCGTACCAACAAGGACTGGCCGCCCACGACGGTAAGAGGTCTTGATGTTGCTCTTGGTGATCTCCTGCACATCCTTCTGACCTTTTTCCTTCCAGCGAATCGCGGTGTCGGAATCCGACACGATCTCGCCGTCATGGAATTTACCATCCTTCGTCTGGATCGAATCCCACTTGCTGACCGACTCGATTTCGTCGGCCACCGCCTGGTACTTCTCCTTCTCTGTCAGAAAGATCATGTCGGGGAATTCGATCCGCTGCATGGAGCGGTTGGTGGGGATGGCGACCACATCGAGTCCATAGATCTTGTAGAACTCGTTGGCCTCCGTCATCGCGGTTCCGGTCATCCCGGAAAGCTTTTTGTAGAGCTTGAAGAAGTTCTGCAACGTGATAGTTGCCAGGGTCTGCGTTTCTTCCTTGATCCGCACCCCTTCCTTCGCTTCGACCGACTGATGCAAACCGTCGCTCCACTGCCGCCCTTCCATCAGGCGGCCAGTGAATTCGTCGACGATGACGATCGCCCCCTCTTTGACGACGTAGTTGACATCGCGCTTGTAGAGGTAGTGTGCCTTGAGGGCGTTGTCGATCATGTGCGGCCATTCCATGTTGCCGGCCGTGTAGAAGCTTTCTACACCGGCCAGCTTTTCGGCCATCCGCACCCCCTCGTCGGTCAGATTCACCGTATGATCTTTCTCGTTGACCGTAAAATGCTGCTCGACCTTCAAGCTCTTGGCGATCCGATCGGCCTCGGTGTATTTCTTCACATCCTGGTGGGCGGGTCCGGAGATGATCAACGGCGTGCGGGCTTCGTCGATCAGAATGTTGTCGACTTCGTCGATGACGGCATAATCGAGTGGACCTTGAACCTGCTGCATCTGCAGGGGGAATCGATGATCGCCCAACCGCGCCTGACGCATGTTGTCGCGAAGGTAGTCGAATCCGAATTCGTTGTTCGTTCCATAGGTGATGTCGCAGGCGTAGGATTTCTGCCGAGAGTCATTGCTCATCTGCGACTGAATGCTGCCGACGGTCAGCCCAAGCCCCATATAGAGCGGCCCCATCCATTCCATGTCGCGGCGAGCCAGATAGTCGTTGACGGTGACGACGTGAACTTTGCCTCCCAGGGCATTCAGATAGGTCGGCAGCGTGGCGACCAGCGTCTTTCCTTCGCCCGTGACCATTTCGGCGATGTTACCGCCGTGCAGCACCATGCCACCGATCAGCTGCACATCGTAGTGACGCATTTTCAGGAATCGCTTACCACCTTCGCGGCAGACAGCAAACGCGTCGACCAGGATGTCATCCAGCGTTTCGCCGCTTGCCAGCCGCTTTCGCAGCACCGCCGTCATATCCCGCAGCTCGGCGTCCGATAGCGACTCCAACTTGGTTTCCAGAGCGTTGATCTGGGAAACTTTGCTTTGAAAACGTTTGATTTGGCGAGCGTTCGAGGATCCGAAAATACCGGTGATGCCGCGTTCGATTCCTGAAAGCATTCCCTGCAGGGCGCTGCTGGTGTTTTCCCAGATTTTTTCCAGCTTATCCATTCGTGCAATCCCTTTGCGATCCGCTTCGACCCCAACGCTCGATGACGAAGCTTCCAATGCCCATGCGATGGAAGTCCTTGTCCCCTAAAGCCCAATCCATATCGCTCCACGCCCGCTGCCAGCCTTCTGAACCGACTAAAGCTCAGAGACAGCCACTTCCCTTGACGCCTGCGAACTAGCCTTGGCAGCTGGCGGACGCCCTGGAATGGCGGGAGGTTAGTCCCGCATCTTTTGCGGGTCAACGTATCTTCCAGGATTCTGGCCATATTGAGGAGGGGCACCAGGGCCGATAACTGAGCAAATTCCCGATTGGCCCCTGGCTTTTGGCCGGAGGAGGACTACCATAGCCTGTTAATTCATCCGGATGAATGGATAGAAGATCGACATGAACACCACCGACCAATCCGCCGCCTCAGTCATGCTTTGGATGCAGAGCCTCTCGGACATGACACGCGTCCGATTGCTGCGACTGCTAGAAAAGCAGGACCTCACCGTTGCCGAACTGTGCTCGATCCTCCAAACCCCCCAAAGCACCATCAGTCGTCACCTGAAGCTTTTGGTCGACGACGACTGGATCAGTTCCCGGCGGGACGGCACCAGCCACTGGTATCGGATGCGGCTGGCAGATCTCGATCCCGGCCAGAGAAGACTTTGGAATTTGGTTCGCGAGCAGGGCGTCAACAGCGACCAATGGCGACTGGATGACGACCGCCTGGCCGATGCCCTCCTGGCCCGACGATCGAGAAGTCAGACATTTTTTTCCTCCGCAGTCAAAGATTGGGATCGCCTGCGAAGCGATTTGTACGGTGGCAGACTGGATGGGTGGGCTCTTGCCGCCATGATGCCAGGGGACAGCGTGGTGGGAGATCTGGGGTGCGGCACCGGCGTCCTCAGCCAGATGATCGCTCCATGGGCTCGGAAAGTGATTGCCGTCGACTCCTCGGCCGCCATGCTGCAGGCTGCGAAAAAACGTCTTAAAGGAATCACAAGCGTCGATCTACGCCATGGCGAATTGACCAATCTACCAGTGGAGAAACAAACTTTTCATCTGGCGATCATGACGCTGGTGCTTCCCTACGTGGAGGAGCCCGAGCGGGTGTTTCGGGAGGTGGCCAGAGCGACGCAGCCAGGTGGCAAACTGGTGATCGCCGACATGCGGTCGCATCGCCGCAGTGAGTATCGGGAACAACTAGGACATACTTGGCTTGGCTTTCAGGAAAAGCAGATTCGGGATTGGTTGCTGGAAAGTGGCTGGAGACCCCAGCGGTGGCAACCTCTTCCGGCCGAGCCAAAAGACAAATCCCCTGGCCTCTTCGTGATGACGGCTGTCTGCACCGCTCATTAAGAAGAAACAAGTTTTTTTCAAATTCGATTTCGGGCATCGGCCAATGGGACGATGCAACACTCTTTTTTCGAAAGGATGATAGGCGAACGATGAGCAAGACAACGAAGACCGCAACGAAGAAAGGGGCCGACGTCGACCCCGCAACCTTGCGAGTCCCCTACCGGGTGAAGGCGACTGATCTACTGGCTGAAGGGAAGCGGGAAGAAGCCGAAGCCCTCGCGACACTTGGACGTAAAGAGATCGAACTGGCCGAAGATGAAATGCCCGGTCTGATGGCTCTCCGTAAGCAGTACGGCAAGAAAAAGCCGCTCAAGGGCGCCCGCATCATGGGTTCGCTGCACATGACGGTACAGACTGCGGTTTTGATCGAAACCCTGGTCGACCTGGGTGCCGATGTGCGTTGGGTGAGCTGCAACATTTTCTCCACCCAGGACACGGCAGCTGCAGCCGTCGTGGTCGGTCGAAGCGGGACGCTGGACAATCCAAAAGGCACGCCGGTTTTCGCCTGGAAAGGTGAAACGCTGGAAGAATACTGGTGGTGCACGGACCAGGCACTGAACTGGCCGGACGGGGAAGGCCCCGACCTGATCGTCGACGACGGTGGCGACGCAACCCTGTTGATCCACAAGGGTGTCGAGTACGAAAAGGCAGGTAAGGTACCGAGCTTCAACGCCAACACGGAACCGGAAGAGTGGGGTGTGATTCTCGACCTGCTCCGAAAGGACCTCAAGAGCGACCCGAAGAAGTACACCCGGATGGCCAAGCGGATTCAAGGTGTTTCCGAAGAAACCACCACCGGCGTCCACCGGCTGTATGAAATGCAGAAGAAGGGACAGCTTCTCTTCCCTGCCATCAACGTCAATGACTCGGTCACCAAAAGCAAGTTTGACAACATCTACGGTTGCCGTCACTCGCTGATCGATGGGCTCAACCGCGCTTCGGACGTGATGCTTGGCGGTAAGGTCGCTGTGGTCGCCGGTTTCGGCGAAGTTGGAAAGGGCTCCTGTCAATCGCTGCGCGGCCAAGGCTGTCGCGTGATCGTTGCGGAGATCGATCCGATTTGCGCTCTCCAAGCCGCGATGGAAGGATACGAGGTCAAGCCGATTGAAGATGTGCTCGATATTGCAGATATCTACGTGACCGCCACCGGTAACAAGGATGTCATCACCGTCGAACACATGCGGAAGATGAAAGACAAGGCGATCATCGGCAACATCGGCCACTTCGACAACGAAATCGATATGGCCGGGCTCCAGAAAATGGAAAAAGCCGGCAAGGCCGAACGTCGCGTGGTCAAACCTCAGTACGACCAGTGGTACTTCAAAGATACCAAGAAGAGCGTCTTGATCCTCGCCGAAGGACGTCTGCTGAATCTTGGCTGCGCTACCGGCCACCCAAGCTTCGTTATGAGCAGCAGCTTCACCAACCAGGTGCTGGCGCAGCTGGAACTTTGGAACGAACGCGAATCGGGCCAGTATGGCAAGCAAGTCTACGTGCTTCCCAAGCACCTCGACGAGGAAGTCGCACGACTCCACCTGGAAAAGCTCGGTGTCAAACTCACCAAGCTGACCAAGTCGCAGGCCGATTACATCAGCGTCCCAGTCGATGGTCCTTACAAACCTGAGACCTACCGCTACTAAATCGCCCAACGCCATGGCTTGAAATTCCGCAACGCTGGCTTCTCCTCCGAGTAGCCAGCGTTTTTTCGTTTACAGAACTTGTCTCTGGTGGACCTAGCTCACCCACTGAGCTCACACACTGAGCTCACCCACTGAGCTCACCCACTGAGCTCACCCACTGAGCTCACCCACTGAGCTCACCCACTGGGCTCACCTCCATCCGGCTCGCGTTCCCTTTGAACGCTTTGCAATTTGCGATTCTCCCCAGAATGCTTTGCCAAGATTCGCCCGCCGCTAACGAAAGCCTGGGCTAATAGGCAAATAGTCACCTTCAGGAGATAGAAAATGCACTCCAACCACGCACCCCGGTGGCCCCTTTCGAAGTGGCTGATTCATCTTTTTGCGGTCCTGATTTGCGTTAGCTACTCGCCTTCAGCCACCCAAGCCCAAGAGACGGAAACGGCCGCCGCTCCGGGGTCCGTGATTGCGAAAATGGGTGAAGAGGTCGAAAAAGTCCAGTCCTTCGTCGCTGGCGATTGGACGAAAAGATGGATCGCGGAAGTCGCTCAACTGGAGAAGGTTCGCCCAAGACGGATCCAGGTAAAAGAGCAGGATATCCTTGCCGACGAGTCGCTGTTTTACTCGGGCCGTTATGGATCGCCCCTCACCTACGCTCGCGCCCTCGACCTTGCCGAAAAGCATGGATTCGCGCCAACGGAAGGCTCGAGAGTCTTCGACTTTGGATATGGAAGCATCGGCCATCTGCGGATGCTAGCTCAGATGGGTATCGATGTTACAGGCTGCGATGTCGATCCTCTGCTTCCCATCATGTACGCGGATAGCTCCGGACCCTACCGAAGCGGCCATGTCCAACTTCTCGATGGGAAATTCCCGGCAGAGCCATCGTTAGTGCAGAAGGCCGGCGACTCCTACGAACTGTTCCTCTCAAAAAACACTCTCAAACTCGGCTACATCCATCCGACGCGGGAACCCGCCAGCCCCCGCCATGTGATTGACCTGGGAGTCACCGACGAAGTGTTTTTAAAGCAGGTCGCTTCGATGCTCAAACCACAGGGACTTTTCGTCATCTACAACTTCTGCCCACCCAAGGCCCCTGCCGATAAACCCTACATCCCCTGGGCTGAAGGAGAATCTCCTTTCACCAAAGAGCAGTTTGAGGAAGCTGGATTCGAAGTCCTGGAATGGAATGTGGTGGATGACAAGCCGGCCAGAGACCTAGGCAGGCTTCTCTCCTGGGATACCGAGGGAGGCATGGACCTCGAAAATGGACTGTTTGCGTGGTACACCATCGCTCGCAAGAAGTAACGCTTCGCCACTCTTTCCGACAGGTCTAACTGGAAAGCGGTTCCAAGGGCCAGACGACAACGTCCACGCCCGAGGAGTAATGGAGCAATGGCTCTCCACGAAGCGTGATTCCGAAGGGTCTTACCAGCCCATCGGCCTCCACTTGGCCGATGGCTTTTTGAAGCGGCCAGGGGACATGATGGACATGGCCGCGAAAGAGTGTCCCCTTGGGAGACTGTGTGTACAGACAGTATCGCTCGGTAAGAAAATGCTCCAGCGTACCGGCCCTTGCTTCGAAGGTCTCTGATTCAGGACGATACGTTGCTCGTATCCCGACGTCAGCGTCCTGGCCGCGCGACGAGTCGAATCGGATGGTGTGTCCTTCGGCCGTCAGATGAATGTCAGCAAAGTGATAGGGCAGGTGAAAAAACCGCCTCGCTGCCCAGACGGCCAATCGATTGCCCGCATCCAGGCTGAGGAACCAAACGCCAGGCTTGCCGTCCCTCTCGACATACAATCTCAGGTTCAGCTCGGGAAAGGCAGAGACTCCTGGAAGATCCGGGAAAGGCCGACGCATCACACCCGTCATCCGGAATGGTACCACCCCCACCCAGCTGGTGCCGCCAAACTGCTGGATCTCCAGCGAAGCCGGCACGAGTGAACGCAGTTCCGTCGCAGGAACTGGCCAATGCGCAAAAAGCAGCTCCTTCCAACTCTGACGCCAAGTCCAAGGATGACCCGGAATTGGCCACGGACGATGTTCCTGTCGCAAAAACGCACGATGCTGCATGAGGATTGATCCCGGAACTATTTTCTGTATTCGACTGCGCGAATCGTCGTCAAACATCCAGAGATAACGCCACATTACGATCGCCGATGCATTTCGCCAGCGGTTGCTTTTAGCGAGTGGACGGTCATGTCTTCACCACGTTGGACCATCCCGACCCTCCGCAGGCATTGCAGATATCCGCGAATTTCTTTCCCCATCCCTGGCAGGCGTCACACTTCTTCGATGGTTGCACCACCGATACCTTGCCTACTCCGTTGCACCCAGGGCAGGATTCGGTGAATCGCTTGCCACTTCCGGTGCATAAGTTGCACCTTTCAGGTGAGAAGCTTCCCTGCATCGGGCAAACCAAGCCCGGAGATGTAGCGTTGGCTACAACTTCCAACTCCCTTTCCTGCACCACCATCTTGCTCGCTTCATGCCCGCAATACTTGCACTCGACGCGCGTGTCGTAGCTCACCCGCTCTACTGCCACCGTCTCCTCTCGCTCAACTTCCTGAAGTACTTTTCCTGCCGCATCCTTCTTTACCTCCTTGCGTTTGACTTTCTTGATCCCTGGCTCTCGGCCAATCTCTTTGCGATCGGTTTCCTTCATCGCCCACCAGCGGTTGCAGGCCGTGCATTTCGAGGACATGCCGGTGGCAGTGACGATCAATGCGATCACCCCAACAATCGCCAACGGGACCAAATAGATCCAAATCCCCATGATGTGACTCCTCTGCGATTTCAGGCAACGAACCGAAAATAACTTTTTGCTTCCCGATGGTTTGGTTGGGACATCAGCGCTAGGGCTTGCGAGCGGAGGTCACGGCCCCTCCGGATTGGTTACAGCCCTAGCCTCCCGTACTGCGATCAACTCCTCGGTCGTCCGCAGGAAAAACATCCCATCGGAAATCGCAGGGGTTGCAAGGACCTTGGTCCCCCCCGGATTCTTGGAAATCAGCTCAAAGGCCCCGCCCGCCTTGACCACCAGCACACAACCATCTTCGGCGGTGAAATAGAGTCGCCCATCTGCCGCGACGGGAGATGCCGTGAAACTCTGAACCTCAGCGTTCAGCCGCTTTTTGTAGATCTGCTCGCCCGTCTTCGCTCGGTAGCAGGTGACCACTCCGTTGTTGGAGCAGGCATAAAGAAAATCGCCGTAGAGAATGGGAGTCGGCATGTAGGGACCACCACGCTGGTGACTCCAGGCAATCCCTGGGGCCGAGGTGACCACCTCGCCACCCTCCTTGGGCGCTCGCCCCGGGAGCTGCAGTTCCCCACGTGCCTCGGGGCGAACGGCGATGATCGGCTGGATGGGAGCATACCCACTGGCTAGGTAGATCAAGTCGTGAGCGACGTTGGGGGTGGGCACGACGATTTCCGAATGATCCTTCAGCCACCACAGCAATCGACCATCCCTGGCGTCATACCCTCGGGCAGCTCGCGTGCCATGAGTGATCAACATAGGAAGATCCCCGAAGGAGTGAACCACTGGCGTCGACCAAGTTGGAATCTCCTCCCTCGCCATCCTCCACCGCTCCTGGCCCGTCTTCAGATTCAGACAAACGACAAACGATCCCTTCTGGATGTCGCACTGAAGAAAGAGACTATCACCGAAAATCACCGGGGAGCTGCCGAAGCCCCATTGGTAACTGGCATCGTAAAACCACCCGCTATCCAGCACCCCAAGATCGCGACTCCAGATCAACTGCCCACTGACATCGTAAACATAAAGCCCTTCCGATCCGAACGATGCAACCACATGATGCCCATCCGTCGCCACCGTCGGATTGGCATGCGAAGACTTAGAATGTCGCTTGCCCACTGGCTTGACCGTTTTGCAGTTGCGTTGCCAAACGATCTCTCCTGACTTTTTGTTCAAGCAATAAAGCCGAAAATCGTAAACGCTGTCATCGACGATCGAATCGACCGCTCCGGTCTGACCAATCTCGACACTTCGATTGCCGTCCACACTGGACGCCGATGTGATGTAGAGAAAATCACCCCAGACGACCGGACAGGAATTGCCAAGACCTTCGATTCGACTCCTCCAAGCGACATTCTTGCCTTCGATCAGATCCCATGAGGATGGCGGATTCTGTCCGTCCGCGATCCCTCGAGAACCGCTACCTCGAAATCCTGGCCAGTGGACCGATGAGACATCGAGATCCGACTGTCTGGAAACATGAACAAGCTTCTCCGCTGCATCCGCTTCAAGCGATTTCTCTTCGGACGCCTCTTTGGACTCGGGAGCGGATGGAGAAAACTCGACCTTGCCCCCCTCGCGCGACATCACCAACCTAGTGACCATGCCCTCAGCAACCTCAAAATCCAGTTGCTGTCCGCCATTCAGAAAGGACGTCGTCCCAATCGGGTAAAAGAACTGTCCTCCCGCACCATTCCCGAAATCGACATCGATCCCCTTCTCCCTGGCCCTGATCGTCAATGAGCTTGTGCCGTCCTGAAGAGCATAGGTCCCTTCGTAACGATTCAATTGATCTAGCGTCGGCCTCTCTAGTGAACGCTTGGGAAACTGCAGACCTTCAAAGCAAGGGAGCAATTCCTCTGCTTCCTTCAACTCGGCTAACGCAGCGGCCAGCGACAGCGTTTCCATCGAAGCCCGACCCGACTTGAGGACGGCCGCAAGCAACTTGGCATCCGTATCGCTGACCGCCTCCAACAGCAACCGATCGGCCCCTTCCGCGCCGCTACGCAATAGCGCGGTGACCACCTCGAAATGCTTCCCATACTGCGCCCAAGTCAACGGCGTTGTCTTGTAGAAGGTGTCTTTGATATTGGGATCGGCACCGCGAGCCAGCAGGAGTTCAACCACCGCCAGATGGCCACGATCGCTTGCGAAACTCAGAGCGGTCGACTGGTAGGCAGTCGCTGCATTGACATCGACCCCCGTATCCAGTTCCCGAGTCACCGCCGCCAAGTCGCCAGAACGAGCCGCATTCCAAAGGCTTTCCGCAGCGGCTGAAGCGGGGGGTTGCTGCGCCTTCGGTGAAGAGATGGAGCCCGGAAATCCAAAGAAAACGAGGAGACTCAGTATCCAGCTACTCGGCGAATAAAATAAAGCGGGCCGACGAGTTCCTGAATTCGGGGTAGTCGCTTGCATCGTGAACTCCCTTCCAAGTTCGATGCGTCGAGCGTTCGCATGTGCCACGCTCCACACCTCTTCGTAGCTACCATCGCCAGATGGTGGATGATTTTCTTGAACGATCTTTCGTGGCTCTCCACCGCCTTGGCGGCGGTGGCTACCTGAAAACCCCTTATGTATTACGATCGTCACGAGGGCAATTCAAAACCTTTGCGTCGAGGCCTAGTCAGGAGTTGATTCGCCTCCTCATCGCCTGCAAAAACCTCTTTCTCTGGATCCCATCGCAGCGGCCTTTGTAGCTCTCTGGTGATATTCGCTAGATGGCAAACCGACACAGACCGATGCCCGATTTCGACGTCCGCCACAGGCAGTTTGCGACTCTGAATGCAGTCCAGCCAGTTCTGCAGGTGCCACCTTGCCTGCCAGAGCGCCAAATCGTCACTCCATTTCCGTTCTTCTTCCAGGCTGTCGACCTGCTTGAGCAGTTCGCTGGCGATCTCGGGCGGATTGGAGCTGAATTTGTTTCTATTGATTTCCAGCTTTCCCTTCTCGCAAATGAACACCGCGCCGCCCATCGGCCCCTTGCCAGGCTCGATCACAAAATTCACTACCACACCATTGGCATACTTCATCCGCAAATGCCCGTTGAGCCCCTCGGTTAGCGGCTGCAGTTCCACTGGTCCGGTCGCATCCATCCCCAAGGCCCACTGGATCTGATCGACACCATGAGCACCCCAGTTGGTCATCTGTCCGCCGGCGAAATCTCGCCATTGCATCCACCCCATCCACCGTGAATTGTAGGGGCGATCGGCTGCCTGATTCAGCCAGAGATTCCAATCCAGACCGGCTGGCTGCGTCTCGGCGGCAAATGGCTCGCTCGGCGTCGGAGTTGGACCTTCGTAAGCGATCGCTCGCACCTCAAGAACCTTACCCAGCCCACCTTCACGAATCAGTTGGCACGCGACACGATTCATTTCCATGGAACGCTGCTGCGTCCCAACCTGAACGATCCGCCCGGTCTTCCTGGCGATGTCGACCAACGTCCGTCCTTCCTGGATGTAGAGCGACAGGGGCTTTTCGGCATACACATCTTTTCCAGCTAGGCAGGCTTCGATGCAAGGCTTGATCCGCTGGAACTCTCCTGTGGCGACAATGACCGCATCGACATCCGATCGGTCTAATACCTTCCGATAGTCGGAATAGACATCCCAGTCTGCTTTTACCTTTTCGCGAAACGCCTCAGCGCGCGGCTGATTGCAGTCGGCGACGGCCACCACCTGCGCTGTTTCTGGCAATTGCTCCAACAGCAACGATCCACGCCCCCCAACCCCGATTGCGCCGACTCGAATCCGCTCGCTGGCCCAGATTCCATGGGAAGCAGAGGCAAGCGAAGTACGTGAGTGCGTATTGGTAATTGACAGACCTGCAGCACCTGAAGCAGCAGCAAGCAATCGTCGCCGAGAGATCCCTGAAACCGCCTTCGCTTCCATCGAAATGTTCCTCAGGTTGGTGGATTCATCTCCGGCCATTCCAAATCGGAAGCACTGCTGCATTCGTCATTCGCCCGTGCCTCAACTCTGGATTGTAACGCTGGCAGCCTTTGGGGAGGAAGAAATGGACTCGGGCTTCCAAGGTGAATTGTCGACCACTTCAGATCGAGCTTGATGCATTCCGTAAACAGCCTCACGGGGCTGATCGTGAATTCCGAGGCTGAGTTTTTGCATCGGAAAATCATGGAGAACGGCCCTGAAACTACAGGCAATCCAACGGCTCGCCGCAATGGAACTCTTCGTGGCCACCATCGCCAGATGGTGGACGATTTTCTTGAACGACCTTTCGTTGCCCTCCACCGCCGGGCGGCGGTGGCAACCTGGCGTTGCTGCGACTCGTTTTGGCGACCACCTCTTCGTAGCTACCATCGACAGATGGCGGATGATTTTTTTGAACGATCTTTCGTTGCTCTCCACCGCCTTGGCGGCGGTGGCTACCTGGCGGTGCTGCGACTTGTATTGGCGGCCACCTCTTCGTAGCCACCATCGCCAGATGGTGGACGATTTTCTTGAATGAACTTTCGTTGCTCTCCACCGCCTTGGCGGCGGTGGCTACTTGGCGTCGAAATGCAGTTTCCTCTACGTATTCAAAAGAACAAAAAATCTAGTTCTTGCAAAATTTCTCTGGACGGACCGAATCCCTAACTGTATTATGCCGTTAATACAACAATACAGGAGGCCGTTTCGATGCAGATCCATATCCAGGCCCACGACGGGGTGCCGATCTACCTGCAGGTCATGCAGCAGATCAAGTACCTAGTCGCATCGGGAAGATTACAACCGGGCGAAGAACTTCCTTCGATTCGCACGCTGGCCGAACAATTGCTGGTCAATCCCAATACGATCGCTCGCGCCTACCGCGAACTGGAGACCGCTGGAGTCGTGGAAAAGCGGAGGACTGCCGGCACGTTTGTAGCCGATAGCGGCTCTCCCCTGGCTCGCAAGGAACGCCTGAAACTGCTCAATGAGCGAATCGACCAGCTTCTGGTGGAGGCTTTTCAGATGGGTTTCGATCTTCAGGATGTGCTCAAGTTGGTTCAGCAAAGCGAACTGGCGACCAATCAGACGAAGAAAGGAGAACGTGGCCATGAGTGAAGCTCAAGTATCGGGTTCCAGCCTCGTGGTGGACATCCAGAGGCTCACCCGGACCTTTGGCGATAAAAAGGCATTGCATGACGTGTCGCTTCAGATCCCGCGAGGGAGTGTTTACGGACTGATCGGAAGCAACGGCGCAGGAAAAACCACACTGATCAAGCATCTTCTTGGGAGCCATTTCGCGCAGAGTGGTCAGGTGCGAGTTTTTGGTGTCGATCCCGCAACCCATCCGGCGGAAGTACTGGCGCGCATCGGGTACATGTCGGAGAATCGCGAGATCCCTTCGTGGATGCGAGTTCAGGAGATCATGAACTACACGCAAGCGTTTTTCCCATCATGGGATGCACGCTACGCAGAAGAACTGCGGCAGATGTTCGATCTTGATCCAAAGGAAAAGGTTGCCAACCTCTCGCGTGGCCAGACCGCTCGCACCTGCCTCCTTCTTGCTCTGGCTCACCGACCCGACTTCCTGGTGCTCGACGAACCCTCCTCAGGGCTCGATCCTGTCGTACGCCGGGATATCCTTGCCGCGATCGTTCGTACGATCACTGACGAGGGACGAACGGTTCTTTTCTCCTCTCATCTGCTGGACGAGGTCGAACGACTCGCTGATCGCATCGCCATCGTCCATGAGGGGCGCATCTTGCTGGACGACGCACTGGATACCATTCGCGATTCCTTCCATCGTTTGACGTTACGATTCGAGCACCCCCACGCCGAAGCACCAAGAATGATCGGAGCCGTCAGCCAAGAGGGGCGAGGCGATGAATGGACGTACAACTGCCGCGGCGAGAGAGATCAATTGATTGAGGCAGCGAAAACCCTTCATGCACAGATCGTCCAGGAAACCCCTTTGAGCCTGGATGACATCTATGCCTGCACGATTCACCAGGCTTAGGAAAATTCGATTTCCCGAGTAATTTCCCTCTCAATCCAATGAGGCAGAGCGATGCAATCGATCACCAAAAGTCTGTTCTGGGAGTATGTGGCCCGCAATCGATGGTCCTTGCTGGCCTACCCACTGCTGGCCTGCGTTCCATCTTTCTTGCTTCTATCGATGCTTCATGGCATCGACACCGCCGGTGTCCGACAGGAACTGCTAGGCATCCATATCGCCAGTGTCCTCTGCGTCGTGATCGCGGTCGTTGCGGGAGTTGCCTTGACGCAGGGCAGCCCAAGTCGCCTCTACATGAAGCCAATATCAAGCACTGCGATCACCAACTTCTTCTTCTGGGGAGGCGCTCTGCTGGTTGCCTGCCAGGTGGCCGTGCTGATGACAATGCTGCGATTGATTTTCATGCCGGAGTGGCCAATCGCCAGTCCCGTCTTGTTCTCCGTCGTCTTCTGGGCCGCGTTCCAGCCATTCGTTCGTACCTCAGAACAGGTAGTCTGGTGGTACGCACTGGTTCCCGGCGTTGTAATCTTGATGTTCCTGTGGTTGATGCTGGGCCATGGAATTCTATTTGAAGAAGGTGGCGTTTTCGGCCCCAAGGCCCATTACTGGTCAAAAATCACCGGGACCGATCTGCTGATTGCAACCGGAACGGTGCTGACCGGATACGCTCTGACCAACTGGCGCATCAGGGAACATCGCTGTGGCCGGCCGGTACCATCTCTCCTTTCGTGGAAGGAAGTCCAGCCTTTTCGTTCGAAGTTTCAAGCATACCAGTGGTTTGATTTCCGAAGCCGCACGTCTGTTTTCGCGATGGTGGTCTTGGCGCAACTGGTGATCTTCTGGGTCATTGCGCTGATCTGCTCATTCAGCAATCCAAAACTGGGCTGGGATTTTGCTTTCTTTGGCACCTTCCTGGCGGTGATCGATCAATGGTTGGCGGCCATCTTGATTGCCTTGAGCAGTGGCTTTGGCCGTTCCGCCAAACAGATCCATGCCATGGATAAAGATTGGGGCACCCCAAAGCTTTCGGCCGACGGGATCCATTCCTACTTGCAGACGCTACCGATCTCGCCGCCAGACATGGCCCGCGCCATGCTTCGCTCCAGCGCCCTTTCGGTTGGCATCGCTACCGCCGCGATTGCGCTTTCCCTGCTGTTGCTAGGTGGCCTGAGTCAGCGATGGACAAACACCTCCAATCCATTGCAGTTGAACATCGATTATTGGAGCCTGTCGATTCTTCTGGTAGGTGGATCGATGCTGATCTCTTTTGCATTGATCAGCCGTCTTCCATCGATTCGACCCGCTGCACGGAGACTGGAATACTGGATCGGGTTGATCGCCATCGCCGCTGTGTTGCTGACGCTTCGATCTCCTGCGCTGCCACTGATCGCAACGATCATGGCCGGGCTTTGCATCGCGGCACTCGCTTACTCCACGCTGAAAAGCATACGGAACCGAGACGCCAACCTGACCGAATCGCTATGGATTTGGCTAGCAGCAGCTGGTTGCTCACTGATACTGTCGACAGCGATTCCAGCGGAATACCGATCCATGGGAGTACCGATCCTCCTGATTCTGGTCGCTGCGGCCATCCTCCCATGCTTCACCACCGCATCGGAAATCCGGGAACTTCGTACCAGCTGAATCGGTTCCCTTGACGGCGATCGCACTGCCAGCAGTTCACGACTCCTCCTTGCGATCGACTGGCCGTGAAGCAACATCTTCCTCGGGCTGAATCCGCTGCCATGTTTCGATCATCTCCGATCCATCGGGCAAGGTAGCGCTCTGGATCCAGAGATCCCCTTCAAATCGGCAGTCAAAGGCAAAATCCTTACCAAAGACATTTTGCTTGAACTGTGGATCCAGCCCATAGCGCATCGTCTCGATGTATTTGCCATCCACCACCTTCCAGCTTCCTCCGGCCGAACGAAAGATTCGTCGATCCTCCGGCTGATAGCCAATCCAGATCAGATGCACTGGGGTAATGTGCTTGATCGTAATCGACGTGCGGTGCAGTTCGCTGGGCACCCCGCCGAACGACGCCGACACGATCCGCCATGATCCAATGAGGTTTGTCCGGATCTGCTCGTCCGACGGCTTGGCTCTCCCAACCCCTGCCTCTCGCCCCTCTTGAGCTTGCGCCGCCAGGGTTACCAGCAATCCACTCAAGCCAATCAGAGCCACCCCCCAAATCGCTCGCCTGCCTCTACTCATGGCTTCACTCCTGGTGATTCGTGTCCCGAATTGAAATGACGATGCATCTAGAAATCCGAAAAAACAATCTCCCGAAGATGGCGAAATTCCAACTTCAATCGACGATGAACAACCTCGCCCCGGTTACCGACTTGGATCGATGTGCTACCCCGTTATCCTCCACCTGATAATTCATGCCTGGTCCCATCGAGAAAACCCTTCCGTCCTCAAGTTCGGTTTCCAACTCCCCCTCCAGGCAGAGCAGGATGTGCCCTTTCTCGCACCAATGATCGGCAAGGTAACCTGCGGAGTACTCCACCATCCGAACTCGTATCGATCCAAACTGGCATGTCTGCCAGAAAGCAGTTCCGGTCAGGCCCGGATGAACGGTCTTGGGTACAGAGGCCCAATCGGTGATTCCAAACGGAATTCCCTCCATCCTCATCTCTGATCACCTCGAAGGAAATTGGTTGTTCCACCTTGCGTCCCGAGAAGTTCCTGCGACGCGACGACAGAATTCAAGCGGTTTGGGGTGTGTCACTGCAGTTGGCTCGTTAGCAACCCTCACCGCGAAGTGCTGCAGCCATTCCCGTGAGCACTGGGACTGCGGGCAGATTCCTGGTTAGGAATGTGTCATTCTCTCCTCATCACAGCCTTGGAGATCTTGACGTATTGTGCCAGATTCCGCATCCACTTGGGAAATCGAAGCCCCCCAATTTACTGGTCCATCCGACAATTCTGTGGGTCTCTTGGTCTGCAATTCGCCACTGCCATTAATGGTTGCCAAAAGACCAGTGCAGCCTGGTCCCCGTGTCACAGAACATCCCATCGGGTGACCTGGAAATGGTAGCTCGATCGGGACACCTTGAATTCCATCGCGAAGCGGAAAAATCCCAGATGGACGAGATTCTTCTCCCTCAAGGCTTCTTATCTCTACTTGTCTCGCGCGAAGCCACGAAGGCACGAAGCGATAGGGAGCCCAGTCCCATTTGCGATTCCTGCTTGGATATCCCGTCAACTTTTACTGTGGGCGGTATCCTTTCGTTGCCAATCGAATCGACAGGTCGAACGGCGCATGGAACGGGGCGTCTTGAGCTGTCGAACGATCCGCCTCTTCTCGTCCTTCGCGTCTCGACGCCTTCGGGTGAGACCAACCGACTCCCATACCCGATCGAAGGGGCCACGAGGCGGTGAAAACTTCCCCGCCTAGTAGCCATCTGACAAGCTTTCCCTTGGCTGTCTGGGATCACCGCCCACAAGAATTCCAGCTAGCCCCATTTTCTGGCCTTGCACCACGAATCGTCGAGCCGTTCCAATGATCCAAGAGCGTCCACCCGCTGGATTGCTTCTTTTCTTTACTTGCAGAGGTTTCGTATGATCAGAAAGTTCACGATGAAAATAGGTTTTTGCAGTTCGCTTCTCCTGTTGCTGCTCGCGCAAGCCACCTTGGCGCAAGAGCTTCCGACCACCGGGGTGATTGAATCAAGGCTGGGAAAGCTGGAGCTTAGGAACGGGTTTCCTACCGACGAAACAGTACAAAAGATCTATGACGACATCGATTATCAACGGGCCTGCCAAGCCTATCTGTGGGGATTGCCATTGATGGCGATGCAGGAGTGGCAGCGTGAACACCGGGAAACGTTCGGCGCAGGGAATCTCGACTACGTCGACTACTTCACCTTCACGGACAAGCTCGGTTTGCTTACCGCAAACGCCACGACCCCTTACGTGATGGCTTTTCCAGATCTGAAAGAGACAGGGCCCTTGGTGATGGAGGTCCCAGCCGGACCTACCGCTGGTGGCATGACCGATTTCTGGCAACGGCCCCTGACCGACTCGGGGCAAACCGGGCCCGATCAAGGCAAGGGTGGCAAATTTCTGGTCCTGGGACCGGAAGATCCTGATATGAATCCTGAGGGGTATTTTGTGCTTCGATCGCCTACCAACAATGTCTGGTTTGCTCATCGATCGCTAGACCCCGATCCCATCAAGGCCAAGGCACTCGCAGGTGCTCTCCGGATCTATCCTTATTCGAAACGCGACAACCCCGATCCCACACGCCATATCGCTCCTAGCGGACGAGCCTGGACCGGGAAACAACCAACCGGTCTGGCCTACTGGGAAGGTTTAGCCAAGATGATCGACAGAGAACCAGCTCTCGAAAGAGATCGCATCATCCTTGGGATGCTGCAATCGCTTGGCATTGAGAAAGGCAAAGCTTTTGAGCCGACCGAACGACAGAAGAAGATTCTGACGGATGCAGCACTGACAGGTGAAGTGATGGCTAGAACCATCGGCTATGCCAAGCGGTTTCCAGGGACCAAGGTGTGGGCCGACAAGGAATGGGAGTTCTCCCTGATGCTCCAGGAAACCTCGCAGGAACTCCCGAACCACACCCAGTTGGATGAACGAACCTCATGGTTCTACGAAGCCGTGGGTGTCTCCATCGGAATGATGGGCCGGACGGTTGGCGCCGGACAGGTTTACCTGGAAGCCTCGAAAGATGCGGAAGGGAAATGGTTCGATGGAGGCAGATCCTATCGTTTGCGCGTCCCCGCCAACGCTCCGGTTGCGCAATTCTGGTCGGTCACGATCTACGACAACGAAACACGTTGCTTCGTCGACACGGGGGTCCAACCCGACCGTTCTTCGCGAGACAACTTGGCGAAGAACTCGGATGGTTCCGTCGACCTGTACTTTGGGCCTAAACTGCCCGCAGGGAAACCGGAATCGAATTGGATCCAAACGATTCCCGGGAAGGGTTGGTTCAGCTACTTCCGACTTTACGGACCAACCCAGCCATTCTTCGATCGAACCTGGGTGCTGTCCGACGTGGAAGCATTGGATTAGACCGTTCCAACAAAGTGCAAATTGCAACACTGCGGCTTTCCATCTCCGAGGATTTCTAAACAGACCTCGGTGATGGAGCGTTTTTGAACGCTCTCGCGTCGGTGTTGCCCAATCCGCTCCAGCTTGCATTGCCTGAAACTCATGCTGCCCCCGGGTCGCTCGCTGGCGATACTGGACCGAAACAATCTGACCAAGATTCCGATTCCATACCAGCGGCGAAATTCTTCTCCGCATCGATCGGTGGTGCTTCGCAACGAGTCGCCCATCTGGGAACGGTCATTATCGGATTGGTCAGACAAGCCGTCCGGTAGCCGGCAGACGGACGTTCCCGGTCGGTGGACACGATTAGATTCCCCTCTTCGTGCAGGAGAAAAACGCGATCGGGGGATTGGCCAGAAAGGGCTGCCAGTAGGCCTCTCCCCAACCTTCGACTCCTTCCCTTGAAACCTTGGGAAGGTGCCAGCGAATCTCCTCAAGTCCTGCCTCTACCATCGCCGACTCCAGTGTTTCTGTCGCCAGGAGGTAGTTCGTCACATCGATCGTTTTCTCGGGAAGATGGAAACTCCAGACGATTGGCGAGCCATCTGCCAGAGGGCCCAGCAACTCTTTGGAGTAACCATAAACCAGCCCCGTTTGGAAATTGCAAGGAGGATCATCAGGGTTGTTGTTGACCGTGACAAATCGCCCTCCAGGCTTCAGACTGCGGGATATCGCGCGGCACATCGCCAAAAGCTCATCACGACTGCTGGCATAATTTAGGAGATAGGCAGCGAAAACGAGATCGACAGATCCTTCTGCGTCCAAGGATCGGGCATCGCCAACCTGATAATCGATCGATTGGGGATCAGTTCGCTCCTGCTCCCTCGCCAACTCGATCATCCTTTCCGACAGATCGACCCCCAAAATCGGCCCAGCTCCAAGTCGCCTAAGCAATCGGGTGTAATACCCCTCACCACATGCCAGATCGACCGTCCTGAGGCCCTCAACCGGCCCCACTAGATCCAATAGCGTATGACGCTCGATATGAGTTCGCCATGGCTGCAATTTCGAAGCCTGATATTCCCTAGCAATTCGATCATAGTCGGTGTTCATCAATCCTCTCCCACTCGGTCCAGGCTCCTGCCTGGCAAGGTTGTCGCTGGTCCGGACAGGGTGATCATCAGGTAAACCGCAAAGGAAATTCCGAAACTGATGAACCATGCATAGTGATAGATCTCAAACCAGAAGCCTGAAACGCGGATGACGCCTATCGTTGCTAAAAACCCCGGGATGCAAGGAGCAATTCCAGCCGTCAAGGCGACCATCGAGGCGATATGAAAACCATTCCAGTACCAGTAGGGGCCTTGAGGATCATAAAGTCCTCGCAGATTGAACCGCATCTTTCGCAACAGATAATAGTCCGCGATCAGGATCCCTCCGATCGCTCCAAGAAGCGCTGAATAAGCAACCAGCCATTTAAAAATGTAGCCCGATGGATCTGCGACAAGCCTCCATGGCTGGATCCCGATTCCAATGAGCCCGGTCAAAACAGCACCTGTTCGAAACGAGATCAAGCGGGGGGCCATATTGGCAAAATCATTTGCCGGCCCCACGACATTGGCTGCCAGATTCGTCGCAAGTGTCGCCAGGATCAATCCAAACAATCCAATCCCGTGCCAGAAGGGGCTTTCAAAGCGAGACAACAACTCCACCGGATCCCAGATCGCGCTACCGTAGATGACTACCGTCGCCGATGTCACCGCAACGCCGATAAACGAATAAAGCCCCATCGTCAGCGGAAGTCCAAGTGCCTGCCCAAGCACCTGATCTCGCTGCGTTTTGACGTACCTCGTAAAGTCGGGAATGTTCAACGCCACAGTTGCCCAGAATCCAACATTCGCAGTCAATGCGGGGAGAAAGAACTCTAAGAATTGGCCTTCGCGACTTCCCCCTGAAGAAAACTTGGAAGGCTGCGACAAAATCGGCCCGAAACCTCCCGCGCGGATACAGGCCCAAGCTAAAAGTGCCAACCCGAGGACGATCAACAGGGGTGCTTTCACTCGAAGCAAGGTCCTTACGGTCGCAATACCTCGCCAGATGATGTACTGATTCAGACTCCAGAACAGAAGAAAGCAAACCAGTTGCGGCAGATTGATATCCAGAAACGAAATCTTAGGTTGTTGGCGCCATTCGGGAATGTACACTTCCAGGACTTTGTAGATCGCCCAGCCACCAATCCAGGTCTGGATCCCAAACCACCCACAGGCCACCAAGGCTCGCAATAGTGCCGGGACATTCGCGCCTCGCAACCCAAAGGCCGCTCGGCAGAAGACGGGAAACGGAATACCGTACTTGGTTCCCGCGTGCGCATTGAGGACCATCGGAAGCAAGACGATGAGGTTTCCAAGGAAAATCGTGAGTACCGATTGCCACCAGTTCATCCCACCTTCGATCAAGGATGAGGCAAGCATGTAGGTTGGGATACAGGCCGAAAGCGCTACCCAAAGTGCAACCATGTCTTTCATGCCCCAACGCCTTCCAGACAAGGGAATCGGCGCCAGATCTTCGCTCCAGAAGGAGGCATTGGAAAGCGATCGCTGCAAGGCGTCGATATCCTCTTCGGTAGCGATGGCGGGCGAGCTATCGCCACTTCCCTGCGAGGAGGCTGTCATGAAATAAGATCCATCCTGCAATGGCGTGGGTCGGTAGTGAAAAAATTATTTCTGCGTGGCGTGCCGCAAAGCAATCTCGTCCTCGTTTCAACGCCACGTCGCAAGCGGGTCGGTTGCATTGCATGGAGGCTTGATTTCTCCGACGCTGGACGGTGTCTCGAAACAATATCATCCTATTCGAATCTGAAACAGGTAGATCCTTTTTTCGCCAAGACCTCAGCGTATGGTGTGACCCATCGACGTCCGCAAGTCATCGCGGAACATTTCGGAATCGCTCAGGAATTCAAAAACCCGGAGCACCAAATCCAACCATCGTCCTCCAAACTCTTGATAGGCTGCCTATCCGATTTCTGACCTCGCCGAACTCACGTGGTGGAACTGGTTCAACCGATCCTCTCAGAAAATCGAAAACCGATATCGCTTGCAACGGGATCACTTGCCCCAGGTCGCTTCCCAGAATCGCGAACCGAAGTTGGTGAAATGAAAGGCATGAAGCCCATTTTCGTCCGAGAATTCGGCACAAAGACGAATCCCTCGTACGCTGTTCCCCATGGCATCCAGAGGAGGTGAGAAGACCCCAAGACCGAACTGACGATTGACCACCGTCAACAGTCCCCCAGAAACTCCGCTCTTTGCAGGCATCCCGACGCGAAACGCCCACTCGCCAGCAAAATCGTACATGCCACAGGTGAACATGACACTCAGTACGTCCCGAACCGAGTCAATTTCCAAGACCTGCTTGCCGTGGACAGGATTCGTACCCATGTTCGCCAGTGTGGCCCCCATCATCGCCAAATCGCGTGCTGTGATAAGCACAGAACATTGACGAAAATAAGCTTCTAGGACTTCGTCGACATCCTGGCCTAGAAGGTCCAGATTCCGTAACAGATAGGCGATCGCTCGATTGCGATGGCCTGTTTCGGATTCGGATCGATAGGTCTTCTCACAGATAGACAACTGGCGACCTGCTGCCTCACTAAAAAGATTCAACAGGTAGTCACACTTCTCCTTCGCCGTCCTTCCCGGGATCAAGGATGTTGCCATGATGGCCCCAGGATTGATCATGGCGTTGTGCGGCCGTTCCCCCTTTTGTAAGTGGATCGAGTTAAACGCGTCACCACTTGGCTCGACACCGATCCACTTCAAAACCTGTTCTCGACCAACGACATCCAGTGCAGCACCAAAGACAAGCGGTTTGGAAACCGACTGAATCGTAAATTCGACAGTCGTATCACCCAGTTCGATCACTCGACCTTCCACATCCGCCAAGGCGATACCAAACCAGTTGGGATCCGCATTGGATAATTCCGGTATGTAGGACGCGACCTTCCCTTCGGTGCAAGCGCATTACTTTTCATGCAGTGCATGCAAGGATCGCTGTACCCGTTCGAAACTACTTAAGTCGCCGTTTAAATTCGATGTCACGACCATTCCTCTCCGAGTGGAAATGGATCCACCGCGATGGCTGGAGAATTCGAAAATTCAAATCCAGTGGTAAAAAACTGCATCCAACACGAGGCATTGCGAACGGACAAAGCCGCACGCATCACGCGAGTGCCTGCAAGGCTCACTCTGCTTTGCTCCAGCGAGACCATGGATAGGTTGGTGCCGTGTTTACTGACGACAACCAATGGGTTGAAGCAGGAAACCGTCCCTTTGGAACCCTCATGTCGCTAAAATCTAGCGCTACACCGACTGGAGAGGAGTGTCGGTGTTCAACGCGCCGGAACCTTAGATTCCACACCCGGAAAACTTTCCATTCTCTTCCGGAGTTGGGAATTCAAGCCAAATGACAGAATAGAAGCCAGCGGTATCATCGTCCTTTGTTCTGGACGGAACAAGGGGTCGCACCTGAATTGAACCGCAAGCCAGTCCCCATCGAATGCAATCAGCTCTTCTTTCGATCGGCCAACCACAGCAACCCCAAGCAGCATCCACCTTCTCAACCCCCAAAGCCAACCCAGGCTACCTTTGGCCCTCCTGAAACATCGACCGCGCTACGATGCTTTTCAGAAGAGAACCAGATTTGAACTGGATGGTACCCCCTTTCGAGTTGTCGAACCAATGCTTCCATGGTTTCTTCATGCGATTCAAGTCACAGGCCAGGAAAGGCGTTCGAGACGGACTCCCAATTCGATTCTTTTGGACGCAGCGATTGAAGAGGAATGCTCGGTTTCTTGACAAATCCTGGGAGGCTATACTCCAGGAGCGATCTGGAATAAAGAATCGGGCCAATGCAGCCTCTTCCTCCACTCCCATAATGCCATCATGCTCCCCGACTTCTTCTCGGTAGCGATTCGCCCCCCTCATGCTACCTTCGCGGTAGCGGCCCTCTGGCTGCTGCTCTTGGATTGCCTTCTCCCTTCCCAAGCCAGCAGTCAGCAACCGCCGACTCCCAATCAGTCCCTCGATCTCCAAAAGGAGGCGATGGCGATCTTCCAGTCTCGCTGCATCGAGTGCCATCGGGAGAAGGTGCAGGAAGGTGGTCTAAGACTCGACCGACGCGAAGGCTTGATCCAAGGCGGCGATTCAGGGCCGGTAATCCATACCGGCCGAAGTGAAGATAGTCTGCTGATGACGCGCGTCACCGCCGTCGACGACTCCCGTATGCCTCCCAGCGGATCGCGGTTGGATGCGGCTGAGATTGAGACGCTTCGGCGGTTTATCGATGCCGGAGCTCCCTGGGATAACCAAACGCTTTCCGACCCACGACTAGATCACTGGGCATGGAAGCCGTTGCAGGCCCCCCAACTTCCCCATGCGAATCCGATGCAACTAGATGACAGCAATCCGATCGATTGCTTTCTCGCTAGCGCCTTGGCTGAAAAAGGTCTGAAGCCGCTTGGGACGGCGTCCCGAGAAGCTTTAATTCGCAGACTGAGCTTTGATCTGCTGGGCATGCCACCATCCCCTGAAGAGGTCGAACATTTCACCGCGGATGCAGGCCCTGACGCATGGGAAAGACTGGTCGATCGGATGCTTGCATCCCCAAAATACGGAGAACGATGGGCCCGCCACTGGCTCGATATCGCTCACTATGCCGACACGCACGGCTTTGAACGCGATCAGCGACGGGATCACGCTTGGCGATACCGGGACTGGGTGATCGATGCATGGAATAATGATCTGCCCTTCGACTCCTTCGTGCGGGAGCAAATCGCCGGCGATGTACTTCCTGACAAAACCCCTGAAACGACGATCGCTTCCAGTTTCCTTGCCGCCGGACCATGGGACTTCGTGGGGCAAGTAGAAACTCCAAGTCCGGTGATTAAGCGATTGGCAAGAGCGGACGATCTGGACGATATGGTCGCGCAGGTGATGACCAGTTTCTGCGGCATCACGATTCACTGTGCCAGATGCCATCATCACAAACTGGACCCTGTGAATCAGGAAGAGTACTACGCGCTGACGGCGATTTTTTCTGGCGTCCAACGGGGCGACCGCATCGTCTCTGATGACGAAATGAAAACAATCGAAGCAAAGCGTGCGCAGTGGAAAGAACTCCAACAGAAACTGGACCGGGAAATCCAAGTTGCAGCGGGCGGCCTGTCACTGGCAGACGTCGTGGGTGGCGGAGACGGACTGGGAACCGGAACTCAAGGCAGCGGCATCGATCCCAGCACTGGTGAACTCCGCGAAGCAAAAGACCGGAGAGGTTTCGTCGATGGCGTTGTGGCCAATCGGCTGAACCCAACTCGTAGCGAATGGATCGACTCGGTCTTTGTTCCAGATGGCGGCCCATTACGGCGACTTGCCGTCTCCCGTTCAGGCACCATCGCCGAAGGCATTCCCGCCACGGATCAGAAGGTATGGGACGCCATCCGGAACGGTCCGGTTCACTCTCAGTTTTCAACCAGCCTTGGGGGGGTCGACTGCGCTCCCCCCGGACGCCGCATGCTTTCACTGCACGCCAATGCAGCGATCACCTTTCGCATGCAGAAAGACCTTTTGCAAAAGTCTCTTTCTCTTCAGCATCCGCCCGGAGACGATCCGAACTCCGATGCAATCCCTTCATCTCAGTCAGTTGATCCGGCTACCCCCCATCGATTCGTTCTCCAGGCGATGGTGGGCTATTTTGGGGAGACCCCCAGGAACGGTGCCGATGTCTTCGTACTGATCAATGACAAAATCGCCTTCCAGCATCTTGGCCTCGGGCGCGACGATGGGCTCCAGTCAATTCTGGTGCCGCTTCCGCCAAATGACTGCACGCTAACCTTGATCGCCACCGATGGCGGCAATGGCATCAGTCACGATCAGGTCTGCTTCATCGACCCGACTATCGCACCAGAAGATCGAAACATTTCCGATGAAGATTCGAAGCGAATCGATTTGCTGCGAAGGGAATCAGAAGCGTTGCGAAACCAGTTGGCATCGCTGCCAGAGCCACGGCGCGTCTATGGAGTGGTTCCCGAGTCGCCAGCGGAGGTGAGGCGTTTGCATCGCGGCAATGCTGAGGATCCTCGCGAAGTGGTACTCCCCGGGACAGTACAGAGTATGGGGCCCGTCCACGGATCGATCGCAGAGCTGGACAGCCAGTCCACCGATGCCCAGCGACGCGTCGCTTTGGCCCAATGGATTACATCGACGGAGAATCCCCTATCCGCCAGGGTCATCGTCAATCGACTGTGGCACCACCACTTCGGCCGTGGCATTGTTGCTACCCCCAGCGACTTCGGCCTCGGCGGCTCTCTTCCAACGCACCCGGAACTTCTCGACTGGCTGGCCCTCCAGCTCCAGCAAGGCAATTGGTCGCTCAAACGCATCCAACGAATCATTCTGCTCTCCAATGCCTATCAGCGCAGTTCGCTGGGACCGACGCATCCCGGTACGTCCCTGGATGCGGACAATCGGTTTCTATGGAGGCAGAATCCGAGGCGACTAGATGCGGAATCGCTGCGGGATGCGATGCTGACTCTCTCCGACTCGATGGATCGTTCGATGCATGGGCCCGGCTACCGCGACTTCGAGTATCAGGAAGAGTACGCACCGGTTTACAAGCACCGTGTGTTGGAAGCCCCCGAGGTCTTTCGCCGAAGTATTTACCGTTTTGTCGTGCGCACCACACCCCACCCCTTCCTCACGACGCTCGACTGCCCCAATCCCGCCACAATGACTCCCGTGCGCAATACCACCACCACGGCAATTCAGTCGCTGGCCACGCTCAACAATGCCTTTGTCCTGCAACAAAGCGACCACTTCGCCCAGAGAGTTGAGAGAGAAGCTGGCGAGAGTCGTTCCAAGCAAGCGGATCTTGCGATTCGACTTGCTTTCGGAAGGCGGGCCACCGACGAGGAAGTCACCCAGGCATCCCGGCTAATCGAAGAAGCAGGGCTGTTTCAGCTTTGCCGCATCCTTTTTAATACGAATGAGTTTGTTTATGTCGACTAAGCTGCCAAATGGCAATACCGCCAGACCAGACGCTCAGTCCCCGCCTGGGCTGATTGTCGAATCTGCGCGTCGCGATTGGCTCAGTCGCCTTGGCAGTGGACTGGGAACGCTCGCCTGCACGACGATGCTTCGCCGCGATGCCTTTTGCATGCACAAAGGCGCGTACGACCCTAGGCTCGGCCTGCACCATGCGCCGCGCGCCAGGCAGGTGATTGAAATCTTCTGCCCGGGCGGACTCAGTCATGTCGACACATGGGATTACAAGCCGGAATTGGAACGGCTGCATGGAACCCCCTTTGATTCCGAGCTGGGAAAGCAAACGTTCGCAGGTGTTGCTGGCAAGCATGCCAAGAGCTTTTGGAAGTTTCGCCAGCGAGGACAATCCGGGCTTTGGATCTCGGATCTTTTTCCCCGACTGTCGCAACACGCGGACGATTTGGCCCTGATCCGATCGATGCAGAGCAAATCGGCGCTGCATGGACCAGCGATGTTCATGATGAACAGCGGTTTCATCCAACCGGGCTTTCCCTCCATGGGTTCCTGGGTCACCTTCGCGCTGGGGAGTGAAACCGACAACCTCCCCGAGTTCGTCGTCCTGCCAGACCCCCGTGGCCTGCCCCCAGGTGGCATCATCAATTGGGGAGCCGGATTCTTGCCAGCGATGCATCAGGGGACGGTGATGGAAATCGGTTCGCAGGGCGAAGCCATACGCGACCTTTTTCCAGCACGGTGGATCGATCGCAGAGCAGAAGAACAAGGGCTCCAACTGCTGCAAAAATGGAATCGTCAGCACGCCGCCCATAGATCAGGCGACTCCCTTTTGGAAGCACGCATTGCCTCGTTTGAGCTGGCAGGGAAACTTCAGATGAGCGCGCCCGAGGCGGTAGAACTGGAATCGGAAACCCAGCGAACGAAGGAACTGTATCTCCTCGAGGATCCCGACGTAGGGCCCTTCGGAAAGCAATGCCTCCTGGCAAGACGACTGGTAGAACGGGGGGTAAGGTTCGTTCAGATCTACTGCGGTGCCGAAAACACATCCCAAAAAGCAATTCGCCCCAACTGGGACTCTCATGAAGATATCGTACGCGATCATGGCTACTGGGGCCGAATCCTAGACAACGGTGCCGCTGCTCTGCTAGCAGACCTGAAGGCTCGCGGGCTCCTAGAATCGACTCTGGTGATCTGCACCAGCGAGTTCGGACGGCAACCCTTCATGCAAGGAGAACAAAAGGGCAGAGACCACAACCCCGGAGCGTTCACCGCCTGGATGGCTGGAGGTGGAATACGCGGAGGCATCTCCTACGGTAGCAGCGATCCGATCGGGTTTCGGGCGGCCGAAGATCCAACCTATTGCTACGACCTGCACGCTACCGCTCTCCACCTACTTGGTATCGATCATCAAAGACTGACCTTCTACCACAACGGGATCGAACGACGATTGACCGATGTGCATGGTCATGTGATCTCCGATCTTCTGGCTTGAGGTTTGGAGAAGCTCTCGCGAGCGCCCCGTAGCCAACGCCGCCCCGTAGCCAACGCCGCCCCGTAGCCAACGCCGCCCCGTACCCAACGCCGCCCCGTAGCAAACGCCGTCAAGGCGGTGGAGAACTACTC
>JBEISR010000079.1:0-2157 GCA_040375295.1 Planctomycetaceae bacterium
AGGTTGCTGACTGAATGATCCTGAATCCACTGCGCCCACTGATCTGGCTGGAAGCGACATCGAGGCATGGCTGGTTCTCCGCTGACTAGAAAGCCAGCAGTATCCCATCCCCGTCAACCTGTACTTCGCCGTACGCATACGATCTATACTCGGAAGTCCACAGAAGACGGACTGGAGAAAGAATTCAACTCACTTGATGCACAGCGTGAATCTGGCGAAGCCTATATCAAGAGCCAATCCCACGAAGGTTGGCATTGTCTTCCTGATATGTACGACGACGGTGTCACTTACCAAGCGTTGGAGTAAAGAGAAGGTTATCCAGGCGATTCAGATGCGATTCGCAGAGGTGGGGCCAGTACCACTGGCAGGACTCGGGGATAGAAAACTATCAAGTGTTGCGTGGAAGCACTTCGGATCCTGGGGCGAGGCTGTAAAGGTAGCTGGGCTCGCGGGTCAAATCCCAATTCGCATGCTCCCCATACGAAGGAGCCGAGAGGATGTGTTAAGGATGATTCGCGAGGGACAAGCTTCGGGCGTTTCCCTTTCTGACCTGGCCAATCGGGAAATTGGGCTCACGTCCGCTGCCCGAAGGCACTTTGGTCAGTGGCGTCGTGCGGTTGAGGCCGCGGGTTTAGAACCCACCCGCCGCATTTGGTCGCGAGAGATGATCATCGCCGAGATTTTGAAACGGCGCGCTGAGGGCAGGTCGCTTAGTTCTGGAAATCGTCACAACATCAATCTCGCCGCTGCCGCAGTACGTCACTTTGGTTCCTGGACCGCAGCACTGGAAGCTGCTGGAGTCCCGGCAAAACAGAAAAAGCTGAGGTGACGTCCATGATTCGTGATACCATCATTCGGAAGATTGTCGAATTGGACGTCGCCGGCCATAAACTCGTGGAGGAAAGCGTTCGGGATACCAATGAACTTCTCTACGAAGCGGCCATCAACGAGTTTGGTTCCTGGCAAACAGCCCTCGACTACGCAGGCGTCCGTGCCCGCGACGTTGGGCGGAGTCGCGAGTTAACGGTCGAGCGCGTCAAACAACGGCTCCGGCGTTTGTGCACGACTGGCTACGATCTAGGGGCACACTTGAACCGAGAAAGGGATCGGGAGCTCTACTACGCCGCGTTCCACCACTTTGGTACGTGGCGTCGTGCGCTTGCCGCTGCAGGTATCAACCTCTCAAATATCACCAATAAAACGACCAAGCATCTGAATCGGGCGACTATGCTGCTTTGGCTGCAGAGTCGTAAAGCCGGAGGCAAAACGGTGATGTACCGAGACGTGTGCCTTTAAAATCGACTCTATGCGCTTGCGATCCGCCGTGAATTCGGAAGTTGGATCAAGGCCATGGAGGAGGCATTTCCGTCTGAGGACGATGAGAAAAAACTGGAATAGCCATTGGGTCGCATCGGGTATTGAGGCAGTTCGATTTTCGAAGTGTTTCGAGGTCGAAGATGCGTTACAATTTCCCTCATGCGAAAATCCACAGCTGTCATTCTGATTCTGCTTCTTATCGTTCACCCCGGAGCATGCTTTGCTTGGTCTGAGGGTGGTCACCATTTGATCGCAGCGATTGCCTTCAGCTTGCTGACCGATCAGGAGCGATCTGAGCTTTTGGATGTGCTCAAGAAACATCCCAGGTTCGCCGAGGATTTCGTCCCGCCAGAGAAGCTTGCCAATGACGAAGAGCGAACGCGATGGCTCGTGGGCCGTGCTGGCTACTGGCCTGATGTCGCACGCAAGCAACCCAAATACCACAGATCGACTTGGCACTACGAGCTTGGGCCGACGATCGTGTTGGGGCAAGCTGATACGTTGGAGGTCCCAGACAGACCAGGACCGCTACCTTTGGACGCGACACTTGAATCCCAGGATCTATACCTCTCGCAGGCAGTTGAGCTCTGCCGAAAGGTTCTCTCAGACAAATCGAAACCTGCTGGAGATCGAGCGATTGCACTTTGTTGGATCGCTCACCTAGTTGGTGACGCCCACCAGCCGTGTCATGCCGGAAGCCTATACATGGAGAGGTTCTTCGGGGAATTTAGTGGCTTGTCGCCTGAATTCCTGTGATCTTGTATCGTGTAGGGATGACAACACTCAACGAACACTACCGCGTCTTGCTTGGCCTGGATTCTTCTTGGCACGTCGATGACG
>JBEISR010000004.1:0-253780 GCA_040375295.1 Planctomycetaceae bacterium
GGTGGCCGAAGGAATCAACAGCAAGATCATGGCTATCAAGCGCCGAGTGGGTGGCTACAGAAACCGGGAAAACTTCAAGACCGCCATCTTTTTCTACTGCGGCGGTCTCGACCTCTACCCACGATAAAGCCGGATGGACCGAAAAAGAGGTTCATCGGGAAATTTTATGGGTCATTGCTTTTGACTTCTCGTGCTCGATGCTCCAGTGTCCCAACGATTCTTGTCGAGTACGAGTACCATTTCATTGAGTGCGAGTACGAGTACGATCAAAACTAGCAGGTTATCCTCCCAGGTCACAATCATTCCTGAAGAGCCCCAAAAAGGCAGCTCACGAAGGAGAGCCCTGTGTTCGATCCAGACGATTCATCCATCCTTCATAGCGTTCCGAATAAGAGACCAAGCTGGATTCGCCGCTTCGAACGCGCGCTGAAGTGGCTGGATGGTCGCAAGGCTATCTTCATCCCCGCTAGCGGTATTCTTGCGTTGCTATCCGGCGCCATCGGTGTTGGGGTGCAGAAGTGGTCCGCCATCTTCCAGGAAGCCAGTGGCGGATGGTTCGATCTCCTGTCCCGATCGATGAATCTGCTGACGATTTGCCTGTACGAGGCAGTGCAGGTCCCGATCATGAATCTGTCGGTGCCACCTGGGGAGTCCAACTTCTGGATCGGACTGGCCAGGATCGCCGGTACCGCCTTCTTCGGGCTGATCGCTCTCGGGGCGATCCGCAAACTGTTCCATCGATCTTTCGACGAATGGTTTTTGTATATCGATCAAAGTGAAGTCTCTCTGATTTCAGGACTAGGCCGACTGGGTGTCGCTATCGCCAAGGAGGAAGGGCAGCAAGGCAAACGGGTGATTGTGCAGGAAAGGGATGAACATAACTGGCATCGCACGATGGCCGAGGAAGCCGGCTGCATGGTCTTCCAGGAAGATGCGAAAGACGAGGAAAGCCTTCGCCGCCACATCGCGCGCAGACCCACCAGCATCCACCTAGTGACTGGGGATGATCTAGTGAATCTCAATGCCCTGGAATCGATTCGGAAGATCCGAAAGGAGTATCAGCAGCGTCATCAGAAGAGTGCAGGCAAGTGTGCTTGCTATATCCACATCGAGCGGCCGCTAATGCATCATGCCTACAACCTCGCCCTCCTGCAGGCCAATCGGCAGATGGATGACGACCCTGAACTGAACGTACAGGTTTTCAATATCCACCACGAAACGGCTTGCCAGTTGATCATCGACGAACTGACGCCGATTCGACCGCGCACCACCGACGAAGTGGCCTTGTACGTCGTGGTTGGCTTTGGCCAAATGGGAATGGCGATGGTGAAGGAGTTGGTGGAATTCGCCTATTTCGAGAATCTGAAGCGCAGTCGCATCCTGGTGCTGGGTGCCGATCCCGAGCAAGACTGCAGAAAGTGCATATCCCAGTGGCCCAGAATGGCGCCCAGAGAGGTTCATGCCAAGCTATCGGAGGTCGTATTTGGTCGCGATCGCCGTGATTCGTGGGAATCTCAGGTGGCAAAGCCCGAAATCGATCAAGGCGTTGCCATCGACCCGAAGGCGGTGCAGTATGCGGCCAACGTCCAGTTCTGCCAGTTGCAAAGCAAGGATGGCTTTTCGATCGACGAGGTGAAGGAACTTGTGCGGCTGTGTGGGGAACCCGGCGTCTGTCCGGTGGTCCTGTTTTGTCACGATGACGACGCCGAGAATTTTCGCGGGGCCGCCAAGCTAGAGAATCTGTTGCAGGACCAGCATGGAATCAATCGGCCAAGAGGTCGTGGTGAAGGCCCAAACCAAGCGATTCCGATTTACTGCTTCCTGCCCGACAGCCCTCCGTTGCGGCAAACGTTGAAAATGGCGCTTTCAGGGAACCCAGATGCCATTCGATCCTTCGGCGAGGTGGAGCATGGGATGCGGCGAGCGCATGATGCCGTCGTAGACGAAGTTGCTTTGGAGATCGCACGCAATTACGACGCCTCCAAATGGATCAATGCCGAGTTGGAACGCCGTAAGGCAGCGGCGATCGCCAACAACCAACCTGCCGCAACCGTTCAGCCACCAAAGGAAGAGGAGTGGGAGTTCTTTCCACTGAATCAATACCGATCCTACTATCTGCACAAGCCATTCTGGGAGCAGGTTTCGAACCTGAATGCGGCGGAGCACAAGCGCGTGACGATCCAGACCTTGGGATGGAAAATGGCGTCGACAAGAAACGAACACGCCACCCACCCTGTCCAGTTTGACCAAGTGAGCGACCATCAGAAAATCGTCGCCGCCAAAATGGAGCATCACCGCTGGATGGCTGAGCGTTTGTTGATGGGATGGAGCTATAGCCCGCAGCGCAGCGATCATCCACCGACTCGCCCCTCGATGTGTGCTCGGAAACATCTCACCGAAAGAGACTGGTTGAAAGATTACGCACAAATCGATGCCGCTCTAAAGTACTTCGAAGAAAAGAAGATTCCGTTTCGCAGGATCTCGTAGGGGTTCGTGAGTAGCCCGAAGAGAAACTACGAAGATTCCAGATGCTGTTTCACTTTCTGAATCAAAGCCTCGCAATCTACCTTTCCATCGTGACTTTCAGAGAGAATAATTGGACTCCCAAGATTGCCGAACTCATTACGCAATTGAAGTAATGCATTTGGTTCGCTCGCGTCTTGAAAAGTCAGCTGAATTTTTCTGTCAGTGGGATCATGAAAATCATTTGAACGATCGAAGAAATACTTGGAGTATTCCGAGAATCTTCCTCGTGCAATCTCATGCATGCTATCTGGAGTAATGGAATTCTCGTTAACTGAATCTTTGGGCAGAAACAGTATTAGAAGTTTTCCTTTCGGCTTAGGCACGGTCTTGAATTTATTTACGCCGCGCGCGAATTCGTAGGCACAGTACCAACTATCATTTTTCCGGTCGGGAAGGTAATGATCTGAAAGGCATATCAGTAGGATAGGCGGGTCTGAAAGCGACTCCATGTATATCATCGCATTGGCATACTTACCCAGCCGGCATTCGCCATCGCGGTACCAAGTCGGTTTCAGACCCTCTTTTTTCAGTTCTTCATGGATTTGCTGGACGATGGCCTTATCGCCACCGCTACTGGATATGGCGACCAGATATTGGGGTTCGGGCGTGTCGCCGAAGAAAACATGGGGATCAAAATCGGATCGGCTTTCGAGCGGCTGGTTGGACTTGGAATCTTGAACGTCGAAGCCAGCCTCATGAAGAAGATTGCATAGTTTCCCTTGAGTCGACTTCGAACCGTCATTGGTGAAGAGTTCCACTTGTAGGCGACCATGGTAGTCATCTGGTTTCTTTTCCAATTTGACTAACAGATGCGCCTCCGCCTGATCATCAACACGGGAGGCGTACATCCCCTCGCGGAACCAGCGGCACTGTTTCTGAAGTTGTTCAGCGAGCGCTTTCATCAGACTTCGGAACTGGGTTTCAGAAACTTTTTCTTGATCGTAGGACCAGATCGTCAGTGAACTGTCGCTAATCCTTGATTCAAGTGTAGAAAGTTGTTCGGCGAGACCTGATACTTCCGTCCTAGGTGGTAGCAGCCAGGGCTCTAGTACGATCACCAGTTTGCTGTTGGGAATGCGGTAGATTAATTGGCATTGTTCCATGTATGCCAGCAGCAGATCCTTTTGTGACTCATCAAGATCTTGCCATTCGTCCGAATCGCGGATTTCATCGATCCACAGATATCCGTCATTTTCCCTCACGCGAGGAAAAAGTTTTTTCTTTGGATCGAGGATGTCATAGATGCGGTCGGCGCCCCATTGCTGGTCGATCAGTACGGCACGTTTGTCTTTGTTTTCATCGAGAAGGAAAAGGTGGCCGGAGCCATGGAGGTATTTGGTGATCGTCTCGATGTCGTCGTCATGCAGGGGCTGCGAAGGTTGTTTGGACCGAACTTTCTTGGCCCAGACATCCCAAGAGAGCATTTTATGCGCAAGTGTTTTGTCTGCTTTGATTTCGGTGATCAGGGCGATCGTGTCGGCAAAGACGGCAGGAGCGTCGATCCCGGAGGCGATCGCTTCGTCGCCGCAGGCCTGTTCGATCCATTTAACTAACTTTTTGGCGTCTTGATTGTTTTGCCAGTCGTCGTCGCTTTTCGAGTCGATATAAAAACATTCCAGTCCCGGGTTGCGGCGTTTGTTTTCATCGCTGCAGAATGCAGTCCAGGGTTTCCGCGACGAGTTGTCTGGGCAGTGGGTGCAGACCAACGCGATTTTGGCATTCTTGCTTACGGCATCGACGTAGTCGAACCAGTAATCGAGCGTTCGGGGACGATTGGATTCGATCCACTCCTCTTTTTGCATCGCACGTCGATGTGTTTCGGAAAGATTCCAGTATTCCGCTTCCAGTTGCTCTTCGGTTGTTGGTTCTTGCTTCCAGCAGATCAGAAAGACGGTGCCGGCGCTGGCGAACAGGCGATGCGTGTTGTGGTAGTAGGCCTGCCCGCCGAAATCCCAAAGGTGCACGGTACCGGAAAGCTGGTTCGTCCCTTTCCAGTCAGGGGTTGGACCGATGGGCAGACAGCGTTCGTTCAGATTTTGGGCATCTGTAGGTGTCAACTGGAAATTGGTTTCCCATGGCCAGAACTCGATTCCATGCGTCGGTGCGTTGGGGAGAAGTTTGTTCTGCAGGCGGCAGGCGAGGGTGCTTTTGCCGACGCGGCCGTCGCCGATAAGCAGCAGTTTGGCAAAGGGAGCGATCTTTCTCTCATGGCCGAAGCGTTTCCTTAAATGCAGTAGTTTGGCGGCGTTTTCTTCCTGCTGGCGATCGACTTCCCCGATGGATTGGGTGAGAAACAAATTCAAGGCATCGGCGCCACGAAGGTTGGCATATCGGACCTTGTCCGGGAAACTTGCGATCGTTCGCAGCGACTTGCTGTCCGAAAGGTCGATGAAATCGAGCTCCGTGAATGGCTCGAGGTCCAGGTCGGTTTCTTTTCCAAGCGATGAGCAGTGGGATAGATGGAGTCGGCGACAGGATTTGGGTAGCAGGGCGATCGATTCCACGTTGGGAAGGTGGGAGCCATCGAAGACCTGCAAGCAACGATTTTTAGCGAGAAGCCTTAGGACAGACTCGATTGCGCTCTGGCTGAGGGCTTGGCAATTGCGTAACGAAAGGATTTCCAGAAACGATAGGCGTGTACCGCTGATGTCTGTCAGCTGAGGGCAATCTTCGAGATCGAGGGTTTTCAGTGCTGGCGGCACAGCGACTTGTTTCAGGTCGTTGCAGCGAATCAGCTCCAGCGTTTGCAGGTCATCAGGCAATTCATCGATCTTCTGTAGCCCTACTAGGTTCCAAAGGTGTAGGTGCTTCAGGTTGGGAAACAACTGCTTCCAAGGCTTGGACAGGACGGCCCATTGCAAAGGCTGTGCGTCTCCCAGATCTCCAATCACAATCCGCTCGATCGATGCGGCGACGGTCTGTTGGATTGAGTTCCAATCGGGGCAAGTATCCAGCAGGTTGAGTACTTTTTCTGCTTGATTCATTCGAGATCCTTTCAATCGATCGATTCGTATAGGCGTACTTGAGGTTGCCAAGCGATGCGTCTACGTCCGGCTCGTCTATGCGTTGCATGAAATGGACTGATCGAGGCTGGGAGCTAGGCAGACACGCAGACCGATGTCGCGGTTGCTAACGACCTCCTCGACCCAGCATCGGAAGGCTGACCGACAGTAAACGGCGATGCGGAACCACGACCCACCCCGCAACACCCGCAGCGTTTTTTCGCCATGCCTTTCGGTCAGTTTGTAGGCAAGCGCTGGGGTGATGCCATCCCATCGGCGTTGATAGGCTTGTTCGTCCCAATAATCCTGACACCATTCCCATACATTGCCATGCAAGTCATGCAGTCCGAAGAGATTCGGTTGTTTCTTACCGACTTCGTGTGTGGCATTCGAGGAGTTTTCACGATACCAACCGGCCTGTTGTAGAGCAGATTCGCCATCGCCGGTGTGGTAGGCGGATTCTTCACCGGCGTTGCAGGCATACTCCCATTCGGCTTCGTACGGAAGCCGCGCGCTCAGGCCCTCGCCGAAGGTAATAGATCGATTCAACCAGTCGCAAAAGGCAGCGGCATTAGGGTAATACACTCGTTCGGCCGGTTTCTGAAGTCCCTGAAAATTGTTTTCGTGAGACGTCTTGTTACGCGATTCCCGCCATTGCTGGTAGGCGTCTGTATCCGTCCAGCAGGCGAATTGCTGCTGCGTGACTGGCATGGTTGATAGCCAGTAGTCGTACGGAATACAGACTCGATGGACTGGTCTTTCGTTAGGTTGGCCATACCGGCTGCCCATGCGAAAGCCATCGGGGCATGCGGGGATTTTCTGGAAGGTGATCGGCACGAAAGTACCATCGCCTTGCGGAAGATTAATTATGAGCTGTAGATTCTTGGTCATTCTGTATTGGCAAGGAATAGAAAAACAGTCCGGTGAAAATCGATGATCGCGTCCATCTGAGTTTATTGTGGCATCGATCACTTTGCAGGATCTGTTTTGAATCGCTCATAGCAGGCTCTGGTGTATCGATAGGAATATTCGTTCAGCCAAAAGCAGTGGGAGGGGTGATGGTTTATGGGCATTGGCTAGGGATACATGCCCTTGATGCCGGCGAGGGACAAATCTTACCATCCCCCTGGGAGGGTGGCGAGGAACGAGCGGGGAGGGGCTGGTCCTTCAGCTCCAGCCATCGCCAACGATTCCACCCCACGGACCGACACTGAATCCCCCTCCCCGCTTCGTCGTTCCTCCTCAGCGACCCTCCCTGAGGGAGGGTGACAAGTAGATTTCAGCCTCTCCTTGGAGTGGTCTTGCTGGCCATTGGATGCCGCGCTTCCGCCTTGGCTTCGCCTTAACGGCTACGCCTTAGCGTCGCTTGTTCCAGGCTGGTCGGGCCTGGGAGCCAGGCAGGCACGCAGGCCGCGGAAGTAGTCGTCGACGGCCCTGTACCTGAAGCGGTAGGCGGCCCGACAGTCGACGGCGTCGCTGATCCACGATCCACCCCGCACCACCCGAAGCGACTGTTCGCTATGCGTTACGGTCAGTTTGTAGGCTTCCTCTGGGGTGATGCCATCCCACCGGCGTCGATAGGCTTGATCGTCCCAATAATCCTGACACCATTCCCATACATTGCCGTGCAGGTCGTGCAGTCCAAAGTGATTCGGTTGTTTCTTTTGGACCTCCTGAGTCCCATTTGATGAGTTCTCTTGGTACCAACCGGCCTGTGTCAGAGCGAATTCGCCATCGCCGGTGTGGTAGGCCGATTCCTTACCGGTGTTGCAGGCATACTCCCATTCGGCTTCGTATGGAAGCCGCGCGCTCAGGTCGTCGCCTATTTCAGTGGCTTGGTTCAACCAGTCGCAAAAGGCAGCGGCATGGTGGTAATTCACTTGGTCGGCTGGTTTCTGAAGCCCCGGAAAATAGTTTTTGTGTGAATTCTCTTTCCTCGATTTCCGCCATTCCTGGTAGGCATCTGCATCCGTCCAGCAGGCGAATTGCTGCTGCGTGACTGGCGTGGTCGATAGCCAGTAGTCGTACGGAATACAAACTCGATGAACTGGTCTTTCATATTCTTCTCCATACCGACTGCCCATCCGAAAGCCTTGGGGGCATGCGAGGATTTTCCGGAAGGTGATCTGCACGTTCGCCCCATCGCGACTAGGGAGAAAAATTGCCTTGGAAGCGTTTTGGGTTTCGATGAGGGTGGTCATGAATCAGCACCTGATGGAAACGGGAGGCCGAGGGGAATGGATTCTTAGACAGCAGGGCGGGGGGATGTACGGTCTGAGCCTTTAGGAATTGCATCGAGCTAGCCGACTGTGTTCCACCATCGGCTCAGACCGCACCACCACCGATTCGCCCAGAACAATCGACAGGGTCGATCGTTGGAGGGACGGGAGATGGCGTGGCCCGACCAGAGGGCTGGTCGTACTGGGAGCCAGGCAGGCACGCAGGCCGTTGTCGTTGTTGTCGTCGTCGGCCCTGTTCCTGTTGCGGTAGGCGGCCCGACAGTTGTCGGCGTCGTTGATCCACGATCCACCCCGCATCACCCGATGCTCATGCCATCCCCAACTCAAGCCAATTGTAACGGCATCTCACCCGAAATTCTCAAAACGGAAGTCGCGGCACGCTGACCCCCAGGGTTGGAAAATGTCCATCCAGGGAATTTTTGGATCGCGATGAAGCAAAAAACCGACTCGTGCCAATTGGTCTCTCACGGAGGCACAGAGGCACGGAGAGGGAATGGGCCGATCGAGTGCTCTTGCAACTCGGTGACTTGGTGACTCCGTGAAAGCCAATTAGTAACGTCAGAGCTAAGGAAAAAAGTGCCGGATAGGGTGCCCAGAACGGCTAGGAGTAGGCTGAACTTTTGGACCCAAATGATTCGATGGAGCCTATAATGCAGGAAGAAGTGAAAACCAATGGAGGGTGGTGAGCCATGAGTTTGCAGAAAAGCATGTCGCGGCGGGGATGGTTGGCTTCGACTGCTGCGCAGGCAGTGGCAATCGGTGCCTCGCGCTGCAATTGGGCTCATGCTCTCAACCAGCAACTTCCCACTTCCAGCCGAAAACGGCTGATCCTCCTCTGGATGGCAGGCGGTCCCTCCCAAATCGATTCGTTCGATATGAAACCAGGCCATGCCAATGGCGGATCGTTCCGCGAGATCGAAACCGCAGTCCCAGGAATTCGCATCTGCGAACATCTTCCCAAACTGGCCAAGTGGACTCAGCAGGTGGCGATCGTCCGCAGCCTGCAAACCAAGGAAGGAGATCACGGTCGCGGCACCTACCTAGTCCGAACCGGCCAGAGACCTGGAAGCCCGGTCCGATACCCTCCCCTACCCGCCTCGCTGGCCAAAGCGATCGCCGAACAACCGGCCACCAACCCACCCTCAGAAAAGATCGCTACGGGCCAATTGAGCGTCCCCGATTATGTCGCCATCCAGCCTCCTTCGGCGATTGAGCCGACTGCATTTGGATCAGGTTTCTTGGGGCCCAAGCACCAGCCTCTTTTGGTCACAGGATCTGCGTCGAATGGAGTTCCTGGGATGAACTCCCAGGCGTCGCGTCTGCGGGTGGAAAACCTGCTGCCCCCCGAACGGCTCAGCGGCGATCGACTGACGCGCCGCAAGGAGCTGTGGAATCTGCTGCAGCAGTCGTACGATGTCCACCGTCGATCCCCGGCCAGCCTCGCACACGACACCGTCGCGCGTCGGGCCATGAGCCTCAGCGAAAGCCCCTGGCGCACCGCTTTTGATCTCGATCTAGAAGAGGCGTCGGTGCGCGCTGCCTATGGCGAAGGGACGTTCGGACAAGGCTGTCTGATGGCCAGACGACTGCTGGAACAAGGGGTGCCGGTGGTCGAGGTGGCGATGGGATCGGAGGGGCTGGGCTGGGATACCCATGCACAAAATTTTGAGATGCTGCCCAGGCTGCTGGGGGAACTCGATACCGCTTGGTCCCAGCTGATGACCGATCTGGAACAGCGCGGTCTGCTGCAGGATACAACGATCCTTTGGATCGGCGAATTCGGCCGGACACCGATCATCAATCCGGCAGCTGGGCGCGATCATTTCCCGGATGCTTGGAGCTGCGTGCTGGCCGGTGGCAATATCGCCGGTGGGCAGGTTTTCGGAAAAACTAGCGACGATGGTCAGCAAGTGGTCGAAGATCCGGTGACGATCGGACAGGTCCTGGCGACCGTCGCGGCCAGCTGTGGCATCGATCCAAAGCTGGAAAATGTTTCTGAGGAAGGACGCCCCATCGCGATCGCCGAAGGCCAGCCGATCGAGCGACTGTTGGCCTGAAATTGTTTCCTGCCCACTGACCTACAGAACTGCCGGATCGACCAAGAGAGCATTCGTCGGCTTCGCGCTCGTTCCGGTTATCTCACGGAATGGATCTCGCGGAGTGGATCTCACAGAGGCACAAAGGCACAGAGGTGTAAGAGGAGAATATCGGTCAAATCTTTCTCCGTGGCTCTGTGCCTCCGTGAGAGACCAATGACGGAATCGCGGGAGGCAATCTTTTTTCTGAGGACTGCTTGCTGGGGGAAAAAGGTTTAGCGGGTTATGGTGGCAGGCTGGTCGGCGGGTTGAGCCAACAGCCATCGCCGGACCGCTTCGGGGGCTTCGTCAATCGCGATGCGGCGCGGCTGGCCATCCGGCCCTTCGACGTAGGCAAAGCGAGCTGGCTGCCGGGCAGTGGTGGTTGGTTGGGGGCTAGAGCCGCGAACGATGGGAGCGAGGCCGATCTTTTCGATCGCTTGATGGAGCACATCGGGGCCGGTGTAGAGCCCCTCATCCCACTCGGGGTCGGCTGCATAGCAGACGCCGATCAATTCCCCGCGATCGTTGAATAGGCCACCGCCGCTGCGCCCCTGCACCGGGGCTCCCGCCACCTCGATGTTCGATGGTCCCAAGTAGCGGTTCAATTTGGTGACTCGACTGTCGCGTCGTGTGGGGGCTTGGCCATGATCGCAGCCGTAGCTGAAGACCGTCGCACCTTCCTGGACCGGAAGTCGTGGATGGCACAGTTTGGCCACCATCAACGGCTCGGGGGATCGAAAGCGGACCACGCCCAGGTCCAACTGGTCGGCTTCGTAGTAGACCACTTCCCCCTGATAGGAGTTGCCGCCGCCAAGTCCAAACGTCTCGATGGTCACAGGGGATTTCCCCTGGCCATCGCGAAACAGATGGCCGCAGGTGAGGACCCAGTAGGTGTCGTCCTGGGAGGCGATCAGTGTGCCCGTGCCAAAGCTCTCCGAGGCACCATCGTCGATTTTCAGTCGCACGACGGAACCTTCCAGCGACGAGGTGGGAGGGGTGACGCGGGAGCGACCGGGTTGCTGGACCGGTTCCTGGCCGAGTGTCGCCGAGGGGATGGTGGCGGAAGCGAGTTGAACCTGCGAGGGATTGGGGCGGGTGGCTGGGGGTGGATCGAGCGGTACTAGGGTGGAAGCGAACGGGAGGGGTTGCGATTGCGGGAAGGAGGTTTCCTGGGGAGCAGTTGGTGTGGAGGGTGGTGAGCCGGATTCGGGGATCGGGGCACCCAGGCGATGCAGCAGATGGGGAAGCTGCTGGACTCCGACGATGCGATCGATCTCCTGGCCGGCATCGATGACGATCAGCGTCGGGGAGTGGGAGACGCGCCAGCGCGCCACCAGGGATGGCTGCGATTCCATGTCGATCGAGCGAACCACCCAGCCTCGTTCGACCAATTGCCCGATGGTGGGCAGCATCGTCTGGCAGTCATGGCAGCCGGTGCGGGTGAAGGCGAGGATGACCAGCGGTCGCTGTGCCAGCAGGGCGGTTGCGGGTGTCAGCGCCAGGATCAGCAGCAGAACCAAGAAGCGGAGGGTTGCGGCTGGTAAACTGGTAGAAACCTCGTTGGGCAGGTTGATTGCTCGCATCGTCGCCGATCCTCCCTGATCGCGCTGCTGCTGAACTTCGCCGAAACGGTGCATCCGCATCGGGGTGACCGTGTGGCTGGGGAGTGTCGGGAGTTGGAGGTTGGGCGGCAAGAGCAGTTCAAAATGCTTGCATTGCGGACGGCTCGCTTGCTAGCAATTTCAACGACGTCGACCGCTTCGTGGCTGACGGCGTTGGGAAGAACGTCTGCTTGCTTGGTTATCGGTTCGAAGGTGCAGAAATCAAAATGGAAGGGGGGCTGTGGGGATGGCTGGACAAAAAGCAAAATGGACGCGGCGCGACTGGCAGGCTGCCTTTGGTGCGATGGCTCTCAGCCTAGCAGCTCGACCGATACCCGCCGCCAGCTCTCCTGCGCTGGCCGACGGCGACTGGATTGATGCGCATGTCCATGTCTGGACGCCCGATCTCGATCGGTATCCGATCCAGCCGCAGTTCACGGTCGAACAGATGGTGCCCAGAAGCTTTACCCCCGAGGAACTATTCGCTCATTGCCGTCCCTCGGGGGTCCAGCGGGTGGTGCTGATCCAGATGAGCTATTACGGGACCGATAATCGGTACATGCTGGATCAGATCGCTGCTTATCCTGGCGTCTTTTCCGGAGTTGGCATCGTCGATCACCGCATCGAACAGCTTCCTGAGGCGATCGATCACTTGGCTGAGCATGGGGTGAAGGGACTGCGGATCCATCCGACCAGCGCCGATGAGGCGAAGGAATGGGTTCAGGATGCAGGGATGAATCGGCTTTGGAGTCATTGCGGGAAGACGGGGGTCGCGGTTTGTCCTTTGATCAACCCGGGGGACTTGGAGGCGATTGACCAGTTGGCTGAAAAGCATCGGGACACCACCGTCGTGATCGATCATTTTGCACGGATTGGTGTCAGTGGATCGATCGAAGAAGATCGGCTGCAGAAACTTTGTAGTCTGGCCCGGCATCCCAAGTGCTACGTAAAAACTTCTGCGTTCTATGCGCTGGGTAAAAAGCAAGCGCCGCACGACGACTTGATCCCGATGATTCGCCGCGTCCTGGATGCCTATGGGCCTCAGCGGTTGATGTGGGCCAGCGACTGTCCCTACCAAGTTCAGGCGCCGCACGCTTACGATCCCTCGATCGCACTAGTGCGCGATCGGATCGACTTTCTTTCACCCAGCGATCGAAAGTGGATGCTAAGGGATACCGCCGCGAAGGTTTTCTTCTAGGGTATCGCGATTCCGGAACAAAAACGGCCTAGCGTCTTCCACTGGATGCAGTAAAGCGTTCGCCGCTCACGATGATCCCCCATGGACCGATACCATCCCCCGGTTCTCACCTATTTGCCTCTCACGGAGGCACGGAGACACGGAGAGGGACTGAACCGGTCGACAGATCCTGCAACTCTGTGCGTTGGTGCCTTTGTGAGATGAACGATCTGGGAACGAGGCTAACGAAGGGCCGTTATGAAGCCGCATCCGCATGGCGCAGGTTCTGGATGCTTTCGCGGAGGATCGTTTCGACGCCGGGGGTTTCGTCGAAGACTTCCAGCGAGACCCAGCCCGAGTATTTGACTGACTTGAGAGCGGCCACGATCGGGACAAAGTCGACCTCTCCCATGCCGGGACCCAGCAGGTTGGGGTCGTTGGCATGAAAGTGGATCATCAAGTCGGCATGGTCGCGAATGATTTGATCGATCGGCATCCCTTCGCTGCTCATCGCTTTGACGTCCAGATGGAGTCGAATCCAGGGGGAGTCGATTTGTTCGATGATCTGCCGGGCTTGGCTGGCATGATTCAGAAAATTCCCTTCGCCTGGCCCCAGCGGTTCGATGGCGATTTGGACCTGATACTTTTCGAGCGCGGGCAGAGCCCACTGAAGCGTCTCGATCGCGCACTGGGTCGCCTGATCGTGGTTTTGATCGGGTCCGAAATTGCGTTGGGCGGGTGAGCCCAGCACCATGAGATTTCCCCCCAGGTCCTGGCACAGCTTGGCGAGGGTGCCAAGATAGTCAGCAGTTTTTTGACGAATCGCTCGATCGGGTCGCGTCAGATGGAAGCCTTCGGTTTTCGCCAGCAGCCAGTGGAGTCCCAGGATCGGCAATCCATGTCGCTCGGCCGCCTCGCGATAGTCTCGCCTCATTTCCGTAGAGATCTGATCGGCGTAAGTTGCCAGGGTGAAGGGGGCGACTTCGAGTGCCTGGTAGCCAAAGCTGGCAGCAAGGCGAAGTCCTTCCTCGCGAGGCAGATCGCGAAGCAGTTCGTTGCAGACCGCATATCTCATGGAAGTGTTCCGAGTCGGATGTGGGTTACAATGGTGGGGCAAGTCCGATCGCTACAACGATCATTTTAACCTTCTCTGGAGAGATCACGATGGACCGTCGCCGATTCGTCTCGACCAGCGCCCTTGGGGCTGGACTGGCTGCCATGGAATATCGCGAAGCGCTTGCAGCGCTGGCCGATGGGCCGACCAAGCGAGTGGGGTTGATCGGCTGTGGATGGTATGGCAAGTGCGACCTGATGCGACTGATTCAGGTGGCTCCCGTCGAAGTCGTCTCGGTCTGCGATGTCGACTCCCGGATGGTCGATGAGGCGGTGGAGTGGACCAGTCAGCGTCAGAAGTCGAAGAACAAACCGCGGACCTACAAAGATTACCGCAAGATGCTGGCGGAAAAGGATCTCGACATCGTCCTGATCGCCACGCCCGATCATTGGCATGCGCTTCCGATGATCGAAGCATGCAAGGCGGGAGCCGATATTTATGTACAGAAGCCGATCAGCGTCGATGTCGTCGAAGGTCAGGCGATGCTGGCGGCGGCCAGGAAGTACCAGCGTGTGGTGCAGGTGGGGACGCAGCGACGCAGTACGCCTCACTTGGTGGAAGCGAAGCGCGACATCGTCGACGCCGGAAAACTTGGCAAGGTGGCTCACGCGGAAGTCTATTGCTACTACCACATGAGGGCTCGCGAGAATCCACCTGACATCGCACCGCCCGAATCGCTCGACTACGACTTCTGGACCGGTCCGGCGCCGATGCGACCCTACAACAAACTGGTGCATCCAAGAAGCTGGCGAGCGTTCATGGAGTATGGCAACGGCATCGTCGGGGATATGTGCATCCACATGCTGGATACGGTTCGATGGATGCTGGAGTTGGGCTGGCCGACACAGGTAGCTTCGCAGGGTGGGATTCTGGTCGACCGGGAAAGCCGTGCCAACATCAGCGACACGCAGTCCGCTCTTTTCGACTTTGGAGATCTGAAGGTGACTTGGAATCATCGCACCTGGGGGGACGCACCCGATCCGAAATATCCTTGGGGGGCGACCATCTATGGAGATCAGGGGACGCTGCGATTGAGTGTGCAGAGTTATGATTTCCAACCGCGGCAGGGTCAGGCTGTGCACAAGGATGTGACGATGGAACTGGAGGAGTATCCGGAAGACAAGACGGAGAAAGATCTGGAGAAGCACGTTGCGCCGGCGATCCGCTACCACATGCTCGATTTCCTCAAGGCGATTGCCGATCGATCGAAGCCGGTGGCCGATATCGAGCAGGGGCATATCTCCACCACCAGCTGCATCCTGGCGAATCTGTCGATGGAGTTGGGGCGATCGCTGACCTGGGATCCCAAGACGCATCAGGTGGTTGGGGACGAGGAGGCGACCAGACGGCTGCGCCGTGAGTACCGCGGACCTTGGGAGCATCCCGAGCCGGATGCGGTGTAGGGAGGGTCAGCTTGGAGATGCTGCCTGGGCAAGGTATTTCTGAAATGTCTCTTCGTCGATATTTCGGCCGCTGAGGACGCAGACGATATCCCCATCCGAGGCGTCGATATCGACCGATCGCTGTAGCAGCGCCGCCAGGGTGACGACCCCTGAGGGTTCGGCGCGAAGGCCATGGTGGCGATAGAGCCATGCCAGAGCATCGCAGGTCTGTTGGTCTGAGACGGCGACCGAATGGGGGACATGCTCGCGAAGGATCGGCCAGTTGTGCTGGCCGACGTCGTAGGAGAGCAATCCGTCGCAAATGCTGGAGGGGTGGTCCAGTCGTGTGCGTTGCTGAGCGGCCAGGGAGCGGCGGTAGTCATCGGCCCCTTCCGGTTCGACGCCGATGCACTTCGCGTCAGGAAACCCAGCATGGATCGCCAGGGCATGGCCAGCCATCAGCCCACCCCCGCTGACCGCACAGAGGAAATGGCTCAGGCTTCGCTGCTGGCTTTGGAGTGTTTGGACGATCTCCCAGCCGCCGACGCCGTTGCCTGCGATCACCATTGGGTCGTCGTAGGGAGATGCCTGAAGCGCTTTTTCTTGCTCGGCGATCTGCCGGGTCATTTGATCGCGAATGCCGGTCAGGTGATCGGTGGCGATCTGGTAGGTGAGGACCTGGGCTCCGAAGGACTGAGTGATCTGGAATTTGATTTTTGGAGCGGTGTCGGGCATGACGAGAATCGCCCGTTTGCCGAACTGCCGCGCGGCGAAGGCGAGGCCGGAGGCGAAGTTTCCCGAGCTGTGGGCGGCGACGGGGCGATCCCCCAGCGTTGGTGCATGTTCGGCCATCCATCGGAGGGCGCCATAGACCTTGAAGGAACCGACCGGGGACCAGCCATAATCCTTGATCCAGACCTGTCGGTGCGCTGGCAGGCCGAGATGGCGCTGCAGCGCAAGCGAACGGATCAGGGGGATGGGGGTCAGGTGGCGGTGGACGATGGGGCATGCCTGGAGGACATCGGAGGCATCGGGGATGCGGAGATTCATGGTGCTGTATTTCAGGGTAGAGATCAGGTGGCAAGTCGATCGCGCCATCCGTCGGCGTAGGGGCGTTCCCAAAGCGACTGTTGCTTTGGATCTTCGAGAATCTGCTGTGACTGGGGATCGAAACGGAGGATGCGGCCGGTGCGCTGGGCGATGTTGCCCAGGTGGCACAGGAGCGTGCTGAGATGGCCCTCCAGAATCGGTTGATTCAGTCGCTTCGGGTCGCTGGATCGGACCGCATCGAGGAAGTTGACGAGGTGCTCCTGCATCCCCTGCCCTGTTGCCTTGGCCTCTTCGATCTTCTGATTGCGTCGGTTGTAGATCCGGTAGCTGCCCCCTTCGTCGAGGTCCATCGATCCATCGGTGCCGTGGAAGGAGACGAAGGCAGATTCGCTGTGGGGGCTGCAGGAGAGCCCTTCGTAGAGGATCTGCTTGCCATCGGCAAATTCAAACGACACGATCTGGGTGTCGGGGGTTTGCTGGTCGTCTTCGAACGCATAACGTCCCCCGGAACTGACGACGCGGATGGGGGAGGTGGTCTGGAGTCCCCAGCGGGCTAGATCGAGCATGTGGATGCCGTTGTTTCCCAGCTCGCCGTTTCCAAAGTCCCAGAACCAGTGCCAGTTGTAATGCACCACATTGGTGCGGAAGGGTTGCGCTGGTGCGGGGCCCAGCCACTGGGGGTAATCGAGTTCAGTTGGGGGATCGGAAGGAGATTGCGATCCGATCGATCCTCGGGATGCAAAGTAGCGGGCTTGGCTGTAGTAGACCTTGCCGATGACTCCCGAGTGGAGCTTGCGCATCGCTTCCTGGATCCCCAGACTGCTACGTCGCTGGGTACCGACCTGGACACAGCGGTTGAATTTTTCTGCAGCGCGGATCATCCACTGGCCTTCGGCCGGATTGTGGCTGCATGGTTTCTCGACGTAGACATGCTTGCCGGCTTGGCAGGCGAGGATCGTTGCAGGGCCGTGCCAGTGGTTGGGTGCGGCACAGACGATTGAATCGACGGAGGGGTCGTCGAGCATCTTCTGGAAGTCGCCGATCGCTTCGACCTGAGGGGACGATTCCCGGATCGCCTCAGCCCCTGCCTCGGCCCGCTTGCGATCGGGGTCGCATGCGTAGCGAATCGACACACCGGGCAGCTTCAGAAATTCCTTTGCCAGCGCCAGGCCGCGTTGCATCCCCATGATGCCTAGCGTGACAGTGGCCGGAGTGTTGGCGCCAGTAGCATCAGAAATCTCCTGGATTGGCTCTGCAGCGTTCCCTTGCTTGGTTGCCAGGCTGGAAACGAGGCTGGTGGCGAGGGCCGCCGAGCTGCCGTGATGGAGGAAAGCACGACGCTGCATGGCTTGGGTTTCCTGGAGCGAATGCGGTGGTGGGGAGGAACGGTGGGTCGCGATCACTCTCCAGTTTAGTCGCCGAGAGTGGCTTGCTGGTGCCGATGGATGCAGTGTGTCGGCGGTTCCTTGAGGTTTCGTAGGCCGCGTGCTTGGGGATAGGGACTCGAGGTTCTTCAGTCCATCCAACCATACGCAGCGTCAGTAGTGCCGCTTCCAGCCACTGGTACACCACGGTGCCCCACTCCTATCGGATGCATTGAAGGGATCCGGCACCCAGAAGAGTCCTAGATGGACCGGCTCTTCGAATCCTCGGAAGCAGGGGGGATTTCAGGGAGCGATAGGAGGGACGAAAGATGCGATCTTTGCGTTAGGATGAAGGGGCGGAATGGTCGGCACCGACAAAATGGAAGGAAATGCGATGCGACACGAGTGGAGGAAGATCTTCTGTTTGGGATTGCTGGGAGCGATCGGGTTATTGGGCTGCCAGGAGTCGGGTGGCTTGACCAACAAGGAGGCACCGTCAGCAGGCTCCGCTAAGACGGTCGGTTCCGTCTCCACCCCAGGTACTGCTTCTTCGAATCTGTCGGCGGGCGATGTGGGGAAGGAAACGCAGGCTGTCAGTCTGTCGCTGGAGTTGCTGGACTGGGGGACGATCGAGCGGAGGATGAAGGAGTTTGGAGAGAAGATTGTCGTGGTCGATTTCTGGAGCACATCGTGCCCACCTTGCATGAAGGAGTACCCCGAACTGTTGCGGTTGCAGAAGGATTTTCCGGAGCTGGTGCAGTGCGTGGCGGTGAATCTGGATTACCTCGGTTTGGAGGACAAGCCGCCAGAGAAGTATCTGCCGAAGATCGAAAAGTTTCTGGCTCAGCATCAACCGGCAATCCCCAACTGGATATCGACAACCCCGGACGCGGAGGTTCTGAAAGCTTTGGAAAGTAGTTCGCTGCCATCGATTCTGGTATTGGATGCCAAGCAGCAGCGCGTCGCAATGATCACCGAGGAGGTGGCTGGCGAGGACGGGTTTAGCTATGCCTCCGATGTTCGGCCGCTGGTCGAATCGCTTGCCAAGGGGCTGAAGGCATTGCAGGGGTCGGGGCGCGACAAGTAGCGGTGCGGATGAGCGGTGGGTATGCTTGAACTCACCGAGTGGCTGGCAGATTGGGTTTACCAGCTGCTCTCAGGACCAATGAATTCCTCTCGATGAAAAAAGGATGCAGTTCCCATGATTCGACGTTTCTCCCCTTCCAATCGGATGTGGTCGACCGCTTGGACTTTGTTGACCATGGCGCTGGTACTTTCGCCTGCCTGGGCGCAGGATAAGCCCGAAGCAAAGAGCATTTTCAATGGCAAGGATCTCTCCGGATGGGAGGGGGCTGCTGGTCTTTGGAGCGTTGAGGATGGCGCGATCACGGGTAAGACCACTGAGGCGGATCCGATCAAGAACAACACGTTTTTGGTCTGGAAAGAAGGGAAGGTGGGGGACTTCGAACTGACGCTGGAGTATCGGATTCAGGGAGGCAACTCGGGGATTCAGTACCGCAGCCAGTTGGTCGACAAGGAGAAGTTCATCGTCGGTGGTTACCAGGCCGATATCGACTCGGGCGCCCGCTACACCGGCATCAATTACGAAGAGCGTGGTCGAGGCATCATGGCCGATCGAGGCCAATTGGTGCAGGTGACAGCGGCAGGGGAGAAGAAGGTGACCGGAAGCAGCGGAGACGCTGGGGAACTGATCAAGAAGGTGAAGGAGAACGACTGGAATCGCTATCGCATCGTCGCCAAGGGGAACAAGTTGCAGCACTACATCAATGATATCTTGATGAGTGAAGTGACTGATGAAGAGAGCGCCAAGGCGGCCAAGGAGGGGATCCTGGCATTTCAGTTGCATGCCGGACCGGCGATGAAGGTGCAGTTCCGCAACATTCAGTTGCGTTAAGCAACCGCTTTGGGGAAGCGATCGGTTGAAACGCAGAAGAAAGCGCCTCAGGAGCCAGGAAACCGGGAAAGTGATGAGGGGTTTCCTGGCATTTTTGCACAGGTTGCTAAAGCTACGAGGAGCTTTTGGGTTTCGGATGGGTGAGGTCCCAATGCTGCTTAGCAGCACGGATCTCTTTCATCCGAATCCACTTGCCATGGGTCTTGCTGGCGCTGGAGACCATGGTCTCCGGGGTAACGACCCCTTTTTCGATTTTCGCAACCAAGTCGACATCCGAGATGGGGCCGACCGTTTTGCGTTGACCGAAGAAACCCTTCCCTAAAAAGTACCAATCTGCCGACATCGAACGCTCCTTCCTGGCGAATACTTTCGCCAAAAACCAAATGAACGTGCAGTGAAAACTGACGAACGCGGAATAAGAGCTGCTACTGCAATGTATCGCTTGGGCAACCTAATTGGCGATACAAAAATCGAAACAACTTTTGTTTTTTTGATATCGATTTGAAAATCGAGGCGAATTTTTGTTCCTGCCTTTCTCGACGACGACAGGTTCGAGCTAATAACATCCTTGGTGACTGCCTTCATGGAAAACTCTGTTCCAGCCTCCAGGTTTCGCCCAACATTCCGGTTTCGTGGAATTGATGATTGCAAAACCTTAAGGTTGAAAACGAAGGAAGAGGAAGGGCCTGGGAGTATGCCGGGTAGTGACGTGCGCGCCGTTCAAGGCGAGGAATCGGTAGTCGGCCTGGGGGAGTACCGTTTATTTCCAGTCGATGGTCCCGATTGCCAATGAAACCAGGAAAGTACCTACAGCGGGGATTCTTGGTAGGCATTTGCCTCTGGGTCCTCTTGGTGATTTTGGGTTCCCTATACCCGTTCCAACTCCGGAACTCTCGTGGGATTGCATGGGGACAGTTGGCTGAAAGTCTTCGGCTACACTACTCGAAATTTGATCTTCTGGTCAATGTTTTGGTTGGACTGATTGGTGGTGTGTTGGTCGGCTTTTGGATCGCGGCCGGCGAAGTGGCTGCCAGCACCGAACCATCGTCGAAGCGATCGCCGTTTGCGTTGCTGAGACAGATGTTGCCCTGGGTAGCGCTCGTAGGAGTGCTAGCGATTGGAGTCGAAGTTGCGCAGCTTTTTTTCGTCAACCGGATCCCCAATATCTATGACATAGTTTCCCAGATCACAGGCTTCCTGATTGCGATGGTGGTCGTTGCGAGCACTGGGCAGCGGCTGATTCTGGCGAGGGGAAGTTGGTTCGACCAAGTCGCGGAACGAGGTCTTTTTCTTTGGGTGGGTTTGTTGGCGTCCCTTGTCTATCTGGTCACGCACTGGTGGCCATTGATCCCGGCGATCACGCCTGGGGAAATCCGACTGAAGTTGCGACAGGGGCTGGTCCTGGGGGAATTGCGAGGCGACGTTTGGAGTGCCATCGGTGACCAGATGGAGCGGCATGCAGGATCGTTGAGTGTACGACTGATCGTGTCCTCAGCTCTGGGATGGTGGATCGGAAGTCTTTTGCCAGGGCGTAGCAGAATCGTGCATTTTCTGAATGCGGCTTTGGTGGCTTTCGCGATCGCCGTGATTACCGAGGCTGGACGAGGTCTGATCGATCAATTGGATGTTTCGATCCTAGGTTTTCTTTTTATGCTGGTCGGTTTGTGTCTGGGGATCCTACCTGTTTCGTTGCTTAAGAAGAGAGCAGCATTCGCGGACGCAGCGGATACCTCTCCGCTGGCTATGCGGTATCCGGCGATATTGCTGGGAATGGTGCTGGCGATCTTTTATCTAGTATCGCACTGGTGGCCCCTGATCCCATCGCTTACCGCAGGTGCGATCAAGCAGAAGTGGCGCGATGGACTTTTGCTAGGAGGCTTGCGTGGGGGTGACTGGTCGGTCATCCGCCAGTGGATGGAGGATCATCCGGGGTCGGTCTTTTTGCGTCTGGTCGCTTCGTGCTATCTGGGTTGGTGGATCGGCCGAAACTTCCCCTTGCGCAACCGCGGGATGCGATTTCTGATTTCGTCTCTGGTATGCCTTGGCCTCTCCATCCTCACCGAGGCTGGACGCGGGCTGATCGAGGGGCTGGATGTGACGCTGGCCGGTTCGCTTTTAACGTTGTCAGGGCTGTGGATTGGTCTGTGTGCGGGAGCCTGGATGCCGGTAGGGGTTCGGGAGCTTGCCGAGGGGGAACGCGAGTTGAATCGGGGGTCGGCTCCCCTGTTGCAGGACGAAACCGGCGGCGCGGGTCGGTCGGCTTCCACGATTTCGCGTTTGGACTGGCTGGACGGGCTGCGGGCGATGGCATGCAGCTATGTCTTCGGGGTCCATTTTGCCCAGCAGATCAGCTTCTCGGATGAAAGTTCTATCTGGAGTTTCCGAAGATTCCTGGAGTTCGGGCTTGGAGTCTCCTTCTTCTTCCTGCTCAGCGCTGGATTGCTCAGTCTTCCCTGGTGGAAAGGGGGAGAGGTTGCGTGGAATTGGAGCCGATTTATCCGCGACAAGATGGTTCGAATTCTGCCCCCCTACCTGCTGCTTCTTTTGGCTCTTTTTTTCCTGACGCAGCAGTTCCGCACCAAACAGGGATGGATCGATCTGACCAGTCATCTTCTGTTTGTCCATAACTTTCAGGACCGGACGCTTTATGGCATGTCGCCACCGCTTTGGTATCTCGCCTGCCAGATGCAGGCATACCTGGTATTGCCCATCCTGTTCCTGGCGTTTCTGCCTCTTGCCAAGACGCGATCGGGAAAAGCCATCCTATGTGGTTGCCTTGCTGCAGTCTCCTGGGTCGTTTTTTACCTTGCGACGATCTATGGATCGAATGCGATCGAACCGATAGGCAGCTGGTTTCGAACCCAGCCGGTATCGGTGATGCATTCCCTTGCGTCCCATCTTCCGAATCTTTTGATTGGAGCGATGGCGGGATGGATCGTCTGGAGATCCTCGGCAGTGCCATGGTGCTCCACGAAGGACGGGATAGCCGACGTAGCAGGTCTGGCAATCCTGGGTTTGATGGTTGTGTTGGCGGGACTCCCCGAGGCTTGGTTGCCTTGGTTCCCGAAGAGTCGCTACGGATTTCCGTGGATGCCGCTGCTGATGCTTTTGCTCCTCTATCTGATTTCCGTCGGCCATCATCTGAAACGATGCCTTGAGTGGCGGCCATGGGTGCAGCTAGGAAAGATCTCTTATGGGTTTTACATCTACCATTACAGCATCCTTCTGGCCTGCAAGGTGGTGATGGGATATCTGGGGCTAGATTGGAAGAGCCAGTGGGTTTTGTTGTTGCTGGTATCGTTCCCGGCGACCTGCCTGTTTTCGTATGTGTCGTACCATTTTTTGGAGCTGCCGATCGAGAGGTATTGCAAAGGGAAGCAACCAGCGGAGGGGAAGCAGTGAGAGAGCCTCGGAGGGGATTGGGTTGGTTGCAGTGAGAGCGACCCCTGGGGTGGGATTCTTTTCTGGGTGAACGAGGGAGCGAATCGGTAACTCCGTAGTAGATATTCACGAGCACAAAGGCAGAGCGACAGTCAGGTGGCACGCATGGTTGGATGGATCGGTCGAGTCAAAGGTACGTTTCGGGAGTTCCGTAGGGAGCTGGTGGTCCAGGCGCTTGGATGCTGCATGGTCGTTGCGTGGGCGATCTGGATGCATTGGAACCATTTCGAGGAATGGTCGAATGCGTCGCGGGTGCCGATTCCAGGGGGCTGGCAGTTCCGCTGGCCTTTGGGGGTTCTGGTGACGGCGGCACTTGGATCGGTGATGCTTTCGGTTGCGTATCCGATTCTTGGTTGTCTTGCCTTTTTCCTGGTTCATCGAGCCACCGATCGCTATGGAGGCGATGGAGTCTGGTTGCTGCGTTCGGGGCTGGTTTATGGCATCGCGATATTGAATTGCAGTGGATGGTTGCTGTGGCGTCACCATGGCAAGGTTCCACTGGGCCAGCTTCTGCGTCGTCCCATCTTCTGGCTGGCGATCGCTTGGATTTGTTGGATTGGTTGGATCGAGATAGTGGCGAGGGTGGAGCGGCCAGAGCAGATTCCTTTTCTGCTGCGCAATTGGGCGTTGGCCTTGGGCGCCCTATCGTGTCTGGTGATCGCACTGGACACGGTTCGATCGGTCAAAGACCTTGCATTCATCGCTTTTGGATCGGTGATCGCGATCGGCTATCGAGCGATGGTGGTGCAGGAAGATCTCTGGTTGGATGGGGAGATGGCGTTGATGGCGGTGACGACGATGCCGCTTCTGGCTGCAGTGCTTGCTTTGGATAGCTGGATGATCGCCTTGCCGATCGGACTTCTGTGCTGTGCGTTTTTGGCATGGACTTTGGTGCGGACGCACAATCGAGGTGGTTACTTGGGTTTGGTGGCCGCGATTGCAGCGACACCGTTGGCTTTCCCTTGGCGACTGGCGATGCCGATCGCCTTGGGGGGGATTGGAGTTGCGGGAGGCATCTTGTATGCCTACCCAGGATATCTCAAGCGGTTTACGGAGATTCAGACTGGGGGGCGCAGCGCGGGATCGGTCCAGAGTCGTTTGGATATCTACGAGGCGGTTTTGAACCAGTTGCCAGAGAATCGGTGGTTTGGAGTCGGCATAGGTCGAACGGGATACTTGCTCGAAAAGAATCTTCCGGAAGTTGGCCACATGAATGCCCACAACACGTGGCTGGCCAATTTGATCGAGAGTGGGATTCCGGGTGCGATCCTTTTCAATCTCATTCTTCTGGCGGGCGTATTCCATGCTCTTCGGTTGTCTTGGTCAAAGGGGTACCATCGAAAAATAGTCGGCGGCGCGGTGCTCTGTTTCCTGGCTGCCTACTGTGGCGTTGGCTTGGGGCATGCGAGAGACCTGTATGAGGTCTTTTACCTCATGGTGGGACTGGCGGCTGCTTTTCCGGGAAGTGGATCGCAGGACGGGTTGGCCAGCGGCCGGCACGATCCGATCGTCGATCCATCATCCGGTACGGAGATTGGCTCCTAGCGGCAATTGTCCGATCACGACCAGATGTCGCGGTCGAGCATCCGGTAGTGGATCGCTTCGTGCAGATGCGGCTGGCAGATTCGGTCGGAGGATTCGAGGTCGGCGATGGTGCGAGCGACGCGGAGGATTTTGTCGTGGGCGCGCGCGGATAGCCCTAGTTCATTGACGGTGTCGCGCAAGAGATCTCGTTCGGGTGCTTCCAGTGGACAGTACTTGCGCAATTGGCGGCTGTTCATTTGCGCGTTGGATCGAGTGGGCGAACCATGGAAGCGTTCCGACTGGATGGCTCGAGCGTCGATCACCTGCTGGCGCATCTGGCTGCTGCTGAGCCCGGGCGCTCCTTCGGAGAGTTCTTCAAAGGGCACCGCCGGCACTTCGATCTGGATATCGACTCTATCGAGAAGCGGGCCCCCACTGTTGGCAACTCCCCACAGCAACGATTCCCAGGGTTTTCGGCTAACCATTCGATGGGGTAGCTAGGTCTGCACCTACGGGGGGTGGGGGAATTGTGGGTCTGGTTTCGGCTACGACCTATGTGCCCCCATTCCGTGTGCCAAGCCAAATTATCCAGGTTTTCAGGACTGGAAATTCAGCGTCTACCATTGTTAGGATTACCGGGGGTGGGGTGAGTCGGCAAAGTAGCAAGGTTGGGTCCTATCTGCACCGATTGCCCTGGCCCTCCGCACTGAGACACCAAAAACCCTGGAAGGTTTATTTTTCCCCAACAGAACGGTACAGCTCCACATCGGGTAGCCGACTGATCCCCGGCGCACGGTTCATGCAGGGTCTGGTTCAACTTGCCACCAGCCCTGCATGGATCGACCCGACCAACCAAGGCAAGTTCCAATGGCAGACCCATCTATTTCGTGGCATGTTTGCGACGATTGCCTAGAACCATTAGCCAAGCGGCTAGCATCCCAGGCAGCAAGCTTCCCACCTGGACGCATCGACGTAGCCCCACTGCTACATCAGTTCAAATTCAGTAGGGCAACTACCGTTCTACAATGCGCGGTAGGTGTGCCACTGGCTAAGGAACTGGAGGCTAGGGTAGTAGCCCTACAACATGAATCCCGTTTACTGGATGAGGTAGCCTACAAGTGCTACCTAGACGAACATGGGCCACTGCCAGACGATTGCACCGAGGAACATCGGGACGCTATCAGGAAACACGCAGCATGGAAGGCTGCAAACTACCGATGGACCCACCTGGACGAAGAACACAGCCAGGCGGTTAAGACCACTGCTGAGAACTACCAGAAACTGCAACGGCAGGCAGCAGAACTAGCAGAATACCTGCTGGATGTTTCAAACACCGTAAGGGCCTAAGTGGATGCATTCACTATGAACGCCCCTGCTACAACCCTGCAGACCTGTCTACACCGTCTACAGCATCTACAGACCTGGTTCCAACATTTGGAAAGTTCCCAGGAACTGGTAGATGCAATGCAGGAAGGGGGGCACGTCCTAGCGTTAATAGTTCGGGACCAGCATCTACCAGCAGATGAACTGCTACCGGGTGGTGGCGACAGAGATAAGATATTGGCCGACTACGTTTCCAAAGCGCTCGCAGACAACCGGCAAAGCATGGAAACAACAGGGCTGGCCAAGTTCACCCAGAGGGCCCTATGGGAACTAATAGCCCTTAGAGGAACCGCTACGCAACGGCTGCTGATGCATCCCCCTACCGAACTGGCACCAGGCATTCTGGCACAAAGCGCAGACTACAAGAGCAACTACCGCAGGCAGGGCAGGCAGTTTTCCCTGCTGGCAGGGCAGATACTGGAGAAGTTAGAAGCAGTAGCGGCTGCTGCACAGCAGGCCAGTTCATCGAAGAAACCAGGCAAAACCAAGGGTCCCTCCGATTTTACCGAAGAGGAACTGGTAGCAGCATTAATAGACCTGCTGAGGAATTCCGACAGGTACTATACCGCCCAGCAAGCAGCAGACGAACTGAAACGACGATACCCAGGCAAGAAAATCGGAAGGAGCAGAGTAGACGAACATCCACAGTGGAAACGGCATGCAATCGAATGGGGCAGAAACAGGGCACCTAGGAACACTTCCAAGCATGCCCGCGAAGCTCGGATGCAGAAATTGACAAGGCAACAGCAACGGGCAATGGATGCAGACGCTGGAAAGACAATTCGCGGCAATAGGATGGACGACACAGACCGTTAGCCACGGCTAGTGCGGCTAAGGATGCAGAATTCCGAAAAATTTTGGGCCTATTATCCCTGGAAAAACGGGGGATGGGCCCCTGTTTTTTTCCTATCCAGACGCTAACCGCATGCGGTTACCTGCAATAGGGTGGAGGAACCACCCATGCAGAAACACAGACCGCCAGCACTAAACACCGTTGGCAAGTTATCCCAGCAGTTAGGGGTACCAGTACACAGGCTGCAGTACGTTTTACGCAGCAGACCACACATCCAGCCCACTGCTACGGCTGGCAGGCTACGGCTGTTCGATGAACAGGCTGTACGCAGCATCGAAGCGGAACTACGCAAGATAGACCGCAGGGGGGCAAACCATGGATAGCCCCATTCCCCAGGATGCTATCGAGCATCTAGCCAGTTTCCTGCTGGAACTGGCCAAAGCACATCCCCTACCGGATGAATGCATTCGATGTGGGCAGGAACCCACGCACCACCACCAAGGCATGCCCTACTGCGAATTGTGCAGGGGCTGCTATCTGGACCAGACCACCGACCAGACCACCGACCAGACCACCGACCAGACACGACAGGACTAGGCCCCCAGCGGCTGCTGTTCGATGTTTTTCTGTAGGCAAGTACCAACAGCATCGGCAGCCAGCGCACCCATTACCGCTAAGGAATGCACAGCATGTTATCCGAAGTGAAGCAGTACACAGACGCAGGTTTCAACCCCATTCCCATAGCCCTGGATGGTTCCAAACGGGCAGCAGTGGCATGGGGACCATATCAGACCCAAAGGACTACCGATGCCGAGGTAGAAAATTGGTTCAAGGGCAAGGGGCAAGGTATTGGAATCGTCTGTGGGCCCATTAGCGGTAACCTGCTGGCTATCGATTTCGACAAGCAGGCAGGCCAGACCTATCCCCAGTGGTTGGGACTGGTTCGGCAGCAGCTCCCCGAACTGGCAGACCGGCTGGCAGTGGTAGAAACACCCAGGCCAGGCTACCACGTATGGCTAAAAACCAAGGAAAGCGAACCACCAGGGCCCCAAATTCTGGCCTATTCTGCACCAGAACCTAGGGTAAACGATCAAGACAGCCCCTGTTTAGATGCCGATGGGCAGCCCATTCTGGAACCTGGTGTACTAATTGAGATACGGGGCAGGGGAAACTACGTCATTGCCCCAGGCAGCCCTGATGCTACCCACCCCACCGGCAAACGGTACAAGTGGCTGCAGGGTGGACCTACCGAGGTAACCGAAGTATCCGACAGCGACCTAGCCATACTGCTGGACGCAGCCAGGCAGCTAACACAGTACACCCCACAGCATGTTCATAGGGCAGCATTCAGGGGCCAGCGATACAGTGGGGAACCCAGGCCAGGGGATGTTTTCAACCAGCATGCAGACCTGCTGCACCTGCTGCAACACCACAGATGGCAGGAACACCATCGGGCAGGGGATGTGGTTCATCTAACCAGGCCAGGTAAGGATAGATCCCAGGGCACCAGTGCCACACTGGGGGCGCTTCGATCCATGGAAGGTAGGCCCCTGCTGTACGTATTCAGTTCAGCAGCCAGCCCATTCCAGCCAAACCAGACCTACGACGCATTCGCAGCCTATACCTGGTTGGAACATGGGGGCGATTACAGCAGGGCAGCATCTGCAGCCAAAGTTATGTTTGCCCAGCAGGTTCAGGAAGCGCAGAGGCAGTGGCATATAACCCACAGTTCCAGTTCCATGGAGTACGAACCATTTCCAGTGGAACTGATGCCAGACCCCATTCGGCAGTACGTAACCAAACATGCCGAGGCAATCAATATAGATGCAGCATTCGTAGCAGTTCCGATGCTATCCGTACTGGCTGCACTAATTGGGCAGGCCAGACGGGTTCGCATTAAGGAGGGATGGACGGAACCCAGCGTACTGTGGTCTGTGGTAGTAAATCCATCGGGTGGGGGTAAATCGCCAGGATGGGCAGCAGCTACAGGACTGGCAGCCAGCGTGGAGGACAAACTACAGAGCATAAGGACCCAGAAAGATCGGGAATATCGGGAAATGTATCGGCAGTGGAAGGCAGCAAACGACAAGACACAGCCCAAGCCAGAAGAAGAACCATTCCACAGCCAGATGCTGGTAGACGATGCGACCATAGAAACCATAACCAGCATTCACAGCCACAACTGGAAGGGGCTGCTACTGGCCAGCGATGAACTAAACGGCTGGCTGGGTTCGTTCAACGCCTACCGCAAGGGCCAGGGAAGGGACGTAGAGAACTGGCTATCTATCCACAACGGCGGACGAATTGCATACAACCGCAAAACCGACGGTACAAGAATCTACCTTCCAACTACAGCCATATCGATAACTGGGGGAATACAGCCCAGCGTAGCGGAACAATACCTATTCACAGAAAAGTATATCGGCAATGGTCTGGCTGGCCGGTTCCTGGTAGCTAGCCCACCGTTCCGTGTGGTTGGATGGTCGGATGCTGTGGTAGCCGAAGCAGTTATGCAGGATGCCAGGGACCTAGCTACCAAACTCTACCACCTGCCAGGCTGCGATGGTTGGATTGAAGGGCAGCCATTCGGAGATACACCAACCAGCTACCAAATAGGTTTCACCCCAGAAGCGCAGAAACGGTGGGTGGAACATTACGAAAGTACCAAGAACCTAGCCCAGCAGATGGCAGACCCACAGCGCACCCTGTTCCTGAAACTTCGACCAGCAGTAGCACGAATAGCCCTGGTGTTTTCAATCGTTGAACAGGTAAGGGCTGGAACCGATGCCATCAACGCCATTGAACTACACAGCCTGGAGGCAGGCATTCAGATAGCCAAATGGTTCGGTAGGGAAGTGGAACGAAACTGGACCAAGAAACGGAAAAACAGCCTACTATCGCACCTAGGGTGGATACAGCAAAACCACCCTTTAGGAATCGATGCCAGGAAGCTACAGCAGGGAATTAGGGAGATTTCTACGGCAGACCAGGCAAGGGACACACTACAGCAGTTAGTGGAAGAGGGCTACGGCAGGTTCGATGGGCAAACATTCGTACCGACGTAGCCGCAGGCCCCATGGGGCAGCAGCAGGCCCTGTGGCTGTAGACACTGTAGACACTGTAGACGCACTAGGCAGAAACCATGGATACGAACCAGTTCCCCCAGGCAGGGCATGCCTACCCATCCCAAGTAGTACCACAGCAGCCTACCCAGCAGTGGAAACACTGGCAGGGGGAACTGCTGGGGGATGTGTTTGCTCTCGACTGCGAAACCGAGGTAGAGCAAACCCCCGGAACGATTCCCCGGCTAGCCATGGTAGCCGTATCGGATGGGCAGCTAACCTGCATTCTGCACCCCAACCAGGTAGGGCAGTTTATCGAACAGCATCTGGGAACAGGCAGGCAGATGGTCTGCCACCACGTAGGGTTCGATTTCTGGGTATTGCACAGACACCTACAGGATAGGAACGCACAGCAGGCCCTGCAGCATCTATGGGCAGCAGCAGACCGGGGGAACATCCACGATACGATGCTGTTAGCCTGTTTGGTTGGCATAGCTACCAAAGATAACGACCAGCAGCCCAGCCTATCGGAACTGGCTAAACAGATGCTGGGGGTGGAACTGGATAAGGACACCTACCGGCTGCGATATGGGGAAACCATTGGGATAGGCTGGCAGGGGCTAGAACCAGGATGGTTCATCTACCCAGCCACAGACGCAGCTATAACCCACCGGCTGTACCTGCTGCTGGAACACAGGGCCAGGGGGATAGTCAACGCAGCGGGGGTACCCACACGGTATGGGATGCTAACCGAAACCATCCAGGTTCAGGCTGCTATCTGTCTGGTCAACACCCACAGGCTGGGGCTGCACATCGATACGCAACGGGCAGCAGAACTGGCCCAAGAACTGGAGCAACAGGTAGAGCAGGCCCAGAAGCAGCTACAGTCTATCGAACCTGGACTGTTCCGAAACACCAGCCAGGGCTACCTGTTCGATGCAGGGGACACAGGCAGGGCCCCCATGGACCAGGCCAGGCTACAGCAGAGGCTGCTATCGATTGCCCAGCAACACCAGCTAGAAGCGCCCAGAACCAGTAGTGGCATGGTAACCACATCGGCTAACGACTACTGGAAGGAACACCGGCTGCTGGAACCATTCGTGGATGCCTACTGTTCCTACAAAGAACTAACCAAACTGCATTCATTCCTGCAGGCCCTGCGACAGCCCAGGATACACCCCAGATACAGAACCCTGGTAAGGACTGGCAGAACCAGTGCCAGCAGCCCGAACATCCAGCAGCTACCCACTGGCAGCCAGATAAGGGAAGCAGTTATTCCTGCACCAGGCTACCTGTTCCTGTGTATCGACTATTCGGCTATCGAACTACGCACACTGGCTGCTGTGTGTGTGGCCAGGTATGGGTTCAGCAAGCTAGCCGACGTTATCCGCAGTGGCACAGACCCCCATAGCTACACTGCTGCAATGTTTGCAGGGATGGAACTAGACCAGTTCAACCAGCTACCCAACAGGAAGCAGCTAAGGCAGCAGGCCAAGGCTGTAAACTTTGGACTACCGGCAGGGCTGGGGGCAGCATCCCTGGTAACGTATGCCAGGTTCAGTTATGGGGTAACCATCACCATGGAGCAGGCCAGCCTGTTTCGTTCGATGCTAACCACAACTGTATACCCCGAACTGGCCCTGTATCTGGCCGACGATCCAGCCCAGATGCTGGCAGTATCTTTACGGGTGGGGGTGGATGCTGTTCGCACCAAGTTCCCCAACCACTGGCAGTACGGTCTGCTGCGCAGGGTAACCGAGGGCCACACCGTTAAGACAGACGGAACAGCCTACCCCCAGGCCACAGTGGATGCTGTTTGGAAAACACTGGCCAGCCTAAATAGGAATCCAGACCTAGCCCAGGCAATAGCCGACAGGGACACAGCCAGCAGCAGCCCTGTACGACGAATGCTAACCAGCCCTGTGGCCACCCTAACCGGCAGGATACGGGGCAAAGTATCGTTTACGGCAGCCAGGAATACACCGTTTTCTGGACTAGCCGCAGATGGGGCCAAGCTAGCCATGTGGCAGCTACTGCTGGCTGGGTATCGGGTAGTGGCATTCGTCCACGATGAATTTGTGATTGAGATACCAAAGGACGCAGACCACACCAGGGAAGCAGAACGGGTAAACAGCATCTGCTGTGGATCGATGCAGCAGCTACTGGGGGATATTCCGGTAGCCTGTGAATACTCCCTAGCCGACAGATGGTACAAGCAGGCCACAGCGGTAAGGGATGGGGCAGGAAACCTAATAGCCTGGACCCCAGAGGGACGATAAACTAGAGAACGTGGAACTAGGGTAGCTCCCGAAAACCTGCACCTTACAGGCTGTTCCACGTTTTCTACCACTAAGGTAACCCAGTTTAAGGTGGGGGTTTCTTCTATGGTTAGGGCAGTTCCGTCTGTTGGTTATCTGCGCATGAGTACGGATAAGCAGGAAACCAGCCCAGAACAGCAACGGGCAGAGATTGAAAAGTACGCAGCCAGCAAGGGCTATTCCATTCTGCGATGGTATGCAGACCTAGGGATAAGTGGCGACAGGACAGAAAAGCGGCTGCAGTTCCAGCAGATGCTGGCCGATGCAGCAGAGGGACGTTTCAGGGCTATTCTGTGTTGGGACCAGGATAGGTTCGGCAGGTTCGATAGCCTGGAATCCGGCTACTGGATACACCCACTGAGGAAACAGGGGGTTCAGCTAGTAACCTGCACCGATGGCCCAGTGGACTGGAACAGTTTCGCTGGACGCATGCTGTACGGCATGAAGCAGGAAGGGAAACACCAGTACCTGGTGGACCTATCCAACAATGTAACCCGACGAATGCAGCAGATGGCCCATGAGGGTAAGTGGGTCTGTGGGGCGCTTCCTATCGGGTATGTACTGGACGAACAGGGGAAGATTGTACTAGGGAAACCAGAGGATGTGGCATTCGTCCAGATGCTGTTTACCGAGTATGTAGCAGGCAAAACCACCAGACAGCTAACCGCCATGGCACAGGAACGGGGGTTCATTTCCAGCAAGGGTAAACCATGGTCTGTTCCAGGGCTAACAGCGCTTCTAAAGAAACAGATGTACGTAGGCACCTTCACCTATGGGGTTCGGCAGTTCAGCAAGTACCAGCCTAAAACCCAGCCAGGCCAGTTCAGGCCCAGGGAGGAATGGGTAGAGATACCGAACAACCACCCACCGATTGTAAGCCAGGAAGTTTTCGACCAGGTACAGACCCTGCTGCAGCAACGCAGACGCCACACAGCCCCAAACGGCAAGGGCCCAGGGTTCGCACTAAGTGGGCTGCTGCGATGTAACCATTGCGGGGCCAGCATGCATGGGGATAGCTACAACCAGTGCAGGAACTACACTTGTGCCACCTACAAAACCCGACCAGGAACCTGCCAGCGGTATGCTGTGAAGGAATCCGAGGTATTGTCTCTGCTGCTGGACCAGCTCCAGGGAAACCTGTTTAGCCCTGCCACCCTGAAACGGGTACGAACAGAACTGGTTCGGCAGGTACAGCGACCATCTGTAGACACTGTAGACACATCCCACAGGATGCTAGCCAGTGTGGAACGCAAGCTAGAAGCAGCAGAACGTAGGCTGCTGGAAGTTTCCAAAGATATGCTACCCAGAGTAGAGCAGCAGATACGGCAGCTAGAACAGCAACGGCAGGCCCTGCTATCCCAGGTAGCCGCAGAACCAACAGCCCCAAAGCACAACGCTACCGATGTGCAGGGCAGAGTAGATGCAGCCCTAGCCTGGTTCAAGAACCTACAGAGGATAGCGAAAATTGGATACGATCCCCGCAAGGTAAACCGACTGCTGGTTCAGTTCATCGAAGCGGTAGAACTGCACCTAGAACGAAAGCAGATAGGCAAGAAACCGAACCGATGCCGAACCGAGATAACAGGGGGCAGTATTCGGTTCCATTTCTGGAGGGATGCCAACATAGCTCCCGAGATTTTGCTCATGTATCGCTCCACCTGAGGCGGTGTGCACTGGCAGCTTCTTCGGGGATCGGTGCGATAGCCGCAGGGGCAGGGATTGAGCGCTGCGATCAGCATGAAGTCGGCGGGAAACGTGGTGCTGCGAAGCGCTCGCGAGATCGTCACCTGACGATCCTCCAGCGGCTGGCGCATCACCTCTAGCGTCCGTCGGTTGAATTCCGGGAGTTCATCCAGAAACAGCACTCCATGGTTGGCCATGGAGATTTCTCCTGGGGACGGTGGGCTGCCGCCGCCAACCAGCCCCGCATCGCTGATGGTGTGGTGGGGGGATCGGAAGGGACGCTGCGCCATCAGAGGCTGGCCTGCTTGCAGTCGCCCTAGCACCGAATAGATGCGCGTCGTGTCGATCGACTCGCCAGCCGACAAGGGTGGCAGGATCGTGGGGAGGCGTTTGGCGAGCATTGTCTTGCCGGAGCCTGGGGGGCCGAGCATCAGGAGGTTGTGGCTGCCAGCGGCGGCAAGGACTAACGCCCGCTTGGCGGCGTGCTGGCCACGCACGTCGCTGTAGTCGACGTCATAATGGCTGTAGGTCTCAAACAGCTCCCTCAACCTCGACGGCACCGGCTCAATCTCCAGCTCCCCCGCCAGAAATGCCACCGCCTCCGCCAGACTCCGCACCGGAATCACCTCGATGCTCTCCACCACCGCCGCTTCTTGCGCGTTCTCGGCAGGGACCAAGAGGCCAGTCAGCTGGGCCTGTTTGGCGGCGGCAATCGCCATCGAAAGGGCTCCCTTGACGGGGCGTGCCTGTCCTTCGAGCGCCAGTTCGCCAACGACCGCGTAGCTGGCTAGGCGATCGGATCGCAGCTGGCCACTTCCCGCTAGGATGCCCAGGGAGATCGGAAGATCAAACGAGGCGGCCTGTTTGGGCAATTCCGCCGGCGCCAGGTTGATCACCACCCGCTCGTGCGGCCTCAGAAAGCCACTGTTGACCAAAGCCCGCTCCACCCGATGCGTGCTCTCCCGCACCGCCTGCTCGGGTAGTCCCACCAGTACCGTCTTGGGGAGCGCAGCGGGCGACAGATCGACTTCGACGTCGACCGGAAGGGCATCGATTCCCACCACCGAAAAGGTCTTCAGTTTGGCCAACATCTGCGCTGACTCCCTTGCGATTTTCCAACACCCTTCCCGAAACGGTCCCCGCCCGGATGGTCGCAACGTCGATGTCCATAAAGATATACACAAGTTCATTGAAAAGGAGATCTTGGCGAATCACAGTAGGAGGATTGGCTCGAATTCATTGGGTTTTTGGTGTCCTGTGCTAGTTTGTCAGTTGGTTTTTGTACCCTACTTTTTAAAGCGTAGTATTTTTTGGGGGTATAAATCTTTTGCGCAACGTTGACTTGGCTTTGACTTGCCAGCGACATCTAGGGTGGTGGGATGCATTAAAGATGAAAAAGAATGAAGGGGCGGACGGAGGCGGTGTCCTACCAGTAGGGGGCGGCGATGGAATCGTTGAAGCAAGACCGGGCAGATGGATTGGCTGGGGGAGCTTTTGAGTCGTGTGGTACGCCGGCTTTGGAATCGCCGAAGGGGGAAGGAGTCGTTGGCTTTTGGGACGATTAGGCCGCTCTGGAGGGGGTGGGTTCCAAGAGAGCCGAGGCAACGCCACTGCAGATCAGCTGGGGGCCAGCAGCGTGGTTGGTGGCTCTGCATCTGGGCGCTTTGGCTGCACCTTGGACGTTCAGTTGGAGCGGACTGGCGATTGCTGTGGCCTTCCACTGGGTGTGTGGCAGTCTTGGGATTTGCTTGGGATACCATCGCCTGCTGACGCATTTGGGGATGGAGACGCCGACCTGGGTGCGCCAGACATTGGCGTTCCTTGGCGTTCTTTCTGGCGAGGGAGGTCCGATCTCCTGGTGCGCCAATCACCGACGGCATCATGCCTACAGCGATCAGGAGGGAGACCCTCATTCCCCGAAGGATGGCCCGTGGTGGGCTCACATGTTCTGGCTAGCCTTCACCACCGATGGTGGGGATTTCCATGCCTACACGAAGAAATGGGTACCCGATCTGGTGAAGGACCGGGGGCTGATGTGGTTGGAGCGATTCTTTCTACCGATCCACTTGGTGTTCGGTGCCCTTTTGACTGGATTGGGCTATGCGATCGGAGGGAAGGAGCTGGCTGTTTCCTGGTTGGTCTGGGGTGTTTGCGTGAGGTTGGTATTGATTCTTCATACCACTTGGTTTGTCAATTCGGCCTCTCATATCTGGGGCTACCGCAACTACGAGACGCGGGATGAGAGTCGCAATCTGTGGTGGGTGGGTTTGCTGGCCTATGGAGAAGGATGGCACAACAACCACCATGCGATGCCTCGGTTGGCTCAGCACGGTCACAAGTGGTGGGAAATCGACATGACCTACTGGTTCATCCTGGGGCTGAAGCGTCTGGGGCTGGCTGAGAATGTCATCGACCTGAAGAGCGTCCAGGAGAAGCGGGCCAAAGGGAAAAAGGTGGCTTGAGTCGGTTTCCGAGTCGACGGACCGATCGATTTTCACTTCGACAACCAAGCGGCCTGAAAGTCGCTTGGTCTGTTTATCTATGGTGTCCTACTTCGGCGTATGGTTTGGGTTCAGCGAGCGGGAGTGAAAGATTTTTCACTGTCGAGCGGCACCGTTTGCGTGCTCCTTGGCAACGCTTTTTTCTCTGGTCGATCTGTCACTTCCGTGGGTCGGAGGTTGACGACGGAGCGAAAGAATTTCGATCCCGCTTCTTTGCCGTTCACGGAGGCACCGAGTCACGGAGAGTGAGTGGACCGATCGATTTCTGACGCAATGCTTTGCCTTGGTGACGCCGTGAGATCCACTCCGTGAGAAGAGCGGTCCAGGTGCGCGGCGGATGAAGGATCTTTTTCTCTGGTCGATCTGTCACTTCCGTGGGTCGGAGGTTGACGACGGAGCGAAAGAATTTCGATCTCGCTTCTTTGCCGCTCACGGAATCACCGAGTCACGGAGAGTGAGTGGACCGATCGATTTCTGAGGCAATGCTATGTCTTGGTGGCATCTGCTGTCGGGCGCGAACCGATGATCCATCCTGTTCTTTGCCACACCGCCGGGACGAACCGTCGGAGGACTCTCGCTCGCAGAAGACCGATCGCAACTGGCGTTTTTCGCTCTTGCAGGGAAGTGCATCGGTCCGTCCTTGTTGGATTCTTGATGGCCGTTTGGTCGACTAGCCTGACCAGGGGCGATCCCGTGCGCCACTTGACCTGGAAAACTGGGCAATATATTCTAACAAACTTTAGAATGTTGTCTTGGATCGACCGTGAGTTCGGTCGAACTCGGCTCATTCGTACCGGAGTCCTTGTGGCCTTGGAGCCACCGGTTGATGGATGGTGTTTGGTGTTAACTGGGGAAGCGAGATGCGGCAAGTCCATTGCATGGTGTTGAGTCTGGCGATGGGGCTGTTCCTGGCGTCCGATGTCGATGCCGAGATCGTGGTGAGCGAGTATTTTTCGGGTCGTATTCAGGCGTTTGATTCGACGACCAAGGCGGAGCGAACGTTGGCCACGGTGGTGGGCAATCCCGGGCTTTCGGGGGTGGCGTACCATGCGCCAACCAATGTGCTTTATGCCAGCGCGCTCAATCACGGAGGCGTTTATCGCTTCGATGCGGCGACGGGAGCGACCTTGGGTTTCAGCATGCTGGGGATTGGTCCGGGTGGATTGGCGGTGGCGCCCAATGGCCAGGTCTACGTCACCGACTTCGGTTCCAATTTGGTTCGCATTTACGATGCGAACCTCACCAACCAGCTAGGGCAGATTACTGCACCGGATGGACCAACATCCGGAGTTGGGTTTTTGGCCAATGGCGATGTGTTGATCGCGACGGCTGGCAAGGGAGTTTACCGATACAACGGTACGGATGTGACATTGTTTTCCTCGAATCCGCTCGCATCCAGTCAAGTGGCCAGCGACGCGTTAGGGAACACCTACGTCGGACATGGATTGGGTTTCTCTGACAGCGCTTTCCGCTTCGATGCGTCTGGGAACCTGCTGGGGGCCATCAACATCACTGCTGGTATGGTCAATAGCACTGGCAATGGGAGTTCAACCGGAACCAGTCCGTCTGGAGTCGCTTTCGACATTCAGGGAAATCTTTTCGTCGCTGTCTTGGGGCAATCGAATCCTGGCGATGTGGGTGGAGAGCGTGGCGGATTGTTTAAGTACACCGCCGACGGTCAACTTCTGGAGGTGTTTGCGTCCGGTTCGAATGCCTACAGTAGTGTGGTCTCGATCACTGCGATTCCTGAGCCTAGTTCTTTGGGATTGATTGCGATGGTTTCGCTTTCAGCGGCAGCATGGCGCAAGCGATCGTCGGTTTTCGGGAAGCGACTGGAGGGGTGAGGCAGATCCGGGCAGCATGCCGCGAGCACCAGAGGGCGGCAGAGGAATGAAAAGGAAAATCGAAGGCCGTCGCGATGGGAAGCTTCGCGGTGGTTTGACCTTGGTTGAGGTGCTGGTGGTTGTCAGCATCATCGGGGTTCTGATCGGCCTTCTGCTGCCGGCCGTCCAGGCGGCCCGTGAAGCCGCACGTAGGATGTCCTGCGGCAACAACCTCAGGCAAATCGGAATTGCTCTACACAATCACCATGCCGCGCTGAATCAATTCCCTGCAGGAAGTGTCGCTCGGGAGTTTCCGCTGTCCCCGATGACTCCCTGGACCTTCTACCGTTGGTCGGCCTTGGCGATGCTGACACCCTATCTGGAGCAATCGAACGTCCATCGACTGCTGCAGTTGGATAAGCCGCTTTATACTGCCAGTTTTGGAATCTCGCCGGAGAGTTTGGAGGGGGTTCGGGTGGTGGTTCCCACCTTCCTTTGTCCCAGCGACAACTACCGCAGTCTGCATCCGAGGTTTGCTCCCACCAACTACGCCATGTGCACCGGAAGTGGTCGTGGTGGAGGGACACCGATCGAGACGGACGGAGTGTTTTTCGTGAACTCGCAGATAGGATTGCGAGACATCCTCGACGGGTCTTCGAGCACGCTGGCGGTATCGGAAAGTATGCTGGGGGTTTCGGGGATGCAAAGCCGCGATCCGCGATTCGCGTACCGATTCACCTTCACCGCACCATTGACCGATTCGGCCTGTGCGACGGCTGGAATGTGGAACTACACCGATCCAAGGGGATTTTCCTGGGCCAACGGCGAGTACCGCAATGGGCTTTACAACCACAAGTGGTTGCCGAATTCCGACCAAGCCGACTGCATGAGCCCATTTCTAGGTGGTGGATTTCCTACCATCTATACCCCCTTTGGTTGGAAGACCGCTCGCAGCAAGCATTCAGGAGGCGTCCAGGCGTTGCGCGCCGATGGTTCCGTCACATTTCTTAACGACGCCATCGATCCACCGATCTGGCTGGCCATTGCGACTCGCCAGGATGGTGAGTCGATTGGGGAGTGGGAGTGAGCTTCAGGATACGGAGCCCGTTCTGGATTTCCTTTCCCATCATGATAGGATGCATTTCGGCGCCAAGCTTCAGGATGTTTTCGGGAATCGATGGAGCTACCGCTGCAACTCGAGCGAAGGAGCCGGAATGATGGGGATGAAGAGGGACCTTTCCAGCAGCGAGGGGGAGCTGACTAGGCATGGCGGCTATCTGGAGTATTCGAAGGCCTCCAACCCAATCGCCTCCGGTGCGACGCCTCAGGTCCCTTTGCTGCAGTTTCCTGCTGCCTTGCACGCAGGCGGCGGATCGCGCGTGATTCCGCTGGACACCAGCAGCCAATTGGCATGTGCGGGACCTGCTTCCAGTCCAGGGCTATTGGCCAGCTTTGTACGCATCAACGCGGGGGACAGGTTGCCGACGTTTGCCAATGCGACGTCGCAGCTGTTCTATGTGATTTCGGGCAGCGGGGTGAGCGACTTTGGACCGCATGAGATTCCGTACGGAACGGGGGATCTATTTACCCTTCCTTCCGGGCCGGAGGCGATGCACCGCGCCGATAGCGACACAGTATTCTACTGGGTGCATGACGAGCCGATGTTGCGGTACCTGGGGGTTTTGCCCTCTGCGCCGCGCTTCGCCCCGACGCTCTATCCCTTCAGCCAGTCGCGGCGAGCCCTCGAGGAGGCGGCAGCCGATCCACTTGCGGCCAAGCGCAGTCGGATCAGTGTGCTTTTGACCCATGACGCCTTCCCTCAGACGCTCACCATCACCCATGTCCTCTGGGCGATGCTGGGGATCCTGCCGGTGGCGGCCAATCAGTTGCCGCATTCCCACAAATCAGTGGCGCTCGATTTCATCATCGACTGCAAGCCAGGGTGTTTCACCCTGGTCAGCGAACGAGTTGATGGTCAGGGGAACCTGATCGATCCAGTAAAAGTCCCATGGGAGGCGGGAGGCGCCTTCATCACGCCTCCTGGTTTCTGGCATAGCCATCACAACGAATCGGGGGAGGTAGCCTACTTGATGCCGATCCAGGATGCCGGCCTCCACACCCACCTCCGGACGCTTGACATTCAGTTCCACCGAAGCAACGTCGTCTGAACGATAGCAAGGTTCCGAGGCCCAGCGACAACCGGCCTGGCAAGATCCATGCGTGCCGGGCCTATTGGCACCGTTCCTTGTCCGTTCGCTAGCGAAAAAAGTTTTCGCGTGAAATCGTCGCGAATCCTTCGCAACTGATCCTCTTGAAAAGTCCCTTTTTCGCTATAAGTCAGGCGTCCACGGACGGCAGCAGTCAGGAGGACCGCTGCGATCTTATCTTTTCAAGGAGGATTTCTCACGATGCTGCGATCGAGAATCTTTGCGTCTTTGATAGCTTGGTTGCTGTCGAGCTCCCTTTGTTCTGCAGCTTTGGTGCTCACCGTCACCAACGATCCGACGTTGCCTGTAGGGCAGACGCGTTGGACTTTCAGTGGTTCGACGACCTACACGCGGGTCAACACGGATGGGGTGATTGCGGGAGGACTTCTGGCCGACATCCGCGAATGGAAGGGTGCGGGCGCGGCAGCCAATTATGTCGTCGATGGCACCTACAACAACTACGTGACTGGTTTGGTCAGTGGTTCGATCGATGTATCGGTGGTTCGTGGCATCAGTTCGATTAGCAGCAGCAATCTCGACGGCCTCCACATCGACCATGACAGTTCCGGCGATGACTTTGGAATCAGCTTGACGTCGCTGACCGACATTGTCCTGCAGGACCAGGACATCCTCGGTTTGTCGGGGAGTGCGGTCTTTGCGGTCGACTTCGCCAAGCTGAATCAAGGTACCTTTCAGTTTGCCAATTACGACGACCCCTTGGCCGGTTTCCTGCCGATAACCTTGGTCGTTCAGGCAGTCCCTGAGCCCTCTTCGGCTTTGGTGGGACTGGGGTTGATAGCAGCCACCGGGAGTATCCGTCGTTTGCGGCGGCGTCTTATCTAACCGAATCCCATCGATCGATGCTTCCTTTCCCTTGCCTTGGGGTTGGCCTTGCCAACTCCAAGGAGATGGATGGCACCCAGATCTAGCGATTCCTTCTTCGTAGCTCGATCAGGCCTTCTCGACGACTCGAATCCAGCGATCGCCGGCACAACTGGTTCCGAGGAGTGGGCGGGGAATCAAATGTCCGATCGATCGCCTTCCATTATGATGGAGGCCGTCCATCCAGTGGATGGTTGGCTTTCCGGATTGGCGGAGGTTTCGATCGATGCGCGCATTGCGATACGTTTTGTCGGTGGTCGGTCTTCTAGCGTGGATGGCCAGCGCTTCTTGGATGATGGCGCCGCGCCTCTCAGCGCAAGACATCTTATCGACCAAGGAGTCGGCGGCACTTTTTGCCCGAGACAATCTGGTCGCTTGGTGCATCGTTCCTTTCGATGCCTCCAAGCGAACCCCCGAACAGCGGGCTCGGATGCTGAAGGAACTTGGGATTCAGCGGCTGGCTTACGATTACCGGGCCGAGCATATTCCGCAGTTCGAAGAAGAGATTCAGCAGCTTGCTAGGCATGGGATCGAGCTGACGGCATGGTGGTTTCCGGGGGAGCTGAATGAAGAGGCCAAGGGCATTCTGGCACTGCTGGAAAAGCATCATCTGAAGACGCAGCTGTGGGTGACCGGCGGAGGGGGACCGGTGGCCAGTGCTCAGGAGCAAACGCAGCGGGTGGCCGGTGAGGTGGCTAGGCTGAGGCCGATTGCGGAGGCGGCCGAGCGGATCGGTTGCCAAGTGGGGCTTTACAACCACGGAGGCTGGTTCGGGGAGCCGGAGAATCAGATCGAGATCATCCATGCATTGGGAATGTCCAACGTCGGGATTGTCTACAACCAGCATCATGGGCACGATCAGATCGATCGCTTCGAATCGCTGCTTCAGAAGATGCTGCCACATCTGATCGCGGTGAACCTCAACGGAATGATTCCCCAGGGGGATCGCAAGGGGCAAAAGATTGTTCCCTTGGGTGGCGGTTCAGAGGATCGGCGGTTGCTCCAAATTCTTGCCGCTAGCGGGTATCGCGGACCGATCGGAATCCTCAACCACACCGATTTGGATGCTCAGGCGCGCCTGGAAGACAACCTGCGAGGGCTAGACTGGTTGTTGGATGCATCTCCAGACCGTCCCGAATCGATCGCCTTCACGACCTGGAAATTGCCTGCGGAGCCGACGCTGGGGGGCGGGTTATTGTTCGAAAGCCGCCCTGCTCTCCGGCTGCCACCGATCACCGTGCAGTGTCAGGCGCGGCTGGATCAGCGCGATGCGTACAACATTCTGGTGGCTTCCGATGCCAAGAGCAGTGGGGAGCATTGGGAGCTTTACACCGAGGCGGGTAGTGGTCGATTGGCGGTCTATGTTCCTGGCAGTGAGCCGTCGATTCTCACCAGTTCGGTCGATGTCTGCGATGGCAAGTCGCATTTGCTGACGATGGGTTACGAAGCGAACCGGATGCGGCTGTGGGTGGATGGTCGCTTGGTGTTGGATTCGGCGATCGCCATGAAGCCGGGTCGGCAGGGCGAGCCAGGGCAGTTGGCGGTTGGCCGGCTGGTCGAGGGATCGCTGCAGTGCATTGGCCAGATCGACCGTGTGGCGATCGATGCAGGACTGCTGCCGGTGACGGCGATCGAACGAGCGGGGTGGATCGATTCGGGCAACCCGCTGGCCGCATGGGATTTCGTTGATGGTAAGGCGATACCACGCAAAGCCGAGGCATCGATCGAAACGACGCAAAGGAACCTGGAACCCAAGTGGAAAGTAGAGCAGATGCCGCAGGTCGCCAAGCGAGCGATCGAAGAGGGATCAGCCGAGCGGGGGGCGGTGGTCTTCGCATCGGCCAAGCTTGCCTGCCTGTCTTGCCATCGGATTGGGGAGCATGGCGGAAATGTGGGACCGCAATTGAACCGTCTGGGGGTCGAGCGGTCCAGCGACCAGATCGCTCAATCGCTTTACTTCCCCAACCACCAGGTCGACGCCAAGTACCGAGTCGTCCAGTTGCTGACCGACGAGGGGGAGACGGTACGGGGGTTTCTGGAGTCGCAGAGCGAGCGGGAGGTGGTGCTGAGGGATCCTAACCGGGGCGAGACATCGACATGGCCGCGGGCACAGATTGAGCGGATGCAGGAGGCCCCCAGTCTGATGCCGGAGGGGCTGATGGAAAGTCTGCCGGAAAAGTCGCAATGGGACCTGATCGCCTACCTGGCCGATCTGGGGAAGCATGAGAAGCTTCGTGCCGAGATCGGGCAAGCGGTGCTTTCCCATGCGCAGCCTCACGATCCAACACCATTTCCTTACGATCGGGATCCGATCGATCCGCAGGCGTGGCCATCCTGGCAGGCGTTCGTCAATCGGGATCGCGTCTACGACTACTACACCAAGCAGGCCAATTACTTTCGGGAGCAGGATCGCAGGGCGCGATTGTTAGAGCCATACCCTGGGATGGACCGGGGGAAGTATGGGCATTGGGGAAATCAGAAGGAAGAGACATGGGCCAATGGCGATTGGAACCAGACCGAACTTGGGTCGATGCTTTCCGGGGTCTTTCATGGAATCGACGGCAAGCCGATTGGGCGGGCGATCTGTCTGAGGCTGGGGGATCAGCAGCAGCTAGCGGTTTGCTTTCATCCCGATCGATGGCGATACGAAGCGCAGTGGCGAGATGGGTTCGTCGGCTTTTCGACCGTGCGGCATGGTTTCATGGATGGGCTGCTTCCCAAGGGGAAGTTGGAGCCGGTGGTGGCCAGCGAGCGGCCTGAGGGGGCGCATGAGTACCTGGGGTTTTATCGCGTTGGGCCGCGCGTCGTTTTTGCGTATCGTGTGGGGGAAGTTGAATACCTCGAGGCACCATGGGCGGAAGGGGATCGATTTGTCAATGAAGTGGGACCCAGGGCGACCCATTCGATGCGAGATCATCTGGCGAAAGGACCGCCGCAGTGGCCCCAGCGGATCGTCACCGAAGTGAAACCTGGACATGGGGCTCCGTACGCAACCGATACGATCGGGCTGCCGTGGGAGAATCCCTGGAAGGCGCTGATGTTCTGTGGTGACCTCGCCTGTCTCCCTGATGGTTCAGTGATCGTCTGCACGATGCAGGGAGACGTCTGGAAGGGGACTGGCTTTACCTTGCCACAGGAGGATCCCCAGGGCAGTGTGCCTCTACAAGCAACATGGCGCCGCATCGCCTCGGGGCTCCATCAGCCGCTTGGGATCTGGTGGGATGAGGAGGGGCTGTTTGTGCTGGGGCGCGATCAACTGACGCGCCTGGTCGACCTCAATGGGGATGAGGAGATCGATTTCTATCAGCGGTTCAGTGGAGCGTATGAGACGAGTCCTGCGGGACACGACTTTATCTGCGGACTTCAGCGTGACGATCAGGGGAGGTTTTACACCGCCAGTGGCAATCAGGGGTTGGTGCGGATCAGTCGCGATGGCCGTAGCGCCGAGGTACTGGCTGAAGGGTTCCGCAATCCTGATGGTTTGGGACTGCATCCCGATGGGACGGTGACCGTGCCTTGTTCCGAGGGAGAATGGACTCCCACCAGCTTGCTGTGCGCGGTCGATTCCAAGGACCTTCCCTCGGCGCAGCCTCCTTTCTATGGCTATCGGGGAGCGAGATTCGTGGGGAGGCCGATCGAGCGACCGCGATTGCCGCTGGTCTATCTGCCGCGCGGCCTGGACAATTCCTCGGGCGGGCAGGTGGCGATCGACAGTGATCGTTGGGGGCCCGTCCAAGGGCAGATGGTCCACTTTTCGTTTGGCACGGGAAGTCACTTCCTGCTGCTTCGCGATCAGGTGGAGGGACAGTGGCAAGGGGCGGTGGTGCCGCTGGCAGGTGAATTTCTCTCCGGGGCGCATCGCGGAAGGTTTTCGCCTCGAGACGGCCAGCTTTATGTCGGCGGGATGGGTGGCTGGGGCAGCTACACGCCGCAGCATGGTTGCCTGCACCGCGTTCGATATACAGGCGGTGGTGTCGTCCTGCCAATTGCTTGGAAAGCGCATGAGAATGGCGTCTGGGTGCGATTCAGCGAGCCGATTTCGGGGGAGGTGAAGGAGTCGTCCGAGCGGCATTTTGCGCAGGCTTGGAACTATCGATATTCATCGGCCTATGGTTCGGCCGAATACTCGACGAGGCATTATGGAGTTCGGGGTCACGACCGGCTGGAGATCCGTTCCTCGCATCGATCGGGCGACGGGCGGGAGCTGTTCCTGGAGATCCCCGATCTGCCGCTTTGCAACCAACTGCATCTCCAGTTGCAGGTGGCCGAGGGGCGCTGGGTCGATCTTTTCGCGACGGTGAACCAGATGGCGGCACCCAGAGATGGGTTGCCTGGCGTCGCGACGGAACCGCGTCAGCTCCCCTCGCATCCGATCGATCAGGATCTGGTGATGGTGGTGCGCAAGATTCCTAACCCCTGGGGCAAGAAGATCGAAGGGGCCAGGGAGTTGCGAGTGGAGACGGGGAAGAACCTCAGCTACTTGCAGACTCGTCTGGAGGCGACGGTCGGTGAGCGGCTGGCGGTGCGGCTGGTCAATCCCGATGTGGTGCCGCACAACTGGGTGCTTCTGGCGCCGGGTGCCCAGCAGGAGGTTGGGGAGGAAGCCAATCGGCTGATCGGTGATCCCGAGGCGGTCGTCAAGCAGTACGTACCGCAGTCTTCCAAGGTGATCTGCCACACCGACGTGGTAGAGCCAAAGCAGGAGATGGTGATCTACTTTCAGGCTCCCTCGACCCCGGGTCGCTATCCCTACCTGTGCACCTTCCCGGGGCACTGGATGGCGATGCAGGGGGAGTTGATCGTGCGGGAAGCGAAGTGATGCCGTTCGTCAAGGAACCTGCCGATAGATCACCGCGTTGTGGGTGGCCCGGCCGACGGCGATGATTTCCTGTCGGCCGTCGCCATCGAGGTCTGCGACGGTCAGGTCTTCGACAGCGACTTGTCCTGGTGCTACCAGAGTGCGCGACCAGCTGCCATCGGGCTTGCGGTCATAGAGCCGCACACCGCAGCGGTGGGATTCTAGATTGTCGCGAACGCCGATCACCAATTCTTCTTCGGCGTCCTGGTCGAGGTTGGCGCAGGCGACGGCATGTCCCCACTGAAGCTGGTTGTCGAGTATCTTTCGAGGCCAAGGGGTCTCTATCAGAGGTTGGTCTTCCGATGGCTGTTCGTAGACGACGACTTGATTGCCATGCCACGGTTCAATCGTGGCAAGAAATCGCTGCGACTTCGAAAGGAATCCCAACCGAATCTCGCTGGCACCTTTCGCTGGCGCCGCGCCGGCATGCCCTGCACCCAGGTGAACCAGTTGGCGTCGTTGGCTGGGGTCGGGCTGGGTCCAAAGGTGGACCCCTTCGAAGCTGGCTAGAAGGAGATCATGGCGTCGGTCGCCATCGAAATCGATCGGCTGGAAATTGTGCATCACCGGCAGCGTCGATTCGATGATTTCCGATTTCCATGGCATCGTGGCCGGGCTGGCCGGCGGGTTCCAGCGGGTGACGGCGACTGGTTGGTCGTCCCAGCCGGGGGGTTGGGAGCCGCGTCCCTTCAGTGGCACCACGATCAGTTCCATCCGTTGGTCGGCATCGATGTCGGCCCATTGCATCCGGTGGAGGGTAGGTAGATCGTCCGCGATAGTGTGCCGAGTCCATCGCTGGGTCGGGTCCGAAGGGGCTTCCAGCCAGGCTAGGGAGCCCCCGGAGGTGGTGTTGTTAGGTTGCCAGTCTCCCCCGATGGCAAGATCAAGGTCGCCGTCGGCATCGATGTCGAGGGGTGCAAAACAGACATTGTCCGCCTGGCCGTCAGGAGTCTGATCGATGGTGTGAGCCGTCCAGGAGGGGTTTTCCAGCCAGACGATTCGTTTGCTGTCGACGATCGCGATGTCGAGTTTCCGATCGGCATTCATGTCGATGGCGCGAACAGCGTATCCCACCGTCAGTTCGATCGGCAGCACCCTATCCTCCCAGCTTTGGGCCTGGCAGGGTGGCGAGGTTTGGCAGACCAGTACCGGTGCCACGCAGAGCAATGCAGTTGAGACAGTGCGCATGGTGGCTCCTGGGCTTAGCGCCGGTTGGCGAGGTAGAGTTTCAGGCGGGTCGCTCGAGGACGATATTCTTGCTTTGCAGAAAGAACTGCCTTGGGTTTTCGTAGACGACCTTGCGGATGAGCGATTCGGGGTGACCCCGTCGCCGCATTTCAAAGATCAGGTCGGGGATGGCGGTCGGTTTGCTGGGGCCCCAATCGCCGGCCGAGTTGGCAAGGAGTCGTTCGGGGCCATACATCTCGATCATGTCGCAGGCGCGCTGGGGGGTGCACTTGGTGACAGGATAGAGCGTCATTCCGGCCCAGAATCCCGCCTCCAGAACTGGCCGGATCGTATGTTCTTCGACATGATCCACCAGAACGCGATGGGGCTGGATCTTGGAATCGCCCAGCAGCATATCGAGGATCATGCGGGTGCCCTGGTACTTATCGACCAGGTGGGGTGTATGGATCAGGATCTGCTGATCGTGTCGAACCGCCAGTTCGAGATGCTCTAGAAAGATGGTCGCTTCGTTGCGGGTGTTCTTATTGAGTCCGATTTCACCGATACCGAGGACGTTGGGACGATCGAGGAATTCAGGAATCATCGCGATCACTTCACGCGACAGCGATACGTTTTCGGCTTCTTTGGCATTGATGCACAACCAAGTGTAGTGGTGGATACCGAACTGCGCTGCCCTCTTGGGCTCGAAGTCGGTCAGCTGGCGAAAGTAGTCCCGAAAGCTATCGACGCTGCCGCGATCGAACCCTGCCCAGAACGCCGGTTCGCTCATCGCCACACAGCCCATGCGGGCCAGCGTTTCGTAGTCGTCGGTGGTCCTCGAGACCATGTGAATGTGGGGATCGATGTAATCCATCGTCGTTGTCTTTCACTGAGAAAAAGCTTTGCCGAATCATCGTCGTTCGATGGTTCGTTTGCAGATCGCCAGAGCTTCAAAGGCCCATGTGGCTGCGCCACTGGGGATCGTAGGGGCGGCTGAGAAGCAATTGAAGGCGTTCGGCGCGATCGGGGCCTGGGGATTGCAGGATGCAGATCGCCTCTTCCAGCAACTTCCTCTCGGCCGAAGCATCCTCGGTTGCCTGGCCGCGATCGATGCGATCAAGGGTCGCAGCCAGTTCGAGAATCTTGCTGCGGGCCAGAAGGTATTCGGCGTCGACGATCTGCTTGGCAGAGCGTTTTCGGCCTGAGGAGGTGGGTGCAGACATGGAAGCGACCTGGAGGGAAGGGTTGGCTAGGTACGTCGAAGCAATCAGCGACCATTGCTTGAGGTCATCGGCCCTATTGTGCTGCTTTTATTTTAGCCGCTGGCAAAGCCGAGGAAACGGAGGCTTTGGTACCAACCGAGCGGTACGATTCATCGGCGTTGGCGGAATCGCCGGCAGCATGTGAAACGGAGGCGAACCATTTCGATACCGACCCACGCGGAGGGTGGGGTGAAGAAAGAGAGTGGCCAGAGACGGAATCGAACCGCCGACACGAGGATTTTCAATCCTCTGCTCTACCAACTGAGCTATCTGGCCCCAGGATCAACGATGCTAGTGGGAGTGCGGTGGAGTTGTCAATTCACGTTCCGAGGATTTTCTTTCCCGCTCCATCGCCCCTGGGGCAGATCGCAGGCGGACCGATCCGGTGAGGGAGGTGATCGGTGCTGTCGCCCAACAAGGGGAGCGTGCCGATCGCTTGGGGCTTTCGACCTAAAAGAGCGAGGCCGATTCGTGCAAACCGGGCGCGGAACGAGTACACTGAACGAGCATCAGAAAATGGGCTTGGTGGCTCCCTGTGGCGATCCCGTGGAAAGGCTCCCGTACCGACGGGACTTGTGCCGTGGCAGATCGTCTGGGAACCGGCTGGATTCTGGTGAATGTCGCTTCCCCTGGATGGGGCTTTTCCTGAGCGAATCGACCCAAAGAAGCCATCGTGCCGATCGTTGCAGAAATCTATCCATCGATTCGATCGGAAGCGACCGGGAGGATGGGGGCATCTGCGCGGTGGACAGGGCCTGGACCAGTCGAAGCGATCGGGTGGGCCACCTGCTTGCCGTGGACAGCGGCGAGTGCACCGGATGGTCGAATCGGCGCCGAGCAGCGGGCCGGTTCGACGAGGTAGGATGGCAGGGCTCAGCACCTTGGAAAGGCCAGGTGGGCGTTCCGTACGGCTAGGGGGAAACGCGGGGGATCAGGTGATGTCAGGATTCGGCGGTTGGTGGCTGCGAATCGGAATCGATAGGGTGTTGCGGACTTTCCTGGTCGCCGCGATGGTTTTGGCGATTGGGTCGACACCTGTGCGCGGTGAGGATTACTACCCGGACCACCCGGTGGTGCGAGACATGGTCGACAAGGCGGTCGACTATCTGGAAAAGTCGGGGGCCGGCAACATCGGCCAGTACGAAGGCGGCACCATGCTGATGGCGCTGGCACATTACAAGGTCAGGAGCGATTCGAATCACGCGCTGGTCAAGCGGGGGATTGCTCTGGCCAAGGATGTCACCAACCGGACTGGAAGGCCGGATGCGGGAGGAGGATACGAGAAAATCATCTACGAGGCGGCTGTGGCGGCGATGCTGCTGGCGTCGGTGGATGTCGATGTGTATCGCAAGGAATGCGAGACTCTGCGAGACTTCTTTTCTAAGGTTCAGCGACCCTATGGCGCTTTCGGTTACCTAGCAGGCGCCCACGCCCGCACAGGTGACACCTCCCAGGTGCAATATGTCATTCTGGCCCTATGGACCCTCGATCAGATGGGGGTTCCGGTGCAGGTGGATATGGTGGAGCGATGTTTGAAGTGGTTGCAGGCGGAGCAACTGGCGTCGGGCAGCTGGAACTATCAGGGACGCATCGGAGGCGATCAGCCCAACTCCAACGAAGGGGCTGGCGGCGGGTTTATCGATCACCGGATGGGGGCAGCGGGTCTCTCGGCAGTGCTGGTCGCAGGGGACTTTCTTGGGTTCTATCGCAACCGCAAGGCGGACGCCGAAGAGGATTACATTCCTAAGGCGTTCAAGCGGGTGGTGGAGGAGGATTTGAACAATCCTCGCAAGAAGGTGACGATGCAGCGCGAACAAGTGGAAGGAACAATCAACAATGCGGTGGGGATGTTTGCCAAGAATCCCTACACCCGGGCCGCGGCAAGTGGATGGCATTATTACTTTCGCTACAGCGAAGAGCGATGCGAAGCGTTTCTCGAGATTCGGCAGGGCAAGCAGATCAAAAGCCCGGCATGGTACAACCGCGGTGTCGAAGAGTTTCGCAAGGTGCAGGATCCCGCGACCGGCGCCTTTGGGGCTCTGGCAGAAGATCGCGACAACACGCCTCCCGAAGTCAGCACTTCCTTCGCGGTGCTCTACCTGATCCGCAGCACGCAGAAGGCGATCGGTAAAATCAATGAAGGGGTGCTGATGGGTGGCTTTGAACTGCCCAAGGATCTCGCCAACGCGGGATCGGTGGATGGGAAGGTGGTCGACAAGACCAAAACCTCTTCGTTGGATGACATGCTCAAAATGATGGAGGCGGAAGGAACCGCCAAGATGGACGACGCACTGGTTTCGGACCGGATGAAACTGGACGCGGATCCCAAGCGTCGCAAAGAACAGCTCAACCGGCTCAGCCGACTCCTCAGCGGCAAGGATCCCATGGCACGCCGGGGTGCTGCCAAGCTATTGGGGCGAGGCGATGACCTCGATTTTGTGCCGGCACTGATCTATGCGCTGACCGATCCCGATCCTTACGTGCCGAAGTATGCAGAAAACTCCCTTCGGATTCTTTCTCGGAGAATGACGACCCGCGTCTTTCCGATCGATCAGCCGCCCAACGAAGCTGACCGCAAGAAAGCGGTCGCGTTATGGCAGGAATGGTATCAGGGAGTGCGGCCCGATTTTGTGTTTGTGGAGCAGTGATCGATGAGCGTGATCGAGCCGAGCAGCAATTCTCCGTCGGATGTGCGCGAATACGACCTGCTTCGCACCAGCAAGGTGGATCTAGTCTCCAGCATGCTGTTGAGCCTGGTGCTGATGATCGGCCTAGCGGTGGCGATGATGGGGGCGATCTATTTTTTGCATAACTACAAATGGGGTCCGGAGAAGATTGTTCTGGAGCCCGAGCGGATTGCGGGGCGTGGGGATCATGCGGCGGGCTTTGCCAGGGATCTGGAGCCGCCTGGGGCGGAAGAGGTGGAGGAGATCAGCGAGCCGTCGCTGGAACAGACGTTGGAGGCGGTGACCGAAACGCTCAGTTCCGTCTTGGCGTCCCTCGACTCGCTGGACACCTCCGCTTTGGCAGCTTCCCCAGGTACCGGCCAAGGGGACTCGCGTCCTCCCGGGCCGCTTGGGGAAGGGGACGACATCGTGCCTCGGTACGAGCGATGGGAGCTGAAGTTTCTAGCGCGCAGCCAACAGCAGTACGCATCGCAGCTCGACTTCTACAAGATTGAACTGGGTGCGATCGGCGGTGGGGTTTCCACAGTCGATTACGTCGCCAACTTCACCGGCGCCGCCAAAAAGCGAAGCGGTGCCGGGGACGCAGAGAAAAGACTCTACTTCATGTGGCGGCAGGAAGGTCCACTTCTGCAATACGACCGCCAGCTGCTTCAGAAAGGGGGCGTGCAGACCGGACGCCGCATGGTTCTCAAGTTCATCCCCGATCCTCTGCAGGAAGACCTCGCGCAGCGTGAAATGCTTTACGCCCGAGAGAAAAAGGGGAAGAACGTGAAGGTCAAGGAAATCGCCAAAACCGTTTTTGAAAGCCGGGCCAAAGGGTCGGGTGGGTACGAGTGGGTGGTGATCGACCAGCGGTACCGCGCGGTAGCCGGTGGCAAGTAGGTTCCAGGATCCGGTTCGATTATTCGTTTGAAGTCCAACAGCAGTTCGTTGATGAAAGCAGATCGAGCATGACCGACGTTTTTAACTTTGTCAGTTTTCTGGATTACTTCTTCCTCGCCGCCGTAGCGCTGTGGGGTCTTTTCTGCGTCGTCGTGGTGCTGTCGCGCGTCGCAAGAAAACGATTCAAGAACGAGGATGCGCAGAATGCCTTTCTGGATCAGCTGGAGCCTTCGCTGCGGGCGGGGGACTTTGCGGCGGTAGAGAAGGCATGCGAGGGGAACGAGAAAGCGCTGCCCATGATGATGCACCTAGCAAGCCTCAATCGCGGATTGGGTTACCAGAAAGTGCGTCAATTGGTGACCGACCGCTTTCAGCGCGATGTCCTGGCCGATTTCGACAACCGCATGGCTTGGATCGTCACCGTGATCAAAACGGCCCCGATGCTGGGACTCTTCGGGACGGTGCTGGGGATGATGGGCGCGTTCGGCAAGCTGGCCAGCAGCGACAATGTCAAGCCGGACGAGCTGGCCGGTGACATCCGCGTGGCCCTGGAAACGACCGCCATCGGTCTGCTGATTGCCATTCCGCTGGTGATGGCCATGGCGATGATCACCAACCGCATTCGGGAAATGCAGGATCTGGTCGGCGCAGGGCTGAACCGGTTTCTGGAAGCCTTCAAGGCGGGTCTGGCACGGGAAACGGGTAGCGACCGCAGATCGGCCTGACGCAGCACGGGAAGAAGTTGCCTTGCTTGTGGCAGGTTTGCCACTGGGTGAAAAACAGCTACTGGAATGCATGGGGCTGGTGATCGATGAGCGACGAGCTAGAAGACGACCTGGAGGAGGAGATCGACGAACCGGTGGCGCTGCGCAAGCAAGCGCCTCTGGACGACGAGATGGATATCACTCCGATGATCGACATCACCTTCCTGCTTCTGATTTTCTTTCTTGTAGCATCCAAGATTGGACGCAGTGAACCGGTGACGCTACCGATGGCAACCCAGGGCGGATCGGTGGTGGAGAAGAACTGCATCATCCTGGTCCTCAAACGAGGCACTGGAGAGGTGGCCGCCGTGACGCGACCCGAGGGGGCTCCTTTCTCCAACGATATCCAGCAGCAGGAAGCCGAGATTGCGCAGTACATCGAAGAGGGACTGGGTACCGGCAAAACCGAAGTGCTGATCAAGTCCGAGGGATCGGTCCGCTACGGTGAGGTCGATCGTATCAAGCAGGCGATCAGCCAGTCGCTGGAAGAGGGTCAGTTAATACATATCGGCGTCAAACAGTCAGGTTGAGCATCGATGTCGACGTTTCGCTTCCAGTGCCCTCATTGCAAGTCCGTCCGGTCGATCCATGCCCGTATGCTGGGCCGAGAGATCCCCTGCCCCGATTGCGAAGGGAAAGTTCAACTACCGACCGAGGAACAGGTTGCTGCAGCCAAGCAGGCCAAGGCGGAAGCCGCTCAGAAAGCGGCGCAGGCCACGCGCTGGAAAGAGCAACTAGCGGCAGCCGACCAGGGAGAGGAATCCGAAGAAGCAGGCCAGTCCGCTCTCGCTGCTACCAGTTCAGGCCGCCGAGAATCTGCCGCGGTGGAGGAAGAAGAGCTGGACCCGCCCATGCAGATGAAGAAGCGGGAGGTGCCCAAGGACGACATGGACATGACCCCCATGGTCGACGTGACGTTCCTCCTCCTTATCTTCTTCATGATTACCGCCAATTTCACCATGCAGAAATCGATCCAAGTACCCGCCGAGAAGAGTGATGAAGCCAGCAGTCAAGCGGTTCCGCAGATCAAGGAAATGGAAGAATCGGTGACGGTGCAGATCGATGAGTTCAACAGCTACACCGTGCTGTTTCCGGATGGAACCGAGCGGGATGCGGCCAGCAAGCAGGATCTGATCGGCTTGCTGGAAGAAGCGAGGCTCGACTCGGGGGCCGAGGATGAAGTGACCAAGCTGATTGTGCAGGCCCATCAGGACTGCATCCACCAGGCGGTAATCCAGGCGCTGGATGCCGGTCGAACCAAAGGATTTTCGTCGTTTCAGGTTTCAGTGGTCGAGGAATTCGATTGAGCGTGCACTGGAAGCGCTGCTGCTTGCCTGATCCATCATTCTGACTTTTCCACGCGAAAGAGCTGTGTCGAACGTGAGCGAAGCAAAGCAATTTATCGATCTGTTGGAGTCACAGGGTCTGATCGACAAGGAAGTGATCGCCGAATTGCGGCGGCAATTGGCCGAGTCGAAAGGGCGAGTCACACCCGAAGCGGTCGCTAAAGTTCTGGTAGAAAATGGCCAGCTGACTCGCTTTCAGGCGACCAAGCTGATTGCATCGCTGCGCGATGACCAGCCGACGGCAGGTAGCGAAAAGCCTCCGGCAAGATCGGAGTCGAAGGACGACCTCGATCTGATACCGGATGATCTTCTAGCCGAACCTCGGCGGAGCGGTTCCGACAAGACGCCGCCAGCGGCGGTCTTGATCGAAGAGGAGTCGGTCGCACCGCAGGAGGAGCCATCGCAGAAGGTGGTACTGCCGAAGAAGAGCAAACGAAAGGCATCGCGTGCTCCCGCACCGGTCGATGACGCCTTTACGACTGCCCTGCCGCGCGCAACCACCAAACTGCCAGTCGCGAAGAAGAACAACTGGGATCAGTTCCGCATCTATGGATTTCTTTCGATCCTGCTGTTGCTACTGGTGCCGCTGGCCGGATTGGGTTACTGGATGTGGAAAGGAAGCTCCAGCGACTGGCTGGACATGTCGAAGAAAGCGTATGAAGGGCGGGATTACGAACTGGCCCAAGCCCGCTACTCGGAGTTTCTGAAGCGATTCCCGTCGGATGAGAATGCAAGTCTGGCAAGGGTACGGATCGGCCTATCGAAGATTCGTCATGCGGCTGAGCGATCGACGGATCCGGCCGAGGCGCTGAAAGTCAGCAAGGAAACGCTGCCAACGCTGGTGGAAGAATCGGCGTTGACTGCCGAGCGGCCGGATTTGGCCAGTGCGCTGCTGACGATTGCTGAGAAATTCAATCAGAAGGCCGATAACGCTAAGGCGATCGACGAAAAGAAGTCGCTGGTGGGCGGATTGGAAGAGCACCTGACCTTGATTCAGAACCCGCAGTATGTCGGGACTCAGGAACGCAATCAGAACGAGGCGCGGATCAAGCGGATCGAGGAGAGCCGCGATCGGATCGTGCGCGATATCAAACGGAGCGAGGACTTGGTGGCAACCGTCGCTGCGATGAAGGAGTCGCTGGGGAAGCAGGAAGTCGATATGGCCTATGCAGCGCGCCGTGCCCTGGTGAGAAACTACCCGCAGCTTGAGACCGAGCCGCAGATCGTGGAACTGGTGGCCGAGGCGACCAGGATCCAGCAGTCGCTGGTTGGATCATCGACCGTGCAGGTGCAATCGACCGCCAATCCCCCGTCGGCGGTTCCTGCACTGCCTAGCGCCATCCTGGCGAATCGGCGCGGCGGAGCGGTTGCTGCCGAGGTCGATGGGACCGTGGTGGTGCGCGCCAAGGATGCCGCCTACGGGCTCGATGCACGCAGCGGCGATGTGAAGTGGCGGAAGTACCTTGGAAGTCAATGGCAGGGGGATCCGCTGCGGGTGGCCAAGGAACTCGAAAGCGATTGGATCGCTAACTTCCCCGAGCAGGGGTTGGTGCGCCGGATGCAGACCGCCGATGGTAGCGCCTTGTGGGAAGCCTCGCTGGGCGGTCCGGTCCTCTCGCCGATGGTCGATCGCGATGACCTCTTTGTGGCATCGCGCGATGGCAAGCTGTGCGCGCTGGATCTCCAGACGGGCATGAGCCGTTGGGGGAAGCAGTTGCCGCAGCCGGTCGACGTCAGCCCTGGTTTTTATGGAGGCCGGGAATTCGGTTATGTGCTCGGTAACCATTCCAATCTTTACGTTGTCTCCCGTCGATCGGGTGCATGCGACGAAGTCTTTTACCTGGGGCATCGAGAAGGTTCCGTCAAGGTTCCGCCTGTCTACGCACTAGGGCATGTGCTGATCTTTGAGAACGAAGGACCCGGTTACTGCCTGATTCGCGTGCTCAAGTGTGACGACCAAGGGAAGAATCTCACCCCAGGCCAGCCTTCGATTCGCTTGCGCGGACATGTCGTCGTTCCAGCTCAGGTCGAGGGACGTCGGGTGGTGCTGGTGACCGATCTAGGGGAGGTGGTGATTCTCGATATCGAGCCATCGAATGCGACCGATCAGGTCACTAAGTTGGCTTCGCGTGTGGCCAGCGAAACTCAGCCACGCGACCTCTGGCCATTGCTCGATAAAAACGAACTGTGGCTGACCGGCCGCAACTTCACTCGCTTGAAGGTGGTCGTCAGCAAGCAACTGCTCGATCCCGAGTGGGTGAAAGAAGATCAGGATCAATTCACAGGTCCCGCGCAGCGTCTGGGACCCCTGGTGGTGCATTCGCGAATCCTTCGGGGGACGCGTGGTGTGCGAGTGGCGGCGGTCGATGGGGTCAGTGGAGAGATGGCCTGGGAAGTCGATCTGGGGACTCCGGTCTCGGCGCTCCTTCCAGGCGATCAGGGATTCCCGATGCGAGCGGTGACCAGCCAGGCGGCTGATTATCGCGTGGAAGCCGACGATCTGGCCAGCGGCCGAGCTTCCAAGATGGTCGAGAATGCTGGTCGCAACGAGCGTTCGCTTTTGTTTCGCAGTCCTGTTGACGCTGGGGACGGTCGCTGGGTGATGCTCAATGAATCCCAGGGCAACCAGATGATTGTCGCGGAGACGTCTGGGGGTGCTGCGGCACCGCTGCGGCGCGTGGCGATGGCCCTGGGAGGGGCGGTGGCCACCGGAACTCCGGTGCCGGTAGGTGGCAACCTGCTGCTGCTGCTCAGCAATGGTCAGATCGCTATGGTCGACCCTGGGACTGGGGAAACCAAGGCGCAGCCCTTCCAGCCGCCGCTGGATCCGCAGGGTGGGCAGGCGTGGACCGGAGCGGTTCTGATGCCAGACAAGCAGACGGTAGTTGTCGCCGACAACAAACAGCGGCTGTACCGACTGGCGACCGGCAATGCCATTCGGTCTCTGCAGGAAGTCACCACCGAACGGCCGTTGACTGGGCCCTGGATCGGCGTCGGTTCGTCGGTGGTGGGTGTGGCCAGTGGCCCGACCGGAGATCTCCTGGAGTTCTACCAAGGGGCGGATCTTTCGAAGGGGGCAAGCCTGCAGTTGTCGGGGCGAGTCGCCTGGGGACCTTATGCGATTCCAGGTGGGCTGTTGGTCTGGACCGATGGAGAAGGGCTGGTGGCGGTCGATGAAGCAGGGGCTCGCCGATGGTCGACGCCGCTTCCCAGCGCTTCGCTGGTCGGCCCTCCAGTGGCTCAAGGTGGCCTGTGGTGGATCTCGTCGGCTGCTGGGCGACTGTATGGCGTCAAGGATTCTGACGGATCCGCAGTGACTCCCGTAGAGATCGGTGAGCCGCTCAGCTATGCCCCGGCTGTGGCGGGGGGGCGTGTGCTGGTGCCTGGCGACCAAGGAGTGGTGATCGAAGTGCCAGCCGATCAGCTCCCTGGAGGTGGCTCATGATGCAGCTCCTTCGATCTGTTTCGTTCCTCGAACTTACCACCTGGAAGGTTGTTTGGGTGGCATTGATGCTGTCGCTGGCCCCCCTTCCCCGCGCCGCTGGTTGGCAAGAGGAAGAGGGTGATGGCGTCGGGGGGAGGGTTGGAAAGACAGGTGCGGTCGAGGTCGATGAGTCGATCATGAATGAACGGCCGTTTGACCTGATCACGTTGACGGCCGAAGCTGGTGGCGACATCGTCCGCGTCCTACCGCTCGACTTCCCAAATCGCAAGGTCCCCTCCTCTCCCGATCCGACCGAAAAGCTGATTGTCTCGATGACCATTCACCCAGATCGCAAGTACGAGGTGAAGTGGAAAGACATCGCGAAGATTCAGCTCTACGAGGAATTAGTGCTGCAGGAAGCCAAACGCCTGATGCAGATCAAGGACTATGCTTCGGCGTTCGAGCATCTGAATTATCTGATCGAGAATCATCCCAACACGGCGGGCCTGGCTCAGTTGCAGGAATCGTTTCTGACGGGAAGTGCCGAGGATATGGTCAACCGCCAGGATAAGGCACATGGGCTGGCGGTGCTGGAAGAGCTCTATCGGACCTACCCTGCATCGCGAACCGAATCGACTCTGCAGCGCATCTCCGCAGTCGCCGAATTGATGATCGATGGGTTCCAGAAAAGTGGGGATGAACGATCGGCCGATATTCTGCTGAAGCGATTGGGCAGGGACTACAAGGATCCACCGCTGGAGGTGGTGAGCAAGTGGGACAGCCATTTCCGCCAGCAGGCGACTGAGCTGAAGCAGCAGGCGGAGCAGATGAAGGGTGAGGGGAAGCTGCGCGAGGCGCGGGTGCTGGCAAGCAAGATGCAGGCGACCTATCCCGATCTGCCGGGTGCCAAACCGTTTTATCAGGAGCTGGTGTCGGCGTATCCGATGATCCGGGTTGGCGTCTTCCAGCGCAGCGACAGGCCGGACCCTACTTCGATCAGCGATTGGGCAGGCCGGCGCAGCGGGATGCTGGTCAGTCAGCCGCTGTTCGAGTTTCGGAACACCGGTCCCGAAGGGGGAGACTACCGATTCACGCTGGGAACGTACAGCCAGAGCGATGATCGGAAGCAGTTGGAGCTGAAGTTTCGGGAGCCGGGAGGCAATGGTCCCGGGATGCTGGAAGTTAGCCAGTGGTTGCTGCGTCGTGCCAGACCGCAGTCCCCCGACTATCGACCCAGCTGGGCTGCCATCTTCGATCAGATCTCTCAAGAGGGGGAGGATCGATTGCTGGTGCAGTTGCGCAGCCCCCACGTGCTGCCTCATGCGCTAATGCAATGGCAGCTCCCGGAGATGTATGGGGAAGGAGCTCCCAAGAAGGTAGGTTCCTACCGGATTGCTCCTGCGGATAGCGACGCGAATTCCTTTCTGTGGGATGAAGACAAACCTCCGACGGCCGGCCAGCCGGTGGAGATCGTGGAAAGGTTCTACAGCGATCCTCGTAGAGCCGTGTCGGATCTGGTGCGTGGAGAGATCGAAGCGATCGACCAGTTGTATCCGGCCGATGCCAAGCTGTTGGCTGGCATCAAGGGGATTCGCGTAGAACCCTACGCGCTGCCGACCAGCCACATGCTGGTTCCCAAAGGCAATCATCGCTTTTTGCAGGAGGCCGATTTTCGAAGGGCACTCCTGTACGGAATCAATCGAGAAGCGATCCTCGCTGGGGAGATTCTTGGAGGAGAGACCAGCGCCGACAGCCGATTGATCAGCGGCCCGTTTCCTCTTGGCAAATCCGATTCCGACCCCCTCTCGTATGCCTACAACGTATCGATCGAGCCAGTGGCTTACGATCCACGACTTGCCAAACTGCTAATCCTGTTGACGACCGAGAAGTTGAAGAAGCTGGCGGCTAAGAAGAAGGAACCAGAGCCGAAGCTGGAGCCGATTCGGTTGGGGGTACCCGATTACGAAGCGGCGAGGATCGCGGGGGAGGCGTTCGTTCAGCAATGGAAGATTCTCGATATCCCCGCCACGCTGGTGGTGCTACCCAAAGGGCAATCGAGTGCGGGTGCCGACCAGGTCGACCTGCTTTATGTCTCGGCGGCGATGTGGGAACCGGCGACCGATGCCGAACGCTTGCTGGGGGCCGATGGAGTGGCTGCAACCAACGATCCCTACATCGTGCAGGCGCTGGGGCAGCTTCGATTCGCCAAGAACTGGGCGGAAGTACGTCGAGTGCTGCAGGACCTTCATTCGCTCATCGATGATCATCTGCCGGTACTTCCGCTCTGGCAGATCACCGACACCTCGGCATTTCGTTCGGAGGTCAGCGGCACGGCCAAGCGGCCGATGAGCCTCTATCAGGACATGGAAAAATGGCGCATACGCATACAGTAAGTGAATGTTTTGCTCGGCCGAGCGGGTGGGCAGCCCGAGCGAATCGGTGGCCATCGCATGGATGTCGAGTGGCGCTGTTGGCTGCTTGGATCGGAGCACTGTTCCTATGTGCCGCACCAAACGTGCGGGCACAGGGGGTCTGGGAGTACGATCCCTACCGCGTGACGACCTGGGTCAGCATCGATCCTTCGATCCCGATAAGCGATCAGGTGAGGCAGGAACTCTACCGCGAGATCGATCAGCAGGTGGATCTGGTGTTCGGTCCAACCTGGATTCAGCAGTCGACCGAGGCGCCGGGACTACTGCGAGTTCGCATGCAGCGCAACTTGGAGTCGATTCAATATGACGATCTGATGGCCGGTGAGATGGTGATCGTGGTTCGCAAGGACCATCCGGAGGCCAAGACGATCCGGACGCTTGACGCCGTACTGGAAAAAATCGATCAGGTGGCGATGGTCGATTCCGTGCAGCAGCAGGTACTGGGCGAATTGAAGCGATTTGAAGGGGTTGAGACCTGGAATAAACTGGCCGCCAAGCTGGCGGGTAAGGCGAAAACACTAGAGGAGTTGTTGCAGGGGGTGGTGGATGGAACCCATGCCGCCGCCATGATTCCTCAAGTCGATGCCGAAGGGCTCAAGGAATATGCTCGACCTGTTTTCGTTCGACTGCCCTGGCAGGTCGATTCGCTGGTTCGGTCGATGGACAAGATCTTGCTGGTGGTGGTGCAGAGGAAGGCGGATCTTCTGGAATGCCAAATTCGGGAGTTCGACTGTCCGATGCGGAGATTTGGACCGAGAATCATGCTGGAGTGCAGCCACTGGGAGAGTTTGCCGAGGCTGATTGGTTATGGTGCCAGCGAAGCCTTCTGCCCTGTGGCCAGAATCGAACAGTCGGATGCCAAGTCGGTTGAGATGCGGGTGCGAGCGGCTGGCTTGATCGTCGCCGAAGAGCATCCGGCGAAGATCTATCTGGGTGACGTCCTGATTCCGTTGCTGCGGCGCAATGATCGATTCGGGACGCCCACGCTTTTGCAGGAGGTTCCTTGGACCTACATCGCCGTGACCGAGGGAGATGCAATCCGGCAGCGCGGCGCGATCTTTTCCGGGATTCGTGGAGCGCTCCAGGGACGGCAGAACAAACGAACTCAACGTGTGGCACTGCGGGTGAAGCCGACGCACGATCGCACGCAGTTGGAGCTGAAGCTAAGGGGGGAGACGCAGTCGCCGGCAGTGGGGCTGGCAGTCTACCAGCGGTCTCCCGGGGACACCAATCTCGACATGCAGGGCAGAAGCGATTGGCGAGGTATCTTCACGATCGATCCACGGGAACCGGGCGTGGCGATCTATGACGCCAGGAAGCCGGAAGGGACGGCGGCAGACGGTGCTTCGGCCGCCGCCACGCAGCCTGCTGCAACCAATGAGCAGCCCGCACCTGGGGGCGAAGGGGCAGCGGCGTCACCCCCGGCCCAGCCTTCGTCCCCAGCCCAGCCTTCGTCCCCAGCCCCCGCGGAAGCTCCTTCGGCGCCTGCTGCCGCAGGGGATACTGCAGCGGCAGCTTCTACCTCTGCCACACCTCCAGCGGCCCCCGCTGCACCTGTTCCTCCAGCGGCTGTGCCGAAGGAAAAAGTTCAGCTGCGAGCTCCGCTGTTTCTCTACTATGTTCGCAACGGCGAGACCGTGTTGGCTCGCTTGCCGATTCTAGTCGGATTGAATGAAAAGGAAGTCGCAGAGCTTCCGGATGATTCGCGTCGGCTGGAGGCGGAGTCCTTCCTGAGAGGGCTTCAGGGTGAAATCGTCGATGCGGTCGCAAGGCGACAGATGCTGGCGATGCGCATCCAGGCGCGGGTCAAGGAAGGCAAAGGCGATGATGCCCGAAAGCTGCTGGATGAACTCAAGCGGGTGGCGACCTACGATCGCCTAGCCAAGACACTGGAGTCGGTGCAGCGCAAGGTGTTGGCGACCGATCGACCACCGATTCCTTTCGCGACCCAGAAGCGGATCGATACCATGTTCGATACGACGCGTCAGATGATGCAGAAGTATCTGCCCGATGCGTTGATCCTGCAGATGGAATCGCTGGTGGAAGGGGCTCCTGCCGCGTCGGCGGGAAGCTAGGTAAGGACAAGCGGCAACAGGTAGTCTGCTGGCAGTGATCGACGCGACGGGAGAACTGGATCGATGAAAGCGATGGTCATCGCTGGAGCCCGGCCGAACTTCATGAAGGTGGCGCCGCTGATGCGGGCCCTTCATGAAGCGCCCGATTGTCAGGCGCTGCTGGTGCATACCGGCCAGCACTACGATCCCAACATGTCCGATCGGTTCTTCGAGGAACTAGGGATTCCGCGGCCCGATGCGCATCTGGAGGTGGGGTCGGGAACGATTTCCAGCGTGATGGGAAAGATCCTGCTGGCCTTCGAACCGGTACTGCTGACGCATCGGCCCGATGTGGTGATGGTGGTGGGCGATGTCACCTCGACGATCGCCTGCACGTACGCAGCCGTCCAGTCCCATATCCCTGTGGCGCATGTCGAGGCGGGGCTGCGAAGCGGGGACCGCGGCATGCCCGAGGAGATCAATCGCATCCTGACCGATTCGGTGTCCGAGTACCTTTTTGTCAGCGAACCCAGTGGAGTCGAAAACCTGCAGCGCGAGGGGATCGCCCAGGAGAAGATTTTTCTGGTCGGCAACTGCATGATCGATACGCTCTTGGCCCATCGACACCGCTCCGAAGAGTCGACCATCCTCGAGCAGATGGGGATCGAATCGGGGGGCTATGCTCTGGTGACATTGCATCGACCCTCCAATGTCGACGATCCTGTCGTCTTCGGAAGGATCGTCGAATCGATCTCCAGAATCGCTCAGGATATGGATGTTGTATTTCCCGTCCATCCAAGGACACGCGACCGGATTTCGCGATTCGGTCTGGCCGATCGGATCGATCGGATGGAGAGGCTGAGGCTGACCGAGCCGATGGGGTATTTCGATTTCCTGAAGTTGACCAGCCATGCCAAAGTGGTGCTCACCGACTCCGGAGGGGTTCAGGAGGAGACAACCATTCTGCAGGTACCCTGCATCACCCTACGCGAGAACACCGAACGGCCGGTGACGGTGACCGATGGAACCAATCAGCTTGCAGGGACCGATCCCGACCGAATCGCTCAGGCCTACCAGCGCGTGGTGCGTGGGGAAATCGGCCGCCGACAGGCACCTCAGGGATGGGACGGGAAGGCAGCCCAGCGGATCGTGGAGATCCTACGAGAACGGCTGTCTGGCTGATCGCCTGACTGGCGATGGCAGCCCAGGCGCCTTCTGTTCGAGGGTAGGCCGGACGTGGAGCGGCTTGCTGCATCGATGGAAGATTGAGCCCCTGGTCGATCCAAAGAATATTCTAATGAATGTTAGAATGTCGAGGGGTCGGCGGTCGGGATGGAAGGGATTCCGACAACAAATGGAGGGTCCGTGAGGTTGTCGGGGCGTGCCCCGAAGCGAAGGAGGTCTGGGCGGCCATATTGCTGAGCGACATCCAGCGCCAGTTGCCGAACGGTGATCCCCTTTCCGGTACAGATATTCTGAGGCCCCTGGCGGTCCGAAAGGGAAATCTGCGCAATCTGACGGCCAGCTTCGCGGACATCGATGAAGTCGCGGACCTGATTGCCGCTGGTCAAGTCGACCGGATGGCCCTGAGCCAATTGCTGATGGAGATAAGGGACTAGTCGTTTGGGGTTTTCGCCCTCGCCAAACAGGTAGAAAAGCCGGCACCAAGCAAAGGAGATCTGGTGAAGAGCCAACCAGTGGAGAAGTCCATAGTAGGCCGCCACCTTGGCGCTGGCGTAGGGTGTTTCCGGGGCTAGAGGGCTGTCGGGTGCAAGTGGTTCGGGGCCAAAGCGGAACTCGAAACAGCTGCCCACACCGACGAATCGACGCACCTGCTGTAGCGAAGCAGCTTTGGCTAGTTGCAGGGTGCCGATCAGGCAATCGAGATTCTTCTCCGACTGCAGGTACTTGCCGTGTTCAGCGTACCAAGCGACATGGACGATCGTATCGATGCCGCTGGTGATCTGGCACATCCGATCCAGCGGTTCGGAAAACAGATCCCCCGATTCGATCACCTCATCGATCCCCTCGCGAATCGAGAGACTCGAACCCTGTCCGGGGCGAACCAGAAGCCGCAAGGGCTGAGGCTGCTTCTGAAGCGATCGCAACACCTGCCGTCCAATAAAGCCGCTGCCGCCAGTGACCAGAATCGGTTTCATGGAATGCTCGGGAACGAGAGGGGCGTTTGAAGTCTGGGGAGTCGAACGCACATGCTATCCGGGAAGGACGATTCCAACATCGCGAGCAGGATTCCAGAACGGGGTGTTCTGGTCCTTGTCGGAGACAACCGTAGGCTGGCCGGGCCAGTCGATCTTGTGAAGCGGATCGTTCCAGTGGAGCGTTCGTTCGTGAGTGGGGCTGTAGAACTCTGAGACGCAGTAGAGGATTTCCGCGTCATCTGTCAGAGCGAAAAAGCCATGCGCAAAGCCTTGGGGCACATACATCATGGTGCGGTTGGATGATGACAGCTCCAGCGCTGTCCACTTGCCGAAGGTGGAAGAGCCTTGTCGAAGATCGACGATCACATCCCAGATGGCTCCTGCGATGCATCGAACCATCTTGACTTCGGCTTTCGGAGGAAGCTGGTAATGAAGACCTCGCAGCGTGCCGCGATGGTGGCAGTAGCTGTTGTTGATCTGAACCCACTGGTGGACCAGCCCTTGCTCCTGAAATTCCCGCTGGCAGAAGTATCGTGCGAAGAATCCTCGATCGTCCTCCCGTTTCTCCAGATCGATGGCGTAGGCACCGGCGAGCGGCAGTTCGCGAAATTTCATGAAAAGTCCTTGACCGAGCTGGAAGTCGAAAAGGGTGAGCGGGTGGGAGAGAGTAGGATTCCCGAAAGTTGAATTCTGTTCTGGGCTTCCATTTTTGGCTAGATCTTCCCCATGAAGAGTTCTCAGCGAAGCGCCTTGAATGAAGGAAGTCTTATTCAGCATTGGTTATCGGAGGAAGCGTCGAGCCACTCCTAGGGCGGTCCCGCTGATACCATCGATCGATTCCGGTCGCTGTGCGGTGGGCAGGAGGAGGTTCCCGAGCGGCCGCGATTCGGGAAGGGGCGCAAAAAATCGCCCGGCTTTGCGTCTTGAGGGGCCACAGGAGGAAGGAGCACCCGATTACGGGGGCCAGTGGAAGGGTGGACGCCATAGCGTCTTCGGATCCGTGTTTCTTGTGGATGGCAGCAGCAGGAATCCGAAAAAGCTGCTCTTGATTCGCCGGGGCGTGGAGCTATCTTTCGACCAAGGGGGGGTTGGCGGCGACGGGGATGGGCGGAAGGGAGTTCCAGCCAACCGGTCGCGGACCTGATAGCGGCACTCCGGCGAGCCGCCCAGATGGAAGCCGGAAGCGAAGGTTGCGGCGATGGAGGTGGTAGAACGGAAGGGTGCCAAAGCACCCGGTCAGGTGCTGCGCGCCAATCTGGCTCGTAGCGCCGCCGATGGCGGCTTTTTCGGATTGATGGTGGGGCTTGGCGAAACCTACATTCCTGCTTTCGCGCTGGCGATTGGGATGGGGGAAGTAGCATCGGGTTGGATTGTCAGCATCCCGATTCTTCTCGGTGGTTTGCTGCAGACGATTTCTCCCTGGGCGATTCGCAGATTGGGATCGTATCAGCGGTGGGTGGTTCTGGCCTGTACCGTGCAGGCGTTGATGTTCGTTCCGTTGCTGTTAGCCGCCCTTTACGGATCGATCGATCCCCTGCTTCTGTTTCTGGTTGTCTCCTGCTATTGGGGCGCTGGGATGTCGGGTGGGCCGGCCTGGAGCGCCTGGATCACGCAGTTGGTACCTGGGATGATCCGCAGCCGTTTCTTTGGTCGGCGCGGAAGATGGCTTCAACTGGCGACGATGATCGGTTTTTTGATCGGCGGATTGATCCTATCGTTCAGCGCGTCGGCCGGCAGGGAGTTGCAGGGATTTGCTGTCCTCTTTGCGTTGGCGGGTCTATCGCGTCTGGCATCGGTGCTGTTTCTGTTGAAACATCAGGCGCCGATCGACAGCGGGCGAAGGGGACAGGAAGAGAAAGCGGAGCAGGTGCTGGATCGTGCGGAGCGGCCCGAATCGATGAAGCTGGCTTGGCGTTTGATTCTTTTTCTGGTCGCGATGCAGGCCTTTGTCCAATTCTCTGGTCCTTTCTTCATCCCCTACATGCTCAAGCAGTTGCAGCTGAGCTACGGGGAATTCACCCTACTGGTGGCTGCCGCTTTGGGTGGCAAGGCGATCGCATCTCCCATTTGGGGGGCGCTGGCGAAGCGTTGGGGAGGCATGAAACTTCTGGTCGTCGGGGCCATTGGGGTGGTGCCTCTGGCCTCGCTCTGGACCCTTTCGAACGACCATCGCTGGATCTTCTTCGTCCAAGCGCTCTCCGGAGTCCTTTGGGCCGGTTACGAACTGGGATTCCAGTTGGTGTTTCTTAATCAAATACCGCAATCGGTCCGCGCCCGGGTGATGACGCGATTCAACCTAGCCAATTCGATCGCTTGGTGCGGCGGCTCGATGCTGGGGGGATGGCTTTTGTGGAAGGGAGCTGCGGCTTTCGGCATCTACCATCAGGTCTTTCTGATTTCCACGTTGGGACGATTGCTTTGTCTAGTGCTTCTTTGGAACTTGGTTCGAACTCCAGGAAGCATGACGACCAATTCGGTCCAGTCGGCCAAGCCGCTTTCCGGAGAGCCGGAGGCGGACCGTCGGGGTCAAAGGCGACGGGCAGCAGTAACGGGGGCGGGCAGTGCTGCCTGATGCGATGGCAGAGGGCATGCCGCGTGGCGTGCACTTTCCTGGTTGCTCGAAATCCCTCGATGACTTCGCAGAATCGCCGCCGTGTGAGAATCAGGCTGCTGGGGTGTCCAAGGCGAGTCGATCGTCCAGAGCAGTGCACCTGGGTGGGGGTGCAGTTGAGGCCACCGAGTTCCCCGAAATCGCCTCTTTCTTCCAAGGCGTACGCGGCGGCCCAGGGAAAAGTCGCGGGGGAGCGAAAGGACGATCGAACCACGTGTCCTGCTGGCGTTCGCCAGGAAACTAGCCGTCCGGTAGCGGCAGACCCAAGAACCATCCAGCGGCTCGGAAGCTGGGCTGTCTCTTCCGAGCCCCATGATGGTAAGGTTGGCCGAAGGCGATCAGACCTTGTGCCAGGCGCCGGTTTGGGCGCTGGCCAGCACCGCATCGCAGACACGCTGGGTTTCCAGAGCTTCGCGGAAGGTGGGGCTGCAGGGTTGACCTGTCTCGAGGCTCTTGAGGAAATCGACGACCTGGTGAACGAAGCTGTGTTCGTAGCCGATCTGCAGCCCTGGAACCCACCAGTTCTTCATGTAGGGCTGATCGCCATCGGAGACATGGATACTGCGCCAGCCACGAACGCGGCCCTCGTCGCGATGATCGAAGTAGCTGAGGCGATGGAGGTCGTGGAGGTCCCACTTGATCGACGCGTGTTCGCCGTTGATTTCGAAGGTGTAGAGCGCTTTGTGTCCTCGAGCGTAACGGGTCGATTCAAAGGTAGCTAGCGATCCATTGCGGAAGCGTGCCAAGAAGGCCGCAGCGTCATCGATTTCGACTTTCTCTTTCTTGCCGGTCTCAGCATGCATCCGTTCCTTGACGAACGTCTCGGTGGCAGCCGAGACCGAGTCGATGGAACCGTTGAGCCAGATGGCGGTATCGATGCAGTGGGCCAGCAGGTCGCCGGTTACCCCGCTGCCGGCAGCGGTGGCATCCAATCGCCAGGTGGCGGTGCCACCTTGAGGAACATCCTCTGAGATCGTCCAGTCCTGCAGGAAGACGGCACGGTAGTGGAAGATACGTCCCAGCTTGCCTTCCTCGATCAGCTGTTTGGCGAGGGTCACGGCGGGGATGCGACGGTAGTTGTACCAGACCGTGTTGGCGACACCGGCTTTTTCGACCGCCGCTACCATTTCCTCTCCCTCGGCGACATTCATCGAGAGAGGTTTTTCGCAGAGGATCATCTTGCCGTTGGCGGCAGCCGCCAGAGCGATCTCTTTGTGGAGATTGTTCGGCGTGCAAATGTCGATTGCATCGATATCCTTTCTCTCCACCAGCTTCCGCCAATCGGTTTCGATCGACTGGTAGCCCCATTGATCGGCGAATGCCTTTGCCTTGTCTGGGTTGCGGGCGCAGACAGCCTGGAGCACTGGTTGGTACTTCAGCGGAAAAAAGTGATTGGCCTGGGAGTAGCCATTGGAGTGGGCGCGTCCCATGAAACCATATCCAACCATGCCGATGCGAAGGGGGGTGTGTTGAGCCATCTTGGGGGAAGACCTTTGTTCTGAAAAAGATTGATGCAACCGGGAGGATGGCCTAGTCCGCTTGGAGAGCGGCTAGGCCACGAGCAGCAGGTGGGGTTACCAACCGTGAGCCTGTCGAACTTTCAGCATCGTGTCGAGGATCGTATTCCAGGTGGATGCGGTTTCCAGCGTTTTGTTGGGGAACATGCAACCATCCCAACAGATGTGCTGGATGCCGCGTTTGGCTGCGTCCTTCAGCCAGTAGCCCGAGCAGCGGACGATGTCGAGTTTGCCGTTGGGGTCATCGGCCGGGCAGTGCTTGCCTGTTTTATCGTGCGATCCAGCGCCATGGACCTGGCCATCGTTCTGCGCGACATGGAAATCGATCGTCCAGGGGCGCAGTTTGTCGGTCATCCGTTCGTAGGCATCCCAGAATTCCTCCTCGCTGTACCCTGGCTGCAGCAGCGCATGCTCGGGAGCGTTGTAGCCCATCAGATAAAGGTAGGTATGCGCCAGGTCGGCCTGGAAGCCGACGGTGCCGGGCATGCCAACTTCTTCCAGAAGGTCCAGCATGTCTTTCCAGGAGTGCATACCTGCCCAGCAGATCTCCCCTTCGGCTGCCAACCTCTGGCCCTGATCGGCCGCGATCTTTCCAGCTTCCCGAAACGTTTCCGCGATCCGCGCGGTGTTTGCCTTCGCGTCGGCTCTCCACTTCTCTACCCCGAACTCGGCCGAGTCGATGCGGATGACGCCGTACTTTCGCACGCCGTGGTCCTCAAAGACTCGAGCGATTCGGCAGGCGACGCGCACGGCATTGAGAAACTTTTGGCGGGACTCCAGATCGCCCATGGCCGAGTCGCCGACGGTGCCGGGCCAGACCGGGGCCACCAGCGAACCGACAGCGAATCCCTTGGACGCGATCAAATCGGCGATCTGGTGCAGTTGCTGGTCGGTGGCAGTCGGGTCGGTGTGGGGATGGAAGAGGAAGTAGTCGATCCCATCGAACTTCTGGCCGTTGACCTGAGCCGCTGCGGTCAGATCCAGCATCCGTTCGAGGCTGATCGGGGGTTCCTGTCCGGGGTCGTGGCCTTTTCCAACCAGACCAGGCCACATGGCATTATGGAGTTTCGGAGAGGTGGGGGAGGTCATGACGAGGTCTCCAGTGGGAAGGATTGCAGCCAGGATGGGATTGCACCCCGGGGCGCTGAGACAATTCAGCACCCCGGATCGATTGCCGTCAGTTCTTTTTCCAGGCACCGTTGGCGGGAAGGTTGGGATGGACGTCGGGACCGAAGTACCGGAGGCCAACCAACGGCTCGGCACCCGTATTCTCAATCACCACACCACGCGTCGCGGCTTCGTGTGAGATGAAGACTTCGTCTTCGGTGTTGGCCCCAAAGCGAATCATCGCCGGTGTCTGGAGAGCCATTTTTCCGATCGTTCCCTTGCCCTGCACCGTGATCCATCCACTGGCACCCGGATCCTTCAGCACGCATTTGGCACCGGGTTCAACCGTCAGTTCTTTCGCGGAAAAGAGCTGCTTGCTGTCGATGTTGCCGTAAACGATCCACCGATCGGTGTATCCGCTACCGCTGGCCGCCGCATCGATGATCGGCTCCAGGTAGTTGTGATCCTTGAAGTGTGTATCGACGTTCTTTTCCCAATCGAGCTGACCGATGATGAAGTCGAGGTCCTGGTGCTTTTCCTGTGGCATGTCCTTTACCAAAAGCGACCAGGGAACGTAGCGGCCTTCGACGATCGACTGGAACATCGCAAAGACATCGCTGCCCCACTGGGGTTCGTAGGTGCAGAGAGACCCTGGAGCATGCAGCACCCCGGGAGGAATCAGCCAACCGGTTCCGCGTTGCAGTCGGTAGGCCCGCGAGAGATCCAGGATGCCGTTATCGCCACGGTTCCAATTCTCCAGGCATCGCCGCAGTTGCTCCTTGCTTGTCCCTGGTTCGATCCCCATGAAGGTGTAGCAGAAATTGTTGTCGACGTTGTTGTACTGGGGCGGGAAGTAATAGCTCTCAGGTTTCCCTTCCTGTCCCACCAGAGCTGCATCTTCCTGCGACTGGTGCATGTGATGAGGGATGGGGCCCATGTTGTCGAAGAACTTGGAGTAAACGGGCCATTTCTGATAGCGGCTGAAGATCTTTTGGCCGATCAGCCGATTGCCCGCTTCGGCGACGGCATCCTTGAGGAGGAACTTCTGGTTCTCAAAGAGGCAGAAGCTGAGCCCTTCATGCCAGACACGCCCTTCGTTGGCCGCTTCAGTGGTGCTGGCAAACCATCGCTCGTCGATCCCACCGCGCTGGGCGCCGAACGCATACCAGTCATGCGGGTGCAGTTTGATTCTCTTGCCTGGATGAAGGAAGCTACGGGGGACCCAGGTTGGGGTCAGGCGCAGCAGACCTTCGCCGGCATCCAGAGCGCGATCCAGAATGCGGGCGACGTTGTCCTTGGAGATCATGCCTTCATCAAGTCGAACGGGAGTCATGGAGTGGTTTCCAGAGAGAGGTCAGGTGGGGATCTTGCCAATTCCCACAAGTGTTCGCGGGAATCGACTAGTTTTATTCCGATGGCTGTCGGCTTTCAAGCCAACCAGATGTCGGTTATTGTGGCCGAAAGGGAGCCGTTGCGACACCAAGTCGTCGGCAGAATGTGGGGATTGGACCGCGGAAAAGACGAGCTACAGCGATGGCCAAACCGACCGATGCAGGATCTGGGGACCTTTTTCCGCGCTGGGTTCTTGTCGATGGCCAAGCAGGAGCCACAGCGGACCCGATGGAGCGATCGATCGAGGTGGAAGGTGGCAATTTCTACTTCGCCTGGGAGACGCTTGGCGATGGGAAACGCCGCGGCGTGCAGCAACTGAGGGTTGGTCACGGCCAGTGGGAAGCGACCATTCTGGCGACGCGTGGAATGAGCCTTTGGCGATGCCAGTCGGGAACGACGCCCCTGGGCTGGACCAGCCCAGTGAAGGGGCCCGTCCATCCCCAGTGGGTTCCCGTCCACGATCCCAGCGGACTGGGGTGGCTGGAGGGATTCGACGAGCTGGTGGTGCGTTGCGGCTTGGAGAGCAATGGGGCTCCCGAGCACGATTCCAACGGTCGGCTGCTCTATCCACTCCACGGTCGAATCGGCAATCTGCCTGCCCATCACCTGGAGGTTCTCATCGATCGGCAAAAAGGGGTATTGGAAGTGGTGGGGGCTGTTGATGAGGTGCGCTTTCTGATCCAAGGGCTCCGCCTGGAGGTGCGGTATCGCTTCGAAATCGGACGCAAAGGAGTTTCCTGCGTCGATCGCGTCGTCAACCTCAAGTCGACACCTTCCACGATGCAGTTGCTTTACCACATCAACCTTGGAACTCCACTGCTGGGCGAAGGGTCGACCCTGCATGCATCGTTCGATCGTCTGGTCCCGCGCAACGAGCGCGCAGCGGAGGGAGTTTCCGATTGGAACCGTTACGAAGGGCCGACCGCAGGGTTCGCCGAGCAGGTCTATCTGATGAAAGCTCGAGCGGATGATCAGGGATGGTCGACCGCCATGCTGGTTGATCCCAAGGGAGAAAAGGGGGTGGCGATTGGATTCCATACCCGCACCCTTCCCTTCCTGAATCTCTGGAAGAACACCGGCGCCCTGGAGGATGGATACGTGACAGGGATCGAGCCAGCGACGGGGTTTCCCAATCCCAGAGGATTCGAGCAACAGCAAGGGCGACTGGTGGTTCTGGAGCCTGGAGAAGCTCGCGATTTCCAGTGGAGCTTAGATCTGATTGAGGGGGCTGCCAGGGTGGAGGAACTGAAGCAGCAGATTTCGTCCGAGACGATCTCACCGAGTGTCGTCGAGTCGTCGATCGACCGATGCTGGGCTTCGCTTTGAGGCATCTAACAGACGCTTGGTTAGAGCCCATCTGCCTTCTGTGAATCAGTCGATCGACACACTCAAGGTGATTCCATGAGATCCATGAACAGCGATTTCTCCGAGATGGGACGATGTCTCATGGCGACCGATCGCTCACTGCCCCGAAGTGAAGGGATCAGCCGCTTGCCATTCACCAGATACGGCGCTTTCACCGCAGTACTCTTTGTTTTGCTTCTCCTGCAAGCTATGGAGAGCGACGTTCAGGGCAGGGAAATTGTCGTGGAACCTGGGACCAAACTTTCTGCGGTCTTTTCGACCTTGGTTCCTGGAGATGAGGTGATTTTGAAGGAAGGGTACCATCGGGGCGGGGTCGGAGTGAAGGCGATTCATGGTACCCGCGAGCAACCGATCGTGATCCGATCAGAAAACCCTGATCGACCTGCCGTCATCATCGGTGGACAGGAAAATCTAAAATTTTCAAGTTGTTCCTGGCTGGTGGTTGATGGATTGGTTTTCACTGATTCCTGGACGGTCTGCATATTGATGACGTAACACGCCAAGGCGGCGTGGAGCCGACATGATCTACCGGCGTCTTCAGCCTCTGGAATTCGAGGGGAATATGCGCGAAATCTACCTCAAGGTGGAGTCGCTGACGATCGCGTTGGTGCCTGACTTTCGTTACCTGGGCTCTCTTTCCCAGATCCTTATGAGAAACGGACCGATGATGCTTGCGGGAATCCTCGCAGCGATTTTGGTCACATCGAACAAACGACCTCTGCGATCTTTGCGATCTGCGGCAGGTTGGATGTTTGTTTTTTGCTTCTTGCTCGAAGCGGCGCAGTGCATTCTCGTCAACGGCTATTGTTCCACGGCCAGCGCTATCGTCGATTTCGCTTTCGGGTTGATCGGGATTGGACTAGCGCACACGCTGGTCTCCTGGCACCCATGGCTTTCGCCTCGTCCCGATGGCTCTATTTCAGGGCAATACATGAGGTGGGGTGTTGGATTGGGTTTGATCTTGTTGGCCTGGCTGGGTACCGCAAGATTCCAGGCCCTTTGAAAGTCGATCGGTTGTTGGAGCTACCGCAGAGTGGTCCAGCGGATGATGAAGGCATCGTCGAATCGGTCTTTGGATTCGGCGTGGCGGAACTGGAGCTGGCGATCAAAGGCAAATCCCATTTCCAGGCCATCGACTCGGCCCTCGCTGACGCAGTCCAGTCCGACCACCAGACGGATATCCCGGTAGGTCATCACCTCGTCGCGTTGATCCGGCAGCTCGATGTCCCAGCTTCCTCCTTCGTATCGACCTGCCACGTACAGCCATTGGTGCTCTGAGATCCGAGCGGTGACACGTGGTCTGGGGAAGATCAAGTCCCAACGGATGGGAGCCGAAGCGTCATCGTGCCACGAAAAACCGAAGACCGGAAGCAGCTTGATGTCATCTCGGTCGATGTAGTCGACTCCAAGTACCCAGTCGCTGGAACTGTGGGGGCTGTAGAAACCAACCAGGTGGCTGGGGAAGCGAATCCCGTCCCGCGCACTGTCCTCAAAGTCGCTGAAAATGCCGATGCTGGTGGCAGCATCGACGCGAAGCGATTCGGTCAGCTTCACGCGATTCTGATAGCCGATCACGAAGTCATAAAGACGCGGTGGCAATGGTACAACTTCCGGCCCCGACAGCCAGTGGATGTTGATGCCTCCTATCAGACCCGATTGGGAAGCGGCATCCAGGTAGGTTTGGGAATTCCAGGAATACCAGCCGAATTGATTGCCATCCCCCGGCAACACTTCCTGGGATCGTTCCTCACTGCGATAGCTGTCCAGCGGCCCCATCCGCAGCCAGACCGGCAGGATCGTGTTGCTGACGGTCGATTCGCCTTCCAGAGACACTCCTTGTTCGTCAGGTGACGGAGGGGTGAAGTTCCAGGGTATCTGCCGGTCCAGGTCGATCAAGCTTCCGGCGGGCTCCGCCTGCATCGCTTCCGGAAAATAGAGGTCGCTGGTCGTTTCTCCAGAGATCGTCGCGCCCAGATCGGGAGTGGTGGATGTCGCGGCTTCGGGCCAGTTGGGATCGAATGGCTGGGAGCCAGTAAATTGCTGGGAGCTTGTGAGGTTGCCGTTCCAGGCGGCAGATTGGGCGCGGCCGATGGGTGGCACGCAGGCGCAAAGCAGTGCCATCACCAGGAAGGCGTGCCACCATGGCGACTGGTAGAATGCTGTGGCAACTTGAAGACGGCGCACCATATCCCTCACTCAACAGGCTTCGATGCCTTCCCAGCAGGCGGTAATTAGCAACTGGGTGGAGGGGTGTCAACGCAGACTGCCCGCCTGCGGTGCCAAGAGATCAGGAGGAACGCGGAAGAGGCAAGACCTGGCGTTCCAGGAATGCGACCACCTGATCGGCCAGTTGTTGCGGTGGAATGTTGCCCGATCCATCCAGATGGATTTCCGGGGCATCGGGTGGTTCGTAGGGATCGGAGACTCCGGTGAAGTGTGGAATCTTCCCCGCGAGGGCCTGCTGATAAAGCCCCTTGGGGTCGCGCTGGATACAGATTTCCAGAGGCGTATCGACGAAAATCTCGACGAAGTCCCCAGGTCCGCCGAGGGCTTCCATCCGCTTGCGGATCCGCTGGCGGTCTTTCCTGTAGGGGCTGACCAGCGCCGTCAGTGCCACCACCCCTGCCTCCACCAGAAGTCTCGCGGTCTCCCCGACGCGCCGGACGTTCTCCTCCCGATCTTCCGGGGAGAATCCAAGCCCGAATCGGTCGCAGAAGGAGGTTGGGTAGTTCTCCTCTGCCAGCAGTTTGGGGGTGCTGCACAGGCCATGACGCAGGTTGTCGCCATCGAGCAGAAAGGTGTGCCGGCCGAGTTGATGGAGGCGCTGTTCGACCAAGTTGGCGATCGTGCTTTTTCCCGATCCGCTCAGACCGGTAAACCACAGCAGGGCGCTTCGGTGGCCGTTGCGTTCCGCTCGCCCTTCTCTGCTGACAGTCTGGGGGTGCCAGACAACCTGAGGTGTTCCTGGGTCGGTTCCCATGGGGATCCTAAGCTGTTTGCGAAAGAGCCGCCTCGATCCGCTTGATGATGGTGCTCTCGCCGGAAGAGACTGCCGCGAAACCCAGGAAGCCACCTGATGCTTCGGCCACCTGCTGCATCTCTTCGACGATCACCTGACGCAGGTGAGCGCTCTCTTGAGGCGTTAGCTTTTCAGCTAGCCGGCCGGCGTAAGAAACCCAGGTATCCATCATTTCCAGTGAGGGCTTTTGATCAAGCCATCCTCGGAGGAGTTGTCCCCCTGGGCTTTGCGGGGTGATGCCGTGCTTTTCCGCAGCGCTGAGCACCATCTCTCGCTCGCTGGCTTCGATCCGACCATCGGCCCAGGCGACGGCCACCAGAGGCACCAGTCTCAAGGCAGTTGCGGTACGAACCGTCACACCGGCAGCCAGCAGAGAAGCGGCGACTTTGTCATCGCGAATACCGAGGCATTCTCGCAGCGATTCGATGTCCGCCTGCTTCTGCAGCCGCTCCAGGAGCTCCTGGTCCACCTTGCGGAAGAACTCATTCTCCAAGGCATCCCCGCGATTTTGGAACGAATCACCAGACGACATGTTCGGTCAACTCCTGCTACGGACAATCCTGTGGAACCACCTCTGGGACAGCCTGGCGCGGACCTCGGCGGCTCTCCAAGTTTCTGGTCCCAAACCCCGATGCATTCTAATCCAGGGGAACCCAATGCGGACAGACGGCAAAAGGCATCCATCTTGGGATCGTTCTGTTTTCGAGCTGGCCGAGTTGCCTACGATCCCCTTGGGATCGATCTGCATGGGATAATCTGAGATCGATTTGGGTGGAGTTTTTTCTATTCCACAGAAGCTGCGCGGGGGTCAAAACGCTGATCCCTGAGAGTTCCCATCCTCTCCTTGCTATCGACGAAGAATCTTCCACGGCAAGGGAATACGCCAGTTTTGTAACTTCTTTGAATGACGATGCTTTTGGGGCCGGATTTCCTCGATTGCCTGCCGCCCCCATGCCGCATGACCAAGCGGAGGGGGGCAGGAGCCATCTGCGGGGGGGCCGCAGGCGTGGTGATCGCCTGGATCCCGGTTTGGCTGCGCTCAATACTAGCTTCTGGGATCGAATGAACCTGGTGCCGGGGTATTGCGTAAAAGCAACATGGCGAGGATCTTTCATCGGGCACAGTGGCGGCGAAAATTCGCTGCCTGGCGGCAATCGGCTTGGCAAGGCGCCGGCTGGAGTCTTGCCGGAACTGGCCCGCTATCGCGACCGAAATGCCTTAGGAGAGCGACGAAATGAATCGCAGCACGCAAGCAAGCGGCGACACATCGGCCCATCGCAGAGCGATGATCGAGGCGGAGGGGCTTTCGAAGTTTTATGGTCCCTTCGCGGCGACTCGCGATGTTTCGTTCAAGGTCTACGAGGGGGAACTGGTGGCGTTTTTGGGCCCCAACGGGGCGGGAAAAAGCACCACCATGAAGATGCTGACCGGCTACCTGGCCCCCAGCGAAGGGTTCGCCAGAATCGCAGGACACGACATGTACAAAGACCGGATCGCCGGTTCTCATCGCCTGGGCTACCTTCCCGAAAACGGTCCGCTCTATCCCGACATGACGCCGATGAGCATGTTGACGTTCTTTGCCGATGCACGGGGGATGAGTGCGGCGAGGAAGCGTGAGCGAATCGAGGCGGTCATTGAGTTGTGCGACCTGGGAAGTGTGGTGCACAAGGCGATCAGCAAGCTTTCCAAAGGTTTTCGTCAGCGCGTCGGGATGGCGCAGGCTCTTCTGCACGAACCGGATGTTCTGATCCTCGATGAACCGACCGCAGGCCTCGATCCCAACCAAATCCGCGAAGTCCGCTCGACGATGCGGCGGCTAAGAGAAACCAAAACGATCCTGCTGTCGACACATATCCTCCAGGAGGTGGAGGCGATGGCTGACCGCGTCATCATGATCAATGAAGGGCGCAAGGTTTTTGAGGGATCGGTCGATGAACTGAAGAAGGTGCAGGGAGACCTCGATGGCGCGTTCAAGAAACTGACGCATGCCAGCGCCTGATGGATGGGGCCCGGACGGGTGGAAGCGAACGGCCGTCGAATGGAGCTAGCCTCCGAGGCGGTGAGTTCTCTTCCGCCCGAGGTGAGACCCCTGGCGAATCAATCACGAACTAGCGATAAGGACAATAATCGATCATGTCACCTGGATTGGGATTGGTCAGTTTTGCGACTTTGCTGTTGATGGACTTGATGTTCCTGGTGGTGGTTGGCGTACCGATCTACCTGCTGGCCAGACGCAAACGGGCAGCCTTCGCGGTGCTCAAGCGGAATTTTCTCGGGTACTTCAGCAACCCGACCGGCTACGTGTTCCTTTGCCTGTTCGTTTTGCTGACCTCCATGGCGGCTTTTTGGCCCCATGAATTTTTCAGCAGCAATCTCGCGACGCTCGGGCAGCTGAACAAGTGGTTCCCGATCATCATGCTCTTTTTCATCCCGGCGATCACGATGAGCATCTGGGCGGAAGAGCGGCGTCAAGGGACGGACGAGTTGCTTTTGACATTGCCGGCGGATGATTTCGACATCGTCATCGGGAAGTACCTGTCTGCCGGTGCGATTTACACCGCTTCCCTGCTCTTCTCTCAGATCTCCACCTTCTTGGTGCTGGTTTTCCTGACCTTGGGCAATGTCGATACGGGGCTCTTTTTTGCCAATTATCTCGGTTACTGGTGCATCGGGATGGCAATGATTGCCATCGGCATGATCGCCTCCTTTTTGACCAACAATCTGACGGTCGGGTTCATTCTGGGGGCTCTGTTCAATGCGCCCCTCGCTTTTGCATCGATGTCCGATGTGATCGCACCCAACCGAGCCATCACGCGGATGATCAAGGGCTTCAGCATCACCGAGCGTTTCGACGACTTTGGGCGGGGCGTGATCAGCCTTTCCTCGCTGGCTTACTTCATCCTACTGGCGATGGTCGGTCTGTATCTGTGCATGGTGCTGATTGGACGGCGTCACTGGAGCGGCGGGAAAGAGGGGAACACGATGTTTCTCCACTACTTCACCCGCATCTTGTTGCTGGGAGCCATCGCGGTTCTGGGGAGTTTCTTCTTCCGCAACAACGACCAGCGACAAGACGTGACGGTGGGCCGAGTCAGTTCGATTTCCCCGACGACCCGGGAGATGATTCGGACGCTGAAGCCCGAGCGACCGATTGTGGTCGATGCCTATCTCTCGGGCGAAGTCCCCGAAGCCTACTCAAAGACCAAGTACGAATTGATTTCGATGCTGAAGGAATTCGAGTCGGTGGCCAAGGCGAACAAGGTGCCTTTGGAAGTGCGGATCAACGACAACCTGGAGTCGATCAGCGAGGAGGCGAAGCTGGCCGAGGAGCAGTATGGAATCACTCCGAATCGGATCCGAGTTCGGGAACGGGGGACGATGTCCGACCAGAACGTCATTCTTGGGGTGGCCTTCCGCAGCGGTCTGGAGAAAGTGGTGGTCCCCTTCTTCGGATCGGGTGTTCCGGTGGAATACGAACTGATCCGATCGCTCAATACCGTTTCCAAGCCCAGCCGGAAAAAGCTTGGGGTCCTCAAGACCGACGCCCAGATGGCCGGCGGCTTTTCCATGGCCAACTTCCAGCAACTTCCCAAGCAGGCGATCATCAACGAACTCTCCAAGCAGTATGAAATCGTCGACATCGACCCAGCCTCGGCGATCGCCGCCGGTCAGTGCGATGTGCTGCTGGCTGTGCAGCCCTCCAGTCTCTCCCCTGAGCAGATGGTGAACTTCATCGACGCGGTCAAGTCGGGGATCCCTACGGCGATTTTCGAAGACCCCAAGGCAGTCACCTTTGGATTCCCGGGAACGGGGGAACCGAAGCAGCAGCAAGGGGGGATGTTCGGGGGCCAACCGCCACAGCCCAAGGGAGATATCCGGCCGCTCTGGAAAACTCTTGGGCTTCGCATCGAAGGGGTCCCCTCTCCGATGATCGATGGCATCCATCCGGATCTCTGCTGGCAGCGCTACAACCCCTATCCAATCCTGGCCGACCTCGATCAGGCAAACGATCTGTGGCTGTTCATCCGTGAAGAAACCCCTGGCGATCAGCCCGCTTTCTCACCCGCCAGCGAAATCAGCAATGGTCTCCGCGAGCTGCTGTTCCTTTATGCGGGGACGGTCGCCAAGGAGGATGGGCGCGACGATATCGAATTCCTGCCGCTGGTTCAAACCGGTATCAACGCTGGGAGAATCTCCTTTGACAAGCTGGATCCTCTGATGCAGCGGGGAGAGGATAGCGCTCAGCGGATCCGCCTGCTGGAAGGGGAGGCACGCGGCGAGCAGACGATCGCAGCGTTGATTCGTGGCAAGCAACCGACCGAACAGGCTGGTGCCACCGAAGGAAGCAGCAAACCGGTTCAGGTAGTCTACGTCGCCGATGCCGACTGCCTCTTCTCGGTCTTCGTCGATATCCGCAACCGCCCAGACCAGTTTGAAGATTTCAACTTCCGTCTCCAGAACGTCCCGTTCGTCCTCAACTGCGTCGATATCCTGGCCGGGGATCCAGCGTATGCTTCGGTCCGTCGTCACGAACCGCAGCACAGCACCCTGCGTCTAGTGGAGATGAGATCGGAGGAAGCGAGACTTGCCGAAGCGCAGAACCGCGAAAAATTCCGATCGGAATTCGATCAGGCGCGCGGGGAGGCAGAAGCTGAGGTGACCAAGGCAGTCACCGACTTTCAGGAACGTGTCCAGAAACTGCAGAAGCAGGGAGCGACCGATCCAGGCAAGCAACGGGAACTGCTCGACGCCCTTACCCAACTGCGACTGAAACAAGATCAGCTCAATCGCAAACTGGCGGTCAAGGTGGAGCAGATGGAGAGGGATCGCGACAAGAAGATCGGGGATGCTCGACGAGAGGCTGACCTGCAGATTCGTGGCATCCAGAACCGCTACAAGATGCTGGCGGTCTTCCTGCCTCCTATTCCTCCACTTCTGGTCGGCATCATCGTCTTTGTTTCCCGGCGACTGAAGGAACGAGAAGGGATTTCCAAGACACGGCTGCGCTGAGCGATCTGCGCACAAGGTCCAACCATCCAACGAGGTGCCGCCTAGTCGTCGCCTCCTGAAAAGATCCATTTCGTGGGAGTCAAGGCAAGTGAAAGAAACAACAAAAACTGCGATCTTCGCCGGCGTGGCTGCCGTGCTTGGACTGGGTGCTTGGTTGACGGCACCTCGCACCGCCGACAGCGGACGAAGTCCTACCGAGGGAATTGTCGGGAAGGATCTCTTTGACAAGTACGACCCGCTGGCCGCTTCGACGCTGAAGATCGTCAAGGTCAACGAGGAGCTGGGGAAGGTTTCTGACTTCGAGGTGACCCGCGATCGCGAATCGGGGGTCTGGACGATCCCTTCCCACTTCGGTTACCCCGCAGACGCAGCGGCTCAAATGAGCGAATCTGCGAACACCTTCATCAACCTGAAAGTTCTTCAGGTGGTCAGCGAGCGGCGGGACGAGCATGCACTGTTTGGAGTGGTGGAACCCGACCTGGAGAAGTTGCAGGCCGGGGATCAGGGAGTCGGATTGCTGGTGCGACTGCAGGACGAAAAAGGGGATAACCTAGTCAATCTGCTGATCGGCAAGCCGGTCAAGGACAAGCCAGGGCAGCGTTTCGTGCGCATTCCCGGGCAGGATCCGATCTATGCGGTAGAGATCAACACCGATCCGCTGTCGACCGATTTCTCTCGCTGGATCGAATCGGACCTGCTGAAGCTTAGCAGCAACGACATCCAGACCATCGGGATTCGCGATTACTCCATCCTTCCTTCGCAGGATGGAAGCCAAGTGCTTAGCCCCAACTACGATGCCGACCTTTCCTTCAACACCATCGATGGAAAATGGACTGCCGACCGCATCGTCTCCTATCAGGGTGGCAATGACACGCCGCACATCATCGGTGAGAGCGAACAGCTCAACAGCACCAAACTGAACGAAATGAAAAACGCGCTCGACAGCCTCAAGTTGGTCGATGTGCAGCGCAAGCCCAAGGGCTTGGCGTCGGATCTTAAGGTGGAGTCCTCCCTGCTGGACGACAAAGAATCGGTGGTGGCTCTGGTCCGAAAGGGCTTCGTGCCTCAGAAGGGCAAAGATGGCGGATCGGAAATCTATGCCTCCAGCGGCGAGCTGCTGGTCGGACTCCGGGATGGCGTCCAATACCTGATCCGTTTCGGGAATTCCCGCGAAGCTCAGGACAGCGACCAGGATCCAGCAAAGAATGATTCCCAGGAGTCGGATTCTCTGGCGCTCGATCGCTACATGCTGGTGACCGCCAAACTGGATGAATCGAAGTTCCCAAGTCCCCAGCTGCAGCAGATCCCGGAGACCTACGAGCAGTGGTTGGAGATGGAGGCTAGGCAGAAGGCGGCCGCCGCTGGCCCACAGATTTCGGCTCCCGCCGAAGGCACTCCGGCCGAAACCCCACCCGTTCCAGATGCACCGGTTCCACAGACTCCCGAAAGCGCCCCGGTAACGACGGAGGAAGCTGCAACGGGTACAGAGCCATCCGCCGAAGGTGGCGATGCACCGACTGCCGCCGACAAGTCAGCGTCAGCCGAACAGCCGCAGCCGGAAGCACCCGAGGGAACGGAGCAGCCTCCTGCACCCGACCAGCCACCAGCCAAAGACGATGGTCAGGCCGCTGCGAAACGCAGTGCCATTCGACTAGTCAGCTTCCAGCCTCAAGAGGAAGGGAAGGCCGAGACGCCCGTAGGCCAGGTCGCTCCGCTAGCCGCCAACCCGCAGGATCCTGCGGCAGCTCAAGAGCCTTCGGTTGATGCACCGCTAACCGATTCAGAAAAGAAGGAACGCCTGGAACTGGCTCGGGAGAAGATCTCCAAGGAGAACCAGCGCCTGATCGACGACCGGAACGAACGTTTGGAGGGGGCGAAGAAGAAGGTTGCCGAACTGAATGCTCGTTTTGCCGATTGGTTCTATGTGATCAATGACAAGGAATACAAGCGGCTGAGGGCGCAATTGGATGAGCTCATCCAGCCGAAGGGGGCTGCGGCTCCTGGTATCGATCCAGGTGCATTCCGGCCTGGCCAGTTCAACCTGCCCGGCAATCCTTAGGTCGGGCGTAACCACCTTTGGCTCTGGCGTTCGCTATATCACCAGGGATCGACGAAGGAACAGACTAGGACCGTTTGGTTCGGGTCTGTTCCTGGGGGGCTCGCTGATTGCCATGAAGCAATGCGATCCACCTTCTTCATCGAGGCCTGCAATGGGATGCTCTTTCCCGAAAAAAAGCCTCGCAAGCTCCCAGGGCTCCACTGGCGCGGGGGACGAGTCGGATCATCAGCGCGGGAGGTGAGCCGGGAAGAAAGTCGATCGGCAGGCTGTTATGATGGAAGGGTCTTTGCAAAAACGGCGGGTCTTTCCAGGAGTGGTGCCATGCAGCTACCCTTGCTTCCTTCAGCGATTGGTCGGCGCAGTTTTCTTGCGTCCAGTGGGCTCAGTCTGGGTGCGATGGCGTTGGGGCAGCTGGAGGGGCTTCGGGCATCAGCCCCAGCCGATGCGATCAGTCGCGGGATGATCCAGCCATTCCATTTGGCTCCCCGTGCCAAGCGGATAATCTGGCTTTATATGGCGGGTGGGATGAGCCACCTGGATACATTCGATTACAAGCCAAAGCTGGCCGAAATGCATGGGCAGGGGATGCCCGAATCGGTCACCAAAGGGCAGCAGATCGCGCAGCTGCAGGGGCAGAAGCTCAACTGCTTTGCCCCACAACATCCTTTCAAAAAGTGGGGACAGTCCGGCCAGGAGTTCAGCGAGATTTGGCCGCTGCTGGGGCAGCATTGCGCCGATGAGATGTGCATGGTCCGTTCGCTCCACACCGATGCGATCAACCACGACCCCGCCCATACCTTCATGAACACCGGATCGATGATTGCGGGACGTCCTGCGATGGGCAGTTGGCTGCTGTATGGCATAGGAGCCGAATCGGAGGATCTGCCTGGCTTTGTGGTGATGGTGTCGACGGGCAAATACGGGCAGCGGCAGCCGATCGCCGCGCGTCAGTGGCATTCCGGATTTCTTCCCGGCCGCTATCAGGGTGTTGAGTTTCGCAGTGTCGGGGATCCGGTGCTCTATGTCCGCAGTCCTGACGGCGTCGATTTGGGTCGGCAGCGGGATGTTGTCGATGCGGCGGCTCAGCTGAATCGACTCAGCCAGCAGCAGATCGCTGACCCCGAGATTGAAACGCGCATCAGCCAGTACGAGCTGGCCTTCAAGATGCAGTCAAGCGTCCCTGGGTTGATGGATTTGAGCGATGAGCCGGCGCATGTGCTGGAGCGTTATGGCACCAAGGGTGGGGATGGATCGTTTGCTTCCAACTGCCTGCTGGCTAGGCGGATGGCCGAGCGGGGGGTGCGTTTCATCCAGCTCTATCATCGCGATTGGGATCATCACGGTGCGGTCAAGGCGCATGTGGCGGGAACTGCGGAAGAAGTCGACCGCGGTGCAGCAGCACTGATCCAGGATCTTCGCGAGCGGGACATGCTGAAGGATACGATCATCGTATTCGGCTCCGAGTTTGGTCGTACTCCGATGGCACAGGGAGATGGTCGCGACCATCACTTGGCCGGTTTCACCATGTGGTTTGCTGGAGGTGGATTCAAGCCTGGATTCTCCTATGGATCAACCGACGAATTTGGCTACCACGCCGTGGAGAACCGAGTCTCGGTCCACGATATCCATGCCACGCTGCTCCATCTGATGGGAATCGATCACATGCGGCTGACCGTCAAAGTGCAGGGGCTGGATGCCAAGCTGACGGGGGTCGAAACGTGTCGCGTGGTGAATGAGTTGATCGCTTGATCGGCGCGGCAGGGAAAAAGCAACTTGGGGAGATTCAGATGATCGCGCTGGGATTTGCATCGGCGATTGTTCCGGAACTGTCGTTGGAAGAGGTGTTCTCCCTGGCGGCCAGAATCGGATACCGGTGTGTGGAGGTGATGTGCTGGCCTCCCAGCAAAGCCGACCGCCGCTACGCGGGGGTGACGCACTTGGATGTCGATCGACTGGATGCGGTGGAACTGCACAAGGTCCAGCGACTGCAGGCGGAAACCAAGGTGGCGATCAGCGCCTTGGGCTACTATCCCAATTGCCTATCTCCCGATCCTCAGGAATCGGCAAAAGCGATCGAGCATCTGGGGAAGGTGATCGATGCAGCCTCCAAACTACGCCTGGGAAAGGTCAATACCTTCATCGGTCGCGATTGGACGAAAAGCGTGGCGGATAATTGGCCTCGGATGGTCGACGTTTGGAGGCCCTTGGTGGCCAAGGCGCAGTCGCTGGGGGTGAAGATTGGAATCGAGAACTGCCCGATGTCGTTCACCGCGGACGAGTGGCCAGGTGGTAAAAACTTGGCGGTATCCCCGGCGATCTGGCGCAAGCTGTTCGACGCTTTGAAGAGTTCGTCGTTGGGGCTCAACTACGATCCTTCCCACATGGTCTGGCAGCAGATGGACTACCTGCGACCGATCGAGGACTTCAAGGAAAGAATGTTCCATGTGCATGCCAAGGACGTGCGCGTCGATCGCAAACGTCTGAGCGACGTAGGCATTTTGGCTCATCCTCTGGAGTACCACAGCCCCAAGCTGCCAGGCTTGGGAGATATCGACTGGGGCCAGTTCTTCTCGGTGCTCCTGGAAAGTGGATACCGAGGACCGGTCTGTGTCGAAGTCGAGGATCGAGCCTACGAGGGATCGCTGGAGGATCGCATCGCGGCGCTGGAGCAGAGTTTCCGGTTCCTCAGTCAGTTCCTTCCCATCTGAATGGACGGGGGCTGCGATTCAGCGGTTGCCTGTTGCATCGAGTGACCCGGTGCGATCGGTGTAGTAGAGATTTGCCAGAGACACCTTGCCGCGAGGCAGAAGCTTCCAGGGGATGGGGCGATCGATCTTGGCAGGTTGTCGAAGGACTTCTTTGCCGTTGACCCAGGCGACGATCTGATGGTCGCTGGCTGCAACTTCCAGCCGGTTCCACGCGCCGGGTTTCACCGATGCGGAGGTGACTTCGGGAAGATCGGAGGCGATACGGAAGAGGGGGGATTCGTCATCACCCCACTGCCATCGCAATTGCGAGTCGGCCTCGGGCAGTTGGAAATCGCAGATCCATCGCCCCGGCCCGAACATCCGCTCGCTAACCAGTGATTCGCTCTGATCCGACTGACCCTCGAACCGCAACACCCAGTCGCTTGGCTTCCAAAGGCCAGAGCCGACCGCCTGCTTCCAGCCTCGCATGTCAAGTCCCGAGTAGAGCGACTGAAAGCCGCGATCGGCGATCGCCACCATCTGTGGTTCAACCGGCGTATCCGGGAGCTCCTGGATCTTCAGATTGCGGTAGTGCACCACCCCACCTTCCGACTCCAGGCAGATATAGCCTTTGCGGGGCGAGCACTGGTCGCCTCGGGTGACTTCTTTGCCGTTGACTTCCAGGGCCACCGAACCATCCTGGCAGGTGATGCGGTAGTGGTTCCACTGGGGGCTTGGAAGCGCGCGACTTTCCGTCGGGAAAGCGCGATCCCCACCGCGACCGTTGCGAGGCACCATTTTGGCGCCATGGATCGGGAAGATATCGCCATGCGTGGTGTAGCTGTCGGTATTCCCATAAGCATGTTCTAGCACCTGCACCTCGATGCCGCGATGGAATGGCTGACCGCGGGCTGTGATGTCATCGGCCCAGAGAAAAATCCCTGCGTTTCCGCCAGGAACCAGATGCCGCCATTCCACTTCCAGCACAAAATTTTGATACATCCGGTCGGTGCGAAGCTCTCCAATCGGTTTGCCTGAACAGACCAGCATGCCATCCTTGACGCTCCATGTCTCTTCAGGCGTAGTGACGCGAACCCAGCCAGTTAGATCGACGCCATTAAACAGCGGGCGCGCCTTGGTGGAGTCAATTTCCTGCGCGGAAAGAAATGGCGAGGATGTCAGCATCAGGCATCCGAGGAGGATCGGGAGCACCAGGCGCGTCATCAGGAGGTCTCCAGAGCGGAAGGTGGGAAGGCGTTCATCAACCGATGGCCATCGAGAAACTTGGAAAGCCGGTACCCTAGTGGCTTTCGATGCACCACCCTTTCATCATAGCAGGGCCCATGATGGGAAGGTCGGCTTGGCTGATCCCCTTTTTCCTAAGCGGAACACGGCGATCGCCCCAGCCCATGAGTCATTCTTCGCTTTCCGCACTTGGGTGGCTCTTTGAGCGGCTTTCCAACCGGTCCCGATCGACAAAGCCACGCGAACGGCGATCAAAGATCGGTTCGGTTATCGAAGCCTTTTCGAGCAGGAGCAGTCTTTTCGAGCAGTGGCACGCGGGCACGAGCCGATCGGGACAGGGAAAGCTATTCCCAGGTCGTGATCGCAAAAGGTGTTTGTCGCGCGACGGCGTCCCTTGGCCGATGGGGAACCGTCAGTTGTTTGAGGTGATTCGATGCGTCGGGACCGGGCGGCCAGGACGAAAGCTCTGCCACTGCTGTCGATCGATGGTGGTCCCTGGCGGAGCGGCGTTTTGAAGGGCGGTTTGGACGATCTGGGTGAGGGCCTCGGGAGCGATGGCGACACGGGCATTGATCACTAAGGAAACCACGTCCGTGGAGCGCTGACATGCAAGCGACAGCTGGGGGGGGTGATCCTTATCGATGACGTTGGCTACCGAGTGAATCCCTTCCCCCATGGCAATGGCTTTTAGGTGCGCGATCGGGGCATCTTGCTGCCGGCACTGACGGGCAATGGCATCCAGTAGCCCAACCAGCCAGAAGTCGACCTCGAGTGGTTTGGGGAAATGCGCTTCCAGCTGGCAATTGAGCCAACCCAGGTGGGATTCCCCTTCGGCATAGAGGTCGTAATCGAGTTCCATGGTGTCGGCCCGCTGGGTGCGAGGCTTGCCGAGCAGTTCCATCAATTGCGGAAAGCCAAGGCCAGTCCTGGCGGAAAGAGGAAGGATGGGGCGGCCTGGGAAATGCTGTTCGATCAGGACTCGCAGCGCGTCGGCATGCTCCTGCGAAAGTTCATCGATACGATTGATCAGAATGAAATCGGACTCTTCCAGCTGTTTGCGGAAGATGTACTCGGCTTGCGGCGAGAATCCACCACCCTCTGGGTTTTGCAAGATTTTTCTTCCGTGAGTTGGCTTGATGATGACGCCGAAAGGGGCGATTTCCAGCGGTCGCTGGTAGACCTGCTGAAGGGGCCTGAGAACCGTTGCCACCAAGTCGGTGCAGCTACCGACCGGTTCGGCCAGAACCACTTCAGGCAGTTGGTCGACCCCCAGCCTTTCGACGGTGCGCGTCAGTTCGTCGAAATTGCAGCAGAAGCACGATCCTGCGACTTCCCCAACCTGGTAGCCCTGTGCCCGGAGCAACAACGTGTCGACCAAGTCGGTGGCTTGATCGTTGGTGACGATCGCCACGCGTTTGCCTTGCTCCTGATAGTGGCGTGCCAAGCGAGCGATGGTGGTGGTTTTACCGGCCCCTAGAAAGCCACCCACCATGATGAAACGAGGATCGCCAGACATCGTGTGTTCCTTTGGAAGTTGGTATCCCTGGGCTTTCCTGCCACGCCAGGCGCACCGTGCTTTTCCGCTGCGGTCTGGGTTTTTGTCGCGCGATCGCGTACAGTAGCGAAAAGATTCAATCAGCACGATATTCTAACGATCATTGGATTGTCAGCAAATGTGGGGGTCGATGCGAGATGCAAGAGCAGCAGAAAGCGGAGCGATGCGCTGAATTGCTTTCCGCGATGGCGGATCCGGATCGCCTGATGATCCTGCGGGCGCTTCGCGAGCGACCCCAGAGCGTGACGGATCTGTCGGCTCTGCTGGACAAGGAAATCGGAAATGTCTCGCATCATCTCAAAGTGTTGAGGTTGCGAGGTTTGGTGGCCAGTCAGCGGCAAGGGCGTTCGATCATCTATTCGCTTTCTAGAGACATTGCCGGTAAGGGTCGTTCCTCGGTCGCCCGCTTTGATCTGGGATGCTGTCGGGTCGATTTCAAGTGACGCCGTTTGAGGAAGGGTCGCCAGCTAGGCATGGAACTTGATTTGAAGGAGCATTTTCAGAGGCTTCGAAGCTGGCTGGAGATGGAAGGTGAAGCGGAGCGGGAGCGACTGGCGCAGCGGATGAAAGTGCGCAACAGCGCTCGCGCTGAGAAGACGGGGGAGACGCTTCTGGATCTGGTGCTGGTCGACAGCCAGCCGGGGCTGGGCGGACGCTTTCTTCTTCGTTTTGCCAAGCGGACCAAGGGTGCCGAATTGCCCTGGACGCGTCTGCGTGTCGGTTCGCCAGTGATTCTCTCGGTGGATGACCCCTCGGAGGAGTCGAGCTGTTTTGGGGTGGTCAGCCAGAAAGATCCGCGAACGATTCAAGTCGCCTGCGAGGAGTGGCCGGACGCACCCCGATATCGGCTCGATCATTCCGCCGACGAAGTGACTCGATCTCGCCAGCTGGCGGCATTGCGGCAGATCGAGCAGATTCGAGGTCGGGCGGCTCAGCTTCGCGATATGCTGCTGGGCCAGCGGCCCGTCCGATTCGATCCCTTGCTTCGGCCCCTGGAGATTGCTCCCCACTGCAATCCATCGCAACGCGAAGCGGTTCAGTTCGCCATGATGGCCAGGGACTTGGCGATCCTCCATGGCCCACCTGGCACTGGAAAGACAACCACGGTCGTCGAAGTGATCCGACAGTCGGTTCTGCAGGGGCAGAAGGTCCTCGCCTGCGCCCCCAGCAACACAGCCGTCGACCATTTGCTGGAGGAGTTGGTGGGGTGTGGGCTGGAAGCGGTCCGCATCGGACATCCGGCGCGCGTTGCACCGATCCTCCAGCAACATACGCTCGATGCCCTTGCCCAAGAAGATCCTGCCAACGAGATCGTGCATCAGTTGATGCGGGATGCAGAGCGGGCGATGCGGAAGGCGGAGCGATGGACGCGTAGCCGGCCGATGCCAGGTCAGAAGCATCAACATCGCGCTGAGGCTAGGCAGCTTCGCGAGGATGCCAAGTTGCTACAGCGACAAATCATCGAATCGATTCTCGATCGCGCCGAAGTGATTTGCGCCACCACCACATTCGACCCAGAAGTCCTCGGAGATCGTTGGTTTGACCTGGCGGTTATCGATGAAGCGTGTCAGAGCACCGAGCCTGGGAGCTGGCCGTGCGTGCTGCGCGCGGAACGGTTGGTCCTGGCCGGTGACCATTGCCAACTGCCACCCACTGTCCTTTCCAAATCAGCTGCCCAGGAAGGCTTCGCTATCAGTCTGATGGAAAGGCTGGTGCACGATGTATGCCCCGAGGCGTCAAGACGATTGACCATCCAGTACCGCATGCATGAGTCGATCATGAGCTTTTCTTCGAAGGAATTCTATGAAGGCACCCTCACGGCAGACCCCTCGGTTGCCAGCCACACCCTGAACGATCTGGCCGGAATTACCCCACTCACCTGGACGGAAAACCCATTGCGATGGATCGATACGGCAGGGGCGGGTTGGGAAGAGGAGCAGGAGCCGGAAGGAGAAAGCCGGATGAACCGCAAAGAAGCCGACCTGGTTGCGATGCTGGCCCGACAATGGATTGAAGCGGGCAACGCTCCCGATGCGCTGGCCATCATCGCTCCCTATGCAGCCCAGGTCCGATTGCTTCGACAGCGACTGTCATCGCAGGGGATCGAAGTCGATACGGTCGATGGCTTTCAAGGGCGGGAAAAGGAGGCGATCCTCATCAGCATGGTGCGCAGCAACAACTCCGGGGAAATCGGTTTCCTTTCCGACACACGCCGAATGAATGTCGCCATCACCAGGGCCAGGAGGTTGCTGGTGCTGATTGGAGACAGCGCGACCGTAACATGCGATCCCTTCTTTGGAAGGCTGCTGGAGCATGTTGAACGCCACGGGGTCTATCAGTCGGTTTGGGAATATCCCGAAGTGATGTAATCCTCAGCGGGTCCGACACCGACCATTGCTAAGTTGCTAGCCGCTTTTGTCGCACACCGACCTAACCGCAGCAACGCTTGGCGGGGATCCGGCGCCATCGACGCCAGCCTGCCGCCCCCAGCGTGATGCTCCAAAGCGCAAGACTGGCCGGTTCTGGTACCACGGCTGACGAGGGCACTACGATGTCAAACCGATGCACGGTCGATTCCCCTGGGGCCAGCGTCTTCTGCCAAGCGATCATCATCCCGAAATCTTCCAGCGTATTGTTGGGGTCGTACGGATTGCCCACTTGGTAGATCAACTGCGGCATACTGGTCACATCGATCGCGAATTCCAGAAAACTGAAGACCGCAAGCGGATCGCTCGATCGAAACTCGACCCAGTCGCTTCCATACGTAGCGCCTGCCATGCCAGGCTGGACATCGTTGAATGTGTCGAAGGTGGCGCTGGCACTGAAGCCAACGTCCGGATCGCCCGCATGGAAGTAGGTGTAGTCGATGGACTGGGTAGGGCTGTCGTTGCGAACTTCGGTGACGACCCGAAGGGTGCTCGAAGAAACCAGCGAATAGGTGATCTGAGTGGTCAGGCTTCCGTTGCTTCCCTGCCAGACAAAGCTACTCCCCGTGATTCCGGACGAGCTGGTCGCGAAGTCGCTGTAGCCCATATTGGCATTCTGCTTGCCAAAGCTCGTTTCGCTGCTGAGAAATCCCCAGCCGATTGGCGGATCACCTGGCAGGAAATAGGATCTGCCCTGCACCGCCAAATCCTTCAGGGAGCCGTTTGTGTTGAACTGGACTGTCAGGTCACCGTTGGAAAGAGTGGCAGCGTGAACCCAGCCACATCCAGCAATCAGCCAGCTACAGGCGATCCCGAGGATCTGGTTGGGACTCAGGAATTGGTTCATCTGGGCGACTCCTCGACGGGTGGGCTAGATCGAAGAAGGGGTGAGGATTCCTTCGCATCGGTGCTCAATATACGCACCCTGCAACGAGCGATTCAATCGCGAAATGCAGAGGTTTTCCGCCGGTTTTTCCACAGGCAGACCGCGGCTGGAAAAGGAGGAAGGTGGGGTAGAAGGGGGTAGAGGGCAGCGTAGCGAGGCACGAAGTTGGCTTCATCGATTCCAGGAGGTTTTGCACGTGGGTGCGAACTAGCCGGGTGAGCAAGGCTACGGGAAGGCTCGCCGCTGGGGTTTGGGCGAGATGCTAGCGAAGATTCAGGACCAAAGCGCATCGATCGGCCTGCCCCCATCGACGATCGGTGTGGGGCGGTTTTCGGCATTGAGCAGGCGAAGGTTCGGGTCGATGCCAAGTGCCTGGTAGATGGTGGCGGCAAGATCTTCCGGAGAGACAGGAGCATCGATCGGGTAGGCGGCATCGGCATCGGATCGGCCGAGGCAGGATCCACCGGGGATTCCAGCGCCGGCAAAGACGGCGGAGAAAAGGGTGCTCCAGTGATCCCGTCCCCACTGTGCGTTGGCGGTCGGTGTGCGCCCCATTTCACCGGTTGCGATGACCAGGGTTTCATCGAGCAGTCCGCGCTGATCGAGATCGATCAGCAGGGCCGAAAGGGATTGATCGAATGTAGGCAGCAGGTGCTTTCGGACATCCTCGCTGTGCTGGTGTGAATCCCAACTGTAGCCATCGACGCAGTCGTAGTGAACCGTGACATAACGAACGCCGGCTTGTACCAGGCGCCTGGCCATCAGCGTAGACTGACCGAACAGATGGCGACCGTAAAAATCTCGCATCTCCGCCGGTTCGCCACTCAGATCCAGCGCTTGAATCACTTCCGGACTGGTCACTAGATCCATTGCGCGCTGACGCAACGCATCCAATGGGGCTTGGCGATCGAGTTGGTCGAGCGCGCGGCGCTGGCGATTGAGCTGATCAAGAAGTTGACTGCGCTGGTGCCATCGACCGATGGTCAATCCATCTTGCGGCGCCATGCCCTGGATGCGGAACTGTAGTTCCTGGTCGGTGCAAGCACGCCAGTAGGGGTTGTCCTGAAGATCTCGCTTGTCGATACGTGTAGTCAACGGCTGGTAACTGGCTCCCAGCCAGCCGGCATGTTCTCCCGGTCTGGGATACTGCCCTTGCTCCTGGAGTCGGCCGAGCGAATTGGGGATCACCATGTAGCTGGGGAGTTTTTGTTGGGACCGGTCCCCCTGGTGCTGATGCTGATGTTCGACCACCGATCCTATCGACGGCCAGTCGTTGGGCGTGGGGCTGAATCCTGCACCGATGGGGACATGCCAGCGGTGGCCGGTCTGGATGTAGTGGGCGCCACCGCTGTGATCGTTCCAGGAATGCGACATGGTGCGGACGACACGATATTTGTCGCTGATCGCAGCCAGCTTGGGGAGATGTTCGCAGATCCGCAGTTCAGGCGTTCGGCTGGCGATGGAACGGAAGGGGCCTCGAATCTTCTCCGGCGCATCGGGTTTCATGTCGAAGGTTTCCAGTTGACTGGGGCCTCCAAACAGTAGAAGGAAAATCACCGATTTCGCTTTGGGTGTTCCAGTAGGTGGCACAGGGGCGGCGTGAAGAAGAGCGGGAAGGCAGCCCGCCATCCACCCCGCGCCACCAATACGCAGAATCTCGCGCCGGGGAATCCGATCGCACACCGATCTCGGATTGCCCAGTAACCGCAGCATGATGAATTTCCTGCAAATACGACGGTACTGACGAGCCGCGAACACACCTTACAATAACGTGCTGCGAAAATCGACTTATTTCCACCGGTTCGGACGCCAACTAGGTCGCAGCCAGCGAAGTTTAATTTTGCGTTAGGCCTTAGGTGGGTTATACTTAGTTCCTCATTCGGGTGGGTAGGGGTCGGTCAGGGGCTGGAGATTTGGCGGTTTTCCCGATGGAAGCTACCGGGGTGGCGGCCAGCCAGTTCATCGCGAGGGAGAGAAGCGTTGCGCGCTCGCACGGTTGCGTTCATACTTTTGAGCTTGTCTCTCTTAGCCGCCGCTTGGCTTTATCCCAAGCGACCCGCAAAAGCTCCGTCGTGGAACTCTGCGCTGACGCCCCAGGGGGCCGGCAGCACGATTGATCTCCCAATTTTCCGGACCTATTTCTTTGACGGGATGAAGCAGGAGTTTCTTCCACAGGAACTGCTTCCAGGACTCCCTCCCCGGTATCTGATGGCTGTGATCGATTTTCTTCGACCGGACGTGGCAGGATCTACCGAGCAATGGCGAGAACGGCTGGAGGAGGAGGCGAGGCAGCATCCGGCCGCCTGGTTCCCTGGCTACCGTGCTGCCGAGCGGCGGTGGGGAAATCGCAAGGCAATCTGGTATTGGTTCAGCGGTCGTGTCCAGGAACTTCTGGATCGCGACGATTTGGAAAAGGTCGAGGTGGAGTGGGTGCGATATCGCATTTGGGACCTGGAGCCACTGGAGCGTCTTCAGGTGCTGGAGGTGTTTAATGCCCCAATTCGCTGATCGATGGTTCAGCCAGTGGGAGGTCGAAAGGAAAGATCTCGAGATCTATCGAGTCCTCTTTTCGATCTATCTGCTCTTGGGTGGTCCTGTGACCCATTGGGGAAACTATCTGGGGCCGAATCATTTCTCGCCTCGGGAATCCCTTGCGGCTCTTTTTCCATCGCTCCCCGCAGATGGGCTTTTGGTGGTTATCGAATCGATTGTGGTGTTGGCAGCGTTGGTGCTCTTCAGCGGGCTGTCGACCAAGTGGTCCTCATGGGTGCTTGCCGTGGGTTTGACTCTTCTCCTGTCGATCGATTTTGCTTTGACAGGAAGATGGATCGACTTTCTCCTGCCGGCGATCGCGATGGTGATGGCGACCTGCAACTGGGAAGGGCCTCGCTATGAGCAAGCGAGCGAGCCTTGGGAAGCAAGGTATCCTGGATGGTCGATCGGTTTGTGTGTGCTGATGGGTGGAATCTGGATGTCGATGCGTGGCTATGCGCAGTGGTCGCAGGGGTGGCTGGACAGTAGCCGGCGTGGACTTGCGACCGAAGTCTTTCTGACACAGCTTGGGTCGATGAGATGGAACCCTTCAGGCCAGTCTGCCAACACTTGGGTACCGCTGGTCTGGCAACTGGGTGAGTTGGTCGATTGGGTGTCGGTCTTCTTTTATGGACTTGCGATAATTTTTGTCTTCCAGCGTCGTATCTGCTTGATCTGGCTGGCCTTTGCGGTCTGGATCCATGCCGCCTCGTACGGCTTGGGTCTGACCGGTCAGGGACCGATGTTGCTGGCCTATGGTGCAGCCGTCCCTTGGTCCCGGGTCTGGGGCTTGGTTCTCATCCCCCAGATGGCCCGCCAAATGCTGACTGCGTTCATCGCCACACTGAGTATCTTTTTTCTTGTCGCATTGATCCCGGGATGGGATCGTGAAGGGGTGGCGATTCTTTTTGCGGCGGTGGTGTGCCTCTACTTGGGACTGACTGCTTTCTTTCCTGGATTGGCCATCTCGTCCGATCTTCTGGATATCGATAAGGAGGAATGGGCGTACCGGATTCCCGGTTTGCGGATCCTGGCCAAGTGGGTCTTTGGACCTCCCAAGTCGCCCGACCTGCGGCGCGACCTGTCCAATGGGAGAGATCAGGACGGATAGGCACCCGCCAGCATATCGCTTGGATATGGAGGGCCCCATGAAACTGAAGGGTTCTGGCGAGCAGGGGGCATCAATCTTTTTTTCCGTAAGCTTCTGGTTGCAGGTGCCGGTGGGGAATGCGAGCGGATTGCTTGGGTTGGTTTTTCTCCCTCGATTGGCGACCTAGTTAGGCCATCACTTCTTTGAGGACGCGCCCAGCAACATCCGTCAACCGAAAGTCTCGACCTGCATGGTTGTAAGTCAACTGTTCGTGGTCGATCCCCAGGAGGGCGAGAAGGGTGGCATGGAAGTCGACGACCGGAACCGGATTCTCGGTCGCCTCAATCCCATGGTCGCCACTGCTTCCGTACGAGAAGCCTGCGCGAACCGGGCCACCGGCCATCCAGAGAGTGAACGCCTTATGGTTGTGATCGCGTCCGTCATTCCCTTGTGCATACGGGGTTCTGCCGAACTCACCGCTCCACACGACCAGGGTATCTTCCAGCATCCCGCGACTATCCAGATCCTCAAGAAGTCCCGCGATCGGCCGGTCGATAGCACGGCAGTTGCCCGCCAGGGCATTGCGTAGCTGCTGATGCTGGTCCCAGTTCCCGTGGGTGATCTCGACGAAGCGAACTCCTTCTTCCAGCAATCTTCGGGCCAGTAGGCACTTTCTTCCGAACGCACTGGTAGGGCCCTGATCGGCGCCATAACGATCGAGTGTTGTTTTGGTTTCCTGTCCCAGGTCGAGCACCTTGGGCATATCGCTCTGCATCCGAAATGCCAGTTCGTATGATTCAATGACCCCTTCCACCTCCGGTTGTCCCTCGGACTGCGCCAGCTTCTGCCGATTGAGCGACTGGATGTAGTCGAGCTGTTGTCGCTGGGTGCGACGAGAACGCAGCGAGAGGAGATTGGGAAGGGTAGCCGATTCAAAAGTCCGGCCATCATTCCCCAGACGCGTTCCCTGGTAGGCAGCGGGAAGGAATGCCGATCCAATCATCGAAGCCCCACCATTGGCCGGAGGCGAGATGCTGACGAAACCCGGAAGATTTTCGTTGGCGCTTCCCAGTCCATAAAGGACCCAGGCTCCCATCGATGGCCGTACGAACTGGCTGGTTCCCGTATGCAGCCTGACCATCGCCTGGGGGTGCGCCGGCACATCGGTCTGCATCGAGTGGATCATGCAAAGCTTATCTGCATGATGGGCCAGTTGCGGGAACAGCTCCGATATCCAAAGCCCGCTGTCTCCATGCCGCTGGAAACTCCATGGGCTCCGCATCAACCTGCTGCCAGGACGCGGTCCCGATTTTCCGTCATCGCGGTCGAGCGATGGTTTGTGGTCGAAGGTATCGACATGCGAAGGACCACCGCGCATGCAAAGAAACAAGACTCGTTTGGCGGTTCGTGACGTCGAAGACTGGCCTGCTGGGGCAGCGTGAACGGATCTAGCCAGGAGTCCTTGCAGAGCCATCCAGCCGAAACCCAGGGAACTGTGCTGGAGCATTTGGCGTCGACTGCCAAGCCATTGCCGTTGATGACATAGTGACATGCGTTACTCCCCTGCCTTCGTTCAATCGAGATATCGGAATTCCGCAGTTGCCATCAGCCCTTGGACCAGCAAGGTCCAGGCTGCCAGTGGATCGTCCCTATCTGTGCTTAACAGCTCCCTGGCCGACCTCGCCTCCGATGCAGTAGGCCTTCGGGAGAGTGTCCATCGGTACGCCAACTCCAGCCGTTCGCCAAAGGCATCGGCAGCCCGATCCCCAGGAAATGCCTCGAGGATGCGCTGTGCCCCCTTCTTGGCGTAGCGGATGGCGAAGCGGCTGTTGAGCAGGAAAAGGGACTGGGTGGGAACGTTGGTTACCTCCCGAGCCGACTGCACGATCGTCCCGTCGGGCATGTCGAAGACCTCCAGAATTTCGGGAAGCAATCCGCGAGGATTGGGTAGATAGATCGATCGAAAGGGACCATCTGCCTGGACGATCTGCTCCTCCCTCAATCCAGCTCGTCTGGGGGCACCGATCGGACCATCTCCCGCAGCTGCCACCACCGATCCGTTCTCGGGGACCCTAAGCTGGATTCCAGCTACCGTAAGGATCGAATCGCGAATCGCTTCGGCCGTCAGCCGCTTCCGGTTGGCGCGCCACAGCAATCGATTGTCCGGATCGATCTGGAAATTCTCTGCGCGATGCTCTGCGGCCAGTTGGTAGGTGTGGCTGGTGACGATCCTTCGCACCATCGCTTTCAGATTCCATCCACCATCGCGAAAGTCGATCGCCAGAGCATCCAGAAGCTCGGGATGCGAAGGATGGTCTCCCGTCATCCCGAAATTGTCGAGGCTGGTCACTAGGCCTTGTCCAAAGAGCCAGTACCAGATTCGATTGACGGCAACGCGTGCTGTCATCGGATTGTCGGGTGAGACGATCCAATCGGCCAACTGGAGTCTTCCACTGGCGTTGCTGGGAATTGCATACTGTTTCGCATCGCCGAAAAGTCGGGGAACCGATCGGGGTACCTTGTCACTGGCTTTCGCTGGTTCTCCGCGGACAAACAGCGGACTTTCGCCAATCGTCTCGAATCCTCCGCGCCTCTGCTGCAGTCGTCGATCGATCGGACGTAGCGATAACGGCTTGTCCCGGACCGCCATCGCCAGACCCACTGCCTTCCCATCGTCTCGATAGTTCTGAAGTTCGGCCTCTGCGTCGGCGATCTCGGTAGCCAGAGCCAGGATTCGTGGATTGACGGCGTTGTTGTCCCCTCCTTTCCGATTCGCCTCGATCCGCTGACGAATCAGGCTGTTTCGCTCCTCCGTCAATTGCTTCAAACGCTCTTTCATCCCCTGAATCCTCTCGGGATCCAGATCCATCAGGGCGCTGGGGACTTCACCGGGAAGTTGAGCCAACTTGGCTCCATTGCGGTTGTTCACTCCCCCGGAGGCTGTCCCAAACAGCGTCTCCGTCGAGAGAAAGATCCCAGCAACCGCGGTGTAATCGCGCTGCGTGATCGGATCGAAGAGGTGGTCATGGCAGCGGGCGCAGGCGACCGTCAGCGCCATGGTTGCCTGAAAGGTGGCATCGATCTGTTCGTCGGCCAGATCCAATTGGAACTGCAGTGGATTGGGTTCATTGATCGACTTGGGGCCGATCGCCAGAAAACCAGTTGCAATCGTCCGACGCACCTGATCGGAGGAATCCGAAGATTCCAGCAGATCGCCGGCAATCTGCTCGCGGAGAAACTGGTCGTAGGGGAGTTCCTGATCGATCGCATCGATGACCCAGTCACGGTAGCGCCAGGCATGCGGAAACGAAACGTTGATTTCCTTTCCTGTCGACTCTCCAAATCGTGCTACATCCAGCCAGTGCCTTCCGAAGTGAATCGCAAAGTCGCGCGAATCCAGCAAACGGTCGACCCAGGCGACATAGGCCTTCTGAAAGCTGCCCAGTTGGTCCTGCTGTTGATGGAACCAACGCAGATCCGCCTCGCTAGGGGGCAGCCCGGTTAGATCCAAGGCGACTCGCCGCATCAGCGTTTCCGGCGCTGCATCGGCAACCGGCATCAGCCCTTTGTTCCGATGCGCTGAGGCGATGAACTGATCGATCGGATCATAGCACCACGAAGAATTCTCCACCTGCGGTGGTGTGGGGCGATTGGCGGGAAGTGGCTGAAATGCCCACCAGTCGGTAGCCGGCGTCGGCTCCTCCCATGCAGTGGGACCGCGCGGGTCGAAAGCACCTGCCAGAATCCATTTCTCCAACGTAGCGATCGCCTCGTCCGATAACTTGCCCCCATGCTCCTCCGGAGGCATCCTCAGGGTAGGGTCGTCGTATCGGACGGACTGCATCAGTCGACTTTGAGATGGCTTGCCTGGGACAACCGCTGGACCACCCGCCCCGCCCCGTCGAAGTCCGGCAGCCGTGTCGACGCGCAGACCAGCTTCCATTTTCCCTGCTGGCTCGCTGTGGCACTCGTAACAGTGCTTGGCCAGCAACGGTCGAATCTTCGACTCAAAAAAGTTCACGTTGCGCTGCGACCCGCGCATCGCAGTTTCCGAAGCGTCGGTCGAAGGATCGCCAAGGATGCGATCTTGCCCCCAAAGCATCGGGCTGCCCATCATCAAGCCAAAAAGAAGCAAGGCAAACCACCAGTTCGGTCCGCAGCGCGGATGCCCATGCTCGATCCTATCCGCCTGGAAATCCATCATCATTTCCTCGCCAACATCCTGGGGTTACCGATTGGAAGGCGAATCCGTCTTCTCTGGGGAACCCCTATTTTGTACTGCAGTTCCGCACTTCCAAGCTGGAAAAGGAGGATTCTTTTTCAAGGGGATCCGGTAGGATGCATGTTGATGGATTAGGGGCCCCGGGTCCGTGTTTACGGGAGAGCCTGCACGATGAAGACTTTGGTGACCGAACGGCCGGATGCCGAACAGGTGGCGGAAGCGGCGTTAGGGTGGGTTTTGAGCAACATCCGGCGAATTCTAACGAACCAGCCGCGCTGTTCGCTTGTTCTGGCAGGTGGTTCTACCCCCAGGCAACTCTACGAGATGATGCGGGATCTTCCCGAAGGCCAATTGGAGGGAGGTCGAATCGATCTGTTCCTAGGGGATGAAAGGACGGTGCCACCCGACCATCCCGACAGCAACGAACGGATGGTGCGGCAATCGCTACTAGAGAGTTGGCGGGGTGACCGGCCTACCTTGTACGCAGTCCCCTACGTCGCAGGAGATCCGGTGCTGTCGGCCCAACGTTACGCCGCAATGCTGCAAGAGTATGGCAAGCGGAATCACTGCCTGTCCGACGCTGGACCATGGCCAAGGCTGGACTTGGTGCTGCTGGGCATGGGAGATGATGGGCATACTGCCTCCCTTTTTCCGGGCAACACCGCCCTGAAGGAACGTCAGCTGGGGGTGGTTTCTACGTGGGTAGAACGGATGGGATGCAACCGAATTAGCCTGACTCTACCACTCTTCAACGATGCAGCTCGCGTCGCCTTCCTGGTTTGTGGAGATTCCAAACGTCAAGCGGTCGAAGACTGCTGGAACGGGCCTCGCAATCCAATGCTCCATCCCGCTCAGCAGATCGCCCCACGAGAAGAGCTTCATTGGCTGATCGACGCTGCCTGCGCCCCTACTCAATTACCAGACGGTTTCGAGCGAGTTGATCGAATTCTCTAGCGGTAAGCACCCGGAAGTGTGAGGCGAACTATCGCCATTGTTCAATCGACTAGACCGGTTCATCCGGTAGTTGATCTCCAACCTAAAGAGATTCAAGCTAGCATTCCCATGCGGTTACCAGCTGCCCCCTGCCCCGCCGGCGGTTCGAGCTTCCCACCGGTGGAGACAAAAAAGGATGGTGTAGCAGAATCCAGCCCAAAGGCCGATTCAGTTGGCGATAACTCAACAACACCTCCATCCCTTCAACCCGGGAGTAATTGCTCTTCCTGCCACTCTCTTCCCCCCGTATGATCCGCCGCGTTGTGGGTTGGACAAGCCACCTACGGGGAGGTAACCCGTAGACGGGGCGCGTCGTTTCTCTCGCAAATTCTGCCAAGGATGGCATCATGCACTGTGCGATCGCAAGGCGTACTAACTGGAGCCTGTTTGCTCTCCTTCTGATCCCTGCCCTGATGGTGCCTCAGTTGGGATGCGTCAAGCTGACGGCCAATCTGATCAACGCGTTTCGTGGCTACGACGTGCCACCGGAGTTCGGGAAGTTCAAAGGAAAAAAGGTGGCCGTGGTGTGTGCCACCGACGAAGGCATAGGAGCTGATGCCAACGGGATTCTGATGGCCCGCAATCTGCGGGTATTGTTCGAGCAGAAAATCAAAGAGGTGGAGTTGGTAAGCCAGGAAGCGATTGACCAGTGGAATGCGACCGATTCGATCGAATCGAAAGGCTTTGCCGAACTGGGCAAGGGGCTGAAGGTAGATTACGTCCTGGTGGTCGAGATGCAGAACCTGAAGCTGAGGGAAGGTCAGACACTCTACCGAGGCAAATCGGATCTGTCGGTGAAGGTGTATGAGATGGAGTCGGGAGGCAAGGAGGTATACGCCAAGCAATTGGGCACGTACACCTTTCCCAAGAGTGGCATGCCGGCGACTGAGATCGACGAGAGCCGTTTCCGCAGAAACTATCTGTTGATGGCTTCCAAGACGGTGGGACGTCTCTTCTACGGCCACGATCTAGGCGAAGACGTCGGCGAAGACGCTGTGATGCTCAGCCTCTAACCAAGCCAAGCCCTTCGATTGAAACCACCCGGAGACGATCGCTCCTTTTTGCGATCGCACTTTCGACCATCGGAAGTTGCCGAGTCGCAAGGTCGCGACGCTCCAAGGCTAGTAGATGGCTGGTGAGAACGTGCGGACCTTCCTCATGCGCGACTCGACCTGTCGCTTCGAACGGCAACGAGGGGCCGCCCCTTCATGACGTCGGCTGGATACCCAATCAGGGATCGCAAGAGTCCCTCAGATCGGTATTGCTTCGCGGCATCGCGGGAGCCAATCAGCGCGATGCGGGATATCGCATGGAAGTCGTGAGAGGGAAAGGCTTCGTCTAGTTGTTGTTTTTTCCGCTTCGGAATCGCTTTGGGGGAGGTTGCTTCCCATCGGGACCGGTTTCGCGATACGAGTCATTTGCCGGTGAATTTTGGCGGCCTTTTCTTGACGAAGGCATCGATTCCTTCCCGCGCATCGGGCAACTCCAGGCAACGGATGTAAGCTTCCGTATCTGCCAAGTAGGCTGATTTGGGTTGCAGCCCTTCATCCGCATGGATCAATCGCTTGGTCTCGCGCATCGCCTCAGCAGGGAGTGCGAGCAATTGCTGGGCCATGCGTTGCGCTTCGGCCTCCAGCATTCCACCGGCAACCAGTCGAGTCACCAAGCCGGTCTGGTGGGCTTCCTGAGCGGAAAGGACGCGGTTGGCAACGCACATCTCCATCGCCCTTCCCTTGCCCACCAGCGCCGTCAACTGAGCGATCCCGTAACCAGGTGGCCAGCCCAACACAATCTCCGGCATCCCAAAGATGGCTCGGTGCGTCGCAATCCGAAAATCACAGGCGCACGCCATGACACAGCCTCCACCCATCGCTGGTCCCTGAATCACGGCGATGAAGACTTGGGGCAACTGCTCCCATCGCAGATAGGCTCGCGCCTGACGCAGACTCAAGTTGCGAGCAGTCGTCAGGTCCAAGGTGCCGACCTCCGGAATGTCATCGCCGGCGCAGAACACATCCCCTTCCGAGCGAAGCAGGACGATGCGAACATCGAGACGATTGGCGAGCCAGTCGTTGAGCTGTTCGAAGTCGCTGGTCATCTGCTGATTGACTGCGTTCCGCTTGTTGGCTCGCTTGAGCGTCACTGTTGCCACCGCCCCAGATAGCTCGATCCCCATCGTCGACAGGGACGGCTTTTGCGCCTGGGGTTCGATCACCTGGCGCATCGGCACGACAGGTCCGCCGATCAGTTGTTGGGCTTTCTCGGCTACCTTCGGAGCAAACCGATTCAGGTCGATAATCGCTCGACGATGGCTGCCCGCGCCGATCTGATCGCGATCGTCGTAGGCAGTGATGTCAAAGTCGATCAGTCGTCCGTCTATTTTGGTGATCCGCGCGACGCCTCGGACCGAGGCACCCAGAGGGGTTGGTGCCAAGTGGTCGACATGCACCTGAGCCCCCACCGACTCCTCATGCGGTTCCAGAAATGGCTCAAGCACCTTCCTAGCCGCTCGTTCCATCAGCAGAATCATGTTGGGGGTCGAGAAAACGACTGCCCCGGGAACGATTTGATCTGGGCGAAAACCGCTGCGGCCCGCGCCGAACTCAATCACATGCTCGGCCCCGACTTTCCAAACCAGTTCCGCTTCCGTTCCAACGGCCAGTCCCTGCCGCATGCGATCACTCCCCGCTTCGCCCAAGAGATGCGCTACCCAACCGGCGGGCGGCTCGATGGAAACCAGCCCGCAATGATTTCCTATTTTACCTGCGATGCCACGCGGCTCCAAAGGTGAAGAATTCGCAACCATTCCTTGAAAAACTGGGTAAGTGGGGGTCCAATGGCGTCAAGTGGCTGATCGGCGGTTCCCTTTTTTTGCAAAGGGTGTTCAGGATGGCGGGGTTGTATCGATTCCACAGGCAGCGACTTGTTGCACGCAAGCTGGTCTTTGTGTTCCTTGCGGCGATCGCAACTTGGATTCCAGGCAGTCGCGCGACGGCTCAGGAAGCCGCCAAGGCATCCGTCGTCGATGCCAAGGGTATCCCGGCCGATGCCATCGCGATGATGGCGATGTGGCCGCAGCAGTTCCTCAAAGACCGCAATGCCAAGTGGCTGCCTTTGGAGGTGGTCCAGGCGGCCGGAGAAGAAAATGTCGGATTCAATCCGTTGCTGATCGAGCGAGTTGAATTGGTGATCGGACCCGTCGGCATGGTGCCGCTGGTGGGGGCGCGGGTGGTCCTCAACGAACCGGTCGATCCTGAAGACCTAAATCCGCAGATTTTCCTAGACGATCAGTGGCAGGAGAAGGATGGATTCCGGTACCGCACCTTGCGATTTGACGGTCCGATTGATTTGGTGTTGCACCAAGTGGATGACAAACACTATCTCGTGGGAACGCCAGCCTATCTGAAGCGGATGCTGAAGGGATCAGAGAAGCCGGGTGAGTTGGCCAAGTTGGTCGGTTCGGTGCAGGGTGAACAGACGATGCTGGGGGTGGTGACTTTCGAGACGCTTCGGCCGATGCTGGAGGGATTTGCCGAAGGGGCTTATCAGCAGATGCCGCCTCAGTTGGCCGAGCAGGTCGGGGTGCTGGCTTCCAATGTCGACTACATCGCCATGCGCCTGGAAGGAGGGCTGTCCGAGGGAACGACGCAGGTGGTGATCGCGGGTGCTGATGACGCAGCAGGGGAAGCGATCGAAGGAGCCCTCAACACGTTGATGACCGAAGGGCGCGAAATGTTCATGGCGCAGATGGAAAACGAGATGCAGGATGGTAGTCGCACTTCCCAGGCAATGCAAAGCTACATGGATCGCGTCTCGAAGGACTGGATTGCCCTGATGAGCCCTCGTCGGCAAGGGGCAAGGAATGTCATGGAGATGCAGACCGCCGGGATGGGAGGGGTCGGGACGACGGGGGTCCTGGTAGGGTTGTTGCTACCGGCCGTCCAGGCAGCCCGCGAAGCAGCTCGACGGATGCAGTCGTCCAACAATCTCAAGCAGATGATGCTGGCGATGTTGAATTATGAATCGGCCTACAGGAGATTTCCCACGCGAGCGATCTGCGAAAAAGAAACGGGTAAGCCGCTTTTGAGCTGGCGGGTGGCGATTCTTCCCTTCATCGAAGAGGCGGCTCTCTACAACGAGTTCCACCTGGACGAACCATGGGACAGCGATCACAACATCAAGCTTCTTGAGAAGATGCCTGCCATCTACGCTCATCCTTCTATGCCATTGCCACCCGGCATGACCGCTTATCAGACCTACGACGATGTCGATGAAGCGGGGATTGGCTTGCCTACCGAAGATGGTCTGAAATTTCCCTCGGTGACCGATGGCACCTCCAACACCGTCCTTCTGGTGGAATCTTCCGCCGCGAAAGCGGTGCCCTGGACGGCGCCGATCGATTTGACTGCTAATGAAGAAGCCCCATTGGCCGGAACAAGGCTGGACGACGGCGTTCCCACGCTGAACGTTGCGTTCATGGATGGATCGGTGCGAAGCATCTCGCCGCTGATCGATCCGGAGACCTTCTGGTTCCTGCTGACGCGTGCAGGTGGGGAACTTGTCAACGAAATTCCCTGACCCGGACGACAGATGGAAAACGTTCAGCTTTGATTCGTTCCATCGGCACCAGCTTGCAGCTGCCGATGGAACTGCTGGACGACATCGCGGCGGTAGATGACCGGAAGGACATGGGGCCTTTTGGCCTGGATGGTCTGTTGAGCGGTCTCGGGGTCGATGCCGTACTGGCGCATCAGGTAGCAGAGCACTACCGTTGCGCTGCGGGCCCTGCCCGCCTTGCAGTGGACGTAAACCCCTTCGCGCCGGCTGATTGCCTCGGTGATGAAATCGACCGCCTGGTCGATCTGCGTCAGCGATGGCGGATGGAAGTCGGTGGTGGGGATCCAAAGTTGTTCGATGCGATGTTGCTGGTAGAGCGATGGCCACCCTTGGAATTCCTCGCAGGTGTTGACGACTCGGCGAATTCCCAGTTCTGCCAGTCTGGCAACATCCTGACGCAGAGGAACTGCACCCAGATAAAGTCCTGGTTCGATCTGGTCCCACCAGTGACGCACTTTTAGAGTGCGGCCCAGCAGCATGTTCCAGCCAAGTGTTGGCCAATAGAGGCCTCTAGCTAGCCATCGCGGTATCGCCATCGTATCCTCTCCATCTGCTGCTTCGACGTCGCCTGCAGTTATACTCAAGCGATTGGGGTGGGCAATGGATAGACACTAGCAGATTGACACGGAATTCTTGAACGCTTTGGTGTTCGATAGGAGATGGCTCATGGTCCGTCGCGATGTAGAAAACCTGTTCCGGCATGCGACATGGAAGTTCGTTGCATGGCTGGTTGTAGGGTGCATGGTCGCGCCTTGCTCGATCGCCCAGCCATCCATGGACGCCACTTCCTGGACGCGGTTTCGCGGACCCAATGGCCAGGGATGGCTACCCGAGTGTCGCGTCCCCATGCCATGGCGGCCAGATCAGGTTGCCTGGTCGATCGATCTGCCAGGAGAAGGCAATGGATCGCCAGTCCTTTGGCAGGATCGCTATTATCTGCTGAGCGCCAATCCGCAGACGGCAAAGCGGCAATTGATCTGTGGCGATCTGGCGACTGGCAAAGCGATCTGGATCGAGGAGTTTCCGTCCCCATCGTTTCCGATCCACAAATTGAGCTCCTTTGCGTCGTGCACTCCCTGCGTGGATGAGACAGGAGTCTATGCGGCATGGGCGACACCCGAGCAGTTGGTGGTCAAAGCGTTTTCCCATGAGGGGAAGGAGCTATGGAGCCGCGATCTGGGGAGGTATGTCAGTCAGCATGGCTTTGGGGGTTCGCCGATTCGAGTTGGGTCGCTACTGGTTCTGGCCAACAGCCAGGATGCGCAGGAGCTGCCTGAGGGAGTTGCGCCAGGGGAAGATACCTGGATCGCGCTGGATGCTGCCAGCGGCCAGGATCGTTGGCAGCTCAGTCGCACGGCGACGCGAGTCTGCTACGGGGCCCCCTGCGTGCAGATCGATAGCCAGGGGCGGACCGTGCTGCTGGGAGCCAACACGGGGGACGGATTTTTTGCGATCGATGCGGAGACTGGCAAGCAGCTATGGAGTCGATCAGCGTTCAGCAAGCGGGTCGTCAGCAGCGCTCTGGTGACTCACGGCATGCTGATCTCCACCGAAGGCTCGGGAGGGGGCGGCAATGTGCTGGTGGCGATCGATGCCGCCGGTTCGGGCACCGAGCGATTTCGGGTGACGCGGGGAGCCCCCTATGTACCGACTCCGGTTGCCACCAACGATCACCTCTTCCTCTGGGCCGACAACGGCATTGTCAGTTGCCTGGAGATGCCTTCCGGAAAGACGCTTTGGAGCGAACGGATCGGTGGCAACGTATCGAGTTCCCCAGTGGTTCTTGGTGACAAGCTGATCGGGATCAGTCAGGAAGGAATGGTAACGATTCTTTCAGCAAACGGTGAGTTTGAGAAGCTGGGTGCGATCGATCTTGCGGAGGTGGTGCGAGCGACCCCGGCGGCCAGTGCAAGCCATCTGCTGATCCGCACCGACAAGCGGTTGATCTGCATCGCCGCGCCTTGACCGGTGGCAACAACGAATCGTAGCCACAACCCTTTTGCAATCGCGGGCGGCTTGGGGAAGTAAAGGAGCCAGCGATGGCCGATGTGATTGTCACCGCCCCCGGATCGCTTGGGGATGTCCACCCGATGCTTGGGTTGGCGCTGGAGTTGCGTCGAGCCGGCAAGGAGGTGGTGTTTGCGGCGGCGGAGAGGTATCTGAAACTGGCCAGCGCCGTTGGCCTAGCGACTCACCCGTTGATCCGCGAAGAGGAATTTCAGAAGCTGCTTCGTCATCCAGATCTTTGGCACCCGAGGCGCGGAATACGCCAGATCTTCGGTGGCGATTTTTCACGATCGCTGCTGCCTCATTATCGCTGGCTTGAGCAGCAGGTGATTCCAGGTCGCACGATGCTGGTCTCTCACTTCCTCGATTTTGCTGGACGCACCTATCGCGAAGTTCATCCGAAGACGCGAATGATCTCCGTGCTGCTGGCGCCGTCGCTATTGCGATCGGTTGCTTCCCCGTCGCGCTGGACGGCGCGAGGCTGGGAATGTCTTGGTCCTCGCTGGATGCGGCCGATCGTCTTTCGCATGGCCGATCGTGTGATCGATCGCATCGCCAATCGCGCGATGCAGCCGCTGCGGAAGGAGCTTGGCCTTCAGTCGGCGCGAAGCGTCCTGGGAAGCTGGTGGCGAAGTCCTGATGGCGCGGTAGGACTGTTCCCCTCCTGGTTCGCGCCTTCTGCTTCGGACACGATCGATCCCTTGCCGCTGTTCGGCTTTCCGCTGCTGGACGATCATCCAAATGAAGACACCGCAGAGAAGCAGCGGCTGGAGGGCTGGCTGGCAGCAGCTCCCCGGCGACCGATCGTCTTCGCTCCCGGAAGCGCCAACGAACAGGCCAGCGAGTACTTTCGGATGGCGATCGAAGCCGCGCGGCGTCTGGAGCGGCCTGCGTTGCTGCTGTCGAGCAATCCGAAGGGGAATCTCCCCGAAAGACTACCCGACCATGTGGCAGCATCGACCTATCTGCCACTTTCCTGGCTACTGCCCCGGTGCGAAGGGCTGGTGCATCATGGAGGGGTGGGGACTACTAGTCAGGCGCTTGCTACCGGGACTCCTCAAACCATTGTGGCGATGGCCTTCGATCAGTTCGACAACGGGCTTCGGGTGGAAGCCTTGGGATGCGGCAACTGGCTTCCTAGGCGCCATGCGACGGTCGATCGATTGGTCGAAGCGATCGGGAGGTGGGAGAAGGATGACTGCCGAAAACGGGCGCTGGATCTAGCGAGGGAGATGTCTGACGATCCGATGGTAAGCGAGCAGTCGATTCGGTATTCCAGCAACCTGCGGCGTGCAGCAGAGTTTGTGCTAGCGGATGGAGGTCGGAAGGCAATCGCCTAGCTTGGCGAAAGCGGAAGCAATTCAATCTTTCGGAAATCGACTGGGTGACTCTCCGACTGCACCGAAATCGTGCCCCCAGTCAGCTGCACTGTACCGGCTTGATCGGCCAGCTGTTTCGCATGGGGATCGCCCGGATCCAGTTGGGGACGCTGGTACTCCAGCACCGCTTTGCCATCGATCCAGTGTCGAATCATCTCGTTGCCTCGCACTTCGATCTCTGCCGTCACCCAGCCTTCGCCGTGAAAGGTGGGGGAGGTGGAATTGGTGCAGTGGCGCGTCACCAGCTTGCCATTCATTTCCACATGAGTTCCGGGGGTGCAGAGGTTGGCGGTGGTGCGAGCGTTCTTGCCGTCCCCGCCCAGCAATTGGACTTCGATCGATGCTGGAAAATCCTGATCCTTTGTCATCGTCTCCGGTTGTTCCCCGTGCAGCATCAGCCCACTGTTGCGGATTGCCCAGCCGGGCCCTCCAGGAACCTGTTGGCCGACGAAGCGGTACTCGGCGCGCAGTCGGTAGTGGGAGAACGAATCCTTGTAGAAGAGGTGCCCAAAGGTCTCATCGAACTTGTCGTACCCGTCGTAGACGACTCGCAGTAGTCCGTCCTCCACACGGAAGGTCCGTTTGGGATCCTCTCCCAAAGGCAGGTATCGAATCTTCGGGGTCCAGCCAGAGAGATCTTTCCCGTTGAACAATTGGATCCAGTCGGTCGCTTTGGAAGGGGCTGCAGAATCCTGAGACCAGAGAGGTCGAGTTGCAGTGGCAACGACTCCGCAGGCGATTCCCATCCAATGCCGGCGAGAAACAGGGTCCATGACGAAGGCTCCTGAGGCGTTCTGGTTGCAAGATGCGATGAGAGGGTCGCACGAATGCGCGTCCCATCGCATGGTATCATGAAGCACTTCAACGCGTGACGCCATGGCTGATTTCCCAAAGCGGCGTGGTAGGGAATTTTATTGGAATCAGGGGTCGTTTGATGGCCAATCCCAGCGAGTTGCCGGTCGGGAAGATCCACTGGGGTGACTGCATCGAGGGGATGGCGTCGCTTCCAGAAGGCCAGATCGATCTGGCGTTTGCCGATCCTCCTTTCAATATCGGGTATCGCTACGACGTCTACGATGACAAAAAAGAGCAGGAAGCGTACCTGGAATGGTGCCGGCGCTGGATCGGGCAGGTGCACCGGGTGCTGAAACCAACTGGAGCGTTCTGGTTGGCGATCGGGGATGAGTACGCTGCCGAGCTGAAAATTGAGTCCCAGAAACTGGGATTCCATTGCCGCAGCTGGGTGATCTGGTACTACACCTTTGGAGTTCACTGCAAAAAGAAGTTCACGCGATCGCACGCGCACTTGTTTCATTTCGTGAAGGATCCTCAGCACTTCACCTTTGAAGATAGCGCCATCCGCGTTCCTTCGGCGCGTCAGATGGTTTATGCCGACAAACGAGCCAATGCGGCGGGGAGAGTCCCGGATGACACATGGATCCTGAGGCCTCAGGATATCCCGGAGTCGTTTTCAGCCGAAGAAGATACATGGTATTTTTCACGAGTCGCTGGGACGTTCAAGGAGCGGGCTGGCTTTCATGGATGCCAGATGCCCGAGCAGCTTTTGGCGAGGATCATTTTGGTTTCCAGCAAGCCAGGAGAGGTAGTGCTGGATCCATTCGGCGGCAGTGGATCCACGCTGGTCGTGGCTCGGAAATTGGGCAGAGAGCCGATCGGCTTCGAATTGTCGGAAGACTATGCGCGGCAGAGCAATGAGCGACTTGGTGGGACAAGGTCGGGTGACCCGCTGGCAGGCGCCGCCGATCCTCGCGTCAGCGCTCCACCCAGCCAGTCCACTTCTGCAAAAGCGCGGAGTGGTCGATCGACCCGTAAGGGGAGTTCCTCCAAAAGTCCGATGCTGAAGTTAGATGAGTCGACATGATGCGACGAAGCGGTGGGTGACCGTCGCTACTGCTATCGAAGGTTGCCACAAGTCCAGTACAGCCTGATTCTCGCATCACAGAACATGCCATCCGGTGACCTTCAAAGGGCAGATCGAACGGCTGCAACGAATTCCATCGCGATGCAGGAAACTCCCAGAGGGGTGGGTTGTTCGTCCGTCATGACGTTTTGCGACTTCTTGCAACTCCCTTCTTGGTTCATGCGAAGCCGCGAAGCCATGGAGAACCCAGTCCCATTCGCGCTTCTTGCTTGGATATCCAATCGATTTTTTCCGTGGGCTGTAGACTTTAGCTACCAATCGAATGGAAAGTTCGAATTGCGCATGGAAAAGGTCGTCCTGTGCTGACGAGCGATCTGCGGCTTTTCTTTCTTCGCGTGAGACCAACCGACTCCCATACGCGATCAAGAGAGCCATCACGAGGCAAAAACTTCCCCGCTTGTCAGCCAAATGACCACCTCTCATTTGGTTGGCGTCAAACGATAGAAGCGCAATCCTTGGGTTTTTTGAGCCACCGCCTGCAAGAATCTCAGACGGAATCTTTTTTCATCGGTTGGACCAATAAAAAAGGCAGCGCCTTGGCGCTGCCTTTGGGTGAAGCGAAACCTTTGGAAGGATCAGGGCCGATCAAACAAAGGCTGGGGCATCGTCACCGCAGAGGTACCAGCTGACTTGGTACCAGAGGAAATTGTTGCTCGGCGAGTCAGCCGAGGTGATGTCGACGCGAATGCGATTGTTGGCGATCAGTGTGCCACCGAAGCCAGGGAGGTCCTGCGTTCCATCGACGATCGGACTTCCCTGGAACGTGCGGTTCGATGCGTTCTGCTCGATCTCGTAGGCTCCCCGCGTCAGTCCGCCAAACTGGTAGTTGCCTGCGGAGTCGGAGTTGGTCTGAGCGACCTGGGTGCGGTTGCCGCCATCCAGTCGGAAAAGCGTCAGTCCGACACTGGGGATCCCAGGATCGCCACCATCCAGCGTTCGGGAATAGTTCTGGTCGAGGAATACCTTACCGGAGATAACCCGAAGGCTTTCTAGAGTGGTGGTTGCCGTTGCGCTGTTGTTGCTGGTATTGGAATCGACCTCATCGGCTGCTACGGTTGCCGTGTTGGTGATGATGCCTGGGGTGGTCGACTGGACAGTGGTGTTGATCGTCACCGTGGCCGATCCACCTGGAGGTAGCGTGCCGATGTTGGCTGTGAGGGTTCCATTGATGTTGGTGACCGAGCCACCTGTGGAGGTCGATCCCGATACGAAGGCCAGTTGGTTGGGAAGGAGGTCAGTGATTCGAACATTGTTGGCGGTGGAGCTTCCGACATTGGTGACCGTCAGCGTGTAGCTGAGCGTGCTGCCGGTGACAACCGGATCGGCCAGGTCGATCTTGGTGATCGCCAGGTCGACTTGGTTGTTGACCGTGGTGGTGGCTGTGCTGGACACCGAACTCTGGGCTTCGGTCGCAGCGACGCTGGCTTGATTGACCAGCGAACCACGCGTTTCGGGGAGGACGCGAGCGGTGATCACCACGCGAGCCGTAGAGCCGGGTGTGGGGTTGTTGGTGCCACCGCTGTTGCGCACCATCGATGGGATGGAGATGGTAATGTTGTCCGGGTTGTTGGCGATGGTATCGCTGGCCGATGGAGGCACAACCACAGCGGGAGTGGACGAACCGGCGAAGGTGACGGTGACATTGGAGGCGAGGACCTGGATGCCATCGGGGATGTTATCGGCGATGACTACATTGGTGGCATCAGCGGGACCGTTGTTGGTGACGTCGATGGTGTAGACCAAATTGCCACCGGCATTGACTGCCGAGGGGCTGCCGACTTTGGTGATGACGAAGTTGGCCGACGCATTGACCGTGGTATTCGCAGTTGCTTGATTGTTATTGGCGTTCACTTCGATCAGTCCGGTCGCCGTCGTGCTGATGGTAGCGACATTGCTGATACTGCTCTGGATACCCGGCAGGATGACTGCGGTCAGAGTGATTGAGCCGGTGGTGCCTCGCGTGAGGTTACCGATTTGAATGAGGATGTCGTCGTTGTTGGCAGCGTTGTCATCCTGTGCGGTTGCCGGGATCGTGAAGGCGCTGGAGGGGATCGCGACCCCATCGATCGTTCCGGTGATCGTCGTGAATTTCAGACCATCGGGGATGTTGTCGGCTATGCGGACCTGGGTGGCGTCGGAAGGACCGTCGTTCTTGAAGTTGACGGTGTAGGTGAGCGTCTGTCCGAGGGAAAGTGGGTTCGGGGTTCCCGTCTTGGTGACCGCCAGGTCGATCCGTCGCTCCACTGGCGTCGTCAGGGTCGTGGAGTTGTTGTTCAGGTTGGTATCGATAAATCCGCTGCTGTTGATCAGACCGACGGATGCTTCGTTGACCAGCGAAATCGCGTAGCTGCTGGGGACGGCGACGACAATGGTCACGATGGCCGACTGGCCGCTGACCAGAGAGGGGATATCGACCACGACATCACCCAGTGGGCTGCCAGTTACCTGCGATCCGCTGGTGGAGCTGACATTGATCACCGTGAAACCATCCGGCAGATTGTCGATGACGCGGATTCCCGAAGCGGTTCCAGGACCGTTGTTGACGACATTGAGCGTGTAGGTGAGGTTCTGGCCAGCGATGGCCGGGTTGAGGTTGGATGACTTGGTGATCGCCAGGTCGACCGAAGTATTTTGAGGTTCGACGAAGCCGAAGTCGACCGTCAAATTCGTGTTGGAGTTGGTGTCGCCATCGGTGGTCGATTCAGCTCCCGCCGCAAGAACGATGGCGGTGGTCGCCACACCGACACCAGCGATCAACGCTCCGTTATTGTCTCCATCGACATTGTTCTCTGGATTGGCTACCACACTGCTGGGGTTCAGGCCGGCTAGAGGCTGACCTGTTCCCAGTTGCGAGATCGGGATCAGCACCAGGTAGGTGCCAGGGAAGAGGTTCAGGAACTGATAGGTGCCGTTGGAAACACTGGTGGTGGTGCCGACCAGAGTATCGGTACCGATCTGGATGGTGCCATTGTTGTTGGTGTCGGAATAGAGCTGCAGCGTGACGTTGTTGATGCCGCTTTCCCCACTGTCCAGCAAGCTGTTGTTGTTGGTGTCTCTCCACACGGTGCCTCCCAGCGATAGGGGCTGGAGGTTGGCGAAGTTGACGACCTGGGCGGTTGACCCAGCTGTTTCGATGAAGTCAACCTGTCCATCGGCAGCCGCCGCGCCGTCGAACTCCATCTGGATCGCACGCACGCTGGTGAAACTGGCGCCGGATCCGTTCAGATTCGTGAAGCTGGAAAAGGGAATGAAGAGCGTTCCAGTGGCTAGTCCGCCAGGAGTGACCGGCATGGCTACTGTCGCGATCGACGCGTTGTTGGGGCCGCTGAATACGCGCAGGATGACATTGGATGCGATGTCGGTGCCGATCTTCATACGAAAGCCGGTGGCACCATTGGCCGTCAGATTGATGCCGCCTAGACCAGTCGTCGAGTCGATGGCGACCGCATTGCCGTCGGCGCCATCCCACACCACGGAACGCACGCCGGTGGTTCCCGCGTCGGAGGAGAAGGCAAGCAGGTCAGCGACATTCTCGTTGTCGACGCGGATTTCCACCTGATCGCCGGTGATACCCCCGGTGGCATCCGCAAAAATGTCACGCTCGCCCCCAGCGATTCCCGCAACGGCCAGGAAGTTGCTGACGGGAGTCGGTCCTCCTACCCTGGCGGCGGCGATCTGCTGGCCTACGTTGAAGGAGTCGAGCAGGACACCGATGCTTCCGTCTGCTTGGGCTGGGGTGATAATCACCTGCTGGACGGTCTGGCTGGGACGCTGGATCAGGCCGGATGCAGCAGACTGGCGGACGAAGTAGGTGCCGGCGGTCAGCCCGCTAAAGTTGTAGAACCCTTGAGCGTTGGTGGTCTGGGTGGCGACCTGAGTGTCATCGGCCCCGCCGTTGTCGAAGTTGCCGTTGCCGCCGTCTCGGAACAGCGTCAGTTGGATACCCGAAAGTCTCGGATCCGAGGCATCGATGCCGTTGTCGGTTAGGTCGTTGTAGACCGTTCCGTTGATGACTCCAAGGTCACCGGCCATCATCTGGCGGCCTTCCAGAAGTTCCATCCTCAGGCGGCGGCGCGCCTCGGCTTGTTGGCGCTCGGCTCGGGGGCGAAAAGTTCGTTGCAGCAATCGAGACAGGAAGGATGACATCGTGGGCGCCTCTGCATCGCTTGGATTTTGGATCGATGCGTTTTCTCGCAACGACGGCCGCCGGTACCGCAACCTGCTGGAGGTGCTATGAGCGGGCCTGGCAATGGGGGCAACAATGGTTGCCTTCCGTCAGCCAGAGACTCGATAGAACCTAAGGTTTGTGGCCCAGTTGCCCGTAAAGTCTCACCAATGTACGCAATTTGTCTGATACCCGCAGGTTTCGTCGGCGCCAAAAAAAAGGCGACCCGACAGCCCTGAGTGGAGCTGCCGGGTCGCCTCGTCGCAGGATTCCTTAGGAATTGCAAACGGGGAGGTGATCCGTTACCAGCGGTAGTCCATTCCTAGACTCAGCCCCTGCACCCAGTAATCGGATTCCACAAAGTCGAAATTCGGTTTTCGTGGGTTGGTGGGGGTTGTGACGTTTCTGTTGATAATCGCGGGGATGTTTGCCGGGTTCAGCTCTCGGTCGATCTGATCCCCCGGTCGAACGATACTGCTCCAGTAGATGAAGGTGTATCCGACATTGAATCGGCACCTTTCGGTCAACTGGTATCCGACGGTCATGCCCAGTTCAGGGATAACGGCGAAGCGGCTACGGCTGTAGTTGCCTTCGTTGGTGGTGGTGGCGAACAGCCCGCTGTCGTAGTTGGTGGTGACCGCGGGTGGACCATTGCTGATGTGGGTGCTGCTTCCATCGATCGAAACCACCTGGCGATTGACCCCCATGGCGGTTCTCATCAGCAGGTCCATCGACCAGTAACCCCGTCGACCACTCCATTGGATTCCCCAGTCTGGACCGTTGAACTGGTTCCTTGTGGTGAATTGATCGAGGGTGGTCTGCGAGAAATTGAGGCCGTTGGGAGATGCCGGGGAGTTGACATTGAACTGCATCGAAAGGCTCTCGTCCAATTGGAGGTAGCGGTACCCGAGCAAACCAAGCCATTTGCTTTGGACCGGAACCGACTCGCATCCCCACCATGCGGGAGCACAAGAGGTGTTGCAACAGAGCAGTCGATTGAAGTGGAATGATCCTCCTTCGAAGCTGCTGGTGCCATCGACGCGAATGGAGCCAACGTGGGGGAGTTGGGCGTTGGCTGGCCGAAACGCGACGCCAAGCATCTGTTCGTTACCAGTGGTGGCGTTCAGGTAAGGGACACCCAGGGTGGGACTACCGTTGGAAATCACTTCAAACAACTCGGTGTTGTCCGCCAGACCGATGTATTCCCCCTGGATTCCGATGCCGGGAAAGCGAGCCAATCCCCAGCCGAATCGCAGTCTTCCGCCGCTACGTCGTTCATTGAACATCGTATCGGCATCAGTATCGGCTCCGTCTCCATAGAGCACCGTACCGGTGGCCAGGTTGGGGATTCCAGTCCCGGAACCTGTGACGGCCATTGGAGGCAGATAAGCACCGTTCTGCCACCACATGAGGTAATCCAGTTGGACCCATCCGTGGGCAGGCAGGCAAATGCATAGCCGCGTCGGCTGAAGGCAAGTCGTACAGGGGCCAATTCCGCAATCGATGCCGGAGCCGACGCTACAGGAACTGCAATCCCCGCAGGAACCATCCGAACAGCCACCACTCAAGGAGATTGGACCGCTGTGGAGAATGCTTCCTTCGTCGTAAACGACCTCACCATGTTCGTAGGGGTGACCATAAACCGAAGTGCCTTCATGAACGATCCCATCAGAGATGGGGCCTTCATGGAGGACTCCTTCCTGGATTACCTCCTGCATGGCCGAAGCGCGTCGAACCGGCTGACCAGCAGGTCTGCCGGTTCCGGTTGTCTTGCTGCTGGCGACCCGCGGACCTTGTCCACTCCCTCGGGCAGCGACACTTTTGGTCGTGATGCCTGCTGATCGGGTGGATTTGGTGGTGGGAGGCTGTTGAGCGAACGCCCATCCGGTCGCGGTGAAGAGGGCGAGCGTCAGGGAGGCAGTCATTCGGTTCACGGCTGATCCATTCCATGCAGGGACTAAGGAGTTTTGGTGCAGAATGGCCATCGCCCTTCCGCGTGCCATCGCGCCGAATCGATGGCTTCTCTGGATCTTTCATCGACCTGCTTTTGTCCGGAGATTCATCTTTTTCGGAAAATTCTCCGGGACCGGCAAACTTGATTCGATCTCCCCGACCCAAACAGATTGTTAGTGCTATCTATGGCGACCAAACCGCTGGGATCCCTTAGCACTCATCGAAGCAACGAACCAAAAGCATGCAATTCCCACAATAGGTGCCACCCACCCATCGCAAACGGTGGGTGGCACCTATTGAATGCTGCTATTTTCAGTCGCCCGTGAGATGGCCCTCTGGGCTATGCACGCACTGCGGCCTTACGCCGATGTGACGCTAGATAGACAGCTAACTTCGCAAAAGGTGGGTGGCACCTATTGAATGCTGCTATTTTCAGTCGACTTTTGTATGGCTGACTCGGAAAAGGAATCAGCCAACATCAACGGACCGGGATACATCTACTAGGCTAAACCCTTCGCTCCTTTGGCCGAACTCTAGCCCTCCTTGGATGTGAAAGGCCAGTTCTAACGCTATCTTTCTAATGAGGGTGGAATCTCTCTGGCTGCAATCTATTTACTCTACCCCCGAAGCCATCTCGGCGGATCTGGGAAGCGGTCTAGGGCAGCACCCCACAGCAAGGTTTGCCCCTCTCCCGTTCCGTCCGTTGGAAAGCACTTCCAACTGCATTGCATTCCACAGACAATGCTTTGAACTCCAACTCGCTAAGGAACTTCGACTATGCTCGGATCCGCCTTCCTCTGCATCGGACTGCTTGCCTTCACGATCCCTCTGGCCGATCCCCCAAGTCGCCTCCAGAAGGAAATGGGGCAGAACCCGATCAGCCGGCAGCTCAGCAGTCCCTCAAGGAGCTGCAAGAGGCACGTGTCGACGGGTACCGCGTCAGGGCAACGGACGTTGGTCCCCTTGGCGATATGAAATCGCTGCTCGACTTTCGCCCCAAGATCGAAATCCAGGGACAAAACCAGGTATTTGGCGACTTCAACAACAAGCAGTTTGGCGACGTACAAGTCTTCAACAACCCGAATGGCGGTGGGTTCGCAGGTGGGTTCGGTAACGTGGCCGCCGGTGGTGGTGGCAAGACATTTGCAGGAGGCGGTAGCGCCACCTACGGTGGTGGTGGGCTCAAACCCAACATTGGCATTGCATTCCGGATCGAACAGGAGAATCCAAAAGGTAGAAAAACCTCCGTCCTGATGCGCGTGGCTCCCAAGATCCTAGTGACCGATCTGACAGGGCAAGTCAGCCAGTCGGAAGACACTGGACCCTTACGCATCTCCTACCCTCAATTCCTCAAACATTTCGATACCAACCATGCCGGATATATTTACCTCCCCCAAGCTATGGAGACATCGATCCAAAAGATCGAAGGGGAATTGCTGGTGACCCCGGGACGAAGGCTTGAGGTGGTGTTCACCAGCAGCGCCAAGCAGCAGAAGAAAGCCGAAGGAGCCACCTTTCGCTTGGAAGGTTTCCAGAAGTCACCCGAAAGCATTCAGATCCAGATCACCTTTCCAGAGACCAAGGCAATCCAGCAGGCGAACGACCTATTCAGTAAATTCCAGGCATTCACTGCAGCGGTCCCCAATTACGAACTGATTCTGGAAGATGATCAAGGCAACCAATACCTTCCCACCGGGAAAAGTTCCGCTGGAGGTGGCGCTGGAAGCTTTCAGAGTTTCAGCTTCAACGGCAAAGTACAAAACCAAGCCAACAACAACGCAGCCCCATCCTTCTCCACGCTTCAGTTCACCTTCCAACCGCTCCCTGCAAATCGAAAGATCACCAAAATCATTGCCGCCATGCTGGAGATCGAAGGGGATGAAAAAGCGATGCCTTTCACGATCGAAGCGGTCGGTTACTGAGCGACCATGCGGAGTGGTGGTCCGGGAGAAAAGGGAAGGAGATCCTTCGTCGGGCGAATTAGCGAGAAGGTCGCCCGATCATCGATAAGCGGCTTTCGTCCTCGGCCATTGCTTCGTTCTTCGAATCAGCGTCCCGCCTTGATGCCAGAGACGGCACGTCCGTTGGCTTCTCCATCCACACGGACAACCTACTTCCTGAGACGCACAAATGTTCCGTACAGCAGGCTTGCTATACCCAGAAAACTGACCATCACTCCCAGTTCCAGTCCTGGCGTCTGATAGCTCAGCACCAATCGCTCAGCCCCTTCAGGAATCTCCATCGCCATGCCGACTCCGTTGGCTTTCGATAACCTAATCGCCCTCTCGACTTGATCGTTCTCTAAAGACACCCATCCACTCCAGCCACCATCTTGGTAAAGCGGCAGGAACGCCAAGCCCCTTGCAGAAGGCTCAATCTTCCATTCCATATTGGTCGTAAAGGGCCCCCAGAGATTCATCGCATCGACTCGATCCCCGGGATCGATCTGCGACCTCGGCAGCACCTCCATTTCGTATCCACGGTTCCGCCACCCAGCTTCCCACCAGGATCTTGATGGTTCTGACCCCCTACCCTCGATCGGCGAATCTTTTTCCTCGGCAGAGGTTTGGCGAGAATCCATTGGAATTGTCTGGTCCACCCAGGTCATGCAGAGGGCTTGGGTGACCGGATCCCCATGGCCCAGCCAAAGGCGATGGTCGATCTTCGGGAGCTGCTGCTTCAGCGGCGCGGGCCGTGAGGTAAAATCGGCCTCCAAATTCCGCTTCTCCACCAGCCAATGCAGCTTTCCAGTTGCCGCCGCCGAAGGATCGGAAAGCGATGCAAAAGCCTTTTGCTGCAGTTCCTGGGAACCCTGGAACGCGCACTCCTGCCGTGCACTCCAGGCCAACTGGAATGTCATCAGCAAAAGGAGGCTCACTGCTATACCCCCACGCTCTCGCACGGTAGCAAGCGGACGCCCGGTCCAGACGAATGCTATGGAGAAACAGATCGTCGCGAAGATGACCAACTGCCACTCAAGCATTCGGTGCGATGGTTCGGACTGAAAAGTACCTAGGAGAGGGTCGGGCTCCACCCACTTCGACCATTCGTCCCAAAGCAACTGAAATGCAGGCATCCTCACGAAGATCCAAAGGATCACCACTGCGATCGCCAGCGCGGTCGCAATCCGGCTCAGCCTGTTCCGCAGCATCTGCCCCGGTTGCTCGATGGCCAGCCAGAGCCCTTGCCCACCCAGCAAAGAGAGGCTCCAAAGGGTAACTGGCAACCATTTAGCCGGGTATCGGAAGTGCCGATAACCCGGAATCGCTTCCACCCACAACCACTGCAGGCCACCCCATGCGTCAGGCAACCATCGAGTCGTTTGACCGCGGTAAAGCGAGAGCAACTGGTTGAGATACCAACCTGGCGCATAATCCCCCATGGCACTCCAGGCTCCGATGGCTCCGAAGGCGACTATCCATCGGATGGAAGGCCATCGTGAAGCCGGAAGCCAAAACAAGCAGAGCAGCCCAATCCAGATTGGGGTGGCGATATGCAGCGAGGGGACCCACATTCTCCCCTCCGCAGAAAGTCCCGCCAACCACCGTGTGTGGCCATCCACATAACTACCACCCAGTCCCGGCACAAGAAGACTCGGCCAGTGCCAGGGAGCGACAGAGAACTGGTAGATCACCGACCGATGATCCACCACGCGATCGGACTGTGCCACCCAGAAGGCAGTGGGGATCCACTGGATAGCTGCCATCGCGATCCCAATCGTCAGGAAAGCAAACCAGGCAAACACTGGATGCCGTCGGCACTCCGCGATCGACGACTGGATAGTACAACGCGAAGCCAATCTTCGTTTGAGGAAACAAATCGAAACAAAAAGAGCGGCGGTGCCACCCAGCAGCATGCCATGCACGACCGACTGGGGATCGCCCCCCAAGATCATCATCGATGCGGCCAATGACGCAGCAATGTTTGTCTGAGGAACGGAACAACCAGAGGTTCCTGCCAAAGCGCTGACCAACGATCCGAGAAAAAGAGGCAGCCAGGCAGCCGATATGAGGAAGGGCGGATTGTAGATCTGAAAGAAAATCGGTCCCGATAGGGAATAGCTGATCGCTGCCAGCGCGGCAACGCCGCAATTAGCACCCGCCTTTCGGACCGACCAGACCATCGTGGCCCACGCCAGCATGCCATGCAGAACCAAAAATATCCCTATTCGCTGTGAGATGGTGCCCCACGGCACCATGAGCACGCAGCGCAGCGGATAGAAGTTCAGCGACGTCCCTTCGCCAATCAGGTTGTTCCCCGTGCCGTCGAGATGGCACCAACGAGGCAACCAGCGATCGATTCCGGTCAAATGGTCCCAGGACGACCACATGGGAAAGTAGAAGTTCAGGGTGTCGCGGAACCCAGGTACTTTTCCCTGGTACCAAGACGGATACAGGCAGCCCAGCCAGAGTGTGAGTGTTGCTAGGGCGGAGAACCAAAGCAACCGCCGCTCCAGCGACATCTCTGGAGCGTCCGCTCGTGGGTGGCTTGGAGTTTCCATCGCCACCCTCCCCGGTCCCGCCTCGCGTGCGATGACGTCTCGCGATTGGAGGTTTACCGCTTGCCGGCGATGGAGGCCTTCGCGCGGGCCTGCGTCACAGCGCGGTCGCGAATCGCCTGTTTCTCGGGTGAGTCGGCTGGCATAGCAAGGGCCACCCTGAGTTCCTCAGCCACCGCATTGCCGTCGATCGCCTCGGGCTTCATCATACGGTCGGTAAGGATGCAGACACCTTGACGGTTGACCTGCACAAACCCTCCATCGACATAGTAGGTCGACTCTGAGCCTCCCGACTTGACCTTGAGCAGGCCAAAGCCCAAACGTCCGATCATCGGACTGCGTCCCGGAAGGATACCCAGAAGTCCATCGAACATCGGAACGATGATCGAATCGGCCTGAGTGGTCAGTTCGGTTTTTTCCGGTGTCACCACCGTGCATTCAATCGTGGCCACGATTACTTCTTCCCTTGCTGTGCCATCTTCTTGGCTTGCTCTTCAGCCTGCTCAATCGGTCCGACGTACATGAACGCCTGCTCCGGCAAATGATCGTACTTCCCTTCGCAGATACCTTCAAAACTTCGGATTGTATCGTCCAGCTTGGTGATTTCCCCTGGCTTGCCGGTGAAGACTTCCGCCACGAGGAACGGCTGCGACAGGAATCGCTCGATGCGACGAGCCCGATGCACTACCATCTTGTCTTCTTCGCTCAGTTCGTCGACACCAAGAATGGCGATGATGTCCTGCAGTTCGCGATACCGCTGAAGAATCGTCTGAACCCGGCGAGCGATACGATAATGGTGTTCACCGACGTACTGCGGATCGAGAATTCGGCTATTGGAGGCCAGCGGATCGATCGCTGGATAGATCCCCTTCTCGGAGATCGCTCGCTCCAGGTAAATAAACGCATCCAGCTGTCCGAAGGCGGTCGCTGGTGCGGGGTCGGTGGGGTCGTCGGCGGGAACGTAAACTGCCTGCACGGAGGTGATTGCACCCTTCTTCGTGGAGGTGATTCGTTCCTGCAGAGCCCCCATCTCGGTAGCCAGAGTGGGCTGATAGCCCACTGCCGAAGGCATGCGTCCCAAAAGTGCCGAAACTTCGCTACCTGCCTGGGAGAATCGGAAGATGTTATCGACGAATAGCAGCGTGTCCTTCCCGGTAGTATCCCGGAAGTACTCGGCCATGGTCAGAGCGGAAAGAGCAACGCGAAGACGGGATCCTGGCGGTTCGTTCATCTGACCGAACACCATGCACGTCTGCTCGATCACTTTACGACCGGTCTTTCCAATTTCCGTCTCCTGCATTTCCAGCCAGAGGTCGGTCCCTTCGCGGGTCCGCTCACCGACCCCGGCGAAGACGGAATAACCCCCGTGGGAACTGGCGATACGAGCAATCAGTTCGGTGAGAATAACGGTCTTACCGAGTCCTGCACCACCGAACAGACCTGCCTTCCCACCGCGAACGAAAGGGGTCAGCAGGTCGATCACCTTGATCCCTGTTTCAAAGACTTCGGTGTTGGTCGAAAGCTCGGACACCGACGGTGCTTTGCGGTGGATCGGCCAGTAATCGTCCGACTTCACATCGCCGCGCTTGTCGATCGGCTCCCCAAGCACGTTGAAGACGCGCCCCAGAGTCCCCTCGCCGACGGGTACCGATACGGGGCGTCCAGTATCGACGCATTCCTGCCCACGCATCAGACCATCGGTCGAGCCTAAAGCAACGCATCGAACTCGACCGCCACCCAGGTGCTGCTGCACTTCCCCGGTCAGTCGCAGTTTGACCCCTTTCTTCTCCCCTTGAACTAGTACCGCGTTGTAAATCGGAGGGAGACCCGACGCTGGAAACTCTGCGTCGAAGGTGGAGCCGATGACCTGAGTGATATGTCCGACATTCTTCTGCGTGGCTGTGGCCATGTTAGCAATTCCCGATTGATGAATGAGCGTCTGGTGACGTGGTCTGCCTCTGTGTGGCGAAGCAGCCCACTGGATTCCTGTTGGTTTGCTTGTTTCTTACCCGAGCGCCTCCACGCCCCCGATGATTTCCATGATTTCGCCGGTGATTTTGGCTTGTCGAGCCCGGTTGAAGGTGCGCGACAACTGCTTGATCATGTCTCCGGCATTCTCGGTGGCGCTCTTCATCGCCACCATTCGCGCGATCTGTTCACTGACGGCAGCGTCAAGGAAGCACTTGAACAGGCGGACTCGAAAACTGGCTGGCACCACCTCCTCGAGAATGCTCGCGGCACTGGGGAGGAATTCATAGTCTTCCTTCGAACCGCTGGACGCCGTGTCGGTGGATGGTTGGGTGAATGGAAGCAGCGTCTCGACCACCGCCTGCTGTTTGGAAATGCTTTGGAATCGCGTGTAGGCAACGTCCACGCGATCGATCTGTCCGGTGACAAATCGCTGAATCAGGTCGTCGGCGATCTTGGAGACAGCATCAAAGGATGGCTGGTCTTCGAACTGAGTGTACGTATTCTCGATGTCGACGCCTCGGAATTTGAGCGCCGCGATGCCTCGCTTGCCGCTGACCTGAAGCGATGATTTGCCAGTCAAGTCGGCCAGTTCCGCTCGTCGCTGCAGCGCGACCCGAACCACCGAACCGTTGTAGCCACCACACAGTCCCCGGTTGCTGGTGAGGACCATCAGTTCGGCACTGGATGGTTTATCACGGACTTCCAGAAGCGGATGGGAGACACTGGCACCGGACCGAGCCAGATCGCGAACGATCGCAGTGATGCGATCGGTGTAGTCGGTTGCCGCCGCCGCTCGATCCATCGCTTTCTTAAAGCGCGCCGTCGCGATCAGCTCCATGGTCCGCGTGATCTTGCGGATGTTCTTGATCGACTTGCGTCGTTTGTCGAGAGCCCGAAGATTGGCCATCTTTCGATCCAGCTATCCGGTTTGGTTGGTGAGGGCGTGGTGGAAGTGGGCCGACCGAACCCAATCGGTCGGCCACTGTCGGTGGCGAGCGGTCGCCTTAGGCTACGCTCGGAATGTCGCCTTGAAGCCGCTGATGGCTCCCTTGATCGCCTCTTCGATTTCCGGTGTCAGGTCGCCGATCTGAACGATCTTCTCGAGCAGTTCCGGAGACCGGTTGCGGACGAAATCGAGCAGCCCCTGTTCGAACTCGCGAACCTTGGCAACCGGCACGTCATCCAGATGACCACGGGTCCCTGCGTAAATGCTCACTACCTGCTCCGCAACGCTCATCGGCTGGTACTGCGCTTGCTTCAGCAACTCAACCATCCGATAACCGCGGTCCAAACGAGCTTGGGTGGCAGGGTCCAGTTCGGTACCCAGCTGTGCGAAGGCCTCCAGTTCACGGAAGGATGCCAAGTCTAGGCGCAAACCACCGGCGACCTTCTTCATCGCCTTGATCTGAGCCGCACCACCGACCCGCGAAACCGAAATACCAACGTTCATCGCGGGACGAATCCCGGAGAAGAAGAGGTCAGGTTGCAGATAGATCTGTCCGTCGGTGATCGAAATCACGTTGGTGGGAATGTACGCGGAGACTTCCCCTTCCAGCGTCTCGATGATGGGGAGGCTAGTAAGCGACCCGCCACCTAGATCCTTCGACAGCTTAGCCGATCGTTCCAGTAGTCGGCTGTGGCAGTAGAAAACGTCCCCTGGGAACGCTTCACGTCCCGGAGGACGACGCATCAGAAGGCTCAACTGCCGGTACGCTACCGCCTGTTTGCTCAAATCGTCATAGACGATCAGCGCATGACCGCCGTTGAACATGAAGTGTTCGGCCATCGCCGTGCCGGCGTAGGGAGCGATGTACTGAAGGGGTGCAGGTTCGCTAGCGCCCGCTACAATCACGGTCGTGTAGTCCATCGCGCCGTGTTTCTTGAGCGCTTCGATCACCAGAGCGACCGAAGAGTCCTTCTGGCCGACGGCGACGTAGAAACATTTAACGCCAGTGTTCTTTTGATTGATGATCGCATCGATCGCGACGGCGGTCTTGCCCGTCTTGCGGTCACCGATCACCAGTTCGCGCTGGCCTCTTCCGATCGGTGTCATCGCATCGATCGCCTTGATCCCCGTCTGCATCGGCTCATGCACCGGATGGCGTTCGGCAACGCCGGTAGCAATCAGTTCGACAGGTCGCTTCAAATCGGTGTTGACGGGGCCTTTGCCATCGAGCGGGTTGCCCAGTGGGTCGAGCACCCGGCCGATCACCGCGTCTCCGACGGGAACCGAAAGAAGTCGGCCCAGCGCCTTGACTTCGTCCCCTTCTTTGATCGAAAGATAATCACCGAGGATGATCACCCCGACGCTTTTTTCTTCGAGATTGAACGCCAGCCCGGTGACCCCGCTGGGGAACTCCACCATCTCACCGCTCATTACGTTGGAGAGACCGTAGACGCGAGCGATCCCGTCCCCCACCTCCAGCACCGTGCCGACCTCGCGGACGTCCATCTGGCTTTCAAACTGCTCGATCTCCTTCTGGATGACCGAAGCGATTTCGTCCGAGTTAAACTTCATGCCTCACCTCAATCGGTGCTGACTGACCGAAAATTATGAAATGAAAAAGAATTCTGATGCCATCTATTCTGGTGCGGCTGAGCGATCCTGCTGGAACACCCTGCCGGTTCAACGTACCAATCGAGACTGCTGTTGCCTGAGCGACTGCTCGGTCTTCTCCATTGCGATTTTCTGGCTGCTACGGAGCCGGCCAACGACGCTGCCGTCCAGAACCGTGTCGCCATGCCGGATCAATAGGCCTCCAAGGATCGACGGATCGACCCGTTCCTCTAAAACCACCTCGGCCTGAAAGCGATCTTTCAGACCTTTTCGAATCTGTTCCCTTTGGCCATCCGTCAGCGGCGCAGCCGTGGTGACAGTGACCGCTTGGCGACCCTGAGAGGCATCGAAAATTTTCCGAGTGCTGGCTGCGATACTACGAATCGACCCGAAACGTCCGCGTCGACAGACCACCTTGAGGAAGCGTAGTAGTACGTCGTCCACCCTGCCCCGAAGTGCCCGGTCGATCCATTCCATCTTGCGTTCCATCGGAACACTTGGACTGACCAGCGCGGCATCGAATGCAGGAAGTTTCGTCAGCACCTCAGCCACCAGCGACTCCAGCTGTTCGACGCCGGTCCCGGACTTGGAGCCAAGAGCCCCTAAAAGGGCTTTGCCATACATCTCGCCGATCACTTGGTCCTGATCGTCAAAGACGGTTTCGATAGGTTGCGCGTCCGCCATCGGGTCGACTCCATGGCAACCGATTGAAGCGGTCACCACTGTGATCTAAGGAAATCGATTCGATCGTCAGGGAAATTCCTGACAATCCCGTTCGATCCACCTTCCTCGAACGCCGTCCGAGCGATCGAGGAGTAGGTAGACAACGCGTTTCAATTCGCGCTAGGCAATTTCCGTAGCGCTTCTTGAATCAACTGCTGATGATCTTCTGCCTTCACTTCGCGTCCCACAATGCTCCGCGCGAGAGAGAAAGCAAGGTCGGTGCTTTTCTTCCCCAACTCGCCAATCGCTGCAACCTTCGCCGCATCGATTTCGGCCAAGGCGTTGTCCCGCTGTCGCTGGGCTTCGGCCTGAGCCTCCGAGACAATTCGCTGACCTGATGCCTCCGCATCTTTCTTGGCTTGAACGAGCATCTCCTGAGCCTGCAGGGCAGCGGCATCGAGTTTCTGCTGGTACTCGGCCAGCTTTCTCTGAGCCTCTTCCGATGCATACTGAGCGTCACGAATCTGCTTGTCGATCTTCTCTTCCCGGGCGGTGAGAGCCGCTTGGATCTTCTTCCAGGCAGCAAAGTACAGACCCAGCAACAGCAACCCAAAGACGATCGCCGAAAAGATCGCTTTGTCGGTTCGCCACTCCACAGGAGCCAGCAGTTGGCTGGACGCATGCCCATGCGTCAAATCGACCTCGTGATGACCATCGGCTCCGTGGCCCTGCTCGTACATCGCCAACGGCATCGCAACATCGAGAACCGATGCGTGCACCCCGTTGCCAATCAGCACGCCAAGCAAGAGCGACCAGGCCATCCAGCCCCACCGCACCTTCAACGCTTGCATCATCATGAAGTCCTTGCAGCGGATTCCAAAAGGAAAACCACCCTTCAAATGTCTTTCGCTCAATCTCTCTCGACGCAATAACCTACGGACTGCCACCGTTGAATCACGGCCCGAGCAGACGAATGACCATAGCAATCGATCGACTCGGCGTTCCAGATTCCATCGATTGCTCGATGACCTCCAAACCTGCCGACAGATGCGATGCAGTTGCCACAAGCCTTTCCGTCCGTTCTCGGAAACAGACCGTCTTGTTCCGGCTTTCCACTTGCCAATCGACTGCCGTTGGGAGCAATCGACACCAGATGGACCAAGACCACCACTCTCCCAAAACCGGACCGATCGAATTCAATCGTCCGGAAAGGGAAGGCAGAATGGTCCGCTTACTTGAATGGATTCTGGCCCTGGCAGACGATCACCGCGAAGAACGCGAGACCTTCGATCAGTGCTGCAGCGATGATCATCGCCACCTGAATCGTACCGGAGGATTCGGGTTGTCGAGCGATCGACTCCACGGCTCCCTTGGCCAGCAGGCCGATTCCTAGCCCGGCCCCAATCACCGCCAGACCGGCACCAATCGCTCCGGGAATCGCGCCCGAAGCAACTTCCTGGGCCGAAGCTGGGGCTGCCAGAACAAACATCAGTCCGAAAGCCCACAATGCGGCTCGCAAATGATTCATCACAGCAGAACTCTCCTAGAAAAACAGAAACACCAAATCGTATCCCTTTCACCCGCCTGACGCCAAACAGTCAATATCCATCAATGATGATGGATGGCACTGCCGACAAACAACGCCGCCAGGAAGGTGAAAATGTAAGCCTGAAGGAAGGCAACAAACAGTTCCAGAAAACTCAATGCAGTGGTCCCCAGCAGCGAGATAATCGCCAGTGCCGACCAACTGCCCGAATGCATCGTTAGCGCGTGGGCGCCAAAGGCCATGCCCATGATTCCAAGTAGCACCGAGTGACCGGCCACCATGTTGGCCAGCAATCGCATCGCCAAAATGAAGTGCTTGATCAAAAGTGAAGCTGCCTCAATCACCCAGAGCAGTGGAACGATGAAGATCGCCAAATAAGGAGGAAGGCCTAAGGAAGGGCAGATATTTTTTAGGTATCCCAACAGCCCGAATTGCTTGATCCCTAGGTAAAGCCCGAGCAGAAAAACAAAGATGGCCAGCGTTCCAGTCGTGCCGATGACGCTGGTGGGGGCTCCTACCCAAGGAATCATTCCGGCCAGGTTGCAGCCGAGAATGAAGGTGAATAGTGTCCAAAAGAAAGGCATGTATTTGTCGGCATCGTGTTCGCCCATGGCAGGTACAACCACCTGGTTGCGAACGAAGGTAACCATCCCTTCTAGTGCGTTCCAGAGTTTGCCTTTGGGGGCATCGCCTGACGACATCTTTCCGGCCAACCATCGGAAGAGATAAAAGACCAGAAGAGCCACCGCCAGTTCGATCAGCATGTAGCGGCTGATGCAGAATCCGGCGCCAGGTTCGTAAGCGTTTTTCAATGTGCCGAAGGGCTGCGGGATGAAGATTTTCCCGTTCAGCGATTTGTTGTAGGCCTCTATCTTGGCGGCATCCCACTTGGCACCGGGCGACTGCGCCAAGTAGCTGTCGAGTGTTTCCTTGGAATCTGCCGACAACTGGGCCGCTTTCCACTTCTGCAGTTTGGCTGGATCTTTGTAGATTTCATTGACCCAGGCGAGCGGTTCTTCAGGGTGGTTCGAAAGGTAGACCGAAACGACATCTTTTTCCTGAGGTGCCTTCTTTTTCGCCCAGGCTTTGGCCCTCACCGTCAATTCGCTATGGTGACGATCCAGCCAAGCGTCCAGCGGCCAAGAACTGTTCGAGTGGTTCTTGTGAGTCCAAGTCTTCCACTCCTCTTGTGCCTCAGCGATCTGGTCGGCACTAACCCCCAGCTCCTGCAAAGTCTGCTCAAATCGCTTCGACTCCCACTGCTGGTAGTCGTCGTCCAGTCGAACCATCCACGATGGAAATTCGCTTGCCGACTTGCGGTGGCTTGGCCAAAGAAAGCGAGGGACTTCGAAGTAATAGCTGTCTTTGATGTGGAGGATGTCGTCCGCCATAAGTCACTGCTATTCACGAGTCGGTGGGGGAGAAGATTTCCAAATGCTGAGCCCTGATTCTAATAACAGGAAAGGGAAATAACAGCCCAGCAAGCATTGGGCGAAAAAATTATCCCCTGGCCATTTCGTCGCACCTGCCAGTAAAAGGACGGCCAGGTACGAACCAAGTCTCCATGCGACGATCAGCAGCGGTCCGCCGGCTCCCAATCGATTCCAATTGCCCGAGCTGCTGACCAGCAAGGATGGAATCGAAATGGATAGCGCGATACCTGCGGCCAGCCACCAAGACCGGCGATGCCCATCGCCAGTGATCAGGTGAGTCAAACCGATTCCGATCAGTGGGCTGATCCCTGCCAACAAGATCGCTGCAGCCAGGGCTTTGGTGAAGTTCAATATCGGTCTCCCCTAGATCCATCGTGCCTTCTGCCGTTGGAAGCTATCTACCCTTGGCCGATCAGTGGCAGGTGGAGGGACCAGCCGATCTTTCGGAGATGCCAAAGCCGCTAGGGTCGTTCCGATTCCCGATCTGGCTGGGTTGTCTCCAGCGGCTCATCCACCAGTGGTTTTCCCCGCGCAGGGTGCTGAGCGTGGAACCGCGCAACCAGGACCACCAGTCCAACCATGCCGGCGAGCATCCCTAAAAGGAATCCAGCGGCTGTGAACCAACGAGTCGCCAGTTGGCGATCGAGCCAGGATCCAAGCATTCCAGGGGCGACCATCACCAGAAGGACCGCCAGGACGCGCGAAACCCAGTCGATAGCACCCGCAGCAGCGATTCTGGGGCGAGGGGATTTGCTGGAATTCAAATCGTCTTCCGAGACTCTCATGCATACCCCTCGAAAGAAAGTGGACAAACGAGTCTTTTAATCTTTTCTAATCGATTTTTTGTTTCATTCATTTGATAAAAAGTAGTGTACATCTATTTCAAAACTAGGCAATTCTTCATTTGGCAAGCATACTGTTTCGGTCAGAATGTCCGTTCGGCACTTCAGGGGGCCGATGGCACGGGAGACAGATTGGGCGGTTGTTTCAAGAAGACGAATTTGTGGAAATAACGATTTCCGATGCGAATCGATGCTTCTCGGAGGCGGCTGGATCGAGTCGCCAGAGCGGCTCTTGCTTTGTTGGCTGGCCGTTATGCAGCGACGGTGTTGGGAGCCAGCGGAATCGTCGTCCGATAGACAACCTTTGAGTTCCGATCGACCTTCAAGCCCACGACTACCTACCTTCCCCTCTCCACCCTTTCTACCTCATCCGGATTGCTAAGCCTATGGCCAGCGCCCCGAAGAAAAAAACTTCTGCTCCTGTTCGCAAACCGACCGCTGCTGCCAGTCCCAAGGGCCGTGTGTCCAGGCCGGGCACTAAGCCAGGTACTAAGGTTGGTGCCTTAAAGCAGGACAAGGGCTCCAAGCCCAGTGCGCAGGCAAAGGGGAGCACGGCCAATGGTGGAAAAAAACCAACCGCCGTCGGGAAGGTGGCAACCAAGCCGGCAGCTCGCATCAGCGCGCCATCGCCAGCGGCCAAGAAGTCGGCCAAGGTGGTTCCGGCTCCCGTCGTGAAGAAGGTGGTCAGCAAGCCACAGCCATCAGCGCGTCCCAAGCCATCCAAGCCGACTGTCGAAAAGGTGCCGGTTGTCAAGCCGACCCCGGCGCGTGTTATCAAGAAAATCCGAGATATGCAGGCATCCAAAGAGCTGCGAAAAGATTTGGCGCAGCCGATACGCCTACCGGTCCCCAGCGCTCATACAGTCAGCGATTACTCCCCCGATCCCAAAAAGGATCGGCTCGTTCTGATCGTCCGCGACGCCTACTGGCTTCACGCGTCTTGGGAGGTGACTCGCAGGAGTGTCGAGCGGGCCAAGGCGGCGCTAGCGGACCATTGGCATTCGGTTCGTCCGATTTTGAGGCTTTTGAAGGTCGATAACTCCGGTACCACCAACCACTTCGAATCGATCGTTCGGGATATCGAGATCCACGGAGGAGTGCGCAACTGGTACATCGACGTATCCGACCCGCCCTCGACCTATCGGGTGCTGTTGGGTTACCTGGCCACCGGGGATCGATTTCACGAACTGGCCAGAAGCAATGTGGTCACGACACCGGTGCCGGGAAGCGATGAAGCGGTCAGTGCGCACTGGGCGGACATCGCCAAGGATGCGGAGCGGATCTTTGCACTCAGTGGTGGTTACAACGATGAGCGGGAAACGAAGGAACTCCAGGACGTATTCGAAGAGCATTTGAAGCGACCGATGGGTGCGCCGGCTTTGGCTCAATTCGGCAGCGGGGCAGAGGGCTCCATGCGCCGCCATCGCAATTTTCATTTTGAGCTGGATGCCGAAATGGTCGTCTTCGGCTCCACACACCCCGATGCCTACGTGACGCTGGGAGGGGAACCGGTCAAAGTCCGGTCCGATGGTACTTTCAGCGTCCGCGTGCCTCTTCCTGACCGCCGACAGGTTTTGCCTGCCACAGCGTGCACCCGGGATGGTGTGGAGGAGCAGACGATCGTGATTGCTGTGGAGCGGAATACGAAGGTCATGGAGCCACTTTCCAAGGAAAATGAGGAATCTTAAGCGGCAACCCCCCCACTGCCCAGATTTCTTAATTTGCCAAAACGACCGATTTTTTCGGTATCTTGGCGGTTGGGACTGCGCCTTTTCGCTCTAATCATTAGAGACGAATTAGTTCACGGTTTGGCGCAGGTGTTTGAGAGACTTCAGGGGGGATAGTGATGCCAGGAAAGCGGATGGGACGGACTTTGCGTTGCGAGGTACTGGAGAGCCGATCTTTGATGGCGGCGGACTTGGTGACTCACAATTTTCTTCAGCCCCAGCGATCTCCGGCACCCGGAAAAGCAAAAATGTCAAAATGTAGTGATTGCGGAGAGTTTTCTTGCGGTGTTTTGCTTGCAATACGCGCATGGGAGGGAGGGAAGCCAGGGTGGGCGAATGCTTCCTGAGGGGGTTTGGGGAAGCGAGACCGTCTGCGGGGAGAAGGGTTCAGCGGGCGGTCCAGCCACCATCGACCACCAGAAGGCTGCCGGTGGTGAAGCTGGCAGAGCGGCTGGCGAGGTAGATGGCGGCTCCTTGGATCTCTTCCAGTCTGCCCCAGCGGCCCATGGCGACGGCGCCGATCAGGAATTTCCTGGTATCCTCCGAGTCGGCGATCGGTAGGTTCATCTCCGTTAGGAAGGGGCCAGGGCAGATGGCGTTGCAGGTGATCCCATGCTCCGCCAGCTCTAGCGCCAGCGTTCGCGTCATCTGGACGATGGCTCCTTTGCTACTGGCGTAGGGGGTGCGTCCAGCCAGTCCGACCATTCCCAGAGTGCTAGCAATCTGAATGATCCGTCCATAGCCGTTGGCTTTCATCAATCCCACTGCAGCACGTGTTGCCAGCCAGGTTCCGGTGACATTGGTTTCCATGACTTGGTGGAACTGATCGAGGGAAAGCGATTCGATGGGACCTCGGATGTTGATCCCGGCGCTATTGATCAGGATATCCACGCCACCCCATCGCTCGCTGGCCAGATCGACCATTTTCCGGCAGTCCTCTTCTTTGGTCACATCGACCGAGGCAGCCAGAGTGGGGACGTTGAAGTGGTCGGCGATGGCAGCGGCAGCAGCGGAGGCCTGTTCGACGTGGCGACTGGCGATCATCACGGAGGCACCGCAGCTGGCCAAGCCTTGCGCCATGGCCAGCCCAAGCCCTTTCGAGCCACCGGTGACGATGGCGCGCTGGCCGGACATGGAGAAGCCGGCGATCCCTGGAAGCTTTTCAAATGGTTCAGCACGGCTCTGAGACATCTTGTGCGGCTCCACCTATTTCTCACCTTCTATCGGCATCGACTCCGCGTTGCCAGCGGTGCATGATGATACCACGGCAGGTTGCCCTTCTGGCAATGGCCTAGCGGTACCAGCTGGGGAGCGGTACCAGCTATGGAGCGGGGGTGGATTGGATCGATTCGGCAAGAGTTGCTCAGACTGAGTTTTCTCGTGGTGGCAAAGGGGGAGCAGCGATGTTTCGCTTGGATGGTCATGTGGCGCTGGTGACTGGATCGACGCAGGGAGTCGGCGCGGCGATCGCTCTCCATCTGGCTCGTGCAGGAGCCGGGGTGATCCTGCATGGCCTGCGGGAGGACGAGGCGGCTCGGGAGACGATGGAGCGATGTCGAGCTGAGGGGGCGACGGTGCATCAGATCACCAGCGATCTATCTGGTCCGACACCCGAAGCGGTCGCCGAGATGATGGGCGCGTTGGATAGGACGGGCATGAGCGTCTCCCTGCTGGTCAACAATGCGGGGACTTTTCGTGAGCCGCCGTTTTTGGAGATGGAGTACCAGGACTATCAGCATACGATGCGATTGAATGTCGACGCTGGTTTCTTCCTGACGCAGGCGATTGCCCGTCGCTGGGTGGCTGGGGGGATCCGAGGCCGGGTGCTCTTCACGGGATCGATCAACGGCTTGCTGGCGGAAGCCGACCATGCGGCGTATGACACCAGCAAAGGAGCGGTGGCGAGCATGGTTAGAACCTTATGTGTTGCGCTGGCTCCCAGGGGAATTCGAGTCAACGGGGTGGCACCTGGCTTGGTGCGAACCCCATTGACCGATCAGATCCTGTCGGTCGATCGAGATGCGATGCGCTGGATGCAACTGCATACTCCCAACGGTCAGGTACCTGCCGCCGAGGTGGTGGGGCCGGCTGCGGTGTTTTTGATGAGCGACGAGGCGGAGCATGTTCAGGGGCAGATGCTGTTGGTGGACGGCGGGATGAGTGCCTGGCAGCAGCCGGATCTACCGTCATCTCTACGCGGCCGATGGTCCTGACAGCGATGCTGAAGGACCCCGTGTGGCTCGTCATTGCAAGGCTCGATCGCTCACCCATGACGCCGTCGAGGTTTCCGCAAGCCACTCGCAATAGGACAAAGTGTGGTCGGAATGTTTCGGTGATGTGTGGCGGATAGCCGAAGGTGCGAAAGCTAGCCGTGGTTCCTCGAGTGATCTTCTGAGGGTGGAGGTAGACGGCATCATTGCCTCTCCGCAGCACCGATCGCGTGCAGGGCCTAGAAGGATCGATCGAAGGATCGATCGTCCTCCGGGTAGAGAATCTTGGCGATCTCATCGGGATGGCGAAAGAGTTTGACAGGGACGGGTTGGCATCGGTGAAGGACGCGCCGTAGTCGTTCGCCTTCCATGGGTCGTTGAGGCAGGTCCCGAATCAGCACATGGCGGACCTGATAGGGGTACTTGGAGGCGAGTTTGGCGTAGATTTCGGGATCCCTTTCGCCACTGTCTCCGATCAGCACGAACTTTCGCTGGGGCATTCGATCGATCATTCCTGCGATGATGCCGCCTTTGCTTTTACGCCGCAGCAATCTCCATCGTTTGAAGATTTCGTCTCTCAGTTGAAACCATCGCAAGTGCATGGAGCCGGAGGGGAATTGGGAGGCCTCCAGGAAGGCCTCCAGGGGTTGGAACAGTTGCCAGGGGCTGCTGGAGACGTAATGGAACAGTGCTCCCTGATCGCTCCACATGCGATACAGGCTAGCCATCCCGTCGATTGGCTCAAAGGGACGCAGGAAGGTTTGAGCTAGGAGTTCCTTGCGATCGGTCACTCGCGTGTCTTTGATCGTGTCGTCGATATCCGTCACGATGCTGGTGCCCCTGGGGGGGATCAGAAAGATCTTGCCTCGAGCGGTGATGGCCTCTTCCTCTAGCGAGCAATCGATGGTGATGGAAGGGTGCCAGGTGCCAGCTTCCTCACCGGGGATTTGGAGGATGGATGCAGGAAGATCGATCTTCGAGGCGAACAGTCCGTTGCCTCGCGTTCGCCTTTTGAGTCGAAGGGTATGGGATCCGATGCGGAGGAAGATGCGTTGGCCAGCTTCTCCTTTGCGAAGAAACGGGCCGATGCGTTCCTGGAAGCATTGCTGGTCGATGTCGCGCTGGTTGGCCTTGAGCGACCGAAGCAGTTGATGCAGCAACCAGCGTTTGCCGATGGAAGGGGGCGCCTGGCGCGTCAGTCTTCCTTGCAGCATCAGTCGCCAGGTCTCGCCGCGCGGATGTTGGTACGCGATCGAGGGAAAGATATCCAGTTGCAGCGGCATGGATTGCGCAGTCACTTGGGATGCCATGGAGCGGAAAGCGGAGGGGCGCTCATCAGGGCTTGAGCGTTTTCGCATCCAGACGCTGTTCGAACAACCACTGATGCAGTTCCGGGTTGGCGTAGGTGGCTGTCCAGCTGTCGTGGCCCGCCTCGGGGTACTCGGTGTACTTCGGCTTCCCCCCCGCTTGCTCCATCGCCTTGATCATCTCGCGCGATCGTTCCGGCTTGACCACGCCATCCCTTCCGCCATGGAAACACCAGACGGGAAGCTGCTTGAACCGGGGTGCGGTCTTGGGATCGCCACCACCGCAGATCGGTACGGCGGCTGCAAACAAATCGGGGTAGCGCGCGATGGCATCCCAAGTGCCATACCCACCCATGGAAAGCCCGGTGATGTAAATGCGGGTCGGATCGGCTTTCTTTTGTTCGATCAGATCGCGAACGATGGCGACGGCAAGGGCCAGCGAATCGGAGGAGTCTTTCGGAAGATCATGCTGATCGGCCGACCAGTCCACCTCCACCCAGCGCCGTCCAGAGGGGCACTGAGGAGCGATGACGTAGCAGGGATGCTTCGACTGGGCATCCTTGGAAACAAACTGAGAGACCCCATGGACCAGTTGCTTCGAGTTGTCATCGCCCCGCTCCCCGGCCCCATGAAGGAACAGGACCACTGGCAGTGCTTCGGTCGCCTGGGCAGGTTCCAGGATGCGGTACTTGAGCGATTTGTCGCCTTGAGTCAATTCACGGCGAGCCAATTGCTCCATCCAATCCTTTCCATCCTGGCCCATGCATCGGGAAGCTGAGGGAAGCAGGAAACAGGCGAGGGTCAGCAAACCGCAAACCGTGGCAGTGGGTATCGGTCTTTGAAAAGCCGGAAGCATGGAAACACTCCTGATGCAGGGTGTGCGACGAATCTGGCCGACCCAAGTGGCTTGGCCACGCAACGATAGTGCGTCGATCTTCCCCAGTTCCATCTGCCTGGAAAAGACGATCGCTGATCCACAGTATAGTCACAACCAGACCAATCGCAGGAATTAGGCGATGTCCCGAACAACTGATTCGGGTTCCGGAATCGACTATCAGGTTCCCTCAGGAGAGGATTCGGCCATTTCCCGAGCGTGATAGCTGCTTCGGACGAATGGCCCGGAAGCGACCTGGGAAAAGCCCATACCCCGCGCCAGCTTGCCGAGTTCTTCAAATTCAGCCGGGGGAATGTATCGAACAACCGGAAGGTATTTGGGGCCAGGCTGCAGGTACTGCCCGAGCGTCAGAAAGTCGCAATCATACTCCCGAAGATCGGCCAGGCATTCCAGCACTTCTTCCTGGGTCTCGCCCAGTCCCAGCATCAAGCCGCTCTTGGTTTTAATCTGGGGATCGTATTGCTTGACTCGGCGCAGCAATTCCAGCGTCCAACGGTAGTCGCTTTTGGGACCACGAACGCGTCGGTAGAGTCGGGGGACGGTTTCCATGTTGTGATTGAAAACTTCGGGTCTGGCCTGGCAGATTCGCTCTAGCACCTCTTTTTGCTGGACGAAATCGGGCGTCAGCACTTCGATCGTTGCGCCGGTCCGCCGTCGCACCTCCTGAATGCACTGGGCGAAATGCTCGGCTCCTCCATCCGGAAGATCATCCCTGGTCACGCTGGTGAGCACGACGTGCTTGAGTCCCAGTCGCTCGGCGGCCAGCGCCACTCGCTCCGGCTCATCGGCTTGTAGCGGTTGAGGACGACCTCGCGAGACGGCACAGAAACCACAGGGGCGAGTGCAGACGTTGCCAAGGATCATGAAAGTGGCTGTCTTCTGTGAGTAACACTCCATGCGGTTAGGACACTTGGCGTTGTCGCAGACCGTTTCTAGCTTCAGCTCTTCCAAAAGCCCGGCGGTGAAGTGATTTGCGTTTCCCTTCGGGATTTCTCTTCGAAGCCATTCAGGAAGTCGACCAGACCGCTCGAAGAGGGGAGGTTGTGCCTCGACAGCCCTAGAGCCGCTGGGACCTTTTGGCGGATTGGAATCGTCCGAAACGACAGGCAGTTCAATCATGTTGGTTAGGTGAAGCCCGAAGTGTTGAGTTCCGTGAAGCGATCGTTAGGCCTCCGACCCAAGTCGCAGGCCAACAAGAGGCGGTCATCCATCGCTAATCTCTTGCCAGTGTACCAGCAGGTCGAATCTTTGCATTCGGAACCAAACAACACACCCAATCCAACAACCTCGCTACCCACTCATTTCCTTCTTTGCCAGCATTTTCCTCAATTGGTGCCACCCACCTTTTGTGCACCTTTTGAGATTGGTGCCACCCACCTTTTGAGATTGGTGCCACCCACCTTTTGTGTTTGATGTTGGTTTGGGGCGAAAGGGATGGATGGGTGGTGTGTGGGGTTCAGGGAGGCAAGTTGGTGCCAGGCACTAAACAGCGTTTCTAATCAGCGTTTTTCCTTCTTTGCCAGCATTTTCCTCAATTGGTGCCACCCACCTTTCGAGATTGGTGCCACCCACCTTTTGTGTTTGATGTTTGTTTGGGGTGAAAGGAATGGATGGGGGGTGTGTGGGGTTCTGAGAAGCAAATTGGTGCCAGGCACCAATCCGTTCTTTGCTGACATTCTTGGGAGGTTATTTCCTCTTTTTGGGGGATTTCTGGGGAGCTGAAACGACTGGCAGTTGGTTGTCGAGTTCCTCGATCTCGGGGCCGCGACAAGGTCCACGCATGTCTATCCCCCTGAATGAGCGTAGGGTGTGGCTAAAGAGTGTTCACCTAAATTGGGGGGTGTGGTGGAGTCTTTTTGTCCTAGCCAAATCCGGTAACCGCGAGGTTTTTCTTGTGGTTGAGAGAGTGGCTTCCAATCGATCCGGCCAGGAAGTGGATGACCTGGGGGAGTTGTTCGTCGCAGTTTCCAGGCAGGGTGATGAGAGGATACCGTTCGTTATCTTGGGCCGACCAAGCCAACGAGTTGGGCGCGAAGGAGGGAGGGATGGACGGGTGTTGGCATCGATCTCGGTTTTGAGGTGGAGGAACTACGTAGCGGAATTGGTGCTGCGGAGTCTCGGAAAACGATTCCTCGGTTTGGGCGGACCAGTGCAAGCGGTCCTGTGGAATCGAGCGCTGGGCCGGCAAGGTAGGCATGGTTCCATTTCCGCCTACAATGATCTTGGCTATGCCAGCGTTCCTTCTTCGTAGACGGCAAGTCCTTTGTTTCAGTCAGGCTCCTATTACCAGCCAAAGACTCCAACGGGAGCTGGCTCAAGGCGAAAGCATGCTGCTGGATGTCTAAGTCGAAGGGGAAAAAAACTGGCGCGCCCCCGGACAAAAGCGCTGCCGCCCAAGGCAACCCGGCCAACGTGAAATTGATCGCCGAGAACCGAAAGGCTCGCCAGAGGTACGAAATCCTCGAACAGGTCGAGTGTGGGATGGTTCTGGTAGGGAGCGAGGTGAAGAGCCTACGCAACGGCAAGTGCTCGCTGGACGAAGCCTATGGTCGCGTCAAAGGGGGTGTCTTGCTATTGGTTGGATGCGATATCCCCGAGTACAAGCAAGCCACCTTCTGGAATCATGAACCCAAACGCCCTCGCCAACTGTTGCTCCACAAGCGTCAATTGAACCGATTCGTCGGCAAGTCGGTAGAAAAAGGGCTGACGCTGATTCCCTTGAAGCTGTACTTCAACGAGCGGGGGATTGCCAAGTGCCTGATTGGCCTTTGTCGCGGGCTGAAATTGCACGACAAACGGGAGCAACTCAAGAAGGCTGACGCTCAACGTGACATTCAGCGTGCGATGCGCAAGAAGGGGTAGCCAGGGTGTTGCGGATCAAGAATCTTCGCAAATCGTATCCTGATCCGTCCGGAGGACTGGTCGAGATTCTTGACATTCCGCATTTTGAGGTCGCCGAAGGCGAGCAACTGGCGTTGGTTGGCCGAAGCGGAGGAGGCAAGACCACACTGCTTCACATCATTTCGGGGATTACCAAGGCTGACAGCGGGTTGGTGATGCTGGACGGTATCGACCTGACTCGGTTGAGCGAGGCGGCGAGAGATCGAGTTCGCGCCTCGAAGATCGGTTATGTCTTTCAGACCTTCAACCTGCTTCCCGGCTTCACCGCCCTGGAGAATGTCCGGCTTGGAATGACCTTCGCTCAGGGCCGTCGCGATTTGGGGCGAGCCAAGGAGCTGTTGGAAAGGGTTGGACTGGCGCAGCGAATGCACTACAAACCGAACCAACTTTCGGTCGGTCAGCAGCAGCGAGTTGCAGTGGCAAGGGCTTTGGCCAATCGCCCGAGGCTGCTTTTGGCCGATGAACCGACGGCGAATGTCGATGCAGCGCATCAGCAGATGATTGTCGATCTGTTGCGAGAGGTCTGCCGACTGGAAAAGGTTGGGATGCTTCTGGTGACACACTCCCAGGAGGTTGCAAGGCAAATGGACCGGGTCGAGCATCTGGAGCAGATCAATCGAACCCTGGAAGGTGTCTCATGAATCTCTTCCACATCGCCTGGCGCAACCTTCAGCACCGTTGGCTGGCCAGTTGGTTGACACTACTTTCGATGGCCTTGGGCGTGGCGCTGGTGGTTTTAGTCCTGGCTATCAGCGGTCTGATTCAGGAGACGTTTCGTCGCAACAGCAACGTCGGGTACAACTTGGTGGTCGGTCCCAAGGGCAGTCCCCTTCAACTGACACTCAGCTCCGTCTTCTACCTCAGTAAGCCGGTCGGGACACTCCCTTATCGCTACTACCTGGAGTACCTGCCCAAGCCCGCGCGGGAGCAGGCGTATCGGCAGCTGGGTGGATCTCCCGAGGAGGGGGCTCGCAATGGTAGCTACGGCATGTTTGTCGGCAATGGTTTTGCGCTGCCGATCTGCCTGGGTGATTACGTCGGGCCCTTTCGAATTGTCGCCACGACAGTCGACTATCTGGGGCAGCTAAGGCACGGACCAGATAACGACCGCACCTTTGAGTTCGCCCAAGGGAGGAACTTCCAGGAAGATTCGCAGGAGCATGGTTTCTTCGAAGCGGTGGTCGGTTCGATCGTAGCCAAGGAGATGAATTTCAAGCTGGGGGATGTCATCTATCCTTCCCATGGGCCAGATGGCGAATCCCATGGCGATGGCTTCACCATCGTCGGCATTCTCGAGCCAACCGGGACACCAACCGACCGCGTCGCCCTGATCAACATCGAAGGTTTCTACCTGCTGGAAGGGCACGTGGCACCGGAGCGGGATGAGGAGACGGGACTTGAGAAAGCGACCAAGCCAGCCGGGGATCTACAGGCACGGCAGGCCGACCAGCAGGTCGATCCACCGGCCAATTCCAAAGCGGGTCGCAAACGGCTGCCTCTCGATCAGCGCGAGGTCTCGGCCATTCTTCTAAAGACGGCAGGGTTTGTTGGAATCGGGCTGCAACAGCAGATCAACAAAAGCTCGCGAGCTCAAGCGGTATCACCCATCGGCGAAATCGCAGGGCTGCTGGAGACCTTCTTTCAACCAGCTCAGTGGGCACTTCTGGCACTGACGGTGCTGGTTTGTCTGGTGAGCGCCATCAGCATTCTGGTGAGCATCTACAACTCCATGCATGAACGGACACGCGACATCGCCGTGATGCGAGCTCTGGGGGCTGGTCGAAACACCGTGCTTCTGGTGATCCTTGCCGAAGCCCTTCTGATTTCGGTGGGTGGGGGATTGCTGGGTTGGACGATCGGCCATGCCATCGCCGCAGCGGCAAGCCCAGTCGTCGAAGCGAGAACTGGAATTCGCGTGGGATTCTGGAGCATGAACTCGGTGGCCGAGCCTTTCATCATCCCGGGGTTGGTCGTCATCGGAATCCTCGCTGGCTTGCTTCCGGCATTGATGGCCTACCGCACGGATGTCTCCCGTTCCCTCGCATCCTGAGCGACTCGTTCGCTCAATCGCCAGAATCGATCTTCGGGACCAGCAATCGCATCGCAGCAGCGGCATCGACAGCGGACAAGGAGCGCGTTTGCCGCGTCTCCTTCGCGACGCACGACTCCAGCAAAAGGGCTCGCGGCAGAGATGCCAAGCCACGCACCCGTGTTCGTGGTGGAACTGGTAGACCAGCTTCACTCCTTCGCTTCACCTCATCCATGCACTGCTCATCGGATCGGAACCATTTCCACGTCCCCTCTTCTTCCCAATAGAGCATCGGTGGGATGGCCACTTCCAGCCGGTTTCCCTCCAGCAGTTCTGGAATCATCCGATGAAAGAAGAGCAAGAGAAGCATGCCGGCGTGGACTCCGTCGGCATCGGGATCCATCAGCAGTACGATACGACGGTACTGCAGGGCGACACGAGTAGGAGGCGGGGCGGAATCCTCAGGGCCTGCAATCGCCACCAGCAACTGAGAGAGCAATGGATGATTTCGTATCTGCTGCTCGGAGCACTTGTAGGCGTTGCGAGGTTTGCCCTGCATCGCCATCACAGCTTGGTGCACCGGATCGCGCACCGCAAGTACCGCACGCGCGGCCGAGTCACCTTCTACCACCAGCAGTTCGCCCAACTCCTGCCTTCGGTCGGTACTGCATTCGACCAGATGGGTTTTCCAGCGACGTTCCATGGAGTTGGTCTTTCACTGCGGGGCAAAGAACTCTGCTGGATGTCCTCTGGAGCATCTGGGCCGCAGGGTCTTACCCCGGCCAGATCGCTAACGCTGGTATCCGGATGTATTCCCTCTCCATCTGCCGTGTTAGATTGATGCAATCGAGCGCCAAATGCAACATCGAAAAGGATCCTGCCATGATGCCATACCGCCCGTTTTCAAGCCATGGCATTGGGTTGGTTGTTCATTTCGCGATGCTCGCTGGCCTTGTCGTCGGCTTGGAGGCATATTCTATTCCTTCGCATTGCCAAGCTCAGGAATCGACGACAGTGACCCAAGAGTCTGACCAGTCCAACCGTCCGCAAGCGGCATCCGTCGCTTCCTCTGACCTACGGCAGGCACCCACTGCGACTTTGGAGAGTCTGGTTTCCCAGGTGCGAGCGTCGCTGGTGGCGATCCGAGTCGACGATCGAGATGGGCGGCAGGTGGGGATAGGGACCGGATTTTTCGTCGATTCCAAGGGATTGATCGCCACCAATTTCCATGTGATCGGCGAAGGTCGGTCCATCCAAGTGGAGTGGGGTAAGGGGCGAGTGCTGAAGGTGGAGGGGATTGAGGCGTTCGATCGAAAGGCCGATCTGGCGCTGGTTCGCGTGGCCCAGGATTCGACTCCGTTCCCAGCGCTGCCGCTGAATCTGAGGAACGATCTTCAGCAGGGATCCGATGTGCTTGCATTCGGCAATCCTCTGGGTTTGGAGTACAGCGTGGTTCGAGGGATTGTTTCGGCCTTGCGCGAAGTGGAAGGCCAGTCGTTGATCCAGTTGGCGATGCCGATTGAGCCGGGCAATAGCGGTGGTCCGCTGGTGGATCTGGATGGCCACGTGCACGGCATCGTGAACATGAAATCGGCCGTCGATGACAATCTGGGATTTGCGATCCCGATCGACCAGTTGCAAAAGCTGATCGATCGACCCAACCCCATCACCTGGGACCGATGGCTCCGCTGGGGTACGCTCGATGCGCAGCGATGGGAGACGCGATTTGGAGCGATATGGACGGAACAGGCGGGGAGGTTAGTCGCCAGGGGAACCGGAAATGGATTCGGGGGCCGAGCGATTTGTCTGTCGACCCAGCTGCCTCCCGAACCGCCGTACGACATTGTGGTTCGTGTGCGATTGGACGATGAGCGAGGTGCTGCGGGACTGGTGTTTTCCAGCGACGGCCAGGAGCGGCACTTTGGTTTTTACCCCAGCGGCGGTCGATTGCGACTGACCGATTTTCAGGGCCCCTCAATCTATTCTTGGCAGGTCCTCTCCGATGTTGCTTCACCTCACTACCGACCCGGGCAGTGGAATCACCTCCGCGTCCATGTGGAAAAGGAGCGGTTCCTTTGTTATGTCAATGGACAGGAAGTGGCCAGTGGCGCGATGACGCCTACCGAGGGGCGGCAACAAGTCGGCTTAGCGAAGTTCCGTGACACCGTCGCTCAGTTTCAAGGATTTCAGATCGGAAAAGACCTAGCGGAAAAACCGCTTGACTCCAGACAGATGGAGGCGATCGAGCGCTGGAGGCGTGCCGATGGCGAGCCGATTCAGATGGAAGGGGATGCCTGGGACGCTTTAGCGGAGGGATCTGCTGCTTCAATCGACGCGATTCTGAAGACGGCTGCGTCGCTGGAAGAGCGAGCAAGGCAGATGCGGCAGGCGGCTGCAGCGATCGAATCACTGCCTGCATTTCGGCGATGGGAAGCGATCGTCCAGAGACTGGATCAACCGGAACTTCTGATGGAGGCAGCTTTAGCGCTGGGTGCCATCGACGACCCGGCAGTGGAGGTGGATCGCTACGTGAACCAATTGGACAATATGGCGAGGGAGATCCTCGCGCGATTTCCAGAGGGCTCCAGTGAGAAACAGAAAATGGATCTTCTGCTGAAGTATCTGTTCGAAGAAAACGGCTTTCACGGAAGTCGGCAGGAGTACTACCACACCGCCAACAATCAGATGCACCGGGTCATCGAAGATCGGGAAGGGATGCCAATCGCCCTCTCGGTCCTCGTGATCGATCTGGCGCGTCGCTGTGGAATCGGCGTAGAAGGGGTTGGGATGCCAGGGCACTTTCTGGTCCGAATGGCCTCGGCTGATCCTTTGCAGGGTCCATGGATCGATCCCTTCGAGGCAGGTGAATGGATCGATGACAAGCAACTGCGGAAGCGCTTTGTCGAAACGACTGGGCAGGGATTTCTGCCAGAGGATCTACCTACCTTTTCCAATCGTCAGATTCTGCAGCGAATGCTTCGCAATCTAATCGGTTCAGCAGAAAGAAAGGGTGATTCTCAGACTGCCCTGAGGTATCTGGACGCCATGGTGGCTCTCTCTTCAGATGACGTGGCCACCAGGCTACAGCGCGCCGTGCTTCGGGGGCAAAATAGCAGATACCAGGAGGCACTAGAGGATCTGCAATGGGTGATCGACCAGCAGCCCGAATCGATCGATATCCATGAACTTCTGCGACTGCGCCAGTCGATCCAGGAGCGATCAGGCGGATGAGGGGAGCGGTTTAGGAAAGCCGAAGGCGATCCCAGTCGCACGCCAGCCGCGCCTCGCAGGGCAGATGGCTTGAACGGATTTCTGTACCCTGAGGCTATGAACCCGGGGCGGTCGGTCGAGGTTCGGGGATTCGCTGCTCAGCAAGTAGCGATTCGCATCGGTTTCGATTCGCACCCGTCCTGTGGCTTGGAGTAGAATCGGAGCGTTGATCGGGCGAGGATTCCGGCCTTGGTGCCGGGAGGATGCGCCGACTCGATTCGCTGTCACTCCAATGAAGGTTGCTTATGTCGTCCCCATTTTTTCCTGTTGCAAAGCAGCATGAGAAGCGGAATCGTTTCTCCTTGTTCTTTTCTTTGTGTCTTGGCTTGCTGGCGCTTTCGTTGCCTGGGATTGCGGGCTGGACTGTTGCTGCCGACGAAGAGGTACCTGGGAAACAGTTTTTGAAGCGGCCGCCCCGCGCGAAAAAGGAGGCGTTGCCCTCCCCTGCCCTCCCATGGCCGATGGTTCGGGGGGAGCGGATCGCGTTTCTTGGAGGTTCGTTAGCCGAGCGGCAGAACCTGTTTGGGCATTTGGAAGCGGGTCTGCATGAAGCAGCTCCCGACATGCAACTGGTGATTCGAAACTTCGGGCGACCAGGGGAAGAGGTAGCGATCCAGCAGCGGTCGGCCAACTACTCGCGGCTGGATGATCCGCTCGATGCTTTTGGTGCCGATACTTTTTTCTGTTTCTTCGGTTTTAATGAATCGTTCGCAGGGGCAGCAGGAGTCGATGCATTTCAGAACGCCTACGTGGCGATGATCGATCGCTACAGAAAGACTTACCCACGCGACGACGAAGGGTCGCAGCCACGATTTCTACTCTTCACTCCGATTGCGTTCGAAGAGACGGACGATCCTCTGCAGGCCGACGGGAGGGCAGCCAACGAGCGGTTGGCGCAGTACGCCCAAGCGGTGCGCGAGGTAGGCAAGCAGCTGTCGATTCCGGTGGTCGAACTATTTCAGCCGACGCTGGAAGCCTTCGCGGCGCAGCCCGGATGTCAGTTCACGATCCAGGGCTTTCAGCTCGACCAAGCAGGGGATGCGCTGTTGGCCTCGGTAGCCCTGCCGCAGATTCTGGGACGCGATCGAGCCGCAGTTGTTGGCAAAGATGCAGCGCGGCTGGAGAGGATTCGCAGTGTGGTCAACGACAAAAGCTGGATCCATCTACAGGATTACCGGATGCTCAACGGTTGGTATGTCTACGGTGGCCGTCGGACCTGGGATCACGAGACATTTCCTAGGGAGTATTTGAAAATTCGAGGGATGGCTCAGGTTCGCGATCAGTATCTTTGGGACCTCGCGGCAGGAAAGCCGGTTCCTGCACAACCGGACGACTCTCAGACGGGCGACCTAGTAGTGCCCGATACCCGTTTCGGAAATCCTCAGCAGGACTACAGCGAGCCAGAGGAACTGCGGTATTTGAGCCCTGAGGAATCGATCGCCGCGATGGAGGTGCCGGAAGACCTACAGGTTCAGCTTTTCGCCGATGAGCGTCGATTCCCGGAGCTGGCCAAGCCGGTGCAATTAAACTTTGACGACCGAGGGCGACTGTGGGTTGCCTGCATGCCGACCTACCCCCAGTGGCGACCCGGTGATGCCAGGCCAGACGATCGACTGCTGATTTTTGAAGATGAGGATGGCGACGGGCAGGCAGATCGGTGCAAAGTGTTTTATGACAAGCTGCATTGCCCAACTGGCTTTGAGTTCTACCGTGGCGGGGTGCTGGTGGTCGACCAGCCACGCTTGATCTGGCTGAAGGACACCGACGGCGACGATGTGGCCGACCAAGTGGTGCATCTTCTGGATGGATGGGGAACGGACGATACCCACCACACGATTGGCGCCTTCGAGAACAGCCATGGTGGGCTGCTGACGATGCTGGAAGGTGTGGCGATGAGCACTACGGTCGAGACGCCGTGGGGACCGAAGCGATGGCAGGGAGCGGCAGGGGCCTTTGAGCTTGACCCGGTCACGCTGGAGCTGCGACGCTTCACCACCCCCGGGTATGGCAATCCCTGGTGCATGGTCTACGACCCCTGGGGACAGGGGATCGTCGGGGACGGCACCACCGCGCAGCAGCACTGGGCAACTGCGCTCAGCGGCGCGCAGATCGGGCCTCGTAGGGGTCTCGACCCGATCTTCGACAACCAGGGAATGCGGCCGGTGATCGGCAATGAGTTCTTGATCTCGAGGCATCTGCCTGATGCCTATCAAGGGGATTTCACCTATGCCTGCGTGATCAACATGAATGGGTTTCCACGATTCCGATTTGGCGACGATGGCGCGGGCCTGGCTGGGCAGCGCTTGATGCGCGCGGACGGGAAACCAGATGATCTGATTCGCAGCAGCGACAAAAACTTCCGTCCGGCCGATCCGCAAATTGGCCCCGACGGGGCGCTCTGGTTTGGCGATTGGTGCAATGCATTGATCGGGCACATGCAATACTCGCAGCGCGATCCCAATCGGGATCACCAGCGAGGCAGAGTCTATCGACTGGTTGCCAAGGATCGACCGCTGGTCGTTCCGGCGACGCAGGCGGGCAAGAGCGAGATGGAGCTATTGGAGCAGTTGCGGGAGCCAGAGCCGAGGACAAGGTATCGCGTGCGCAATGCGCTGGCGGCGCGACCGACTGGGCAGGTGGTGGAGGCGGTGAGGCGTTGGTTGCCTACCATTCGCACTGAGGATCCTCAGGCCGATCGACTCCGCACCGAAGCGCTCTGGATCCTCCAGCGTCACCATGTTGTCGATTCCGGTTTGCTCAATGCGGTCCTTGACTCCAGTTCCAAGGAGGCGCGTTCGGCCGCTGTTCGCGTCGCTTCGGACCTGCAGCGTCTGATCCCGGAAAGGGAGCTATTCGAGATCCTTCGTTCGGCATCGAACGACGCGGACCCGAGGGTGCGTGCCGAAGCGGCGCGAGCTCTCAGCTTTTTTCCAAACGAAGAGTCGGTTCGGATGCTGCTAGAGATCGCCTCCAAGCCGATGGATAAATGGTTGGGGTATGTGGTCGAACATGCGATTGGGGCGACCGAGTCGACTTGGTCGCCTTTGCTGGAGCAGGGCAAGTTGGCGGATGCACCGGCCGACGGGATGAAGGCAGTTGACCGCTACCTCGCCTCCTCGCGTCCCGGTCTGGCTGCACAGAGGCACTTGGTCACTCTGTTGAATCCTGAAAGTGGCGAGGTGGCGAAGGTGCGAGCCTACTCGGCGCTCTCCGGGCTTGCAGGGAACAAGGACAACGGGCAGGCGGTATTTGCACGGGTATGTGCCAGCTGCCATAAGGTTGGCGACAAGGGATATGCGTTTGGACCCGAGCTCACGGATGTCGGAAGGCGACTGACCCGCTACGACCTGATCGAATCGATTGTCGATCCGAATGCCAAGATGGATAAAAAGTACCTGACCGAAATCATTCTCACCGACGATGGCAAGGTGCATACCGGCTTCATTGGAGAAGAGACCGACACGACGATTCTGCTGCTGCTGCCCGAGGGGAAGCGGGAAACGATCGCCAAGGAGGAGATCGAGGAGAGGAAGGTGGCGATGCAGAGCAGCATGCCGGAGAATCTGGGGGCAACGATTGCGCCGTCGGAGTTCCTGGATGTGATCGAGTATCTGGGATCGCTGAAGTAAGTGACTCAGGGGGACCGGAATCTGGCGATCTGCCAGACATGAATGGTTGCCGGTGGAGGAAGGGGGATCGATGTACGGCGGGCGCTTTGCCTTCGAGAGACCCGAGTACCTGCTGTTGCTTCTGGTGCTGTTACCCTGGATCTATTGGGTCAGCCGCCAGTCGTTGGCGGGTCTGGGACCGGTGCGTCGGTGGCTGGCCCTTCTGCTCCGTTCGCTGGTCCTGCTTCTGATCGTCGCGGCGCTTGCGGGCGTGCAGTGGGTTTGGACCAGTCAAAAGATGACGGTTCTGTACCTACTGGATCAGTCGGACAGTATCCCTGCCCCAAAACGGCAACTGATGCTTCAGTTTGCGATCGAAAATGCCAATGCTCACCGTCGCGCGGCGAGACAGGACCGCGCTGGGTTGATCATTTTTGGTCGAGAGGCGGCAGTGGAGTTTCCTCCTCTGGACGACGATCTTCCCCCGATTCGCACGCCGGAAAGCTACTTGGGAAAGACCGATGCCACCAATCTGGAAGGGGCCTTGAAACTGGCCAAGGCCAGCTTTCCGGAGGGAGCTTCGCGTCGAATCGTCGTGCTCACCGATGGCAATGAGACGCTGGGTGCTGCAGCGCCGGTGGCTCAAAGCTTGGCGGACGAAGGGATTGGCATCGACATCGTCCCCATTCGACTGGATTCCCAGTCGGAGGTTTTGGTCGAAAAGATCGACATACCGGCTCAGGTGAAGCAGGGCCAGATGGTCGATGCCAAAGTGGTGCTCCAGCGCTACAGTCAGGAGCCCGATGCCCCAGCGACGCGCGGTGTCCTTCGGGTGACGCGCCGGATGGGCAACCAGGCCGAACTGCTGGCCGAGGAGGAAGTCTCGCTGGACAAGCCCTTGAGTGTCTTTCCGGTGCCGCATCGCGTCGAGTATGCATCGGGTTATACCTACGAAGCACAGTTCATCCCGGCGGAAGCTTCACAGGATGCGCTGGCACAGAACAATCAGGCGACCGCCTTTTCGTATGCCCGCGGCAAAGGGCGGGTGCTGTTGATCGAGGATGCGGGACGACGTGGCGAATTCCAATTGCTGGTAGATGCCCTGCGACGCAGCGAGATCGAGGTGGAGGTGCGCGACCCGGCTGCGCTCTTTTCCAGTTTGATCGAACTTCAGGCCTTCGACTCCGTGATCCTCGCTGGTGTCCCTAGGACCAGTGGCGAAGCAGCGACCGAATTGACCACGATCTCCGACGAGCAGATTGAATTGATGGTGCGCAATACCCAGCAGTTCGGAGGTGGGCTACTGATGCTGGGGGGGCCTGAAGCCTTTGGCGCCGGTGGCTGGAGCAATACCAAGCTGGAGGAGGCGATGCCAGTCGACTTTCAGATCAAGAACAGCAAGATGGAAGCGGTTGGCGCTCTGGCGATGGTGATGCATGCATCGGAGATCGCGCAGGGGAACTTCTGGCAGAAGATGATCGGAAAAGCCGCCCTCGATGTCCTCGGCCCGCTCGATTATTGCGGGGTAATCGAGTACCAGGGGTCGGAGAAGTGGATGTGGGGAAATCGCTACGGGATGCTGAAGGTGGGCCCGAATCGTTCGGTGATGCGATCGCGGATGACGCGAATGACTCCCGGAGATATGCCTGATTTTGATCCTTCGATGCGATTAGCTTTGGCAGGGCTCACCAACACCCCCGCCGCCACCAAGCACATGATCGTCATCAGCGATGGCGACCCTTCACCTGCTTCAGCCGGAGTTTTGGATGGCTTCGTCAAGCAGTCGATCAAGGTGTCGACGGTGGCCGTTGGGGCGCATGGTCCGGCAGGTCATCAGGAGCTGCAGCGGATCGCCAACACGACGGGAGGCAACTATTACGTCGTCACCAATCCCAACGCTCTGCCGCAGATCTTCGTTCGCGAAGCCCGCCGTGTTGCTCGGCCACTTGTCTACGAGCCCGAAGGGGGTGTCGTCCCTCAGATGCTGTTTCGGCACGAGATTCTGGCTGGGCTGCCACAGCAGTTGCCCCCTGTACGCGGATTCGTGTTGACGCAGCTGAAAGAAAGCCCCCTGGTGGAAGTCCCGCTTCGCTCGCCTATGCCCGCCGAGCCAGAGAATGCGACGTTGCTTGCGACCTGGACGTACGGATTGGGGCGCACTGCAGCCTTCACGACCGATGCTGGCCAACGCTGGGCAGCTCAATGGGCCACCTGGCCGCAGTTCGATCAGTTTTTCAGTCAACTGGTCCGGTGGACGATGCGTCCCACCCAGGATGATGGCAAGTTCCAAATCGCAACCCAGGTGCGCGATGGCCGGGTGCAGTTGGTCGTCAGCGCCCTGGACGAGGAAGATCGGTTCCTAAACTTTCTTGATCTGTCGGCCGCGGGCGTTGGTCCCGATCTGAAACCCTTCACCATTCGGATGGCGCAGTCGGCGCCCGGCAGATACGTCGGCGATTTCGAAGCCAGCCAGTCAGGCAGCTACCTGCTTAGTGTCATCCCGGGCCCGGGGCGTGCGCCCTTGATCACGGGGGTCAATGTTCCTTTTTCCGACGAGTACCGGGTGCGTCAGGCCAATTTGGGATTGCTGACACAGATGGCTTCCCTCAAAGCTTCCGGAGGCCAGACCGGCATGGTGACTGAGCCTCTGGAGTCGATGTCGCTGAAGGAGTTGCTGTCGTGGGACAGCTACCGCGAAGGGGTGCCACCTGCGATTTCATTGCAGGATATCTGGCCCTGGGCGGTGCTGCTGGGATCGGTGCTGTTTTTCACCGATGTGCTGGTCCGCCGCGTGGCGATCGACCCCGGCGCGTGGCTCAGGTGGTTGGCCAAGCGGAGAGCGGCCCGCACCGCTGTCGTACCCGACGAACGACTCGATCGCCTCCGAAAGCAAAAGTCGGAGGTCAGTGGAGAACTGGCTCGGCGAGCCGGGGGGATCGACGATGGCGATTCCGATCAGGGTCGCGAGTCAACGCGAACCAGTTCACCGAGTGATGCGGCCGCAGCGATTCAGTCTTTTGATTCGCTGGATTCCTCTGCCAAGCCAACCTCACAGCCAGGGGCAGCGCCACCCGCTGCATCTCCAGGAATGGCCGATGCCAAGGAAGACACCAGCTATACTTCCCGATTGTTGCAGGCCAAACGCGATGCCCAGAAAAAGAATCCTCCTACCAATCCGTAACCCGCTTGGTGTTGACCCTCTGGGGCACCTGAGCGGTTCGAAGGAATGAAAGAACATGAGCCAAACTGATCCCCAGATGTTGCAGCAGCAAGCCGAACAGTTTCGCGATCGGTATCGCAGTTTGCGGGAGGAAATCGGGAAGGTGATTGTCGGTCATGAGGAGATCGTCCAAGGCGTGCTGACGGCGATCTTCGTCGGAGGTCACTGCCTGCTGGAAGGGGTCCCCGGCCTCGGCAAGACACTGCTGATCAAAACGCTCTCGGAAACTTTATCGTTGGATTTCAACCGCATCCAGTTCACACCCGATCTGATGCCCTCCGATATCCTCGGGACGAACATGATCGTCGAGACGCCGGAGGGACGTCGCAGCTTCCAATTCCAGAAAGGGCCGATCTTCACTCAGATCTGCTTAGCTGACGAAATCAACCGCGCGACACCCAAGACGCAGTCGGCCCTCCTGGAAACGATGCAGGAAGGTTCGGTGACAGCCGCCGGTACGCGTTATGAACTGAAGAAACCGTTTTTCGTCCTGGCGACACAGAATCCGATCGAACAGGAAGGAACCTACCCACTGCCCGAAGCTCAGTTGGATCGATTCCTTTTCAAGCTGGTGGTAGGGTATTCGACCCGCGAGGAGCTCAACACGATCATCGACCGAACTACGCGTGGCGTGAAGTTAGTGCCGGAGAAGGTGATGGATGGTGAGGAGATCCTGAAGTGGCAGCAGCTGATCCGGCAGGTGGTACTGGCCCCCAATCTGCAGGATTACATCGCCCGCCTGGTACTGGCAACCCACCCTGAGGGCCAGCACGCGGTGGCAGCAACCAATCGATCGTTGCGTTGGGGTTCCAGTCCGCGCGGAGCCCAGTCGATTGCGCTTGCAGCCAAGGTTCGGGCTCTTCTAGATGCTCGCTACAACGTCAGTTTCGAAGACATCCGACGCGTCTATCTGCCTGCGCTGCGCCACCGAGTGGTCCTGGACTACGAGGCAGTAGCGGAGGGCCGCACCACCGATCAGGTGCTGAGAGAGCTTCTGGAGCAGGTCCCCGAACGTCTGGAAGGTTGAGCAGCACGGGCGGAATTGCTGAAGGAAAAAGTGTCGCCAGCCCCAGGGAGCATTCTCGTGAAGCAAGTCTTGATCATCGTCGGCGATGCCACCGAAACGCTCGATACGATGTATCCCTTTTACCGGCTGATCGAAGCGGGTATGAAGCCGGTGGTGGCAGGTCCGCAGAAGCGACGTTTTCAGATGGTGCTTCATGAAGTCAAGCCAGGATGGACGATCACCAAGGAATGGGAGGGGTACACGATCGAGGCGGATATCGCATTCGACGAGGTCGACCCCACACGGTATGCGGGGATCTTCTTCTCTGGCGGAAGGGCGCCGGAGTACATTCGGGATGATCCCCACCTGATCGCCATGACCCGGTACTTCTTTGAAAAGGGAAGACCGATCGGCAGCGTTTGTCATGGCGTCGAGATTCCCGCTCGGGCCGACTGCGTGCGAGGCAGGCGGATGGCGACGGTGGCCAAGTGTCGGTTCGACCTGGAGGTGTGCGGAGGCATCTACGTCGATGCTCCCTGCGTGATCGACGGCAATCTGGTCAGCGGCAGAACGTTCCACGACAACGGCCATTTCGTCGGTCCCTGGATCCGATTGTTGGAACAGATGGACAACCCGTCATGACGAGCCTCAGGAGATGATTGGTGATCGGACAGCAATGGCCAATGACCAGCAGAGAAACCTGTATTTCAGTGCGTGTGTTTCTCTCTTCAGCCAGGAACACAGGCGGGAGAGCCGCGCAACCCCTCGTTTTAACGGCGCCAGAGCTTCCTTTTCGGGAGGGAATCTTTGGTGACTCTGCCGTTTTTGAAATGACCCATTACAATCGAAGCAAGCCGGAAGACGGAAGGTCTCGTCGTTGAAACCACGGTGGGGATGCTGGGGATCTGAAGATGGCCAGCAGCTGTTCTCTCAACCGCTTGATAGCCAGCAACGGAAGCTGTCTGTTGGGAGCCCATGAAGCTTCTCAGACGCGTTCGTTACGTCTCATTAGGGAGTTGTTCATTCATGGGAAATCTGGTTCGTGGATTGCTTGCGAATGTGATTCAACCATTCCTGCTGGGTCGGGGGATGGCGCTGGCCTCGTTCCCGAAGGATCTTCCAATTCTGCGTGATGCGAAGCTCAGGGAAAAGATGGATCTATTCCGAGTGGGGACCCTTCAGTATCTTCGCGACGAAATCTACGAGAACAAAGTCCCCGGCGACATCGCTGAATTGGGAGTCTACCGCGGCGACTTTGCTCGTTATATCAACGTGCTTTTCCCGGATCGAAAGTTCTATCTCTTTGATACCTTTGAAGGATTTTCAGAGAAGGATCAGCAGACGGAGCGACAGAAAAGTTTCTCTGCGGGGAAACCGGGGTTTCAATCGACCAGCGTGGAGCTGGTGTTAAGCAAACTGAAACATCGGGAACAAGCGATTGTCAAACAGGGTTACTTCCCGGAGAGTGCAGCGGGTGTCGACGCAAGATTTGCGTTCGTGAGCCTAGATCCGGATCTCTACGAACCGACTCTTGCCGGCCTGAATTACTTCGTACCGCGGATCAATCCGGGTGGGTTTATCTTTATCCATGATTACACCAATCCGGAGTATAAGGGCGCACGGGTGGCAGTGCAGGAATTCTGCAAAGCCAATGGACTTCGGCATGTTCCGATCGCTGATGGCTTTGGCAGCACTATCATTGCGGTTTGATCGTGTAGGAGTGCGATCGCTCAGAGGCTGTTGCCTTGCGGGACCTGAGTGGCTGACGGGATGATTCATTTACGAATTGATGGGATCGTTCCGAGGGAGAAGACCAGCCCATGTTGCAGGATGGAAACTGGTTGCTTTGGGCTCTTATGTCGGCGATCTTTGCTTCGATGACCGCCATCTTGGCGAAGGTAGGGGTTCGCCACGTCGATGCGGATCTGGCCACTCTGATTCGGACGATTGTGGTGGCCTTGGTTTTGGCGCCCCTGGTATTCTTCACCGGCAAGTGGATTCCCCCATGGCAGTTGCCCGGTAGCTCCCTGCTCTTTTTGTTCCTTTCTGCGTTGGCGACGGGCGCGTCGTGGGTCTGTTACTTTCGCGCGCTCCAACTGGGGGACGCATCCCTGGTGGCGCCGGTGGACAAGCTGAGTCTCGTGGGCGTGGTGCTCTTTGCCTTCGCGTTGCTCGGAGAGCGACCTCAGTGGCACCAATGGCTTGGGATCGCCATGGTGGCTGGGGGAGTGCTGCTGGTGGCCATCCGTTTCAGCCCTGCCCGATGAATCGATCGGTGGCAGTCTTTTCATTCGGATGGCTGGGATGCGCTGGCCTCGACCTGCAGAATCAGCCCGCAGATGCCGCCTAGAGATGTTTGCCACAGGTAAGGGAGATAGCGAATCATCCAGTCGGCTTTTTGGAGGAGTTTTTGGGGTGGCCCATCGTCCGCAAAAGCGGCTAGCCAGTGGCTGATGCGAACTCGATCGGCGATGGGCCAGGGGTGCATGGCCGGCCCCAGTCGCTCATCGATCTGATCGATCAGAGAGCGAAGGTTCGACAGGTGGTTCTGCAAGATCAGATCGGTTGCGGGGTCGGCGGAATCGGCGATGCATCGAGCCAGTCTCTGAGCTGAATAGTCGAGGTGGTGTTGCATCGCATTGCCGGAAGCTAGGCATGTTCGAAAACGTTCCAACACCTGGGCGCAACGGAGGGCATGGAGGCGGTAAGCTTCTGGGGATGGTGTGAGGCGACTGGCGATGCGCGGATGGGCGGTCAATTGGAAAGCCAAGGTGGCACGCCGTCCCAGTAGTTTCCACCACCGCGCCGCTTCCGGCAGATCCTTCCAAATCGCTTCCCACTCTTTTGCCCATCCATCCAACGGCGAATCAATATTCCCATCGGGTAGTGGATGGCCTGGAAGCCAAGTCGCTTTCCTGTGCTTCCAATGGTCCATCTGACGCAGCATCGCATCCCGGTTCACCGCCATCTCTCTGGCGCTGGAAAAAAGCTCTTGACGAACTTCGGAAGGGGACTGATTACCCAGGTACGATGGAATATCCCACTCGAAGTCGACCGGAAATGGCTCGATAGGACCGGCGAGGGCCAGAAGTGACTGAAGGGCATGTCGCTGAGCGGTGTGGCGTGCGATCCAGAGGGGCGGATCGCAGGGGATCAGAGAGTCGGGAGGGATGGAGCCAGAGTCGGTCATCCGACCCAGCATCGCGTCAGTCAATTGCAGGTCGATCATCTGGCACGATTCCACCGATCCCAGCAACTTCCATGCAGGGGCATTCGATACGATTCTGCCTGGTGCCGCCATCTGTTCCACCTTCGCGATGCGAAGGGAAAGGGGAGGGTGAGTCCCATGCGACTGATCGAGATCCTTCTGGGTCAGCGAGCGGGTCCAAGCATGCTGCGGCTGGGTTTCCTGCAGCGAGCGCAGATGGATCACAAGGTCGGCCAGTCGTTCGATGCGCAAAAGTTCGAGCGCAGCGATCTGGGCGGAGGGGAGGGTCTGAGCGGACGCGGCCGAGAGGTGCATCAGTTCCAGGAGTGTGGCTGCAAAGCAATCGCTGCCTGCCACCTCCGCCTCGGCTTCATCGGCTTCATACTCCAAGGGATGTGTCAGCCAGCCAAGCGATCGTTCGAAGCTGGGAAGGATCTGGCGCCAAAGGGCACGTGGTAGATGGCGGAGGAACTGTGCCATGCGGGCAGGCCAAGCGAGTCGAAGATCGCGATCGACGGTTGCCTCATTCAGCCATCGATCCAGAGGGCTGACCCGGATAGACCATTGGCTGGTGCGCTGGATGGTCTGGCCGACAGCGGCTGCCATCCGGGCGGCCCAGCCTTGCTGAAAATGCCTTAGTTCGTGAGCCACCACACCGGCCAACTGCCGCTCGCTGAGCGACATCAGGAGCGGGAGTCCCAACTGCACCACACGCAGAGGCCCGGAGGAATTTGAAACGGTCGAGTTGGCTAGATTCCGTTTGGCAAAGGTACGGGATTGGGCGGAGGCATTAACCTGCAGATCGAGGACGGCAGCATCGGGGGGTGGCGCCCCCAGCATGTTGGCCACCTCGTCCATCAGTCGGTAGAGCTCTGGAGCTTCGCTTCTTTCGATCCAGCGTTCGATCGGGGTAGAGCTGGGCTTGGGGACAGGCCAATAGAGTTCCAAGGGCGCTGCTGCGATCCATGCCACCGGCAGCAGGAGCAGCCACAGCAAGAGTCGAACTGCGATCGAGTCGCTGAGGGCAGGCACCAGCCAAATGGAAGCCGCCAGGATCGCCAGGAGAGTGGCCACGGGAACCATTAGCAGCACCAAATGGACCGCAAACAAGGCGGCCAGTTGCCATCCTGCCAGTCCCAAGCGACGCAAGCTACCTAGAGGCTTGTTGCTGCCGTGGTGTTGGGGTGTGTCCTGTCGGTACCTCGTCTGCATCGATGGTTCCAAGTCGAGCGAGGGGGGAAATGGATTCCCTGACGCTCCATCGTATCGGTCTGGACAGTCGCAGGGGGCGGGCAGAAGCAAAAAGGGTTGTCGCTGGTTCCCATGGGAGCCCAGCAGTTATTCGGCTCCCGCGGCCTGGATATCGCGAAGGGGGGCTGGGTATCCGCTAGGGTCGAACTGGCGATCGGTTGGCAGTTGGTGATGCCAAGGTCAGAGTCTACAATGAAGGGAGGTTGGTGGAGGCGGTATGGGATCGCCCTTTTCGGACGGACGATCGATTTTAAAAAAGGGCAGATGGACGCATCCGATGGCCAACGAATCTCAGGGGGTGGATGCGAAGACCTATGAGGATCTTCAGCGGCGGTACCATGAACTGGCGGAGTTGGCCGGTTCGTTGGCTCACGAGATCAAGAATCCGCTTTCCGTCATCCACATGAACGTCGATTTGCTTAGCGAGGAGCTAGTCGAGTGCCAGGTTCCTGGATTGCGTCGATCGATGGCCAAGGTCGATATGATCCGGCACCAGTGCGAGCGGATGGAGACCTTGCTGAGGGATTTTCTGCGGTACGCTCGGATGCGCGATCTGGAGATGACGCCGGGTGACTTGAACGAGCAGATCAACACGGTGCTGAAGCTCTATCAGGCACAGGCGACCAAGTTGGGTGTCGAGATCGTCCGTTACCTCGACCCAAACCTTCCCTCCATCATGCTCCATAGCGACTCCCTCCAGGCGGCTCTGATCAATCTGGTAAAGAATGCCTTGGAAGCGATGCCTGAAGGAGGGCAACTGGTGGTGCGCAGCCACGCGACGGCCGGTGGCGTAGCGCTGGATTTGATCGACACCGGTTGCGGGATGGACGAGAACACAGCGATGAATATGTTCGAGCCCTTTTACTCGACTAAGGCAGGTGGATCTGGGTTGGGGCTGCCGACCGCGCGAAAGATCATCGAGGCGCACGGTGGACGGATACGCGTCCAGAGCGAACTGGATCGCGGGACGAAATTCGTTCTGGAGTTCCCCATGCCGGTGCGGCTGCGATGAATAGCAGACGGGATGGCCAGGACGGATCGGGTGATCGATCCAGTCGGTGGATTCCCGGTGCGCGGCTGGCCGATGGGGCTATGGAGGGAAGTTGGTGGCGTCCGGCTGAAGAAGACCAGGGCGGTTTGGATGGCACGATTCTGTGCACGCTTTGCCCACGTCAGTGCATGCTGAAGCCAGGGGATCGAGGGTTCTGTTTCGTGCGAGAGAATCGCGACGGCCGAATGGTGCTGAGCACTTTCGGACGCAGCACTGGACTTTGCATCGATCCGATTGAAAAAAAGCCACTTTTCCATTTCTACCCGGGAACCAGCGTGCTTTCGCTGGGGACGGCGGGATGCAACCTGGGATGCAAGTTCTGCCAGAACTGGGATATCTCCAAAAGTCGGCAGGTGGAGCGGCTTAGTGCGAAGGCAGAGCCAGATCAGATCGTGGCTGCGGCGCTGGAGCATCGATGCCGCAGCGTCGCCTTCACCTACAACGACCCGGTGGTGTGGGCCGAATACGCGATCGCCACGGCGAGGGCGTGTCGGCAGGCCGGTGTTGCTGCCGTGGCTGTCACGGCCGGCTATATCCAGCCGGAGGCGCGGGGCCCATTTTTTGAGGCAATGGATGCGACCAACATCGATCTGAAAGGGTTCACCGAATCGTTCTACTGGAAGACCACCTCGGCTCATTTGCAGCCGGTTCTGGACACGATCCGGTATGTCCATCGCGAAACCGATTGCTGGATGGAACTGACCAACCTGATGATTCCTGGAGTCAACGACTCCCCGGACGATTTTCGAAGGATGTGTGAGTGGATTCTTGGGAACGTCGGGGATCGGGTGCCGTTGCATCTTACGGCGTTTCATCCCGATTTCCGGATGATGGATCGTCCGCCCACGCCGCTGGAAACTCTTCTGGAAGCCCACCAGATCGCCATCGGTTGCGGGCTGAAGTATATCTATATTGGCAATGTGGCCAACGACCACCAGTCGACCCGATGTCCACACTGCGGGCATCCGGTTGTACTTCGACACGGCTACACGATCGATGCGTATCACCTGACCGATGGAAACTGCAGCGCATGTGGCGGTACGATTGCAGGTCGCTGGGGTGCTGCAGTGGGTCGTTGGGGGGCACGTCGACAGCCGATTTCCATCGCAAATCAAATTTCTTCTCCTCAAGGACTTCATGGCATGCAGCCGTCGAACCCCTCGGTGACGCTTCCCGAATGGACCATCGATCAATGGAGAGTTATTCATCGACAGGCAGCACGATGGCTGGCGCTCTCCGCGATGCAGCAGACGCTGCCTAGCGAGCCGGCTTCGGAGGAGCTGACCGAGCTGGCGGGGGTGGAGTTGGAGGGATGCTTTGTCAGCGTCCGGCGCGGAAAATTGCTGCGTGGATGTTGCGGCAGTTTGGGGCGAGGTCGATTGGAAGATCAGCTGCGTACCTGCAGCTACCGCACCGCCTGCGAAGACCATCGCATGGCGTCGCTGTCTCCTATCGAGCTGCAGTATCTGGACCTCGAAGTCACCGTTCTGGGGCCCTGTGAGCCGCTGCTGGGTGGGGCCGATCAGTGGCCAAGTCAGATCGTGCTGGGAACCCATGGTCTGCGACTGCGATATCGCGATCACCAGGGCGTGTTGCTGGTGTCGGTTCCGATCGAACAAGGGTGGAACGTCGAGCAGTTTCTAGGAGGGCTCTGCAGGAAAGCGGGACTGCAGGAGAGAGCATGGAAGGAATTGCCGGTGACGATAGAGCGGTTCGAGGGGCGGGTTCACGGAGCGCCGCTGATCGATGCATTGCCGGAGCTTCCCAAAACGGCTCGGCGAGGCACCATCCATCCGGATCAGGTGAAAAACCTGAGGGCCTTAGTCGGGAGCAACATGCTGGCGATCGCTCAGGGAGCCACGCCATCGTACACCGCTCCCGATCTTCCCGACGGTACGGTTCAAGGACTGGTCCTGTCGCTGTGGGAGGAGGGGGCAGCGAGTGCCATGGCGCACCTGATCCGCCTCAGTTTGCGCCCTGGAGTCCCATTGCAGTCGACCCTTTTCGAACTGGCCAAAACCGCGTCGCAAATTCTTCAGCAAGCAAGGCCCGGTCGACATCTGCAGGTACAGGTGGAACTGGCGGTGCTGACCGATCCGGTTCCGATCGGTGGGACGCTTGCTAACGAACGATGGGCAGGCAGGACTCCCTCGGTGGCCGACCTGGAGGAAAGTGGCTTGGATTGGCGAGGGCATGATCCTGGTCGTCGCGCAATCGTCGCCATGCAGGGAGGAGAGCGGGTATCGGTCACGTGGGATGCTTTCTCCACACCCGACGCCCTCATCGATCAGGGGCTCCAGCATCTGACGCGCCGCGCAGCCCCCGTGACGATCTATTCGATGGCGGTGGTCGCCACCAAGCCGCAGGGGATCGCGACCAGTGCGGCTGGAGCTCAGATGGGACCTGGGATCCGTCCACCCGCCGTGGCGGGTAGCTTTTATCCGGCGACCGACGAGGAACGATGGCATGGGGAAGCTCCATGGATCGTCCAGGCACCTGCCGATCGGCAGTCGGTGCTGGCAGCCATGGTGCCTCATGCTGGCTGGGGGTACTGCGGGAAGATTGTCAGCGAGCTGTTTTCGTCGATCGAGTTTCCGAAGTCGGTTTTGCTGATTGGCCCCAAGCATACGCGAGAAGGGGTCGACTGGGCGGTCAGTCCGCACCGAGCCTGGGAGATTCCCGACAGCACTCCGATGGAAGTCGACCTGCCGCTCACCGAGCAGATTGCCACGCACGTAACCGGGATGCAATTGGATGTCGCGGCCCATCGTAGGGAACACGGAATCGAAGTGCTGCTGCCGATGCTGAAGCGGTGGAGCCCTTCCAGTCGCGTCGCGGCGATGGTTTTGGCGGACGGGTCCTGGAGTGAGATCCAGAGGGCAGCCGTGGAGTTGGCCGAAGTGATTCGACGCCAGGCGACCAGACCGCTGCTGGTGGTCTCCTCCGACTTGAATCATTACGCGGCGGATGCCGAGAACCGACGGCGCGATGCGATGGCGCTGGAAGCGATTCAGACGGGGGATCCCGAGCAATTGCTGGCGGTCTGTCGCGAGCAGCGGATCAGCATGTGCGGAGTCATTCCGGCGGCGCTGGTGATGGAGACGCTGCGGCAATTGGGATGCGATGCCCGATGGCATCTGCAACGTTACGCTACCAGCGCTGATGCGGGGGGGGATCCCCGCCGGGTTGTCGGCTATGCGGGAGGCTACTGGCTGAATGCATCCAATCCACCGCAAGTCCAGGAGGCTAGATCCTCATGAGGAACGCAGCCGAAAGGTCACGATGGGAGACAACCGCTTGAAAGGAACGAAGCGCTGGGATGCCGACCACTGGAAGAGGAAGTTTCGCCAAGCTGCACGGGGAGTCCTCTGGGGGATGGAGGGGCAGTCGAGCTTTCTGGTCCACGGAGTGATGGCGGTAGCCGTATTGGTTTTCGCTGCATCGCTGCAGTGCAGTCAGTCCGAGTGGTTGCTGCTGATTCTCTGCATCGGGGGTGTGATGACGGCGGAGCTGTTCAACAGTGCGCTGGAGTGGATGGGCCGGGGGTTGTGCCGTGAAGAGAACGCGGAACTGGGGAGGGGACTGGATATCGCCAGTGGCGCTGTGCTGGTGGCTTCGATCGCGGCGGCGATCGTCGGGCTGGTGATCCTAGGTGGCCGCATCCTGTCGCTGATGGGTTTTGGGGTGGTAGAGTGAATGGGAGGGGGAGCCGGTTCCGATCCAGTTGCTTGGTCGGAAAGCTGCTATGCCTCCGATGCCGGCTCGTTGTTCCCCGTCTCGACTTCTCATAGAATCGGTGCCTTGCCCGAGATGCTTCCACCCGCGGTTGTTGCAATGACGATCGATTAGGGATGAGCGACTGGATGCAGACGGTTGTCAGGTTGGTTTCAATGGTTGCGTGGGGGACCGCCGATGCTCCGAAGAATCGTCTCGATCGCGCTGGTGGGGCTCTGGTTGGCTCCCCAGCTTTCCGCCTTACAAGCTCAAGGAGCTCCGCCGGTGAAGGACCCTCAGTCGGCTCATTGGACGATCGTACTGCATGGCGGGGCAGGCGCAGACCCGGACCGATGGTCCGATGCGATGAAGCAGGATCGTCTGGATGGGCTGCGATCGGCGCTGCGCGCCGGCGTGGATCGGATCCAAGAGGGTGCCGAGGCGATGGATGTCGTGGAGACGGTGGTGCGGGTCCTGGAAGATCACCCCGGGTTCAATGCTGGACGAGGCGCGGTGCTCAACGAATCAGGTGACGCCGTCCTGGACGCTTCGATCATGGACGGACGCGATCGCAGCAGCGGAGCGATCGCCGGTGTTCGGACGATTCGCAATCCGATCACTGCAGCGCGTAGGGTTATCAGCGACACGCGTCATGTGCTGCTGATCGGTGACGGTGCAGACCAGTTTGCTCGGTCGATTGGCCTGGAGCAGGTGGAACCAGATTACTTCAAGACTCCCGAGCAGATCGAGAAGTGGCAACAGTGGAAGGCGAGGCAGGAAGACCAGAGAAAAACTTCCCGACATCCCCTAGCGGTCGACGATCCGCTTTTCTACCTGGGAACCGTCGGCTGTGTGGTACTGGATGCGAAAGGGAATCTGGCTGCAGGCACCAGCACCGGCGGGCTGTTGGGCAAGCAGTTTGGTCGAGTCGGGGATTCGCCGATCATTGGCGCGGGGACGTTTGCCGATAACAAAACGTGCGCCATCAGTTGCACTGGAACTGGTGAGTACTACATCCGCAACGTGATCGCGGCAACGATTGCCGCCAAGATGGAGTACGCAAAAATGCCGCTCACAAAGGCCGCCGACGAAGCGATCCACCAGGTCCTTCCAGAAGACTCAGGCGGTTTGATCGCCGTTGATCGTCAGGGGAATGTGGCGATGCCCTTCAACACCCCAGGAATGGCACGCGGGGTGGCAGATAGCAGCGGTCGCATGGAGGTGGGCCTGGGGAAGACAATGAGCCAGTGAGGAGGGAGCGGGAGATTTGAGGTCGACCCGCAGGCAACCAGGAGAGGATCGGAATGCGGTTTCAGGATCGAGTCGTGATTGTCACGGGCGGCGCAATGGGGATCGGCGGCGGGTGCTGCGAGGTCTTCGCACGCGAAGGAGGCCGCGTGGCGGTAATCGATCGAGATGCCAAGGCGGCTGAATCACGCCTTGCTTCACTTCCTGGGAAGGGGCACCAGCACTGGCAGGTGGATGTGGCGGATTCGGAGCGGCTGGAGGAGGTGATCCATCAGATCGCTCAGGTGTTTGGCCGCATCGACTGCTTGATCAACAACGCTGGCGTCCATCCACCAGATTTGAAGATCGAGCAGATGACGTCGGCCGAGGCGCTGCGCGTGCAGCAGGTGAACTTTCTGAGCACTTATGCAGCTTCGCGAGCGGCGCTGGGACATCTGAAGAAGACGCGAGGGACGATTGTCAATATGAGTTCCATGACCGCTGTCCTGGGACAAAAAGGCTCGACTGCCTACGCTGCCAGCAAAGGCGCCCAGCTAAGCTTCACCAAGGCGCTAGCCCTGGAGGCAGCTCCCTATGGCGTGCGAGTCAACGCGATTCTCCCCAGCAATGTCGATACTCCGCTGATGCGTCAATGGGCAGCGACTCTTCCCGACGCCGAGGCTGCCCTCCAGCGGATCGCCGCTCTGCAACCTCTGGGTAGGATGGCGCAGCCTTCCGAAATCGGAACGATTGCCCTTTTCCTGGCGACCGAAGACAGCAGTTTTCTTACCGGCCAGGGGATCGAGGCCGACGGTGGCGCGGCGCTCGATTACTGAGCAGCTTTCCGGCACGCGGTGCAATTTCCGGAAATTCGTCGGCTGCCGCTTCTCTGGCGGCGGCACGCATCCTACGATTTTCCGCGATAGGTTGTAGATGTGGGTGCAGGCCAGCCTCCAATCCAAGGGCGGTGCTGACCCAAGCTGGCTTCTGGAGAAAGGGTGCTGTCCCATGGACCGTTGGTTTGATTGCGAAGGGTGGTGGGAACAGTCGCTGCTAGGGCGCCAGGCGATGGATCAACTCCAGATTTCCTGGAAAGAAGGACAGCTTCTTGGGAGCGGCCATGATTGCGTGGGGCTTTTTTCCCTGGATGGCGTCATGACTAGCGACGGGCTGATCGACATGACCAAAAGCTATGCTGGCAAGCACCGAGTCCGTTATGTCGGAACGTACGATGGTGAGGGATTGATGCAGGGGACATGGCGTCTGACCGGACAGCATGGCCCCTGGGTGATTCGATTGCGTCGACATCGGTCCACCAAGGAATCGGAGATTGCCGAGATGCGTCCGCAGAAGCAACCAGCGGGTTCGTAGCGAGATCCGCCTCTAGTGCGTTGTTCTGTATAACGGTCTGATGAAAGCCAAGTTCGCGGCTTTGTTGGGGCAACTGACTGCGGGTTTCCGCAGCAGTTGCACAAGCCGAAAGGTGCCGCCGCGACCAGGTTGTGTTGGCCGTTTTTGGTTGCCTAACGCTTCTTCGATTCAGGGGAATCTGTCTGTCTCGCACCTTCGCAATGCTGGCCTCCCTTAGCCTTAGGAGACATCCTCGCTACACTTGGCTTTTTCGCGTTGCATTGCAGCATGCTGCAGGTTTGCTACTTCTCTTCCGATCGGAGAGCTCCTCAATGACTCGGTATCGACTTGCCTATTTGGTCTTTGTGCTTGGGATGGGATGCTTGCTTCTCTTGGGTGAGCGAGCTAGAGCGTGTACGGGCATCACCTTGCGGGCGAAAGATGGTGCAGTGGTTTTCGGGCGGACGCTGGAGTGGGGGGCGTTTGATCTGAATTCGCGCCTGGTGGTGATTCCCAGGGGCCTGGAGTTCCAAAGTCGATTGCAGGATGGGAAGGTGGGCCGTAGCTGGAAGGCGACCTACGGAGCCGTCGGACTGGATGTTCTGGAGAAGGATTATGTCGTGGATGGCATGAACGAGAAGGGGTTCGCAGTGAACGTCTTCTACCATCCTGGCTTTGCCGAGTATGGGGCTCTGGATCCATCCAACACTTCTTCGACCATCGAGGTGCTTGATCTGTGTCAGTACCTGCTGACCACCTGCGCGACAGTGGAGGAAGCCAGGAAGGCCATGGCAGGTATTGCGGTAACTGCTGTCGTCGAACCGGCCATTGGGATCGCACCTCCAGTCCATCTGATCGCGACGGAACCTAGTGGTAAGGCGATCGTCATCGAATTCACTAAAGGAGTGAATCAGGTTTATGATGCACCCCTTGGAGCGATCACCAATGCGCCCAACTACGATTGGCACATCATCAATCTGCGAAACTACCTGAACCTTTCGCCCGTGGGGATTCCCGACAGGAGCATTGAGGAGATGAACTTCCGACCGCTGGGGGGCGGTAGCGGGATGATTGGCCTGCCGGGGGACTTCACACCTCCCTCCCGTTTTGTGCGAGCAGTGGCTTTTTCGAAGACTGCGCGCCCGACGGATACGGGGTCTGAGACGATGGTGGAACTGTTCCGCATCTTGGATAACTTCAATGTTCCTTTGGGGGCTGCCGAGGGCGAGGGAGAGGTGAAGACCAAGGGGATGCGCAGTTCGACCATTTGGACAACTGCCTACGACACAAAGAATCTGGTGCTGCGGTACCACACTCAACACAACCGTCGGATCCGCCAAGTGGACCTCAAGAAGATCGACTTCACCAAGGCCAGGGGGTTGGTACGATTGCCACTGGATAAGGAAAAGAATGAAGACATGGAAGAGCTGACACCAAGCCCGTAGTTTCGCATTCGATAGGAAAAGGGGAGAATTGGGTCGTAAGGACGCGATCACCATTCCAAGACCCATGTCTTGGTTTTGCGAGGGGCTCAGACCTTCACCCCGATCTTCGCAAGGCGAGGATCGGCAGCGTATGGCCGTTGTCCACCGCTATCCAGAAGTGCGATGACCGAAGTGGATCGGTGGGCGCGAGGGTGGTCTGGAAGCATTTGGAAGACCAGCCCAGCATGTGGTTGCGATACCAGATCTGTCTGGGAAGCAATTTGGATCGCTCATGGTCAGCCATCGAAGTGAGACCCTCAGAGTGCAGATTCCCAATCTCCCCTCACTGCTCTGGATCGCCTATGCCTGCCTGCTTCTTCCTTCGGCGGCTTGGCGATCTCGCCGGGTGCTTCGCCTGTTGATGGCGGACCAGTCGACCGAAAGCCGCTGGAATTCCGCAAAGATTTGGCAGCGTAATTTGAGCCAGGCAGCGATCCTGGGGTTGCTCTCCTGGATGGTGGGAACCACATTCGGATTTTCAGTCCGCTGGCCAGTAAAGCCTTGGCAGGAATGGTTGGCCGCTGCCTCGCTGGCGCTGCTGGCCTGTTTGTCGTTGCGAGCTTTCTTGCTTCGATGGATCCGCAGCGATCCGGAGCGGCTGAAGCTGAGTCGGTGGATGGAGCCACAGGATCGCGGCCAAAGATGGCTACGTCGATTGGCGATCGTGGTCGCAAGCGTCAGTCACGAGTTAGCCTACCGGGGCATAGGAGTGGCGATTCTCAGCTACTCACTGGGGAGCATGCCACTGGCTATTCTTCTCTGTGTTCTTGTCTACGCAGCACTTCATGCAGTGCAGGGATGGCGATCGATGATCGCCGTTGCAGCATTCGCGATCGTTCAGCATGCGTTGGTTTCCTATGCTGGGTCGCTTGTCCCCGCAATTTTGGTTCACGCCATCTACAATCTCCTAGTGGTCGAATTCCGAAGCCTGCATACCAACTGATCCGGCCTTCATTGCCGAAGGGCAAGTCCGACTCTTGAAGAAATGGTTCGATCCGATCCACCACGACACGATTTGGGAAAGCGGGTTCACCGCTTGGGGGAACTCGGCTGAAGAAGAGTTGCTGGAACGGTTATTAATCGATGGGGGAATTGGGATCGAGCGGATAGTCGGGAAGAGGGTTAGAAGAGCCTGGAGGGCTTTGGTACGGTATATCCGTCACGAGGAGTGTGTGGGTGGCAAGGATCCATTGGGTTCGCACGGTTGGGATTCGAGCATCCGCCCAAGGCTTGGGATATTGGTGCCGGTAATGCAGGGTTGATTTCAGGGCGCGGCCGGCACTGAGTCGAGTCGAACCGAAGCGATCCGCCAATGATTTGTTCACGGTCTGTCTCACCCTGTCTCACCGCAGGGACGACGGCAGGAAGTTGTCCGGGGTGAGGCAGTCAGCCTTGAGTTGGTCGCCAATCGACCAGATGCATTTCGACCTTCTGCATCCCACCGAAGTCGTTGATGACCGGCTTGAAGACGATGTCGTGCGGGCGGTTGGTATCCTGAAGTGACGGAATCCACTCTGCCTGACCGAAAGCGACTCCCCGCAGCGTGGTTCCATGCTGTTTCCATCGCATGCTGCAGTGCCGTTCACCGCTTCCCAGTGCTTTGGCAGGTTCGGCAAGGTAAACTCCGGTAGACGCTAGAAGGGGTCTTGGGTTTCCCTGTCCGAAGGGGGCGAGCTGTTCCATGGTTTTGACTGTGGCCAGATCCAGCATCCCCAAGGGGGCTTCCGCATCGATTGCGATTTCGGCTTGGGGTGTCTGGCTGCCCGACTGCATGGCAACTTGTTCGCAGAGCGCCGCGCGAAACGCTGCGACGCGCGACTCCTCAATCCGCAATCCTGCGGCGGCGGCATGGCCACCGCAACTGACCAGTAGATCGCGACATCCTTTGAGTCCTTCATGGAGATTGAAATAGCTTGGGGATCGACCCGACCCTGTTCCAGGTTTTTGTCCCAGGGGATCCAGGGCGATCAGCACGGTGGGTCGGTGGTATTTTTCCGCGATCTTTCCAGCAACTACGCCGATCACCCCCAGATGCCACTGGGGGCTAGCCAGAACCAAAGCGGGCGATTGTTCCAGATCCATTTGCTCTTTGATCTGTTTGACTGCCCCCAGATAGACGCTTCGCTCCAGTGTGTTCCGGTCCTCGTTCAGCTTTCCCAGATACTCGGCCAGAGCAGTAGCTCGCTGGGGATCTTCGGTCGTCATCAATTCGATCGCCAGCTGCGCTTGTCCCAATCTGCCGGCTGCATTCAGGCGTGGGGCTAAGGTGAAAGCGATGTCTTCGCTATCGAGTCGTTCCTTGCCTCCCAGACGATTTGCCTGTTTGAGGGCGGCGATCCCGAGGCAGGGTTTTTGTGCGAGGCTGATCAGGCCGTGGTGCACCAGGGTTCGGTTTTCTTCAATCAGTGGGACGACGTCGGCTACCGTACCGATGGCCGCCAGTCCGACGGCCGACAGCAGATAGTCTCGTAGTTGCGGAGTGACGCGTTGAGCCTGACAATGCTTCTGGCAGAGCGCCCAGGCGACTTTGAAGGCAACGGCTGCACCGCACAACCAGGGGAATGGGTAGCCATCAAGTCCGGGGTGCACGATGGCTGCAGCGTCGGGGAGTTGGTCCCCCATCGTATGGTGGTCAGTGATGATCAGTCGCACACCGCGCTGGCGGCAATACTCCGCTTCCCGCAGCGAAGCGATTCCGCAATCGACGGAGATGATCGTCGACTTTCCATGATCGATCAGTCGTCCCAGAGATTCTAGGCTCAGGCCATACGGATCTTCTAAGCGATTAGGGACATAGTAGTCGACGTTACCACCGATCAACCGGATCGCTCGGACAAGGATCGCGGCTGCCGTCATGCCATCGGCGTCGTAATCGCCGTAGACGACAATCGCTTCCTGTGCCGTTACCGCTTGGTGCAGTTGGTCTACTGCTTCAGCCACCCCGGGCAGTTGGAGCGGATCGCGAAGATCATTCAGCTTGGGGGTCAAAAAAGAAGCGACGCGGATGGGATCTTCCATGCCGCGTCGCAACAAGAGTTGAGCGATGATGGGGGAGATGTTGGCAGCTTGAGCCAGGGCATCGACGCGTGCCAGATCCACTGGTTCCAGCCGCCACCGTTTGCTCATTCCAACTTCGCCGTCGCCAAGCGGCGCCCTGTTACTTTCGCTTTTCGAGGTGCAGCGTGACTCGTCGGAGACGAGGGCAGTACTTCTTCAACTGCAACTTTTCTCCCCCAGGCCGGCGGTAGAGGGTGTAGTTGATGTCGCCGGTTTCCTGGCAAACCAAAAAGACAGTTTCTTTCTTTTTCTTGCTCTTGGCCATGTTGGACCACTACCTGAAGGAGAATGCGATACCTTTCTTTCGGATCCGGTTGCCGCGGGTCGCTACACGGCTACGGGAACCCCAAAGTATAGGAAACAGTCGGCTCCATCGGCTAGATCAAACCAATCGATTCCTGCCGTTTCCCCTCGGGAGGGTGGTTTTCCTGCTTCGGTTGCCTCCGTTCGGCACAGGATCGTCCTGACCAGGAAAAGCCTCGATTCCCTGGATCAGTTGGATGCCCTCGCGATGCTAGCATTTGAAAGGTGGGTGGCACCGATTGAAAAAGGTGGGTGGCACCGATTGTGGGCAACGCCCCAGACGGGTGGATTCTGGAGGCGATATCGATGAGTTGCCAAACCAACGGCGGTAAAGACCATGAACCTGCATTTCGGTTGCTGCCTCTGAAAACTTCTCAGCGGCGACCGCCCTGGGGTCTTTGTGAAGACCTTTTTCTCAATCGGCAATGGAGAAGGTTTCGGGGTGAAGTCGGCTCCTCCTACAGGCTACAGGCCTGGCTTGGGCGCCTTGACCGGCGCTTCCCAGGGCGCGGTTCCTGTGGCGTTGATTTTCCGCCGAAAGACTTTGTCCCCGCAGGTGATAAAGAGGATGTTTCGTTCCTTGCCAGACAGGACGACGTTCGCCAGTGGACCCGGCTGGGGCTTGGAGAAGATGAAGTTGGTTCGGCCCAGTTGGTCGAGCACCTGGAGTCCGTACTCGGAGGCGACGTAGAGTCGGCCTTCGGTATCCATCGCCATGCCGTCGGCCCATCCGCTCAACTTGGCGTCGTCTTTGTGCAGATAACCGTAGGTCTGGCGGTGGGCCAGGGAACCGTCCGACTGGATCTGGTAGCAGTAGGTGAAATTGCTTCGCGAGTCGGCTACATGGAGGAGCGTCTGGTCGGCAGATGCAATCAGTCCATTCGGGAAATCAAGCCCCGAATCGACTTCACGTTTGGGGCCTTCGGGCAGCGGGACATACCAGAGTTTCTTGTTGCCGGGATCCGTGTAGTAGAGTCCATGGGGCAGGACGACCAGATCGTTGCAGGATGCATCTTCGGCGACTAACTCTTCCTTCCCTTCCATCGTATATCGCACAATCCGCTTGCGTCCCCCCTGGCATCCATAGAGCTTCCCATCCGGTCCCATCATCAAACCGCTGACGCCCCCAGTGTCCTTCGCGAACTCGGTCACTTTCCCTTCGTCGTCGACTCGGAAGATCTGGTTGCGTGGCACATCGACAAAAAACGTCGATCCCTCCGGACCAGTCGCAGGTCCTTCGGTGAACTGGTGACCCTGGCTGACCAGTTGCCAGCCTTCACCCGGAATCATCAGCTGCATGCGAGCCTTTGGGCCTTCGCTGGCGGTGATCGGTTTGGGGTAGTCCCGCCAAAGCCATCGCATGGCGTCGGGGAGGATCGCTGCGGCATGCTTGGCGTTGTGTCCCCCATTGCCCCAAATGTGATGGACGTCGTATCCGCTGTAACGCAAGGCCGAAAGCATGCTCTGGTTAGCCATCCACCAATCGCCTGCATAGATGTTTAGATCGTGATCACCATCCTGCAGGAATACTCGCAGCGGCTTGGGTTCGCACTTGCGGATCAGCGTCGGAAAGATGTCGGCGCCCCGAAGACCTACGTAGGTGCCGATCGTGCTGAGCACCCGCCGAAAATGATCAGGTCGCTCCCAGGCAGCATTGAATGCACAGATCGCGCCGGAACTAGCCCCCGCAATCGCTCGATCATTCGGATCGTCGCTGATCTTCACCCGTTTATTGACCTCCGGAAGGATCTCCTCGATCAGAAACCGCGCGTAGCGATCTCCTAGGCTGTCGTATTCGAAGCTGCGGTTGAAGCGAGGCTGAGCCTGGTCCTTGGGAGGAGGGACCTGTCCATGGTCGATGAAGATCCCAATGGTGATCGGCATCTGTCCGGCATGGATCAGGTTGTCCATCACCACAGGGAGCTTCCATCCTTGCGCCATCCCCAGGCCATCCTGCACAACCATCGCGCAGGCTGGCTTGTCTCCCTGATACTGCTGAGGCACATAAAGCCAGTAGTTGCGCACGGTGCCCGGGTAGATGTTGCTTTTCCAGGGAAAAGGCCCTTCGATTTTTCCCTTTGGAACCCCTGGTTGCTCGACCGAATCCGGATGATCCGGATAGGACTCGTCCTGAGCCAATGCAGGAGCCAAGCTCCAGGGGAAAAAGGAAACCAGCAGAAGCAACATTCGCGAGAGACTGGGCGTCATGAGGTAGGTCCTTCTGGAGGGAGATGCCGCCAACGCGGGTCGGCTGATAGTCTCCAGACAGGCTAACCCATCGGATGCCACTCTACCACCAGGGACCATTCATGCCGTCGACTTACCAGAGCGACAGTCATACCCCCAATCACAGATTCAACGCCGCATAATCCTGCCTGCAGTCGCGCCCCCTGCAACGGTCGCTGTCCCTGGGCTATCCTGAGATTCCGCTCCATCGCCTAGAGGCAACGGCTTCCGGGAGCGAGAAAATATTTGTCTCAACAACAGTTGTTCGAACGATTTTTTGGCGACCTGGATCCCCCTGCACCATCGATGGAGGTTGACATGCAATGCGTCCCGCAACCATGGCTCGCATCCCTTCTTTTTCTGGGGCTCCTGATCGCTCCGCTTCAGGCCGGTGATGACCTCTACCAACTGGGTGCCGATTCGCAGCCCAAAGAGGGTGTGCCAGCGGGGAAAGTGACCGATCACGTCTGGAAAAGCGAGATCTTTCCTGGGACGATTCGCCGTTACTCGGTCTATGTTCCTGCCCAGTACGATGGTTCCCAACCCGCAGCGGTGATGGTGTTCCAGGATGGGCATGCCTATGTCGATCCCAACGGTCAATTTCGCGCGACTGTCGTGATGGATAACCTCATCCATGCTGGGCAGATGCCGATCACTATCGGCATCTTCATCGATCCAGGGCACAAGAAAGAATCGCTCCCCGAGAAACGGGGCTGGCAGCCGACACCTGAAAACCGCAGTTTCGAGTACGACACGCTGAGCGATCAGTATGCAAGGTTCCTTCTGGAGGAGATCCTACCGGAAGTATCTAAGCAGTATCGTCTGACCGAGGACCCCGACTTGCGCGCCATTTGCGGCATCAGTTCGGGTGGAATCTGTGCGTTTACAGTTGCCTGGGAAAAACCAGATCAGTTCCGCAAGGTCATCAGCCATGTCGGGAGCTTCGTCGACATCCGTGGTGGTGATCACTATCCATCGCTGGTCCGCAAGGGGAAAAAGCGGCCGATCCGCGCCTTTCTGCAGGATGGATCCGGGGATCTCGATAACCAGCACGGCAACTGGCCGCTGGCCAATCAGCAGATGGCTGCCGCATTGAAATTCTCCGACTACGACTACCAGTTTGTCTACGGAGAAGGTGGACACAACGGTATCCACGGGGGCGCGATCCTGCCGGACGCGATGCGCTGGATATGGCGAGACTGGAAAGAACCTGCAAGCCAGTAAGCCCAATGGAGCAGGCAATCGCAGCGATTTCAGGAAGTGTTTGTTCCCATGTGTCCCCTTGGGGCAGCAAGGAGTCGATGACCGATGACGGAAACATGGAAGATTGCCGGTGTGCAGATGGACGTGGCGATCGGTGATACGCGAGGCAATCTGGCGAGGATGCTGGAATGGTTTCAGTCGCCATCCCTTTCGGAGTGCCGGCTGGTGGTGTTTCCGGAGTGCGCGCTGAGCGGCTACTGCTTCCGGTCGCTGGAAGAAGCGATGCCTCATACCGAGCGGCTGGATGGGCCGGCGGTGGAGGCGTTCACGAGGGCTTGCCAGCGTGGCAATCGGTGGGTCGCCTACGGATTTCTTGAACGAGGCGACTCAGGCGAGATCTACAACAGCTTGGCCCTGGTCGGTCGGCAAGGACTCCAGGGTGTCTATCGCAAAGTCCATCTTCCCTACCTAGGGATCGACCGGTTCGTCACCCGTGGCCCGGATCCCTTTCAGGTGCATCACATCGATGGGCTCTGCATCGGGATGCATATCTGTTACGACGGATCGTTCCCCGAGGCGTCGCGCGTCATGGCGCTCCAAGGCGCCGACCTCCTGCTGCTGCCGACCAACTGGCCTCCCGGTGCCGACACTTTCGCTCGTTACCTGCCCAACGCCCGCGCCCTGGAGAACAACTGTTACTTCATGGCGGTCAATCGCGTTGGGACCGAACGAGGATTTCGATTCATCGGACAAAGCCGTCTGTGTGATCCCAACGGGCATGCACTGGCGGATGCTGACGAAAGCTCCCAGATGGCCATCATGGGACAGATCGATCCTGCCAAAGCCCGTCAGAAGCGATTGGTGCGAGTCCCCGGCGAACACGTCATCGACCGTTTCGCCGATCGCCAGCCAGAATACTATGGAAAGCTGGTGGAGCCTCACGAATTGGAACGTCGTGTCGATGACTGAATCCCCCTAGCCCCCACTGATCCCATCGCTCACTATCCTTCCATCGGACCTCCGCATGAATGACCCCGACGATACGATCTCGCAAGGTGACTTGGAGCATCCATCGCCAGCCCCAAACGATAACCACCGACCGTTCCCCAGGCGCCCCAGTCTTCAAGGAGAGATCGCGCGGATACTGGAGGAACATCCAAGGGTGCAAGTGGAGATTGGGAGTGGCAAGGGACTTTTTCTGGTCAATGCAGCAGCCCGCCAGAAAGATGTCTACTGGGTGGGAGTGGAGCTGGCAGCCAAGTACGCGGCGATGGCGCAACGACGGGTTGAGCGAGCTGGATTGAGCAATGCGGTGGTCTACTGTGGCGATGGAGTCGCCACGGTCTGCGATCTGCTGCCCGAAGGGCGAATCGAGGCGATCCATGTCTATTTCCCAGATCCCTGGTGGAAAGCTAGACACAAGAAACGGCGCGTGTTGCATGCGCCGATGCTGAAGGGGATCGAGCGAGCGCTGCAGCCGGGAGGGCAGTTCCACTTCTGGACCGACGTAGCCGACTACTTCCAGTCGACGTTGGAACTGATAGCAGCGACCACCCGTCTGCAAGGTCCCCAGTACGTTCCCGAATCTCCCGTTGAACACGATCTGGACTACCTGACTCACTTCGAGCGGCGGACGCGGCTGAACGGTCTTCCCGTCTACCGGTCTCGCTTCACGAAGGATTCCGGCTGATCTAATCGCAGGCTGTGGCCGGAGGATTGTTTCTACCTCGAAGAGCCTGGAAGCGACGCAGACAGGGCAAGGCTCCAGGCGACCTTCCAATCGGACGCTACCAACGATCGGATGGTGTCGAAAGCAGAAATTTTTCAGGGATCTGCCCCTCATGACGCTGCAGTGAGTTTTTTGGCACGCTGCTTGCAACTCTCGTTCTGGCGTCTAAGTCACTTGCTGCCAGTTTGACAGCAGCTGCCTGCAAGTTGCAGGCGCTGGTCAGCGGGACGGACGCCGAGCTCGATCCGGCCAAGCGTTTCGAGGGTTGTCCTTGAGGAGGGACTGAAGATGAAGTGCAACAATCACAACAGTCGTCCGATGCCAATGAGCCTGCAGGATTGGGCGAGCGAGGTGGAGCAGGTGATGGACCGCGTCTTTGGGCGCACGGTTCCCGGTGGTGCGGGAACGGCGTCGTCAGGCAGCGGCACGACGGCCGGCGCCTTCATGCCGGCGATGGATGTATCGGAGAGTGAGACGGAGTTTCTGGTGCACCTGGATCTTCCGGGAGTCAAGCTGGAAGACGTGACGGTCGAGATCCATGACGATCGGCTAACGGTCCATGGCAAGCGGCACGGCGTCTGCCAGAGCGAGGGGGCTCAGGTGCACCGCGTCGAGCGGATGGTTGGGGAGTTCACGCGTCGCGTGGCCCTGCCCAAGACGGTCGACCAGGACAAGGTGCAGGCTCGTTTCGAGCATGGCGTGCTGCACATCCATCTTCCGAAGCTGGTCAAGAATCAGCCGCGGAAGATCGAAGTCCACGGCTGATTGCAGCCAGCCGCCCGCCGGATGGGGTGGTAGCTTTCGGAAAACTGCATGGGGCCGACCGGAAAGGGTCGGCCCCTTTTTCTCATGTCCCCAATGGTTTTGGGGCTTCATGAAGCCTTTTTTTGGCCCTCCAATGTTTGAGCGGCTGTTTTGGACCATAATGTCCAAGCAGATGGACAGGGGTGTGGTCGGAAGCTTGGTCCGCGCGCCGACGACATCGGCTGGCTGGGTCGATCGAAAGTCTGGAGAACGAGGCGAAAAGGCGGGACGTGAACGACGAGGCTGCGCTGATCCAATCATCTTTGTCGGGGGATTCCTCGGCCTTCGGCGTGCTGGCGCAGCGCTATCAGGATCGCCTTTACTCCGCCATGATCCCGGTGGTAGGCAGCGCTGACGAGGCGGAGGATGTGGTCCAGGAGGCGCTGATCCAGGCCTATCTGAAGCTGGATACCTTCCAGCACAACTCCCGTTTCTTCACTTGGCTCTATCGGATCGCTTTCAATTACGCCCTCTCCCGCCGTCGCAAGAATCGCGGGCATGTCTCGATCGAGCAGGCTAGGGAAACTAGCGGCATTGAACCCCTGGATGACCAGGAGGGGCCTGAAGGGACGATGATGCGGGATGATTCGGTCCGTTGTGTCCATCTGGCGCTCCAGCAGCTCTCGGACGATCACCGCGTGATCCTGGTGCTCCGCGAAATGCAGGATCTGTCCTACGAGGAGATCGCTGAGATTCTTTCGATCGAAATCGGGACCGTTCGATCCCGACTCAACCGCGCACGACTCCAGTTGAAGATACAACTGGAGCAGATGTCGGATTGGCGGCCTCCAGAAGACGCAGACGAACTCCCGTAGCGGACGCATCGCGGTTTCAGCGATCGCGTTGGATCCCCTTTCTTTTCGGTTTCGAAACCAAGTCGATTCGAGGGGCGCGAGCATCGACCCACTCAGGGTGTACCGCCGGATCGCGTCTCCTGTTAGCTGGCAGGTTTGTCTGATGCCAACCGGTTCCAGCGATCCGATGCCCAGTGGTCGGCGCGGATCGTACCATCGGCATCGATTTCGATTCGGATGGCCCCCTCGCGCGCCGTCACCCAGACGCTTCGGCCGGGATCTGAGTAAGGAGCTAGGGCTTTGGGGGCCAGGGCGCGATCCGATCCGCTGATGGCGATCCAGCGTGGCTGGCACCATTGGATCAACGGACGCGGGTCCTGAGAAATGCTTCCGTGATGCGGAGCCATCAGGAGATCGATCGGGGCAGTCGATGAGGCGATCAAGGCTTGGGTACCCGGCGACTCCAAGTCTCCCGGCAGCAGGATCGACCGCCCGGCATACTCGATCCGCAGGCAAAGGCTATTGGCGTTGTCGCTCCCGGGGACACCCTGCGGGGGTGGATGCAATGCAGTGAGAGTGGCCTGACCCCATTGGAGTTGCGCGCCGGCAGCCCAGGCATCGAAGGTGACCCCCTGGCGTTCCAGCGACTTGCGCCAGCGTCGAATCGATGGACTGGGGTGGGACAACACCTGCTGGGTGGTGGCTAGCTGTGCGATCCGAAATCGTTTGGCGATCCCTTCCAACGCGTTGTAATGATCGCTGTCGCCGTGGGAGATCATCGCCGTGTCGATCGCTCGAATCCCTTCCCACCAGAGAACCGACGCGATCCCCTGAAAGCTGCGCTGGCCGTCCCCCATCTTTCCAGCATCGTAAAGTAGCGTCTGTCCGTCGGGGGCCTGCAACAGCACGCTGGTACCGTGACCGACATCGATGAAGGTCAATCGAAGCGTGCCAGCAGGTCTTGGATCCGGGTTGCCTGGTGCTGCCGCCAGCATCGCAATACCGGCCAGCACCCAGACCGACATGCCGGCAAGAATCGCCCGCCTTGACAACTTGGCAAATCCCATCAGCGCGGTGGTGCCGATCAGTCCGATGTAGAATCCAATGGTCCAAGGGATCGATGGCGAGGGTAGCCAAAGGTGGCTTCCGGGAATCGACTCAGCCCAGTCGATCGTCTCCTGCACCACCCAGAGACTGACCCCGCAGATCCATCCCAAAGGGATGCCGATCCAGGGAAGCCACGTCCCCAGAACCAGAATCCCAAGGCCGCTCATGAGGGCCAACCAGAGCGGGATCCAGAGCAGCAGGTTCAGAGCGATGGCGACAGGGGAGACGACATGGAAAATATGGAGGATCAGAGGAGCTGTGACCAACCACACCCAGGTGCTGGTAACCAAAGCATTTCCTATGCCTGCAAGAAACCATCGGAGGTGAGATTCCCAAGGAGTCATTGTCTGGCGGATCCGTTGATCGAGCGGATCGGAGGGTGAAGTCTCTTGATGGGTATGCAGCGAGAGCAGCCCCAGCGTGGCGACGGCAAGAAAAGAGAGTTGAGTTCCGATGTCCCAAAGATAAGAGGGGCGAAGATAGAGAACGACGCAGCCCGCAAAAGCCAGCAGGTTCAAGGTGCGCGTGGGGCGGCCTAGCCATCGGGCCAAGCAAATCGCCACCACCAGCAGCACGGCACGAAGTACCGGGGGCTGGTTGCCGCAAAGGATACCGTAGGCGACCACCAGAATTGCAGTGCACAGGAGTGTCCCTTTTCGCGGTATGTGGATGAGAAGGGCGAAGGTGACAAAGGCGATTGCCACCATCTCGACATGCAACCCCGAAATGGCCAGCATGTGCATCGTGCCGGTAGCCAATAGCGACTCCTGCATCTCCCATTCCACTTGCTCGCGTTGACCAAGTACCAGCGCAGACGCGAGCGCGGCTTGGCCGGCAGGTACATGTCGATGGATCGCCGCATCCGCCCGCTCCATGATCCAGCCCATCGGGCGATCCAGTCGCCACCACCAAGTGCCAGGGCGTTTCTCCACCTGGTCGGCCGATTCCACCTTGGCTCGGATCCAGTACCCCTTTCGCTGAGCATGGCGGCGGAGATCAAACTGACCCGGGTTGGTCGGGGCAGGAATCCGTTGCCATTTAGCAAAGCATCGAATCCGATCGCCTGGCAGCGGCCATCGCAACGGCGCGTCGACCGTCACTTGCAGGCGACCATAGGCGGGTCGCCACTGCTGGTCGTCTCGAACCTCCAGCAGGGATACCTCGAGTATGGTCTGCCAGGATGCTGCATCGCCAGGAGTTCCGCCACGAGCTTCGTACTGAGTCAATTCGGGCCGCCAGCGCACCATTCCATCCACACGCGCTTCGAAGACGACAGGTCGCCAAGTGTCGTCGGCCATCCAGCGGGTTGGATCGCGCCGGGAACGGTCGTCTGCGACCGTCTGGAGCCAAGCGCCCCAGGCGGCGGTACCGAGAAAAATTCCGACAGTGATCGGCCACGAGGAATTGGCTTTTGTTCCGACTAGCGCCAGCAACAAACCCGCCAGGATCCCCAAGCTGCAGGCCGACAAAGAAAACTGCCAGACAGTGCAAGCCAAGATCCCAGCGACCATCCCACAGAAAAGGAGCACCATCGGGAGGTCCAGGACGGCGTCCCGCCACAGAGGGTAGCGGTCGGACCAGATATCGGCCAATCCATCCAGTACTTTTCGTCGCCACGTGATCAATGGCCCTGCAGCCATGCGATGACCTCCTGCGGCAGCATTGGCGGACGAACTTCAGAGAATGGAGCTGGCTGGTAGCGGCTTGGGATCGAACGAATCCTGCACCGAACGGAAAACTATAAATGCGAAGATCGGTCCGGGAGGAGCGGAGGGTCTGGCGGAATCGACCGGAACGATCGATCGATGTCGAAATGGTTGGGAGAGTTCCAGTATTCGCTAGATCAGTCCTTGGTTACCGCCATCTTCGACACTTTGTTTCTTGAGCTGCTGAATGCCTGCCGTCGCTGGCCTCGATCACCCAGATGGAGATCGCCCTGAAACGTACCGGAACCTACCGTTTTCTTCGGCGATCCGAATGGAGGATCAGTCGAGGGAGACAGGGCATGGCAGTCAGGGAGTCGTTCGACTGGGAAGGTGTCAGCCATGCGGATGGGGTCCCCGGGCCCTGGGCAGGAGTCGGCGCGAGGCGATGGGAGGGAAGAAAGGGCACAGCAACATGCGATTAGCACCTGAGAGGGTCGCTAGGATCCAACTTCGGTGTCGCCGGTGGGTTGGTGAGTCACCACCGGATATTCGTCTGTTGTCTGTGCAGTCTGCGTCGCCACAGGCGACCAGTGCCGCAGGGTAAAACCTGGGGCGCCCTTCATCTGCCCGCTGCTAACATCGGGTCCATCCGTCAATTCTGTGGGTCACTTGATCTGCAAATCGCTACTGCTACCAAAGGTTGCCAAAAGACCAGTGCAGCCTGATTCCCGTGTCACCGACCATCCCATCGGGTGACCTGCAAATGGCAACTCGTCGGGATACCTTGAATTCGATCGCAATGCGGAAAAATCCCAGATGAACGAGATTTTTCGCCCTCGTGACTTCTTCCAACTCAATCCTCCGCTCGCACGAAGCCGCGAAGGCACGAAGCGATGGAGAACCCAGTTCCATTTGCGATTTCTGCCTGGCTATCCAGTCGACTTTTTCTGTGGGCGGTAACCTCTCGTTGCCAATCGAATCGACAGGTCGAATGGCGCATGCAACGGGGCGTCGTGTGCTGACGAACGATCTGCATCTTGTCGTCCTTCGCGTCTAAGTGTCTTCGCGAGAGACCATCCGACATACCCGATCGAAAGGGCCAGCAGGCGGCGAAAACTTCCCCGCCTCGTAGCCAATTGACAAGCTTTCCCTTAGCTGTCTTGGATCACCGCCCACAATCGTCTCGGATGGACCTAAGATTGACTTGGGCTTGTGTTGCAAGTCGTGTCTTCGCGATCGCATAGCGAGCCGATGGCATCTGATTTTCCAAGAGGTCTGATGAGCCAGCGATGGGGCGTGGTGTCGGCTATGTTGGGGTAGGATGCATCTGGGATCGCCTGTTGCGTCCCGTTGGCCCCTTCCCTTGCAATCTCATCAACCCGTTACGCGGCTTGGTTTCCACACAAGGGGCATCCGGATGCATACCTCGCCTCCCGTGAAACTTTTTTCGCAGGAGAAGGATTGGGTCGACTGACCCGACGGATGGATTGCCTCGGTTTTGGATGGGGAAGCGACTAGCCGAAATGGATGGATCCCATGCTCCACCCTATCGCGCTATCCAACCTTTTTCGGAGTTCTATCATGGATGCGCCCATATCGATGCCGATGCAGTTCCTGGGTCCTCCCCAGTCTTCGGCTCTGCAGGCGACCGCTTCCCAGGATTCAAGCTTTTGGGTCGGTTGGATCGTGCTGTGGATCTTTGGGGCTCTGATGCTTATCGGGATCCTGGCCAGGATGTTTCTTGGTTGGATTCGATCGTCTCTGGTAGTTAGGATTCATGCCAGCTACCGTCCAGATCAAATCCTTCTGGAGGAATATCGGGCCAACTTCTTTGGCAGGGAGTCAGCCGGGGTTTTTCAGGTGCGAGGCAATGGAGCGTTGGTGCTGACCGCGACCGACCTCCATTTTTTCATGCTGGTACCCAAAACGGAGATCTGTATCCCGATCTTATCGATTCGAGAAATGACGATCACCAAGCAGCATCTTTATAAAGTCACCCCATTCGACTTGTTGAAGGTGGTCTATTCAGAGAATGGTCAGCTTGATTCCATCGCTTGGTATCTATCCCAGCCCGCCATGTGGAAGCAGCGGATTGAAATGCTTCAGGCCAAGAGCCACTCCCGTGGTGAAGGATCGTTCGAATAACGATGAGCTTGCCCCTTGCAACTTCCTGGAAGCAGGGACTTTTGACGAGTGCGAGTGGTAAAGTCGGTCATCCCGTCTTTGATCGAACATGCAGGACGATGAAGGACGGCTTTGATCACGAGGATGTGACGATCCCAGTCGATTGCTTTTGGTCGATGGCGATTAGGAGCAAGGGGTCCACAGCGAAGACACGCAGGAAAGAGCAACCCCAACGCCGTCGCTGGTCAGATTCCGCTGGATTCGAAATCCCAACTGACTGCACGAATGACATTGGTGCGATCGCCTAGCTGACGGAGCGTTATCGGTGTTTGGGTCGACTCCAATCCATCCTTCTGGGTGCATCGGTGTTTCCAGCACGCTGCAAGAAGCGGAAGGAATGGGATCAAAGATTCGATGCACTGCTTCCGAAGGAGTCGCTCATGGGAGCTCCAAGGGGATGCCATCATCCCTTCCAGCCATCGCGCGGAAAATCGTCATATCGACGTTGGTGGAGATGATATGGGTCGAACCATCCATCAGCAGAAACAGGGCGCCACCGTTGTGTGGGCTCCAGAAGCCGCCTGGGCTGCCCGTGGGGGAATTCGGGCCACCTGTACGGACATGGACAGTTGCCATGGTGATCGCAGGGCGTGCCGTTTGGCCAACGGTTTGACGGCGGCTGCTGGCGATGCGAGGAGAGAAAACGGTTTGCGCCATGGGAATGACACCAGCCCATCCGTTAGGTGTGAACATGCTCGCCCGCTCTCCGATTCCGATGGTGTTCGAGGTACCGTCGGTGACGTCGCGTACCTTGATCGCGGTGTTCCTGTGAAACATGCCATTGAAAGGAAGTTCTTCGTAGAGTGCCGAATAACCCGGCGCATTAGCAGGGTTGCCACCTCCCAGGCATGCGACGTAGCTGGAAGGCGCCAAGTCGTTCACTCCCAGAGAAGTGGGCCAGACGGAAACCGGTTGGTTCCAGGTATCCGAAGGGCACTGGTAGGCGCCCACTTTCGAGCTCCTCGCCAATTGGTTCCTTGGTGCAGTGATCGAAAGAGTGAAGTCAATCGAATTATGTAGATTCGATTGCTCCATCTGCGGAAGCATCAAAGCAAAAAAACTCCATCCTGGGCCGGCTTCCGGAATCGGATTGTTGCCGCCGCCGGGCCAGGGTCCCGTCACACGGGAGATGAATCCCGGAGGAAACGTCCGGTGGGTCGATTCGTAATTCTGAAACGCGAGCCCCATCTGCTTCATGTTGTTGCTGCACTGGATGCGGCGAGCGGCTTCGCGAGCCGCTTGAACGGCGGGAAGCAAGAGCCCTATCAGAATGCCAATGATGGCGATGACAACAAGTAATTCAACGAGGGTGAAACCAGGAAGTCGTCGCTGAATGATGGATGGGGCCTGCTGGTCGCACAGGAAGCGGTTTGGCATGGTTAGCCCTTCGTCTCTGCGTGATGTCGGAAGAATTGGCTCAACGAATCGAGCAAGCAGCGCGGAACCAATGGACTTGCGTCCCAACTACCTCTCATGTTAATGATACTGAGTCTCAATACAAGTAGCCAGATCCTCTTTTAAATCAATTTTTCTTGAGGAAAATAGTCGTCTCCTTTAGCTCAGGAGCGTCAGCGATCTCTGTCGCGACCCTAGATGAGGCAAGAGATAAGCCGAATGGTGCGTTTTCCTAACGATTTCGAGCTCGCAGATCCTGCCGCCGGATAGTTCGGCATCCATCGCGATCGGAGGTGATACCGATTGAAAGGCGGTTGTTTGCTCCCACGGTGCTGATCTTCACGCCCGCACCGCTGTCCGGCCTTCATCCAGTCAGAGATCCACTCTTTCGGGTGTTTCTTTAATTGGTGGGTGGCACCGATTGAGTGGGGGTGCGGGGGGTATGGGTAAATTAGGGCAAGAGAGGTTGGTGGGTGGCACCGATTGAGTGCTTCTATTGGGGGGGCGTTTGAAGGACTGCACTTTCGGCCAGCGCTGCGAAGCAAATAAGTCTGAGTTTCGCTTTTAACAACCCAGCGGATAGCGATTCCATGGCGCGGTCTTTTCCAAGTCACAGCCATTGGATTTCTTGAAGATGCTATTCTCGAAACCTAGTCCGTCCGATTTCGTTGACTGCGTCGTCTTGGATTTCGCTATCAAAAAAAGAGCATCACGCGACGCTGGTCCGACGGTATGGCAGCCGCCATGCAGGATCCAGATCAAGAAGGAAGCCTTCCTTACTTTCTGGATTGCTCGGTTTAGTACTTCACGCTGGCGACCCAACGGGAATGAGCATGATGAGCCTTTCTATCGTCGACGGTGATTTGCTGGATCAGGATGTGGAAGTGATCGTCAATCCATGGAATCGTAATATCCTTCCCTGGTGGTTGCTTCTGCCTCAGGGGGTTTCCGGCGCGATCAAACGCCGCGGTGGAATCGAACCCTTTCGAGAACTGGGGAGAATGGGGGCCATCCCGCTGGGGCATGCAGTCGAGACGACGGCCGGCCGCTTGCCGTTCCAAGCGATCATCCATGTCGCTGGGATCAATTGCCTATGGCGTTCCTCCGAACGTTCGGTGCGCGACTCGGTCCGCAACGCACTGACCCTGGCAGCGCAGCGAGGCTATCGGTCCATCGCCATTCCATTGATTGGTGCAGGATCGGGGGGCGGCGATCCGAAGACCATTCAGGCAATCATCGCGGATCAGTTAGCGCAAAGCCACTACCAGGGAGAGGTGCGGTTGGTTCGATACTTGCCGACGCCTGTACCGCCATTGGGAAGTAGCCACTTGCTTTCCGCCATCGCAGCGGCAATATCGATCGCAGGACTTGCGACTGCGTTGGTACCCCGATTCTTTACGTACGATCTTTCGTTGCCTCCCGACCTCTATCCAGAGATCGGAGGTTTGCTGATGGCGATCGCTGGCCTGTTGTGGCTGCTGTCGGTCATCCATGGGAAGGCATCCCACGGCGTATCCCGTCGGTGGGGTAGGCGGATCGCTTTCGGGCTGATTGCCCTTGGAACCTGGTTCGGTTGGTTAGGTGTTTCAGGGAGCGAATCGCGGAGGCTTGGCAAAGTGCGCAAGGCCGACTTGCTGGAGAATATGAAACGGGCGAAAGAAGTACTGGACTCCGGCAAACCGCTGATACGACCATCACCCTCGGAAGTCAGAAAGAGGGCGGATTGAAACGAACTCCCTGGGAATGGGGGTCTGGCGCGAGGTGTGATGGGGGTTCCATGTCCGTAACGGGGAGTTGGGAGCCAACCATTTTTCGATCCCTCATTTTTTTGATCTGAAGGAGTGGTCTGAAGCACTTTTCAAGAAGCGCGGGCCTAGCTTGATCATCCGAAAGACAGACAGGGGAAATGATGGAGATCGCAATCATTGGTGCGGGATTGTTTGGGAGTGGGTTGGCCCTGGAGTTGGTCGATCGCGGATTGAAGGTGAATTTGATTGATTCCGCTCCAGTTCCTGTCCATCGGGCAGCCCGACGCAATGAAGGTAAGGTGCATTTAGGATTCGTCTATGCGATGGAAACGGGAGCCAGGACGGCAGCGAAGATGATGCAGGGGGCACTCGCATTTCGCCGCTCGGTGGTGAAGTGGATTGGGGAGGAGTCCTGGAATTCGCTTTCTCTCAGCACACCGTACCACTATCTGGCACATCATGATTCGCTGATGGATATGGAGGGCTTGGAAAAACACTACCAAGTGGTTCAGAAGCTGTATGAAGAGGAATTGGCGAGCCGAGAGGGGGAGGTTGATTATCTTGGCTTCAGACCTGAGAGTTTGTGGCGACCTTTGCGTCATGAGGAACTGGCAAGATATTCGAGAGCAAGGCTCTTGGGCGGGTATCGTACCGAAGAGAGGGCGATCGATACCGATGGTCTTTGCGATCGTATCGCCGTAGCGATTCTGGGGAATCACCGCATCAACTGGATTGGCGAGACCAATGTTACTGGGGTTTCGCAGCAGGGTTCCGGTCTGGAAGTGGAAGCAATTCATGAAGGAAAGAGCTGGTCGCGCCGCTTCGATGTGGTGATCAATGCCACATGGACCTCGCGTGCCGCGATCGATCGATCGATGGGGATCCATCCACCAGAAGATCATCTGCTGCGTTTGAAGTATCGAGTCATCGTGGAGCTTCCAACAGATTTGCACATGCGGGAATCAACCACTATTGTTCTTGGCCCATTCGGCGATGTCGTCGTTCGTCAAGATGGTCGTGGTTGCGTCAGTTGGTATCCAATCTGCCTGCAAGGCTGGACCAATGCGCTTTTGCCACCGCCTTCTTGGGAGCCTCCCATGCGCGGCGAAGCGCCGATCGAGCACGCCACTGAAATCGGACTCGCAACGCTTCAGGCTCTCGACCCCTACCTTCCGGGATTGGTACGCTCCAAAATGATCGCGGTTGATGCCGGTGGGATTGTGGCAAAGGGGTCCACCGACGTGGATGACCCCGCCAGCCAACTCCACTCTCGAAACGACATCGGCATGATGCATCATGTCGGGACAAGCTATTATTCGGTCGATCCAGGAAAGTGGACTACCGCCCCTTGGTATGCAGTGCGCATCGCCGACCAACTGATCAGTGCTTTCGGGGTGGGAGTCGTCTGATGGCTCTGGAGGCTGTAACAATCTGCCTGGGCACCTGGAATGCCTCCCGTTTTGTAGCGCAGACGCTTCACAGCATCCAGGCACAGACCTACCCTCATCTACACATTCTGATCGCCGATGATGCTTCCGATGACGCAACCCTGGCAACATGCGCAGCGATCGTGGGTGACGATCCAAGGTGCCATCTGATCCAGCGGTTGGAAAATGTCGGTTGGTGCCGAAACTATGCTGACATGCTGGAGCAGGTCGAGACTGCTTATGTCTGCTTCGCCTTTCATGATGATCGCATGGACCCTGAATATATCGCCCAGCTTGTCGCAGCACTGGAAGACGAACCGTCCGCGGTGCTTGCTTACTCGGATCTCAACTTTGGGGTCAATCACTTTGTCCCCTTGCCTGGAGTCTATCGGCAACTGGATCGTGTCGATCATCCAACAGCTAGGCTTCGCTCATTGATCCGAATGCAGGGCAGTTGGTGGATCCCTTTCCGCGGTGTGGCAAGGACAAAGTCAGCAAAGCGATGTATCGATTCACTGCGAGTCGATCGTGAGGAGTCTTTCTCCAGCGACTGGATCTGGTTGATCCGCATGGCGATGCTGGGTAGCTTTATCCGAGTTCCCCAAAATATGTATCAGAAGAATTGGCTTCAGTCGGGGGTTACCTCCACCAACCGCTGGGAGTTTCGTGACGACTACAACTTGCGAACGCGTTGCCTGAAGGAAATTGCGATGCAACGACCTGTCGGCTGGAGGCAACTGGTGTTTGTTACGCTGATCGAAATCGTTTTGTTGCCGATGCGCCGATGTCTGCGTCGCCTGCGTTGGTGGTGGTTTTGTTCGAATTGACCATGTCTACTTTCCCCATCCCTCACGAAGCGTCTGGCCCTCGCGATCCTGGATGAGGCAATAGAACTTTGAAGTGATTTCTTGACTGCGACCGTAGTACATGAAGATGAGGCCAGGCAGTTGCCTTCGTATCGATGGGTTCCAAAGATCGCTGATCTCTAGGGGATACCGATTGAGTAGTTATGTGTCGGTTTTGTGGGAGTTGGCTGTCGGTCGGGGGGATTCACTTCGCCAGGAAAACCTAGTCCCTCGAGACTCTTTGTGGGGTGTTGATGCAGCCGAATGGTGCAGAAGTTGGTATCAGGCGGTACGAGAAATGAAGAAAGAGGTAACCAGCCATGGAGACGGGAAGCGAGATTCGAATGGTCATCGGCAACCTGGGACTAGCGATCGGAGCTTTCGGCGCCCTCTGGATGCTGTTTCATTTCTTTTTGGGAATGGCTAGACGAGGAAAGATCCTTGCGACCTTTGCGGCCGATCCTTCGAGGCGAGTCCTTCGCCGTATCGGTCTGGCATCCAGTGCAGTGCTTTGGTTCGTAGCAGCTTTCTCCGCAGCAGTAGAAGATTGGCGTATGGCTCTATTCGCGCTGGTAATGTCGGTCTTTGGCACGCTTCCATCGATCGGCGAAATTCAACTCTGCGAAAATGGGCTCTGGCTGCAGTGGATGCTGATCCCCTGGAAGAAGCTCAAATCCTACCAGTGGCTAGAAGATCGCAAGCTCCGACTGAACATCTCCGGTCAAAGACGTGGCGTGGAGTTGCTTGTTGGGGGAGACGAGCGGGATTTGGTCGATCGGTTGTTGCGCGAGAGCCTCTGCCAGGCTTCGTCAGAGGCTGCTTGAGCGAGATCCTGGGTTCTGGCGACCTCGGCTTGTTGGCAGTTCACAGGTGCTGTGGAGTACTTCAGTAGGGAAGCGAAAAAAGACGGCTGAGTCGACCGATTGTCGAGAGGTGCTGTGGAGCCGCTACTAGCGACTCAGGATCGTTTCCATTGAACCGCTTTCGGGAGGAACATACCCGTTCTACTTTGGTAGTCGAGATAGGGGGCGGCAAATCGTTCCGCCAGATGAATCTCCTCACGGTGACCCCGAAGCCCAAGCAGGATCGAAAGGATGGTCGAACCGACTGCGATCGGCCACTGATCGGCCATTAGCGAGATGCCACCCAGTAGCAGGAAGGTAGCGGTATAGTAGGGATGGCGCACCCATCGGTAAGGGCCATCGGTCACCAGCAGACTGTCGGCGTGGGGGCGATCGGAGTTGGCCCAGGATCTCCCAAGAGCCATTAGCGACCGGTGGAAGAGGCAGAGACCTACGAGAACTAGCGGGATACCAACCCCTCGCCAAAAAATGGAAAGCCCGATGCGCCAGGGAGCCATCCACTGGGGGACGATGACAACGCCGCCCACCAGGACACCCAGGACCACCGAGCTGAATGCTAAAAGCCACTGTGTTTTGCGGTCGGACGATGGATCACTCGATTCGAAAGTCTTCTGCGAACTAGGTCGCGCAGAAGGCGTACGAAGGACTAACGCCATCACAGCCGCTACCAGGGCCGATAGCGCTATCGCTAGGCGGAATACCGTTTCCAGCGTCATGGTCGAATTGGTTTCGTTCGAGTGGCGCGGCGCGCTGCGTCTAAGGACCGAAGGATGATTCGGAAGCCGCCAAGACGATGGATGCGATTCCGATAGCGCAACAGATCGAATGCCGATGGTAAACTCAAGGGCAAAACGTTGGCTGGGCCAACCGGATCATCCAGGGGGCAAAAAATCATGGTGGAAGAAATCAGAAAACCGGTCAAGGAAGGGCAGCGATTGATCTCGATCGATGCCTTGCGCGGTTTTGACATGTTCTGGATCATCGGCGGCGATGCGCTGGCGATCAAACTGCTGTCGCAAAGCGATTGGAAGTATGCAGGGAGGCTCAAGGAGCAGTTCGAGCATGTGGCCTGGGAGGGATTCCGCTTCTATGATCTGATCTTTCCGCTTTTTCTCTTCCTGCTTGGCTGCGTCATCCCATTCTCCCTGGAGAAGTTCCATGGCAACCCCACCCAAGCCGTTGGGCGAGTCCTCAAACGGACTGGCATGCTGCTGATCCTGGCTCTGCTCTACAACGATATCCTCCAATTCCAATTCTCGACGATGCGCTATGCCGGGGTCCTTCAGCGTTTGGCGATCTGTTATGGGATCTGTAGTCTGCTCTATCTGTTCGTACCCCAGCGCGGCCGCGTCATCGCGTCGGCGGCGATCCTTCTGGGGTACTGGGCGGTGATGGTCTGGATACCCGTACCGGGCGGGGTGGCTGGTGATCTTTCGCCTGCTGGAAATCTTTCGGGCTATATCGACCGCACCTACCTACCTGGTCGGATCCTCAAGGATTATTACGGGTTCGGAGACAATGAAGGGATCCTCTCTACCATCCCGGCGATCGTCACAGGGCTTCTTGGGGTTTTCGCTGGCGAATGGCTGCGCAGCCAGCGTGGTCCTGCAGAGAAGTGCTTTGGGTTGGCGGCGGCTGGGTTGGTGCTGCTGGTGGTAGGGACGATCTGGGGGCAGTTTTTTCCGGTGATCAAGAATCTCTGGACCAGCTCCTTTGTGCTGGTGGCCGGTGGCTACAGCCTGCTGCTTTTATCGCTCTTCTATGCGCTGTTGGACTGGATGCAGTGGCGCTGGTGGGGGTGGTTCTGGGTGGTGATTGGTTCCAACGCCATCCTGATCTACATGATTCGAGAAATCATCGACTTCACGAAGATCTCGAAGTACTTCCTGGGAGGTATCGCCAGTTGGTCCGGTCCCTGGCAAGGGGTGGTGATTCAGGCAGGAAGCCTCGCGGCGATGTGGCTGCTGTTGTACTGGCTTTATCGCAGGAAAATTTTCCTGCGGGCTTAGATCGATTTACCCCTGTATGGCCCCCGACACCAAGTCACGAAGGCTGGGACTGCAGTGTGGCTGTAGAGAGTTCCAGTCGCTGAATCTGGAGGCATCTTCCCGACTGTGGATCGAGATCGACCAGGGTGGTCGAGCAGCGGAGATCTTCGGTAGCGATCTCAAGCGTCGAGGGATCGAAGGAGAAGCTGGCGGCGAGGACGCGTTCGATCGATCGGCCCAGAATACTTTCATAGGCACCCGTCATGCCGACATCGCACTGAAAGCCTGTCCCCTTGGGGAGGATCTGCAGGTCGGCGGTGGGGACGTGGGTGTGGGTGCCGAGGACAGCGGAGACACTGCCATCCAGGAACCTCGCAATCGATTGTTTCTCGCTGGTCGCTTCCGCATGGCAGTCGATCAATCGCAGCGGGGAGATCGACGCCACCTCGTTGAGAATGCCTTTTGCGGCGTGTAGCGGGCAATCGACCGGTCGCATATAGAGTCGGCCCAGGAGGCTGAAGACGATCAGTGGGTGGCCGAAAGGAGTGGGGACTTGGCACCAGGTGAGTCCTGGGGCTTCGGGTGGAAAGTTGGCGGGTTTGACGATGTTGGTCGCCTGCTGAAGTAGCGGGATCAGTTCGCGTTTGCGATAGATGTGATCTCCCATAGTGATCGCATCGGCACCCGCGGCGATCAGCTTCTTGTACTGTGCGACGCGCAGTCCCGTCCCGTCGGCGGCATTTTCGGCGTTGGCGACCACCAGGTGGCAATGGGCGGTTTGCTTCAGCCAGGGGATGGCCTGGCAAGCGATCTGCATCCCTGGGACTCCGACAATATCCCCCAGGAGCGCGACGCGCAGGTTTCTTTCATCAAGAGGTAGCATGGCAGGGACCGCCTGTTGATGGAAAGGTGTGAAGCGGAAACGACGCGAGGAGGTGCTGATTGCACAGCGACCTCCTCGCGAGAGTAAAAATCCCCAATCAGGGTTGGTTATTAGCGACGGTCGCGTCCACCGCCGCCACCGCCGCCACGACGGTCTCGTCCGCCACCACCGCCACCTCGGCGATCGCGTCCACCGCCACCGCCGCTACGGGGTGGGCGATCGGAGTATCCGCCTCCCTCTCGGGGCGGTCTATCGCCGAAATCGCGACGGCCTTCGCCACCTTCCTCTTCGGGCGGTTCATCGCCAGCCGTTCGGTTGGCGAACTCATCCTCGATCCCCAGTTCCTCCAGGGCGCGTCGTCGGCTGAGTCGGACGCGGTCGTGATCGTCGATATCGATCACCAGAACCTGCATCGAATCGCCAACTTTGCAGACGCTGTTGACGTTGGAGACGTAGCCGTTGGTCAGTTCGCTGACATGGACTAGGCCGTCGCGTCCGGGGATGACTTCGACAAAGGCGCCGAAATCACGGATGCTGGTGACAACGCCTTCGTAGATCTTGCCGATCTGAACGGTGGCAGTGCATGCCTCGACCCTCGACATGGCGGATTTTGCCTTGTCCAAGTCGGCTGCGGCGACGGTGACGGTTCCATCATCTTCGACATCGATGGTGGCACCCGTCTGCTCCTGGATCGCTCGGATGTTCTTTCCACCCGGACCGATCAGCGCGCCAATCTTGTCGGGGTCGATCTTGGTGCGAAGCAGTCGCGGTGCGTAGCGACTGGTTTCGCTCCGAGGCCTGGGGATGCAGGTGAGCATCTTGCGGAGGATCTCGATGCGGGCTTCTCGAGCCTGCTTGAGGGTTCCTCGGATGATCTCTTCGCTGATCCCGTCGATCTTCAGATCGAGCTGGATGCCAGTGATTCCGTTTTGGGTTCCGGCGATCTTGAAGTCCATGTCGCCATAATGGTCTTCGTCACCGATGATGTCGGTCAGAAGCACAAAGCGATCTTCCGGTTGGCGCTGACGCACCAGGCCGATGGAGATCCCCGCGACCGGGTTGGTGATGGGGACCCCTGCAGCCATCAGCCCTAGGCAGCCACCGCAGACCGACGCCATCGAAGAAGAGCCATTGCTTTCGAGGATGTCGCTGATGACGCGAATGGTGTAGGGGAAATCATCGGGATCCGGCAACACCGGCTCCAAACTTCGTTCGGCCAGAGCCCCGTGTCCGATTTCGCGACGTCCAGGGCCGCGGATCGGGCGGCACTCGCCGACCGAGAAGGAGGGGAAGTTGTAGTCGAGCATGAACTTCTTGCTGTATTCTTCCAGCAGTCCGTCGACTCGCTGTTCATCGCGTCCCGTGCCGAGCGCCACGGTGATCAGCGCCTGGGTTTCACCGCGTTGAAAGAGCGCCGATCCATGGACGCGGGGAAGGATATCTGCCTGGCAAGTGATCGGACGCAGCGAGGTATGATCGCGACCATCAGGACGGGTCCCTGAGAGGATCAGATCACGAACCACCACTTCTTGCAGTTCGCCGAGGACCCGATCGAGTGCGGCGGGGCAAGCGGCATCAGCACCCGCTGACTCACCCGTCAGTTCGGCATGAGCCGCTGCTTTGACCTGCTTCTTGGCATCGGCGCGATCCTGCTTGCCAACGACCTGATTGGCCGATCGCAGTCGGTCGTAATAGGCTGCTTTGACGCGAGCATAGAGAGCCGAATCGTCGATGGCGTTGAACGGCTTCTTGACGGGCTGAATCTTCTGCAGGAACTCCTGCTGAAGCGCCAGAATCTCGCGGATGGTCGATTGCGCAAACTGGATCGCTTCCAGCATCTCCTGCTCGGGCATCTCCTGAGCGAAGCCCTCGATCATGACGACCTCTCGGGGATTCCCCGAAACGATCAGATCCAGTTCGCTGTCTTCCAGCTGGGCTTGAGTGGGGAAGGCGATCCACTGGCCTTCGACACGACCAACGCGGACCGATGCAATCGGACCCTGAAAGGGGAGTGGACTGACCAACAGTGCCACCGCGGCGCCGTTCATGGCCAGCACATCGGCATCGTTCTGCAGGTCGCTGCTGAGGACCATGGCCTGAATCTGGACTTCGTCGATATAACCCTTAGGGAACAAGGGGCGAATCGGGCGATCCATCAGTCGGCTGGTGAGCGTTTCTTTGGTGGTGGGTCGGCCTTCTCGCTTGAGAAATCCTCCGGGGAACTTACCACCTGCGGCAAGTCTTTCGCGGTAATCACAGGTCAGGGGAAAAAAGTCGGTCCCGGGTCGGCTGGGACCACTGGCCACCGCGCAAAGGACGGTGGTTTCGGCATACTGCACCAAGACGGTAGCTGCTGCCTGCTTGCCCAATTCCCCCGACTCGAACGACAGGGTTGAGGCGCCAATCTGCTTTTCAACTCGAATCTTCATCGCTTCTCTCTTCTCTTTTACTTTTGCGATTCTTCAGCTGGGCAAAGGTCCCTATCGGACCATCGCCCCCCGATCCAGCTCGGGCGTCTGGCCACATCCTCCTGCGACACGCCGTCGCCGGTGCCAGAACAATTCCTCGCCAACTGGTTGGCCCCCTCGCAATGGCTCAATAAAAATCCTTGCGAAGGGAGCACGTCCTACGATTGCGACCCGCCACTTCCGCGTTTCTCGACGGTTCCTCACAAAGAGTTCGCCGGAATCGGTGGAAGGGAGCACAAAGGCCGAATCAGCGGCTGATTTGTCCAAGTCCTCCCTTTACGATGGAAGGATCGGCAAGATCAACCCACGGTATCGCCTGGGTGGGGCGAAACCGAGCGAAAAGCAAGAAACCCTCATGCCCGCAACGGATGGAGGACTCAGCCATCCAAGGCAGAGCACAAACGCTCTTTCGAAGAAACGTTTCCCAGAAACGATGCCGGATTTTTACTTCCGGATGCCCAACTGACTGATGATGTCCAAGTACCGCTGCGGTTCCTGATGGCGGACATAATCCAACAACCGTCGACGACGGCTCACCATCTGCAACAAACCACGACGACTTGCATAGTCCTTCGTATTGGAACGCATGTGTTCCGTCAGATTGTTGATCCGCTCGGTGAGCAACGCAATCTGCACCTGAGGAGACCCATTGTCTCCGCCATGGGTCGCATACTGCTTCACGAGTTCACTTTTCCGCTCGTTGCTCACTGCCATGATCGACCAACCACCTTCTGCTCAAAACATTTCTTCCACTTGCTTCACGCGTCGCATTGTAAACATTCCAGCCACCCTGGCAACGGCAAAAACCGGAAGGCGTGCTTCCGGTGTTACGCTCCTTTGGGGGGTTTTGGAGTGCGTCCCACGGGAGACACTTGATACACTGAGGTGGGAATGCGATTTCGACCAGGGGCAGGGAGGTGAGGGATGCGAGCGGGACGAGGCGAGGGGGCGGAGCCGGATGAGAGGGAGATCCGCGGGGAGATTCTTCGGCAGTTGATGGAGTTGGGGAGGGGGTCTAGCATCTGCCCGTCGGAGGCGGCCCGGGAGCTTTTTCCCCGATGGCGAGAGAAGATGGAATTGATCCGATCGGTGGTCGCGCAGATGGTGATCGACGGGGAGCTGGAGGCGACGCAGCGCGGAGAGTTGGTGGACGTGGAAACGGCCAAGGGGCCGATTCGATTGCGGTTGCCCAGTCCGGTGCCCGGCACCTAGTGGGTGCTTGTGGGCGTTGCCATGCGGTTGGGAAATCGAGAAGCCGAAGTCAGCATGGGCTGGAAAGGGGATCGAACAGGTGGGGCGCGCTGAAGATTTGGCTTTGATGGAATCGATGGTGGAGAACGTTTCTCTGCGTCGTCACATGCTGGCGGTCGAGCAGGCGATGCGGTCCTACGCGACGAAGCTGGGAGAGGATGTCGAGCGATGGGGGCAGGTGGGGTTGCTGCATGATTTCGACTACGAGCGTTGGCCGACGGCTCCCGATCATCCGCTGCAAGGCAGTACGATCCTGCGCGAGCGGGGCTATCCGGAGGATGTGATCTACGCGATCCTGTCACACGCCGACTATTTGGCCGATCGCTATCCGCGACGGTCGCTCTTGGATCGCGGCCTTTACGCCTGCGATGAGCTGTGCGGGTTTCTGGTTGCCTGCGCCTGGGTGCGTCCGGAGCGTCTGGAGGGGATGCAGGTGGCAGGTGTGCTGAAGAAAATGAAGACCAAAGGATTTGCTGCGGCGGTCAATCGCGACGATATCGTGCGAGGGGCAGAGGAATTCGGTGTACCTTTGGATGAGCATATCGCCAACTGCATCGAATCGCTCAAGCCGATCGCCAACGATCTAGGGCTAGGGGCTTCACCTTCCGTTTGAACTGATTGAAGAGTCGGCCATCTACGTTCGCTTGAACATCCGGTCGATCTGGTCGCAGGAGAAGACGAGCGCCGTCGGGCGTCCATGGGGGCAGTGGTGGGTGTCCTGATAGGCGTGCTGCTGGGCCAGCAGATCGGAGATTTCTTCGTCGGTCAGCGGGTCGCCTGCCTTGATGGCCGCTTTGCAGGCCCATTGATGCAGCATGGCATCCAGAAGGTCGCGCGGTGACGGGGCGCGGCCGCTGGACATCAGAGGTTCTAGCGCAAGCCGCAACGCCTCGGCCGGACTGACGCGGGTCAGCATCGCAGGGTAAGCCGAAACCAGCACCGTTTGGCTCCCGATCGACTCGATCTCCAGTCCCACCTCGGCCAGCATTTCCTTTGACTCGCAGGCCAGCGTCGCCTCGGCCGCCGTGAGGGTGACCGGAAGAGGGACCAGCAGTTTCTGTCGATCGAGTCGTCCGGCGTCGACGCGAGAGCGTAGTTGCTGGTAGAGGATGCGTTCGTGCAGGGCGTGCTGATCGATCACGATCATGCCGCGATCGTCCTGTGTGACGATGTAGCGATGGTGGATTTGAAAGCCGCGAGGCCGAATTGTGGGGGTGATCTGGGATGCTTCGGGCTCCCCTGCGACCCCATCAGGGTTCCAAGGAATCGCATTTCCCGGAAGTGGCATGGGAGGAGCCAAAGGGTCGGTTCTCTGGAGGTCCTGCGTTGTGGGGCCTTGTGTTGCAGTCCCTTGTGTTGCGGGGCTATGGGCTGGATGCGTCGGGGGGAACGGGTTTGGGAATGGGCGGAATGGAGGGGCGGGATTTGAAGATCCACCCGCCGCGGGGCTGGAGGGCCATGTGGGACTTGGGGGCCATGTGGGGCTGGTAAAGGATCCTGAAGCTGGGGTGGCGGATGGCAGATGGACTTGGGTGCCAGAGGCGGCTGGGAAGGAGCCTGTCTGCGGTGGAACTGCGGGGTTGGTCCAGAGCGCCGACTGGCTGCTAGGTGTCGACGCCCCCTGACCGCTCGGAGACTCCATCGAGCCTCTTGGAACCCCCATCGGGTCGCTCGATGATTCCTGCGCAGCGCTTCCCCTGGCGGTCAGATCGGAGCTGAGAAATTTTTGGCGGATGGCATGAAGCAGTTGACTGTAGAGTTTGCCTCCATCGAGAAACCGCACCTCGGCCTTCGTCGGGTGGACATTCACGTCGACTTCGGTGGCGGGCATCTGAAGTCTCAGGAAGCAGCAGGGAAAACGGCCGACCATCAGCAGCCCACGATACGCTTCGCTCAGGGCATGCTGCAGGGAGCGGTCGCGGATAGGCCGGCCGTTGAGGAACAGGTACTGTAGGCGGTTGTTGCTGCGGGAAACGCTGGGATCGCAAACATAGCCTCGCCAGTGAAACTCTCCTTCCTGATGGTCGATCGGGATCAGGCTATCGGCGACTTCATCGCCAAAGAAGACCCGGATCCGTTCGGACCAGCGTTGGGACTGTGGGAGATCGAAGAGGTTTCTGCCCGAGGAGACCAGTCGCCAATGGATCGTTGGGTAGGCGAGCGCCATGCGGGTGAAGGCTTCGGTGATGTGGCTGGTTTCGGTGGCGCTGCTCTTGAGGAATTTCCTTCGCACCGGAGTATTGAAGAAGAGGTGCCGTACTTCCATCGTCGTTCCGACGGGTGCAGCGCAGGGACGGATCGGTTCGCACTCTCCGCCTCGAACGATCAGTTCGGATCCTTCTTCCTGTTCGGCTGTGCGACTGCGAATCACTAAGTGGCTGATTTCGGCGATCGACGCCAGCGCCTCTCCGCGAAACCCCAACGTGCGGACATCAAAGAGGTCATCGGCTGACTGCAGTTTGCTGGTGGCGTGCGGCGCGATCGCCAGCGGCAGTTGGTCGGTGGCGATTCCACAGCCATCGTCGGTGATCCGAATTAGCTCCAGCCCCCCCTGCTCTAGCGTCAATTCAATCCGTGTCGCCCCGGCATCGATGCAGTTTTCCAGAAGCTCCTTGACGACACTGGCGGGTCTTTCGATCACCTCGCCGGCCGCGATCTTGTTGATCAGGCTGTGTGGTAGCCGCTGGATGGTGGGCATGGAGCAGTTCTCGGGTTGACTCGATCGGGAAGAAACCTCGCCAGGTCAGGAACAAGGAATTGTCGCCCGATCGTCGCGGGAGGCAACCCACGGGCCACCGCATCAGTCGTTCGGATCGTCTGCATCCAGAGAGCTGTCTTGGATGGGCGACCCGTCGGTCGAGCCTTCTTGACGGTAGCGATCGAGCTTTCGATAAAGGGTCCGGGCCCCGATCCCGAGGACGCGAGCCGCTTCTTCGCGGTTGTCGTTGGTCCGCTTCAGCGTTTCGAGGATGGCCCATCGCTCGATGGCATCCAGGGGCTGTCCAACGAGCGATTCGGGGCCTTCCTGGGCTAGCTGTGGTGGGGGCGAGGGGATCGCTGGCATTTCCCCCGATTGGGCGCCCAGTTCGATCAGTTCGGGTGGCAGGTCATCGGTATCCAGCAGGCCGTCGGCATCGAGCACCACCATCGTCTCGACAAAATTCCTCAACTGTCGGATGTTGCCTGGCCACGGATAGGCGTAGAACAGCCGGGTGACCGCCTGGGAGAAAGAGCCGGCTGGTTTGCCATGGCGTCGCACGAACATTTTGCGGAAATGTTCCATCAATGGAATGATGTCATCACGACGTTCCCTTAGCGGTGGCAGATGGACGGTGACCACTTTGAGCCGATAGAAGAGGTCGTTTCGGAATTGACCGCTAGCGATCATCTCTTCCAGGGGGCGATTGGTGGCGGAGAGCAGCCGGACGTTGACCTTGACCGATTTGTTGTCGCCGACTCGGGTGATTTTCTGCTCCTCCAGGACGCGGAGCAGTTTGATCTGGGTGCTCATCGGCATATCGCCGACTTCGTCGAGGAACAGCGTCCCTCCGTTGGCATACTCGAATGCTCCTTCGCGATCATGGACTGCATCGGTGTAAGCGCCTCGGACGTGCCCGAACAGCTCGCTTTCGACCAAGTTCTCCGAGACAGCACGGACATTCAATGCGACCAGGCGCTTGGCCTTGCGTGGCGAATTCTGGTGGATGGCTCGAGCGATCAATTCTTTTCCAGTTCCGCTCTCGCCGGTGATCAGCACGGTGGCATCGGTCGGGGCGATCCTCTTGATCCGGTCGATCACCGTCTGCATGCTCTGGCTTTGGAAAATGATCCCTTCGTAACCAAATTTTTCGTCGAGCCGCTGGCGTAGTTCGGTGTTCGTTTGTTTTAGTCGTACTGCCTCGATCGCCTTGGCGACCACCGCGCGCAGTCGATTGGGGGTGATCGGCTTTTCGAGGAAAGTAAAAGCCCCCTGCTGCATCGCTTCCACCGCTTTGGGCACGGTGGCATGTCCTGTGACCATGATCACTTCGCATTCGGGGAGCAGTCTTCGGCAGTGGTCGAGCATCTGCATACCGTCGACATCATTCATCACCAGGTCGGTGATCAGGATGTCGTAGGCGTTCTGATCGAGTCGCTGCTTGCCTTCCGGTCCGCTGGTGGCCACCGTGCAGCGATAGCCCACTCGTTCCAGACTTTCGGTCATCGCGCGGGCGTGGGCTGGGTCGTTGTCGACGATCAGCAAGGAATAGTTTTTTGCATCTGCCAGATCGGACGAGCCGGATTTGTCCCCTTCGCTCATCGATTGCCTCCCAGTGCCAAGCGATTCCGTACCGGACGATGGTTTGCGGCTGTACCCGATCGGTCCGTCGCTCCGAATGATGGTGACGTGATCGAGTCCTCAACAGTTGTTATCATAGTCCATCGGGCAGGGAGTCTCCGAGGGGGCAACGCGGGGCTTTACCTAGTTGCCCGGTAGCAAGATTCAGCATCAAAAGACTCAGGATGAAAGACGCGAACACCATGACTACGGTTTGCCGAGGGGTTCGAGGCGCGACTACGGTAGAGGAGAATTCCAAAGAGTCGATTCTCAAGGCGACCCGGCAGCTTTTAGCCCTGATGATCCGCCGCAATGAAATCCGCTCGGAGGATATCTGCAGCGCTATCTTCACGCTGACAAAAGATTTGAATGCCGAGTTTCCAGCCCTCGCCGCCAGACAGATGGGGTGGCTGGAAGTGCCGCTTCTTTGCGGCTACGAACTGGAGGTACCTGGATCGTTGCCGCGATGTGTGCGCATTCTGGTTCACTGGAATACGACTGTGCCTCAGAATGCCATCCATCATGTCTATATCCACGATGCGATGTCGCTCCGGCCCGATCTTTCCAAACTGCCACCGGTCGACTGGGAAGAACTGGAGGCGTGGATTGGTGAGCAGATGCAGCCGCGACGGTAGGGGCTGGTCCGATCGATTGAGAGATTTTCTGATTGGATACCGAGGCAGCGATGCAGTGGATTTGGGAGGCTTCGTCTGAACCAACCCGGTGGTATGGCGCATGGCAGGCAACACGCGGCCGATCTCTTCTACTGGACCAAGTGGCTCATGAGGACCGGCGCTGTTTCGAGGAGATCGAACGATCGCTACCGGAGGAAGCTCGCGAGGCATGGTGGAGCGACTGGATCGCCGAAGGGGCATCGCGGCCGACCACTGACTTCTCCCCTTCTTTCTGGTCCAGGTGGGTTCATCCCTCCATCGACTCCCAATCGCTGATCGACCGGATCGAACGGAATGGGGCTGCGAGGGATAGCGAGGCGATGGAGCGTCAGTTGGAACTGCGATCCCGGCCCATCCGGGAGTTTTGGGATGGATATGGCCGTGCACTGGTGCGGCAGGTGGAACGGCGTGCAGGGTGCCCGGTGGGGGATCGACCGGTTCAAGTCTGGCTGTTGATGCCCCATACGGGCGGTGGAGGATGGGTTTCGATAGCGCCCCACTGGACCCGCATCGATCGGCCCGATCTAGCCGACCATATTGCTTGGGAAGCGATGCTGACCAATCCCAACTCGAAGCTTCCGGAGTTGCTGAGGCTACTGTGGCTTGGGATTCAGCCTTCCCTCTGGCGTCAGGGAGTACAAGGCGTCCTCCACCCGCCGACCCTTCAGGACAGACGCCTGCCCCGCATAGGGTTCCATCTGCTGGCCGCCGCCATGGTGCCTTTGGTGCTGGGGGCAGGCGAAGCGTTGGAACTATCAGGACCTGCCGGGGAATTGCTGGAACCGGCATTGGCGGCTTGGTGGCCGCCTGCATGGGATGCCCTGCCTAGTTCCGGCGATCGATCGCCAGAACTTGCCACCGGTCGACTTGCCGACTGGGTGCGAAAATTCTGGGACCGAGAGCGACCGGGAGACTGGGTTGCATGTTGCCGAGCAATGCTGGCGGAACCCCAGCTTGGGTGGCTACATCCTCCAGGTGGTGAATCGATTTCGGATTGAATCGGCTGCCATTTTTTTGGCACGATGATTGCATCTTGGACCATCGAACGGACAGGTCGGGTGGAAAAGGAAGTCAGCGGATGAAATCCGAGAGCTTCCCAGGTCGGCCAGATACAATGTTCAGGGGATTCCAGCGGGACTGCGGCGGACGTAGTCAGCGGACCGATCGGTCGAACTAAAGCAACAAGGGCTTGCGAGAGAATGTTCATCTACGATCCGATGTTTTTGCTGATGCTCTCCCCTGCCCTACTGCTGGCTTTTTTTGCGCAGTGGCGGGTCAGTCAGTCGTATGCCGAAATGTCCCAAGTGCCCGCTGGCGTCAGCGGGGCGCAGGTGGCCCGGCAGCTTCTAGACGCTTCGGGGCTTCATGACGTGCAGGTCGAGCAGGTACCAGGACGGTTGACCGATCATTACGATCCGCGAACCAAGGTGCTGCGTCTGAGCTCGGAAGTTTATCGCGGAACGTCGATGGCCGCAGTTGGAATTGCAGCTCATGAGGCAGGGCATGCTCTCCAGGATGCCGATCAATACACTCCGATGTTGATCCGCAATCTGGCTGTCCCTGTCGCCAACATGGGGTCCAACATTGGTTCCTGGTTGATGCTGGGTGGGCTGATGCTGATGGGTTCTGCCAACAACGCCCTGGCCAGCAATCTGTTCCTCGCAGGGATTGTCGGTTTCGCCGGGACCGTTTTCTTTCAATTGGTCAATTTGCCTGTGGAGTTCGACGCATCCAATCGCGCCAAGCGACAGCTGGTGGAACAGGGGATCATCGACCCGCGGCAGTTGCGTTCGGTCAGCAAGGTGCTTAATGCCGCAGCCCTCACCTACGTCGCTGCGACACTCCAGGCGATCTTGACGCTGGGCTACTACGTGCTGATGTTTTTGCGATCGCGAAATCGCGGTTCGCATCGCTGATCCGGATAGCGGTGGCGGATGCTATTTGACCTCGGTGGCCTTGATGCGAAAGATCGCATAGTGGTCGCCATCTGGTGAGTAGCGATAGCTGCTTGAATCGATTTCAAAGCGGCCTTGCACCGTCACTGGACGCGTGGCGAAATCGGCCGTTTTACCCTCCTGCATTTCGACGATGATGCAATCGTAGATCATCGCCCCCGGGCCGAAGCAGCATTCCTGATTGTCGCGCACCAGCACAAACTGCTTGATTCCCTTCTGCTGAAAAACGGAGGTCGGGAGGATGTAGCCGCGAATGCGCATCGTTTTTTTGTTGAGCGACCGGATCGCATCGGTCAGCATCTCTTCCTTGAAGGCGCCCCCCCGCTCAATCTCGAATTTCAGATCGTCGAAGGTGTACTCTCCTCGCTTGCGAGCTGCATCTCGCTGAGCTTTTTCCTCTGCCTCCTTGCGCTGTGCCTCCTTCTGTTCCGCGGGACTTTTTGGTTCCTCTAATTTTTTCGCCTCGGCTTTGGCTGCACTGCGGGAGCCCTCGTCGCGGCTTTGGGTATCCTTGGCGGGAGATTGCTGAGCCAGCAGACGGGGAGCGACTGGCGAAAGGCTGGGGAGTAGGGGAGCGATGGAAGCCAGAAGGGCCATGGCGATCGTCACCGTCCTGGGGCAGCAGCCGAAAACGTCGCGAGGCATACATGGCTCCTGAGGCGGATGCGATGGGTGGGAAGGAGGAAGGGATAGGCCGGCGATCAGCTCTCCTCTTCCCTTTCAGGCTAGGACAAAATCGCCAGTCCGGCAAGTTGAATCGGTGGAGGAGCCCGATCAGTCGTCTGCTGGCGGTGGGGGATCCTGCAGGTCAAGCTCCAGTGCGGATTGGGCCAGAGGTTGCAGGCGGTCCTCCAGCCCCTCCCCTCCACTGCCGACCGCCAGCTCAATCTCCACCGCCCAAAGGGGAAGGCCCCCCAGCGAGTCGACACCGATCTTGGGGAGATCTTTTCCGGTGCACAGGAAGCCATCGATCGGCCGCTGTTTGGGATCTTTCCGCTTTGCCTGCTGGATCAGCGACTGCAGATCGTCGGCGGTGTAGTGATGGTGGTCGGCAAACCACCTCGGCTCTGCCAGTTCGATCGGCAGCTTCTTGAGGGTCTGGAGGAAACCTTCTGGATTGCCCAGACCGCAGAAGGGAAGCCAGCGTTGATGGTCCAGATGGTGGAGTGGAAGTATTTGACCGGAGGCATTGCGGATGCCGATGGGTGCATGGGCGCTTTCCACCCAGGCGGCTTTGGGTGCCCAGCGGAGGATCGTCGTGCGGATTTCCGCCAGACGGTTGGCCGAGACCAGATCGGTGCGGGTTGCCACAATCACATCAGCTCTCCGCAACGACCGGAGACCTTCCCGCAACAAGCCTCGTGGAAGCAGGTAGCCGCCGCCGAAGGGGTCAAGCGAATCGATGAGGACGATTTCCAAATCGCGCGCGACTTGGCGGTGCTGGAAGGCATCGTCCAGCAGGATCAATTGGCAGTTGAGTTCTTCTTGACAGATGCGGATCCCCACGCGACGGTCGGCATGCTGGACGTGTGGCACGTCCGGCAAACGATTCTCCCATTCCCTCGCCTCGTCGTTTCTTCCATCCTCACCGGCTCGGTATCCTCGGCTGACGATGGCAACGCGGATGCCGCGAGCGCGAAACCAGTGAGCAAGCATCGCGACCGTGGGAGTCTTTCCCGTCCCACCGGCGGTGAGGTTGCCGACGGAGATCACAGGACAGGATGCCTTCCAGGTGCTCTTCCAGCCACGGTCGTAGGCGAGGTTTCGCAGACGCATCGCCAAGCCGTAGGGAAAACTGGCAAGCCACAGCAGGCCGCGCAGCAGGCTGGGCAGCAGGCCGTTTGTCTCTCCTCGGAGGATTTTCAGCAATGGATGCATCGTGCCGGTTCCTCGTCCATCCATGGACGGGCTTGGTGGTTTTTGAACGGGTCGGTTGGCAGGTCAGAGTCGATCGCAGATGGCCTGAGCCATTTCTCGGGTGCCTACGGCATTCGGGTCGTTGCGATCGGCCTTCAGATCGTAGGTAACGGCTTGACCCTCGGCGATCACGGACGCGACGCCCTGTTCCAGTCGCCTTGCGGCATCGGTTTCTCCCAGATGCTCCAGCATCAGCATTCCTGAGAGGATCAGAGCGGTTGGATTGACTTTATTGAGTCCCTTGTACTTGGGAGCGCTCCCGTGCGTCGCCTCGAACACAGCGCCTCCCGGACCGATGTTCGCTCCAGGTGCCATTCCCAGTCCACCGATCAGGCCTGCCCCCAGATCGCTGACGATATCGCCATACAGATTCGGCAGCACCAGAACATCATACAGCTCTGGTTTCTGCGTCAGTTGCATGCACATGTTATCGACGATCCGTTCCTCAAACTCGATCTCTGGATAGTCTTTAGCCACCTCATAAGCGGTTTTCAGAAAGAGCCCATCACTGAACTTCATGATGTTGGCTTTGTGGACGGCAGTCACCTTCCTGCGTCGATTTTTCCGAGCGTAATCGAAGGCGCAGCGGACGATGTTCTGCGTTCCGGTAATGCTAATCGGCTTGATCGAGATGCCGGTTTCCTCTCCCTTGGTCTTGATTTTCTTATCGCTGGGAAGAGCGTTGATGGAATCGATCAGCGCGCTGGTCTCTGGTTTGCCTGCTTCAAATTCCACTCCGGCATAGAGGTCTTCGGTATTTTCCCGCACGATGACCAGATCGACACCGACATCCTTGAAGAAGGATCGCACTCCCGGATAAAGCTTGCAGGGGCGGATGCAGGCGTAAAGTCCCAGTTCCTGTCGGAGATAGACGTTGATGCTTCGAAAGCCGGTCCCGACGGGTGTGGTGATCGGGGCCTTCAGCGCGCATCGGGTTCGCCGGATACTGGCCAGGGTGCTGTCCGGGATGGGAGTGCCCAGACGCGCCATCACGTCGACCCCCGCCTCCTGAACGTCCCAGTGGATCTTGACCCCAGTCGCATCGATGCACATGCGAGCGGCTTCCGCCAGTTCGGGGCCGGTACCATCGCCGAGGATCAAAGTGACTTCGTGTGCCATCGAACGGTGTCTCCCAAGATCTGGTCCAAGAAAAAGAAAAGGAACAGTTCGCTACTCCTTGCAGTCGCTAAAGGTAGGTCTTTGTGTAGCGGCCGCGCATCGCCAACGGCTTTCATGGAAGTAGTGGTTCATAGATACGCAAGTTGGTCGAAAAATAGGCGTCGATGGGGTCCTGATCGAACACGTATTCGCCGAAGACTGCGACGAAGCGGTTCTCGCGGTCGATCTGAAATCGCCCAACTTTCCCGTCGCTTGCGGCGACTGGCATCGACTCCCACTTCGCTTCGCGAAAGTCACGGGTTTCCGATCGGGCGACCCAGGCCTGGAGCGTTTTGGGGGCAGGTTCGCAGGCCATCGACAGTTCGATCGACCGGGTCTGCTGATCCTCAAAGTGCCACGTGAGCTTGGGTAGTGGTGAGCCGCCACACCGGCTGCGATGTAGCGCCGCAAGGCTGCCATCCATCCGCTGGAGATCGCGTATCCCATGGCCTTGATTTGGGGTGTAGAGCAGGTATTTTTCCCCGACCAGCTGGTCCCAATAAAGGGAGCAGGCGTCGACCGGCCAGTACCGATCGTTGGTTCCGAAGATGAGCAGTTTGGGCTGCGCGATCGCATGTCGGAATGCAAATGGGTCGACCATCTGCACTAGCTCTTTCCCCTTGGGGGTGGCGACCAGATCGGGAAGCCCTTTGTCGCTGTAGTCGGCGATCTGTTCGGAGTACTTTCCCCAGGTCGTTTTTTGATGCACCATCTGCGCTTCCATGTTGAGCACATCAATCACCGTTGGTGCCATCGCGTCGATGCGTCGATCCACGGCTCCCACCAGCCACGTGGTCCAACCGCGCTTCGAACTGCCGAAGGCTGTGAAGTGGTCGAGCTTCCGGTGGTGCTGCTGTTGGCAGTGAGATTGAGCGGCGTCCATCGCTCGAACTGCTGCCTTGACCATCGGAAACAGAAGGGGCCACGATCGATCCCCTGTCTTGACGTACTGCAGGAAGGTCATCGAGATGATCTGGTCTTCTACCAGCCCATCGAACATCGGCTGAAATGGAATTTGCTCGGCGACCACCACCGGGCTACCAGTCGCCTTGGCCAGATTGATCCATCGCGCTGCGGAAGATCCAGGCGCCAAATCGACTGGCCCTTCTTCAGGCCACTGTGGTTCCCAAATCCCTCCGCTGATATGCAGCATGGCCCGCTGGGAGGCTGGGCCGGTCGAGCCTTCGGGAAGGAAGATCCAGACCACATGCCGCCAGGGAACGCCGCGCCAGGTCTGCGAGACGACATGCAGGCGCGACCACGATACAGAGTCGATGATTCCCGTCTGCTGACAGGTCCATCGATAGCTGTCGTCGTCTGCGGCAACGTAATCGCGAAGAGCAGTGGAGGCAAAAGGAACCTGATCCTGGCTGAGAAGTTCTGGCCAGTGCTTCCCGGCGAGCAACGCACCTGCCGCCCCAACCATGGTTGTACATGCTTGCCGCCGATCCATTCGATCTCCCCCTACTCTCTGATTCTCGTTTCGTTCTGGATCGATCGCCTACTTGGCGCTCAGGTCGATCGTCCCCAGATCGACCGGCTTTCCGGCGACCGTCACCTTGTGAGTCGATTTCTTCGGGTCGGTGTAGCGTCCATTGAGCTTGTCGGGGTCGCCATAGGCCATCGTCATGGGGTTGATCGATCCCCAGAGAAACGTCAGCACATAGTCCCCGTCGGGCGCTCCATCCCCCGACTCATAGGTCGAGACCGCAAAGGCACCATCCGCTCCACATAGGGCCGTGGAGATCGTTGGGTTGCTGGGATCGGGATTGAGTGGATGCATGGTGACCTGAAGGGCGTTGGCCGGTTGGCCATCCACCTGGACGACGCCTTTGACAGGGCGAGCATCCTTCTCGCCAGCAAACTTGGCGGGTCCACAACCGACTGCCCAGCTCAACAGGAACGCACAGCAGGCGATGAACAAAGATCGTGATTGCATCATGGAGTTCCTTCCTTAGGTCTTGGATGCCAGAGCAGATCAGGAGACCCCAAAGCGTCCCCTGCCATCTCTCATTGTATCGGTCGGCAGTCGCTTCATTACGGAATGGTCTAGCGCCAGTTGGAAATGAAAAAGGGAACTTGCGATCGGCAAGTTCCCTGAGCGTTCTGCCAACAACTGCGATCGTTCACGCGATCACAGATCGTCTGTGGGTGCTACTTCTGCCTTCTGGCGAGTGATTCGGGAAGCCATCGAGAAGGGATCGACTCCCGATCCGACGAACTGCACCGAACCATCGCACATCACGAATTGACTGCCGCCGGCGTGCAGCGAATGGAAACCAGCTCCACGGATGTTGGTGCAATTGATGGCGCATGGCCCCTGAGCGGCAGGGAACGACGGATTGCGTACCGATCCCCCCAGCCAATGTTCGCCGTTGAGCGGGTCGCCCCAGCCACCTCCATTGAGCCCATTGAAGGGAGCAGGAATCCCTAAAATTTTTCGAATTCCCGAGTAGAAGGTATTTCCACCTGTTCGTTCCCCCATCAGGAAGGTGTTGGTGGTGCCATCGAGGATGTCGGCGATTCGGTTTCGCTCCGGCCCCTGGAAGGTAGCCACACGAAGAGCGCCGTGACGATCTCCACCAGCACCACCTTGATTGGCGTATGCCAGGTTCGCGTAGAAACCAAGCACCCCCGTAGTGACGCAGTAGTCCGAGGGGGCTGCCTTGTAGGTCAGATTCGGCAGACCGGGAAGCGTGCCGGCAGGAATGACCCCGTTGTAAATCCGCTCGGTGGCTGACCCGGGAGCCGACGGACAGGTGAACATCGCAAGCGGGGTCGAGATGATCGCGACGTTCGCCTGGCCGATCGGGCCGAACTGGTCAGCAGCCGTCACTCGCGAATCATAGCCATTGGCCAGGTTGGTCTGCTCCAGAAATGGAAGCAATGCTGGACCCAGAGGCTGGATGTTGTAGGTACTGGGCGTCGCCATTCCGATGTAGTAGGCGGCCGGGAAAGTTTTGTACGTCGATTCGTAGTTCATGAACGCCAGACCAATCTGCTTGAGATTGTTCGAGCATTGCATGCGGCGGGCCGCTTCGCGTGCTGCCTGGACAGCCGGCAAAAGCAATCCCACCAAGACGCCGATGATGGCGATCACCACCAACAGTTCCACCAGGGTGAATGCACCCCGCTTCCCACGTTTCATGATCCTTGCCTCCATGGTGACCCTTGATGAATACACACCCCGTCGGGTCGGGCGACGTGCGAAGGAAACCCTGTTTTAGAATAGCGGTCTGAATCTCACGGGTCAATTTCGACCGTTAGCTGCGGCTAAGGGAAAAATGAAAGCCGGAATTCTGGATCTAGACCCATTCCTTGGACGACCATCCCCCGGGGCGCGTTCGCACCCAGCGGAAGCGTTTGGCCAAAAATGTGGTTGCGATCCGGTCCAGTGCACCGAATCACTGGATCTGCTGCAGCGCCTGGCCGTTGTCGATTTGCCAAATCCAGAGTTTCCCATCCTGACCGCCCGCGAGGATCCATGGCCCGTCTTCGGCAACCGCTGCAGCATAGAGGGCGTCAGCGGCTCCCCCGAATGACCTAATTCCCTGCCCATTGCTCCCTTCGTGCAGTCGGGCCTGCTGATCGGCCGACGCGCTGTAGAGTTGCTGGGTCTGGCCGAGGTACCCCAAAGCGGTTACCTCCTTGCCGAAGCCTCCGATGGTCCGAAGCTGCTGACCGCTTGAGGAGTCCCAGATCTTGATGGTGTTGTCGGCACTTGCCGAGGCCAGGGTCTGGCCGTCGTCCTGCCAGGCCAATCCCAACACATGGTGGGTATGCCCCTCCATCGTCCTCTGGAACTGCCAAGAGGAGGTATCAAAAAGTCGAATGATCTTGTCAGCACCACCACTGGCCAGAAGCGTTCCATCGGGTGAGAAGCGAAGGGAGACAACGCTGTCGCTGTGGACTTCGGGCATGTCCTTGACGACCGAACCATCGGCCAGCGAGAGGATGGCAATCTGCCCAACACGGCTTGCTGGGCCCGATCCGACCGCCAGCAACTGACCATTGGGATGGAAATCGAGTGCGGTGACGCGATCGCTGATGGGAGACTGCTGGTGATTGCCGATACTCCGCACCAGTTCCCATGGCAAGCGCAGATCCCAAAGGGTGATGCCGCCGGGATGAGCTGCCAGCAACTGCCCGGACTGGCTACAGACCAGTTTTTGAACTTCGGCCGGTGCCTGAGCGAGCAGCGCTTCGGGTTTTGCGCGATCGACACGGATCACCTGCAGAGTCTGGTCCTCGTGCAAGGCGATAGCCGAACGACCATCCGCCGAGAAGGTGACTTGGCGAATTGCGGCGATCTGGGATCCGGCAGCGGTCGCCTGATCGACTGCCTGCTGATGCTGAGCCAGGATTTGCTTTTCTTTCTCAATCAGCATCTGCTGGGTCGGGATCGCCTGCTTGGCTCGCTCAATCGCCTCATCGGCGGCCTTGAGCGTCTGGTCCTGCGTCGCCAACTCCGTCTCTGCTTGCTTTTTCGCGGTTTCTGCCTTGGCGACTTCCTGTTTCTTGGCTTCTAGGTCCTTCATCGCCTGCTCGACGGCCTGCTGCGCGGCAGTCATAGCAGCGGTGGCGGTTTCCATTTCCTTGACCTTTGCAGCGACCATCTCGGCTGCTTTATCGCGCACTGCCTGCTGCTTGGTACGCGCCTCTGTCTCGGCAGCGACTCCCTTTTCCATCTCCGGAATGCGGGCTGCCAAGCGTTCGATGCGACCGTTCTGTCGCGCGAGCTGTCGCTGGGTTTGACGCAGTAGCCGCTGAGAATTCTGCGTACCGCGCACTTCCGAGGCCATCTGTCCATCGGCCACTTTCCAGAATTTGATGCTGGCGTCGGTAGCCGCAGAGGCGATCAACTGGCCATCTGGAGAGGATGCGACCGATCGAACGGGAGCTCCGTGGGCCAGCGTGGCCAGCACATTGCCTGTCGGTAGTTCCGCAATGCGCACGGAACCATCTTCAGCCGCCAAAGCGATGCGGGGCGAGGGGTAAGGAGCGGCTGTAGGGGACTCCAGTCTCGCCATCGCACTGGCCGGTGCCACCGGGGTGGCGAGGGCCGTCGCGACGATGCTTCGAGCTCCAGCGGCTGGCGCGTTGGGATCGGCGGGAGGTGCAATCTCCCACAGCCCGACAGCGCCCCCTTCATCTAAAGTCGCCAGTCGATCGTTGTCCAGAAGGATCATCTGCTTCATCGAGCCGCCATCGGCTTTCTCTCCCAAGCGACGTTCGTCGCCCAAGGGCTGAGCGGCGGCGCTGCCATCGTCGGGGATTCCTTCCAGATTCCACCATTCCCATCGACCATCGACCAAGCCCACCAGCAGTCGCTGTCCCGAGGGGGAGAGCGCCAAATGGCGGACGGCTGCCGACCGAGGTGAAAGGATCGCCAGTCGGGTTTCCCCTTTGCCCAGCACCACGCTTTGATCGGCCAGTGCGAGGGCGATGCGACTGCCATCGGGTGTGGCAGCTAGCGTGGCGGCGGCGCCTTCGATGCGCCAGGGAGAGGTTGCCAGAGGTTCTACCTTCCGCTTCCAAAGTTTGACTTCACGGAACCCACCCGATGCCAGCCACTGGCCATCTGGGCTGAAGGCGATCGACTGGATCAGATCGAGGTGCGATGAGTCGGGGGCCTGATCTCCTAGTTGCTGTTTGACCGCCGGATCGATCAATGCCTGAGCCCCTTCGGCTCCATGGATTGCGGGCCAGCGATAGATCGTTAAGCGATTGCCTCGGCCCACCGCGGCGTACTGCCCATCAGCAGTCGCCGCTGCGGCGTAGATCGGCTGCAACTGACCGGGCAGTGGCTGCCAATTCCACGACGCACTCGCCTCACCGCTGCCAGGATTGGCACCCTCTGCAATCCACTGCTTGAGCAGTTGCACTTCTTCGGCTGTCCATGGCTTGGCGCCAACTGAATTCCCTTCTGGTGGCATGATCGGCTCGATGGCCCCGGTGATCCGATCGACCAGCAGGCTGGTGGTCGCTGCATCGGTGCTGATCGTGGCGCCACTGTCGCCACCGCGCATCAATGCCTCATGATTCTCCAAGATCAATCCACCTTCGGCGGTCTTGTTGTTGTGGCATGCGACGCAGTGCTTGCGAAGCAGTGGCAAGATCTGTTTGGTGAAATCCACCGGCTCGGTACCCCGTGCGGCCGGAAGTGCCACCAGCATCAGGGAATAGGCGAGCCATCCGGCCAGCATGCCTCGGAACAACCGATGATTGCGATTCATAGGACGTTTCTCGATCGAAATGTTGCGCATCGTTTGACTACCAACCATTGGAGATCCGTCAGCCATTGGAGATCCGTTGCGTTCCGAGTCGCTTGATCACGACGCAGGGGGTGGAGGGACCACCTTGATCCGCACCGGAGTCGAAGGGAAGAAAACAGTGAATTCGCGGTCTGTCTCATGCGGTTTGAGCTGTTCGATTCGCTGGTCGCAGGCGGCCAGTTCCTTTTTGGCGGCTTCGTGATCTGCCGCGCGATTGGGGTCATCGATGATCGCTTGCCAGTGCATCCTCGCGGTTCGCTCCCGCTCCAGCGCCTGCGGATTGGTCTTCATCTTCACTTTCGATTCGACCTGGAACCAGAATGTGTAGTCCCCGGGAGGTGTATCGGCAGCAATCTGGATTTCGGGAGCCGCATCCGCCTTGGCTGCTTCGATGGTCAGTTCGCCCAGCCCCGCCTTGGGCGGGAGATTCTGCGGACGAAGCACGCAGTTCTGATCCCCGCCCGGACGCCTAGCAACCTGGATCGGTATCGCCCACTTGGCACCCTGCACAATCTCAGGTACCGGGTCGGCTCCAGCTCGCACCTGCAATGGATGCAGGTCGCGATCGCTGACAGCAAGCCAAAGGCTGTCACACTGTCTGGACTGGATGCCGCCGCGATCCCCGGTGGCAGGTTGAGCGAGTGTGCCGTAGGCGGACTGCTTTACGACGTCGGCCTCTCCGATCCGCGCCGATGCAAGGACCTGCACCGGACCAAGGAAGGCAGGTGCATCCTCTGCGGCGCTGAGGACCAACTCCCCTTCACTTTGTTCCGGTGACAGAACGAACTCCGGGCATTGGATTCCAGGTGGTAGCGGATCGATCTTCAGTCGAACCGGGCCGCTCCATCCATCCAGCCGTCGTACTACGACGCGCAGCGACTGGTTGCCTCCTCGCAGTAGATGGACACCCGCTGGCCTTCCGGTCGCTGCATTGTTGGTGGGAAATGGCCAGTAGGCGATCGACTCCACGTCTGGTTTGGCTTCGCGGATCAGGCATCGATAGGCTGATCTTTGAATGCGCCTGCCGGTCTGAAGGTCCATCAAGGTTGCTCGGACGGTGCTATCGGCCGGGAGGTTCAAAAGATGCGCAGGATCGCGAGTGCCAAGCGACATCGCCGGGGCACCCAACGCGCCCAGATCATCGATCACGGCGATTCTTTCCAGCTTCTCAACTCCCTCGGCCGATCGGTCGACTTTGTCGATCACCAGCCGAAGATCAGTCCACTGGTTTATGCGATCGGAGAGAACTTCGATCATCACTGGACGATTGGCGGCGACAGGAAACTCGATTGCATCGCGATCGAAATCTGCTTCGATCGCGCCTTCCACCAGAGCCGGAACCGCTACCGCAAGCGGCTTGGCTTCCGGGGTCTCGGCCAGCGTGGATACTGGGACCGCAGGGTCGAACCAACGGGCATAACCAAGGCTGGAAGCAGGGGAGGTTGCCAGAGAATCGGGAAGGGGTTCCAGCGACTGCCACGGCAACTGTCCCTGCCCATGCAGAACGCAGTACCGCATCTCATCCCCACCACGATAGAGAAAATCGCGAAGCTCGACGATGTACTGTGTGTCCGCGTCCGGCGTCTGCGACCAGCTCCATGGAGCCCCTCCCTGCACGCGGCTGCGAAGAATCTCCCTCCCTGCAGCATCGCGAATGACCACCGCCGGAAGGGCGCGAGTGTGATTGGGGGGGGAGAAAATCCAAAGCGAACAGAGTTGCCCGGCGGGAGCGTTCAGTTTGAGATAAGACTTCTGAGCCCCGCCGGCTTGGGTGTGCCACCAGATGTTGGGTGGCAGTTCTACTGGAGCCTCGGGGGTTCCTCGATCGGCAGGCGCTTCCTGAACGGGCAGCGGTGTGACCAGCAGCGGTCGGGGGTTGGAGATGCCGAAACGTCCTGCGGCCCGGGCCTCCACCAAGCCGATCGGTAGGTCAGCGGGAAAAGCGACCTGGAACTGGCCATGTTGAGCGACACGCTGATCGGTCAGAGGACGCGGGTCGCTGGTCACAAGCGTCGCCTGAATGGCAGCTTGGGAGAACACCAACCGATCGATCTCTTCGCCCGATGCCGCGTCAGTTCGCATCGGGATCGTCGCCCCGGACTGCACCACCATCGGGACCAGGGAACGGAGTTCGATGACCGGAAGCTGGCCTGCAACTGGACGGGCCAGCAGCAGGGCCAGCGCAAACAAAAAAGCACGCAGGCTCATGGCAACTCAATCGGCGAGGTAGGTTCGGTGGGAGGAGCCTCCTCAATGATTGAAGAGGAACTCCTTGCTGTTGAGGATCGCCCAGATGAGGTCTTCCAGCGCCTCTTTGGGCTTGTCCTTCTTCTTTTCAAGATAGTTGAGAGCGGTCTCGATTTCCTGCGGATTGGGCTGCCGGGAGAAAGCCCGAAGGTAAAGTTCGTTGATTTTCTGATCGTTGCTACGGGTGGTATCGGCTGCCATCACCGCAGCCAGTCCCTGATCTGCCGAGAGTTTCGCTTGGATGTCTTTCGAATTGAGCAGATGGAGGCTTTGAGCCAGATTGGCACCCTGGGCGCGTTCGCATTCGCAGGCTGTCGAAGATTCGGGCCGACCAAACACGGTCAGGAAATAGGAGTTGAACTGGGTGTCCGGCAGGCTGACGGCACGCGTCCCAGCCGGCATGCCATCGAATCCCGTTCTGGTCTGGCAGACCACGTCGATGGCATCCAGCAGCACCTCGGCCGTCATCCTCCGCGGATAGAAACGGGCATGACTGGTGGTGTCCTTCAGCACCTCGCCTTCGGCCTGAGCGGAGAACTGATAGACCTGCGAATTGCAAATCGATCGAACCAACTGCTTTAGATCGTAGCCCGAGTCGACCAGACCCTGTGCGAGGGCATCGAGCAGTTCCGGGTTGGTCGGTGGGTTGGTGGCGCGCATGTCGTCCTCAGGATCGACCAAGCCACGTCCAAAGAAATGTTTCCAATAGCGGTTGGCGAGCGATTTGGCGAAAAATGGGTTGCTGGGAGCCACCATCCAGTCGGCCAGCGCGGTGCGTGGGTCGATGGTCGGATCCAGATCGATCGCAGTCGCTTCCAGGCCGGCGGCGTTTAACGGCTTGCCTGTCTTCGGATGCCTGGCCTCTGCCTTGCCGACGCGCGACACAAACATCGGCTCCTGCGGCAACCGACCCTCTTTGCGTTCGACTGTCGAGAAGAAGGCCGATAGCTGGTAGTAGTCATCCTGACTCCACTTCTCAAAGGGATGATGATGGCACCGTGCGCACTGGATTCGTTGACCCAGGAACAGCTGCGCTGCATCTTCCACCCGCGACTCGGTATTGTTCACCTCACGCCACCACACCACCGCCGGATTGGCTTCGACCGCACCGGAGGCGGTCATCAACTGGCGCACCCAGCGATCGTACGGAATGTTTTCGTAGAGCGACTGTCGAATCCACTCATGGAAGGCGTAGGAACCGAACTGGGTTTCGACTCCGGCTCGGCGATTCCGCAGAATAGCACTCCATTTGGAAGCAAAATAGTCGGCGTAATCGCCGCTGGCCAGCAGTTGATCGATCCAGCGGGATCGCTTCTGCGAATCGCTGTCGGCCAGGAACGCCTGGGTCTCCGCAACGGTCGGAAGGCGGCCTGCGATATCAAGTGTCACACGGCGGAGGAAGGTGCTGTCATCGCAGGGGGCAGCAGCAGGAATCCCGAGCGACTTGAGTTTGGCAAAGACCGCTAGGTCGATCGGGCTGGTCGCTTCGGGATAGCTGGGGGGCTGATCGGACAGGGGGATGCTGGCGCGAAAGACTCCCACCTTCCCCTGGTACCTTGCCATGATGGCGACATCCCCCGCCAGTTCATGCGTTCGCACGCGTCCCTTGGGATCGACTTCGGCCATGTCGAGATTGTTCGAATCGTACTGCGCAGTTTGTGTGATGTCTTCGATCATGCCGTCGGAGTAGCGTGCGAGGACCGAAAGCTGCTGGGAGCCTTTGCGAAGCATCTTCAGGGCATTGGGATAGACTTCAATCGCAACCAGTTGAGGCGGGTTTGCCGATCCGCGCGGCATCGCCTGTTCGATCCAGCGACGCATCAGTCGGTACTCGTGCGAATCGACATCCATGCGCTGGCCACCACCATGCGGCGACGCGTTGACTGCCTTCATCAATAAAAGACTGCGATCGGGCGCCGAAGGAAACAGCCGACGGCCTCGGCCTTCCTTCACCAGATGTTCGTAATCTTCACCAGCGTCAAAGCCTAGGAGCGAAAGCTTGAATCCATTCTGCCCCGACAGCTTGCCGTGGCAACCTCCTCCGTTGCACCCGAACTTGGTAAATAGCGGCACCACCTGCTGGCCAAAATCGATTGGCTGCAAAGAATCAAAGCCGACAACTTCCAGCGGTGCGCTAGCAACAACCGCACCTTTCCAAAGAGCTTCGACCGTCGCTGTTCCGTTTGCCAGCGGTTCGATGACGCCAATCGCATCGACCCGTGCCACGGTGGCAGGCTGCACTTGATAGGTCAAGCGATGAGTCGCGTCAAACGACTTGCCCGAAGGCAGCTGACCGACGACCTGCAGTTGCCATCGGCTGTCACGACCACGAAGTTGGTTGGCTACCGGCTGGCCTTCCAGCTGTCGCTCCAGAAAGCGAAAGCCAGTCCCTTCCGAAATCTCACCCTCTTGCGACAGACAGGTCGCGACCGAATCGGCAGCCGATACGGCGGGAATGGATCCGAAAGAGGCGGTCCAAGCGAGGCATATCAGCAGTCTGGCAAGAGAGATACGGGATCCGTGGTTGCTGGACCCGGCGAACGCTTCAGCTCGTCGAATTCGAAGACGCATGGGGCAACTCTCGCGAGTGGGACGGGATCAAGCAGATTGCGGGGGCCAGCCAGGAATATCGATTCCCCAGCCGGTCGGTACCCTTCGATTCTAGTCCAAACGGTACTGGCCGGCGTTCAGTCGGCAGCATGGAAGGTAGGCGAAAGTGTTGGGAGGGAGTTGGCTTGGTGGGGGAAAGGGACTGTCTAACCGAGCGGTCGCTGAGGATCAAATCAATTCCTGGATGGGACCATGATCGACCAGGAACTGGGGGCGGCCGCTAGGATCGGCCAGGGTGGTCGACGAAACATCGACCCCCAGATTGTGATACAGCGTCGCGATGATTTCCTGCATGTGCACCGGTCGTTCGGTGGCGTACTCGCCAAGACGGTTGGTGGCCCCGATGGCTTGGCCGGCGCGAATTCCGCCACCGGCCATCCAGGCGCAACTGACCTGGGCCCAGTGGTCGCGGCCCGCGCCGTTGTTGATCTTCGGGGTGCGTCCGAATTCGCCCCACACGACTACACTGACATCCTTCAGCATGCCCCGCTGCTCGAGGTCGTCCATCAGGGCGCTGAGGCATTGATCGAGTTTCGATCCGTGGTCTCGCACCAATTTGAAATTCTCTCCGTGACTGTCCCATCGACCGTAACTGAGGCTCACCACTCGCACCCCCGCTTCGATCAAACGTCGCGCCAGAAGCAGATGGTCATTGCAGGTGGGGGCTCCGTCGTACTGGTACTGGTATGGCTTACCGTCACCATAGCGAGCGACAATCTTCGGGTCTTCCTTGGAGAGATCGAGTGCATCCAGGAGGCGACTGCTGGTCAGTACATCGAGCGCTCGCTGGCTGAAGGCATCCATCCCGGTCATCGAACCAGATTGATCGATCTCTCGTCGAAGATTGTCCAGTTGGCCAAGCAGAGCCTTGCGGTCCTGAAGTCGGTCTAGGCCTATCCCCTGGAGCTTCATGTTCTCCATCCCAGGACCATCCGGTTTGAACGGCGTAAACGCAGCACCCAGGAATCCTGGATTCCCAGGATCCGACCAGGGCACATGCTGGGTTCGATTGGCCAGCCCAACATAAGGTGGCACGGACGGATCTGTTGGTCCATAAAGTCGGGAGACCGCCGAACCGATCGAAGGCCTTCCCCCCACAGCTCGCAGGTCATCGGGAAACCAACCGGTCATGCACTGATACGCCTCATGGCGATCCTTGCAGCCGACCACCGAACGGATCACCACCGATTTGTCCATCCGCTTGGCTAGCTCGGGAAATACCTCGCAGATCTGAATCCCCGGCACGTTGGTGGCGATCGGACGAAACTCGCCGCGAATCTCACTAGGCGCTTCAGTCTTGATTTCCCACATGTCCTGGTGGGGCGGACCGCCACCAAGGAAAATATTGATCAAACCTTTGTGGGTGGTTTTTCCGCTGGTTGCCTCGGCACGTAGAAGATCGGCCAGACCAAACCCACCGGCTCCAAACGAAAGACCTCCGATCGTCAGAAACTGTCGGCGCGATAGGCCACCACACAGGCGACTTTTTTGCCCGAAGATCGAAAGCATGGCATCGTTCCCGTCGTCGAGGTGGGTGGGAATCCGGCAGGCAACTGCGGTGCTCGATTCGGATCGGCACGGACCAGTTTCCGCATCACCACAGGGGAGCAAAATACGCCCCTGAGGCTTGGCTTGCGTAAACGGTCACCCGCAATTGATGCCACAATTCTACACCAGTCGCAAGAGAATTTCTTACAGAATCCCCATCGCAGGGGGGTGTTTGGTTTTTTGAATAGCTTTCGAGACGAGAGAAAGCCCTGCAAAGCTTCGAGCGACGTTCTATGTGGCATGCAAAACTGAGGCTTTCCCTTCGGGTAGGGGATCGGCCCTTCGGGTAGGGGATCGGCTCTTGCCATTGAGCAGCGGTAAGGACTTCTTCGAGAGATAGCTACCCCTGAAGATTCAGGTAGTTGATCACAAGGAGTGCATCGAGCGGTTCTAGCAGGCCATTGCCACTGGCATCCAGATAGGGAGGTGCGACTGGGTCGACTCCTGGAATCAAGGGGCCCTGGCCACGCAGGTTCAGCTGGTTGATCACCAGGAGGGCATCGCGTGGGGTGACACGGCCGTCGCCGTCGATGTCGGTCGACAGGAGGGGGTTCTGCCAGATCGGAAGGTCATCGTCGGCGAAGACCAGATCGACGGTGGCTGACTGCAGTCCACTGGCCTGAGCTTGGATGCGAACCGATTGAGTTCCTTCGACCACGTAGTCTTGGATGATCTGGAACGGGAAACTCACCGACCGGTTTCCCGCAGGCATGGTGACTTGGCCGGGGAGCTGAATCTGCGTTGTGGGGGACGCGGACATCTGGATCACCAGTCCGCCGGAGGGTGCCAAGAAGGGAACGCCCAGGGTGATCGAACCCTGATTGGCGCCAGGGGCTTCGGAGTAATTCCCGGGGGTGATTTCCAGACGGATTGCTTCGAAGTCTTCCACCGCGAGGGATACCGAACCCGAAACGTACCCAGAAGCTTCGGCCTGCAGCAACACGTTTTGTGTTCCATCCAGTAAATCATCGTCGACGGCATCCACCAGGGTAGAAGCGGAAGCAGCGAAGGCTGGGAGGATCAAGGTCGTCGGCACCGTTGCTTCGCTGGTGTCGCTACTGCTCAGTGTCACGATCAACGCTTGGGCTCGATCGGTATTCGAACGGGTCACGGTCCATAGGGCCGCTCCGGGCCCAGCGTTCTCGCGAATGCTGGAAGGTGTTACGGTAACTGAAAGTGTTTCGTGATCGATCACCTGCAACGTCACTGCCGGTGCAACGACGCTGCCTGCCTGAGCTGATACCAAGACCGACTGGGTTCCATCCAACAAGGTGTCGTCGATCACATCCAGTGGCACGACTACCTGAGTCTGGTTGGCTGGGATGATGACGGTCGCAGGGACAACCAGCTCGCTGGTATCGCTGGAGGAGAGTTGGACGGTGAGGCTTTGAGCCACCGGAAACCCCGATCGCTCGATCGTCAACTGGACGGCTCCATTGCCGGCATTTTCGGAGATCGAGGTTGGCGTCAGCCGAAGGTTCAGTTTGGGGACGCCGCTGATTTCGATCGGAACCGTCTGCGTGGCGGTGCCACCGTCGTCATCGGTGACGGTCAGAGAAATGGTGTAGCTGCCGGGATTGAGGTAGGTATGATTGCCGTCGAAGGAACCAGCCGTCAGCACACCGGCACTTCCCAGACGATCGATTGTTGCATCTCCCTGATCGACCGAGGAACCATCTCCCCAGTCGATCCGGTACCGAAACGTTTCGGTACGGGGAGGCTGCAGCGTCGCGATGCCGAACCCCGCATCGGTGAAGGAACCCAGATTGACCACATTCAGTGGTACCTGCGCTGTCCCATTGAGAGGGCCGCGTGCGGAGAAGACAGGTGGGGCATTGGTGATGGCAGCGGAAGCACTTCCTTTCTCCAGTCCGATGCGACTGCCCGTCAGTTCGATCTCCACTGGAAATGTCCCGTTGTCGCCATAGATGTGCGTCCCCTGGACCCGCATGGTCGGTTCGATCACCTGCCAGCCCAGATCATCCAGTCCAGCCAAGTCCAGCCGAGTCGGCAATTTCCTCGTTCCCTTGGTCAGACTTGGATCCATCAATGTTTCTTTGCCAGCATCGGTCGTTCCATTGACCCAGTGAGCCCCACTGGCGGCCAGCGGGATAGCGCCACCTGCATCGTGGGCCAAGATCGACTGTGGCCCGATGAACGTCGATCCCGAAACATAGGTTTGCCAGCTGCTGGCCACACCGAAGCCCAGAAGGTGTGCGATCTCGTGAGTGGCGACCGAGAGAAAGTCGTTCTCGCTTAAATCCAGTCCCTCGGTGGTCGCACCAAAGTGCCATGGGACGGTTGGATCGAATGCCAAGTTGCCTCCCCAGGGGCCGAAATCAGTAGGCGGGCTGGCCAAAGCGCCACTCTGACCGCGAGCCTGAACGGTCTGCAGCCACGAAGGGCTGCCCGAACCGGCGTAGCCACCGAACCCTCCTTCGGCGATACCTGGCGTCGGCAGATCGCGGGAACCGACAAAGACCAGCAGTTCATTGGCAGCGATCGGCGGGTTGTTGATCGACTGCAGATTGCCCGTCGCCGGATGAGTGAAGGAGAGAGTCCAGGAGTTGGAACCCGAAGGCGTGATCGCGCTGAGCGAATCGGAGAACCTAGTGACCAGAAGGTCGGCGGCAAGTTGCAGTAGGTCTTTCTTGAGCTGGGTATCGAAGAAGTTGCCGGTATCGTAGGTGTAATCGAAGCGAATCCGGATCGAACCGGAAGTAGGCTGAGAGGCGATCGAAAGGCTGCTTTGGGTTCCATCGCCCCATTTGGCAATCGCCGAGGGTGTTCCGATCAGGCCGGAAACATCGAGCGATTGATCGATTGGCCAGGGGCTTCCCTCCGCCGTTAGAAGCCTTCGAGATTCAAGCGATTCGATCCCAAGAATCGCACTCTGCAGAGTGGATCGACCAGCGGGAGTGCCTTTCCAGAGAGTCCATCGTCTGGTCCTGAAGAAGTTTCGCATGATTGCGCTCGAGAAATCAAAGTTCTTTTGGTTTACCGACTGCCACACACACGGGCATTCTACCGATCGCATCCTTCCACGAATCGCCCGGAAATTCGAAGATGGCGATGGCGGCTGTAGGGAACGGCTCCCACTTCCCACTCCAATGGGCCACCAATTGTTCCAGGCCGGGGTTATGGGCAACCAGGAGAAGTGATTGGATATGGTTTGGGATCTTGGTGATCTCCGAGACCAGCGACGCAGGTGGTGCCAAGTAAAGTTCCTGGCGCCAAAACACCGCACCCTTCCAGCCAAGTTTTTCGATCATCCCTTCGACAGTTTGTCTGGCGCGGGTCGCTTCGCTGGCCAAGATGGCATCGACCCTCTCCCCTTGCTGCTGCAGCCAGTTGGCCATGATCGGAACGGCTTCTTGTCCACGTCGGTTCAATGGTCGTTCGAAGTCTGAGAGTGACGCGTCATTCCAGTCGCTCTTTGCATGCCGCATCAACATCAGCCTGCGCGTTGTATCGCTCCCCTTGGGATGGCTCATGGGCGCACCCGCAAGACGCGGTTGTTGGAGCTATCGCTGATCCACAGCCATCCAACAGGATCGACCCAGACGCCATGCGGCCGGTTCAGTTCCAGTTGGTTGGGTGGACCGCCGATCCCTTGGTCCCCTTTGCGACCTGTTCCCGCCACGGTCTCGATCCGGCCTTCTTTCCAGTCGATCCGGCGCACGGCATGATTTTCGGTATCGATCACCAGCAGTCGATTCTGTGCGTCGACTTCGGCGTGCTTGGGGCCATGGAAGGTTGCGGCTAGCGGATCCCCACCGTCTCCGGAAAATCCTTGTTTGCCACTTCCTGCTACCGTGGTGATCTTGCCATCGCGATCGATACGCCGCACGGCATGGCCGCCCCGTTCGATCAGATACGCGACCCCATCCGCGCCGATCGCGATCGCGCGGGGATCAACCAGAGGCTGCTGGATCGCCGGCTGCCCATCCACCGGTATGCCTTTCTGGCCGTTCCCGGCTACCGTCTTCAGCCCGCCGCTGGCCAGATCGATCGAACGCACCTTGCGATTCTCCAGATCGACCACCCAAAGCTCTTTCCTGTCAGGTGTCAGCGCCAGAGAGTAAGCTCCTGCCATCGCCGTCTGTTTGGCTACCCCTTCATCGCCGCCATCTCCCGGCCTACCGGTACCGGCAATCGTTTCGATCTTTCCTGTTTTTGGATCCCAGCGCCGGACGGCGCCGTTGAAGGTGTCGGCGATCAGCAGCCGTTCCTCAGTATCCAGCAGCAGGTGGTGGGGACCGTTTAGCGTTGCCTTTTCACCGGGACCCCCATCGCCAGAGAATCCTTTCTCACCGGTCCCGACCACAACGCGCACATTTCCCAGCGGGTCGATCGCCACGACGCGATGCTGCGTCATCTCGGCCACATACTGCACTCCTCGCGAATCGATTGCGATCGCAAATGGCTCGATCGACTGATACTGCTCCAACCGGTTGGACGAAGGGTCCTTGCCAGCGCCCACCATCAATTGGGATGGCATGGCATCTTGTGGTGCATCGAGTGCTGGAAAGGGAAAAGAAATGCTGATGCAGCGGGATTCAGTCAACAACCGGCGCATCGGTTCGACCACCTCGGGATGCTCGCTGGCCACATTGTGCTGCTCGTTCGGATCCTCCTGGAGATCATAGAGTTCGATCGGTGCGACTTCGCCCTTGCGATGCTTCTGCTGCAGCTGGGTGCGCACCGCTTTCCATCGTCCCTGGCGCAGTGCCTGCTGGCCGCCGTATCCGGTCGACTCCCAGTAAAGGGCCGAATGCGGCGGGCTGGTTCGGTTGCCAAGGCACTCTCCCCAGAAGCTTTGGCCGTCGATGGGAAGATCGATCGGCTGCCCAATCGCTTCGGCAATGGTCGGAAAAAGATCCCACGATGCACCGATCCAGTCGGACTGCCTGCCTTCGGGAATCACGCCCTTCCATCGCACGATGCAAGGGGCGCGGATTCCCCCTTCGTACATGCTCCCTTTCCGCCCGCGAAGCCCGGCGGCCGAGTTGAAGAAGTCGGAATCGGCGCCTCCCAGACGATCGTAGGTCGGTCCATTGTCGCTGGTGAAAACAATCAGAGTGTTTTCCGAGAGCTTTTTTTCTTCCAGCAGATCGACGATCATTCCGATGCCGCGGTCCATCCGGCTGACCATGCCGGCATACCCTGCCCTTGGCCTGGGGTGTTCAAGATACGCCTTATGCTCATACGGTGCCTCCGGTAGATCCGCGTACGGCTCCAGTTCCTCCTCCGGCACTTGGATGGAGAGATGGGGAACGGTCAGCGGCAGATAGACGAAGAACGGCTCGTTTTGATGCTGCTCGATGAACTGCATCGCCTCCTGGATGAAGCGATCCTGTGAGTAGACCGCTCCGGTTGCCTCCGCCTGATTTCCCTCCAGCAATTCCTTGTCACGATTGCGCCAGAGAAACTTCGGAAAGTGGTTGTGCGCGTGGACCTGGCAATAGTAGCCGTAAAAGAGATCGAATCCCTGATTCCGTGGATCGCCGCTGGTTCCAACATGTCCCAGTCCCCATTTGCCGAAGGCTGCGGTGGCATACCCTCGCTCCTTCAAGAACTCCGCCAAGGTGAAGGTTGCATCGGGGATCGGGATCTGCCCAGGAAATTCCCAGCCGAACTCGTCCCGCAGCGCCGCGACCTTCTCGGGGTCGGGGTTGCGATTGTCACGGATCACACCATGGCCGGAGGCATACCCGGTCATCAGAGCGCATCGACTGGGGGCGCAGACATTGTGCCCTGCGTAGAACTGCCTCATCTGCAACCCTTCGCGCGCCAGCGCATCGATCCTCGGGGTGCGGATCAGCTCTTGGCCATAACATCCCAGATCCCCGACTCCTAGGTCGTCGGCCATGATCAGCACGACATTGGGCGGTCGCTGGGACCAGACGCTAGTGCCGAGGAAGCTGGTGCCGAGGAAGCTGAACAGGACGATCGCCAGGGGGGTCGCCTGTGGGGTCGATACCGACCATAGGTGCATCGCAGTCCTGGAGATCATCGCGGTGAGGTTCCTTTCGGAGATGGCAAGAAGCAGTAGAGGGTACCTCACTTAGCGGCTTGGCTTTTCTTTCAGTCCGCGTCGGATCAGCAGGGCATCGACGGTTGGCTTCTCGTTGCGGAAGTCGATGTACTGATCCATTACCTCCCGGGACCCGCCGCGCGAAAGGATCAATCTACGGAATGCGTCGCCATTTTCGCGGGTCAGCCCCCCGCGCTGGCCCATGTAGGCGAAGGCGTCGGCAGCCAGCACTTCACTCCAGAGATAGGCGTAGTAGCCGGCCGAGTAACCACCGGACCAGACATGGGCGAAGTAGGGACTTCGGTAGCGTGGCGGAACCGGCGCAAAGTCGACTCCGTATTCGGCCAGCACCTTCCTTTCGAACGCTTCGACATCGGTGGGAATCTGGTCGGGCTCCAGCGAGTGCCAGGCGAGATCCAGTAGCGCCGCCGACAGGTACTCCAGGGTGTCAAATCCTTTGTTGAACTGATTGGCCTGGATCGCCTTGTCCAGAAGTTCCTTGGGAATCGGCTCCCCGGTCTGATAGTGCTTCGCATAGCGCTGCAGCACCGAGGGATCGATGGCCCAGTCCTCGTGGAACGTCGAAGGAAACTCGACATAGTCTCTAGGCACGCTGGTCCCGGACAAGGTCGGATACTCAACCTGAGAGAAGAGTCCATGAACGCCATGACCCAGTTCATGAAACATGGTCGTCACATGATCGAGGCTCAGAAGGGTCGGCTGACCTGGGGCCGGTCGTGGGATATTCATGACGTTGACGACGACTGGTTTCTGGTCGAGCAGTCGGGACTGGGGGACAAACGAATCCATCCAGGCACCGCCTCGCTTGGAATCTCGCTGCAGGTAGTCGGCATAGAACAGTCCGATCTGCTTGCCGTCGGCATCGAGCACATCGAAGACGCGCACCGTAGGGTGGTAGACCGGCAGATCGTTGCGTTCCCGGAAGGTGACGCCATACAGTCGCTGCATGGTCGAGAAGACGCCATCGATCAATACGCGATCCAGTTCGAAGTAGGCCTTCAACTGGTTGTCGTCGACTTGGTACTTTTTCTGCCGGACCTTTTCCGCATAGTGCTCCCAGTCCCAGGGCATCAGAGGGTGGTTGGCCCCTTCCTCACGCATCACTGCTTCGATCTCGGAAGCCTCCTGCTTTGTCTTGGCAACCACCTGTGGCACCAAATCTTGGAGCATCTGGAAGGCGGCTTCGGGCTTCTTGGCCATCTGATTTTCCAGCGCGTAGGCGGCATGGCTGGGATAGCCAAGCAGCTGGGCGCGCTGCGCCCGCAAGGCCGCCATCTTGAGCACCAGGGGCCGGGTATCGATCCCTCCCTGTTCCCCCATCCCGCGTCGGGCAGAGGCTTCCCAGACGCGCTGCCGCAAGGCTCGATTCTTCAGGGAGATCAGGGCCGGTTGCCGGGTGGTGTTGGTGATCGCCAGCAAGTACTTATCCTGCAGACCCCGTTCCTGGGCAGCCGCTTTCGCTGCAGCGATCTCACCTTCCCCAAGCCCCTGCAGCTCGTCCAGGCTGTCGACAACCACCGAACGCTCTTTGGTGAGTGCCAGCAGTTTGTTCTGAAACTCGGTGGCCAGCGACGAGAGCTCCTCGTTGATCGCCCGGATCTTCTTCTGGGCCGCTTCATCCAGCGGCGCCCCGGCGCGCACAAACGCTTCGTACTGCTCCTTCAGAAGCCTGGATGGCTCCTCGGCTAGGTCGAGCTCTTCGCGCGCTTCCCACAGCTTGCGAACGCGATCGAACAGCTTGCGATTTAGCAGGATGTTGTCGGAATGAGCGGCCAGACGTGGCGCGATCTGTTCCTCGATCTCCTGCAGTTTGGGATCGGTGTTCGATGAGGTGAGATTGAAGAAGACGGCGGCGACCCGCTTGAGGATTTCCCCCGATTTCTCCATCGCCACCAGCGTGTTGTCCATCGTCGGCTCGGCCGGATCGTTGGCGATCGCCTCCATCTGTTCCAGCTGCTCTGCCATCCCCGCCTCGAAGGCCGGCAGATAATCTTCGGGGAGAACATTGGCGAAATCGGGGGTTTCCAAAGGAAGAGCACTGGGCTTAAGGAATGGGTTATCGCGCACCGTGGTGATCCATCGAGGGGTGGAACGGGTTGGGAGGGATTCGGGTAGGGAGGGCTGTTGGGCCGGCAATCCTTCGGCCAGGATCCAACCGATCACTGCCGATGCGATGGCCGGCATCGCGCTGGCCTGAAGGGGAGCAAGGTATCTTCGATACATCGATGGGCTTCCTGCTTGATGGACAAAAGAAACGAGCGGCTTTGAGGAGACTTTAGCCCAGATCAGTCGCCAGAATCCTGGGACTGCTGGGCAACCGTAGGGCTCCCTGCCGCCATCTGCAAACGCTTCATCATAGCGTCTGTCGCGGGCCGGACCGAAACGACGGGATTTCCGAAGGTGCTGCCTCCCCCCAGGTCCGTCAGCCGCTCACTGGTCAGATCATTGAGGCTCTTTCGATCCGGTGCCAGTTTCGGCCACCACTGCCCCAGCGCGATCAAGGTTCCGGGCTGACCTTCCGGCTGGACTAGCGCCTGCCGAAGAATGGTTCCATGCGGCGATCGAATCTCGACCATCTGCAGATGCTCCACCCCCAACGGTCGAGCGTCGTCGGGATGGAGCAGGACGCGCGGTTGGCCGCCAGCCATGCGGAGAATGCTCTCGACGTTGCCCATCGTCGTATTGACCAGAAAGTCTCCCGGTGGCGAAATCAATCGCAGCGGGTAGGTGGCGTCCGGCTGGACCTCGAAATCGAGTTGCTTTGGCGGTGGAGCGAAGCGGATCTTCCGGTTGGGGTGGTGGCTTCCTTCGGCGTAGGGCAGATAGGGATCGGGCAGATTCAACCGGACGCTTCCCTCCCGCTCCAGCCGCTCCAGGGTGATCCCCTGGAGAAACGGGTGATCGCTGGTTAGGAAGCTTTCGGCGATCTGCCTGGGAGTCCAGGAGAAAACCGGATCGGTCAGCCCAAGACGCCGCGCCAACTGCTGAAAGAACCAGCTGTTGGGGCGGGCTTGGCCACGCGCTGGGACCACCGGATCGGCCCATTGCAGATAGTAGTGTCCGTAGGACGTGTAGAGGTCGGGATGTTCGAGGAAGGTGGTCGCTGGAAGCAGCCAGTCGGCGTAGTCGGCCGAGTCGGTTTGGAAATGCTCCAGCACCACCGTGAAGAGGTCCTCGCGACTCAGTCCCTGCCGGACACGCGAGGAATCGGGCGCGACGGCAGCGGGATTGCTGTTGAAGATGAAAAGCCCGCGGATGGTCACCGGATCGGCCAGCAATTCACTGGCCAGGCAATTCATGTTGACGTGCCGCACTTGAGGGCGACGCAGATGGAGGCCAGTGGCTTGGTGGCGGTCGAGCGCAAAGGCGCCACTGGTCGACAGCACGGCACCGCCGCCCCGCTTCTTCCAGGCGCCGGTGATCGCCGGCAGCAGGGTGATTGCCCGCAGCGCATTGCCACCCCCTTCGTTGCGCGTCATGCCATAGCCGACCTTGATGAAACTGCAGGTAGATTTTCCGTAGAGTTCGATCCAGCGCTGAAGGGAATCGATCGGGACATTGCAGTAGCGGGCGGTTCGTTCCAGCGGCCAGGCGCGGCAGGCTTCGCGGTATTCCTCCCAGCCTTCCGCGAAGCGATCGATGTACGTATGGTCGACCAGTCCTTGTTCGATCAGGGCATTGGCCCAACCGAGCGCCAGGGCAGCATCGGTCCCTACCCGCACCGACCAATGCTCATCGGCAAATCGACTGGTTTCGTTCCGATAGGGATCGATGTGGAGTATTTGAGCGCCGCGCCGGCGCGCTTCTTTGAGGATCGGCGCCAGATGGGAGTTGCTGCGAAGCAGGTGAATCCCCCATAGGATGATGCATCGCGCCTCGACCAGATCCTCCGGCGGCGGACCAACCTTGGCCGGGCCGTAATTGGCTTCCCAGGCGGCTCCCCCCGTCGATGCGCAGATCGTCTGATCGAGTTCCAGGGCGCCGATCCCGCGAAACAGGGCGAGTGGATAGGATCCCTCCAGCAAACCCATCGTGCCCGCGTAATGGTAGGGAAGAATCGACTGGCCACCATGGCAGTCGAGGATCTGCCTGGTCCGATCGGCGATTGCATCGAGCGCTTCTTCCCAGGTGGCGGGAACGAAACGCCCCTCTCCCTTGCGACCCGCTCGCCGCATCGGTACCAGCAGGCGGTCTGGATGCTCCTGACGTTCCGGATAGCGCGCCGTCTTCACGCAGGCGAAGCCTCGCGTCATGGGATGCTCGGGATCCCCCTGGAGATCAACCACCCTCCCCTGTTCGACGGTGATCTTCAGCGAGCAAGTGTCTGGGCAATCGAGCGCGCAGACACTGCGCAAATTCTGCTTCATCGCTTCTCTGCCAGATTCGTTCGTCGTACCGTCATGGAACGTTAGGTCACCATCCCCATCGATGATGAAGTCGGGGACATTTTTGGATCGGGGGATCCCCTCTCCGTTCGCGTCTCCCGATTCGTCTCCGGATCACGAAGAACGTTGAAAGATCCCTCACGCAATTCTAACCAACGCATCGATGGCCGCAGCTGTCGTACCCCCGCGAAAAATGGTCCGATGCCAAGGAATCGATCGAACCAGAAAGCGAAGGGGATTGGCACCAATCGGGCGGTTGGCTGGGTTGGGAAGAGCCCTGCGGGAGACGATTTCTCGCAAGATTGGTCCCCACAGGGTGCTGGCGTTGATACACTCAGAACGTCATCACGAGTCAACGCTCGGGATGGCCCGATCGGTCGCGGTGATCCCCCATGGATCGATGGAACCGCTCTGAGATCTACCACCGACGCAGGTGACCATGTCGAACACTCCCCTGAAAAAAGAAATCTCTGTCATCCTCGGGTTCATCGCCTGCCTTTGGGGTGTCTGGCTAGCCGACTTGCTGCTGCCAGGCAGCTTCAACAACTGGGGCATTACCCCAAGGACGATCGGTGGACTACCCGGGATTCTGCTTTCCCCATTCCTGCACGAAGGAATCTTGCATCTGATCAGCAACACGATCCCGCTGGCGGTGTTGCTGGTGCTCTTGGCCGGGTCTCGTTCTCATGGCGAAGTGACGGCGGTCGCCATCGCATTGCTGGGGGGAGTTCTCCTATGGCTTTTTGGACGCCCCTCGACTCATATCGGCGCCAGTCTTCTGGTCTACGGGCTGATCTCCTACCTGATTGTCTCGGGGTTTCTGGAACGCAAGCTTCTGCTGATGGCCGTCAGCCTGCTGGTGCTGTTTCTCTACGGTGGCACCCTGCTCTTTGGAATGATCCCCTCCCTTCGGTCGCACGTCTCCTGGGAAGGGCATCTTCTGGGGGCGGTGGCTGGCGTGGTCGTCGCCTATCTCCAGCATCGGCCTGCCGACAAGAACGCAAAGGATCTACTGCCGCCGGAAGCATAAGAAGGCGACAACAAAAGGACCTCTGGGATTCGTGTGGGTGCACCACATCCAATGAAAGTCGCCCATGGAAGGTCATAGCACGGCGCGCGTATACCGACAGGCGTCTCCGCCCGGCCAAGCCCGGTGGGAGCGATGAGGTTTCATGGGCAAGGGCTACGGATGCAAGCCTTCAAGGCCAGCGCGAGATGGACTCACTCTCCCTGTGCGAGGGTGATTAGGTGTGTCCTCTTCCAAATCCGTAAGCGGAAGGCTGCAAGCCCTTCTGTGCGTCTGCTGTCACAAGAGAACCAGACAGCGTGCGCCGCTCCGCTAAAACTGGGCTGTGATTCCGGCATGGCACCGTTGTGTGCAAGTGGGAGGCACGCGACCCACTGACCCACGGAATTGTCCGAAGGTCTCAACCAAAAGACCTACTTGAATGAGCGATCCGTTTGGGCATCGCGATCCAGCAGCATCCCCAGATAGCTGCGGGTGACCGGTTGATCCAGACCTAGCAAGCTGGCCAGGGAAGCGATCTGCTGTTCGGCCAGTGGGCGGTCTTCCAGCGAATGAACCAACAGTTCGATCTCCACAAAGCAGCCGAGCTGGTCAACCTGGTCCCGCGCCAGCGTGAAGGTCTGGCTTTGATGCACCACCTGCCATGTGCGTCGGGTCTTGCTGACTTGCCTAGCAACCTCGAAGCCAAGTGACTCGAGGATCATCTGCCATCCCTCGACCGTGCCTGGTGCCAGCGGAAGTTCCACCTCCGGCCTGGTCTTCATCCCTCCAGGCAAACGAGCTCCCTTATAGGTGACGACGGCCTCTTGATCGATCGCGCGTATGCGAAAGGCCTCATCTGTCGCGCGGAAGTCCCGGCAGGGATGGCGCCAATAGGTATCGACCTGCCTTTGCACCGCCAGTTCTGTCGCATCCAGTCTCCTCAGCCGCTCCATCCACCCCTCGGCACCGTCGACCGCATACTTCTGCTCGACTTCCCAACAGCTTGAATGAGGATAGGATGATTCGGATGGATGGCTCATGTTGGTCGAATCTTTCTTCGCAGGCAGTAACAGGTAGAGACAATCGTGGAAACCGGCGAAACGACTGCAGCAGGAATTTCGAAGCAGACACAAGAGCCTTCTCCCGACGGTTGGCGGGAGCCGAGTGGATCGCGGAAGCTGCGTTCGCTGGGACCTCTGCTGGGTTTTGCGATTCCGATGCTGTTTGGTGTTCTTTTTCTGGTCTGGCTGGGGCGGGATCGAGCGACGATCCTGGGGAGCCATTTTCAGGATTATGACCTCAAGGCTCTGATTGCCAACGGGTCGATCTCTGAAGGCAGCAGGCTCGATCCAGCCTCGCTCCAGGGGAAACTGGTGATCCTGCATTTCTGGGGAACTTGGTGTCCCCCGTGCCGCATGGAGTATCCCGAAGTCAGTCGGTGCATGGAAGATTATCTCGATGACTCGGATGTTTTGTTTCTCAACGTTTCCTGCTCGCCCGGCGTGGAAAAAGATTTGAAAGAATTGCGTTCGGCGACCGAGCAGTTCTTCCAGGAAGGCCAGATCGGCAATCGATTTCCCATCTACTGCGATCCGACGGCATTCACTCGCGTCCAGCTGGCCAATCGGCTGGGCAGCGGTGGGTTTGCTTATCCATCGACCTTTGTGATCGATCCCGAGGGGATTGTCCGGGAGGCGTGGCGCGGCACGATTACGGTCGGGGAGTTGCGGGGAGTGATCGCCAAGTACCGCAAGCGTCCGGATGCATGATCGGAAGGCTTAAGTCGCTGCCATAAAAAAGCCTCTTCCGAAGAAGAGGCTGAAAGCAGATGAACGACGAAGGAGCGATTGCCGCCGAACATCGATCGTTAGGCTGCGTCGCAGTGCTTAGGACTTGTATTCTTTGTTGAAGAATTCCTTGCTGCCTGACACGGTCGGCTTGATCGTGTTTTTGCCCTGCTTCCAGTCTGCTGGACAAACCTCGCCGTTCTTTTCGAAGTACTGCAGAGCCTGAACCATGCGTAGCGCTTCATCGACACTACGTCCCAGAGGCAAGTCGTTGATCACCTGGTGACGAACGACGCCATCCTTGTCGATCAAGAAGAGACCTCGCAGCGCTACCGCCTCGCCGACCAGGCAGTCATAATCCCGCGCGATCTGCTTGCTGAGGTCAGCCACCAGGGGGTAGGTGACATGGCCGATACCACCCTCGGTTCGCGGCGTGTTCCGCCACGCCAAGTGCGAGTAGTGACTGTCGACGCTGACGCCGATGATCTGGGTGTTGAGCGCCTGGAATTCCGATTCCCGATCGGAAAAAGCGATGATTTCGGTGGGGCAGACGAAGGTGAAATCGAGCGGGTAGAAGAAAAGGAGAACGTATTTGCCTCGGTACTGCCCCAGGGACAATTCCTTGAAGGTTCCATCGGGCATTACCGACTGAGCTTTGAATTCGGGAGCGGGCTTTTGAACCAAAACAGCCATGAGAGACTCCTTGATAGGAAAAATAAGGTGAATTCATCCCGGTGCGCTGGGCCGCAGCCCAGCACCCACCCTTCGGGGGCTTCGATCTTCTTTTTGCACTCGGGGACAGCCCTTTATTGTCCCGATTTGTCAAGAATGGGAAAGTGGCTGGAGCTACCGACCCCCGCGAGCCGTGATGGATCGAGCGTGAGCGCATGGGGGCTGGTGGCGTTGCAAGACCTAGGCTGCACGATTGGGCGAAACGATTCAAAGGACAAGCGATGAACGAACGGGAGACGACGATTCTTCAGCTTCGCAACCTGGTGGCACAGTTCGTTCGGGAACGTGATTGGGAACGATTCCATACCCCAAAAAACCTCGCTTCCTCAATCGCCATTGAGACAGCCGAGTTGATGGAGCATTTCCAGTGGTTGACTGCCCAGGAGTCGCTGGCCCTACGAGGGCAACCGCTGGATGCCCCGATCGCGCAGGAAATGGCCGATGTGCTGGCCTACCTGCTGTCGCTGGCAACGGTTCTGGAGGTCGATCTGGCAGCGGCCCTGGAGTCGAAGATGGAGCGGAATCGGCAGAAGTATCCCGCACCTATGCCGCCGACCGGCTGATAAGTCGCCGAACTCTTCCAGCGGGCACGGTGCGATCCGATCGCGTGAAAGGTGTCGCTCTTGGGCAACGCGCCTGCTGCGCGGCGCTGCGAAAAGGCGACAGGCATCGAATGCCTGGGTGATCTGGTGGACCGCCAAGTGGTAGCCGGCTGGTCATGCCCCGAAGCTTCGAAGGAGGGGCTACACCACGGCAATCGTTTCAACCGTCATGGTCGGTCGTTTTGGGCCTGCCGGCAGGCCGGAAATCTTTTGTGCGCGTCACAAATTCCTCAAGCGGCACATTTTCTGCATTCCCGTGCATGGCAGACGAAGCCGCCTAGGCGGTTCTTCGTCGATTCCCCGCCCCTGCCCCTTCGCAGAAAGATCGTTTTGATGAAGGCATCGCGACGCGTAAACAACGGCCGTGCAATGGACATGGATCTGGAAGAGACGCCGTTTGATCTGGAGCTGGAAGGGGAAAGTCGAGAAGGAACGCTGGGGCGTCGTCGACCTGTGCGTTATGAAGAGGAAGAAGAAGAGGAAGCCGCCGAAGAGGCGCTCTGGAACGACGAGGAAGAGGAAGGGATTTTTGAGGAGGAGGAACTGGAGGGGACGGATGACCCGGTTCGCACCTATCTGATGCAGATGGGCCAAATCCCTTTGCTCAATCGCCAGGAAGAACTCGATTCGGCCAAGAAAATCGACCGAGCCCGTTTTCGGTATCGCTACTGGATGCTGTCGACCGACTTCATTTTGCAGGGGGCGACCAAACTGCTGGAGCAAGTTCGAGACGGCAAGTTGCGTCTGGACCGGACGATCGAAGTCAGCGTCACCAATGCCGCCGAGAAGAAGGCGACGATGCAGCGGATCGGTCCTAACATCAAGACCCTTCGCGCTCTGCTGGTGAGAAATCATCGCGATTTCCTTCGAGCGATAGATCGGCGCCAGCCCAAGAAGGTCCGGAAACTGGCATGGCGTGATCTGGTGCGGCGCCGCAGCAAGGCATGTCGACTGGTGGAGGAGATGAATCTTCGCACCAATCGAATCGAACCACTGTTTGACAAGTTGATGACCATCAGTCAGCGGATGCAACTGCTCAAGGAGCGGATCGACCACGCCCGAGCTCAGGGGAAGCGTTCTAGCGATCAGGTCCGTCAGATGCGCAGTGAGCTGAATCATTTGATGAGGATCACCTTTGAAAGTCCAAAGACCCTGCACCGCCGGGTGATGAAGGTGATCGAGTATCGAAAGCAGTTTGAGCATGCCAAGCGCGACCTTTCCGCAGGCAATTTGCGTCTGGTCGTCTCGATCGCCAAAAAGTACCGCAATCGTGGGCTCAGCTTTCTCGATCTAATCCAGGAAGGAAATACGGGATTGATGCGGGCGGTCGACAAGTTCGAGCACGCCAGGGGCTTCAAGTTCTCCACCTACGCTACTTGGTGGATCCGTCAGGCGATCACGCGAGCGATCGCGGACCAGAGTCGCACGATCCGGGTTCCGGTCCACATGATTGATACGATGAGCCGAGTGCGGCAGGTGACGCGAGATTTGGTGCAGGAGCTGGGACGGGAACCGTCGCTGGAAGAAACGGCGCAGCGCGCCAAGATGTCGATCGATGACACGCGAACCATCCTCAAAATGGCTCGCCAGCCCCTTTCACTCGATCAGCCGGTCGGGGAGCACGACGACAGCTACTTCGGTGAATTCCTTGAGGACTACCGCGATGACGATCCGCTCTATGAAGCGAATCAAGAGTCGCTGAAGGTCCAGATCCAGCATGCGATGCAGACGCTCAATCATCGGGAAAGGGAGATTCTCAAGCTGCGCTATGGGCTTGCGGATGGTTATGCCTACACCCTGGAGGAGGTTGGAAAAATCTTCTCGGTGACTCGCGAACGAGTGCGGCAGATCGAAAGCAAGGCAGTGCGGAAACTGCAGAACCCGGCACGATCCCGCTCGCTGGCAAGTTACGTCGATGGGGTCGATCTGTCGATGCTGCAGGATGCTGGCGACGATTCCGCGAATTGATCGATCCCAAGTCTTTCACGCAACTGATGGGCTTCGCCATAGCCCGCCTTCGCTCGGCGACCTTCCCCCCCATGCCTTGGTCGCCGGGCGAGGGCTTTTTTCTTTAGCTGCCGAAGGCAGTTCTAGAATCGGCTGCGGTCCAGCATCGCCTCGACCACCCTCCCCTGACTCCACGCCAACGGTCGACCGACCGGGGTCTTCCATTCCTCCTTGGCATCGATGCCGAAGCAGGTCAGCAGGGTGGCGTGGAGATCTTCCACCGTGACGGGGCGATCGACATTTTCCATCCTCTTCTCCGGCTCCATCCTCGGTTTCGCAGAGGTGGCTCCGATCGCATTCCTTGCGGCGATCCCAGCACCGGCAACGAAGCTGCTGAATCCAACCGGCCAGTGATCGCGTCCTCCGGCGGGATTCAGTTGAGGCGTTCGGCCGAATTCTCCTGAGCAGACCAGGAGGGTGTGGTCGAGAAGACCGCGTCGCTCCAGTTCGCGCAAGGTGGCCGCTAAGGCGCGATCTAAAACCTGGCATTGACCCTTCTGCAAATCCATGTTGTTGATATGGCTGTCCCAGCCCGACAGTTCCACCTCGACGCATCGCACTCCGGCTTCGATCAATCGCACCGCGGCTAGGCAACCGCGACCGAAAGGTTGATCGCCAAACTGCTGAACGATCTCCTCTGGCTCCTTGGCTAGCTCAAACGCCTCCAACTGATCGCTCCGCATCATCTCCTGAGCTCGCTCCATGCTGCTGCGATGCTGCGTCCGTACGCGATCCAGATCGGCCAGTCTGCCCTCTTCAAACTGCGGTTCGAGAAGGTCGGAAAGAGCCGCTAGGCGGCGCTGCTGACGTGCATCTCCCGTCGGAGCGAGCAGGTTTGGAAGCGGATTGCGGGGGTCTCCGATTTGAAAAGCATCCAGCGCGGCTCCCAGAGCACCTCCTCGCGATGGCCATTCGCCGGGCAGTATGGAAACGTGCGCGGGGATGGTGGTGGTACTGCCAAGAAGGTGGCAGACCAAACTGCCGATCGATGGATGAACCACCGTCGGATCCGGTCGCCATCCCGTGCGCATGTTGTAGGTCGCTCGCTCGTGATCTCCCTCTTTGCTGACCATCGAGCGGACCAGCGTTCCCAGTCCCAGTTGCTTGGCCGACTCCGGCAACCATGAGCTGATGGCGATGTTGGGAATTTCGGTCTCGATCGTTCCCACCTGTTCGCCACCATCACCTTCAGGGTGTGGGTCGAAGGTCTCCATCTGGCTGGGACCACCTTGCATCCAAAGCAGGATCATGTTGGTGGCGGGGGCAGAGCGATTAGGGTGAGGAGACTCTGCTGCCAGGCGTTGGACCAGAGGAGACCATGCGCTGCTGGAAGCTGCGGAAAGGGCGGCTGCCGATTGGGCCATCCAGTGACGGCGCGAGCGAAAACGTTGATAGCCTGCACACCCCAGACTTGCTGGATCGATCATGCTCTCTTTTCGATTCATCCTGTGGGCTCCATCGGACAAGCTTTCCATCGATCGATCAGTGGTTCCACAGAAACTCGGTGCTGTTGACCAGTGCCCACAGGACATCCCCAGTGGCATCGATCGGATTGCCCGAGTCAAACCAGGGGGTGAAATAATCGATTTCACTTTGGGTGGGCTTGCGGTTGAGCGCTGCCAAATACAGCGACTCGATCGCCTGCGGCGTCGGTGCCAGAGCCATGCGACTGGTGGCGTTGACCACTGGATTGCCTCGCACCCGCTCATCGACCAACTTGCCATTCATCACCATCAGTCGCTGAGGGATCGTTTCCGACATTCCCTCCAGTTCCAATTCCCCAAGATCGCCATACTCTTTCAGAAAATCATTGACCACAAAAAACTGCTCCAGCCTCCACAGGATGGAGCTGTCCTGATCGATGGTCGATACCCGCGCCGCCTGATGGATCGATTGCGCGATCTGTTCGGGCCGAAGAGGTGACAGTGGAAAGGCCGCCATCAGCCGCTCGTGCTCTTCCAGAACTTGTCCCGCTTCGCTGCGACTGTCGCGTCGGAAAGCATCCAGGGAGCTGATCAGGCGCACTAGATACTTCCAGGAATAACCGCTCTGGATGAATTGATCGACCAACAGTTCGAAAGCCTCCGGATATGGACCATGCAATGGCAGATCGTCGACCGGTTCAATCCAGGGTTTGCCGAAGAGGATCGCCCAGAAGCGGTTGACGGCCGACCGCGCGAACATGCGGTTCTCGGGATGGGTTACCCAAGCAGCGAGTCGAATGCGGGGTTTCCCTTCTTCGGGAAGCCAGGAGGCTCCATAGGGTACTTGCATCGAAATCGCTACCGGATCGGCCTCTCCCGGGCGCTGGTAACGATGCTCGGCCTGATCATCGCGAAGTCCCGAAAAGGGATTTGATGCGACGCGAGCCCCTGCAAAGAACGCCGCCAGTCCGTGAAAGTGCTGCTGGGTTCCCGGTTGAGGCGAGCCGTGGTCGCCGAGGAACGAGTTGCCCAGAAAATCGTCATGGCATTGCAGGCAGTCCAGCCGCATGCCGAGGAAGGCTCGCGATGTTCGGCCCGCCAGTCGATTGGGATCGGCTCGGCCGTTGTCCGCTTCATCCATCGTCGCCGTCAGGAAGTTGACCTGTGGCTGATCGGTCCAAAGCCCCTCCGAGGCGATCAGCTGACGGACCAGTTGATCGTAAGGAGCCTCTTCCCGCAGTCGCTGCGCCAGCCACAGCACGAACTTTCGGCGGCGGTAGAGGATGAAGGGACCTTTCGCCGTACCGACATAGGCTCTCGCCAACCGCTCAGCCAAATAATCGCTGCAGCGAGGATCGGCCAGCAGCCTTTTGGTCCATGCACCGACCAGATCTTCCCCCTGATAGGCTTCCAGCCATCGCATCTCCTCCAGCGAAAGTCCGGATCCGACCAATGCCAGATTCAGCCGCCGGCAAATGGTCCATGCATCCGCTGGCGGACAGCGATGAAGCCCCTGGGCCTGGATGGCCTGGTCGATCGAATGATCGATAGCGTATGCCGCGGGAGACTTTGGCGTCATGGAGGCGGGGGAGCTCTTTCCCGATGCGGCTGCCTTCAACTGATCGCGGACCGGCTGGACCGGTTGCAGCATCCCGATCAGCAGCAGGGCCAGGGTCAACCCCAGCGCAAGTCGAAACAGTCGCCTGCGAAGCGGTGTTTTGACCGGCGCGAAGGTTGGATCCTGCACGATTCCACTTTCTCCTTAGCGATCTCCCGCCGAACTCAGCTCTTTTTCACCATCGGCTGCAAACAGCGTGACGAAATGCAAAAACAACAAAAAGCATTCCAACCCATGGTATGCTCAAACGAAACTCTTCTGCAAAAGGATTTCCAGCAGGTGTCGGGTTCCAGCAGGCTTTGGGGGATCGATCGAATCGTTCCCCAGTTTACTCGAAGGTCTTTTTCTTGGTAGGTCGAAGATGGTGAGATGGATGGAGCCATAGGACGGAAGTTGTAGGGCAAAGATCTGGGGGATCTTGGGTGGCCAGGAACGTGTTGGATGCAACACCGATGGAAGGGATCGCGGGGGCTGCACCGGCAAGCTCTGCATCGGCAAACTCGTTGTTCGATCATTCAGCGGCCGCACCAGATGCCACGACTCCCGCGACTGGCCGCCGTTGGTACGATCCCCGCGCCTGGCTGGGCTGGCTGATTCGGCTCCCAGGCCGCAGCTTCGATTTCGCCGCCTTGGTGGTGCTGCTGTCGGTGGTAGCGGCCATTCCTGTCGTTCAATTCGCATCGCTTGGGTATCTCTTGGAAATTGCGAGGCGAGTCGCCAACGGTCAACCGGCCAGTAACTGCCTGCCAGGCCGAGCCTTGGCGCGCCGCATCCTGATGGGAACGGCCGCCGTGGTGCTCAGTTTCCTGCCGGTGCTGTGGGTGCAGGATTATGCCCGATCGCTGGCCCTCATCGCTCCCCAGGATGCGATTGTCGGCCGTTGGGAAAATGCCGCGCGGTGGGTTGGGGTGCTGTGGCTGGTTTGGGTGATGTGGGCGTTGCTCCGTGGAGGCAGGCTGCGCGATTTCCTCTGGCCCGCTCCGATCCGTTTCGTCCAAGAGGTCTGGCGACCAAAGATCTGGCGTGAAGCGGAGTCGCGCTGGTGGGACGGACTGAGGCTGCTGAATTTCCCACACCTCTGGTGGCTTGGTGCCCGCGCTGCTTTGGGGGGCCTTGCCAGTCTCCTCTTTCCTGCGCTGCTGATGGTGATCGGGATGAACGCCAACAACCAGCCATTCCTAGGGTTGATCGGGCTGGTCGGGTCGCTTTGGATGCTGCGGACCCTGATGGTTCTCCCCTTCCTGCAGGTAGCTTTGGCCGAAAGCGATCATTGGCGCAGTCTTCGGGATCGACGTGCGATCCGGCAACTGGCAAGCCGCGCCCCTTGGAGCTTTGGCTTGGCGACGACTCTGACTCTCCTGCTTGCCATTCCGCTCTACCTGCTGCGAATCGAAAGCCCGCCACGCGAGTTGATGTGGATGCTCTGCCTGTTTTTCATCGTGCTTGCGATTCCTTCTAGGCTGGTCGCCGGATGGGCGATGCGGCGGGCTCATCAACGCCAGACAAAAGCCGCTTGGTGGCTGCGTTGGAGCGCTAAACTATTGCCGCTGGCCAGCGGTTTGCTCTACTTGGGCTTCCTCTATTTGGCGACTCTTGCCTCGTGGGAAGGAGGATTGGTGCTCTTTCTGCAGCACGCCTTCCTGCTTCCCGTTCCGATGCTCTGATCGTTTCCCTTCGGCCGATCTTCCACCGACCCGATAGGATTGGAGTTGCCCAGAGCGATTCAGGACATGCCGCTGCGGGATCCGTGGGGCTTGCCCTCCTTAAAATGACGGCGACAGACAGAGACATAGCGGTCGTTGCCGCCGATCTCCACCTGCTGGCCATCGCGGACAGCGATTCCATCTGGATCGATGCGCAGGACAAACGTTGCCTTGCGGCCGCAGTGGCAGATGGTTTTGACTTCCATCATGGCATCGGCCCACGCCAGGAGATATCGACTCCCCTCGAAGAGCTCCCCTTGGAAGTCGGTCCGCAGGCCATAGGCCAGCACCGGGATTCCTTCAAAGTCGCACAGATCGCTGAGCTGCCGCACCTGCTGACGCGTCAGAAACTGGGCTTCATCGACCAGGACGCAATCGACTGGTTGCTTCGCCAATTGCTTTTGCACGATCCCCTGCAGATCATCCTGAGGCAGAAAAACGTGGGCCTTCGCCTTCAGTCCGATTCGCGACCCGACGATTCCCTCGCCGAAGCGTCGATCGAGGTCCGGGACCAGAATCATCGTCTCCATGCCCCGCTCTTGGTAGTTGTAGCTGGACTGCAGGAGCATCGTCGACTTGCCGGCATTCATCGACGAATAGTAGAAGTAAAGTTTTGCCATGGTGGAAAAATCGGAATGCGAAAAAAGGAAGGAAGCATCGAGTGGAATTCTGGTCGACGAGGAAGCTGGAGTTGATTGGGACAGCTTTTCGTTGGCGGGGCTGATCCGATGACAACGGACTGCAATTTCTTGGCGTGTGCAGGTAGCCGGTACGGAGTCCAGACCTTTCGTGCTGGAAAAGGCGGGAGTTGTTCGGAAGTCGTCTTCGTGCGATTATAAATAGAGTCAGTCGTAGCGCTTTCGGTTCGGCTGCACTCCCACCTGAAAATCAAGCCCCCTTTCCCTTCCATCAGTTTGGGCCCTCGAGCAGTTTGGGCATTTGCCGAGAAGTTTGGGCCGCTTTTGCGGGTTGCCCAGAAGGACCCCAACCAACCGATATCGGAAACACCCACCTCCATGGCTAGCCTCGCAACGCATCGAACCACTTCCGGTCGGCGATTTAGGATCGCCATGGCCTTGGGGTGGATCTGGAGCTTTCAGCAAGTTTCCCTCTGGGCGCAGGAGGTTCCAGCCAATCAGAAGGAAGCTGACCGTGCTGGGGAAGACTTTTTTGAGTCATCGATTCGTCCAATTCTTGTCGAACGATGCTACGGCTGTCACTCGATCGAATCCGGAGCGGCCGAAGGTGGACTGCTGCTGGACAGTCGCCAGGCGATCGAGCGAGGCGGGGTGCATGGCACGCTGAAGGTGGGTAGTCCAGCGGAGAGTCGTCTGCTGCGAGCGGTGCAGTATGGCGATCCAGCGTTTCAGATGCCACCCGATGGCAAGTTGCCCGAGGAGGCGATCGCAGCGATCGCCAGGTGGGTGGAATTGGGGATGCCCGATCCGCGTGAGGAGAGTGCCGAGGCGTACGCTGCGAGGCCGAAGACAAGGGCCGATCGCGCCAAAGAGCATTGGGCTTATCTACCCCCTGCTGCCAAGCCGGTGACTCCTCCCGGCCATGCGGGCAGTTCGATGGAGCAACCGATCGATGGAGATTGGCTGACGCTGCTGCAGACGCGCGGCTTGACTCCCAATCCACCGGCTGCCCCGGCCATCCTAGTCCGCAGACTTTCGTTCGATCTTCTTGGGCTTCCGCCAACTTCTGAGGAGCTGGAAGCGTTTTTGGCAGACCCAAGTGAGGATGCCTATTTGCGTTTGGTGGATCGCTATCTTCAGTCGCCCCACTTCGGCGAGCGGATGGCGCGACGTTGGATGGATGTGGTGCGATACGCCGACACCAAGGGCTATGTCTTCAACGAAGATCGCGCCTACCCTCATGCCTATCGATACCGCGACTGGCTGATTCGATCGTTTCGGCAGGATCTTTCTTACGACCAGTTCGTTCGGTATCAACTGGCAGCCGATCGGCTGGATCCTCAGAACCAGATGGGGCATCTGGATGCGATGGGGATGCTGACTCTGGGACGCCGCTTTCTGAACAATCCCAACGACATCGCCGACGATCGAATCGATGTGGTCACCCGTGGACTGCTGGCGACCACTGTGGGATGTGCCCGTTGCCATGACCACAAATTCGATCCGGTTTCGATGGCGGAGTATTATTCGCTGCATGGGGTTTTCACCAACAGCGAGGAGCCGGGAGGCGATCCATCCCCGATGCGGCTGGTGGATCGCGCCGAGCAGAGGCCCAGCTACATCTTTTTGCGAGGGCAGCAAGGACAGCATGGGGAGACGATCCAGCGACGCTTTATCGCCGTGCTTTCCCAAGGGGAGCCTCGTCCTCTAGACCAAGGGAGTGGCCGCATCGACCTTGCGGAGGCGATTCTCGACCCTGCCAATCCGCTGACGCGTCGAGTCTTGGTCAACCGAGTCTGGGGCTGGCTGATGGGGAGTCCTTTGGTCGACACACCCAGCGACTTTGGACTGCGCTGCGATCCTCCGATCCAGCAACCACTGCTCGATCGACTGGCGGTGGAACTGCATCGCCATGAAGATTCGATCCAGTGGCTGGTCCGCACCATCGTCAGCTCGGCCGCATACCGTCAGTCGAGCGATTGGCGGGAGGAGGTGGCGGCAGTCGACCCGGAGAACCGTTCGATCTGGCGCGCCAACCGCAAGCGGCTTGATTTTGAATCGCTTCGCGATTCGATGCTGGATGCATGCCAGGAACTGGATCGCACGGTCGGCGGACCAAGCCAGACGATTCACAGCGAGCCCTTTTCGAATCGCCGCACGCTCTATGCATCGATCGACCGACAGAATCTACCTGGGCTATTCCGCACCTTTGACTTCGCCAATCCAGACACGCATGTCCCTCAGCGTGCAGCGACCACCGTTCCGCAGCAAGGGCTTTTTGTGCTCAATAGCGCCATGGTGATTCAGTTGACCAAGTCGATGGGAGAGCGTCTGGCAGCGCGGTGGCCACTGGAGTCGGTTCTCCCCCAAGGGGATGCAGCGCCGCAGGCGGGCGACCAGCCAATCCAGGATGTCTTCCGATCGGTGCTCCGCCGACCGGCCAGCGTCGAGGAGGTGGAGCAGGCAAGGCAGTTTCTGGCGATACCCGGCGGCACCGACGCCAAGCGATGGGGTCTACTGGTCCAGGCGCTGCTGGCTACCAACGAATTTAGTTTTATCGATTGACAGACGAGTCGGCGCCCAGCACCCTGGCCACCAAGGCTCGAGACCATAGGATCAAGGGAACCCGCCAATGAACCGATTCGAACCGGAAGCACAGCTGGTCGATCGTAGGGGATGGCTGAGTCGTTGTGGATTGGGAGTCGGCGCGCTGGCGTTGCCAGGACTGCTGGCCGATAGCCTACAGGCCAGTTCGCAGCGGGCCTCCCCAATGGCACCCAAAGCTCCCCACTATCCGGCGCGCGCCAAACGCCTGATCCATATCTTCTGCAATGGCGGCCCCTCCCACGTCGATACGTTCGACCCCAAGCCTTCGATTCTGAAGTACGCGGGCCAGCCGATGCCAGGTGAAACACCGCGGACCGAACGGCCTACAGGATCGCTCTACCCAAGCCCCTTTCGTTTTCGACGCTATGGACAGAGCGGGCTGGAGATTAGCGAACTGTTCGAGAAGACGGCGATGCATGCGGATGATCTTTGCGTCGTCCGTTCGATGCATGCGGATGTCCCCAACCACGAACCCTCCCTGCTGCTGATGAATACAGGAGAGGCGCGATTGGTGCGACCCAGTTTCGGTTCCTGGATGACCTATGGACTGGGGACCGAGAACGAAAACCTTCCGGCCTTCATCGCCATGTGTCCAGGGGGCTATCCGATTCAGGAATCTCAGAACTGGCAGGCTGGTTTTTTGCCTGGGATTTATCAAGGAACCTACGTCGATACCAAGCACCAGTCGGTCGACAAACTGATCGAGAACTCGGTGAATCGATCGATGTCGCCAGATCGACAGCGGCATCTGCTGGACCTGGTACAGGCCTGGAATGCGAAGCATCAACAGACGCGACCGGCCGATGCGATGCTAGAGGCGCGGATTGAATCGCTGGAGCTGGCCTACCGAATGCAAAGCGAAGCAGCCGACGCGTTTGATGTATCCCGCGAACCCCAGCATGTGCTCGATCGCTACGGCTCTTCGGTGCAGGCTAGGCAACTGCTGATCGCACGCCGCCTGATCGAACGCGGCGTACGCTGCGTGCAGGTCTGGCATGGCGCCGGACAACCTTGGGACCATCACGACAAGATCGAAGAAGGCCATCGCCAACTGGCTCGGGAGACCGATCAGCCAATCTCTGCGTTGCTTAGCGACCTGAAGAGCTTGGGGCTTTTTGACGAGACGCTGGTGCTGTGGGGTGGAGAGTTTGGAAGAACACCCACCGTGGAGCTTCCCAAGGAAGGGGCCAACCAGGGGACCATGACTGGCCGCGATCACAACCACTGGGGCTTCACCGTTTGGATGGCAGGAGGTGGCGTCAAAGGGGGACAGGCTTACGGAGCGACCGACGAGTTCGGATTCAAAGCGGTCGATCAACGAGTCCACGTGCATGATCTGCATGCCACGATGCTGCACCTGATGGGATTCGATCATGAAAAACTGACCTACCGCTGGGCAGGCCGCGACTTTCGCTTGACCGATATCCACGGCAAGGTGGTGAGTGAGTTGTTGGCATGAGCGGTGAAGCATGCTGCTGGATCGGGCGACGACCACCACGAGACCGCTACACCACCGCGGCGGATTTCTCCATGACCGACTCCCTCCTGAAATTCCTCGCCATGCTTGGGCTGGTGCTTTCGGCATCCACCTTGCGATCCCAGGATCTGCAAGATCCAAAGACTCCGACATCGCAGGTGGCCCAGTTGTTGGTGCGGCGCTGCGTCAGCTGCCACCACGCTAGGAAGGCCGAGGGGGAATTGAACCTCGAATCGATCGGCGGTCTGATCGCATCCCGCGGTGGACTGGGACCGGTGGTCGAGCGCCAGTCGGTTGACGATAGCCCCATCCTTCAGCGATTGACCAGCACCGACCCGGATCTGCAGATGCCGCCGGAAGGAGAGCGATGCAGCCAGGAGGAAATCGATCTGCTGCGGCAGTGGATCGTCGCTGGTACGCCGTGGGAGATCGATGCTTCGACACCGCTATGGAAGCTATGTCCAGATACCCCTTACTTGGCAGAACCACCGCACCATTACGCTCAGCCGTTGCCAGTGGCCGCGATCGCCTCCGACGCCGAACGCGGGCGAGTCTGGTTGGCCGGGTACCACGAAATCCTGGCGATCGACCCGAGAGATGGAAAGCTGGTCCAGCGCGTTGGCAAACTGGGGCAGCAGACTTCGGCAATCGCAGTCGACCCAGCGACGGGAGCGGTATTTGTAGCCTGTGGTACACCTGGCGAGCGAGGCTTTGTCTATCGGATCGATCCAGACCAGACAATTCCACCGCGCCGCTTGGCTCTGGCCAACGATGTTCCCTCCGATATCGCCCTGTCACCCGAAGGCAAGGAAGTGGCGATCGCGCACCGCGATGGCCGTCTGGAGGTGCGTCGATGTGAGGATGGGAGTCTTGTATTGGATGCCACACCCCACGCCGACGCGATCCTTTCGGTTACTTGGTCGCCGGATGGCAAGAGGCTGCTGTGTACCTCGCGCGATCGCACTGCCAAGTCTTGGGATCGGCAGGAGAAGGAGTGGATCGCCGCGTACGATCGGCATGACCGAGCTGTGGGAGGCGGAACGTTTCTGGGCAAGCGACCTTGTACCTACGATGATGCCGGGGTGCTTCGCTGCTGGCCAGCCGATCATGGCGAGTCGATCGACGCACGGCGCGACGGGATGCATCGCCATCTGATGCGACTTGCCAGCAACAAGGATCTCCTGCTGGTGACCGAAGCCAGTCGCCTGCGTTTGATGCGCATCGGGACGCGCGAAGAAGACGATGGGAAAGACGATCAAGGGAAAGCGAAGAAGAAGAGGCGGTCGATCTTCGAAGAACTGGCGGTTCTGGAATCGCCCGAAGGGACGCGATTGACCAGTGCCTGCTTCCTCGACGATCGATCGGTCGCCGCCGGAACGGCTTGGGGCGATCTGCTGGTATGGCGGTGGGAATCCGATCTGGTCGTCCTGCCAGTGTCACCTCGTATCGAACCGACTGGTCGCTGGTCTGCCTACCCTCGGCCTGATCCTTGATCTACCCGACTTTTCTGGCTAGCGCTTCGAGGAAGCTTTGGGTTTGCCGACAGTCGCTTGGAGTCCCTCTCCCCTTACCTCTCTCAAGCCTACAAGGTCTGCCAACGCTTATGAATCGTCGTCGCAATCGGCTACTAAGCTTTTCGACTAGTGGGATCTGGCTGCTGGCCAGTGCCCTTCTTTCGCCGTCTCCGTTGCAGGCTCAGCCTCCATTAACCCAGCAGCCAAACGCCTCCGAATCGCCATCGGTTGGTGTTTTCCTCCAGGAAGTTCCTCGCCATCACGAAGCAGGTCATCCCGCGTTGGGGGCGATGGAACCGGGGGCCCTTTGGCTGGATCCCCAGGGCGTGCTCCATGCCCGCGGCCAAGCGGGCTACTGGACCAGTCGCGATGGCACTTGGAATCGCTCGCAAGCCAGATGGCCGCAAGAAGCAACGACCGATCCGATGGTGGTCGACCCCAGAGGCAGTGGTCGAGCCGCGAGGATTGATCCGAAGCTGGGGCTGGTGGAGCGGCAGAAGGAGGGAGAGCCTTGGGTGGTGGTGGAGGCCATTGACGACCAAGGGCTCGATTGGGCAAGGCGTCACCTAGGAGCGGTTGTCTACGACCGCTCCGGAAATCTCTGGATCGGGTCGCGGGCTGGCATCGCGCATCGGCAGGATGGCCAGTGGACCTTCGCATCGGGCCGCCAAGGAGTTCCCTGGAACGAATTCCTTTGCGCTGCTGCGGCACCCAATGGACCTGTCTGGTTTGGCACCACGCGCGGGGCGATCGTCGCGAGAGACAATACTTTTGCCTATCGTCAGGGACTTCGTTGGATACCAGGTGATCGAGTCGAACAGATCGTGATCGATGGGGAAGGGACTGTCCATCTGGCGACCGATCAGGGGCTGGGGTCGATCGCCATGCGGCCGATGAATCTGCTCGATAAGGCCGATCATTACCAAGATGAGATCGACCGACTGATCCAGCGGACCGAATTCGGATACGTCGCGACGGCCCATCTGGCCAACCCGGGAGATCGCAGTCAAGTCACTGTGGAGGACGATGACAACGACGGCCTCTGGACCTCAATGTATGGTGCCTCGCAGTGCTTCGCCTATGGATGGAGTGGGCGCGACGAACATCGCCAGCGAGCCGATCGCGTGATGCGTGCACTGGAGTTTCTCCAGCAGGTCACCGTTGGCGGTCAGCCAGCGCCCCCAGCAGGTTATGTGGCGCGCACCGTCCTTCCCTTCGGAGGTCGCGATCCGAATGAAGGCCAAGACCAGCGCGATCGACAGGTGCAGCAGAACGACCCGCTCTGGAAATCACTCCAGCCGCGCTGGCCTCGATCGGCCGATGGCAAGTGGTACTGGAAGGGGGATACCAGTTCGGATGAACTCGATGGCCACTACTTTTTCTACGGGCTCTATTATGATCTGGTCGCCGATACACCCGAACGAAAGGAGAAGGTGCGGTCGGTGGTCCGCGCGCTCACGGATCATTTGATCGAACACCATTTCACGTTGGTCGACCACGACGGCAAGCCGACGCGGTGGGCCAACTTCGACCCCAGATCGCTCAATCAGGATTTCAGCTGGATGGTCGAGCGAGGTTTGAATTCGGCCAGCATGCTTTCATACCTAGCAGTTGCCGCGCATGTGCTTCAGGACGATCGGTATCGCCAGGTAGCAGAGAAGCTTTCCAGCGAGCAATCCTACGCGATGAATGCGATGGTTCCCAAGGTGCAGCGCGGGATCGGTTCGGGGAATCAGTCGGATGATGAGATGGCGTTCATGAGCTTCTATTCCTTGATCAAGTACGCCAAGGAACCTCGCCTGCGCACCGCCTACCTGACGGCCTTTCATCAGTACTGGATGCTGGAGCAGCCCGAGAGGAATCCGCTGTTTCACTTTGCCTACGCGGCGGTGGCCAAGGAGTTTGCGGCTGGAGATCCTGCCAATCGGCTGATGCCTTGGGGAGATTGGCGGGAAGATGCGATCGATACGCTGGTCCATTTCCCGCTGGACCGTTGCGACTGGCGCCACACCAACAGCCATCGACTCGATCTAGTCCGGTTGCCGCCTCAGCAGTCGATCGACTGGGATCGGCCCAACGATGGGGGGAGAGGGTATCGAATCGATGGAAAGGTGCTGCCGGTGGACGAGCGGAGTTTCGCTCACTGGAATACCGACCCGTGGCGATTGGATCAGGGAGGCGGTGGTCACCAACTGGGTAGCGGTACCGTCTACCTCCTGCCACTCTACATGGGACTCTACCACCGAATATTCAATCTGGAAGATACCAATCCCAATCGATCGTCGCGATGATGCCATTGCGTTTCAGTTGGCTTGTGCGACTGGTCTGGTCTGTTCGTTAGCTAGTCGATTGATGGCGGTGATGTCGTTACCTAGAAAACGCGCGATCTCTGGAGGGGATATCATCCGCACGACAGGACTAACCAACTTGCAGGGCTCGCAATCCATAGGTCGCTAACATACCTCAGGGGCGTTGCATGATGGCGACCTGGTACTTCTGCTCGACGAGAGTAAATCCGGCAGCGAGCGCTTCCTGAAGAAGCTCCTGGGTCTGCTGCGGCGACTGCTGGAAAGATTCCTGGAGATCGAGCAGCAGGGTTTGGTAGAGCAGTAGGGAGGTCGGGCGGGGAGACGCGATCTGGTCGAGTTTTTTGCGGCGCTCCCGGTACTGCCCCACCGTCTCCAGTTCGGGAACGCCAACCAATCCGGCTGCCAACCTTCCGGTGGCAAGGACAGGCTGATTGGCCTGACGCAGTCGCGACTGCCAGTTGGCGATCCACTGGCCGTCGGGTTGCGACGCGCGGCGCAGGGCGCTGTCGGATGGATAGCTGCGCGCTTCGACATCGGTCAGTGTGGGAGAACTCCAGGGGAGCTGGCCCAGAAAGAGACTGAGAACAGCCGCGCAAGTGACTCCGCAGAGCCCGGCATTCCAGGGGCGGGTGGAGGTTGCTGGTCGCGCGCTAGCAGTGACGGCTGCAGCCACTAGCATCGGCAGCAGGGTGCTGGGGTACTGGAATCCCAAACTTTTTGCTGGAACATGGTCCCAGACCAAAAGGACTCCCAGTGGAAGCATCGCTGGTCCCCAGTGTTGGATCCCCTTCCAACCTCCCCAGGGCAACCAGGGAAGCATTAAGGCCAGCACGAAGCAAAGGCTGCGCCAGTGAAGAAGTTGGCCCCAGAAGGCTTGGGGCTTCAACAGCGGCGAAAGGACGATCTGCCAAGGGGTATCGCCGAGTGCCGCAAACCTCGCCGTCTGGAACTCTGCCATCCCGCTCCAGCGATAGATCGCCAAAAAGCCAACCACGGCGCTCAAAGAGACCCCGGCCCAGGTTTGCCATCGGATGCGGGATGCTCCCGGGTCCTCCTGTTGCGATCGCGAGGCGGTCCACCAGCCGGCTATCGCCTGCCCCGCCGTCCAGACGGCGATGGCAACGACAACCGTTTCCTCCATCGAGGCGGCCAGCAAGGCGACGGCTAAGGCCCATCCTGCCTTCCGGCGTTCCACCAGCCACCATGCGGCTAGCAGCAATGGGATCGCCAAGGTCACTGGATGCCAGCCATAGGTGTACGCCAAGTTCATCTGCGACACACTGGGATGCAGCAGCCAACTGGCACCCCACAGCAGCGACGGCCAAACCGACAGCCCCGCTGCGCGCGCGGCCAGATAGACCAGCCATCCACCGGCGGCTAGACAGAAGCCCTGAATCGCAAAGAAAAGATCGACCGAGGGCCATGCTTTCCAAAGAGGTACCAACAGCAAAAGCCCTGGATTGAAATGGTCCCAGAACGGAGGCAACGTCGGCGATTCCATCAACCAGCCCCGGCCACTGGCGGTGTGGACAACACGCTGAGCGAAATGACCAAAATCGTTGTAGCCCAGCCGATGATCGATCGCCGCCTGGTGCGATTGATGCCAGAACCAGCATCCTTGAGCGATTGAGGCAGCGGCAATCGAACCACTTGCGATCCACTTGGGAGCCCCTTCCAGTCGCTGGGCAATCCTCCCAGAAACGACGCCGAAAGCCAGCGTCGTCCAGCATGCGATCCAGAAGAGTTCCAAATAACTTCCGACTGTCGTTACCTCCAGGCTCATCATCGATGCAACGGCCAAAAGACCGCTGGGGGCAGCGGCGATCGCCATCGCCAAGATCGATCCGGCGAGCCCTCTGACGCTGCTGGCCTGACTGAGCGCTAGCAGCCAGAGGATTGCGATCAGCGAAGGAAAAAGGAACAAGGTTGCTGGGGCGGCGAGAGCCTCCTGCCAGCGCGGTACGAAGGAAAGCGTGTTGTAGAGAAGAACTAGATGATGACGGGTGGACAGACCAGTGACGACGACGATCCATAACAGCGCGACGCAAAGAGCCGCTGCCCACGCCATGCGATTCGCCCCTCGCGATTGCGTTGGGTGGTCCGCTCCAGTCGTTACCATGGTGTCCCCATGTTCTTCCTCAGGCGGATTTTTTCGAAACCGGCTCTTCGCATCTCCACTACCTAGTGGCGCTGCCAGGACATCGATATCAGTCGACTGTCGATGCCGGGCGTTGCTGGGGAAAGAGAAAACGAAATCAGAAAAGCCATGGAGTCGGCCCATCGCCAGTCAGCCACCGCTTCCGTCGCCGCCTGATGCTAGAGCGACTCGATTTTCCCAAAGAGATGACCACCCACTTCATCATGCGACCAAGTCCCAGCATACTTGCCGTCGTGTAGGACTACCCTTGCAGAAAAAGTCCCCATCCCCGGGATCGTGAATTTCTCCAGAGAGATGACCGGCGTATTGCCGCTCCACTGGATCGGCAGCGCCAGCGGTAGCGACACATCCTTCCCGCCATACTGGATCCTGCAGATCAGCATCCAAAGATCGCCATCGGGCAGCTTCTTGGCGCTCTTGATCTCATAGGTCTCCGGCTGCAGATCATTCAGTGGCTTGCCGTCGATAGTGAAGTGGCCTACCAGTTTGACGTTGGTCAGCATCTTCGTCAGTCGCTCGTACCGCACCTCCTTCGCAAGCACCTCTTCCCCCAGTCCATCGGCAGGAGCCTCCTGCGTCGATTCCTGAGCGACCAGAGGTCGATCGAGGAGACCGACTGCAAGGGAGAGAAAGGTAACTAGAGCGCAGGTGTAAGAGGAAGTACGAAACGAAAAACAGCGAAGGATTACCATATCGATCGCTCCTTTTAGCAAGAGGGAGAAAAGAATCTTGGATAGCTTGCCGTTGGGAAAGAGGCTCGCGATGCCATTGTAGGGTAGAGGTGCATCGGCCGCCAAAGCTCCCCCGAAATGGGATTGCTATGGCGGTTGTTGCTGGTCGCTGGAGTTGCATCGACTGTGGCGGAATCTTTTACCAATCGTCGCTAGGTGGGCCAGCATCCGTGCTCATCGCCAGGAACCAGGAAAGGGATCACCCAAGATGCATTGGCATCGGGGGCTCTACGGAATTTTCAGGCCAAGGTGGGGTCAGGTCGAGTTGCCATGGCGATGAACGGGGTGGGCTAGGCCATCGCTGACAGGGCCGGAACGAATGAGCCGGCCACCTTCGAGTGCTAGGCAATGACCGGTGGTGAACGACTGTTCGATCAGAAAGCAGGCTGCCTGAGCGAAATCGTCGGGGGTGCCTTCTCGCTGGACCAGCGATTGTTCGACCAAAGCCCGGGTCACTTCAGGGCTGACCCCCGGTTGCATCAGGATCGGCCCCGGCAGGATCGCGTTGACTCGCACCCTCGGATTCCGCTCGGCCAATTCAATGGCCAGGGTGCGCGTCAGGGTGGGGATCGCCCCTTTGCTGGTCAGATAGGCGATGTGGTCGCTGTAGGGGCGATCGCATGCCCATTCGCCGACCAGCACCAGACTGCCCCCCTGCTCTTGCCTAGTCATCGCCAGACCGAAGTGTTTTGCGATCAGGAAACTTCCCAGAACATTCACTTCCCACTGCCGTCGCATCAGCTCGACCGAAGTTTCCACCAAGGGGGCGGCGTCCCAGATCGCCGCGCATGCCACGACCGCATCGATGCGTCCAAAATGATCCCCAATCGCGCCAACCCACGACTCCACGTCCCGCTCCGACTCCACGGGCCCCGAAAGCCACAGCAGTTCATCCGATTCCATCGCCGGTTGATGCCAATGCCTTTGGGACTCTGGAATCGGGCGATGGGAGTGAAGGGCCAGGCGGTAGCCTCGTCGCGCCAGATGCTCCGCCACCACCCGTCCCACGCGTGGCGCCACACTTCCGGTCACTAGCGCCACCGGTTTGTCGTTTCCCTGAACTTTAGCCACAGCAATCTTCCCTTCTTTCCAATGGGATCCCGAACGCTCTTATCGTACTGGCCTGTCCAATCCGACCGAAGGGACGGGCCAAGACCCACTGGAATTTCCGGGATCGCCAGGCAGTCTGGCATGTGGAACGCACCTAAAGCTGGCATTGCCAAACTGGGATGCTTCTGGCGGAAGAAACGAAATGGATGGCCCTGAGGGCCCATTGCGTTCGATCCAAACGAAGAGAGTCCGGGATGCGCGGATTCGGGACGGTTCGCAAGCGAAGCGTCATCAGGGGTGGGACTTGTGGGGTGGGAATTAGCATGGACCAACAAAGACACCTGGGAATTCGAAGGCCAAAGCATCTTCGCGAAGGTTTCCGACGCGTGGAGGCCCTTGGCTGGCGTCGATGGCGGCTCCCACACCGTCGAGCCGCTGCGGCGCTGGGCTGGGTGATCGCTACGGCCGCATGTCCGATGACTTGGGCTCAGGAAGGTTTGGTGCAAGAGCCACCCCTTGAGGAATCGATGGTTGCCTCGCCCTCGAACGGTCTGGAGGTTCGATCCATCTGGACGTTGCAGTCGCTGACGGAGCAGGCGATGCAGCGGCATCCGGCGCTGCTTCAGCAGCAGGCCAATCTTCAGGCGCTCTCTGGGCGTTACTGGCAGGTCGGCATCCAGCCCAATCCGGTCGTCGGTTACGAGGGACAGCAGCTGGGATCGAGGGGATTGGCGGAGCAGGATGGGATCGCGGTGGGTCAGGAGGTGGTTCGTCCGATCAAGTTGAGAAGTCAGCGGGAAGTGGTGGCGGCGGAGATGACCAAGGCTAGGCAGCAGCTCTCAGCCATTCGGCAGCGGGTGGCGACCGACGTGCGAATCGCCTACTACGATCTTCTAGTGGCTAGGCGTCGCGAGCAGGTGGCGGCCGACTTGGTGCGGATCAGCCAGCAGGGCGAGTCGGCGGCGCGGCAGTTGGTGGAAGCGAAGGAGGTGGGGAAGGCCGATTTGCTGCAGGCATCGATCGAGGCGCAGCAGGCGCTGATCGCCAAAGAGACAGCAACGAATCGGGCTCAGGCTGCCTGGCAGGTGCTGGCCACGCTCACGGGACTAGATCCTCAGTTTCCCGAGGCGGTCGATGGGACGCTGGAAGCCGCGCCGCAGGAATTCGTCTTCGAAACCTTGCTGGCACAGCTCCGCACCGCCAGCCCAGAAATCGCGGTTGCGGTCGCGGAGATCGATCGAGCCCAGCGGACGCTGGCCCGAGAGCAGGTGGTGCCTCGCCCCAACGTGACGGTCAATGGTCTGGTCAACTACCGGGACAACGGCATCGGCGGAAGGTCGGATGGCGGCGTCGCAGTCTCTTTGCCGTTGCCTGTGTGGAATCGCAACCAGGGAGCGATTCGTGAGGCGTATCATCAACTGCAGGCATCGCAGCATGCACTGGCTAGGCTGGAACAACAGCTCACCGTTCGGCTGGCGCCGGTCATGGAACGCTATCGGAACAGTTTGGTGCAGTACCAGCGATACCAGGAACAGATCCTGCCAGCGGCCAGTGAGGCGTTGGAGCTGAGTCGTCGCGCGTATGCGGCAGGGGAGCAAGGGTATGTCAACTACCTGACCGCCCAACGCACGTACGTCCAGACGAACCTCAATTTCCTCGATACCTTGCGGGAACTGCGGCAGTCGGAAGCCCTGTTGGAGGGCATGCTGCTGGAAGGGAGCTTTTCTGAGCTGCCAGGACCTTGATCGATCGTCCCGGTTCAATGCAGGATTGCTTGGAGCCGTTCCCCCCACCATCCGGGACTGCGATCCCTGCGGTTCCTAAGCTACCTAAGGCGTGAGCTTGTTGGTGGCAAGTTCCAGGAACCGATCTTTCCCTAGCTCCGTCCAAGGTGCAGAATCATAGCACCGGATTGTTGCTCCGAGCCAATACCGGGAACGCAGTCCTGCTCGGTTGGATTCCCCCACGTCGTGAAGGACCGATCCACCTTTGGAAACGCAATCGATGATCGATGATCGCTGGGAGTGGGCCGAGCGGGAGTCGAAGCTGCTGGCTCCTTACGCCTTTTCTAGTTTGGCGACGCGAGGCCGCGTCCACCCCGAACCGCTTCATCCGTACCGCGGTCCATTCACACGCGACCGCGATCGCATCTTGCATTCGTCTGCCTTCCGGCGTTTAAGCGGCAAGATGCAGGTCTTCACGGGGGATATGGGCCTTTATCATCGCACGCGACTGACGCACACCCAGGAAGTCGCTTCGATCGCCCGCACCCTGGGACGTAGCCTGAGGCTTAACGAGGATCTGATCGAAGCGATGGCGCTGTTGCACGACATCGGTCACCCTCCGTTTGGTCACTGCGGTGAGGACGTGCTGGACGAGCAGATGCGGGAAGTGGGGGGATTCAGCCACAATGCTTTTGCTTTGGCGCTGGTGCAGCAACTGGAGCGTCGGTATCCCGATTTTCCTGGGCTGAATCTTTCCCTGGAAACGGTCGATGGGCAGACCCATCGCGCCGACAAGCAATCGCCGCAGGCGCCGCTACTGGAGGCGCAAGTGGTCGATGCGGCAGATAGCATGACCTACGATGCCCACGACGTCGACGATGCCTGGAAACTGGGTTTGCTGGACGAGTCGGCTTTAGCGACCCAGAGGCTGGTCCGACGAGCCCTGGAACGCGGGGCCAGGCCGCCTCAGCGAGAAGCCGATCGGCGGCGTTTTCTGGTTCATTCCCTGATCGATTTACAGGTGGCCGATTTCCTTCAGCACAACCGGCCACGCATGGAATCGATCCGGTCGGCTCAGGAGGCGATGGACAGGAACCTGCGGTTGGAGTTGTCGCCGGAAATCGAAGTGGAGAAAAAGTTGTTGGAACGATTTTTGTTCGAACAAGTGTATCGCCACCCCAAGCTGATTGCGATGCGCAATCGAGCGACGGATCGGCTGAGGCAGTTGTTCCTGCTGTTGGAGAATGGTCCCGAACGCCTGCCGGTGCGCTTCCAGAAACTTGCTCAGGAACATTCGGTGACCTGGGCGGTCGGTGCCTACTTGGCGGGGATGACCGATCAGTTCTGCGACGATCAGTATCTGCGCATGGTGGAAATGGGGAGGCGGCAGGCGGAAGACTGGGAGTGATCGCAGGGTAACGCAGCGAACACCCTTCCGCACCAAGCGATCAGCGCGATGCCTCCTTGGCGCGTGCAATCACAAAGTCCACTAGCGGCTGGCTTTGGAAAAACCCTTCCCACATGTTGTGTCCCTGCCCCGAAGCAACTTCCAGGTGGATCAGCTCCCCCTTGCCTGCCTCGCGATAGCGTTTAGCCAACGCCAGGGAATTGCTCTCCAGCGGGACCACTTGATCGATGTCGCCATGAATCAGGTGGGCCGGTATCGAAGCATCCAGCACGGCTTGGGCTTTGGCGATGGGGTTGTGCCGATCCAACTGATCGGCCAGGGAGGTGGCAGAAAGGTCGAAAGCTGCCGCCGCACGTTCCAAGCCGGGGTAAGCGCGCAGATCAAACACCGGATAGATCCCTGCCAGGCCGGCGACGCGATCTGGATGCTCCGCCGCCCATGCCAGCATCCAAAGGCCCCCGCGGCTTCTGGCTAGCAGGCAGGGACGATTGGATAGGTGGAAGGTGGTGGTCAGATGCCGATGCAGTTGGTCTAGCCCCTGTGTTCCCTTAGGGCTTCCATAGGCTTCCCCGACGTCGATCCCTGCTACAGCAATTCCTGCCGCAAGGAATCGCTCATGCATCCATCGCTCATGCACATCGGGATAGGGCGGCAGCGTGGGGGCATACATGACCCAGGGCTGTGGCTCCTTGCGGAGTTCTGACTTGGGGAGCACAAGGAAGGCGGGCTTGCCTTCCACATCGAGCGGAATCACCTCTCCCGGAAGGTCTGCGATCCCAGGGGGAATCTGCTGCGCGGGCAGGGGCATGGCCCAGCCGATGATCACGACCAACCATGCGACCCTTCTCCCCATCGACGGGGAAACCCACCCTTTGGCGACCAGACAAAGAACGCGATCCATCCACCGGTTCATCATCCCTCCACATTGGCTTGCTGCCCTTGGACTGCTGGTCATCGATCCCGTGCGAAACACCTATCGTACCTTGCTTGATTGTTGTCTCCCACTCCCACTCGTGCTCCCACTCGTACTCGTAAAACGTTTTTGGTTCTGCCTTCACTACCTGGCGTTGTTGCGAATCGTAAGAAACATTTTCCCGTAGCCCCAATCGCCAGATGGTGGATGATTTGGCAGGGGCGTCCATCGCAGATCTCCACCACAATCCCGAAGCCACCATCGCCAGATGGTGGATGATTTGGCATCGACGTCGATCGAAGACATCCACCGCGTGGCCGCGGTGGCTAGTGCGCCTTTGACGGCGTCGAAACGGGAGGGTGTAAGTCCCTTCATGGGTTTGATTTGGACCCATTAATCAACAGTAACTGCGTTCCTGCAAAGGGAGGTGGAGAGCAACTGGCGATGAATTTCCA